>NZ_JBIWGK010000005.1:0-599743 GCF_044763565.1 Streptomyces sp. NPDC096013 | reverse complement strand
GTTGATAGGCCGGATCTGGAAGGCGGGTAACCGCTGGAGGTGACCGGTACTAATAGGCCGAGGGCTTGTCCTCAGTTGCTCGCGTCCACTGTGTTAGTTCTGAGACAACGAACAGTTGTCGGCTAGAGCTTGAACGACACAACAGAAAAGTGTGCTTGTTCGCTCGAAACCATTAGGGTTTCGGTGGTCATAGCGTGAGGGAAACGCCCGGTTACATTTCGAACCCGGAAGCTAAGCCTTACAGCGCCGATGGTACTGCAGGGGGGACCCTGTGGGAGAGTAGGACGCCGCCGAACAATCTTTGGAGGACCCCTGGTCCCAGCGTTCACGCTGGGACCAGGGGTCCTTTTGTTTTTCCAGAAACTTTCAGAAACACAGTCCGGAGCGCGCCGCGTAGCTGGCTGCGCGAGAATGACTTGCGGTACCGAAGACAGGAGTCACCGATGTCCACCAACTCTCCCGAGGACCGACCGGAGCGCGAGGAGCGGCGACGGGACAGTGGTGACCGCGGCGACCGTGGCGGGTACCGCGGAGGCCCGAGTCGTAGCAACGATCGTGGAAACGACCGCGGCGGCAGCGGCGATCGCGGGGGCTACGGCCGCCGTGACGACAACCGGGGCGGCGCCCCTCGCCGTGACGACCGCGGCGGTGCCGGTAGCGGGGGCGGTGGCGACCGCGGTGGGTACCGCGGGCGTGACGACCGTTCCGCCGGCCCCCGTCGCGATGACCGGCCCGCGGGTCCTCGTCGTGACGACCGTCCGTCCGGGCCCCGTCGGGATGACCGTGGTGGCGAGCGTGGCGGGCGTCCCGGTGGTTTCCGTCGGGACGACAACCGCGGTGAGCGGCCCCCGTTCCGCCGTGACGACCGCAGCGACAACCGGGGTGGAGAGCGTCGCGACGACAACCGCGGTGGCGGTTTCCGGCGCGATGACAGCCGTGGTGAGCGTCCGCCCTTCCGGCGGGACGACAACCGGGGCAGCGGTGGCGGCTTCCGGCGTGACGACAATCGCGGTGAGCGGCCTCCGTTCCGCCGTGATGACCGCGGCGACAACCGTGGTGACAACCGGGGCGAGCGCCCTGCCTTCCGGCGTGACGACGACCGCGGCGACCGTGGCAGCTACCCCCGCCGTGACGACCGTCGCGATGACCGTCGTAGCGATGACCGTGGCAGTGGCGATCGCGGTGGATTCCGTGGGCGTGACGACCGTTCCGCCGCCCCGCGTCGTGACGACCGTTTCGCCGGCCCCCGCCGGGATGACCGCGGCGGCGATCGTGGTGGCTTCCGGCGCGATGACAGTCGTGGTGAGCGTCCTCCGTTCCGGCGTGATGACCGCGGCGACAACCGTGGTGACAACCGTGGTGAGCGTCCGCCCTTCCGGCGTGACGACCGCCGTGACGACCGTCGTGACGGTGACCGTCCTGCCTTCCGGCGTGACGACAACCGCGGGGACCGTGGCAGCTACCCCCGCCGTGACGACCGCTCCGCCGCCCCGCGTCGTGATGACCGTGGTGGGGATCGTCCTGCCTTCCGGCGTGACGACAGTCGTGGTGAGCGTCCTCCGTTCCGCCGTGATGATCGGGGCGACAACCGTGGTGACAACCGGGGCGAGCGTCCTGCCTTCCGGCGTGACGACGACCGCGGCGACCGTGGCAGCTATGCCCGCCGTGACGACCGTTCCGCCGCTCCCCGCCGTGACGACCGTCCGTCCGGGCCCCGTCGCGATGACCGCCGTGATGACCGTGGCGGCGATCGTGGAGGGCGTCCCGGTGGTTTCCGTCGGGACGACAGCCGTGGTGACCGTCCCGCGTTCCGGCGTGACGACGAGCGCGGTGGCTACCCCCGCCGCGACGACCGGCGTGACGACCGTCGCGGCGACGACCGCCGTGGTGGCGGCAGCCGGTTCCGGGACGAGCGGGACCGCGACCGGGAGCCGATCAAGCGGCTGCCGATCCCCGAGGACGTCACCGGCGAGGAGATCGACAAGGACGTACGGCAGGAGCTGCTCAGCCTGCCGAAGGGGCTCGCGGAGGACGTCTCCAAGAACCTGGTGATGGTCGCCCGGCTCATCGACGAGGACCCCGAGGGCGCCTACGCCTACTCCAAGATCGCCCTGCGCCTGGCGTCCCGTGTCGCCGCCGTGCGCGAGGCGGCCGGTTTCGCCGCGTACGCCAACCAGAAGTACAGCGAGGCGCTGGCCGAGTTCCGGGCCGCGCGTCGGATGACCGGCAGCGTGGACCTGTGGCCCGTGATGGCCGACTGCGAGCGTGGGCTCGGGCGGCCCGAGAAGGCGCTGGAGATGGCCGGCGCGGCCGAGGTGCACAAGCTCGACAAGGCCGGCCAGGTCGAGATGCGGCTCGTCGCGGCCGGTGCCCGGCGTGACATGGACCAGCTCGACGCGGCGATCGTCACGCTCCAGAGCCCCGAGCTGGCCTCGAACACCGTGCAGCCGTGGACCGCGCGACTGCGGTACGCCTACGCCGACGCCCTGCTCGCCGCCGGGCGCGAGGGCGAGGCGCGGGAGTGGTTCGCCAAGGCCGTGGAGTCCGACAAGGACGGCAGCACGGACGCGTCGGACCGGCTCGCCGAGATGGACGGGGTCGAGTTCGTCGACGCGTTCGTCGAGGACGACGACGAGGACGACAGCGACACCGTGACCGACGCTGAGGCCGAGGCCCTGGTCGATGACGAGGTCGAGCCCCAGGACGATGTCTCCGTAGTCGACGAGTTGGACGACGAGGACGAGGACGACGACATCGAGGACGACGCCGAGGACGAGGACGACGGTGTCGAAGCCGCTGCCGAGTCCACGGAAGACGTCGTCAAGGAAGACGTCGTCAAGGACGATGCCCTTCCTAAAGAAGATGACGACGACGACAAGAACTGACCCACGTCGGTGAAGTGACAAGGGCGGGACCCCAGCACCTGGGGTCCCGCCCTTTCGCGTTCCGGGTGGTGACGGCCGCGGCTCAGTCGTCCAGTGCGCGCAGCACCAGTCCCGACGCCGGTTTCGGGCCGAAGGACGTCGACTTGCGGGGCATCGTGACCCCTTGGCGGGCCAGGTCGCGGACGATCTCCTCGCGGACGGGGTGCATCAACACGGCCGTGCCGCCGTCGCGTTCGGCCTTGCGGACCGTGGCGGCGGTGTCGTGGATGTAGGCGATGCGGGCCGGGTCGTCCTCAGGGACGTGCCAGACGTGGTCCAGGAGGGTGGCGTGCAGGACCGTCGCGTCCAGGGTGCGCCAGGCGGCCGGGCGGTCGGCCGGGATCGTGCGGGCCAGGAGGTCCGGGTCCGGGTGGTCGACCAGGTGGAAGGCGCCGTCGCCGGCGAGGAGGAAGGCGTTGCCCTCGCAGGCCGCGTCGGCGAGGGCGTCCAGCGCTTCCGGGAGGGGCATCTCCAGGTGCCGTACCCGGAACAGGCCCTCCAGGGCGGCGAGGGCGGCGGAGACCGGGACGCCGTGCAGGAGGCGGTGGATCGCGCGGACGCGGAGCGGGTAGCGGGCCGTGTCCACGAGGAGGACGAGGCCGTAGTCCCAGGGACTGGGGGAGGGGTGCTCCGCGCGTAGACGTCGATAGGTCGCCCAGCGGTGGTGGCCGTCGGCGATCAGGGCCTGGTGGTGGGCCAGGTCCTGCTGGATGCGGGCCAGGTCGGCGGGGTCGGTGACCGACCAGAGGCGGTGGCTGTAGCCGTCCTCCGTGGTCGTCGACAGCAGGGCGGGGTCCTGGGCGATGCGCTCGACGACCGTCGTCGTGTCGGACGGCGTGCCATTGCCGCGGTAGGTCAGGAGCAGGGGTTCGAAGTTCGCCGAGGTGGCGCGCATGAGGGCCGCGCGGTCGGCGACCACGTGCGGCATGACGTCCTCGTGCGGCAGGACCACGCCCTCCGACGGGTCCGACAGGCGCAGGGCGCCGATGACACCGCGCTGCAACAGGCCGTTGCCGTCGTGCTGTTCGTAGACGTACAGGCCGGGCTCGGGGTCGGTGGTGAGGACGCCCTCGGAGAGCCAGCGGTGCAGGGTGTCGGCGGCCTGTTCGTTGCGGGCGCTGGGGGTGGTGGCCTGCGGGAGGATCAGCCGGACGATGTTGTGCGGGTCGGAGTCCTGGAGATGGTGCAGGCCGTCGGGGCGTACGACGACGTCGTACGGTGGGGACGTCACGGCGGCCAGGCTGCCGACCAGGTCGGGGTCGTAGCGAAGGCCTCGGAACGGGGTGAGTTCCAGGCCTCGGCGCTCCGTTGCTTCCGAGTGACCTGCGGTGTTCATCCCGGCATCGTACGTGTGTCAGTGGCATGCGGGATGATCGGGTGAAAGCGATCGAACGAGGAGCGATGTGGAATGAGCCAGAGCGTCAGGACGAGGCCCGAGGGCAGTGGCCGGGCCCTGAGCGAGGCGTACGACACGGCGCTGCTCGACCTCGACGGGGTGGTGTACGCGGGGGGTGAGGCGATCGCCCACGCGGTCGACTCGCTCGCCACCGCCCGCGCGGGCGGGATGCGGCTGGCCTACGTCACGAACAACGCGCTGCGGACCCCGGACGCGGTGGCCGACCACCTCACCGAGCTGGGCATACCGACGGGTGCCGACGACGTCATCACCTCCGCGCAGGCCGTCGCCCGGCTGATCAGCGAGCAGGTGCCGGCGGGCTCCCGGGTGCTGGTCATCGGCGGCGAGGGGCTGCGGGTCGCGCTGCGCGAGCGCGGCCTTGAGCCCGTCGACTCGGCGGACGACGAGCCGGTGGCCGTGGTGCAGGGCTACGGCGGTCCCGACCTGATGTGGTCGCGGTTCGCGGAGGCCTGTTACGCCATCGCGCGCGGGGTGCCGTGGTTCGCGTCCAACACCGACCTGACGATCCCGAGCGCGCGCGGCATCGCCCCGGGCAACGGCGCGGCGGTGGAGGTCGTACGCATCGCGACCGGGGCCGAGCCGCAGGTCGCGGGCAAGCCGTTGCCGCCCATGCACAAGGAGACGATCCTGCGCACGGGCGCCGAGCGGCCGTTGGTCGTGGGGGACCGCCTGGACACGGACATCGAGGGGGCGTTCAACGGCGAGGTGGATTCGCTGCTCGTCCTGACCGGGGTGACCGACGGCCCGCAGCTGCTGGCCGCGCCGCCGCAGCACCGGCCGACGTACGTCGACGCCGATCTGCGGGGCATGCTCACCGGGCAGCCCGAGGTCACCGAGGCGGGAGACGGCTTCCGGTGCGGTGGCTGGACGGCGACGGCGGGCCGTGACCGGCTGGAACTCGACGGTGAGGGCGAGCCCTTGGACGGGTTGCGCGCCCTGTGCGCGGCGGCCTGGACGGCGGCGGGGGACGGTTCCTGCACGCTGGACGGCGAGAAGGCGCTGGCGCGGCTGGAGTTGTGACACGGGGAGGCGGGCTCGGCGTCCGGGGCGCTGAACGGCGGGGGAGCGGGACACGGCCTCCGGAACACATGCGAGGGTAGGCTAACCTAACCTGGTGTTGGTCGACAGTCCTCCAGAACAGCGCGCGGAGACCGCCCCCGCGCCCCCAACCCACCGGGCGATACGTGTCCTTGGGCTCTTCGCCTCGATGGCGCTCCTGGTCCTCGTGGCCCTGGCGAGCATCGCGATCGGCGCGAAATCGCTGCCGTTGGGGGATGTGTGGCACGGCCTGTTCCATGACTCGGGGACCTATGCGGACGTCGTGGTCGGCGACCGCGTCTCCCGTACGGTCCTCGGGCTGCTCGCCGGTGCCGCGCTCGGCCTGTCCGGCGCGGTCCTCCAGGCGCTCACCCGCAACCCCCTCGCGGACCCCGGCCTCCTCGGCATCAACGCCGGCGCCTCCGCCGCGGTCGTCACCGCGATCACGTACTTCGGTGTCACCTCGCTGAGCGGCTACGTCTGGTTCGCCTTCGCGGGCGCGGCCGTGGTCGGCGCGCTGGTCTGGTTCCTGGGCGGCAGCCGGGGCGCCACCCCCGTACGCCTCGCCCTCGCCGGCACCGCGATCAGCGCCGCGCTCTACGGCTATCTCCAGGCCGTCATGATCATGGACGACGCGGCGCTCTCCAAGATGCGCTTCTGGACGGTCGGTTCACTGGCCTCGGCCACCGGCTCGACGATCACCCAGGTCGCGCCGTTCTTCGCGGTCGGCACGGTCGTCGCGCTGCTGCTCGCCCGCCCCCTGAACGCGGTCGCGATGGGCGACGACACCGCCCGCGCCCTCGGCGCCGACCTCAACCGCACCCGCGCGCTCGCCATGCTCTCCGCGACCGTGCTGTGCGGAGCGGCGACCGCGGCCTGCGGCCCGATCGTCTTCGTCGGCCTGATGGTCCCGCACGTGGTGCGCTCCTTCACCGGCCCCGATCTGCGCTGGATCCTGCCGTACGCCACGATCCTGTCGCCCGTGCTGCTGCTCTCGGCGGACGTGCTCGGCCGGCTGATCGCGCGGCCCGCGGAGCTCCAGGTCGGCATCGTGACCGCGATCATCGGCGGCCCGGTCTTCATCTATCTCGTACGACGGCGGAGGACGGCCCAGCTGTGAAGGCCACACGCACTCAGACTCTCCGTACCCGGGCCGTACGGACCGGCGGTCTCTCGCTGCGTCTCGACCCCCGCGCCGTGACGGTCGTCGTCCTTCTCCTGGTCTGCGCGCTCGCCGCGAGCGTCGTGCTGATCGGCACCGGGGACTTCCCGATCCCGGCCGGTGACGTCCTCAAGACGCTGTTCGGCGGCGGGAACGCGGGACAGGAGTTCATCGTCAACGAACTGCGGCTGCCCCGCGTCCTCGTCGGCCTCCTGGTCGGTGCCTCGCTCGGGCTCGGGGGTGCGCTGTTCCAGTCCATCTCCCGCAATCCGCTGGGCAGTCCGGACGTGCTCGGCCTCTCACAGGGGTCGACGGCCGGGGCGCTCGTCATGATCGTGCTGTTCTCCGGCAGCGCGACCGCCGTCACCCTCGGGGCGCTCGTCGGCGGTCTGGTGACCGGGCTCGCGATCTATCTGCTCGCCTGGAAGCAGGGCGTGCACGGGTACCGGCTCGTCCTGGTCGGCATCGGGGTCTCCGCCGTCGTCACCGCCGTCAACGGCTATCTGCTCACCAAGGCCGACCTCGTCGACGCGGCCCGCGCGGTTGTCTGGATGACCGGCTCCCTCAACGGCCGTGACTGGACGCAGGTCTGGCCGCTGCTCGCGCTGTGCGCCGTGCTGCTGCCGCTGGTCCTCGCCAACGGGCGCGGGCTGCGGATGATGGAGATGGGCGACGACGTGTCGTACGCCCTCGGGGTGCGCGTCGAGCGCGTACGGCTGCTGCTGTTGGTGGCCGCCGTGCTGCTCACCTCGGCCGCGACCGCCGCCGCGGGACCCGTCGGCTTCGTCGCTCTCACGGCACCGCAGCTCGCCCGCCGGCTGACCCGCTCGCCCGGTCCCAATCTGGTGCCCTCCCTCTGCATGGGCGCCACCCTGCTGGTCACCGCCGACTGGGCGTCCCAACGGGCCTTCGGCGCCGACCAGTTGCCCGTCGGCGTGGTCACCGGGGTCCTCGGCGGGATCTACCTGCTGTGGCTCCTGGTCACCGAGCGGAAGGCGGGCCGGATATGAGCGCGGCCAGGGCCACCACTCCCGCGAGCGCCGCCACGAACGTCTCCGCGAGCCTCTCCACGTATACCTCCACGCACACCTCTACGAACGCCTCGGCGAACGAGAACCACCGAAGGAGCACCGTGAACCGCCTGTCCGCCGAGAACGTCACCCTCGCCTACGACCAGCGCGTCATCGCGCGCGAGTTGTCCGTGGAGATCCCCGACAACTCCTTCACGGTGATCGTCGGCCCGAACGCGTGCGGCAAGTCCACGCTGCTGCGCGCCCTGTCCCGGATGCTGAAGCCGAACGAGGGCCGGGTGCTGCTCGACGGGCAGGTCATCCAGTCGATGCCGGCGAAGAAGGTCGCGCGCACCCTGGGGCTGCTGCCCCAGTCGTCCATCGCGCCCGACGGCATCACCGTCGGCGACCTCGTGGGCCGCGGCCGGTACCCGCACCAGGGCATCCTGCGCCAGTGGTCCGCCGAGGACGAGCGGGTCGTACAGGAGTCGATGGCACAGACCGGAGTCGCCGAACTGGCCGATCGCTATGTCGACGAACTGTCCGGCGGGCAGCGGCAGCGCGTGTGGATCGCGATGGCGCTGGCCCAGCAGACACCCCTGCTGCTGCTCGACGAGCCGACCACCTACCTGGACATCCAGCACCAGATCGACGTCCTCGACCTCTGTGCCGAACTGCACGAGGAGCAGGGCCGCACGCTGGTCGCGGTGCTGCACGACCTCAACCACGCCGCCCGGTACGCCACCCACCTCATCGCGCTGCGGGAGGGCACGGTCATCGCGGAGGGCGCCCCGAGCGACATCGTGACGGCCGACCTGGTCGAGGAGGTCTTCGGGCTGCGCTGCCAGGTGATCGACGACCCGGAGACGGGCACACCGCTGGTGGTGCCGGCGGCACGCAAGGCACGCGCGCGTGCGGGAGCCGCCGCCGGGGCAGGGACGGTAGCGGTGACTACAGAAGCTTCCTGAGGCGGAACAGGTCGAACACGTTGGCCTCCAGCTTCACCCGGCCCGAGCCCCAGGCCTTGGCGAAGTTCAGGCCGCCGTCGACCATGGCGACGAGGTCGTCACCGGCCATGGTCAGCCTGATCTGGGCCTTCTCCGCCGGAAGGCCCCGCACGGTCTCGTCCACCACGATCCGGCCGCCGGTGAGCCGGCCGACGAACGTGGTGTCGAGGTCGGTGATCCGGCAGCTGACCGAACGGTCCATGGCCGCGGCGGCGCGGACATTCCCATCGGCCTTCTGCATGTTGTCCGAGAGCTTCTCGAGTGCGGCGCGGCACTCTTCGATCGTTGCCATCGTGATCGACGGTACCCCAGGGCTTCGGGGTAGCGTCTGGGCATGAGCGACTCATTGCCCGAGGCCGAGGTCGGGGCCGTAGCGCAGGGTGTTCCGGCGGGTGTTCCGGAGGCCGTCGTGGAGCCGGAGCCCGCGTACGACCCGGCCGCCCCCGCGCCCCTGCACGTGGACCGCGCCCCGAGCGGCAACGCCGACGTCGATGCCCAGCTCGGGCGGCTCGCCGACACCGACCACCTCGCCACCGACGGACATGTCGAGGTGTACGAGGATGTACACCGGGGGCTGCGCGACGCGCTCACAGCGCTGGACGCCCGCCCGGGACCTCCGGGGCCCCCGAGGCCGTACGACAACAGGAGCTGAACCGAACGTGGCAGGAGTGGCACGCCGCCGTCTCGACGCCGAGCTGGTCCGACGGAAGCTCGCGCGCTCGCGGGAGCACGCGAGCCAGCTGATCGCCGCCGGCCGGGTCACCGTGGGCAAGACCGTCGCGACCAAGCCCGCCACCCAGGTGGAGACCGCGGCCGCCATCGTGGTCGTGCGGGACGACGACGATCCCGACTACGTCTCGCGGGGCGGCCACAAGCTCGCGGGCGCGCTGGCGGCCTTCGTACCGCGGGGGCTCGTGGTCGAGGGGCGGCGGGCGCTGGACGCCGGCGCGTCCACCGGAGGCTTCACCGATGTGCTGCTGCGGGCGCGTGCCACGCAGGTCGTGGCCGTCGACGTCGGGTACGGACAACTCGCCTGGTCTCTTCAGAGCGATGAACGCGTCACCGTCAAGGACCGTACGAACGTACGCGAGTTGACGCTTGAAGCGATCGATGGGGAGCCTGTGGATCTTGTCGTGGGGGATCTGTCCTTCATCCCGCTCGGGCTGGTGCTGCCCGCCCTGGTGCGGTGCACGAAGCCGGACGCGGACCTGGTGATGATGGTCAAGCCGCAGTTCGAGGTGGGGAAGGAGCGGCTGGGGAGCGGCGGAGTCGTCCGCAGCCCGGAACTCCGGGCCGAGGCCGTGCGCGAGGTCGCCCGGCGGGCGGCCGAGCTGGGGCTCGGGGTGCGCGGGGTCACCGCCAGCCCGCTGCCCGGGCCGTCGGGGAATGTCGAGTACTTTCTGTGGCTGCGGGCCGGCGCACCCGAACTGGACCCGGCCGATGTTGACCGTGCAGTGGCGGAGGGGCCGCGTTGACACAGAACCGAGCTCGTACTGTTTTCCTGCTCGCGCACACGGGTCGCCCGGCGGCCATCCGGAGTGCCGAACTGGTGGTGAAGGGGCTCCTGCAATCCGGTATCGGAGTGCGCGTCCTGGAGTACGAGGCACGCGACCTGCCGCTGCCCCCCGAGGTGGAGACGGTCACCGAGGCCACCCCGCAGTGCCTTGAGGGCTGCGAGCTGCTCATCGTCCTCGGCGGCGACGGCACGCTGCTGCGCGGCGCGGAGTTCGCCCGGGCGTCCGGGGTGCCGATGCTCGGCGTCAACCTCGGCAGCGTGGGGTTCCTCGCGGAGGCGGAGCGGGACGATCTCGACAAGGTCGTGGACCGGGTGGTCACGCGGGCGTACGAGGTCGAGGAGCGGATGACCGTCGATGTCGTGGTGCACAAGAACGGGAACATCGTGCACACGGACTGGGCGCTGAACGAGGCGGCGGTGCAGAAGGCCGGCGCGGAGAAGCTGCTTGAGGTCGTGCTGGAGATCGACGGGCGGCCGGTGACGGGGTTCGGGTGTGACGGGATCGTCTGCGCGACGCCCACCGGGTCCACGGCGTACGCCTTCTCCGCCGGCGGTCCTGTGGTGTGGCCCGAGGTCGAGGCGTTGCTGATGGTGCCGATCAGCGCGCACGCGTTGTTCGCCAAGCCGTTGGTCACCTCGCCGGACTCCGTGCTCGCCGTCGAGGTGCTGCCGCACATCCCGCCGGGGGTCCTGTGGTGCGACGGGCGGCGGACCGTCGAACTGCCTCCCGGGGCTCGCGTCGAGGTTCGGCGAGGTGCCGTGCCCGTGCGGCTTGCCCGGCTGCATCATGCGTCGTTCACGGACCGGCTCGTCGCGAAGTTCGCCCTGCCTGTTTCGGGGTGGCGTGGGGCTCCTCAGTAAGGTGCCGGTCGGTGAGGGCTTGTCGCGCTCGCGCGGCGGAGCCGCACATCGACACTGCCTCGCGCCCCTAAAAGAAGGGTCTGTCCACTCAGGTGGGTGACATGGGGGGCCTGTGTGCATTCGTCTACCTGGGCGTTCTCACTCGTGAGGTGGGGGGCGTCGCACAGGCGGCCCCCGACCTCGTAAGGTCGTGTCCGTGTTGGAGGAGATGCGGATACGGTCGCTCGGAGTCATCGACGACGCTGTCGTCGAGCTGTCGCCGGGATTCACCGCTGTCACGGGTGAGACCGGTGCGGGCAAGACCATGGTCGTCACCAGTCTCGGGCTGCTGCTCGGAGGGCGGGCGGACCCGGCGCTGGTGCGGATCGGGGCGAAGAACGCGGTCGTGGAGGGGCGGATCTCCGTGCCTCCGGGAGCCTCGGCCGTCCTGCGTGCCGAGGAGGCCGGTGCCGAGCTGGACGACGGGACGCTGCTCATCAGCCGTACCGTTTCCGCCGAGGGGCGGTCCCGGGCGCACCTGGGCGGGCGATCCGTGCCGGTGGGGCTGCTCGCCGAGCTGGCCGACGACCTCGTCGCCGTGCACGGGCAGACCGATCAGCAGGGGCTGTTGAAGCAGTCCCGGCAGCGGCAGGCGCTCGACCGGTACGCCGGGGACGCCGTCACCGGGCCGCTGGCCAAGTACGGCGAGGCGTATCGACGGCTGCGCGCCGTCGCCGTCGAGCTGGACGAGATCACCACGCGCGCTCGTGAACGGGCCCAGGAAGCCGACATGTTGCGCTACGGCCTCGACGAGATCGCCGGCGTCGAGCCGCGCCCCGGGGAGGACGTCGAACTCGCCGCCGAGGCCGAACGGCTCGGTCACGCCGAGGCGTTGGCGTCCGCGGCGACGGCCGCCCATGCCGCGCTCGCCGGTAACCCGGAGGACCCCGAGGGCATCGACGCGGCGACGCTCGTCGCGGGTGCGCAGCGGGCCCTGGAAGCCGTCCGGTCCCACGACTCCGAACTCGCCTCGCTCACCGACCGGATCGGTGAGATCGGCATCCTTCTCGGCGATGTGGCGGGGGAGTTGGCGGGATACGCCGACGACCTGGACGCCGATCCGCTGCGGCTGGCCGCCGTCGAGGAACGCCGGGCCGCCCTCAACGCGCTCACCCGGAAGTACGGCGAGGACATCACCGCTGTGCTCGCGTACGCGGAACAGGGCGCCTCGCGGCTGACCGAACTCGACGGTGACGACGAGCGCATCGACGAGCTGACCGCCGAGCGGGACGCGCTGCGCGGTGAACTGGGCGGCCTCGCCCAGGCGTTGACCGACGCCCGCACGGAGGCCGCCGAGCGCTTCGCCGCGGCGGTGACCGCGGAGCTGGCGTCCCTCGCGATGCCGCACGCGCGTGTGTCGTTCGAGATCCGGCAGACCGAGGACCCGGAGGGCGTCGAGGTCGGCGGCCGTGCGGTCGCCTACGGCCCGTCGGGCGTCGACGAGGTCGAACTGCTCCTCGCCCCGCACCCGGGCGCTCCGCCCCGGCCCATCGCCAAGGGCGCGTCCGGCGGTGAGCTGTCCCGCGTGATGCTCGCCGTGGAGGTCGTGTTCGCGGGTACCGACCCCGTCCCGACCTATCTGTTCGACGAGGTCGACGCGGGCGTCGGCGGCAAGGCGGCCGTCGAGATCGGCCGCCGCCTCGCGAAGCTCGCCAAGACCGCCCAGGTCGTCGTCGTCACCCACCTGCCCCAGGTCGCCGCGTTCGCCGACCGGCAGTTGCTGGTGGAGAAGACCAACGACGGCTCCGTCACCCGCTCCGGTGTGAAGGTCCTCGAAGGCGAGGAGCGTGTACGGGAGTTGTCCCGCATGCTCGCCGGCCAGGAGGACTCGGAGACGGCGCGGGCGCATGCGGAGGAGCTGCTGGCGACGGCACGGGCGGACGGGTAGCGGAACTTTGTACGCGGGCCCGGTCGTCCCCGGCAGTGAGCTGAGCGGGCGGGGCTGGTCGCGCCTGCCGCCGCCGTGGTGGGCGCGGCGGTGTACGGGGACAGGGTGAGCGAGCCGGCGCGGGCGAGCTGAGGCGGGGAGCCCGTTCCGGACGCGCCGCCTCCTCACTCGTACGGGTGACACCCGTGCCCCTGTTGCCCCTCGGCACGGCCCCCATGCCCGCCGGCGTTGCCGGAACACCCGTACGTGCTGGCATCCTTGAGTCGGAACGCGTAGGAAGCGTGCGGTACACCCCCTCCGCCCGATCCTTCTGTACTTTCTTCGTGACCGCCCGTCGCCGAACCAGGAGCCCCGGCCACGTGACCCCCGTGAGCAGCCACTCACCGCACGGCCAGTCGCCGCTGCGCACCGTGCAGGTGCTCGGCGGAGGCAACGCCGCGAGCAGCGCGCATGTGCGCTCCCTGGCCTCCGGGCTCGTCGCGCGGGGCGTGCGCGTGACGGTGTGCGCCCCCGTCGAGGCCGATCACCTCTACGACTTCACGGGCGTCGGCGCCGACCATGTGCACGTGCCCCGCAGCAGCGACCCGGCGTCCGTGGCCGTGCTCCGGGCGGCCTGCGCGGACGCCGACCTGGTGCACGCGCACGGGCTGCACGCCTCCTTCCGTGCCGTCCTCGCCCTCAGCGGTCGCCGCACCCCGCTCGTCGTGACATGGCACAACCGCACCCAGGTCGAGGGAGCCCGGGCGCACCTGCTGCGGCTGCTGGAGCGGCGGGTCGTGAAGGCCGCCGTGGTGGTGCTGGGTACTACGTCCGATCTCGTCGACCGGGCCCGGCGCACCGGCGCCCGCGACGCCCGCCTCGCCGCCGTCGCCCTGCCCGGACCGCGTCGAGCCGCCCCGGACCACGAAGATCCCGACCGGCTCAGCCCCAAGCTCCGGGCCGAACTCGGCGCCACCGCCCGCCCGTTGCTCGTCGCCGTCGGCTCCCTCGACCGGGAGCGCGGCTACGACACCCTCCTGGACGCCTCGCGCGGCTGGTGCCGACTCGATCCGGCGCCGTTGCTCGTGATCGCCGGGGAGGGGCCGCTGCGGGGCGAGTTGCAGCGCCGCATCGAGGACGAGGAACTGCCGGTCCGGCTTCTCGGGCGGCGCGACGACGCGAGCGAGATCCTCGCCGCCGCCGATCTGGCACTCCTGCCCAGCAGTTGGGAGTCCCGCTCGGTGATCGCCCAGGAGGCACTGCACGCCCGCGTCCCGCTCGTCGCGACCGCCGTCGGCGGCATCCCCGAACTCGTCGGCGACGCCGCCGAACTCGTGCCCTACGGCGACGCGAAGGCCCTCGCCGACGCCGTCTCCCGCCTGCTGGGCGACCCGGAACGCCGGGAACTGCTGCGGGAGAAGGGCGCCCGGCAGGCGGCCAGTTGGCCCACCGAGGACGAGACCGTCGCCCAAGTGCTCAGCGTCTACGACGAGTTGACCCAGCCGCTGCCGTTCACCTGAGAGCGCCGCCTCAGGGGACGAGTCTGCGGGCGCGCAGCGCGAGGCTCAACGCCAGTACCGTCTGCGGGTCTTCGAGGTCGGTGCCGAGCAACTCCCCTATCCGGGCGAGCCGGTTGTAGAGGGTCTGCCGGTTGAGGTGCAGTTCGCGGGCGGTCTCCGCCTTGCGGCCCGCGTGCGCCAAGTACGTTTCCAGGGTGGGCAGCAGCGGCGGCTTGGAGCGGTTGTCGTGGTCCCGGAGCGGGCCGATCGCGCGGTCCACGAAGGCCGCGAGGTCCGGGTGGTCGCGCAGCCGCCACAGCAGCAGCTCGATGTCGAGGCGCCGTGCGTCGTACCAGGGCCGGTCGGACAGGCCCTGTGCCGCCGTCGCCGTCTCCGCCGCGTGCCGCAGCCCCGCGGACGCCGCCGTCCAGCCGCCGGCCACCCCGACGACCACGATCGGCGGCTGCGCGCCCGGGCGTTGCATTCCGGCGCGCTCGACTCCCGCGCGCAGCGCGGCCGCCACCCGGTCCGCGACCGCCGACCGCTCCGACTCCGAGCGCAGGCCGAGAAGGAGCGGGACGCGGCCCTCGACCGGTCGTACGCCCAGCAGGACCGGAACTCCCACCGAGGCCAGCTCCTCGGCGACCGCGCGGGCCAGGACCGCCCAGCCGCCGCCGGGTGCGGCGAGGGCGTCGCCGAGCCGCATGACCACCGGCAGCAGCGGGCTGGTGCCGGGCTTGAAGCCCAGGACGCGGGCCTGCGCCGGGGCGTCCTCGGCGGCGATGCGGCCCTCGGCGAGGTCGGTGAGGAAGTCGCCGCGTCCGCGCGCGGCCAACTCCTCTTCCTGGCGGGCCTGCATGAGGACCACGGCCAGGCTGCCCGCGGCCCGTTCGGCGGCGATGCGGTGCACCGGCGCGAGCGGCGCCCGTACCGGAAGCAGCACGATCCGCGCCCGTACCGACCCCGTACCGGGACCGCCCCCCGGCACGTCCACCAGGACCGAACCGGCGGGCGGCGAGGCGTCCTTGTGCTGGCCGCGCAGGCCCTCCCACACCTCCAGCGGGTCCGCGCCCTCGGGCCCCGACCCCGCCGCGTACAGGAGTTGGCCGTCCGGGGTCTCCAGGAAGACCGGGTTGCCGCTGAAGTCGGCCAGGATGCCCAGGACTTGGGGGATTCCGCCGCCGCCGAGCAGGGCCTCCGTGCAGCGTCGGTGGACCTCCTCGGCCTGCTGGAGCAGCGCGTAGTGGCCGTTGACGATCTCGGTGTGGATCTCCTCGGTGACCGCGACGAACGGCACCTCGCGGTGCAGCTGGACGAGGGGGAGGCCGGTCGTCCGGGCCGTCTCCACCAAGGTCGCGGGGAGGCGGGTGAAGCGCGGACCCAGTTCGACGACCAGGGCCGCGATGCCACGCTCGGCGAGGGTGCGGACGAACGCGCGCTGCTCCGCGGGGCGCGTGCCGAGGCCGTAGCCCGTGGTCAGGAGGAGTTCGCCGCCCTTGAGGAGGGAGGCGATGTTCGGGACCTCGCCCGCGTGCACCCAGCGCACGGTCCGCTGGAGGCGGTCGGCGCCCGCCAGGATCTCCGGCAGCCCGCTGCGCAGCCCGGGCAGCTCCAGCGCCCGTTGAACGGTGATGCCGGCGCCCTGGCCGGCGACTGTGCTGTCCGTACGGCTGTCCATGCAGCGGACGGTACCTGCGGGAACGCCCCGGGCACATCTCGGGCCCGGGGCGTGCGCTCGGCGCGGTCAGCCGCCGTAGGCCCCCGAGGCCGTCAGGCGCAGGGCCGTGTCGATCAGGGGGACGTGGCTGAAGGCCTGCGGGAAGTTGCCGACCTGGCGTTGCAGGCGCGGGTCCCACTCCTCGGCGAGGAGGCCCAGGTCGTTGCGGAGCGACAGGAGCTTCTCGAAGAGCTTGCGGGCCTCGTCGACCCGGCCGATCATCGCGAGGTCGTCCGCCATCCAGAACGAGCAGGCCAGGAACGCGCCCTCGTCGCCGGGGAGACCGTCGACGCCCTCGTCCGTGCCCGAGGTCGGGTAGCGCAGGATGAAGCCGTCCGGCGTGGACAGCTCCCGCTGGATCGCCTCGATGGTGCCGATCACGCGCTTGTCGTCCGGAGGCAGGAAGCCCATCTGCGGGATGAGCAGCAGCGAGGCGTCCAGCTCCTTCGAGCCGTACGACTGTGTGAAGGTGTTGCGCTCCTTGTCGTAGCCGCGCTCGCACACGTCCCGGTGGATGTCGTCGCGCAGCTCGCGCCACTTCTCCAGCGGGCCGTCCGCGTCGCCCGACTCGATCAGCTTGATCGTGCGGTCGACCGCGACCCAGGCCATCACCTTCGAGTGCACGAAGTGGCGGCGCGGGCCGCGCACCTCCCAGATGCCCTCGTCCGGCTCGTCCCAGTGCTTCTCCAGGTAGCGGATCAGCTTCAGCTGGAGCAGGGAGGCGTAGTCGTTGCGGGCCAGGCCCGTCATGTGGGCCAGGTGCAGGGCCTCGGTGACCTCGCCGTAGACGTCCAGCTGGAGCTGGTGCGCGGCGCCGTTGCCGACCCGGACCGGGCCCGAGTTCTCGTAGCCCGGCAGCCAGTCCAGCTCCGCCTCGCCCAGCTCGCGCTCGCCGGCGATGCCGTACATGATCTGGAGGTTCTCCGGGTCTCCCGCGACGGCGCGCAGCAGCCACTCGCGCCAGGCGCGGGCCTCCTCGCGGTAGCCGGTGCGCAGCAGCGAGGAGAGGGTGATGGCCGCGTCGCGGAGCCAGGTGTAGCGGTAGTCCCAGTTGCGGACGCCGCCGATCTCCTCCGGGAGGGAGGTGGTGGGCGCGGCGACGATGCCGCCCGTCGGGGCGTACGTCAGGGCCTTCAGCGTGATCAGGGAGCGGACCACGGCCTCGCGGTAGGGGCCGTGGTACGTGCACTGCTCGACCCAGTCGCGCCAGAAGTCCTCGGTGGCCTCCAGCGACTGCTCCGGCTCGGGGAGCGGCGGCGGCTGCTTGTGCGAGGGCTCCCAGGAGATGGTGAACGCGATGCGGTCACCGGGGGCGACGGTGAAGTCCGAGTACGTCGTCAGGGACTTTCCGTAGGTCTCGCAGTCTGTGTCGAACCACACGGAGTCGGGGCCCGCGACGGCGACCGTGCGGCCCTCGTGCTTGTGCACCCAGGGGACGACCCGGCCGTAGGAGAAACGCATGCGGAGGGCCGAGCGCATCGGGACGCGGCCGGAGACGCCCTCCACGATGCGGATCAGCTGGGGGGCGCCGTCGCGAGGGGGCATGAAATCGGTCACGCGGACCGTGCCTCGCGGGGTGTCCCACTCGGACTCCAGGATCAGCGAGTCGCCGCGGTAGCCGCGCCGGGCCGCGGTGGGCGGCTGCGCGTCGGCGGCGTGGGCCGGGCCCAGCCGCCAGAAGCCGTGTTCCTCGGTGCCCAGCAGGCCGGCGAAGATGGCGTGGGAGTCGAAACGGGGCAGGCACAGCCAGTCCACCGTGCCGTCCCGGCAGACCAGGGCAGCGGTCTGCATGTCTCCGATGAGTGCGTAATCTTCGATGCGCCCGGCCACGTGCAACTCCAGTCGAACGGCCACGTCGCCCCATGCGAAAGGGGCGGTCGCTGTGTGCGGTCAAGGGATCGTTTGTAGTGCGTCGTTGAGCCATGAAGCAAATGAGGGTCGTTGCTCAACGAACTGACGAGCTCTCGTTGTTCCGGGAGATACGGGCGGGGGTGGTGCCGTGTTCCGGACCGGCTCGGCAGCGAGTGTCCGAGCAGGATACGACGCACGTAGATGATCTGTGTGCCGCTCTCGCCAACGGACCTGGGCCGAACGGGTGAGCAACCGGTGAGAACCAGGTAACCAGGGCGCGTCTGTGTCGACGGCGGCCCTGTGTGTGTCGAGGTGGCTGCGGAGCGTGGCCGGAAGCCATCTCGTCCGGGCGCTGATACCCTGGTAGCCCGTGGACCGGTGGGCACAAAACCCCCGACCGCACTTCGAACCGCGACCACGGGAGCCCCCTCTTGGCCATGCCGCCCAAATCCACGACGACCAAGCACATCTTCGTCACCGGGGGTGTCGCCTCCTCGCTCGGCAAGGGCCTCACCGCCTCCAGCCTGGGAATGCTCCTCAAGGCGCGGGGCCTGCGCGTCGTGATGCAGAAGCTCGACCCGTATCTGAACGTCGACCCCGGCACGATGAACCCCTTCCAGCACGGTGAGGTGTTCGTCACCAACGACGGTGCCGAGACGGACCTCGACATCGGACACTACGAGCGCTTCCTGGACCGCGACTTGGACGGCAGTGCCAATGTCACTACAGGCCAGGTCTACTCGACGGTGATCGCCAAGGAGCGGCGCGGCGAGTACCTGGGCGACACCGTGCAGGTCATCCCGCACATCACCAACGAGATCAAGCACCGCATCCGGCGCATGGCGACCGACGAGGTCGACGTCGTCATCACCGAGGTCGGCGGCACGGTCGGCGACATCGAGTCGCTGCCCTTCCTGGAGACGGTCCGCCAGGTCCGCCACGAGGTCGGCCGGGACAACGTGTTCGTGGTGCACATCTCCCTCCTCCCGTACATCGGCCCCTCGGGAGAGCTGAAGACGAAGCCGACCCAGCACTCGGTCGCCGCCCTGCGCAACATCGGTATCCAGCCGGACGCCATCGTGCTGCGCTCCGACCGCGAGGTGCCGACCGCGATCAAGCGCAAGATCTCGCTGATGTGCGACGTCGACGAGGCCGCCGTCGTGGCCTGCCCCGACGCCCGCTCCATCTACGACATCCCGAAGACCGTGCACAGCGAGGGCCTGGACGCCTACGTCGTCCGCAAGCTGGACCTGCCGTTCCGTGATGTGGACTGGCGGACCTGGGACGACCTGCTCGACCGCGTCCACAACCCGCTGCACGAGATCAACCTCGCGCTGGTCGGCAAGTACATCGACCTGCCCGACGCCTACCTCTCGGTCACCGAGGCGCTGCGCGCCGGCGGGTTCGCCAACAAGGCCCGTGTGAAGATCAAGTGGGTCACCTCGGACGACTGCAAGACCCCGGCCGGCGCCGCCAAGCAGCTCGCCGACGTGGACGCGATCTGCATCCCCGGCGGCTTCGGCGACCGCGGGGTGTCCGGCAAGGTCGGCGCCATCCAGTACGCCCGCGAGCACAAGATCCCGCTGCTCGGCCTCTGCCTGGGCCTCCAGTGCATCGTGATCGAGGCCGCGCGCAACCTCGCCGGCATCGCGGACGCCAACTCCACCGAGTTCGACGCGGCCACCGGCCACCCGGTCATCTCCACGATGGCCGAGCAGCTCGACATCGTCGCCGGCGAGGGTGACATGGGCGGCACCATGCGCCTGGGCATGTACCCCGCCAAGCTCGCCGAGGGCTCCATCGTGCGCGAGGTCTACGACGGCAAGGAGTACGTCGAGGAGCGGCACCGCCACCGCTACGAGGTCAACAACGCCTACCGCGCCGAGCTGGAGAAGAAGGCCGGGCTCCAGTTCTCCGGCACGTCCCCGGACGGCAAGCTCGTGGAGTACGTGGAGTACCCGCGCGAGGCGCACCCCTACCTCGTCGCGACGCAGGCCCACCCCGAGCTGCGTTCCCGCCCGACCCGGCCGCACCCGCTCTTCGCGGGCCTGGTCAAGGCGGCCGTGGCACGCAAGACGGGCGAGTAGTACGAGGGTTGTACGGTGACCGGGGTGCGCGCCTTCAAGAGGTGTGCACCCCGGCCGTTTTTCAGGCGACGTCCGTGAACGTGTGTTCTCGGGAACGTGTTTCGTGTACGTGTGGAGGGACAGCGCATGACGATCAAGGACACCCCCGAGGAGTGGGAGATCCGGGCGACCGCGACCCCCTTCGTCGGCAACAAGACCTCCGTGCGCACCGACGACGTGGTCATGCCCGGCGGCGCGGTCGTGCACCGCGACTACCAGGTCCACCCCGGCTCCGTGGCCGTCCTCGCCCTCGACGAGGAGGACCGGGTGCTGGTGATCCGGCAGTACCGCCACCCCGTGCGGCAGAAGCTGTGGGAGATCCCGGCCGGACTGCTCGACATCCCTGGTGAGAACCCGCTGCACGCCGCCCAGCGCGAGCTGTACGAGGAGGCGCACGTCAAGGCCGAGGACTGGCGGGTGCTGACCGACGTCTACACCACGCCCGGCGGCTGCGACGAGGCCATCCGCATCTTCCTGGCCCGGAACCTGTCCGAGGCCGACGGGCAGCGCTTCGAGGTCGAGGACGAGGAGGCCGACATGGAGCACGCGCGTGTGTCCGTCGACGACCTGGTCCGCGGGGTCCTCGCCGGCGAACTGCACAACAACTGCCTCGTCGTCGGCGTCCTCTCCCTGGTCGCCGCCCGGCACGGCGAGGGCCTCGACGCGCTGCGCCCGGCCGAGGCGCCGTGGCCCGCGCGTCCCTTCGAGTCCTGAAGCCACGCGAGCCGAACCCCGCACCTCGCCCCGCGTCACCCACCCCTCATCCTTTTCGCGTCCCCATGCGTCCTCCGGTGTGACGATCGGCTGATCCGATCGAGGGACGTGCCCGCCGCGCTCCGCACGGTTCGTCGCAGAGCGTGAACTAGGCTCTGGAAGCACCCGATCCGGAGTCCCGGCGGGCTATGCGCGTGCAGTGGGACGGGAGTGTGGCCCGTGACGGATCAGGCGGTGGACACCGGCGGCGTGAAGCTGTCCGAGGACACTTCTACCGAGGGCCAATTCCTGGGCCGCGCAAGAGAGTTGAAGGAACTGCGCGCCGACATCGAGCGCGCGGGCCTGGACACCATCGCCGGCCGCAAG
This sequence comes from Streptomyces sp. NPDC096013, assembly GCF_044763565.1. Taxonomy (NCBI): domain Bacteria; kingdom Bacillati; phylum Actinomycetota; class Actinomycetes; order Kitasatosporales; family Streptomycetaceae; genus Streptomyces; species Streptomyces sp. NPDC096013. The sequence goes on along the minus strand of NZ_JBIWGK010000005.1, from coordinate 578,629 downwards.
GCGCCCCGCGCCCGGGTCCTGCTCATCGCGGGCAAGCCCGGCTCGGGCCGCAGCGCGCTCGCCGGGGAACTCGCCCGGCAGGTCGCTGACCGTTACGAAGGCGGGGTGCTCCGGGCCCGGCTCAGCGAGCCCGACGGCACCCCCGTCCCCACCGAGCGCACCGCCCGTGAACTCCTCACCGCGCTGGAGCTGCCGACCCCGGCCGGCGCCTCCGAGGACGATCTCTCGGACATCCTGCGCGAAGCCCTCACCGACCGCCGGGTGCTGCTCCTGCTGGACGACGCGGTCGACGCCGAACAGGTCGACGCGCTGCTCCCGGACTCCCCGGACTGCCTGGTCGTCGCCGTCTCCGGCGGCCCGCTCACCGGCATCGCCGACGTCCGCCCCTGCACCCTGGGCGGCCTCGACACCAAGTCCGCACTGGAACTCCTCACCCGCTACACCGGCGCGGTCCGCATCACCGTCGACCCGGTCGCCGCCGAGGGCCTCGTCGAGGTGTGCCAGGCCCAGCCCGCCGCGCTGACCCTGGCCGGCGGCTGGCTCGCCGCCCGCCCGCAGGCCGCCGTCGCCGACCTCGCCAAGCACCTGCACACCGAGACCGACGAGGGCACCCCCCTCAGCCGCGTCTTCCGGCTCGTCTACGGCTCCCTGCCGAGCCCCGCCGCCCGGATACTGCGACTGCTCTCCCTGGCCCCGGCCGGCCTGGTCGATCCGCAGACCGCCTCCGCGCTCGCCGGCTGCTCCGTCAACGGCGCCCGCACCACCCTGGACGACTTCGTCGACGCCGGTCTGCTGCGGGCCCTGGACTCGCCGCTCCCGCAGTACGAGGTCCCCGGCTGCCTCCAGCCGCTCCTGTACGCCCTCGCCGAGGCCCAGGACCGCCCGGCCGAACTCCAGCTGGCCCGCGCCCGCATGCTGGAGCGCACCGTACGGCTGTTGCAGTCCTGCCGTGCCATCACCGAGACGGACAGCCCGCAGGCCCGCGAGAAACTCCTCGGGACGCCCCGCGCGCTGCGCTTCCCGACCCCCCGGGCCGCCGCCGACTGGCTCCACGTCCGCCAGCCCGCCCTGCTCGCCTCCGCCCGCCTCGCGGTCGCCGACGGGGAGCTCGACACCCTCGCCCGACGGCTGATGTCCCAGCTGGTGCGGGCGATGGTCGCCCACGTCGGCACCCAGGCCGCGGCCCCCGAGCTGTACGGCATCCACCGGCTCGTCCTGGACGTGGCCGAGCGGCGGAACCTGCCCCGCGAGAAGGCCGCCGCGCTGCTCAACCTCGCCGATCTGGACGCGCAGACCGGCCGCACGACCGAGGCACTGGCGCGCTACCGGGCCGCGCTGGACGCCGGACGCGAAGCAAATGACCCGTATGCGACCGGCCGCGCGATGGAATCCGTAGGCGGCGCGCACCAGGAGCTCGGCGACTACGACCGGGCCGCCGACTGGTTCGGCCGCGCGCTCGCCCAGCGGCAGGCGCGGGACGAGCGCGCGGACGCCGCCCGGCTCTACGGCCGGATCGCCGCCGCGCACACCTACGCGGGCCGCTACGGCGAGGCGCTCAGGAACTGGCGGGCCGCCGTCGCCGGGCACCGCAAGAACGGCGATGTCCCCGCCCAGGCACGGGCGTTGAGCGAGCTGGCGCGGGTCCAGGAGTACGCGGGCCGCCCCGAGGAATCCCTCGCCACCTGCCACGAGGCCGTCGAGTGGGCGCGCCGCGCGGAGGACGTACGGCTCCAGGCGGCGCTCCAGCTGCGGCTGGCCGACACCCTCGACCGGCTCGGCGACCCGGCGTCCGCCGCGCTGCACCGGGGGACCGCCGAGCGGATGCTCGGAGAGGAGCTCGAGGAGGGCGATACGGAGGCCGAATCCCCGGAATCCGCCTCCGAACCCCTGGAACAAGACGCTAACGCCTGCGAAATCCGTAGTACATCCGCAGAAGATTGATGCATTGAAAGGCTAGACACCGAGAACACCTTCATTAAACTGGCTCTGCCGCACCTTCTCCTGCGGTCTCCTGGTGTGCTCCGTCATGCCCGGGTATGAGATGTATTGCCCCACACCCTCTGAGCCAAGGACCGTGATCGACGTGAAGGTCGGCATCCCCCGCGAGGTCAAGAACAACGAGTTCCGGGTGGCCATCACCCCCGCCGGCGTGCACGAGCTGGTGCGCCACGGCCACCAGGTCTTCATCGAGCAGAACGCCGGCGTCGGCTCCTCGATCTCGGACGACGAGTACGTCTCGGCCGGTGCGCGGATCCTGGCCACCGCCGACGAGGTCTGGGCCACCACCGACCTGCTGCTCAAGGTCAAGGAGCCCATCGCCGAGGAGTACCACCGCCTCCGCAAGGACCAGACGCTCTTCACCTACCTGCACCTCGCCGCCTCCAAGGAGTGCACCGACGCCCTCGTCGCGTCCGGCACCACGGCGATCGCCTACGAGACGGTCGAACTGCCGGGCCGCGCCCTGCCGTTGCTCGCCCCGATGTCCGAGGTCGCGGGCCGGCTGGCCCCGCAGGTCGGCGCCTACCACCTGATGCGCTCGGTCGGCGGCCGCGGTGTCCTCCCCGGCGGCGTCCCCGGCACCCAGCCCGCGCGCGCCGTCGTCATCGGCGGCGGGGTCTCCGGCTGGAACGCCACCCAGATCGCCGTCGGCATGGGCTTCCACGTCACGCTGCTCGACCGCGACATCAACAAGCTCCGCGAGGCCGACAGGGTCTTCGGCACCAAGGTCCGGGCGATCATGTCCAACGCCTTCGAGCTGGAGAAGGCCGTCCTGGACGCCGACCTCGTCATCGGCGCGGTGCTCATCCCGGGCGCCAAGGCGCCGAAGCTGGTCACCAACGAACTCGTGTCGCGGATGAAGCCCGGAAGTGTTCTTGTCGACATCGCGATCGACCAGGGCGGCTGCTTCGAGGACTCGCGTCCGACCACGCACGCCGAGCCGACCTTCCCGGTCCACAACTCGGTCTTCTACTGCGTCGCCAACATGCCCGGCGCGGTGCCCAACACGTCGACCTACGCGCTCACCAACGCGACGCTCCCGTACATCGTGGAGCTCGCCAACCGCGGCTGGGCCGACGCGCTGCGACGTGATCCTGCTCTCGCCAAGGGTCTCAACACCCATGACGGCAAGGTGACTTACCGCGAGGTCGCCGAGGCGCACGGACTGGAGCACGTCGAGCTGGAATCGCTGCTCGGCTGACCCTGTCGACTAAGTCACCGTTCGGTAAAAGGCGATACGTCAACACAGGTCGTCAACACCGCACGCCTGGCCGGACCTTGCCCGACAAGGTCCGGCCGGATGTGTGTATGGTCACTTTGCGGCACTCGGTCAACTCGCGCCGAACGTAACCCTTGAACCGATTCGTGCACCGGTGAAACCTGCCGTGCGACGGCCGTACGCCCTTGACAGAGGGATGTTTCATTGCCGACACATCGGGCCGGGTCCGGCGGATTGTGTTGCTGCGAACACCCGACACGCCATAGAGTCGCCAACCGTCGGCATGGTGCCACGCTGACCTATCGAGAAGTTCCCTGGTCACCAAGGAGGTAAGACGACTTGTGAATGAGTCGACATTTTCTCCCGGGGGTGGTCAACCAGGAATGCCTGCAAGGGGCCAGGAGCCCGCGGGGTTCGAGGCTGTCGGCTCCGTTGCGGTGCGCACCTTCGCAGCCCACCAGGGTCACCACAAGCCAGGGGTGACCCAGCCAGCACACCAGAGCATGGATGGCCATCACGTGAACGCCATGGCCGGCGACGGAAGGGGCGCGCCCCACAACCATTTCGCCGACTACGACGAACTGCCCGACGGGCACTTCTACGACCCCGACGCCGAGTACGAGCCCGATCCCGAGTACGCGGCCACACTCGCGCCCGACGCTGCCCGCCAGCGCCGCGAGCGCGTGGGCCCGACCGGACGCCCGCTGCCCTACTTCCCGATCCCGGGCCCGCTGACCAGTCACGGCCCCGCGACGATCATCGCGATGTGCAACCAGAAGGGCGGCGTCGGCAAGACCACGTCGACCATCAACCTGGGTGCCGCGCTCGCGGAGTACGGCCGGCGTGTACTGCTCGTCGACTTCGACCCGCAGGGCGCGCTGTCGGTCGGACTGGGCGTCAATCCCATGGAGTTGGACCTCACCGTCTACAACCTGCTCATGGAGCGGGGCATGTCGGCCGACGAGGTACTGCTCAAGACAGCTGTCCCGAACATGGACTTGCTGCCCAGCAACATCGACTTGTCGGCTGCGGAAGTGCAGTTGGTGAGCGAGGTCGCGCGCGAGTCCACGCTGCAACGGGCGTTGAAGCCGCTGATGGCCGACTACGACTACATCGTGATCGACTGCCAGCCCTCCCTCGGCCTGCTCACCGTGAACGCCCTGACGGCGGCTCACAAGGTGATCGTGCCGCTGGAGTGCGAGTTCTTCGCGCTGCGCGGTGTCGCCCTGCTGACGGAGACCATCGAGAAGGTCCAGGAGCGCCTCAACCCCGAGTTGGAGCTCGACGGGATCCTCGCCACGATGTACGACTCCCGCACCGTGCACAGCCGTGAGGTGCTCGCGCGCGTGGTCGAGGCGTTCGACGACCACGTCTACCACACGGTCATCGGGCGCACGGTGCGCTTCCCGGAGACCACGGTCGCCGGTGAGCCGATCACCACGTACGCCTCCAACTCCGTCGGTGCCGCCGCCTATCGCCAGCTCGCCAGGGAGGTGCTCGCCCGGTGTCACGCCGAGTGAGTCTGCCGGGGGCCGACGAACTGTTCCGTACGACAGGGGGGATGGCGCTCCAGTCATCCAGCCCCAGGCGCCCGGCCAACGGCGAGGCCAGGGTGCCGGCTCCGGCGGGGGAGAGCGATCCCGCCGCCGGGGAGGACGCCCCGCACTCCGTACCCGCCCAGGGCGGTGACGGCGAGGGCGCCGAGCACGTCGCGGCGGACGCGGACGGCGGGGAATCCCGTAGCCGCGCCGGGGACGGCTCGGGGCGGCGTCAGGACGCGCAGGAAGGTTCTGCCCAGCCCCGCAAGCAGCGCCAGCGGGCGCAGGCCCAGCGGCGCCCCAGCGGGCGGGAGCGGCACGACGAGAAGATCACCGTGTACGTCTCCGCCGAGGAACTGATCGACCTGGAGCACGCCCGGCTGATGCTCCGGGGCGAGCACGGCCTCGCGGTCGACCGCGGCCGCATCGTGCGGGAGGCGGTCGCCGTCGTCCTGGCCGATCTGGAGTCCCGCGGGGACGCGAGCATTCTCGTCCGCCGGCTTCGCGGACGGTAGCGGTAGCCTGCGGGGGCCATGACCTCGAACGACGCTCCCGTCCCCGGCGCACCTGCCGGCCGTCGGCGTGCGCTGGGCAAGGGACCGGGCGCGGCTCCCGGGCCCGAGGCGCCGGTCGCCGTGGCGGAGCCGGAGCCCGAGGCCGTCGTAGCAGAGCCCGTGGGGGCTGTCGAGGAGCTCATCGGGGCTGCCGGGGCGGCTGTTGCGGAGGCCGATGACGCCGATGACGGGGTCTTCAAGGTTCGGCTCGCGAACTTCGAGGGGCCCTTCGATCTTCTTCTCCAGCTGATCTCGAAGCACAAGCTCGATGTGACCGAGGTGGCGCTGTCCAAGGTCACCGACGAGTTCATGGCGCACATCAGGGCGATGGGGCCCGACTGGGATCTTGACCAGACGACCGAGTTCCTCGTCGTCGCGGCGACCCTGCTGGATCTGAAGGCGGCGCGGCTGCTGCCCGCCGCCGAGGTCGAGGACGAGGCCGATCTCGCGCTGCTGGAGGCCCGCGACCTGCTGTTCGCGCGGTTGCTCCAGTACCGGGCGTACAAGCAGATCGCCGACATCTTCAACCGGCGGCTCGACGAGGAGGCCCGGCGCTACCCCCGGACCGTCGGCCTCGAACCGCACCACGCCGAGCTGCTGCCCGAGGTCGTCATCCGCATCGGGCCCGAGGGCTTCGCCAGGCTCGCCGTGAAGGCGATGCAGCCCAGGCCCAAGCCGCAGGTGTACGTCGACCACATCCACGCGCCGCTCGTCAGCGTGCAGGAGCAGGCCGGGATCGTCGTCGCGCGGCTGCGGGAGCTCGGCGAGGCCAGCTTCAGCGTGCTCGTCGACGACACCGACGACACCCTCACCGTCGTGGCGAGGTTCCTGGCGCTGCTGGAGCTGTACCGGGAGAAGGCCGTCGCGCTGGACCAGGAGACCGCGCTCGGGGATCTCATCGTGCGCTGGACCGGTGGGGAGGGGGAGGGCGAGCCCGTGGTCACGGACGAGTTCGACCGGCCGCCCGAGCCGGTCACGGAGACCAAGGAGGAGTCGGCGTGAGCGAGGAGACCACGGGCGTACCGGCGAGCCCGTCCGGCGTCGCCGAGCTCGACCTCAAGCCCGCCCTGGAGGCCGTCCTCATGGTCGTGGACGAGCCCGCGACCGAGGAACACCTCGCGAAAATACTCCAGCGGCCCAGACGCCGGATCGCGGACGCGCTGCGCGAGCTGGCCGACGAGTACACCGTCCAGGGGCGCGGTTTCGAGCTGCGGCTGATCGCGGGCGGCTGGCGGTTCTACTCCCGGCCCGCGTTCGCGCCGGCCGTCGAGGGCTTCGTCCTGGACGGCCAGCAGGCCCGGCTCACCCAGGCGGCGCTGGAGACCCTGGCGGTCGTCGCGTACCGCCAGCCGGTCAGCCGCAGCCGGGTCTCGATGGTCCGCGGAGTCAACTGCGACGGCGTGATGCGCACCCTGTTGCAGCGCGGTCTCGTCGAGGAGGCGGGCACGGAACCCGAAACAGGTGCGATCCTGTACGTGACGACGAACTACTTTCTGGAGCGGATGGGCCTGCGAGGCCTGGACGAGCTCCCGGAGCTCGCGCCCTTCCTCCCTGAGGCTGAGGCGATCGAGGCGGAGACGCTGGAAGGGGTCCCGTCGTTCGATCCGGATGCACCGGATGCAGATGCAGACGACACGACGACGACGGAACTTTGATGCGAAGCAGTGGCAGTGGCAGTGGCAGGAACAGCGGCGGCGGACGCGGCAACCCCCGGGGGACCGGTGGGGGCGGCAACCCCCGCGGTTCCGGCGCGGGCGGCAACTCCCGGGGATCCGGCGGGGGCGGCTCCCAGCCGAGGGGCGCGGGCGGGCGCGACGACAAGCCGAAGCGCGCAGGCAAGCCCCGTCCCGAGGAGCGCCGCTACGACGTAGGCCCCACGGGATCCCACGAAGGCCCCAAGTCGGGGCGCGGTGCCGCCGCGCGCGGCGGTGCCAAGGGCGGCCCCAAGCAGGGCCAGGGCACCGGGCGCGGACGCTGGGCGCCGGCGACCTCGCGCGAGTACGACGCGCGGGCCGAGGAGCGCAACCGGGAGCGGTACGCGGGCAAGAAGGACATCAAGCCGCCCAAGACCTTCCCGGGCGCCGAGCAGGAGGGCGAGCGCCTCCAGAAGGTCCTCGCGCGCGCGGGCTACGGCTCCCGGCGCTCCTGCGAGGAGCTGATCGAGCAGTCCCGCGTCGAGGTCAACGGCGAGATCGTGATCGAGCAGGGGCTGCGCGTCGACCCCGAGCACGACGAGATCAAGGTCGACGGGCTGACGGTGGCGACCCAGTCGTACCAGTTCTTCTCGCTGAACAAGCCCGCCGGTGTCGTCGCGACGATGGAGGACCCCGAGGGCCGGCAGTGCCTCGGCGACTACGTCACCAACCGCGAGACGCGCCTCTTCCACGTCGGGCGGCTCGACACCGAGACCGAGGGTGTGATCCTGCTCACCAACCACGGCGAGCTGGCGCACCGGCTGACCCACCCCAAGTACGGCGTGAAGAAGACCTACCTCGCGCACATCGTGGGCCCGATCCCGCGGGACCTGGGCAAGCAGCTCAAGGACGGCATCCAGCTGGAGGACGGGTACGCGCGAGCGGACCACTTCCGTGTCGTCGAGCAGACCGGCAAGAACTACCTGGTCGAGGTGACCCTCCACGAGGGCCGCAAGCACATCGTCCGCCGCATGCTCGCGGAGGCCGGCTTCCCGGTCGACAAGCTGGTCCGGGTCTCCTTCGGCCCGATCACCCTGGGCGACCAGAAGTCGGGCTGGCTGCGCCGTCTGTCGAACACCGAGGTCGGCATGCTGATGCAGGAAGTCGACCTCTAGGCCCTGCCTGCCCACGGCTCGCTCGTGACGGCCGGTTCCGGATTCTCCGGGGCCGGCCGTTTCCGTTGTCGCCGTTTTTCTCGGGTGCGGGGGTTGTGCCGGACCGTACTCACTCTTTATGGTCAAGCTGACCATTAAGGGGGGTGGTTGCTCATGACCACAACACCGGGCTACGACAAGTACGCCTTCGAACCTTTCGCCGTCACCGCCGACCTCGCCGTCCTCACGATCCGCGCCGGCGCCCTGCATGTGCTGCTCGTCGAGCGCGGCCAGGAGCCGTACGCCGGGCACTGGGCGCTGCCGGGCGGCTTCGTGGCGCCGGACGAGTCCGCGGAGACGGCCGCCCGGCGTGAACTCGCCGAGGAGACCGGCCTGTCGGACGTCTCCGGGCTGCACCTGGAACAACTGCGCACCTACAGCGAACCCGACCGCGACCCCCGCATGCGGGTCGTCACCGTCGCCTTCGCCGCCCTGCTGCCCGACCCTCCCGAACCCCGAGCGGGCAGCGACGCGGCACAGGCCCGCTGGCTGCCGTACGACGCGCTCGGGCCGCTCGCCTTCGACCACGACCGGATCCTGGCCGACGCGCACGAACGGTTGGGCGCCAAGCTGGAGTACAGCTGCCTCGCCACCGCGTTCTGCCCGCCGGAGTTCACGCTCGGCGAGCTGCACCAGGTCTACGAGACCGTGTGGGGCGTGGAGTTGGACCGGCCCAACTTCCGCCGCAAGGTGCTCGCGACGCCGGGCTTCGTCGAACCGGTGCCGGGCGCGGCCAAGTTGACGGGCGGTCGCGGCAAACCGGCCGCGCTGTACCGCGCCGGCTCCGCCACCACCCTGTATCCACCACTGCTCCGGCCGACCCGGGAAGGACCTTCCGCATGACCTCGACCGCCGCCGACAAGGGTGCCGCCACAGGGGCGTTGACAGGTCTCGCGCTCGGGGACGCGCTGGGCTTCCCGACCGAGTTCCACGCCGTGCCCGACATCCTCGCCAAGTGCGGTCCCTGGCGGGAGATGGAGCTGCCGAGGCCCGCGATCGTCACCGACGACACGCAGATGACCCTCGCGTTGGGACGGGGGCTGCGAACTGCCATGGAACAGGGGTTGCTTGGACCCAGGCGGATGGAGCGCCCGGTACGGGAGGAGTTCGTGGACTGGTACCAGTCACCGGACAACAACCGTGCCCCCGGGCGGACCTGCCTCGTCGCCTGCAACCTGCTGAAGGAGGAGGGCCGTCCCTGGCAGGACGCCAGCCAGATCGGTTCGAAGGGCTGCGGCGCCAACATGCGCGTCGCGCCGATCGGACTCGTCCCCGGTCTGGACGACGAACAGCGGTCCGGCGCCGCCCAGTTGCAGTCCGCGCTGACCCACGGCCACCCGACCGCCCTCGCCGCGTCCGACCTCACCGCACACGCCGTACGGCTGCTCGCGCAGGGGGCGGAACCGACCGGACTGGTCGGGCTGCTGCGGTCGTACGCCGTCGAGAACCGCACCCGGTACCACGAGCGCTGGCTCGGCGACCTGTGGACCCGGAGCCAGGACCCCTCGCCCGAGCACTTCATCGCGCGCGGCTGGGACGAGTGCCTGGAGATCCTCGGGCGACTGGAGAACGCGGTACGGACCGTCTCCCCGGAGACCGACCCGTGCCTGGCCACCGGCGCGGGCTGGATCGCCGAAGAGGCCATGGCGACAGGCCTGTTGTGCTTCCTCCTGTTCGTCGAGGAACCGGTGACCGCGGTGCGCCGGGCCGCCTGCACGTCCGGCGACTCGGACTCGATCGCCTGTCTCGCGGGGGCGTTCGCCGGGGCGCACCTCGGGGCGGACGCCTGGCCCGAGGAGTGGGCTGAGCGGATCGAGTACCGGGGGGAGCTGATGGGGCTCGGGGGGCTTTGGGATGCTTGAGGGATGATCGACGCCCTGGACATCGACCTCAGGCCGGTGGTGGCGGAGCAGCCCGACCCGCTGCTCTTCGCCACCGTCTCCGGCGCCCACCTCTACGGCTTCCCGTCCCGTGACTCGGACGTCGACCTCCGGGGGGTGCACCTGCTGCCGGCCGCCGAACTGGTCGGTCTGCGCGAGCCGGACGAGACACGGTCGCGGATGTGGCTGCGGGACGGCGTCGAGATGGACCTCGTCACCCACGACCTGCGCAAGTTCGTACGGCTGATGCTGCGGCGCAACGGCTATGTGCTGGAGCAGCTGCTCTCCCCGCTCGTCGTGCACACCACCGACGCCCATCAGGAGCTGGCCGCGCTCGCACCGGACGTGCTCACCACCCACCACGCCCACCACTACCGGGGGTTCGCGGTGACCCAGTGGCGGCTGTTCGAGAAGACCGGCGAACTCAAGCCGCTGCTCTACACGTTCCGCGCGCTGCTCACCGGCATCCATCTGATGCGCGGCGGCGAGGTGCAGGCCCATCTGCCCACGCTTCTCGGGCTGGTCGAGGCTCCGCCGTACGTCACGGAGCTGATCGAGGCGAAGGCCGAGCGGGAGCACGGCGGCGCCGACGTCGACCACGCGCGCGTGCAAGCCGATGTGGAGGGCCTGCACGGCGAGCTGGACGAGGCACAGGGGGCGTCAGCCCTGCCGGACGCCCCGACTGCGTACGACGCCCTGCATGACTTCGTCGTACGGGTCCGGCTGGAGGGCTGACGCGCGGCGGACCCGGAGCAGGAACTCCTCCACGCGGGCCCGGTCCGGTTCCGCCGGGAGGGGGGAGGCCGTGGCCGCCGCGTCCGTCTCCGTGGCCAGACGGGTCATCCAGGACTCGACCTCCGGCCAGGGGACCTCGCCGCGTTTCACCGCGAGGAGCGGGGCGCGTCGGTCTCCGACGTCGATCGTCAGGGTGCCCGTGCGGAGCAGGTCGCGGGCGCTCATCAGGAGGCGGAGGAGATGCATCGCGTGCTTCCAGCGCGGGGCGCCGTGCACACGGATGTCCGCCTCCAGCTTCCTGCGCTGGCCCAACGCGTAGCGCGTGAACGTCTCGTGGACCCGGCGGGAGAGGAACGCCCCGCGCAGGGCGAGGAGTTCGCGGCCCGTGGCGTCGACGTGCTCGACGAGGGGCGAGTGGAGGCACTCCAGGATGTTGGGGTTCGCGCGCAGGGCCAGTTCGCAGAACCGCTCCAGCTCCCAGCTGAACTGCTCCTGTGCCGGGCCCTCGATGTGCGTCGGCGGCTTCTCGAAGCGCCAGAACAGGGGAGTGGGGGCGAGGAACACGCCCCGGCGGTCCGTGTCGCTGCCGTCCGTCGCCAGGCCGAAGGCGCGTGAACCCATCACGCAGGCGTAGATCGTGTGGTCGCGGACCAGGTGTTCGAACGGCATGCCCGGAGCGTACGCGGCAGCTCACGCCAGGCGGATCGAATTTCCCTCCACCTTGATCTGCTCGGCGGGCAGCGGCTTCGGCGCCGGGCCCGTCTCCACGGAACCGTCCTCGATGCGGTACTTGCTCCCGTGGCACGGGCAGTCGATGGTGCCGTTCGCGACGGTGCCGACGGTGCAGCCCTGGTGGGTGCAGATCGCCGAGAAGGCCTTGAACTCGTCCTTCTTCGGCTGCGTGACGACGATCTTCCGGTCCTTGAGGATCTTGCCGCCGCCGACGGGGATGTCGGCGGTCTTCGCCAGCTCCTGCCCGCCGGACGCCTTCACGGACGACGACCCCGAGGAGTCGTTGCCGTCGCCGTACTTGCTGCACCCCGCGGTGAGCGCGGCGGCCGCACCCGTCACGAGAACCGTGCGGCGCGTCGAGCTGTCGGTCATGTGGACCCTCCGAAAGTGGTCGTCATGTCGTCACTCCGACGGTGCGGAAGAACCAGAGGGCGGACGTCAGCCAGATCAGCGCGAGGGCGGTGAAGACCAGTCCGCCGACCAGCGGCAGCAGCCAGCCGGGCAGGCGCTCCGAGCGGAGCAGCAGCATCTTGGCACTGAAGGCGCCGAAGAACGCGCACCCCAGGACGGAATGCCACATCACGCGTGTCGAGTACGTCTGGTACCCGAACGCGTAGAGGCAGTGCACGGCCACCGGCACCGCCACCAGGAACGCGATCCGCCCCGACCAGCGGTGCAGCGCCGGCGCCCAACTCGGGCCCGGCAGCCTGCCGTAGACCATGAAGGCCGAGACGACCTGGACGAGGGCGAAGAGGAACGCGGTCGTCGCCAGCCAGGACTTCACCGCGCCCGTGCTGCTGAAGCCGGCGAGGTTGAAGGCGGTGCCCGCCGGGTCGTGGACCTTGCCGTAGACACCCAGGCCGATGGCCACGGCGGCGGCCACGAGGGCGGGGACGAGGTAGCGGGCGGGGCTGTCGTGGGGGCGCGCGGGCGGGCGGGGCGGGTAGGCCTGGGTGGCGGAGTTCGGGTCGGCGGTCATGAGCGGCTCCCTGAGGCGGACGGTGGGTCAGGGGGTGACGGGGCGTGCGGTGAGCCGCTGTCCGTCGACCGTGACCGCGCCGGTCTCCGGGTCGATACGGGGTGCGGAGGCGGCCTTGCCGTCGCGGGTGACGATGCCGGTCTGACGGCCGTTCGGGAGCACGACCCAGCCGGCGTCGATCTTCGCGCCGCGCACCTTGGCGGTCGCGCGCCAGAGCCCGGAGGGCTTGACCGCCTTGGCCGCGGTGAACGCGTAGCGCCGGCCCTCGTCCTTGACCGTGCCGCGGATCTTCCTGCCCCGGTCGATCGTGCCGTCGAGTACGGCGCCGTTCGGGGCGGTGAGTCTCATGCCGCCGTTGTTGTTCACACGGCCTCTGAGCCAGGCCTCCTTGTAGCGGCCGTCGCAGAAGTACGCGACAGCCTTGCCGTCGCGGACGGACACGGCGACCGAGGCCGCGTCGTCGTCCGTGCGGCCGGCGTAGTCGGCGTTCGGCGCGGGGGGCTTTGTCGGGGTGGGGCTGGGGGTGGGAGTGAGCGTGGGGGTGGGCTCGGGTGTGGAGGACGCGGGCGCGGATGGTGACGGTGACTTCTCGCCGTACGAGGACGACGCCGTCTTCGTCCCCGACGTCACGTTGAGCGTCAGCATGAACAGGGCGAGCACCAGGCCCGCCAGAAGTGTGAGCAGTGGTCCGGGACGCTTCACTGTGGGCCTCCCCCGAGGCGGGCTTCCAGCCCATGAGAGCGGACTCGGAGCCCTGGGTAAAGAGGCAAACCGGGATGATCTCACCCCAAGTAGCGGAACTGGGCGATTCGAGTGACATTGGCAGGGTTCGAGGCCGGGTCCCGACCAGCGGCCGGCCGTTCTCGAAAAGGTGCGAGCCATGGCGGGCAACGATCTCGGCAGTCTCCTCGGCGGGCTTCTGGGCGGATCGGGCGGCGCGAGCCAGGGTGGTTCCGGCAGCGGCAACATCCTGGGCGCGCTGCTCTCCGCCCTCGGCGCTGGTCAGAGCGGTGGCAGCGGTGGCGGGAGCAATCCGCTGGGCGGGCTGCTGGACATGCTCACCAAGTCCGGTCTGACCGAGCAGAAGGACTCCTGGGTCGGCACCGGGCAGAACCAGTCCGTCACCGGCGCCCAGATCCAGCAGGCGCTGCCCGACGACACCCTCCAGAAGGTCGCCGAGCAGGCCGGTGTCACCCCGGAGCAGGCCGCGAGCGACCTCGCGCGGACGCTGCCCCAGGCCGTCGACAGGCTCACCCCGCAGGGGCAGGTGCCGCAGGCCGCCTCCCTGGAGGAACTGGTCCGCCAGCAGTCCCTGTGACCGTCTCGGTGGGCGGGCGCCGCACACCCGTACCGGACGGGCTGACTAGGCTGGATGGACCAAGAGCCGTACATCAGCGAGGAGCAGAGCCGTGGCGGTACGAGCGGTCCGGGGCGCCGTCCAACTCGACAGGGACGAGGCCGGCCACATGGACGAGCAGGTCGGGGCGCTGCTCACCGCCGTCCTGGAGCGGAACGGCCTCACCGCCGACGATCTGATCAGCGTGTGGTTCACGGCGACGCCCGACCTGCACAGCGACTTCCCGGCCGCCGCCGCGCGCAAGCTCGGCAGCGGGTTCGCCGACGTCCCCCTGATCTGCGCGCAGGAACTGGACATCGCGGGCGCGATGCCCCGCGTGGTCCGCGTCCTCGCGCACATCGAGTCCGACCGGGCCCGCGCCGACATCGCGCACGTCTACCTCGGTGCGGCGGCCGCCCTGCGCAAGGACATCGCCCAGTGAGGACCGCGGTCGTCATCGGGACGGGGCTGATCGGTACGTCCGCCGCGCTCGCCCTCACCTCGCGCGGAGTGACCGTGCACCTCGCCGACCACGACCCCGAGCAGGTGCGGATGGCGGTGGCGCTCGGCGCCGGGACCGACGAGGAGCCCGACGGGCCCGTCGACCTCGCGATCGTCGCCGCGCCGCCCGCGCTGGCCGCGGACGTCGTCGCCGGCGCGATGCGGCGGGGTGTCGCCCGGGGCTACCTCGACGTGGCCAGCGTCAAGGGCGGGCCGCGCCGGGAACTGGAGGCGCTCGGGCTCGACCTCTCCTCGTACATCGGTACGCATCCCATGTCGGGGCGCGAGAAGTCGGGGCCGCTGGCCGCCACCGGTGATCTGTTCGAGGGGCGCCCCTGGGTGCTGACCCCCACGCGGGACACCGACACCGAGGTGCTGAACCTCGCCCTGGAACTGGTGTCGTACTGCCGTGCCGTGCCGGTCGTCATGGACGCGGACGCGCACGACCGGGCCGTCGCCCTCGTCTCGCACATGCCCCATCTGGTGTCCAGCATGGTCGCCGCGCGGCTGGAGAACGCCGAGGAGGCCGCCGTACGGCTGTGCGGTCAGGGGATTCGGGATGTGACGCGGATCGCCGCGTCCGATCCCCGGATGTGGATCGACATCCTCTCCGCGAACCCTGGGCCGGTGGCCGATCTGCTGACCGATCTCTCCGGGGACCTGGAGGAGACCGTGCGGGCGTTGCGGGCGTTGCAGTCCGCCGACGCGGGGAAGCGGCAGGCGGGGGCGAAGGGTGTCGAGGACGTGCTGCGGCGGGGGAACGCGGGGCAGGTCCGGGTGCCCGGCAAGCACGGGTCCGCTCCGCGGGTGTACGAGGTTGTCGCCGTGCTGATCGATGACCAGCCTGGGCAGTTGGCCCGGATCTTCGCGGATGCGGGGATGGCGGGGGTCAATATCGAGGATGTGCGGATCGAGCATGCGACCGGGCAGCAGGCGGGGCTTGTGCAGTTGTGGGTGGAGCCCAAGGCTGTGCCGGTGTTGACTGCGGCGTTGCGGGAGCGGGGCTGGGCCATCCGGCAGTAGGCGTGGTGCGGGTGGGTGGGGGTTCGCGTCTTCTGGGGGCTGCGCCCCCAGGCCCCCGCTTCGGCCCTGAAGGGGCCTCGTCCTCAAACGCGCGACGGGCTGAGATATACCGGCCGGAGCTACGAGGCACCCAAGAGACACCGGGCGGGCTGAGTGTGCGCGGCCTGCGTTGGAAATGGTCGGTGGTCACCGTCCGGCCAGACGAGTGACCCGCACCCAGTAACCTTGTGCGGGGCGCACTCGCGTCTCCGCCTCGCTCACCACCCCGCACCAGGAAGGTGTCCTCCCGTGGAAAACGGCGCCGCCCGGACCGCCCCGGCAGTGATTGTCGCCATCGACGGCCCCTCCGGCACGGGCAAGTCGAGCACGTCGAAGGCCGTGGCCGCGCAGCTCGGGCTGAGCTACCTCGACACCGGCGCGCAGTACCGGGCGATCACCTGGTGGATGGTGAGCAACGGGATCGACATCACCGACCCCACCGCGATCGCCGACGCGGCGGGCAAGGCGGAGATCGTCTCGGGCACCGACCCGGCCAACCCGACGATCAGCGTCGACGGCGTGGACGTGTCCGGTCCGATCCGTACGCAGGAGGTCACCTCCAAGGTCAGCGCGGTCAGCGCGGTGCCCGAGGTGCGGGCCAGGATCACCGAGTTGCAGCGTTCGCTGGCCGCCGAGGCCGAGCACGGGATCGTCGTCGAGGGGCGGGACATCGGGACGACCGTGCTGCCCGACGCCGATCTGAAGATCTTCCTCACCGCCTCCCCGGAGGCGCGTGCCGCCCGCCGCAGCGGTGAGCTGAAGAGCGCCGACGTGCAGGCCACCCGCGAGGCGCTGCTGAAGCGCGACGCGGCCGACTCCTCCCGCAAGACCTCGCCGCTCGCGAAGGCGGACGACGCGGTCGAGGTGGACACCTCCGACCTCACGCTCCAGCAGGTCATCGAGTGCGTCGTCACCCTCGTCGGGGAGAAGCGGGCCGCCAAGTGACCGCACCTTCACAGCGCGGCGCCGAGGTCGGGCGGCGCATCGGCGTCGGCCTGATGTACGGGCTGTGGAAGCCGCGCGTGCTGGGCGCCTGGAAGGTCCCCGCGACCGGCCCGGTGATCCTCGCCGTCAACCACTCGCACAACATCGACGGCCCGATGGTCATGGGCGTGGCACCCCGGCCGACGCACTTCCTCATCAAGAAGGAGGCGTTCGTCGGCCCGCTCGACCCCTTCCTGCTCGCCATCGGCCAGCTGAAGGTGGACCGGTCGGTCGCCGACCGTACGGCGATCACCCGGGCGCTGGACGTCCTGACCGACGGCGGGGTCCTCGGCATCTTCCCCGAGGGCAGCCGCGGCGAGGGCGACTTCGCCTCGCTGCGCGCCGGGCTCGCCTACTTCGCGGTCCGCGGCGGCGCCCCGATCGTGCCGGTGGCCGTGCTGGGCAGCGCCGAGAAGAGCGGACGACTGATAAAGGCGCTGCCCCCGCTGCGCTCCCGCGTCGACGTCGTCTTCGGCGACCCGTTCGACGCGGGCGACGGCTCCGGCCGCCGTACGCGCAAGGCACTGGACGAGGCGACCGAGCGCATCCAGAAGCAGCTGGCCGCCCACCTGGACGACGCCAGGCGCCTCACCGGGCGCTAAGAGACACTTGAGTAGTGGATCACCCGAAATCCGGGGGCTCCACCGATCACCACGATGAACGAGGTACCGACTTCATGAACGACCAGATCCAGCCCGACGGCTCCGGCGCGGAGCATGACCACGGGGCGCTCGGCGACGCCGAGTACGCGGAGTTCATGGAGCTCGCCGCCGTCGAGGGCTTCGACATCGAGGACGTCGAGGGCGCCATCGACGAGGCGGGACACGGGCCGCTGCCCGTCCTCGCCGTCGTCGGCCGGCCGAACGTCGGCAAGTCGACTCTCGTCAACCGCATCATCGGCCGCCGCGAGGCCGTCGTGGAGGACAAGCCCGGTGTCACGCGCGACCGTGTGACCTACGAGGCCGAGTGGGCCGGGCGCCGCTTCAAGGTCGTCGACACCGGCGGCTGGGAGCAGGACGTCCTCGGGATCGACGCCTCCGTCGCCGCGCAGGCCGAGTACGCGATCGAGGCCGCCGACGCGGTCGTCTTCGTCGTCGACGCCAAGGTCGGCGCCACCGACACCGACGAGGCGGTCGTACGGCTGCTGCGCAAGGCCGGCAAGCCCGTCGTGCTGGCCGCCAACAAGGTCGACGGCCTCAGCGGCGAGTCCGACGCCGCCTACCTGTGGTCCCTCGGGCTCGGCGAGCCGCACCCCGTCTCCGCGCTGCACGGGCGCGGCACCGGCGACATGCTGGACGCCGTCCTGGAGGCGCTGCCGGAGGCGCCCGAGCAGACCTTCGGCACCGCGGTCGGCGGTCCCCGCCGGATCGCCCTGATCGGCCGCCCGAACGTCGGCAAGTCCTCGCTGCTGAACAAGGTGGCGGGCGAGGAGCGCGTCGTCGTCAACGAGATCGCCGGCACCACCCGTGACCCGGTCGACGAGCTGATCGAACTCGGCGGTGTCACCTGGAAGTTCGTCGACACGGCGGGCATCCGCAAGCGCGTCCACCTCCAGCAGGGCGCCGACTACTACGCCTCGCTGCGCACCGCCGCCGCCGTCGAGAAGGCGGAGGTCGCGGTCATCCTGATCGACGCCTCCGAGAGCATCTCGGTGCAGGACCAGCGCATCGTCACCATGGCGGTCGAGGCGGGCCGCGCGATCGTCCTCGCCTTCAACAAGTGGGACACGCTCGACGAGGAGCGCCGCTACTACCTGGAGCGCGAGATCGAGACCGAGCTGGCCCAGGTCGCGTGGGCGCCCCGGGTCAACATCTCGGCCCGCACCGGCCGCCACATGGAGAAGCTGGTCCCGGGCATCGAGACCGCCCTCGCGGGCTGGGAGACGCGCGTCCCGACGGGCCGGCTGAACGCGTTCCTCGGCGAGTTGGTCGCCGCCCACCCGCACCCGATCCGCGGCGGCAAGCAGCCGCGCATCCTCTTCGGCACCCAGGCGGGCACCAAGCCCCCGCGCTTCGTCCTCTTCGCCTCCGGCTTCATCGAGGCGGGCTACCGCCGCTTCATCGAGCGCCGCCTGCGCGAGGAGTTCAGCTTCGAGGGCACCCCGATCCACATCTCGGTCCGGGTCCGCGAGAAGCGCGGCAAGAAGAAGTAGCCGCAGCCCTACGGCTGTTGTACGACGAGGAGGGCGGCCCCAGTGGAGACTGGGGCCGCCCTCCTCGTCATGGCGTCAGATGCCTCGGCGCGGGCCGGGTGGCAGGGCCGCCGGGATGTGGTGCATCCCGGTGCGGCCGTGCTGGTGCTGCTGGGCGACCTGGCCGAGCTGCCCGACGCGCTGCCACTGCGACTGCTGCCGGGCGCTGTAGGCCCCCGCGCTGTACGCGCTGTACGAGCCGCCGCCCAGGGAACCCCCGCCGAACGTGCCGGTGCTGTGCGGGCTGTGCCCGAAGGCGGTGAAGCCCAGCTCCTCCTCGCCGCTGCGGTCACCCGGCAGTGAGCGGAAGGTCTTGACCCACTCCGAGTAGAGCCGGTCGTAGATCGGCGTGGCCGAGGGGCCGCCGGGGCTGTCCCGGTCCGCTCGCGAGGGCGGGATCGGCTGGTAGTTCCGGCTGCGGGGTACGTCGTATGCGTGCACGTATGTCCAAACGACGCGTGACCCTGAAGGGATGCGGCTCAGGTGCCCGCGAGCGGGAGCGCGGAGCCGACCAGCTGGCCGCCCGCCGCGGCCTTGT
The DNA here is from genome assembly GCF_044763565.1 of Streptomyces sp. NPDC096013. Classification (NCBI taxonomy): domain Bacteria; kingdom Bacillati; phylum Actinomycetota; class Actinomycetes; order Kitasatosporales; family Streptomycetaceae; genus Streptomyces; species Streptomyces sp. NPDC096013. Next base: position 559,534 of record NZ_JBIWGK010000005.1, on the reverse strand, counting down.
CGAGGGCGCCGCGCAGCAGGTCCTCGCGGGGCTGGCGGCCGATGGAGCCGACCGGTGCCGCGAACATCAGCACCTGCTGGTGCTTGTTGGCGGCGGCCCGCCAGCTGTCGGTGACCTGGAGCGGCTGGTGGGCCTGCCACCAGGCCACCGGGGAACCGCCGTTGGCGCCCGGCTGGAGCACCGCGTGCAGCTGGCCCGCGGCGAGCAGCACCGACCAGCCGTGCAGCACCGGCGGCACGGTGGTGATCTCGCTGAGCGGCATGAAGCCCTGCTCGATCAGCAGCGGCAGGAAGTCGTCCCCGACGCCGGTCGAGCCGGGCCGCACGATCGGCGCGGTCGGCTCGACGACCAGGGCGGGGTGCAACTCCCCTGAGATCAGGACGAGTCCGCTGGTCACCCCGAGCACGGCCTGCTCGGGCACGGCCCGCTCCGGTTCGCCGGCCGGGGCGTGCGCGTTGCCGCTGATGGAGCGGACCGCGCCCTGCAACTGCTCCTCGGTGACCTGCACGACCTGGGAGGGCAGGCAGGTGGCGTGGGCGAAGGCGAGGACGGCGGTCTCGTCGCCGATGAACAGGACGGTGCTGGTGCGCTCCTGTTCGGAGTCGCCCTGGGTGCGGCACGACGTGCAGTCGTAACTGCCCGGGGCGTTGTCTCCGGCGAGCAGCCGGTCGGCTTCATCGTCGCCGATCTCGGCGCGTACGTCGTCGCTGACGTCGAGCATGCGCGGCACGGGTGGCTCCCTCGGAAGGCGGTGCCCGGTGGGTCCCGGGCTCATGAAGATGACAACGGAGGATCTGTGGCGGGAGTCACGCTTCGGAGCGAACCGAATCGAACCAACCGACGCGGACGGTCACAGCGCGTGCGGAATTGACCACTCCGTGTCAACTGGACGAAAGGTCAAGGGAGTTGGACGCGTGAACCGGGTCACAGCGCGTGTCGGCAACTGGTTGCAAAATCATGAAATCAGGGGATGTAGTGGGTGGCCGAAAAGTGCCGATACCCGCGGTAACAGTGAACTGGCCTGCGGCGACGGGCAGTTGGTCGACATCGGCTCGTTGACCTCCGTACATTCCTCCGCCGTGTGCAGCGAGCACCGCTCGGGACACGTCCGTCGGCCGAACAAGCCAGCAAGCAGCACGACTTCCGACGGACGGGGAGGAGCGCGGGGACCACGCCGATGCGTGGGAGCCGCGGACCGCCTTGGGGGACCCCGGGTTGTTGGAGAGGGAACTACATGACCGACTGTGCCGATACCACTCGCGAGAACGCTCATAAGTCCCCCATGGGGCAGGCGCGTACGACGGCGGTCCTCGCCGGGGCGGCCCTGCTCGCCCCCCTCGGACTGCTGGCCGCAAGCGGCAACGCCGCGGCGGCCGACAGCGGAGTGTGGGACCGCATCGCCCAGTGCGAGAGCGGCGGCAACTGGCACATCAACACCGGCAACGGCTACTACGGAGGACTCCAGTTCTCCGCCGGAACCTGGCGCGCCTACGGCGGCTCGGCCTACGCGGCCACCGCCGACCAGGCCTCCAGGTCCGCGCAGATCGCCGTCGCCAGCAAGGTCCAGCACGCCCAGGGCTGGGGCGCGTGGCCGGTCTGCTCGGTACGGGCCGGAGCGAGCGGCAGCGCACCCGCGGCCTCGTCCGGCACGGTGAGCGAGAAATCGACCAACACGACGAAGACGGCCAAGAAGTCGACCACCGGATCGACCTCCGAGTCGACGACGAAGAGGTCGGCCAAGAAGGCGACCCCGTCGAAGACCCCGGCCCGCGGGACGAACAACGCCTCGCGCGGCACGTCCCGCGGCGACTACACCGTCCGCGAGGGCGACACCCTGAGCGGCATCGCCGCCCAGCACGGGACCACCTGGCGGAAGGTCTACGCCGCCAACAAGGCCGTCATCGGCGGTGACCCCGATCTGATCGTGCCCGGGCAGCAGCTCGACCTCTGAGCCGCCCCGCCCGCCCCGCCCCCGTCCGGTCCCTCGACCGGGCGGGGGCGCGCGTCACTCCCGTTCGGCCGCCTCGCCGCCGAACACGACCTCCCCGCGCCGCAGTTCGTACACCAGGGCGCCCCGGCCGCGCAGCACGGGCGGCAGCCGCTGCTCGGCCACGACCACACACGCGTCCAGCCCGGCCAGCAGCTCGTACGTGTGCGCCGCGACCGCCGGCGACATGCCCTGCGCCAGCTCGTCCACGAGCACCACACGCGCGCGAGCCAGCAGCGCCCGCGACAGCGCCAGCATCCGCTGCTCGCCGCCGGAGAGCGTGCCCGCCCGGCGGGGGAGCAGCGGGCCCAGCTGCGGGTACGCGTCGAGGGCCACGGAGCAGTCCCGCGCGGCGAGTTCGAGGTTCTCGCGCACGGTGAGCGACCCGAACACGGCCCGCCGCTCCGGCACCAGACACAGCCCCCGGCGGGCCCGTTCGTACGCGGGCACACGGGTCACCTCGGCGCCGTCCCACACCACCGCGCCGCCCGACAGGGCGACCGTACCGGCGAGCGCCCGCAGCACGGTCGTACGGCCGGAGCCGTTGCGGCCCAGCAGGACGGTGAGCCCGCGCGTCGGGGCGGCGAGGGTGACGCCGTGCAGGGCTTCGAGAGGGCCGTAGCGGACGCGGGCGTGGCGCAGGGAGATGGTCATGCGGGGAACTCCCGGGCGCCCTCGGCGGTGTTGGGGGCGTCGTGCGCTTCCAGGACGCGATCCGGTGGGCCGGAGGCGACGATCCGGCCCACCGTCATCACATGGACCACGTCCGCGAGGCCGGCCACCAGATCGAGATCGTGCTCGACGACGAGCAGGGCGGTGCCCTCCGCTGCCAGCGCCCTCAACACCTGGGTCAGGGATGCCACTTCGTCGGTGTCGAGTCCGGCGGCGGGCTCGTCGAGCAGCAGGACGCGCGGGCCGCCGGCGAACGCCCGCGCCAGTTCGACCCGGCGCAGCGTCCCCGTGGGCAGTCCGGCGGCGGGCAGCGACCGTATGTCCCCGTCCAGCCCGAACAGCCGCAACGCCCGCTCCACGGCGCCCGGTTCGGCGACCCGCCCCTGCTCGGCGCCGACCCGGACGTTCTCGGCGACGGTCAACGAGGGGAACACGGCGAGCTGTTGGAAGGTCCGGGCGATCCCGAGCCGGGTGCGCGCATGCGCGGCCAGCCGCGTGATGTCCCGCCCGTCGAGCCCGACCCGCCCCCGCATGGGCCGCACGGTCCCGGCCAGACAGTGGAACAGGGTGCTCTTTCCCGCCCCGTTGGGACCGACGACGGCGGTGACCTGACCGGCCCGCACGACGAGATCGACTCCGTCGAGCGCGGTGAAGCCGCCGTAACGGGCGTACAGGGCATGGGCGGTGAGGACGGGGGGAGTGAGGGGGCGGACCGCGCGAGGCCGGGGCGTTGGATGGGGGACGATCGCGGGCCTGTGCGCAACACCCGCCGTGACAGCCGGCGTTGAGCCCGCGCGGACCTCCGCGGCCCGCAGTTTCCTCCGCACGCCCGTCCCCAACTCCGTGAGCCGTACCGTCCGTCGCGGCCGCAGCCGCTCCGCCGCGGCGCGCACCGCCTCGTACGGCCCGCCGGGAAACCGGCCCACGCACACCGCCGCCACCCCGACCAGTGCCGCCGCCACCCCGCCCCGCGCCCCCGCGTCCAGCCCGACCAGCAGAGCCGCGGCGGCCAGGGCACCGAGGGTGCTGTCGGCGCCCAGCACGACCACCGCGGCGAACCACAGCAGGCCGCGCACGGGGTCGTAGGCCGAGGGGTCGAAGGCGCGCACGCCCATGCCGAGCATGCCGCCGCCCAGGGCGGCCAGCGCGGCGCCCGCGACGAAGGCGAGGAGTTTCAGGGACGGGACCTGGACGCCCGCCGCCGACGCGCCCTGTTCGTGGTCGCGCAGGGCGGCGAGGGCGCGGCCCGTGCGGCCCCGGCGCAGGGCGTGGACCGCCAGCAACGCACCTGCCAGCAAGGCGAGTTCGAGGACGTAATAGGCGCGGTCGCCGTCGAAGCCGGACGGGCGGGCCGGCGACAGGCCCGAGGTGGCGTACGGCTGGGCGAAGACGAAGCGGCTGACCCCGACGCCGACCGCGAAGGTCGCGAGGGCGAGGGCCAGGCCGTGGCGGCTTATCGCGGGCCAGCCCGTCAGCAGGCCCAGGGGGGCGACCAGGAGGACGGCGAGGGCGAGCGCGGCCAGCTCCGGGACGCGGGGGAGTCCCGGGAAGCGGCCCGCCGCCAGCAGCGCGGTGAACAGGGCACCCAGGCCCGCGTACGCCGCCTGCCCCAGCGAGAGCTGCCCGCCGCGCCCGGTGACCACCACCAGCGACAGCAACACCACGCCCAGCGCCGGAACCTGGACCGAGGTGTGCAGGTCCGAGCCCGCGAAACCCAGCGGGAGGAGGAACAGCACCCCGGCCACGATCCAGGCGCCGGGAGGCGTCGCGACCCGGGCCGTCGCCGTGCGCGGGAGGGCGTCCTTCGTGCCGACACCGGGCAGCACCAGTGCCGCGACCAGCAGGGCGGCCACGAACAGGTTCGCGCCCACCGCCTGCGTCAACCGGCCCTCCCCGCCCGGCAGATGGAACCGCGTCAACTGGCTCTGCCCGACCCCGACGCCCAGCGCCGCCACCACCGCGACCGGCAGACTCCGCATCCGCGCCGCCACCGCGACGGCCATCACCTCCATGACGAGCAGCGGCAGACCGTACGGGTCCAGGCGCACCGACGGCGCGAGGAGCACACCCGTCAGCCCCGCCGTGAACGACCCGAACGCCCAGCCCGCGGCGGCCACCCGGTCGGCGTCCACCCCACCCAGGACGGCGAGCCGGCGATCGTCCACGACGGCCCGCAGCTCTCGCCCGAACCGCGTCCAGCGGATCACCGCCCCGACTCCGGCGGCCAGCACGAGCACCACCGCCAACTGCCCCCAGGGATCGGCCGGCACCAGCTCCGGCGCGTCGTCCCGCGCCCCCTGCCCCCACACCAGCGCGGCCCCGCCGACCAGCAGCACGAAGACCCCGATGGACGCGACCAGGGTCTGCGCCGGATCGCCGCCCAGGACCGCCGACGGCCGGAAGACGAACCGTTCCAGCGCCACCCCGATGCCGGGCGCCAGGAACAGCAGGGTCACCACCGCGCCCAGCCACAGCGGCCAGCCCCACCCGACCACGCACTGCCGCAGCACGTACGCGCACACCATCGCGATCGCGCCGTGCGCGAAGTTGAGGACGCCGGTCGCGCGGAAGGTCACGATCAGGCCGATCCCGGTGAGCGCGGCGGCGCTGCCGACGGAGAGGCCGGCGAGGGTGAGGTCGTAGGTGAAGGACGACATCAGTCGTCGGCTTCGGCGGGCTCGCAGATCGGGCAGGGGCTCAACTCGCCGTTCGCCACGAGCTTCGCGTCCACCGGCACCGCCTCCGGCTTCCCGGCGACCAACGGGCAGTCCGCGCGATGCCACAGCGTGCCGCCCGGCACCATCAGCAGGTCCCCGCTGACCGCCAGGGGTGCGACGGCGGCCCGCGCGGACTCCTCGGCGTCGGCGGGTCCGGCGGCCACGAGAAGTCCGTACAGCTCCTCCACGCGGGCCGCCGCGAGGGCGGAGCGGCCGTGGGCGAGCAGGATCGCGGCGGCGACGAGCAGGGCGGCGCCGGGGATCGTGCAGGAGGCCAGGTAGGGGAGCTGGCGTTCCGCGTAGCGCTCGCCGGAGACGCCGTACCAGCCGAGCACGCACAGGACGGCGCCCGCGGCGAGCGCGGTCCAGCCGGCCCACAGGGCGGGGTGCACGGTCCGCAGTCGGGGTGTCCGCATTTCCGGCTCCCACATGTCATGTGTCTGTCCATGCCAGCCAATGGCTTGCACTATGCCTTCTGACACCTGACCTGAAAACACCGGGCGAGCACGGCCCGGAACGACACCCGGCGGTGAGCCACATGGTTCTCGGGAGCGACCTCAGGCGAAGGAACACACGGCGCGTGCGGGGCACGGTAGTCACGGCGGCCATGGTCCTCGTGCTCGGCCCGGCACTCGCGGCCTGCGGCGACGACAGCGGCGGCGGGAGCAGCGCGCCGCCGCCCACGCCGTCCGTCGAGCGGACGACCGGCGCACCGGCGACCGCGCCCGCCGACCCGGCCGCCGCGACGACCCAGATCAAGGCCAACTGGAAGAAGTTCTTCGACCCGGCCAGCTCCAGTGCGGACAAACAGGCCGTCCTGGAGAACGGCGACAAGATGGGCTCGGTTCTCAAGGCCTTCGGCGGCGACAAACGCGGCGGACAGGTCCAGGCGGACGTCCAGAAGGTCGAGTTCACCTCCGCGACCCAGGCGACCGTGACCTACAGCCTCACCCTGAACGGCGCCACCGCCCTCCCGAACGCCTCCGGGACGAGCGTTCGGCAGGGCGGCACCTGGAAGGTGTCCGTCAACACCCTCTGCGCGCTGGTGGCGTTGAGCGGCGATGCCTCGCAGTCGCCGGGTTCGGGCTGCTGAGGCCGCTGCCGCGGTCCTGCTGCTCCTGGGGAGCGCGGCCTGCGGCAGCCGCCTCCCGGAGAGCGACTTCGACCACGGCGACAGCCGTACGCCCACGCCCGCCGGCGGCGCTCCGATCCGGGTCGGCATCATCACCAGCGCGACCAGCCCGGTCGGCGGCGACACCTTCACCGGCCCCCGCGACGGCGCCAAGGCGTACTTCGACCGCCTCGACGCGCGCGGGGGCATCGACGGCCACCCGGTCGAGGTGCGGCTGTGCGACGACGGCGGCAGCGGTGTCGGCAACAACGCGTGCGTGCACCGGCTGATCGACGAGGACAAGGTCGTCGCCCTGGTCGCCACCACCGCCCTCGACTACGCGGGCGCCTCCCGCGTCTCCCACGCGCGCGTGCCCGACATCGGCGGTCAGCCCATCGGCGCCGCCTACGACACCTACCCGCACCTCTACGGCATCTACGGCAGCCTCGCGCCCCGCGCCGGGACACCGGGCTGGGGCGGGCGGCTGTACGGCGGCACCGAGGTGTACCGGTACTTCAGGCGCGAGCAGGGCGCCCGTACCGCCGCCGTCGTGTCGTACAACCAGGCCGCGTCCGCCGCCTACGCCGGGCTCGTCGAGCAGGGGCTGAAGGCCGAGGGGTACAAGGTCGTCACCGAACAGGTCGACTTCGCGCTGCCCAACTTCCGTGCCGCGGCGGCTGACTTGAAGCAACAGGGCGCCGACCTGGTCTTCGACGCCATCGACACCCACGGAAACGCCCAGCTGTGCCGGGCGATGGACGAGGTCGGCGCGAACGTCGTCGCCAAGGTGACGAACGTACAGAACTGGACGTCCACCGTCCCGGAGGACTACAGAAACTCTCCGCGCTGCCGCAACGCCCTCTGGGCGACCGGCTCCAGCCGCGACGTCGACGACACCTCCCAGCCCGCCGTCCGGGACTTCCGGGACGCGACGAAGGGGCTGAAGACGCACTCCCAGTGGCAGCTGGAGGGGTGGGCGGCGGCGATGTGGTTCACGGACGCGGCGAGGTCGTGTGCGCGAACGGGCGTCACGCGCGCGTGCGTCGACGGGTTCATGGACCGGAGCGAGCACTACACCGCCGACGGCCTGCTGGTTCCCGTCTCCTTCGAGCGGCTCGCCGCACCGCCGCGGACACGCAGGACGTGTCTGTCGGTGGCCCGCTGGCAGGACGGCAGAGGGTGGGTCCCGCAGGGGGACATGAACCGCACGTGTTTCGAGGTGCCGCAACTGCCCTACAGCCCCTGACCCGGATCGCCGTCATCACCAGGGCGCCCTCGACACCGGACGTCCTTGTTGGAGACTTCGACCATGTTGGAGACCTCGGCACGACTCCTGCGCCTGCTCTCGCTGCTCCAGGCCCACCGCGAGTGGTCCGGCGCCGACCTGGCCGACCGGCTCGGGGTCACCGCGCGGACCGTCCGCCGGGACGTGGACCGGCTGCGCGAGCTGGGGTACCCGGTCAACGCCAGCCCCGGCACCGGGGGCGGCTACCAGCTGGGCGCGGGCGCCGAGTTGCCGCCGCTGCTGTTGGACGACGACGAGGCGGTCGCCGTGGCGGTCGGGCTGCGCACCGCCGCGGGGCAGGGCATCGAGGGCATCGGCGAGACCTCCGTACGCGCCCTCACCAAGCTCGAACAGGTGCTGCCGAGCCGGTTGCGCCGCAGGGTGGGCGCTCTCAACGCGTTCACCGTGCCGATGCTGCACAACGCGCTGCCCTCCGCCGTCGACCCGGCCGTGCTGACCGAGCTGGCCGCGCTGTGCCGGGACGCGGAGCGGCTGCGCTTCGACTACGAGAGCCACGACGGCACGCCCACCCGCCGCAGCGTCGAACCGCACCGCCTGGTCTGCACCGAGCGGCGCTGGTACCTGGTCGCCTGGGACCTGGAGCGCGCGGACTGGCGCACCTTCCGCGTCGACCGCATCACCCCCAGACCGCCGCACGGGCCGCGCTTCACCCCGCGCGAGCCCCCGGCCGAGGACCTCGCCGTGCACGTCTCGAAGGGCATCTCCACGCGCGCGTACGCCGCGCACGCCCTGGTCCGGCTGCTGGTGCCCCTCCAGGAGGCGGCCGGACGGATCTCACCGTCCGCCGGGACGCTGGAGGCCGACGGACCGGACGCCTGTCTGCTGCGGACCGGGGCCCCGAACCTCGACCTGATGGTGATCCACGTGATGATGACGGGCTTCGAGTTCGAGGTCCTTGAACCGGCCGGGCTGACCGAGAGGATCAGGACGGCCAGGGACCGGCTGTCCCGTGCGCTGGACCGGGAGCAGGGCCCGCGAGCCGAGGGCGATTCTGTGGCGGAACAGTGAAACTCTTATGCTGCGTCAGCTCCCGCCGTACCCCACGGAATCGGAATGGAATGGGACGCGCGGCCGGATCTCATGGCACTTTCCGCCGGGCTATTCGACCTGCCGGGCCGACAGGCGGGAATTACGTTCGAATGCCTGCGGAAGACGTGCGGAACCGCTCATACGCGCGAGGGAGGGCGAACAAAACACACGTCCTGATCCTGTGACAGAAGTGTGACCGGAGAGGGACGGAGAGAGCGGGAGACGGCTAGCGTGGCGGGCATGGCATCCATTCCGACTCCACCGGCAGAGCCCCAGGACAGCCCGAACAGCTATGTCGGCCTCGACGCGGCAGAGGCCGAGCGGCTCGCGCGCGAGCGCGGGTGGCCGACCGTGCGGTCGCTGCCGCCGGGGGCGATCATCACCATGGAGTTCCGCGCCGGACGGCTCAACTTCGAGGTCAAGGACGGCACCGTGGCGCGCGCCTGGAAGGGCTGAGCGCGGATCTCCGCCGAAGGCCCCGGTTCCGCTGGAGGAACCGGGGCCTTCGTGATGCGGGGCGGGAGTGTGCGTACCGGCCCCGCGGCTCGGTGGGGTCAGCCGCCCGTCGCCGGGCGGGCCGTGGCCGTGCTGGTGCCGCGCGCCACCCGGTCGGGGTGCGGCGGGCGGCGGCTGCCGATCGGGGTGACCGGGGTGCGCTCCGAGCGGGTCGTGTGCGGACCCGGGGCGAGATGGGCCGCCGGCCGCGCCGAACGGCTCGCGCCGACCGTCTCGCGGGCCGCCGGGACCTCCTCGCCCGAGGAGGCGCGGGGCTTGAGCAGCACGGGCGCGGTGACCGGGGACGCGGGCGCCGGAGCGGGTGCCGTACGGCCGCTGCGGGCGCGCCAGCGGTCGCGCAGGTCGAAGATCCGGGTCTCGGCCAGGGCGATCAGCGGCTCGCACCACGGCAGGGCGAGCAGGATCAGCAGACCGGCGGCCCAACCCAGCAGCACGTCGCTCAGCCAGTGCGTGCCCAGGTAGACCGTGGCGAGACCGACGCCGAGCGAGGTCACCGCGGACGCGGCGGACAGCCAGCGGCGGGTGGCCGGAGTGGAGGCCAGATACGCCAGGATTCCCCAGGTCACGACCGCGTTGGCGGTGTGGCCGCTGGGAAATATATCGCCGCCGAGACCCATCTCGTTCGAGCCGATGACGGTCGCGTAGTGCGGGCCGAGGCGGCCCATGCCGAGCTTGGCCGCGCCGACCGTGATGTTCAGCAGCAGCAGCGAGGTGCCCAGGGTCAGCAGCGGGCGCAGGGTGTGCTGCCGCCACGAGCGCCAGCCCAGCCAGGCCGCGACCATCACCGCGGTCGGGCCGCGCTGGCCGAGGACCACGTAGTAGTCCACGAACCAGTGGATGCCCGCCCACTGCTGGTACGGCCGGAAGAACATGACCTGCCAGTCGAACCGGACCAGCCAGGACGTGGTCACGACGAGCCACACGATCGCCAGATAGAAGGCCAGGGTCGCCGCGAACAGCACGACCCTGTGCCGGCTCATCTTCGGCACATCGATGTGGGCCGGCCGTTCAGGTTCACGGTCCAGCCTCGCGAACACCCGGTCCAGACGGGTGAGGTTTCGTTCGGTACGCACCCAATCGACGTTACAGCGAGTGAGTGTGGATCCCCGTCGAATCAGCGGCTTTGTGATGACGATGTGATGTGGGAAAGCTCTCAGGAGCAGGTTTATTTCCGAGGATTCCGCAATCCCGGACGGCTCCGTCCTTCAATTCCTTTGATCATGTCGGGGTCGAGTTTTATGGCCCTTATGAATTAGTTCACCGAATGCTGGGGTGGAATTGGCCGGGCGCTCATCGACCGTACCCCGGTCGATCATGGTGGACCGGAGCCGTTCAGCCAGAACGCGCCGTACACCGCCGACGCCACCGCGACACCGCCCGTCACCCACGCTGACCTGGACGTACGCAGCCGCGCCAGGGCGAGCGCGAGGGGGAACAACAGGGGGAAAGCGGGCATCAGCAGGCGCGGTTTCGAGCCGAAGTAGCTCGACGCGCACAGCGCGAGCGCGGTCACGACCCCGGTGTACACCAGGAGTGGCAGCGGCTGGCCCTGCCGGACGCCCACGACGTACAGCCAGAGCACCAGGCCGACCCCGACGATCAGCCCCACCCCGGCGAGCGCCGAAGGGAACGACGTGAACTTCTCGCCCACGAAACGGGCGAAGGCCGCGCCCCCGTCGAAACCGTTCCGCCAGCCCGCCTGCACGTCGAGATAGCCCAGCGGACCCTTGCCGGTGCGATGCCCGACCCACAGCACGTACCCGGCGGCGCCCAGGGGCGCGATCAGCATCCCGAGGGCGCACCGCCAGTCCCGCGCGCCGGGTGCGGGCGCCGCGCTGCGGTCCCGCACGAAAGAGGGGACGGCCGCGGCGGCGGCAGGGGTGACGGCCGTGGACCTCTCCGCGCGCGAGTCCGCGCGCGAGCCGAATCCGGTGAACGACGCGATGCCCGCGACCCACACCGCCGCCACCACCGCGAGCCCCACGGGCCGGGTCAGCCCGGCCAGCAGCGCCAGCGTGCCCGCCGTCAGCCGGCGGCCGGTCAGGACGGCGTACAGGGACCACGCGGCGAGCGCGGTGAACAGCGACTCGCTGTACGCCATCGACTGCACGATCCCCACCGGCAGCACGGCCCACAGCAGGACGGCGCACACCCCGGCCCTGCGGCCGTACACGTGCTCCGCGACCGCGAAGATCCCCCAGGCCGCCGCGAGCGAGGCGAGCAGGCTCACCACGAAACCGCCGTCGGCGTACGACAGCGGGGACACCGCGTGCAGGGCCCTTTCCAGCCAGGGCAGCAGCGGGAAGAAGGCGAGGTTCGAGTGGACGTCGCCGTTCGGGAGGCGGACCTCGTAGCCGTAGCCCAGGTCGGCGACGCGGGTGTACCAGAGCGCGTCCCAGCGGGCCGTCAGCAGGGTGTACGCGCTCTTGCCGCGCGCGGCGCTCCACACCGCGAGCACCACCAGGCCCAGGGTGCGGACGGCGGCGTACCCGAGGAGGGCCGGGGCCGCCCGGCGCAGAGGTGCTGCAAGATCGGTCACGGACCCGATTATCGAGGGACCCCGGAACCGGCGGACCGGGCGGGGGCGTGGTCCACGGAAGGGCGAGTGGTGTACGCCACACGTGTTCTCCGGGGAGTGTGAGAGGTCCGCCACGTGGTCCTGGCGTGAACTCGCGTACGCTGACGGCTCACTCGCCTTCGTTGCGCGGGGCCGGAGACACCGCTCCTCACCGGCCGCAGTCACGGGGAGTCCCCACCCCGTGAGCCCCGCCGAACGCGAGGGAACATCTGGGAGGTAGTACATGTCCGGGACGACCACGGCCGCCGCAGCGCTGCGCCGTCGGGCGGCCGGGGCCGGTGCCAACCGCTGGGTCGTCCTCGTCGTCCTCTGCGTCAGCCTGCTCCTCGTCGCGCTCGACGCCACCGTGCTGCATGTCGCGGTGCCCGCCGTCACCGAGGACCTCAAACCCGGCGCGATAGAGCTGCTCTGGATCGTCGACGTCTATCCGCTGGTCTGCGCCTCGCTCCTCATCCTCTTCGGCACGCTCGGCGACCGGGTGGGCCGCAGACGCATCCTGCTCCTCGGCTACGGCCTCTTCGGCGTCGCCTCCGGCCTCGCCGCCCTCGCCCACGACGCCCAGGTGCTGATCCTCGCGCGGGCGCTGCTCGGCGTCGGCGGCGCGATGATCATGCCGGCCACGCTGTCGATCCTCCGCCAGGTCTTCCCCGACCGCCGCGAGCGCGCGGTGGCGATCGGCGTGTGGAGCGCGGTGGCGGCGGTGGGCGCGGCGGTGGGCCCCCTGCTCGGCGGCTTCCTGCTCGAACACTTCTGGTGGGGCTCGGTCTTCCTCGTCAACATCCCCCTGATGCTGATCAGCCTGCCGATCGGCCGGCTCCTGCTCCCCGAGTCCCGCGGCGACCGCGACGGCCCCTGGGACGTCGTCGGCGCGCTCATGGCCGCGGGCGGCCTCTTCGGCGTCGTCTTCGGCGTGAAGCGGCTCGGCGGCGGGGAGCCCGTGCAGAGCGCGTGGACGGTGGCCCCGCTGCTCGTGGGCGCGGTGCTGCTGGTTCTCTTCGTACGACGGCAACGGCGCCGTACGCATCCGCTGGTGGACCTGAAGATGTTCCGCAGGCCGGCGTTCAGCACATCGGTGGGCTGCATTGTGCTGGCGATGCTGGCCCTGGTCGGCCTGGAGCTGATCGCGGCGCAGTACCTCCAGCTGGTGCTCGGCCTGTCGCCCCTCCAGACGGGTCTACGACTGCTGCCGCTGACGTTCGCGGCGATGGCGGCGGGGCTGTTCGGGGCGCGGATGCTGCACCGGTTCGGCCCGCGCCGGATGGTGTGTTTCGGGTTCTGTCTGACCGCGTTCTCGGTGCTGACGCTGACCGTGATGGGCGAGCGGGACAACACGGGGCTGCTGCTCTTCGGGTTCCTGCTGCTCGGGTTCGGTCTGGAGATGACGCTCTTCGGGGCGTACGAGTCGATGCTGAGCGAGGCGCCGCCGGCCCAGGCGGGCGGCGCGGCGGCGATCGGCGAGACGTCCTACCAGCTCGGCGCCGGCATCGGCATCGCGCTCCTCGGCAGCGTCATGAACGCGGCCTACGCGCCCGGGCTGTCCTCCGTTCCCGGCGTACCGGCGTCCGCGGCGACGTCCGCGGGGCATTCGCTGGGGGAGGCGTACGACGTGGCCGGGCGGCTCGGCGGGGCCCGTGGCGCCGCCCTGCGCGACGCGGCGCGGCACGCCTTCATCCACGGCCTCCACGTCACGCTCCTGGTGAGCGCGGCGCTGCTGTTGCTGGGCGCGGTGATGGCGCTGCGCCTCCCCCGGATCATGCAGTGCGAGGCCTCCCTCGCGGCGGTCCCGGCCCCCAGGGAAGCAGCACAGCCCCGCGTCTCAGCCTGACCGACCCCTTGCTGCGGAGGCCTGAACGCTGGACGCGGATGGTGGTGAACGCACCCGCAGCCGCCGACGCCGACGTACCCCCACAAGCGGCGTCCACCTCCCAGCACCCCCGCACGAGCGGGCGCGTGGGGAAAGCCGTGGGGTAACGTCGACCCGTCCCCATAACTAGCGCTGATAGTTATAACCGCCGGAGGCCCTGTCATGGCTGCGTCCCCGAAGCTGCCCCCCTTCGACCCCACCGACCCCCTCGGCCTCGACGACCTCCTGGACCCGGAGGACCTCGCGATCCGGGACACGGTCAGGACCTGGGCCGCCGACAGGGTGCTGCCGTACGTCGCCGAGTGGTACGAGAAGGGGGAGCTGCCCGGCATCAGGGACCTCGCCAGGGAACTCGGCGGCATCGGCGCCCTCGGCATGTCGCTCGACGGATACGGCTGCGCCGGCGCCTCCGCCGTCCAGTACGGCCTCGCTTGCCTGGAGTTGGAGGCGGCGGACTCCGGCATCAGATCCCTCGTGTCGGTACAGGGCTCCCTCGCGATGTACGCCATCCACCGCTTCGGCAGCGAGGAGCAGAAGCAGACCTGGCTGCCCCGCATGGCCTCCGGCGACGTCATCGGCTGCTTCGGCCTCACCGAACCCGACCACGGCTCCGACCCCGCCGCCATGCGCACCTACGCCAAGCGCGACGCCGGCGACTGGGTCCTCAACGGGCGGAAGATGTGGATCACCAACGGGTCGGTCGCCGGCGTCGCCGTCGTATGGGCGGCGACCGATGAAGGCATCCGCGGCTTCGTCGTACCGACCGACAGCAGTGGCTTCTCGGCGCCCGAGATCAAGCACAAGTGGTCACTCCGCGCATCCGTCACCAGCGAACTCGTCCTCGACGACGTGCGGTTGCCGGCCGACGCCGTGCTGCCGGAGGTCGTAGGACTGAAGGGTCCGCTCAGCTGTCTGTCGCACGCTCGTTACGGAATCGTGTGGGGTGCGATGGGCGCGGCGCGCGCTTCCTTCGAGTCCGCCGTGGAGTACGCGAAGACCCGGGAGCAGTTCGGGCGGCCGATCGGCGGCTTCCAGCTCACCCAGGCCAAGCTCGCCGACATGGCGGTCGAGCTGCACAAGGGGATTCTGCTCGCCCACCATCTGGGGCGGCGCATGGACGCCGGGCGCCTGCGTCCCGAGCAGGTCAGCTTCGGCAAGCTGAACAACGTACGGGAGGCCATCGAGATCTGCCGTACGGCACGGACGATCCTCGGTGCCAACGGGATCTCGCTGGAGTACCCCGTGATGCGGCACGCGACGAACCTGGAGTCGGTGCTCACCTACGAGGGCACCGTCGAGATGCACCAGCTCGTGCTGGGCAAGGCGCTCACCGGACTCGACGCCTTCCGCTAGGAAGACCCGACGTTCCGTACAACCCTGCGGAAGGCAGGGCCGATGAGCGGCCCTGCCTCAGCTCTGGTTGAAGAACCCGTCCTCACGGCGCACGGCGGGGTCGCCGCTGACGATCTCCGTGTTGGCGGGGGTCAGCAGGAAGACACGGTTCGCGACCCGCTCGATGGTGCCGCGCAGGCCGAAGGTGAGGCCGGCCGCGAAGTCGACCACGCGCTTGGCGTCGGTCGCCTCCATCGCCGTGAGGTTCACGATCACCGGGACACCTTCCCGGAACAGCTCACCGATGGCGCGGGCGTCGCGGAAGCTGTCCGGGGTGACGGTGCCGATCCGGCGGCCCTTCACCTCGGCGACATCCTCGGCCACCTTCACCCGCGGATCCGTGACCCAGGCATCCCCGGGCTGCTCGGTCCCTTCGGAGTAGTCGTCGTCGTAGTAGCGCTCGTCATCGTTGTCGTCAACGAGCCCAAGCCAGGCACTCGCCTTGCGTACCGATCCCATGGACGCCTCCTCTCACAGCGGTCTTTCTTGCTTTCCGCATCCCTATGGTCATCCATGATGCGGATCGCGCGCCAAGTGGATAGACGCCGCGCGGGGGGTTTGTGACGCTACTGGTGCACAGCCAATACGTCGAGGGCCCCCGTGTATCAAGGGTGTTGCTTGATACGGCTGCTGACTGAGAGTGAAATATGATTCTTCACGGCGACCGGGTGACGGCTGGTGCGTACGGGTGAACGGAGTGGTCGAAGTGAAGCGTCTGCTCAACGCCCTGTCAGTGCCCTATCGATCTTCGGATGCCCAGTCAGTTGTCGTTCACGCCACGGGGGGTTGTCGTGTTCGGAATGGTCCGGCCCTGCTCACATCGGCTCGGTGAGAGCCTCAAGACGCAATGGATGGCGCATTTGTGCGGGCTGTGTCTCGCACTGCGCGGAGATCACGGTCAGCTCGCGAGAGTCGTCACCAACTACGACGGCCTGATCCTCTCGGTGTTGACGGAGGCTCAGGCCGAGCCGGCGGGCGGCGGCCTGCGGCGTACGGCCGGGCCCTGCCCGTTGCGCGGGATGCGGACCGCGTCCGTCGCCCAGGGCGAGGGGGCGCGGCTCGCGGCGGCCGTCTCGCTGGTGCTCGCCTCCGCCAAGGTGCGCGACCATGTTGCCGACGGGGACGGGCTGCTGGCCCGCCGGCCGGTGGCGCCGGCCGCGCGGCGGGTCGCCGCAAGCTGGGGGCGGGCCGGGGCGCGGACCGGCGCCGACATCGGGTTCGACGCCGCCGTACTCGTGGACGCCGTGGAACGGCAGTTCGGCATCGAGTCCCTGGCCGGCCCCGGAACACCGATCCTGACCGTCACCGAACCGACCGAGACCGCCACCGCCGCCGCGTTCGCGCACACCGCGATCCTGGCCGGACGGCCCGCCAACGCCGCGCCCCTCGCCGAGGCCGGGCGCCTCTTCGGACGGCTCGCGCATCTCCTGGACGCCGTGCAGGACAAGGAGGCCGACGCGGCGTCGGGTGCCTGGAACCCGCTCACCGCGACCGGCACCCCGCTCACCGAGGCCCGCCGCCTCGCCGACGACGCGCTGCACGGGATACGCCTCGCCCTGCGCGAGACCGAGTTCACCGACGGCAAGCTGGCGCATCTGCTCCTCGCGCACGAACTGGGCCGCTCGGTCGACCGGGCCTTCGGCACGCGGTCGTGCGGACACGGACCCGAAGCCGCCTTCGGGCCGCCGAGGACTCCTTACCTGCCGGGCGATCCGCGACACGGTGGCAATCCCTACGGCGGTGAGCCCCCGCGGCCCGACCGGCGCGGGTTCTGGGCCGGGTGCGCCGCCGCCCTCGGGCTCTGCTGCACCTGCAAGGTGTGCTGTGCCGACGAGTTCGAGGGGCCGTGGTCGGGGCGGCGGCGCGAGGGCTGCCGCTCCAGCTGCGACTGCTCGTGCTGCGACGCCTGCGAATGCTGCGAGTGCTGTGAATGCCTGTCGTGCTGCGACTGTTGATCCACGGCTGTTGATCCATAGCTGTTGATCCACGCCTGCTGATCAACGTCTGCTGATCAACGTCTGCTGGGCAACGGCTGTTTGGTCGGTGGCGGACGGCGGTGACGGCGCGTCACCGCCGTTGTATACGAACCGTATCCGGATCAGGGGTGACCTGCGGGTGCGGACGTCCATGTTTCGGCGCGGTAAAACAAAAACATGATCCGGTGACCGGTGTGCTGTGCGGGTCGTTGGGCGGGAGGCGAACCATTTCTGCCCCAGGTTCGGCCTCCCCTCCCAACTCGCCACCCACTTAAGGCACTTCAGTGGACGTCACAACAAAAGCGACCACCAGCATCCGCACCAGGCTGCTGAGGATTCTGATCCTCGCCCTCGCGGTGCTGCTCGTCCTGCTCGGTATCGCGGCCGCCGAACAGATCTCCGCCTATCGCAACGCCTCCGCGACCGCCGACAACGCCCGCCTGGAGATCACCCTTCAGGGACTGGTGCACGAACTGCAGAAGGAGCGCGGACTCACCACCGGATACGTGGGCGGCGTCCGGCAGTTCAGCGCCAAGCTGCCAGCGCAGCGCAAGGCGACCGACGCCGCCCGCCAGCAGCTGGACGTGGCACTGGAGGGGCGTGAGGACTCCGCCGCCGGTTCGGTGCGCGAGTCCCTCGGCCGGCTCGACGGCCTCGCAGGCATCCGTAAGGACGCCGACGACGGCTCCGGCGTGGTGAAGGACACCTTCGACTACTTCACCACCACGATCACCGTCCTCGACCGGCTCGACCTCGGCCTCGAAGACGTCCACGACGGCCTGCTGCGCGACGCCTACCAGTCCCTCCAAGTCCTCGGCAACGCCAAGGAGTTCACCGGCGAGGAGCGCGCCATCGTGCTCGGCTCGGTGCGCGCAGGGAAGTTCCGCGGCGACGACTACAGCCGCTTCATGGAGATCCGCGCCGGACGCCTCGCCGCCCTCGACGCCTTCCCGCGCTCGGCGACCGCCGTCCAGGAACGCCGTCTGAACACCGCCCTGACCACGCCCGACGCCGAACGCGCGCTGGCCTACGAGAGCAAGGCGGTGCACGGCACCGGGAAGCTGAAGTCCAGCTCGATCCCGCCCATGGCCTGGTGGGACTCCATGACCTCCACCATCAACGGGATGCGGAGCGTCCAGATCGCCCTCGGCGCCGACGTCGAGAACAGGGCCGCCCAGCTGGAGGGTTCGGCCCAGCGCGACCTGCTGCTGTTCCTGCTGCTCGCCCTCGGCACGATCGCCGCGCTCGCCGCGCTGGCCCTCGACTGCGTGCGGTCCGTGTCCACACCGCTCGTCGAACTCGCCCAGCAGGCACGGGAGGTGGCCGGCAGCCGGCTGCCGCAGGCCGTGGCCGCCGTACAGGACGGGTCGGCCGGGTCGGCGCCCGAGCCGCCAGCTCCGCTCGCCGTCGCCGACAGGGCGGGGGCCGAAGTCCGGGAGGTGGCCGACGCGTTCGACCGGGTGCAGCGGTCCGCCTTCGAACTCGCCACCGAGCAGGCGGTGTTGCGGCGCAACGCCACCGACTCCCTGGTGAGCCTCGGCCGTCGCAACCAGAACCTGGTGCGCCGTCAGATCAGCTTCATCAACAAGCTGGAGCACGAGGACGCCGACCCCGCGACCCTCGCCAACCTCTTCGAACTCGACCACCTGGCCACCCGCATGCGCCGCAACGCCGAAAGCCTCCTGGTGCTCGCCGGAGAGTCCAGCCCCCGCCCCTGGTCCACCCCGCTCTCCGTCAACGACGTGCTGCGCGCCGCGCTGTCCGAGGTCGAGGAGTACCGCCGGGTCACCCTGCGCCGGATCGAGCCCGCGTTCGTCACCGGCTCCGTCGTCGTCGAAATCGCCCATCTGCTCGCCGAGTTGGTGGAGAACGCGCTGAGCTTCTCGCCGCCGGACTCCGACGTGGAGATCGAGGGCCGGCGCACCAGCGCCGGGTATCTGGTCGCGATCGTCGACCACGGCTTCGGCATGGACACCCAGGCCCTCGCCGAGGCGAACGTACGGCTGTCCGGCACCGCCAGCTTCATGGCCGAACCCACCCGGTTCCTGGGCCACTTCGTGGTCGGCGCCCTCGCCCGCAAGTGCGGTATCGAGGTACGCCTCGGCGAGGCACCGGCGGCCGGTGTGGTCGCCCGAGTGCTCATCCCCGCGGGGCTGTTGACGGAGAAGGGGGCCGAGGAGGGACCGGTGGTCCCGGCCCCGAGGAAGGCGGAGGCGGAGCAGGTGGAGAGTCCGGAGGCCGAAGCGGTGGCCTCCCCGGTCGCCGCCAAGGGCGGTTCGTCCGCCGCGCGCACCCGCAACGGCCTCGTCAAGCGGCCCCAGCGCAGCGGTATCGCGGCGGCGGTGAGCGAGACCGACCTGAGCGGCCGACCCGCTCCCACCGCGCCGGCCAACCCGGAACGGTCCCCTGAACAGGTCTCCGGGATGCTCTCCACCCTGCGCAGCGCCCACATGCGGGGCGGCATCAGCGTCGAGAAGGAGAAGCAGCAGAAGTCCGGGAAGAGTGCCGCGAAGAACACCGAGACGAACGAGGGTGCCGCCAAGTGACCACCGTCGACACCCCGCACGACTCCCAGACCTTCAACTGGCTGCTCGCCAACTTCGTCAAGAGCACCGACGGCGTACGCGACGCGGTCGCCGTCTCCTCCGACGGACTGCTCATCGCCGTCTCGGACGGGCTCGGCCGCACCGAGGCCGACCATCTCGCCGCGATCGTCTCGGGGTTGAGCAGTCTGGCCCGCAGCGCGTCCAAGCGGTACAGCTTCGACGGGGTCAAGCTGATCATGATCGAGATGGGCCGCGGTTTCCTGCTCGTCTCGGCGATCCGGGACGGCAGCTGTCTCGGCGTCCTCGCCGACAGCAGCGGTGAACTGGGCTTGGTCGGCTACGAGATGGCGGTGCTCGCGGAGCGGGCGGGTGATCTGCTCACCCCGACGCTCATCGCCGATCTGCGGCAGGCGTTGCCACGGTGAACGGTGAACAGCCCAGGGACGTACAACCTGACGAGGACGCGACGTTCGTCCGGCCGTTCATCATCACCGGCGGCCGGTCCGAGCCCCTCCAGGCCGATCTGCGGCTGGAGACGCTGGTCGTCGCCGTCGGCGTGCCGGATCCGTCGCTCGTGTTCGAGCGGCGCCACATCGTCGCGGTGTGCGAACAGCCGACGACCGTCGCGGAGGTGGCGCACCGGGTCGGCGTACCCCTCGGAGTGGCCAAGGTGCTGATCTCCGACCTCGTCGTCGCCGGGCAACTCGCCTGCCGGCAACCCGCGGAGCTGCCGCTCCCGATGCTCGAAAGGATCAGGGACCATGTCCGGGCGCTCTGACAAGATCGTGCCGCTGGCCGTGAAGATCGTGGTCAGCGGCGGCCTCGGGGTCGGCAAGACCACCTTCATCGGGGCCATTTCGGAGATCGAACCCCTCGACACGGAGGCGGCGATCACCCAAGTCTCCGTCGGCGTCGACTCGTTGGTGGGTGTGGAGGCGAAGACCACCACGACCGTCGCCCTCGACTTCGGGCGGATCACCCTCGACCCGACGATCTCCCTGTATCTGTTCGGTACGCCGGGGCAGGACCGATTTTCCTTCCTCTGGGACGACTTGGTGGAGGGCGCGCTCGGCACGGTGGTCCTCGTCGACACCCGGCGGATCGAGGAGTGCTTCCCGGCGGTCGACTACTTCGAGTCGCAGGGCGCGCCGTTCGTCCTCGCCGTCAACCGCTTCGACGGCGCCGAGCGCTTCGATGTGGACGAGGTCCGGGAGGCGTTGGGGCTGGGCGCGGATGTGCCGGTGCTGGAGTGCGACGCACGCGAACGGGACTCCGTACGGGATGTGCTGGGGGCGTTGATGGACCGGATGATCGGGGTCCGGGCCACACCGCGTCGTCGTACGGCCGCCCTGTCGCGATAGGGGAGGACAGGGGGCCGGTTCGCGAACTCGGCCCCCTGCACGCCTAGTTCTTCAGTTCCGGCGGCGAGATCTGCGACTTCGCTATCGCCGAACCCGTCGTACCCCACTTCTTCAGGATCTTGTCGTACGTCCCGTCGGCGATCAGCTTGTTCACGGCCGCCTGGAAGGCCGGGGCCAGCTTGGTGTTCTTCTTGAAGGCGAAGCCGACGTCGAGGCGGTGGAACTCGTTGAGGAACTTGACGCCGGTCTGCTGGGCGACGGCGTAGCGCAGGCCGTTGATCGTGGACATCACGACGTCGCTGCGGCCCTGCTGGAGGGACGACCAGATCGCGCCGGACTCGCTGTAGGTCTGCACGCTGTACGCCTTCTTGCCGGCGTCCGCGCAGACCTTCTTGTTCTCCTCCAGCGTGGCCTCGAAGGTGGTGCCCGCGCCGGTCGCGACGTTCAGGCCGCAGAGCTGCTTGAGGTCGGTGACCTTGGTGAGCTTGCTGTCGGAGCGGGTGGCGAAGCCCTGGCCGTCGTTGATGTAGGTGACGAAGTCGATCGTCTTGCGCCGTTCGTCGGTCACGCCGAAGTTGCTGGCGCCGAAGTCGTACTTGCCGCTGTCCAGGGCGGGCAGGATCGCCTCGAAACTGGCCTGTTCCGTCCTGAGCCTGATGCCGAGGACCTTGGCGACGGCGTCCGCGAAGTCGACGTCCTGGCCGGTCAGCGTCTTGCCGTCGTCGAGGTAGGTGGTGCCGGGCGGTTGGCCGCCGACGGACACCGCGACGGTCAGGCTCGTGGTGCCGGGCGGGAGCAGCTTCGCCGCCGCCGCGTCCTTCGGGATGGCCGAGACGACGTCCGTGGTGGGGATCTTGTCGGCCTTGGCCGCCGCCGCGTTCGCCGTGGTGCCGGACGCGTCGTCCGAGCCGGAGCCGCAGGCCGTGAGCAGCAGGGCCGCCGAGGTGATCAGGGCAAAAGGCGCAAAATGCCGATAACGGGAGCGCGTGGGCGTACGCATCGTGAGCGGTCTCCTGAGAGCAAGAGTGAAGAGGACCCGAGGGGAGGGTGAGGGGTGCGCGTGTGAAGGCGACGGAGAAAGTGCGGGGGAGAACGCGAGAAGCGCCCGATCGATCAAGGGATCAGGGCGCGCAGTGGGTCAGCTCAACAGGAAGAGGACCACACTCGACCGAGGTCGATGTGGGAGCGCTTGACCAGCCACTGCTGTGGATGCATGGGGTAAGTGGAACAGGCATCCGGTGGGGCGTCAACTGACTTGAGACGTACCGCTCACAGTATGGACAGCCTTGACAGCGGGGGGAAACGGCGCCGTACTCTCGGTGGACGGCCCTGCTGAGGGGCTAGGCCGTACCGCGCCGCGAGGCGCTCCGTGTGAAGGCACCACCCGTGCTCGACCGACGCCACGGAGTCTTCGCATGTCTTCCGACATCCTCGCCAAGTCAGCCGCCGCACCGGACATACCGGAGCTGGCCGGCTCCCCGCGGATCGTCCCGCAGCGCCGTCTCGGGCAGTGGACGGCCGCCGTCGCCGTCCTGGTCCTGCTCGGGTTCGCCGTCGCCTCCGTCGTCCGCAACAAGGCGTTCCAGTGGGGCGTGGTCGGCGACTACTTCACCTCGGACTCCGTACTGCGCGGCCTGTGGCTCACCCTGTGGCTGACGGCC
This sequence comes from Streptomyces sp. NPDC096013, assembly GCF_044763565.1. Lineage (NCBI taxonomy): Bacteria > Bacillati > Actinomycetota > Actinomycetes > Kitasatosporales > Streptomycetaceae > Streptomyces > Streptomyces sp. NPDC096013. Next base: position 536,818 of record NZ_JBIWGK010000005.1, on the reverse strand, counting down.
GTGGTGATGGTGCTCGGCTTCGTCCTCGGCGCACTGCTCGCGGCGGCCCGGCTGTCCGCCAACCCCGTGCTGCGCGCCGTGAGTTGGGGCTACGTCTGGCTGTTCCGGTCCATCCCGATCCTGGTGCAGCTGCTGCTGTGGTTCAACATCGGGGCGCTGTACCCCGAGTTGCTCGGCGTGAAGACCGTCAACCTGTTCACGCCGATCGCGGTCGCGATCATCGGGCTCACCCTGCACGAGGCCGCCTACGCCGCCGAGGTCGTCCGGGGCGGCATCCTCTCCGTCGACCGGGGTCAGGTCGAGGCCGCGCAGGCGCTCGGGCTGAGCCGGTGGCGCCGCTGGTGGCGGATCGTGCTGCCCCAGGCGATGCGCTCCATCGTGCCGCCCGCCGGGAACATGCTCATCGGCACCCTCAAGGGCACCTCGATCGTCAGCGTCATCGCCGTCCAGGACCTGCTGTTCTCCGCGCAGTTGATCTATCACCGCACCTACCAGGTGATCCCGCTGCTGATGGTCGCCACCATCTGGTACACCGTCGTCACCTCGGTGCTCGGCGTCGGCCAGTACTACGTCGAGAAGCACTACGCACGCGGCTCGGAGCGCACCCGATGAGCGGGTCCAGGCGGACCCTGGTGATCGTCGGGGCCGGGCCGCGGGGGACCGGTCTCATCGAGCGCATCGCCGCCAACGCGCCCGAGCTGTACGACGGTTCGGGCCTCGACATCCATCTCGTCGACCCCCATCCGCCGGGCGCCGGACGCATCTGGCGCGCGGCCCAGTCGCCGCTGCTGTGGATGAACTCGCACGCCGAGGACGTCACCATGTTCACCGATGAGACGGTGGTCATGGAGGGCCCGGTGCGCCCGGGACCGACCCTGCACGAATGGGCGGAGATCGACGGCGGCACCTTCGCCGACCGCCAGCTCCAGGGCGCCTATCTGCGCTGGGTGCACGAGCGAGCCGTCGCGGACCTGCCCCCGGGCGTCACCGTCCACCACCACCCGCGGCGTGCCCTCCGGATCAGCGGCCCGCGCGAGGGACGCCAGCAGGTGTGGATCGAGGGCCGCCCGCGCCCGCTCCTCGCCGACCTCGTCGTCCTCGCCCTCGGTCACCTCGACGCCGAACTCGACGAGGAACAGCGCGAGTTGGCGGCGTACGCCCGCGAACACGACCTGGTCCACCTGCCGCCCGACTTCACCGCCGACAGCGACCTCTCCGCCCTCGCCCCCGGCGAACCCGTCCTCGTCCGCGGCTTCGGCCTCGCCTTCGTCGACCTGATGGTCCTGCTCACCGAGGGCAGGGGCGGGCGCTACGACGGCGACACCTACCTCCCCTCGGGGCAGGAGCCGGTGCTGTACGTCGGGTCGCGGCGCGGAGTGCCGTACCACTCGAAGATCGGTTACGAGTGGAGCGGTGAACGGCCGCCGCTGCCGCGGTTCTTCGGGCCCGCCGAGGTCGACGCGATCCTCGCGCGGGCAGCGGGTTCCCCCGGCTCCGGCGAAGCCGGGGGTGGGGGAGGGTTCGATTTCCGGCGGGACGTATGGCCCCTGATCGAGAAGGAGTTGGGGTTCGCGCACTACCACCGGCTGTTCGGTGTGCACCCCGAGCGGACGAGCATCGCCTGGACCGACTTCGAGGAGAAGTACGCGGCCTGCGAGGCGACGGAGCGCGAGATCCTCGTGGCGTCCGCGGTGCCCGACCCCGCCGACCGGCTCGACCTCGCGGCCCTCGACCACCCGCTGGCCGGGGTGACATACGCGTCCCAGGAGGAGTTCCAGGACGGGCTGCGCTCCTACATCGAGGACGATCTGAGCCGCCGTCACGACCCCGCCAACAGCCCGGACCTGGCGGTCTTCCTCGGACTGCTGTCCGTCTACGGCCAGTTGATCCGGCTCGGTGACGTCGGGCCCTGGTGGCACGGGTTCTTCAGCTATCTCGCCTCCGGGCCGCCGGGACCCCGGCTGCGTCAACTCCTCGCGCTGTCCCGGGCCGGCGTCGTGCGGTTCGTCGGGGCCGACATGGCCGTAGCGGCCGAGGACGGGGTGTTCCGGGCGTCGAGCGCGACCGTGCCCGGGGTGACGGTCGAGGCGCGGGCGCTGGTCGAGGCTCGGCTGCCGGAGCCCACGGTCGGGCGGACCGTCGACCCGTTGCTGCGTGACCTGCACGCCGACGGGGCCGTGGAGAGCCCCGAGGGGCTGCTGCGGGTGGACCGCACCGACGGGCGGCTGCTGGACCGGTCCGGGCAGCCGCATCCCCGGCGGTTCGCGCTCGGGCCCTACACCGACGTCCGCACGCCCGGCGCCTTCACCCGGCCGCGCACCGGCGGGCCCGCCTTCCGGCAGAACGACGCCACCGCGCGGGCCCTGCTGGCGTTCCTGCGCGACCTCGCGTGTCGGGCCTCCGCGTAGCCCCCGACCGCCAACTCCACTGCCAGCACAAGGGATTCACACCATGACCGTCATGGTCGACATCAGGTCCGTCCACAAGAGCTTCGGACCGCTCGACGTGCTCAAGGGCATCGACCTCGCGGTGCGCGCGGGCGAAGTCACCGTGATCCTGGGCCCGTCGGGCTCCGGCAAGTCGACGCTGCTGCGCACCATCAACCACCTGGAGAAGGTCGACCAGGGCACGATCAGCGTCGACGGCACACTCGTCGGCTACCGCCGCTCCGGCGACAAGCTGTACGAACTGCGCGAGCGCGAGGTCCTGAGACAGCGCACCCGGATCGGGTTCGTGTTCCAGAACTTCAATCTGTTCCCGCATCTCACCGTGCTCGACAACATCGTCGAGGCACCCGTCTCCGCGCTGAAACGCCCCCGCAAGGCGGCGGTCGAGAGCGCGCGCCTGCTCCTCGACCGGGTGGGGCTCGCCGACAAGGCCGACGCCTACCCGAAGCAGTTGTCCGGCGGTCAGCAGCAGCGGGTCGCGATCGCCCGCGCGCTCGCCCTGGAGCCGAAACTGCTGCTCTTCGACGAACCGACCTCCGCGCTCGACCCCGAGCTGGTCGGTGAAGTCCTGGACGTCATCAAGGACTTGGCCCACCAGGGCACCACGATGATCGTCGTCACCCACGAGATCGGTTTCGCCCGCGAGGTCGCCGACACCGTCGTCTTCATGGACGACGGGCGGATCGTCGAGCAGGGCGCCCCCACCGACGTACTCGACCGACCCCGGCACGAGCGCACCCGGACCTTTCTCTCCAAGGTGCTGTGACGTGCGCGGAAAGGGACTCCCCAGATGACCTCCTCGCACGGCCGCGGCCTGCATCTGGCCGCCGCCGTCGACCAGCGATCGGCCTACGACGCCGGCTCCTACGTCGAGTTGGCGCGGCTCGCCGAGAGCGGCGGCCTCGACTTCGTGACGCTCGACGACACCTTCGCGCGGCCCGGACCCGACGCCCTCGCCGTGCTGTCCCGGGTGGCCCCGGCGACCAACCGGATCGGCCTGGTGCCGACCGTGACCACCACGCACACCGAGCCCTTCCATGTGCAGGCCGCGGTCGCGACCCTCGACTGGGTCAGCCGGGGCCGGGCCGGCTGGCGGCTCGACGTGTCGACCACCGAGGGCGAGGCCCGCCTGTTCGGCAGACGGCATGCGGTGGCCGCCGACGCGCTGTGGCAGGAGGCCGGTGAAGTCGCCGAGGTGGCAGCCGAGTTGTGGGACAGCTGGGAGGACGACGCCGAGATCCGGGACACGGCCACAGGCCGCTTCGTCGACCGCGACAAGCTGCACCACGTCGACTTCCAGGGCTCCGCATTCTCGGTCAAGGGCCCCTCGATCGTGCCCAGACCACCGCAGGGCCACCCCGTCCGGGTGGTCGACGCGACCGAGGGCCAGGCCCGGCGCACGGCCGCCCGGTACGCCGATGTGGCGCTCGTGCGCGCCGCGAGTTCCGCGCAGGCCGGCGCCGTACGGGCCGAACTGCGGGCGTCCGCCGAGAAGTTCGGCCGCGACCCCGACACCCTGCGGGTCCTCGCGAGCCTCGTCGTCGACCTCGGCGACGGCGAGCACGCGGCCGAACCGGGCCACGGCGGAGGCGGCCCCCGGCAGACCGCGCACGGCCCGCTGTACCGGGGCGGCCCGGTCGACCTCGCGGAGCTGATCGCGGGCTGGCACGGCGACCGCACCGTCGACGGCTTCCACCTCACGCCCGTCGAACCCCGCCGCGACCTGGAGCGGCTCGCCAACGGCACGGTCGCGCTGCTCCAACACCGGGGCCTGTTCCGCACGTTCTACCCGGGCAGCACCCTCAGGGAGCACCTCGGCCTGGCCCGACCCGTCAACAAATACGCGGTGACCGGGGGAGCGTCATGACCGTACGGAGCTCCTCCCGCAAGCAGATCCATCTGGCCGCGCACTTCCCCGGCGCCAACAGCACCACCGTGTGGGCCGATCCCCGGTCGCGGTCCCAGGTCGCGTTCTCCTCCTTCGAGCAGCTCGCCCGCACCGCCGAACGCGGCCTCTTCGACTTCCTCCTCCTCGCCGAGGGGCTGCGGCTGCGTGAACACAAGGGCCGTATCCACGACCTGGACGTCGTCGGCCGCCCGGAGTCCCTCACCGTCCTGAACGCGCTCGCCGCCGTCACCGAGCGGATCGGGCTGGCCGCCACGGTCGGCACGACCTTCAACGAGCCGTTCGAACTCGCCCGCAGACTCGCCACGTTGGACCATCTCAGCGGCGGCCGGGCCGCCTGGAACGTGGTGACCTCGTCCGACGCCCTCACCGGCGAGAACTTCCGGCGCGGGGGATACCTCGACCGCGCGGACCGCTATCCCCGGGCGGCCGAATTCGTTGACGTGGCACGGGAGTTGTGGGATTCCTGGACCCCGGACGGAGTGCCCCGCCCCTTCGCCCACCGGGGCCGGCACTTCGACATCGCGGGCGAGTTCACCGTTCCGCGCTCACCGCAGGGGCACCCGGTCGTCATCCGGGCCGGGGACTCGGGGGAGGGGAGGGAGCTCGCGGCCAGGACCGCCGACGTGGTCGTCTCCCGCTGGGGGTCCGGGGGTTGGCTCCCGGGAGGACACGGCACCCGGCACGGCACGCTGGAGGACGGCCGCGCCTTCTACGCCGACGTGAAGGGACGCCTCGCCCAGTACGGCCGCAGCGCGGACGACCTCAGGATCATGCCCGGCGTCTCCGTCGTCCTCGGCGACACCGCGGCCGAGGCCCAGGAGCGCGCCGCCGAGATCAGACGGCAGCAGGTCTCCCCGCAGAACGCGATCCTCGCCCTGGAACAGCTCTGGGGCACCGACCTCTCCTCCTACGACCCCGACGGCCCGTTCCCCGACGTCGACCCGGTGCCGGACCCGACGCTCACCCAGGGCCAAAACCGGCGCGGCGACACCGTCGCGCTGGCCGAGAAGTGGCGGGCGCTCTCCCGTGAGAAGGGGCTGTCCATCCGCCAGACCGTGATCGAGGCGAGCGCCCGCCAGTCCTTCATCGGCACCCCGGAAGCGGTCGCCGCCGAACTGGAGACCTGGGTACGACAGGACGCCGCCGACGGCTTCGTCCTGCTCCCGCACCTCACCCCGGGCGGCCTCGACGAGTTCGTGGACCGGGTGGTGCCACTGCTCCAGGAACGCCGCGCCTTCCGCACGGAGTACCGGGGCACCACCCTGCGCTCCCACCTCGGCCTGCCCGAACCGGCGTGGCAGGGCTGACCGGCGGGCCGGCCGGAGGCTGTCCGGACGGCTGGCTTCCGGGCATCCCCGGGGGATGGATTCCGAGCCGAGCCGTTCGGTGTCGGGGCGCGTCATGCCGTACGACCCACAGCGCACCGCGCGCGTCGGTGCCGCGGGCGGTGTTCGCCGACTCCGCGAGCGGGCAGGGCAGTTGTCGCTTCCGGGTTCCGGTATCCGGCCGCGCCGGACGCCGAGGGGCGCACGACGGTGGACTTCAACCGGGCTGTGCTCCCACCGCGCGCGTTCGCCGAACATTTCATCTGCCCTTTCCCGCCGCCCGGGAATACGCTGGGCGTCGCGATCGAGGCGGGGGAGCGCACCCTTCGGCGGACAAGGCGCTGACCTGCGGCGGGCCGGGTTCCGGGCCACCGCGCCCGGGTGATCAACTCGCGTAGATTGTGGGCCAGTTGAACGCCGTACGGCCGAAAGGCGCCCTTGCGCCCAGCGGGCGGGCGGCCGAATACTCCCCCACAGCGCTTGTCAGGGGCACGGCGTGTTCGAAAACCGGACGCCCGACCCTGACTGCGCCTCACGGGCCCCGACCCCACGCGGGCCCCCGAATTCCCCTAGGAGGGAACGAAACGTGAGGATCAAGCGCACCACCCCGCGCAGCGGAATCGCGAGACGGACCAGGCTGATCGCCGTGGCCACCGGATTCGTCGCCGCTGCCGCGTTCGCCGTCCCCACCGCGAGCGCGAGCGACTCCCCGACGTTCAGCGCGACCCAGCTCTCCGCGGCCAACTCGTCCGTGCTCAAGGCCGATGTCCCGGGCACCGCCTGGGCGGTCGACAGCAAGACGAACCGTGTCGTCGTCACCGTCGACAGCACGGTCTCCCAGGCCGAGATCGCGAAGATCAAGGCGCAGGCGGGCAGCACCGCCGATGCGATCACGATCAAGCACACGGCCGGTCAGTTCAAGAAGCTGATCACCGGTGGCGACGCCATCTACGGCGGCGCCTACCGCTGCTCGCTCGGCTTCAACGTGCACAGCGGGAGCACGTACTACTTCCTGACCGCCGGCCACTGTGGTCAGGTCGCCTCCACCTGGTACTCCAACTCCTCGAAGACCACGGTGCTGGGCACGAACGTCGGCTACAGCTTCCCGACCAACGACTTCGCGCTGGTCAGGTACACCAACAGCTCGGTGGCCCACCCGAGCGCGGTCGGCAGCCAGACCATCTCCAGCGCGGCCACGCCGAGCGTCGGCACGACCGTCTACCGCCGCGGCTCCACCACCGGCACGCACAGCGGCCGGGTCACCGCCCTGAACGCCACCGTCAACTACGGCAGCGGCGACGTCGTCTACGGCATGATCCAGACCACGGTCTGCGCCGAGGGCGGCGACAGCGGCGGTCCGCTCTACGGCGGTTCCGTGGCCTACGGTCTGACCTCGGGCGGCAGCGGCAACTGCACCTCCGGCGGCACGACCTTCTTCCAGCCGGTCACCGAGGCGCTGAGCTACTACGGCGTGAGCGTCGGCTGACGTCCGTCTGAACGTCCTCCGCTCCGGACTGCAGCCGGCAGCGGGTGAGCCCCCGCACGCAACTGGCGTGCGGGGGCTCGCTCTTGTGCCGAGCGCGGAGTTACCGTCGTTGCATCGGAGCAAGCACCTGATGCGCCACGTCGGACCCTGGGGGCCGTGATGGTCGAGGAGCTGGTGACGGCGGGAGTGACACTCGCGTCCGTCGGAGCGGTGTACGCGATGGCGGCGGCGCGGGTCGTCAAACAGTACGAGCGCGGGGTGGTGTTCCGGCTCGGCAGGCTCAGGTCCGAAGTGCGCGGGGCCGGGTTCACCATGGTCGTCCCGTTCGTGGACAAACTCCGCAAGGTCAACATGCAGATCGTGACGATGCCCGTGCCCGCGCAGGAGGGCATCACCCGGGACAACGTGACGGTCCGGGTGGACGCGGTCGTCTACTTCAAGGTCGTCGACGCGGCGGACGCGCTGGTGCAGGTCGAGGACTACCGCTTCGCCGTCTCGCAGATGGCGCAGACCTCGCTGCGGTCGATCATCGGCAAGAGCGACCTCGACGATCTGCTCTCCAACCGCGAAAAGCTCAACCAGGGACTGGAGTTGATGATCGACAGCCCCTCCATCGGCTGGGGCGTGCAGATCGACCGGGTCGAGATCAAGGACGTCTCCCTGCCCGAGACGATGAAGCGGTCGATGGCCCGGCAGGCCGAGGCGGACCGTGAGCGCCGGGCCCGGATCATCAACGCGGACGCCGAGTTGCAGGCCTCGAAGAAACTCGCCGAGGCCGCCGAGCAGATGTCGGAGCAGCCCGCCGCGCTCCAACTCCGGCTGCTGCAAACGGTGGTGGCGGTCGCTGCCGAGAAGAACTCCACGCTGGTGCTGCCGTTCCCGGTCGAGCTGCTGCGGTTCCTGGAGCGGGCGGCCCCGGCTCCGGCCGCCCCTGCCGCGCCCGCCGCGCCCGCCGCGCCCGCGGCACCCGTGGCACCGGTTGCCCCTGAGGCGGCGCAACCGGTGCAGGAGCAACTTCCGCCCGCGGAGCCCCAGTCGGATCCGGACTCCGAGGGGTCGATTTCAAGACAGGACTAGTCCTCACCGGCTGATGAGCGTCACTCGCACCGAGTATTTGCAGTGCGAATGGCCAGGGCTGACCGTGAACAGTCAAAACGAGGGGGGCGTGCAACCGCGTTCCCCGCACGACCTGAAGTCGACCTTGTGCGCTCCCTGTGCGATTAGGAAGAGTAGGCGCTCGTCAACCTACCTTTCGGCCGGTCGGGTCACCATCACCTGGCGGGCCGACCCCCCACAGGAGGACACGAGTTGAAGCACCGACGCATACCCGGGCGACGGGTGGCCGTGGCGGGTGCGGCCATAGCCGCACTGGTCGTCGCGGGAGTCACCTTGCAGAGTGCGAACGCCAGCGAAACCACCCCGGCGTCCGCACCGCACACCCTCTCGGTCCTCGCGGCCGGAAAGCTCGCCTCGACGCTCGACAGGAACCTCGGCACGGACGCGGCCGGCACGTTCTACGACGCGAAGACCAAGAGCCTCGTGGTCAACGTGCTCGACCGGAACGCGGCCGACACCGTCGAGGCGGCCGGAGCCAGGGCGAGAATCGTCGAGAACTCCCTCGCCGAACTGGCGGGCGCCCGCACGACCCTGAAGCGGGACGCCACCATCCCCGGCACCTCGTGGGCGACCGACCCCACCACCAACAAGGTCGTCGTCACCGCCGACCGCACGGTCTCCGACGCCGAGTGGACCAAGCTCGGCAAGGTCGTGGACGGGCTCGGCGCGAAGGCCGAACTCCAGCGCACCAAAGGGGAGTTCAAGCCCTTCATCGCAGGTGGCGACGCCATTTCCGGCTCGGGCGGCCGCTGTTCGCTCGGCTTCAACGTGGTCAAGGGCGGCGCGCCGTACTTCATCACCGCCGGGCACTGCACCGAGGCCATCTCCACCTGGTCCGACTCCAGCGGCAACGAGATCGGCACGAACGAGCGGTCCAGCTTCCCGGACAACGACTTCGGCCTGGTCAAGTACACCTCGGGCGTGGCCCACCCCAGCGCGGTCGACCTCTACAACGGCTCCTCGCAGACCATCACCCACGCCGCCGACGCCACCGTCGGCGAGAAGGTGACCCGCAGCGGCTCGACGACCCAGGTGCACACCGGCACGGTCACCGGCCTGGACGCCACCGTGAACTACGGCAACGGCGACATCGTCAACGGCCTGATCCAGACCGACGTCTGCGCCGAGCCCGGTGACAGCGGCGGCTCGCTCTTCGACGGCGACGCGGCGATCGGCCTGACCTCCGGTGGCAGCGGCGACTGCGCCTCGGGCGGCGAGACCTTCTTCCAGCCGGTCACCGAGGCACTGTCGACGTTCGGGGCGCAGATCGGCTGACCTGCCCGTACGGCACCGCGAAGTCCCGTCCCCGCGTGCGAGGGGGACGGGACCTTCGCGTAGGGACGGGCTCCGTCGGCTTCGCGTCCGCGCCCGTGCGGCGGGCTCAGCGCTTGGGCCAGTACCAGAGCGGTTCGTCGAGCGGACCCTCGCGCCCCGCCACCGTCGTCTGCCCGAACTCCTTCACCAGCTCTATGGAGTTGACGTCGAGACGGTGTGGTGTCGCGCCCTTCCGGAGGGCGTCGGCGAGTGGCCTGGCATGGGTGACGACGACGATCTGGGTGTCCTTCGTGGCGGTGAGGATCAGGTCGGCGAGCGGGGGGATCAGGTCCGGGTGGAGGCTGGTCTCCGGCTCGTTCAACACCAGCAGCGACGGCGGCCGGGGGGTCAGCAGGGCCGCCGCCCACAGGAGATAGCGCAGGGTGCCGTCCGACAGCTCGGCCGCGGTCAGCGGGCGCAGCAGGCCGTGCTGGCGCAGGCCGAGCCGGAAGCGGCCGCCGAGGTCGGCGATCTGGACCCGGCTGCCGGGGAAGGCCGCGTCCACGGCCTCGTCCAGCGCGTCGGCGGCACCGATCTCGCGGATCGTCTGAAGGGCGGCGGCCAGGTCGGAGCCGTCACCGCTGAGCACGGGCGTCCGGGTGCCGATCCGGTCGGCCCGGGCCGGTGCGTGCGCGTCGGTGCGGACATGGTCGTAGAACCGCCAGGACCTCATGAACTCCCGGACCGCCAGGTCGTCCGGGGCGTGCTGGGGGTCGGCCAGTTCGCCGAGCATGCTGTCGTACGGGCGCAGGGTGCCGTGGGCCCGGGACCAGCCGCCGCTCGCGCCGCGGAGTTTGACGACGGCTCCCGCGCGGTCGGAGAGCGTGGCGGCCGGGCGCAGGACGGGGCCGCTCCAGATGGACTCGCGCTTGATCTCCGGGTCGAGGTTGAACATCGACGGCGCCTCGCCCGCGCCCGAGGAGGGGCTCGGGTGCCCGAAGTCCACCGCGTAGCCGAACTCGTCGCCCGCGAAGCCCAGTCGCAGACTGACCGGGCCCGAGCGGACCGTGCCCTGCACGGCATGTCTGCCCTCGCGCACCGCGCGGCCGATCGTCTCCGGGCCCGCCCACAGCACCGACGGCAGCCCGCCCTCCCGCGCGAGCGCGGCGACGGCACCGCCGCGCGCGGACTCGGCGAGCAGGCGCAGGGACCGGTAGAGGCTCGACTTGCCCGTGCCGTTGGCCCCCGTGATCACGTTCAGTCGCGTCAGCGGGACGATCAGGCGGCGCAGGGAGCGGTAGTTCTCGACGGCGAGGGTGCTGATCATCCGTCCAGCGTCGCAGACGGGTCCGACAGTCCCGGTCGGCCCAGCAGGTCCTCGTGCTTCCGGCGCAGCGTTGCCGCCAGCAGGGTGACCACGATCCCGGCGAGCGCCCAGGCGGACAGGACCAGCAGCGGGCCGGTGACGGCGTTGCCCTTGAAGTAGGCGATCGAGCGCGCCACCCAGGTGCCGGCGCCCGGTGGCAGCGCGGGCCCGATCGCGTTCCAGAACGGCGGCAGCAGCGGCAGCGGGAAGGCGCCGCCCGCGCTCGGGTTGCCCGCGATCACCACGAGCAGGATCGCCAGGCCGATGCCCACCACCCCGAAGACCCCCTGGAGGGCGAGGGTCGCCGCCCCCACGGCGAACGTGACCAGCGCGCCGAGCCCCCAGAGCGCCGTCACGCTGCCGGGCAGCGCGCCCAGGATCGGCCCGATGATCACCGCGCCGCCGAGGCCGCCGACGAGCGCGACCAGTGCCATCACGGTCAGCCGGATCACCGCGCGGCGAGGGTTGGCGGGCCGGGCGCCGGTGCTGATCGCCAGGATCGAGGCGCAGAGATAGCCGCCGACGCACCAGCCGACGACCAGGTAGAAGGACGACAGCCCGTCGAAGTCCTGGCTGGACGCCGGTGCCACGTCCACCGTCCGGACCGTGCGCTGCTCGGTCCTCTCCAGGGAGGAGGTGATGGTCTCCAGGGTGGTGGCGAGGACGGTGCCGCCGCCGGTGGCGACCAGGAGCGTGTCCTTGGTGCCGCGCGGGTCGAGGACGAGGGCGCCGTCGATGTCCCGGTTCAGGATCTGCTTCCGCGCGGTCGCCGCGTCGGACACCGCGCGCGGGTCCAGCGGTGAGCCGGGCAGCCGCTTCAGCCGGGCCACCGTCTGCTCGGCGGTGACCCCGGGAGCGACGACCCCGAACGGCACGTCCCTGGGCTTCGGGTGGTGCAGCGCCCCTACGTAGGAGGCGATGAAGAGCAGCTGAAGGGCGACCACACCGACGACGAGGAGGGTGGCCCGCAGGCTGACCGCGTCCTTCACCTCCCCGAGAAAGGACGTACGGGACGTACCGGTACCGGGGGTCTCTCTCATGTCCCCACGGTCCCGGCGGGCCGGTGTTCGCGCAGGCGGAAAGGGGCCGAACGGATGTCGTACACGCGTTCGAAGATCTTTTCTCTCCAACTGCCCGGCGCGGCTGGGGAGCTGACGGAGTGGGGCTTGTTTCGGACACCGCGGACCTCCCCAGAGAATCGCTGGTGTGTTCGAATGAGGTCGCTGACCGGGGCTGATGGGGCTAGAGTAATCGAACGAGAGTACGATGAACATATCGGGCGGATGGCCGAAAAGGGGTGGATGGATGGAGGTGCGGCATGGCGGGCTTCGCCCACGTGCACGTCGCGTCCGGTTACTCCGCCCGCTACGGCGCCTCCCACCCCGAGCAGCTCGCCCGGCGGGCGGCCGAGCGGGGGATGTCCGCGCTCGCGCTCACCGACCGGGACACGGTCACCGGTGCCGTCCGGTTCGCGCAGGCGTGCGCCGGAGCCGGGGTCCGGCCGCTTTTCGGCATCGACCTGGCGGTGGAGGCCCTCGCGCCCCCGCCGCCCGCGCAGCGCCCGCGCACCCCCGCCCGCGGCGGCGCGCACGTGGTCGAGCCACCGCTGCGGTTCGTACTGCTCGCCCAGGACCGGGCGGGCTGGGCGCGGCTGTGCCGCATCACGTCGGCGGCGCACGAGGGCGCCCTGTCCGGTACGCCGCCGGTGGTGCCGTGGGAGGCGCTGCGCGAGTACGGCGGTCCCGGCCTGACCGTGCTGCTGGGCCCGCTCTCGGAGCCGGTGCGGGCGCTGTCGGTGGGCCGGGAGGACGTCGCGATGAAGCTGCTGGCTCCCTGGCGGGAGGTCTTCGGGAGGGGGGTGCGGTTGGAGGCCGTAGCGCAGAATCGTTTCGGCACCGCTCCGGGTTCCCTGCGCCTGGCCGCCCGCACCCTCGCCCTGGCCGACCGCACCCGCACCACCGCCGTGCTCTCCAACGCCGTCCGCTACGCCGACCCCGACCAGCACCGCCTCGCCGACGTCCTCGACGCGGCCCGGCTGCTGCGCCCCGTCGACAGGCGCCGCCTGGACAGCGGGCAGCGCTGGCTCAAGGACGAGAGGGAGATGACGGTCGTGGCACGGATGATCGCCGAGTCCGCCGGAGCGGACGTCCGCCGGGCCCGCCGGCTGCTGGCGGACACCGTGGCCACGGCGGATGTGTGCGCCGTCGACCCGGTGGCCGACCTCGGCCTCGGCGTCCCGCACTTCCCGGAACCCTCGCTCTTCGGCGCCGGACCGGAGACGGGCGGCGCGGCCGCGCTGCTGCGCCTGAGGTCCGAGGAGGGCCTGGTCCGGCGCGGCCTCGACCGCGACCGGGCGGCACGCGACCGGCTGGAGGAGGAACTCGCCGTCATCTCCCACTGGAACTACGACGCGTACTTCCTCGCCGTCGGCCAGGTCGTCGCCGACATCCGGGCCAAGGGCATCCGGGTCGCCGCCCGCGGCTCCGGCGCCGGTTCGCTGGTCTGCCACGCGCTGGACATCGCCACCGCCAACCCGCTCGACCACAGCCTGCTGTTCGAACGCTTCCTGAGCACCCGCCGGGAGTCACTGCCCGACATCGACATCGACGTGGAGTCGGCCCGCCGCCTGGAGTGCTACGACACGATCTTCGAACGCTTCGGCAAGGAGCGGGTGGCGGTCACCGCGATGCCCGAGACCTACCGGGCACGCAGGGCACTGCGCGACACCGGCCTCGCGCTGGGGATCGCCCCGGCCGACGTCGACCGGATCGCCAAGAGCTTCCCGCACCTGCGCGCCTCCGACATCACCAGTGCCCTCGCCGAACTGCCCGAACTGCGCCAACTGGCCGCCGAGGCACACCGGTTCGGCCCTCTGTGGGAACTCGCCGAAGGCCTCGACTCGCTGGTCCACGGCATGGCCATGCACCCCTGCGGCGTGGTCATCAGCGACGCCACCCTCCTGGACCGGCTGCCGGTGCAGCCCACTCCGCAGGGCGACTACCCGATGGCGATGGCCGCGAAGGAGGAGATCGAGGCGCTGGGCAACATCAAACTCGACGTCCTGGGCGTTTTCGCCGCTTACTTTGTGTGTCGCTATAAGTACCTGAACAGGCACTCGAGTGAGGCATCGAATCTCTTGTTCTATGCATTTCCTCGTGTGTCATAAGTACGCTGGGGCGCATGCTGCTTGAGAGGTTCAACGCGGCCGGGTGGGAACAGTGGGACGTTCCACGGCTTCCGGCGATTCCTGACGGGATGCCGATCTTGGTTGACGACGATCTACTGTTCGCCGACGGTGTCTCGCGGCGTCCGGCCACGGTGGTGAACCGATGGCTCAGGGACTTGCCGAATAACAAGGTCGCCTCGGTTGGAAGTTGGTGGGCATACGGGCGAGCTGTGAAGGCTTGGATGGAGCACCTGCGTGTCCATGGAATCGAATTGTTCGACACACGTGTCCGATTGAAAGAGGCGTTGAGTACTTACGCCGCTTTTCATGAGTCCGGCCCGATCGGCGAGCGTTGGCAGGCGACCTATTGGAACCAGCAGGTGAGTATCCTGTCCGGTTTCTACCAGTGGGCGGTCGCCGAAGCCGGAGTCAGTGCCGTGCCGTTCACCTACAAGCAGGCAACGGCTGCGTTTGGTGGTACCAAAATCACGGTGATGACGAACCTGGCCACGAGGCGGGTCGGGAAGCCTCATGTGACGGTCCGCTACCTGGAACCGGAGTTCGAGGATCTTTTCCTCAAGGGGCTGGGGGGACTTGGTCCAGATGGCGCCGCGGATATGAACTTTCACGGCCGGGAGTTGTCGAGGAATGGCGCGGGTGGGGCGTTGGCCTTGGGGACGGGGATGCGTCGTAGGGAGTTCAGCATGCTGCTGGTGTACGAACTTCCTGCGTTACCAAGGCGCCCGACCGAGGTGCCGATCGAGTTCCCCGTGCCGGCACCACTCGCGAAGGGGAGGAAGTTCAGGCGGACTTGGATCACTTTCGAGGACCTTGAGAGGGTGCACGGACATGTCCGCCTGGACCGGCAGATGACCGGAGTCGGATCTACGTGGACGCCCCCGCGGTCGTGGGGAGAGCCTTTGCACGTGACCGAGCCGGATGTGCGCGGTGGCCGGGTGAACGGCACTCGCGTCATGTGGGGGGCGCTGACGCCGGCTGAACGTCTGAGACTCGTTGCCCCCGAAGGTGGTTCGTGTCTGCTCTGGCTCAAAAGCCGCGGAGCCCCGTTCACCGCTTGGTCCACCGTCTTCGAACGCACCTCCCAGCGAATCGCCAAACGATGGGACCCGCGGTTTCCACACGTCTATCCACACCGGTGCCGGCACACGTTTGCCATGCGGACCCTGGAAAAGCTCGCGCGTGGCTACTACGCGAGTGCCGCCCAACTAGGTTCGGGCGACGCAGATGCGGTGTGGCTGCACTTCCTGACTGCCAATGAGCCGTTGCTGATTCTGCGCGATCTCCTTGGCCACAGCAGCGTCCTGACCACGGAAATGTACGTCAAGCGCCTTGATGTGTCGCGCATTTACAAGCAGGCATATGCCTCTTCATATGAAGCCCGTGCAAGTTCGCTTCAATTAACCAAGGCAGAAATTGAAGTGGAAGCCGAGTTCAAAGAGGAGGGCAGCTGATGCCCGCACGTTTGGTGAAATCCCCGCTGGGCGTGACCTGCACCTTCAGCAAGGGCCGCACCAGATCGCTGACTCTCACACTCGCGGAGAGTTACCAGGGTGCTCTTGCCGAAGACCTTTTGACCGGGCTCGTTTCCCTCGTCCATCCGCATGGCCGGGTCGATTCCGCGGGGTTGGTGCGGGACTATGTTCTGTCGATCAGGCTCATGGTCGATGCGCTCGCCGACCGGACTCCAGGCGGCGCGCGGGACTTGACCGTTGCGATGCTGTCCGAGTTCTGGCTCTCACATTCTAATCGAGCCGAGCGGCACACCAGGGCCATGCTTCTCGGGCTGAAGGAAGGTGGGGCTGGGCTTCGGAGCGAGGCGCAACGGTTCGCGGAGGGGCGAAAGTTCAATCGCGTGAGCCGTTCGGAGCCGCTCGCACCGTATACAGAGGATGAATGGGAAGCCCTCCAGACAAGATGCCAGGAGATCGTAGATGCCGCCTATGCCGACCATCAGACTGCCCTGCACGAAGTGGAGGCGACCGACGGATCCGCCCGGCTGGAGCCAACACCGGCAGGAGTGCTGCGGCTCCTCGCGCGAAATGGCCCAGCCACCACGGGGGAGATCTGTAAGTATTTCGGGATCAGAAACTCAGTGAGGCAATCGGCCCTGCAGGTCGGACCAACGAGTGTGCGGTTGTTCCCGTCTGTGGAGACAGCTTTCGCCTACCGGACCTTGTTCGCTGCTCGAAGTGGGATCGTTCCAGACGGCATCGAGGACTTGGGTCTTGGGGATATCGATTGGGCGGGAGACAACACCATCCTGCTCAACTACTTCAAGGGGCGGACCTCGCGCGAGAGTAATAACCTGCCCAAGTTGGCCGTAGCCATCCTCCAGCAGTGGCTACAGCACTCTGATTTCTTACGGAACTTCGCTAGCCCCGAGGTACGCGGAGCTTTGTGGATCCGATGCAGACGAGGTGCACCTGGCCGGATCGTTTCGAGACCTATAAGCAACGGGGAGTATCTGCGGCTCCAGGGCCTGCGACTGCCGGTACGAGTGTCCGCGCCGCGAGTGCGCACGACGTTCGAAGCGCTACGGGACCGTAGCCACTGGCACGGCAGCGAAAGGGCAACCATCGACCCCAACCATTCGTCTCCGACTGAGGCGGAGCGGTACGTGGGCAAGCCAACTCCCAAACAGCGCGACTTGCTGGACTCCGTCATCGAGGACGGCCAGGGCGACATGCTGAAGCGGGCCCGCACACCGCTCAGGGTGGTCACTGCGCAAGACGCAGCGGAAGCCGCACGGCAGCTGCCGCAGGTAGTGGCGGATCTGCAACTGGATGAGACGGTGATCGCTGAATTGGCAGGCGCGGAGCGTGACGTGTTTGCCGCCTCCTGTGTGAACATCTTTTCTGGTGTGTTCGGGCCGAAAGGCAAGCCATGCCCGGCACGCCCGTGGGTGTGCCTGGCCTGCCCGCTGGCCGTCTTTGCGCCCCGCCATGCGGTGAACCTTCTGAGGTTGAAGGGGTTCTTCACTGAGCAATGGCGACAGATGCCGTCAGGTGAGTTCATGCGGCATTTCGGCTACTACTCGGCCAGGGTCGACGAGGTGATTCGCAGGTTTGAAGACGGTGTCATTGATCGCGCCCGTCGGTGCCTGGAGACTGAGCCGAGCACGCTACCGCTGCGTCCTGAGGAGACGACAGCATGAAGCATGAAATCGGAACCGTCGCCGTACGGGAATCGATTTTCGCGGGTCTTTGGGTGTGTGCGGAGGCCGATCTGCCCATGCCTGCTGGCGTACCCGGGCCTTGCTTTGACGACGACATGTGGGATTTCGTTGATGTCGTTGGATTGCCAGCCCAATGGGGAACATCCGAATTACGCTTCAACTTCCGTAACGTGGAGAACCCGATATGGCGTTTGGTGGCGAAGGAGTACATCTTCGCATTGATGGTGCCCACCCATCCTGCAGTTGCCCAGCTGCCGCTCGCGTACCGTACAGTGCGGAGCATCCGCACCTGCTCTGCCAAGTTCGGGCGCCTGGCGGGCTGGCTGAATTGGCTCAGCCGCAACGGTGTGCTCTCCCTTTCCCAGGTCGGCGACCGGGAATGCGATGGCTATCTTATTGAAGCCCGCAAGGTTCGAGACCGTATCACTGGCGCCGTGGTGCGCACAGCTGGAGACGGTGAGGTACGTGCTGCAACCAGACCGGTCATCGAGCTGGATTTCTATGGCGATCTGTTCCCGGATGACACCTACGCGGAAGGCTACCTCCCCTGGAAGGGCAGGCATCCGGGAACAGTTGACGGAACCTCGGATGTCTGGACGGCGAACCGTACTCCCGAGGTGAAAGACGAACTGCTGCGTCCGTTGCTGGCCGCCGCCCTATACGTGACCGAGCATATCGCGCCGCGGATCATCGAGCTGCGCAAGCAGGTACCCGATGAGGCACCACCGACCTGTGGGAATCGGTACCCGAGAAAGCCGCCGATCCGGGAGTTCCAACAGCTTCTCCAGCGATACGTCCGGTCCGGGACACCGCTCCCTCAGATCTACGTCGCAAAGGTCGTCGAACGTCTCAATGATGGCTGGTCAGCAGAGGATCCGTTGCTGTTGCTGTCGTTGTCGCATCTGGCGAGGGAGGCGGGTTTCCGGCAGTTCCGTCGCCCCTGGCTCGATAAGTTGCGGCCGCTCTTCGAGGAAGCCGTAGACCAAGTAGGAATCGAGTACCCCTACGGGCGAGACGCGGAACTCATCAGACGGGCAGACGGAGAGGGCAAGGTTCCTTGGACAGAGCCGGTATCCCCCCGGGACGTCGCTCTCCAGATGTCCATGCTGGTTTGGGCAGCAGCAGTGATCGTGGTGGCTGCTGTGGCCGGCATGCGGTCGTGTGAGTTGATGGAATTCGAGCGTGACTGCTGTTTGCCGCCTGAAGAGCGTGCTCCGGGGCTTTTTCGCTATCGCGTCCAGGGAAAACTGATCAAGGGGCAGAAGTTGGGCGGAGTTCGCGACGAGTGGGTCGTGGTGAAGGAGGTGTGGGACGCTATGAGGACTGCAGCAGCTGTGACTCCCACCCGTGAGCGGGCCGGCCGAATCTTTGGCCGATTCGCCTTTGACTCATGGTCGAATCAGTTTCGCGCCTGGGTCAACGGGCACGCTGGACGTCGTCTCGGGCTTGATCCGATCCCGGACGGCGCGGTCACGTTGAGGATGCTGCGGCGGACGCTCGCTGTGGAGATGGCATACCGGCCGCACGGGCTGATGGCGACGAAGCTTGCACTGAAACATCTGCATGCGACCACGACCGAGGGCTACACACGCCGCCCGGGTGGCGCCCAGGGCAAGTTCCTTGCCGAGGTTCAGAGCCTGGAGGAGACTCGCAACGTGGAGATCCTCGTGGAGGAGTTCGAGAACTTCCAGGACGGAATCATGCCCGCCGGACGGGGAGCGACTGAACTTGTGACGTTCTTCGAGTACATCGACGAGCTTGTGAAGGAGCACGCGGCGGACGAGACGAATGTGCTCATGAACGACACAGAGATTTTGGGGCTGATGCGCAAACGCGCGAGCATCCTCCACGTTGGGCTGGCGAACTACTGTTGGTTCGCCGATCCTTCCCGGGCGCTCTGTCTGATCCTGGCCGGCTCCACGGACGCAGATCAGCCCCTGATCGGGATGTGCGACTCGGCCCGCTGCCCGCAGGCGACCCATCACCAGCGACATCGGCCTGTATGGGCCGAACACGAACGTAAGCAGAAGGTGTTCCTCGGGCAGCTCGGTGTTACGCGCAAGCTGGAGGGCCCGCGCCAGCAGGCCGAACTGGAGCGGACTCAGCGGGTCTTGGCAGAGATCGACGCCGCAGGAGCGGATACGTGAGGATCACGGCCGAGCAGAGGCGGCAGAACGAGGACCGAATCCGCGCCGCCATGGATCGCTTGCTGCGAGGCGAGATTCCAGCCGGTGGCAGGTGTGACGTACAGACTCTGGCGGCCGAAGCTCAAGTGGCGCGGGCCGCGTTCTACAGCGGTCGCCCGTACGAGCATCTGCGCAATGAGTTTGAGCGCAGGTTGGCCGCCCTACGTGAAAGCGGGGCGATCCCCGACCCGAGGGACGCGCAGATCGCCCGCTTGAAGGAGTCGATCGCGAAATTGAAGGAGCGATTGGCCGTCAGTGAGGCGAAGGAGACCGAGCATGACAGCTTCCGTGAGCTGGCTCTGTCACGACTGGCTGCCCAGCATGACGAGATCGAACGGCTTCGGGAGTTGCTGAACGTCAGTGGCGCGGTTCTACCGCTCGTCGGGAGGGTTCCAGGTCAGAAGTGATCAATCCTTACTGAAGAAAGCTCGCCGATTATGAAGAGCGTGCTTACCTCACTGGATGGGCGTCGATCCAGGAGAGACCACCGAGGTCGAGTTGGTGGCGTGCGCGTGTGACGGCGACGTAGGCGAGGCGGGCGTCGGTGTCGGTGATCGGTTCCGGGACCGGTTGTCCCTGAGCATCGAGTTGATCAGTGTCCTTGGGAGGTGGGAAGTCGTCGCCGATCTTCACGGTGGACCATTCGCGCCCTTTCGCTTTGTGAGCCGTGGATACGGTTACGTCGGATTGCTCCTCGTCCGTGAGTTCATTGACCGCGGCGAGGATCGCATCGGGACCGTTCGTGTCGACCAGGTCGACGAAGGGCTGGAGGTCGCCGCCGGCGGGGTCATACGCCGCGTAGTCCTGTACTTCGCCCCAGGAGGCAAAGAGGACAAGTTCGGGATGGCTGGTTCGGCGGCCTTCTTTGAGGTCGCGTGCTGCCAACGCCAGTGCGGCGAGTGTGTGTGCGCCGCGGGCCAGGGCGACGCGGCGGCCTTCGGCGAGGAGCCGCATGACCTCGGTCATGGCGCCGATGTTGGTGCGACAGAGCACCGCATCCGGGTTGGCCACGTCTCCGACTTCCGTGGGCATCGTCTCGCTTCCGGTCAACCGGATGGGAGCCTCGGCGAGTTCGAGCCAGCGGTTGGCCTGTTCGGCGAGGAGGGGGCCGAAACGGAAGGAGCGGGTGAGGGTGAGCGCCGTGGCGTCGTCGAAGCCGGTCATCACGTCGCGGGCGCCGCGCCAGCCGTAAATGGCCTGTGCGGAGTCGCCCACCATGACGAGCTGGGCGTGGTCACGCTGGGCATGGAAGACCTGCTCCAGGACGGGGTTGGTGTCCTGGGCTTCGTCGAGGAAGAGGAAGTCCGCTTCGATCTTCGGCTGGGTCAGGGCCCACATCTTCAGATAGTGATCGTGTTCGAAGTGGACTACGCCCTGGTCGGGGTTCTGAAGGTCGGCCCACGCTTTGACCGCGAACGGAAAGACAGCGTCGGTCAGTTGGGCATGCTCGGCTTGTGTCGCCAGGCGGCGAAGCCGCGGTACATGATGGCGGCTCAGGGCCCGGTCGGCGGAGTAGCAGAAGCGCTTCACGGCGCGTAGCGCCGTGTTGGAGAGCGTCCTGTGGCTGATCTCGTGATCGCCGATGCGGATGGGGCGGGTGATGCCGAGGGCTTGGCCGGTTTTCCAAGCGGCTTGGCGCGGACCGTTGAGCCGACCGGCATAGCGGTGGCCGAGGGCGGCGTACGCGGTCGCATGGGCGGTCCTGCACGTCACTGTACGGGGGAAGCGCATAGCGGCGTGGCAGGCGATGTCCTTGTTGAAGGCGACGTAGCGGCCACGTCGTTTGGTGCTGGCGGCGAGCATCTCGAGGGTGGTGGTCTTGCCGGTACCGGCTCCCGCTTGCAGGGCGAGGTGGTGTCCTGCCCGGAAGGCGTCGACGGCGTGGACCTGCTCGTCGGTCGGTGTGGACACAAAGGCTCCTCAGGAAGGGACGGAGGCACACTTGCCTCTGGACCGGCGATGGAGAGCGTGCGCTGCACAGAGCAGTAGCTCTTCGGGGGCGTGATCGACGAGCAGTTCTTCCAGCCGACTTGCCAGATGGCGGGCACGCTCTTCGCCGTGCCGGGCAACGGCGTCGGTAATGATCTCGCTCAGGAAGTCCCGGGGCCGTTGACCGCGGGCTGACGCAGCGCGGCGGACGACAGTACGGGTGGCGGGACTGAGGGAGATGTTCAGCAGGACCCGGCCATGTCGGTCAGGGTAGTGGGTGGTGAGAACATCGATGGGCAGCATCGCATCGAGCCGGTGACGTAGCGCCCGCAGAGCGCGGCCAGGCGTTCTGGCGCGCTGCAGGGCCAGCAGTCTGGTGCGGCTGGTGTCGTTGGCCAGAGCCACGACACGACGGGCGCGGCACAGTTCGTCGTCGGTGGCGGGCCGAGTCAGGGCGATCTCGATCGCGTGGTGCGCGGTCACGGCTGCAGCGCCCTCCTGCTCCGGTCAGCGGGCCCTGGACGTCGGATGGCCGCCGGGAGCCGGGTGCGGATGTACTGGTGGTGGACGAGCGGGTCGAAGGGCTCCCACTCGGCCACCGCTACATCGGGCGCTGCGGGAATGGCGGCGTGTTCTGGGCAGCGTTGGGCTCTCCAGCGCAGTTGCTCGGCATAGGGCAGATGAGTGAGCGCGTAGACGGCCATGACCTCCCCGTGCAAAGGAAGTTGGCCGTGCGCAGCCGTGGTGGGCACGAGGGTCCAGACCCCTGCTGGAGACTCATGTGTGAGCAGTGAACTTGTACAGCGGTGGCGTCGGCGGGTCTGGGCGACGCACTGGATCTCGTCCACCGGGCGGCTGGCGAGGTAACGGACGTACAGGAGTTGCACGATAGGGCGGGCCGGCCGGCACGTAGCCGTCGGCGAGGTCTCGGCGTTTGGCGGAGCGGCAGGGGGAGCGAATGCGCCGAGGTCGATCAGGCGGCGGGTGTTGACCGCCAGGGCGCGGCGCAGTCCTGCCAATTCAGGGGCAGCGGGAAGGGCGTCGCGGGCGGGGCACAGCAGGGCGTGCGGCAAGCGGCACCAGTCGCTGCCGTCGCCCGCTGGATGAGCGACACCGCGGCTGACGTGCCAGTGGCAGGTCGAAGGCACCTTCTCGGTGGGCAGTTCGTCCGGGTGCAGGCGGATCGGGTGCTCGTTGGTGCGGTGGTACCACTCGATGCGGTTGCCGCAATCCCGGCAGCGGTCGCTCTGACCGCACCGCAGCAGACGGCTGGCGCTGTCGCCGCTTACACGGAGGGAGCGCCTCGCGTGGTTGTGGACGGGGCTGTCGTTCCGGCGGTGCGGGGAAGGGGGTGTGGAGCGCATGCGGGCGAACCTGCCAGTCAACACGCCGCTCAGCCGGTGTCGCTGCCGCAAGTGTCCCCTGGACGGCCGTATCTGTTGAGACTGGCTTTCGAAGGTGCGAGTGCGCGTTCGTTTCGGGTCACCAATTCGGGCGGTTGGCGAATGCCGTCCCGGAGCTGGTCAGCCGTCGGCTTTTGTAGGTGGTTCGTGTCCGCTGCACAGCGTGGAGAAGAACTCGTCGAGCGGAGTGCTCAGAGCGTGCGCGAGGGCATGCCAGGTCTTCAGAGTTCCGATCGTGCGGCCCTGCTCGATCTCGATGAGGGTCCGTCTGGCGAGGCCGCTACGGGCGGCGAGCTCGTCATAGCTCCACCCTCGGGCCGCCCGCAGGCGCGCGAGCTCCTGGCGGAGCGCCTCGAAGTCCGGATCGGGCGGAAAGATCGTCACCTGACCATCCGACGGGGCAGAGGCCTGCCCTGTCAGTGCAGACCTCTGCCCTATTTCCCCAGGTGACGGCGCGAGCGATGGGGCAGATGTCTGCACTACCGTGTGCTGCCGCTCTTCTCTGGGCGGACAACGGCGCGGGACAGGACTGGGAGGAGCGCGCGCCCCATGAGGCTCCGCACAACATGCCCGACAGCGCGGCGTGCCTGGACTGTGGAGCTGCGGCCCGGCTCCGGCGGTCCGCAGCTCGTATGTCAGCAGTGCGACCACCAAGGCGTACTGCTCGCTGCGGTATCCGCGCGCTCTGCGGCACTCGAACATCTGGCCGGGCACGCCCGGCGCGACGTTCTGCCCTCGTATCTGCGCACCTGCCAGTGCCACGAGCGGGGCTGCCGCTGGCACCCCCGTCATCGCGGCTGCGCCGGCCCTGTTCGACTTCTTCTCGCCCGTGAACGGGGAGGGCGGCTTTGGAGACTCGCCGATGCCTGCACGGCCTGTGCCTCGGTGACGGTGCAGGCCGCTGTGGTCCCGGAGACTCTCCTGCGTGTGACCGTGATGCCGGCGGACGGTGCCTCGCGGCGGCGTAAGCGACAGCGCAAAGGGCCGGGCGACCAGGTCCGGGTGCGGGAGATGCTCAGCTACTTGGCCGCAGCCCTGCCGAGCCACACCGGGGCTGCGGCACGACTGCTCGCCGTGCAGTGCGCCCTGCGCATGAACACTGACGGGCAGGTCCGATTGCCAACCGGGGTCCTGCGCAGTCTCCGCCTGGGCCGCGATCCGCTCCCCTGGCGTGAACTGGAGCAGGCGCGATGTCTCCGCAGAGCACCTGTTGCCTCTGCCGAGAGTGGGGTGGCCGCCCAGATCCTCGACAGCGGACTGTTTGCCCAACATCCAGCGCGCCCGGACCGCAGGAGGGCTGCTGACTGGGCGCTGCGCATGGCGAGAGGAGGCTGGCCGGGCTCAGGCGACCCGACTCTGCGGCTGGCTGCACTCTGCCTTGCGGCACACGCAGACTTTGCGATTGGTCACGGTTGCGTCGAAGCGGAACGGATTGCGCGTGAGTGCGGGCTCGCTCCCGAGGCTTTGTTCCCCGTGCTCGACCAGTTGGAGGCACTCCTCGCCTCCTGGAGTGTGGGCCTTGGCTCAGGAGATCTGTGCTGGGAGCTACTGCCAAGGCCAGCCTGAGGCTCGAACCGTTAGCGACGTCGTTCGTTCGTGGAACCACTGCTTGTCTGCGCGGTCTCCGCCTGGGCCGCGATCCCCAACTACTTTGCCCTGCTGGGGAGGTGGCGAAATTGTGTCTGTTTCCGGATGCTGCTCACCTCGCAATGAATCGCTGTTGTGTTCGAATCTAGTCGCTGATCGGGGCTGATGGGGTTAGAGTAATCGAACGAGCGTACGATGAAGATATCGGGCTTATGGCCGAAAAGGGGTGGAGTGATGGAGGTGCGGCATGACGGGCTTCGCCCATCTGCACGTCGCGTCCGGTTACTCCGCCCGCTACGGCGCCGCCCACCCCGAGCACCTCGCCCGGCGGGCGGCCGAGCGAGGCATGGCGGCGCTCGCGCTCACCGACCGGGACACGGTCACCGGTGCCGTCCGGTTTGCGCAAGCGTGTGCGAAAGACAGGGTCCGGCCGATCTTCGGTATCGACCTCGCGGTGGAGGCTCTCGCGCCCGCGCCGCCCGCCCGGCGCCGCCGCACTCCGGCGCGCGGCGGTGCGCACGTCGTCGAGCCGCCCCTGCGGTTCGTGCTGCTCGCGCAGAACCGGGCGGGATGGGCGCGGCTGTGCCGCATCACCTCGGCCGCCCATGTTGGCGCCGTGTCCGGTACGGCGCCGGTGGTGCCGTGGGATGCGCTGCGCGAGTACGGCGGTCCCGGTCTGACCGTGCTGCTCGGGCCGCTCTCGGAGCCGGTGCGGGCGCTGTCGGTGGGCCGGGAGGATGTCGCGATGAAGCTGCTGGCGCCCTGGAAGGAGATCTTCGGAAGTGGGGTCCGATTGGAAGTCGTCGCGCAGAAACGTTTCGGCATCGGCCCAGGATCCCTGCGCCTGGCCGCCCGCACCCTCGTGCTGGCCGACCGCACCCGCACCCCCGCCGTGCTCTCCAACGCCGTCCGCTACGCCGACCCCGACCAGCACCGCCTCGCCGACGTCCTGGATGCTGCACGGCTGCTGAGACCGATCGACCGGCGCCACTTGGACAGCGGACAGCGCTGGCTCAAGGACGAGAAAGGGATGGAGACCGTCGCGCGAATGATCGTGGAATGTGCTGGAGCAGACATCCGTCGGACCCGCCGTCTGATGGCGGACACCGCCGCTACGGCAGCCGAATGCACCGTCGATCCGGTGGCGGACCTCGGGCTCGGCGCCCGGCACTTCCCGGAACCGGCGCTCTTCGGCGCCAGGCCCCGAGCGGGCGGAGCCGCACAGTTGCTGCGCCGACAGTGCGAGGCGGGCATGGTCCGACGCGGCCTCGACCGTGACCGGGCGGCGCTCGACCGGCTGGACGAAGAGCTCAAGGTGATTTCCGCGCTGGACTACAACTCGTACTTCCTCGCCGTCGGCCAGGTCGTGGCCGACATCCGGGCCAAGGGCATCAGGGTCGCGGCCCGAGGCTCCGGCGCCGGCTCGATGGTTTGCCACGCGCTGGACATCGCCACCGCCAACCCGCTCGACCACCGTCTTTTGTTCGAACGCTTCCTGAGCGTGCGCCGGGCCTCGCTGCCCGACATCGACATCGACGTGGAGTCCGCCCGTCGGCTGGAGTGTTACGACACGATCTTCGAACGGTTCGGCAAGGAACGGGTGGCGGTCACCGCCATGCCCGAGACCTACCGGGCCCGTCGCGCCCTGCGCGACACCGGCCTAGCCCTCGGTATCGCGCCCGCGGACGTCGACCGGATCGCCAAGAGCTTCCCGCACCTGCCCGCCTCGGACATCACCGGTGCCCTCGCTGAACTGCCTGAGCTGCAGCAGCTGGCTGCCGAGGCGCACCGGTACGGTCCGCTGTGGGAGCTCGCCGAAGGCCTCGACTCCCTGGTTCACGGCATGGCCATGCACCCCTGCGGCGTGGTCATCAGCGATGCCTCCCTCCTGGACCGACTGCCGGTGCAGCCCACCCCCCAGGGTGACTACCCCATGGCCATGGCGGCGAAGGAGGAGATCGAGGCACTGGGCAATATCAAACTGGATGTCCTGGGCGTCCGGATGTTGTCCTCCATGGCTCATACGATCACCGAGATCGAACGGGTGACCGGCAATCGCATCGATCTGGACGACCCGAAACATGTGCCGCTCGACGACGTCTTCGCCTTCAAGCTTATTCAGGACAGTCGGACCCTGGGCCTGTTCCAACTGGAGTCGCCTGGCCAACAGGACCTGCTGTCCCGGCTGCAGCCACGCAACCCGCAGGACGTCATCGCTGACATCAGCCTCTTCCGCCCCGGCCCGGTCGCAGGTGGCATGCCCGAGCGCTACATCGCCGCCCGTCATGGCGGCACGCCTTCCTATGCCCATCCTGACCTGGAACCCGTGCTCGCCGACACCTACGGCGTGACCATCTGGCACGAACAGATCATCGAGACACTGTCGGTCATGACGGGCTGTGACTACGCGCTGGCGGAGATCGCCCGGCGGGCGCTCGGAGAGAAGGACCGGTTGCCGCAGATCAGGGACTGGTTCCACGGCCTGGCGCGCGCGCGCGGCTACAGCGCGGCCGTCCGGGACGAAGTCTGGAAGACCGTCGAGGCTTTCGGCGCCTATGGCTTCTGCCGGGCCCACGCGGTCGCCTTCGCGGTACCCGCTCTGCAAAGCGCCTGGCTCAAGGCGCACTACCCGGCATTCCTGCTGGCCGGCCTGCTCGAACACGACCCCGGTATGTGGCCCAAGCGCGTCCTGGTCTCCGATGCCCGCCGCGGCGGCGTACAGGTCCTGCCCGTCGACATCAACCACTCCCAGGTGAAGCACACCGTGGAGAAGACCGACGGAGACCAGTGGGGCGTACGGCTCGCGCTGTCCGCGGTGCGAGGCATCAGCGAGGAGGAGTGCGCCCGGATCGAGGAGGGGCAACCGTACGGATCGCTGTCGGACTTCTGGCAGCGGGCCCACCCCAGCCGCCCTGTCGCCGAACGCCTTGCCGAGGTCGGCGCCCTGGACTGTCTGCACGACAGCCGGCTCACCCGACGTGATCTGCTGCTCCAGATCGCAGAGTTGCATCGGCAGTCCCGCACCCGGTCCGCGCACGAGGGTCAACTGCCCATCGAAGCAGGCGCAGTTGGCGGCGCGGAGCCCAGCGGGCTGCCGGAGATGACCGGACGCGAGGCCCTGAGCGCTGAGTTGAGCACACTCGGCATCGACGTCTCCAAGCACCTGATGGAACACCACCACCGGCTGCTGCGTGAGATCGGCGCGACCGACGCGGCGCATCTGGCTGAGATGCGCGCGGGCCAGCAGGTTCTCGTGGCGGGTGTACGGGCCTCGACCCAGACCCCGCCGATCGCCAGCGGCAAGCGGATCATCTTCGTCACCCTGGAGGACGGCTCCGGCCTGGTCGACCTGGCGTTCTTCGAGGACTCCCACCCGGCCTGCGCGCACACCGTCTTCCACAGCGGACTGCTGCTGGTGCGCGGCACGGTCCAGGTGCGCGGCACCCGCCGTACCGTCGTCGGCGCCATGGCCTGGGACCTCGACGAGATCGCCGCCGCCCGCCGCGACCACGGTCCGGAGGCCGCTCTCGCCCTCCTCGGCGAGACCCGCCCGCACCCGACCCCCGCCCAGCCGCACCGCACCCTGATCAACGGCACTACCGGCGCGCGCCTGCACCCCTATGCTGACCTCCAGCCTGCCGGCACCCGCTCCGCCGACCTGAAGAAGTTCGGCCACCGCAGCCCGGGGAGCGCAGGATGACCACACGCCAGCGGCACATCGCCCACCTCCACCTGCACGCAGCACTGACCGAGGATCAGTACACCGATGTCATCGAACTGATGTCCGGCGTCACGCCCCATGTCCAGGCCGTCCCGCCCAATGCCGTCCAGCTCGATCTGACGTCGGCGCTCCGGTACTTCGAGCTGTCCCCCTATGACGTCGTCCAGTTGGCGAAGATCCGTCTGAAGGCGCTGTACGCCATCGACAGCAGCGCCGGGCTCGCAGGAAACCGCATGCTGGCGGCTATGGCGGCCGACGCGTCCGCGCCAGGAGACACCACCTGGGTCCCCGCCGGGCAGGCGGCCGACTGGCTGTATCCGCGGCCGGTCACCGCGCTGCCCGGGATCGGCCGCACCACATCGGAGGCGCTCAGCAAATACGGCCTGCACACCATCGGCCAGATCGTCGACCTGCCCGCCGGAACCCTGCAGCGGCTGCTCGGCGCGGGTCCCGCCCGTCTGCTGGCCGAGCGCGCCCGCGGGCATGACCCCCGCCCGGTCACCCCGTCGGAACCGGCGGCACATCTGGTCGCCGACCTGGCGTTGGATCGGGACTGTCTCGACCCGGCGCAGCATCACCGGGCAGTCCTGGGACTTGCCGACCAGATCGGCCAACGCCTGCGCGGTGAACGCCAGATCACCAGTCGGCTCACCCTCACCGTGCGGTACGCCGACGGCAGCTCGACTACGCGCACCCGCGCCTTGTCGGAGCCCACCGACCACTCATCCGCGCTCGTGACAGCTGCCTTGGGTCTGCTGAACGCACTCGGGCTGCAGCGGGCGCGAGTACGCGCCTTCGTGATCCGCGCCGACGCCCTGCTCCCGGCTGATAGCGCCTACCGCCAGCTCTCCCTGGATCCCGGTGACGATCGCGCCCGCGCGGCCGAAGCCGCCGCCGACCGAGCCCGCCGACGCTTTGGGCCCGAGGTCATTCGTCCAGCGACTCTGGCCAACTAAATGTTCCATGCTCCGCCAGCCGTTCGAAGTCGCTGTGCCTCAGACTGAACCCGGCGTGGTGGTCATGACCGGGCCAGCTTCGTGAGACGCGGGTCGAGGCCATACTGCTCGTGGGCGCCGAGGTTCTCGCGCAGGGTGGGGCCTTCGTAGTCGTCGTGGAACAGGCCGCGTTCCTGCAGGATCGGGACGACCTGGTCGACGAAGGCGTCGAAGCCGTCGTGGTAGCTGTCGACGGCGATCGAGAAGCCGTCGCAGGCACCTGCCTCGAACCACTGCTGCATGTGGTCGGCCACGTCGGCGGCGGTGCCGGCGACCACCGGGTGGTAGTCGATGACGCCATGGGCGAGCACGTCGCGCAGGGTCCAGCCTTCCCGGGCCACTTCGAGGGCGCGGACGGAGCGCGGGTCGTGCGGGCTGGGTATGGCATCGGCGAGCTGGTCCGCCGTCAGCGGCTCGTCGAGCTGGCCGGGGTCGAGCGGGAGGCCGATCATGGCGCCGAGGTAGCGGACGCGTTGGTTCAGGTCGACGACCTCGTCCAGGAAGCGGCGCCGCTGAAGGGCGGCCTGGCGGGAGGGGGCGATGGTCGGCATGAAGCCGGCGAGCATCTTCACCTCCTCCGGGTCGCGTCCGGCGCGCTTGGCGGCGTCCCGCAGGGCCTGGCGCTGGGCCCGGGCGTCCTCGATGGTGTACGGGTTGGCGTAGACGCCGCTGGCGTAACGGCCCGCGAGTTCCAGGCCGTAACTGCCGCCGCCTGCCTGGAAGATGACCGGCTGGCCCTGCTCGGACGGGGGGATGGGCAGCGGGCCGCGGGAGGCAACGTGCTTGCCCTGCAGGTTGACCGGCTGGATCTTGTCCATGTCGGCGAACCGCTTGCCGTCGACGTCGAGAAGCCAGGCGTCCTTCTCCCAGCTGCCCCACAGTCCCTGCACGATCTGGATGACCTCGTGGGCACGCTCGTACTTCTCCGCGCGCGGCGGGATCGTCGCGCCGAAGTTCGCCGCGGCGGCGGGGTCGGAGGTGGTCACCGCGTTCCAGCCGGCCCGGCCGTGGCTGATCACGTCCAGGGCCTTGAACTGGCGGGCGAGGTTGTAGGGCTCGGTGAACGTGGTGGAGGCGGTGGTGACCAGGCCGATCCGCTCGGTCTCGCGCGCGAGGACGGTCAGGATCAGCAGCGGGTCGATCATGTGGTGCGGGGCATGATGGTCGAGGTCGACGTCCAGGACCGGGGTGTCAGCGATGAACAGCAGCTGGACCTTGCCGCGCTCGGCGGCCTGCGCGTAACGCACGAACTGGTCCATGTCCGTATAGCTGTTCAGGTTCGCACCCGGCAGCCGCCAGGCCCCGGGTGCGGCCCCGTATCCGCCGCTGAACTGCATGCCCAGGATCATCTGTCGGCTTGTCATGGTTACTCCTCAGGCGAGGCGATGAGAAACGGAGAATGTCTCCGACGCGGGCGCCGGGCCCGGGCCCGGCGTCGGATGGTTCCTGCGGGCGGAGGAACTACGGCCTGTCGAGGACTCCCGGGGTGTCATGCAGGACCACGCTCCGCTGCAGCGGAACCCGCTCTGTGCGGAGCGTGTTCACCGGTGCCGCGGGGGCGGCCATGCCGAAGGAGATGCCGAACAGCAGCTTGAGGTCCGGGGGGACGCCCAGGAACTCGCGGACGGTGTCGGCGTAGACGCCGAGGATGGTCTGCGGGATGCCGGCCAGCCCCCGGGTCGCCAGCGAGAGCAGGAAGTTCTGCGCGTACATGCCGATGTCACCGGCCGTCCGTACCCCGTCGCCGAGGACCGGCATGAACAGGAAGGCGGCATGGGGAGCGCCGTAGAACTCCAGGTTCTCGCGGACCGCCACCCTCCTGCCGTCCCGGTCCGAGCGCTCGACGCCCCGGGCCCGGTAGACACTCGCGCCCAGGGCCCGCGACCGCTCGACGTAGATGCCCTCCTCGCCGTAGCCGTCGGTGAAATCCGGGGAGGTCCGCCCCTCCTCCTCGGCCCGGAGCAGCTCTTTGGCCAGGGCGTCCCGTGCCGCACCCGAGACGACGTGCACCGTCCATGGCTGGGTGTTGCTGTTCGAGGGGGCGGTCTGCGCGTCTTCCAGCACGCCGCGGATGTCCGCAGGGGACAGGGCGGTGGGCAGGAACCGCCGGGGGGAGCGTCGGGAGCGTGCGATGTCGGTGAAGGGTGATGCGGTGCCGGGCAAGGCGGTTCCTCTCCATGGCGCGCAGTCATCTGCCATGCTGCGCTGCGCGGAGGCCGCCGCGGCTGCGGACGCACCCTGCGGGTGCCGGCAGGCTTGCGGATGCTCGCGGGCAGCGGCGTGCCGAAGCCGCGGTCTGCAGCGCGGGGGACTGTGCGCTCTTCGTGTTCGTCTTGTGGGTTCGTGGCGTGCCGGCGCTGCCGCTCTCGTGCCGTTGCGTGCCCGAGGGCCGCGTCGGGTGCCTCAGCGGTGGGCGGCGCGGTTCATCTCGACGACGTCGTCGACGGTGGGATTGGCACCGAGGGCGGCGATGCGTTCCGGGAGGCTGTCGCGGATGGCTGCGTCCTTGGCGCGGTCGGCCGCGGCCAGGGCCGCGGGCAGCTCGTCGAGGGTCAGTTCGGTGCAGTAGGCGGGGCTGTTCGGTTGCTGGCGCCAGGAGTCGGCCAGTGTGCCGGCGTCGTAGGGGTCGAAGCCGGTGTCGTCCACCAGCTGCATGGCCACCTTCCGCGCCTCTTCGGAGTCGCCGGCGACGGGGATGGCGAGGCGGCCGGGTGTTCCGGCCGGGACGCCCTTGGTCCGCTGGGTTTCGGCCAGGGCGGCGTTCCACGCCTTGACCACGGGGCGGCCGAGCAGCTCGGCGGTGTACGCGCTCTCCACCTGGCCGTTGTCCACCGCCTTGATCGGCTCGCTGAGCATGCCGGGGTAGTAGTTCGCGGTGTCGATGACCACTGTCTCGTCGGGCACCGACGCGAACAGGTCCGCCAGCTGGCCCGCCACTCCGAAGGGGATCGACAGGACGATGACGTCCCTGCCCTGAACGGCGTCGGCGAGCTGCACCGCGCGGGCCCCGGACTCCAGCACCTCCGCCCGGACGGTCTCGGGGCCGCGGGCGTCGGCCACCTGGACGTCGTGACCGGCCGTGCTGAGCTTGGCAGCGAGGTTTCCTCCGATGGCGCCAGCGCCTATGACAGTAATTTTCATGATTTGTTCCTTAGGAGGTTGTGCCGCCCCTGAGGGCAGCACGATGTGATGGATGGGTGGTGGTGCCGCCTGGCCTTGCGGGGCGGAGCAGGGTGCCTGGCGGCTTTACGCCTGGGTGTCCTGCTGGCGGTAGCCGCTCGCGATGAGCGTGCGGAGCCGGTCGAGCGACTCCTCCTCGGTACCGGTGCCCTTGATCCAGGCAACGGAACAGGCCGCGAGGAACAGGTCGTTCCCCCGCACCGACGCGCGCACGCGCCCCGCGAGCTGCGCGGCTCGCACGTATTGATCGGTGGCGGTGATGAGGATGTGGCAGGGAATGGTGAGCGGGTTGTCCGGCTCCTGCGCCCGGGCGGCGGCCATGAGCGGGTCCGGCAGACCGCTGAAGGCGCTGAAGTACTCCTCCATCGCGCGCAGCCACTGCTCCAACGCCTCGGCCGGGTCACCGAGTTGCTCGATGTCCGCCTGGCGGGCCACCAACTCTTCGGAGCGGGTCTGCAGCACGGCCGCCAACAGTGCCTCCCGGGTGGGGAAGTGCCGGTACAGGGTGCCGGGCCCGACGCCTGCCTCCTTGGCCACCGCTTCGAGGGAGGTGCCGACCCCGTGCTGCAGGAAGTGACGCTGCGCGGTCTCCAGGAGGGCCGCGCGGTTGCGCTGGACGTCCGCGCGGGGCTTGCGTCCCCGCTGCTCAGCGACGCTCATGCGCCCTCCTGACTGCCGTGATCCTGCGGCCGCATCAAAACGGATGCTGCCTCCGTACTTAGTCGAGAGTAAAACGGAGGCAGCGTCCGGTCAAATGGGCGGCTCGAGCGCGAAGCACTGACATCGCAGGGGGCCGACATATTCGGCCGTAGAGCGCAGGCAGAAGCCGTGCGGGCTGCACCAGTCCAGGGTGCCCATGTCCGGCCCCTCCCGCGCCGAGCCCGGCCCGGTCCCCCCAGTCCAGGACTTCAGGGGGTGAGCTGTTGGTGTCCGATGACGGAGAGCAGTTCGAGTTTGCTGTGGCTCTCTGTGCCGGGGCGGGTGGTCAGCACCACCAGGGTCTGGGCGCGGTTCTCGGTGTACAGGAGCTGGGCGTCGACGTCGATGCGGCCGAGTTCGGGATGGAGGAGGGTCTTGCAGTCGCCGTAGCGGGCGACCTCCTGAAGTTCCCACATGCGGACGAACTCGGGGCTGTGTTCCTGGAGTTCGGCGAGGATCCGGGCGGCCCGGGGGGTGTCGCTGCCGGCGGTCAGCGCGGCCCGCAGGCGTGCCGCTTGGGCGCGGCCGTGGCTTTCGTGAGTCTCCTCGGGGTACACCAGACGCTCGGCCGGGTCCATGAACCAGCGGTAGTAGCCGCTACTGGCCAGACCGGTGTGGCGGGTCTGGTCGCCGAGCAGCGCGATGGCCATCGGGTTCATCGCAAGAGTGTCGGACAGGTCGGTCGTTACCAGGGCCGGGGAGTCGTCCAGGCGGTCCAGGACCCGCATCAGGGTCGGGCTGACATGCTCGGAGCGGTGAAAGCGGGCCGGGGCGTTGTGGCCGATGAGGGCGAAGAGGTGGTCGCATTCGTCCAGGGTCAGCCGCAGTGCCCGGGCGAGGGCGGTGGTGATCTGGACGGAGGGCTGCGGAGCACGCTGCTGTTCCAGCCGGGCGTAGTAGTCGGTGGACATGCCGGCGAGCTGCGCGACCTCCTCGCGTCGCAGCCCCTGCGTACGCCTGCGCGGACCCTCGACCAGCCCGACATCGCGGGGCCGTAGCGCCTCACGCCGATGACGCAGGAATTCCGCCAGTTCCTTCTTGTCCATGCCACCCATCCTCGCCCCATCCCGCCCGGCTATCCAGAGACCGCCGATCCATGGCTAAGCCACTCCTCTCCCAGCCGCGCGAAGCCGCTCACACGGCCGACACCGAGGGCGCTCGCAGCGAGACGACCCGATGATCATCAGCCCTGCGTGATCCGCTGGGAGATTCACCAGCTGTCGGCAGTGCGCCGGAGGCCGTCGGCATGGCAGACAGCTGGCCGCGACATTGCCCCGTCGAGGACACCCAACGCTTGACCGGCCCCGGGCCTCGTCGCCCGGCCCGGCTGGCACGACGAAGTTCGCCGTGTCAGCCGGGCGCTCGCGTGCCCCTCGGCGCTCGGACGGCGCCGGTCGCCTCCAGTGCGACGACCGGGGCGGAGCCGAAGGCGCTTCCGTACCGTTCCGCGGCCTCGGTGAGGAGCTCCCCGAGGCGGATCCTGCTCGCGTTGGTCCATGATGCGGCTCAACAGGACCCGCCCGCGTGCTGTTGTTCCGCGTCTGTCACAGGTCGGTCAGCTGCCGCTGATCATGGCGAGGACCTCGTCGTAGGAGCCGTTGGCCTGTGCGTCGCGGAGGAACCTGGCGCGCTCGACGACAATCTCCTTCGCGTCGGGCTTCTCGCGCAGCAGGTCGAGAGCCTCGGTGAGGAAATCGTCCAACGGCATGGATTGCTCGTTGTCCTGCTGGCCCATCAGGGTCGTGCGTACAGCCGGCGGGACCACCTCGATCACCTGGACGCCGGCGTCAGCGCCGGCGAGCTGGATGCGCAGGCTCTCGGAGAAGGAGTGCAGCGCGGCCTTGGTCGCGCTGTAGGTCGGTGTGAACGGGAGCGGTACGAACGCCAGCGCGGAGGTGACGTTCACGACGGCCGCGTCGTCCTTGCCCGAAAGCAGCGGCAGGAAGGCGTACGTCATCCGGATCGTGCCGAGCAGATTGGTCGCGATGTGATCCTCCGCGGCCTGGAGTCCGGCCGGGTCGAGGACGCTCTCCAGCAGCTGAATGCCGGCGTTGTTGACCAGGATGTTCAGCCCGGGGTGGCTCGCCGCCACGGTCTCACGGGCCCGGGCGATCGAGGAGGGGTCGGCGACATCGAGGACGAGGGCGTCGATGCCGGGGTGCTCGGCCGTGATCTCGTCGAGGAGTTCTTTGCGCCGGCCGGCGACGATCACCTTGTTGCCTGCCTCGTGCAGACGCAGGGCCAGACCGAGGCCGATGCCCGAGGTTCCGCCGGTGATCAGGATCGTGTTGCCGGTCATCTTCATGGGGGACTTGCTCCTTCGGTACGGCGGGCCGGTGAGCGCCCGCAGCCTCGACCGTAGGAGCGCCCGCGCAGCGGCGGGAGAGGACGGTTTATCCATGGGTCGGCGGTCTCTGTCTCGTGAAGCGAACGCCGGCCGTCGGGCTGGGTCCTGCAGAAGCCGGACGGCGGCCGCGGTCCCGGCCGAGGCGTCGTCCACGCCGTCGACTGCGAGGAAGCACCCACCGGGGCGCCGCTGCCGACCCCGGGCCAGGCACTGGACGCCGCGAAGCATCCCGGTACCCGGCTGTGCCCCCTGTGCAGCCCATGCTCGACGTCCCGTACGAGCTGGTTGAGCACGTCTCGTAGCTCACGACCGCAGCTCTTTCTCGTGCGCGATCTCCATG
Source organism: Streptomyces sp. NPDC096013 (assembly GCF_044763565.1). Lineage (NCBI taxonomy): Bacteria > Bacillati > Actinomycetota > Actinomycetes > Kitasatosporales > Streptomycetaceae > Streptomyces > Streptomyces sp. NPDC096013. Next base: position 501,166 of record NZ_JBIWGK010000005.1, on the reverse strand, counting down.
GTGGCCGGCTGGGGAGGATTGTCGGTCCATGGACATGTGATCCTCTCCCGCCCTCGCCGATACACCCCCATAGTCGAGACTGCCGGGCGCGCCCGGCCCCTGCGGCGAAGGAGAGTATCGCCGAGGTCAACGGCGCCTACGACCAGGTGCTGGCCCTGCTGAGCGGCGCCAAGGCCTGATCCAGCAACGCACAAAATGGAGAGCCGAACGTGAAACCCACGAATGAAGACACCGTCGAAATCAGCAGGGTCGTGGCGCTGTGGGCGCACATCATGGACGACCACGAACTGGACCGTCTCGGCGAATGCCTCACCGAAGACGCGGTGTGGGACGGCAGCGTCTTCGGCGGTGCCCCGGTCGTCGGGCTGGACGCGATCGCGGCCTTCATGAACGCCCCCGGACACGCGAAGGCCCACCACACGACGAACATCGTCGTGTCGGAAGGCCCGGGCGACGAGGTGCGGGCCCGATCCAAAGGACTGAGCCTGCTGGAGGGCGGCGATGTCGCCAGCGTCGTATACGCCGACGACCTGCGACGCACCGATGACGGCTGGCGCATTTCCCGGCGGGCCATCCATCTCACCTGGCCACGTCGCTTCTAGGGGTGCTTGCAAAAGCCGGGTGCTTGCGGGCGAGTGTCATGCAATGGGCGAGTTGCAGTAAGGCGTCGTGCATGTCCTCGCGTGCTCCCACCGGATCCACAGGCGGCGAGGGCCACGGAGCCAGGCGTTGGCGGACTCGGCGTCCCAGCGGACCTTGCCCGGACCCGAGCCGTGCGGCCGGCTCCGTCGAGCGATCTCCGGTGTGATGCCACGCTCGCGCAGTCGGCGGCGATAGAGGTCGTAGTCCTGGCCGCGGTCGGCATACAGCATCCTGGGTTTGCGCCGGGGGCGGCCCCGCTTGCCCGCACCGGCCCAAGGCTGTCGATCAGCGTCAGAAGCCCGGTGACATCGTGGCGGTGACCGCCGGTCAGAGACACCCGCAGCGGAGTGCCGCGGGCATCGGTCAGCACGTGATGCTTCGAACCCGGCCGCCCGCGGTCAACCGGGCTCGGACCGACTTTCGGGCTGCTTCGTCCCCGCTTGGCCTGCACATGAGAGGCGTCGACGGTGGCGCGGGAGAAGTCGAGACGGTCCGCCGCCCGCAACCCGTCCAGCAGCACCCGCTGGAGCTCCTCCCACACCCCTGCCTCCTGCCACTCGGCCAGCCGCCGCCAGCAGGCAGGACCCGAACCGAACCCCAACTCCTGCGGCAGGAACTCTCACTGGACACCTGTGTACAGGACGAACAACACACCCTGGAGTGTCCTGCGGTCATCGCTCCGCTTACACCCCCGGTATCGGAACCGCCGCTCATGCTTCGGCAACAGCGGCTCGATCACCACCCACAACCCGTCACTGACCTCCCACGGCTTCCGCCGCGCCATGGTCACACCCCACAGAAAACACGGGATTACGTACATCGCCGCCGTAGCACAACACGATCTTTCTGCACGGACCCCTAAAAAAGGACGTAACACCGCCATGAACGCTTTCACCACCGCCGTAGCCGTCGGGTCGGAGGAGCCGCTCAGCCCCGGCTACGACGCGGCGACCAAGGACGACGCCGAGTTCAACAAGTACTTCCGGCACGGCTTCATCACCATCGACGACGTGCAGATGCACTACGTCATCGGCGGCGACGGCCCGCAGGTCATGGTGCTGCTGCACGGCTGGCCGCAGAGCTGGTACGAGTACCGCCCGATCATGCCCTCACTGCTGCCCGGCCGCACCGTCATCGCCATCGACCTGCCGGGCATGGGCGACTCGACCGGAAACCCGCCCTCCATGACCAAGACGGTCCTGGCCACGTACGTCCACAAGCTGCTCAACCACCTGGGCCACCACGAGAACGTACAGGTCGTCGGCCACGACTTCGGCCTCAACGTCGCCTACCCACTGGCCGCCCAGCACCGCGACCAGGTGGCGGGCCTGTTCCTCATGGACGGCGGCCTCGTCGGCAAGAACCTGAGGTTCGCCACCCTCGCATCGGTATCTTGGCACTTCTCCTTCTTCTTGCAGAATCCGCTCGCCGAGGAACTGGTAACCGGCCGGGTCGAAACCTTCCTCACCCACTTCTTCCAGAGTGTGAAGACCGCCGGCGAGAACGTCTCCGACGACGAACTCGCCGAGTTCGTCCGGGTGTTCTCCCGCCCCCAGGTCCTGCACGCCGGCTTCGAGCTCTACCGGACCCTGACCCAGGACGAGGCCGACAACACCACACTCCAGGACACCCCGCTGACCATCCCGGTCCACATGATCACCCAGGCCGCCCTCGCCGACGTGTTCCTGCCGCCCATCCATGACGCCGCCCCCCACGCCACCTCCGCCGTCGTCCCCGGCGCCGGACACTTCCTCGCCCACGAAGCACCCGACCGCGTCCTGGCCGAGATCAACGCCTTCTACCCCACCTCCACCCCCTGACCAAAAAGCACCACACGACCACATGACGTCCAAACCATCCGATGCCAGAACTCGCGCGGTCCCTGAACGGCGACCTCGAAAGCCGGCACACCGAGGCCAACATAAATGGCGCCTGACGACGTCTCAGCCAGATCACACCTGCCGGCATCCGCGGACGAGTGGATCCGCACCCCGGTCGGGGAACACGTCGAGGTGCAGTCCGCGAGCGGTGGGACGGGCGTGGCGACCGCGCTCGTCGGCGGCGCACCGATCCTGCCGGTCCGACCCGGCGAGCTGTCCGGTCCGTCCCTGGGAGTCACGCTGGAGGCGTGGGGTCCGGCGGGCGGGCCGGTCCGTGGGCAGACCGCCGAGCTGGTGATCATCCTACCGATGCCGTCCATGCCGCTGCACTTCTGGAACGACGCAGGTGGCAGCCGTCACAACGACTCCTACTTCCCCGCCTGCCCGGGACTGCGGCGGCACTACGACCGGGTCACCATGACCCAGCGCGGCACGGTGATCGTGAACAGCCGTCCGGACTCCCCCCTGAACCGCCCGGGGGTTCGGATCGGATGAGGAGCGCGGGAGGGCGGCGGTGTCGCCAGCGTCGTCCACGCCGACGACCTGCGACGCACCGATGCCGGCTTCCAGTGAGGTGTCTGTTGCCTGGCGTCACCACCTGTGGCAGTTGACTGGCTTTCAGGAGAGCAGAAGGCCGGTACGCGCGGTTCGCCGACGAGCCCTCCATTCAGGAGCCGGAGGGGTTCTCCGGCTGGACGTGGTGGCCTTGGAACAGACCCGGGCCAAGCGCCTGTCTCACAACCGGCTGGGCCGCGGTGCAGTGGGGCACTGTACGGATGCCGGCACCTTCTTGTCGGCGCCGGCCGACGTGCCGCCGGGGGTGGCGGGGTTCGTCGCGGAGCAGTTGGAGACAGGGGCGAGACACGAGGGCCTCTCACGGGTCACCGCGTCGGCCCCCGTACCTCCTCACATGGAAATTGCGCGGTTCAGGCGGACAAGGTATTCCGCGTCCGGTTGCACGCCGGCCCCGAAGCGTTCCCGGATCACGGCGAGCCCGAGGTCACGCCGCTTCGGTGATCGCGCCGCGTCGGCCGTCGCCAGTGCGTCCGGCAGCTCTTGACGGGTGAGATCCGTGCAGTAGGCGGGTGTGCCGGGCTGCTGCCGCCACGATTCCGCGAGCGGCCCCGCATCAAAGGCGTCGAACCCGGTGTCCTCCACGAGTGCCATGGCCAGGTCACGCTCGCGCGGACTGTCGGCCGCGACGGGGAGCGAGATGCGGTCCGCACTTCCCACCGGCTTGTTCCTGTGCGCGAACGACTCGGCTCCGATCGAGTTCCACGCCTTGACGATGGGCCGGCCCAGCAGCTTTGCAACCCACACGCTCTCGGCCTGGCCGGCCTCGATCGCCGCGATTCCGTTGTCCCGATGCGGGAAGTAGTTCGACGTGTCGATGACCACCGTGTCAGCCGGAACCTTGGCGATCAGTGGTGCGACCTGCGAAATGCGGGCGAAGGGAATCGAGAGGACCACGGCGTCGACGTCCGCTACAGCTTCCGCCGCTGTCACCGCTCGTCCGCCCGAGGCCAGTACGTCCGCCTCGATCGTCTCCGGGCCGCGCGAATTGGCCGCCTTCACCTCGTGCCCGGCCGCGCTCAACCGCCTGGTCAACGTCTTGCCGATGTTCCCGGTGCCGAGAATGCCGATCTTCATGGTGAAACTCCTTGTCCGGAACGGAACCCCGGTTTCGGTGACCGGGGTTCCCGGGCTTGGTCCCTGCGGCGCGACCGGGGCTGCGGCCGATCGCGGACGCGGTGGTGTCAGTGGGTGATGGCGACCTTGCCGAAGTGAGCGCCGCTCTTCGTGCTCGTCGTGTGTGTTCGTGGTGTGCCGGCATTGCCGCCCTCGTGCCGTCGCGTCCGCGAGAGTCGCGTCGGGCGACTCAGCGGTGGGCGGCGCGGTTCATCTCGACGACGTCATCGACGGTGGGGTTGGCCGGGAGGGCGGCGAAGCGTTCCGGGAGGCTGTCGCGGATGGCCGCGCCCTTGCCGCGGTCGGCCGCGGGAAGCTCGTCGAGGGGCAGTTCGGTGCAGTAGGCGGGGCTGTTCGGCTGCTGGCGCCAGGAGTCGGCCAGCATGCCGGCGTCGTAGCCGGTGTCGTCCACGAGCCGCATGGCCACACGCCGCGCCTCCTCAAAGTCGCCGGTGACGGAGCTGGCGAGGCTGCCGGGCGTCCCGGCCGGAACGCCCCGGATGCGCTCAGGAGGGCAGCGCGGTTGCGCTGGACGACCGCGCGGGGCTTACGTCCCCGCTGTTCACCGGCGCTCATGCACCCTCCTGCCTGCCGTGATCCTGCGGCCGCATCAAAACGGATGCCGCCTCCGCCTATCTGCGAGAGTAAAACGGAGGCTGCATCCGGTCAAACCGGCGGCCCGACCACGGAGTCCGGACAGCCCAGGGGCCCACCTGTCTGGCCGCAGCGCGCAGGACAAGAGCCGTGCGGAAGTGGGTGCGCGGGGGCCGCGCCGCCGGACCCGACGACTTCCGGCGTCCTGGACCGTGCCCCGCATGCATCACCAGCGCCCCTGGCCGGATTCGGCACACAGGTCTCCAGCTTGTTCGGCCCCTCCCGCGCCGAGCCCGGCCCGGTCCCCCCAGTCCAGGACGTCAGGGGGTGAGCTGCTGGTGCCCGATGACGGAGAGCAGTTCAAGCTTGCTGTGGCTCTCCGTGCCGGGGCGAGTGGTCAGCACCACCAGGGTCTGGGCACGGTTCTCGGTGAACAGGAGCTGGGCGTCGACATCGATGCGGCCGAGTTCGGGATGGAGGAGGGTCTTGCAGTCGTCGTAGCTCTGTGCGACTTCCTGCAGTTCCCACATGCGGACGAACTCGGGGCTGTGTTCTTGGAGTTCGGCGAGGATCCGGGCGGCTCGGGGGGTGTCGCTGCCGGCGGTCAGCGCGGCCCGCAGGCGCGCCGCATGGGCGCGGCCGTGGTGTTCGTGGACCTCCTCGGGATACACCAGACGTTCGGCCGGGTCCATGAACCAGCGGTAGTAGCCGCTACTGGCCAGACCGGTGTGGCGGGTCTGGTCGCCGAGCAGCGCGATGGCCAAGGGGTTCATCGCGAGGGTGTCGAGCAGGTCGGTCTGCACCAGGGCCGGGGAGTCGTCCAGGCGGTCCAGGACCCGCATCAGGGTCGGGCTGACATGCTCGGAGCGGTGAAAGCGGGCCGGAGCGTTGTGGCCGATGAGCGCGAAGAGATGGTCGCGTTCGTCCAGGGTCAGCCGTAGTGCCCGGGCGAGAGCCGTGGTGATCTGGACGGAGGGCTGCGGGGCGCGCTGCTGTTCCAGCCGGGCGTAGTAGTCGGTGGACATGCCGACGAGCTGGGCGACCTCCTCACGTCGCAGCCCCTGCGTACGCCTGCGCGGCCCCTCGACCAGCCCGACATCGCGGGGCCGCAGCGCCTCACGCCGATGACGCAGGAATTCCGCCAGTTCCTTCTTGTCCATGCCACCCATCCTCGCCCCATCCCGCCCGGCTATCCAGAGACCGCCGATCCATGGCTAAGCCACTCCTCTCCCAGCCGCGCGAAGCCGCTCACACGGCCGACACCGAGGGCGCTCGCAGCGAGACGACCCGATGATCACCTGCCCCTGCCTGATCCGCTGGGAGATTCACCATCCGTCGGCGGTACGCCGCAGGCCGTCGGTCTGGAAGACGGCCCGCCGCGATGGTCCCCCGTCGAGGACACCCAACGCTTTGACCGGCCCCGGGCCTCGTCGCCCGGCCCGGCCGATGGGACGAGGTTCGTCGCGTGACGGCTCTCGCGTGCTGTTGTTTCCCGTCGGAAACAACAGGTCGGTCAACTGCCGGCGATCATGGCGAGGACGTCGTCGTAGGAGCCGGTGGCCACTGCGTCGCGGATGAACCTGGCACGCTCGACGACAATCTCCTTCGCGTCGGGCTTCTCGCGCAGCAGGTCGAGGGCTTCGGTGAGGAAGTCGTCCAGCGGCATGGCGTGTTCGCTGTCCTGCTGGCCGAACAGGTTGGTTTGCACGCCCGGCGGGACCATCTCGATCACCTGGACACCGGTGTCAGCGCCGGCGAGCTGGATGCGCAGGCTCTCGGAGAAGGAGTGCAGCGCGGCCTTGGTCGCACTGTAGGTCGGGGTGCTCTGATAGGGGACGAACGCCAGCGCTGAGGTGACGTTCATGACGACCGCGTCGTCCTTGCCCACCAGCAGCGGCAGGAAGGCGTACGTCATCCGGATCGTGCCGAGCAGATTGGTCGCGATGTGATCTTCGGAGACCTGGAGTCCGGCCGGGTCGAGGAGGTTCTCCCGCTGCATGATGCCGGCGTTGTTGACGAGGACGTTCAGCCCGGGGTGGCTCGCCGCCACGGTCTCACGGGCCCGGGCGATCGAGTCGGGGTCCGCGACATCGAGAACGAGGGCGTCGATGCCGGGGTGCTCGGCCGTGATCTCGTCGAGGAGTTCCTTGCGCCGGCCGGCGACGATCACCTTGTTGCCTGCCTCGTGCAGACGCAGGGCCAGACCGAGGCCGATGCCCGAGGTTCCGCCGGTGATCAGGATCGTGTTGCCGGTCATCTTCATGGGGGACTTGCTCCTTCGGTACGGCGGGCCGGTGAGCGCCCGCAGCCTCGACCGTAGGAGCGCCCGCGCAGCGGCGGGAGAGGACGGCTTATCCATGGACCGGCGCTCCCTGGCTGAGCCGCAGACGACGCTCCTGCCCGGTCAGCGCCTCCAGAGCGGGCGTAGCGAGCCACCGGTAGGAGAACCCGGGGGCCAGGATCACAACCTGTTGGAAGACGGTGAGCCAGGTGGCGTTCGCAGCGATGAACTCACCCATCCCCGCGGTGAGATGGAGGCGCACGTTGTCCCAGACGAGCACGATGAGCCCGCCGAGCTGGATGCGGGCCCGCACGACCAGGTCGCGCAGGTCTCGCCAGCCGAAACCCTTCGGCTGGCCCAGGCGGCACCGGTACTCGCGTACCGCGTAGAACATCCGCGAGCGGCGGCCCGGCTGGTAGCAGACCATCCCTGCCATCGACACCCGGCCCGATCCTCGCCCGCGTACCCGCACCACGGCGTGCAGCCCCTGCGGCCCCAGGTCCTGGAGCGCGGCGGCGTCAGCGACTGCCCGGCCTCGTCCTGGAAGACGATCCAGGCACCGAGAGCCGCCGCGGTGCTTTTACCCGCAGCCAGACGTCCTTCTTCCACAACTCGACCGCCGCGTCGTCGCGTTCGATGGCCCGGCGGGCGGGCTGCTGCCACGATCAGCCGTGCCGTCTCAGGAGCCGCCACGTGCCTTGGAGCGTGTACGAGACGTGGAGCATGAGACCGATGAGCGTCTTCACCCGGGCCAGTGTCCACCGCTGATCTGCCCAGCCGTGTGCCAACGGCCCACGCTGCAACTCGCTTTCAAGCCGGGACAATTGAGCATTGCTGAGCTGGGGTCGTCCGGGTGATCCCACGGAGGCGGCACCGGCCGCACCGTGTTCGCGCCAGGGCCGGCGCCACCGCTCCACGGACCGCTCACTCACTCGCAGCGCGGCGGCGACCTCCCGGTTCTTCTCCCCGCGCTCGAAGCGGTCCACGGCCTGCAGTCGGACCCGCTCCCGCGCTGCCCTCCCAGCGTCGGTCAGCTCGCCGCCCTGCGCACATCTCACAAGCCCACAGCTACCTGACCATCGCAGAGGCGTCAGGAGAACGCCCCGACATCACCCGATCAAGTTCAGCAGGTTCTCTCCGGAGTCCTTGAGAGTGTGTGAGAGCGCGAACGATCAGGCTCCTGACAAGCCAAGGAGCGCGTCGGCGTTGCCATGGGCGATCCGCGCCCGATCGGCGGGAGAAACCGGCAAGTTGTTGAGGAACGCCGTGGCCTCGTCATTGGGGCTGTACGGATAATCGACCGAGAAGAGGATGCGATCCGCGCCGAAAGCGGTCAGGGCGGCGAGGAACGCGGATTGGTCGAAGAAGCCACTGGTCGTGATCCACACCTGATCCAAGATGGTCTGCGATACGTCTCGCTGCAGCCCGATTTCCTTTCCCGGTCCGAACATCGCATCGACGCGCTGAAGCATCATCGGCAGCAGCTCGCCCATATGGCCGATGATCAGCTTCAGATCCGGATTTCGGTCGAGTGCGCCCGACACGGCCAGGCGCAGAATGTGAAGCCCTGTTTCCGCATGCCAGCCGAAACCGGCATTGGACAAGATGAACGCGGTAAAGTCCGGCAGCCCCTGGAAGTAGATGTCGCGCACCGCACGTGGCGCGGGTCCGGGATGGATATAGAGGGGGGCGCCGATGGCCTCGGCACGTGACAGGATCGGAGCGAAGCGCGGGTCGTCGAGGAACAGTCCGTCGGTGGTCCCGTTGATCGAGGCGCCACGGAAGCCCAATCGGGTCACGCACCGTTCCAGTTCGTCCGCGGCCGCCTCGGGATCCTTCATGGGGAGGTGCGCGAACGCCGCGAACCGATCCGGTTGCCGTTCGACGGCCTGAGCCAGTCGGTCGTTATAGTCGCGCGCAAGGCTCACACCCTCCTCACCGGCCAGCATCTCGGCGCCCGGGCCCACGGCCGACAGCACCTGCATGGTGATTCCGGCTTCGTCCATCGAGCCGATGCGTTCCTGCTCTGTATCGTCCAGGGCCCGGTCGAGCGCACTCGCCGGCTCGTCTGCATCAGAGGGCGCCCATCCGGCCGGCACCCATCCGGATGCAGCGACGTCCGCGGTGGAAATCCTTTGCGCCAGATCAGTGAAAAGGACATGTTCCTCTAGAGCAACGATGCGCATGATCTTGTTCTCCGTCCAATTGGAATGTGAGTGCGACACAAGGGGGCGGCGGTCAGCGGCTCGGCTCGTAGGTGAGTTGCTTGACGTGCCGCAGGGTCAGGGCGGTTTCCACGGCCTGCACTCCGTCGAGGCCGCCGATCTTCTTGCTGAGGTATGTGTAGAGCTCGCCGGTGCTCGAGGTGGCGACGGTCGCGAGGAGGTTGGCCTGGCCGGTGGTGGCGCCGGCGAAGCGGACCTCGTGGTGTTCGGCCAGTTTCCGTCCGGCGGTGTCGAGTGCGGAGGGGGCGACGGTGAGCCAGAGCATCGCGCTGATGCCGTGTCCGAGGGACTCGCGGTCATGCTGCACCTTGAAGTAGAGGATGCCCGTGGAGCGCAGACGCTCCAGGCGCCGCTTGACAGCGAACTCCGACTGGCCGGTGCTGGTCTGCAATTCACTGAAGGTCGCCCGGCCGTCGCGCCGCAGCACGGCGAGCAGCGCCTCGTCTGCTCCGTCGAGAGCGATGCGGGCGGCTACCGGCTCGCTGTACGGGAGACGCAGTGCCGCCTCCTGGTCGGGTTCGAGCGCTTGAGTCTTGTCGAGCCAGCCGAGCGGGCCGCCGTAGAAGGTGTGCAGCAGGCAGTGGGCGCTGACCGAAATGACCTGAGGCGTGCGTTGCAGGCGGTCGAAGAGCAGTTCGTCGCGGTCCTGTCGGCTGCGGGCTCCCATGGCGCACAGCACTTCGGTGCCGCCGGAGATGAGATCGACGTGTGAGGTGTCGGGACGCCGGGCCAGCGCGGTGGCGAGTTGTTCGGCTACGTCGGGAGTGCAGCGCAGCCGGACGATCCAGCTCTGGCGGCCCAGCAGGCTCTCGTCGGTCATGCCGACGATCCTGAGTCCGGCGGTGGTGCGCAGTTTGCGGAAGCGGCGGGCGACGGTCTGGTCGGACACTCCGAGGATTTCGGCGATGCGGCTGAACGGCGCCCGCCCGTCCACCTGGAGCGCGTGCAGCAGCTTCAGATCGAGCGCGTCGGGTGAAGGGGACTGCATCGATGGCTCCTGCTTCGGCCGGGTGAAGTTCACGTCGTGTCGTACGACAGCGCTGTGTGGCCCGGGACGGGAAGGGTCCGATCCCGGGCCACTGCGCGGCGCCGCGCCCGTCCCCACGGTCGGCGCCGGTACCGGCGCGGTGACTGTCCGCTCCTGAGCCGTGCCGGTACGTCTGGTGTCATCTCGGTGCGGGTCCGGGGCTCACGAGGGGCGGCTGCCTGCGCCAGGCACCGTCTGAGTGCCGGCGGTGGGCAGGTCGGGTGTGCGAGGCCCTTGTACGGAGGCAGCCGGGTCTGTTGCCGGTAGGACCGACTGCTGCTGCGGCCGGCGCAGCAGGAAGAAGCCCACCACGGCCGCCAGCAGGGTCAGGACGGCCGCGACGACCAGGCAGAGCTGAAGACCGTCGATGAACGCCTGCGACACGGCGCCGAGGACACGCGGGGTGTCCGCGCCCAGGCGAAGCCTGCCGACCGAACGCAGTCCGCCGGCGTCCGCTGCCTCGGTGACGCGCCGGATCGTCGCTCCGCCCAGCCCCGCGTCGGTGAGATGTCCGGGCAGAGCGTCCACAGCACGAGAGGACAGCAGCGCGCCCAGGACGGCGGGGCCCAGGGCGCCGCCGAGTTGACGGAAGGCGTTGTTGGCGGCAGCGGCCATACCGGCCTGGTGGAACGGCACCGAACTGACGGCGGTGGCGGTCATCGGGGTCAGGACGAACGACACGCCCAGGCCGAGCAGGGCCATCCGCCAGGCCAGTGAACCGAACGAGGTGTTGGCGTCGATCGTGGTCAGCGACAGCAGCGCGACCGCCACGACCAGCAGGCCGCCGGGAATCAGCACCCGCGGAGAGACCCGGTGCACCAGGCGTCCCATGGGGACACCGAGGACCAGCGGCACCATGCACACCATCAGCAGCCGCCAGGCCGATTCGAGGGTGCTGAGCTGCTGGACCATGCCGAAGTAGAGGCTGAGGGCGAAGAAGAACCCGATGAGCCCGAGGAAGCTGATCATGGCGATCAGTGAGGTGGCGGTGAAGGAGGGGCTGCGGAACAGTGTCAGGTCCAGCATCGGGCTGGAGCTGCGCCGCTCCACCCGTATGAAAGCGACCGATGCGGCAACGGCGGTGGACAGGGCAAGCATCACCTTGGTGGCGGTGAAGGAGTCGGCGCCGCCCTCGATGATCCCGTAGACCAGAGCGGTGATGGCCAGCGCGGCGGTGATCTGGCCGGGCCAGTCCAGTCGGCGCGTGCCTGGGGCACGGGAGTCGGTGAGCAGCTTCGTCGAGACGACCAGCGCGAGCAGCGAGGCGGGGACGGGCAGCAGGTAGAGCCAGCGCCACGCGAAGTGCTCGAGGATCACGCCCGCGATGACGGGGCCGAGTGCGAGGGCGGCCACCAGGGAGGTCGCCCACACGCCGATGAAGTTCCCGCGCTCTCGCGGATCGGGAACGGTGTGGCTGATCAGGGCCAGAGTCGAGGGCAGCAACGCGGCCGCGCCCAGACCGGCGAAGGCCTGTCCGGCCCAGACGACCTCGATCGACTGGGCGCACAGTGCGATCAGGGCACCCAGACCGCTGAAGGCCAGGCCCGCCTGGAAGACCTTCTTACGGCCGTGCACGTCACCGAAGACGCCCGCGGTGAGGATGAGCGCGGCCATGGGCAGCACGAACGCGACGCTCACCCAGGACAGCTGCGAGGTCGACGTGTCCAGCGCCCGCTGAATGGCGGGCAGGCTCGCCGAGACGGTAGTCACCGGCAGATAGGCGACGAACACGCCGACGCAGGCCATGACGAGTGTGGGCACCCGCCGCTCCTGCGGCGGGTTCGCCGTGGTCGTGACGTTCACAAAAGACTCTCTCCCTTAGGTACCAGGCGCTGTGGTCGGCTGGCTTCCGCCGCAACGTTCCGGCTTGCCGGGGAGCCGAGGCCAGCCACGAGCGCCGGATCCCGGAAATCCGACATCGGGGCCTTCGGTCCGGAGGAAGTCCGACCCGGCAGAGAACAACGGTCGGCAGCTGTCGGCGTGCCCGAAGATCTGGCAGAGCCGCGGATACAGCCGTTCCGGCCGCCCAGTGATGCGGGCCCGGGGACGGCGCAGGCGCCGCCCTCGACGAGGGCGAAGGTCGTCATGATCAGTCCTTGTGTGGGAGGGGCCGTCCCGGAGGGCGTGCCAGGTCACGGCGTCACCAGCCGGTTGAGGGCACGATGTTCGTCGATTGCCTGGGGACCCGGCCGGTGTATCGGGCCCGTGCCCAGGGTCAGGGACAGGCCCGTGCCCTGGTTGGCATGGGCGATGATCTCCGCGGTGATGGAGACCGCCGTCTCCTCAGGCGTGCGTGCACCGACGTCGAGACCGATCGGGGAACGCAGCCGAGCCAGTCGGTCCTGCGCGACGCCCGCCTCGCGCAGGAGACGCAGGCGTTCGTCGTGCGTCCGGCGGGATCCCATCGCGCCCACGTAACCGACGGGCAGATCGAGTGCCAACTGCAGCAGGGGGATGTCGAACCTGGCGTCGTGGGTGAGGACGCAGACGGCGGTACGGCCGTCGACCTCGGTGCGTTCCAGATAGCGGTGCGGCCAGTCGACCACGACCTCGTCCGCGTGCGGGAGGCGGGCCGCGGTGGCGAAGACGGGGCGGGCGTCGCACACGGTGACCCGGTAGCCGAGGAAGCGGCCGGCCTGGCTGAGCGCGGTGGCGAAGTCGACCGCGCCGAAGATCAGCATGCGGGGGCGGGTCGCGGCCACATGGACGAGGACGGACAGCCGGTCGGGGCAGGTGTCCGCGTCCCCGCCGAACGAGGCGGCCGCGGTGCGTCCCGCCCGGAGCTGGGCTGTGGCCCGGTCCGCCACCGCCTGGCCTGTCGGCCCTGCGGCCAGCGTCGCGTCGGCGGTCCAGCTGTCGCCGAGAACGCTCAGGGTGGCGCCGATGAGTGCGTCGGGGCCGTCGACGACCTGTGCCACGGCGGCGGGTCGGTCCCCGGCAACCTCGGCGAGGGCCGCGCCGAGATGCGGCCGGGTCGCGGGGTCGATGCGCTGGACGAGAACGTCGAGTTCGCCGCCGCAGGTCAGGCCGACGGCGAAGGCGTCGTCGTCGGAGTAGCCGAACCATGCGCGCTGTGGGGCGCCCCGGTCCTGTAGCACCTGTCGGCACAGTTCGTAGACGGCGCCTTCGACACAGCCGCCGGAGATGCTTCCGACGGCGTTGCCGTCCTCGTCCACCGCGACCGACGTACCGACGGGCAGGGGCGCGCTGCCGGTGACGTCGACGACGGTGGCCAGGGCGAAGGGGCGTGCCTCGCGGCACCAGCGGTGCAGTGTGTCCGCGATGTTCAGCATGAGTCCTTCTCCGTGGTTTGCCGTCGGGGCGTGGGGCGGGTCGCCGCCGCGCCGTCGGGGAGTGCATACGCGGCGGCGACCCTGGTGGGTCCGGCAGCCGGGCGGGAGACCGGTTACCGGACAGGCCGGTGGCATCGAAGACCGCGTTGGCGAACGGGGCCTGCGCCGTGCAGAACGGCACCCGGGCAAGCCCCGGATGTGCATTTCCGGGGAGGCTGAATTTCCAGTGATCCCGTGGGTGGTGCGATGTCGGTCGCACCACCCGAGCACTCCTGCCCGGAGTGATCCTGACGGGTTGACGGCCTACATCACGTGCTCGATCCGGATGGGCAGCCGGTTCTGGCGCTGTCCGGTGGCGTGGAAGACCGCGTTCGCGACAGCGGCTGCCGCGCCGATCATCGTGACCTCTCCGAGGCCCTTCACACCGACGTCGTTGAGGAGCAGATCGGGCTCGTCGATGAAGTCGAAGTCGATCTCCTGTATGTCGGCGTTGACCACGAAGGGATACTCCTCCAGCGTGGTGTTGAGGAATCCGCCGAAGCGCGGGTCGACCTCGCTCGACTCCCGGAGCGCCTGGCTGATGCCCCAGGTCACGCCCCCGCGGACCTGACTGGCCGCGGTGACCGGGCTGGCGACCCGGCCGCAGTCGACCACACAGAGCGCCCTGGGCACACTGATGCGCCGTGTCGTGGCCTCGATGCGGACCTCGACGAAGTGAGCGACCCAGCTGAAGGCCGTGAACTCCGGGAAGACCGGACCCGCGGCGGAGAACAGGCCGGCCCGCGAACGGTCCAGCATCTCGGGGGGCTGGCCCGGTCCCACGGAGGTCACCTCCACCTCCGTCGCCCCGCCTCCGGTGGCCCGGACCGCGTCTGCCACATCCACGGTCCCGGTGTCGCCCGCGCCGAGCTGCTTGCGCAGCTCGCGCAGTGCCTTGTGCACCGCGGGCAACGCCGTCGCGGTGCCCCACGCACCGGCGGTGAGATGCTGCGGCGCGATGCGCGTGTCACCCACCTGCACGACGACTTCCCGCACGGGCACACCGAGGTCTTCCGCGACCAGGAGAGCGATCGCCGAGCGGATGCCCTGCCCCATCTCGTGACCGTCGACGCCGACGGTCACCCGGCCATCGACCGCCGCGGACATACGGGCCACGGCCGGAGCGACCAGGACCGGGTGGGCGCCGACAGCGACGCCAAGGCCCACGAACGATCCGTCAGCGGCACGCATCGACCCCGGCCGCGGATCGCGTTTGTCCCATCCGAACCGCTCCGCACCCCGTGTCAGACACCGCGCCAGGTGGCGGGAGGAGAAAGGCAGCCCGGTGACCGGGTCCGTGGCGGTGTCGTTGGCCAACCGCAGCTCGACGGGATCCCGGCCGGTGGCGTAGGCCAGTGCGTCGATGGCCGACTCGAACGCGAAGCTGGCCGGGCCCTCCATCGGAGCCCTCATGAATCCCGGCGTCTGGACATCGGTCTGAACCAGGCGCTGACGTCCCCCGAAATTGGGTACGCCGTACAGCCTCGACGTCATCTCCGTGAACATGGCGGGGTACAGGTCGTGGCGGGACGTCTGGTGCTCCGCGTCGTGGAGGGCGGCCAGGAGCCGTCCCGACGGGTCGGCGCCGAGCCGGATGCGGTGACGGCTGACCGGCCGGAAGCTGCCGGCGTGGAACATCTGCGGGCGCGGAACGACCAGCTTGACCGGACGCATCAGCCGGCGTGCGGCGAGCGCCAGCGGCCCGATGTGCGGCTGCAGTGCGTTGCGGGATCCGAAGCCGCCTCCGGTGTAGGGCGAGATCACTTCGACATCCGCCGGATCGAGGTTCAGCTGCGTGGCGACTCCGTGGCGCAGTGCGCCGGCGTTCTGGGTGCCCTCGTGCACCACGAGCCTGTCGCCCCGCCATTCCACGACCGAGCTGATCAGTTCCATCGGGACCTGGTGCTGCGCCGGGTGCAGGTAGGTCTCGTCGATCTGCACGGGGCTCGCCGCGTACGCGCCCTCGGCGTCGCCCACCTTGATGTCGGGAAACCAGGGCAGGGCTTCTTCCTGGACGACGGAGGTGGCGCCTTCGTCGTCGAGTCCGACGGCGAACGGCTCGGTCTCGTAGCGTGCCCGGACGAGTTCCGCCGCCTCGGTGGCGGCGACCAGGGTGTCGGCGACGACCAACGCGATCGGCTGTCCCCGGTAGGCGACGACATCGCTGAGCAGCGGCTGCAGGCTCTGGAAGGAGAAGCCTCCACCCATCAGGAACCCGGGACCGCGCAGTTCGTCCTCGGTGAACCGGGTCAGGACCAGACGGACTCCGGGGACCGCCTCGGCCGCGGCGGTGTCGATGGCCACGGTGCGGCCCTTGCCGATCGTGGCCACGGCGAACATGGCATACGCCAGGTCGTCCGGGACGCGGTCGGCGCCGTAGCGTGCGCTGCCGGTGACCTTTTCGTGGGCATCGACGCGGCGCAGGTCTGGGGGCTTCATCGGGCGGCTCTCTTCCCGGCGGTGAGCAGTGCGTCAGTAACGGTGCGGATGCCCAGCTCCACGCGGAACGCGCCGGTGCGAGGAGGGCGGGCCCCGGCGAAGGCGACTTCCCCCGCGCGGCGGGCGGTTTCCCTGGTGAGTCGCTCGCCGATCAGTGAGCGTTCCGCTGTCGTCGCCCGCCAGGGGCGCGTGGCGACCCCTCCCAAACCGATCCGGCAGTCCGTGACCATTCCCTGGGCGTCCAGCGTCACGGCGGTGGCGGCCGAGGTGAGAGCGAAGGCGTAGGACTCCCGGTCACGGATCTTGTGATACGTGGAGCCGCGACCGGCGGGTGTCGCGGGAACGCGGATCCGCAGAATCAACTCATCGGGAGCCAGGGTGTGTTCGAGCAGGGCGTTGTTTCCCGGTTCGACGTGCAGCTCGCCGAGCGGCAGCGTCCGCTCGCCGCCTGGGCCGACCACGTCGAGTACGGCGTCGAACGCGATCAGGGCTACGGCCCAGTCGCCCGGGTAGGTGGCGATGCAGGTGTCACTGGTGCCCAGCAGCGCGTGGGTACGGTCGAGTCCCTCGAGAGCCGCACAGCCGCTGCCGGGATTCCTCTTGTTGCAGGGGAACTCCGCCCCGCCGCGGAAGTAGCCGCATCGCGTGCGTTGCAGCAGGTTCCCGCCCACCGTCGCCATGTTGCGCAGTTGCTGGGACGCCGCCCGCCACAAGGATTCCGACAGCGCCGGATAGTCACGGCGTACGACCGGATGGTCGGCGACCTCGGCCATTCTCGCTCCCGCACCGAACGACAGTTCGCCGTCACTGGTGCTGATCTCGGTCAGCTCGGCGAGACGGTGAATGTCGATGACGGCCGGCGGCGCCTCGATGCCGAGCTTCATCAGGTCGTACAGGGTCGTGCCACCGGCCAGGATCCTGGTACCCGGCTCGGCGGCGGCCAGGGCATCGACGGCCCCGGCGACGCTGTCGGGTACCACATAGGCGAAGGAGCGCACCGTCTACACCTCGCTCTGCGCGGCCTGGTAGGCCACCTGGCGGATGGCGGCGGTGATGCCGACATACGCGCCGCACCGGCACAGGTTGCCGCTCATGTACTCACGGATGGCGCCGTCGGTCTCGGCGTGGCCTTCGGCCAGGCAGGCCAGGCCGGACATCACCTGCCCAGGTGTGCAGTAGCCGCACTGCAGGGCGTCGCAGTCGACGAAAGCCTGCTGCAACGGGTGCAGCGTGCCGTCGGGAGCCGCGACCCCCTCGATGGTCGTCACGTCCTGTCCTGCGACCTGGACCGCCGGAGTCAGACAGGACACGACGCGACGGCCGTCGATGTGCACCGTGCAGGCACCGCACTGCCCCTGATCGCACCCCTTCTTGGTCCCGGTCAGCACGAGACGCTCCCGCAGCACGTCCAGCAGAGACTCACGAGGATCCAGCGCGAGGCACACCTCCTCGCCGTTGACGGTGAAGGCCGTCTCCACCAGGCCGGTCGGCGGCCTCGTGGTCGTCGATGTCTTCTCCATAGGGGGCTCGCTCCTTCGTTGCGGCGGGCGGGTGAGCGCCTGCGGCCTCGACCGTAGAAGCGCCCGCGCAGGAGCGGGAGAGGAAGGTTTATCCATGGATCGGCGGTCTCTGCCTGATGGAGAGGTCCCTGAACGGTCCAGCCACCCCAGCCCAAGCCCCTCGGACGACACGCACAGGCGCACATCCGCCAGGCCGTTTCCCGGTCGGTCGTCGGTACGTCGCGTGGTCTGATCGAGTGATCGCGGAGGGTTTCGCACCACGTCTGACCAGCGGGCGCCTACGGGGGATTGTGCGGGCTCGCGACAATCGTCGAAGGCGGAAGATCCGACCGCCCCGCACTCCGGACGAAACCCCCAGAGCGGGTCTACCTGACCTGCACCTTCAGGCCACCAAAGGATGGCCGCCAACGGCCCCTCGGCGGCAGGTGCGTTCGGCGGCGGAAGGTCGGACTGAAACCAGGCGGCCCGCGGGGTGCGTGCCGAAGGAACGCCGACGCGGGGCGTCCGCGCCCGACTCGGCGGCGGTGACGTCGGCGAGCGCGACGGCGCGCTCCCCGGCCGGGTCCGGGCCGCGCGGTACGTCACGCCCTGCGCGTGGCTGTCCGTGTCACGCCTTCGGCGGCACCACCAAGGACAGTTGATACGCGTGGGAATGCCCGGCGTCCCCGCAGGCCCAGCGGTCGATGCGGCTCGTTGACGATCACATGGTCCCACCGCCCATGTACACCCTCATGTGGTGAAAGCCGGACCGTCCGACAATGACAGCGCACGTCGTCTGGATAGGGGGTGGTGCCTGCGGAGACGATCCGAGAGGTGCGCCCCTTCCCTGGGGCTTACCTGGGCGTCGACACCTGGTCCTTGGACGAGCGCGCAGTTGTGGAAAGGGGCTCGGATGCGCCCTGCCCCGAGCTGAGCCCGTCCAGCAGGAGATCGCCGAGCTCGGAGAAGGCGTCGCCGGCGGTCAGGCTGGTCCTCTCCAGGAGGACCCCCGACTGGACCGCGTCGATGGTGACCGCTACGACGTGGGCGGCGAAGTGGCCGTTGAGGGCGCGGAAGACGCCGGTCTGCACGCCCTCTTCGATCAGTTCGTGGACCCGGTGCGCCGCGGCGGCGGAGTTCTTGCGGTAGATCTGCGCCGTCGGCTCGTAGCCGACCATGTCGTCGTAGAAGGCGTGGGAGTGCCGGCGCATGGCTGTGCCGACGCCGGTGAGGTAGACGCGGATGCGCTGCCGGGGGTCGGGCTCGGCCTGGACAGCCTGTTCGATCTCGGCGGTCGCCTCCCGGAAGAAGGCGCGGGTGACTGCCAGTACCAGCTGTTCCTTCGTGGAGGCGAGGCTGTACAGCGTCGCCTTGGAGCACTCGAGCCGTTGGGCGAGCTCGTCCATGGTCACCGCGGTGAAGCCTTCGGCCAGGATGATCGCCTCGGCCTGGAGCAGCAGTTCGTCCCGCCGGCGTGTGTCGACGACGCGCCTGCGCGCTGTTCGGCGTGGGCGTCGGTCACGCGAGTCAGTTTGGGCCGTCACCGCGGCAGTCTCCCATGAGGATCTTCGCCTGAAGCGGCGAGTGGTCGTCCGGGCCGGAAGCCGACCCCTTGCAAATGGGTACCAGCGTACCTCCTAACGTACCCACGGGGAATGTTCGCGTGAGCGACTCGTCGTCAGGCACCGACTTGCAGCAGTGTGCGGCCGAGGCCCCTTCGCTGGTCCAGGTGCTTCAGCGCAGCCGCCGCCTGTTCCAGGGGAAAGACGGACGAGAGGGGCGGGTCCAGCCGACCGGACTTCAGCAAGGGCCGGAGTTCGCGCCAACAGGCACGGGCGGCCTCCGGATCCTGTCGCCAGTACTCGTCCATCCCCACTCCGAGCACAGAGGTGTTGGTCAGCAGCAGACGATTCACTTTGACCGTGGGGATGCCCCGGCCCGCGAATCCCAGGACGAGGAGGCGCCCCCCGCCGTGCCGCAGCGCGCGAAGCGAGTCCGGGAAGCGATCCCCACCGACCGGGTCGACCACGAGGTCGACGCCCTGGCCGTCGGTGAGGGCTCTGACTGCGTCGAGGAATCCGCCGACACGTATGACCTCATGTGCTCCTACGGACCTGGCCAGTTCGGCCTTCTCCTCAGTGGATACGACCGCGATGACGCGCGCGCCGTGTGCTGCGGCCAGTTGGCAGGCCGCGCTCCCCACTCCGCCCGCGGCTCCGTGGACGAGGACGACCTCGCCGGGGCGGAGAGCACCCCGGTGGACGAGCGCGAAATGCGCGGTCAGGTAGTTAAGGGGCAGGGCCGCACCGCGGCGGGTGTCGACGTTGTCCGGGAGAGGAAAGACCATCGTTGCGTCGACAGCGACGGTCTGGGCGAAGCCACCGGTGACCGGCAGGGCTGCCACGCGGTCACCGGCGCGGAATCCGGCGCCGTCCGTGCGGACCGTTCCGGACACCTCCCAGCCGAGGACGAACGGCAGTTCGGGACGTGTCTGGTACTCCCCGCGAGTCTGCAGGATGTCCGGGAAGACCACACCCGCCCATTCGACGTCGATGAGAACCTGGCCCTCTCGGGTCTCCGGCTCCGGAAGCTCTTGTACGACCAGGGCATCAGGACCCTCGAATGCGGTGACGAGTACTCCCTGCATCAGTACCTCCCGGTCCCAAGGACCGTTTCGTGACCACTGTGTGTTTGCACATCTGCGAACCGGGTCGGCTGTGTGACCGTCCTCGACGACTCCCTCTCACGGGTCACTCGTTCGCGGGGCTCGCGGTTACCGGATGGAGGATCCGATGGAGATGCCGCCGTCGACGTCGAGGACGATGCCGGTGATGTAGCCGGCGGCTTCGCTGGCGAGGAAGGCCGCGGCTTCGGCGATGTCCTCGGGCCTGCCGGTGTGGCGCATCGGGACCTTGTTGGTGAGTTTGTCGCGTGCGGGGCCGTTCATGGAGGCGAGCATCGGAGTCTCGATGAGGCCGGGGGCGATGGCGTTGGCGGTGATGCCGTGGCGGGCGCCTTCGAGTGCGAGGGTGCGGGTCATGCCGACGATGCCGGCCTTGGCGGCTACGTAGTTGGTCTGGCCGAAGTTTCCGCGCCATGACATGGACGAGAAGCTGATGATGCGTCCGTAGCCCTGGCGTTTCATGGGGCCGAACGCGGCGCGGGCGCAGTGGAAGCCGCCGGTGAGGCTGACGTCGATGACCGCGTGCCAGTCGTCGTCGGTGATGTCCTCGACGCGGTTGTCGCGGATGATGCCGGCGTTGTTGACGAGCACGTCGAGGCGGCCGAGATCGGCGGTGATGCCGGTGATCCAGGCATTGACCTGGGCCGAGTCGGTCACGTCCATCACGTCGGTACGGAGTTTCGGGTCGTGGGTGTCGGCGATGGTCCCGGCGGCATCGGTGAGGGCTTGTTCGTTGACGTCGGCCAGCGCGACGGTGGCGCCCTCCGCTGCGAACCGGGTCGCCATGGCGAGGCCGAGACCTTGTGCGGCCCCGGTGATGGCGACGACCCGTCCGTGGTAGCGGTTCACTTGTTGTCTGCTTTCGTGGTCCGGAGAGCGAGAAAGGCGCGCAGGGCGTCGGCCACCGAGCTCGCCGTCCAGTTGTCGGCGAAGGTGGCCAGTTCCTCGCGCAGAGCCTGCTCGGGGGTGATGCCGTCGATGCGGTGCAGGAGTGTCTTGAGGCGTTGCTGGGCGGGGCTGTGGCGGTCGGCCAACTGGTGGCAGACGCGGGTGGCTGTGTCGTCGAGGTCGGCCTCGGGCACGATCGCGTGGATCCAGCCGGTGTGCGCGAACTCGGTGGCGGGCAGCAGTTCGCCGGTGAGCAGGAGCCAGCGCGACAGGCCCCGTCCGACCGCGCCGGGAAGCCGGACGCTGGACCCGCCGGCCGGTACCAGCCGCCGCTGTAGGTGGCCGTCGCCGATGAGGGTGGTGTCGGCGGCGACGACGACATCGCAGGCCAGCGCGAGTTCGAGGCCCCCGGCGACGGCGTGACCGTGCAGGACGGCGACCCAGGGTTTCGGGCTGGCCGCGATGCGGCTGAAGCAGGCGGATACGTCGGCCAGGAAGCCGACCGGGTTGTCGCCGCGGTCGTGCAGCTGGAGGAACTGGTGGAAGTCCCCGCCGGCGCAGAAGCTCGGCCCGTTGCCCGCCACGGCGATCACTGCTGTGGCGGGGTCGTCCTCGGCGCTGGTGATCTCCTTGCCCAGGGCCTCGATGAGTGCGGCGTCGAGGGCGTTGCGCCGCTCCGGGCGGTTGAGCAGCAACCACCTGACGGCGCCGCGTTGTTCGACGAGGAGAGGTGCGGTGTCGGTCACTGTGGCTCTCGGCTTGAAAGTTCCGTGCGGCGACGGCTGCGCAGCAGGTAGCGCTGGGTCTTCCCGCTGGGTGTCTTGGGCAGGGCGTCGATGAAGTGGATCGTGCGCGGGTAGGCGTGGGCGGCGTAGCGGGTCTTGACCAGCAGCTGCAGCTCAGCGGCCAGCTCCGGTGATCCGTCACCGCCGTCGCGGAGGACGACGTATGCCTCGATGACCTCGCCGCGGACGTCGTCGGGTGCGCCAATGACGCTGCACTCGGCGACGGCGGGATGCTGCGCGAGGACGCTCTCGATCTCGAACGGCCCGATCCGGTAGCCCGCCATGATGATGACGTCGTCGTCGCGGGAGGAGAAGAAGAAGTCCCCGTCGTCGTCGACCCGGCCGGCGTCGCCCGTGAGGTACCAGCGGCCGTCGGCGGTGAACTTGGCGCCGGCCTGACCCGGGATCTGGTAGTCACGGAAGGTCATCAGCGGGCTTTCGGTGACGTCGATCGCGACCCGGCCGAGCACGCCCGGTCCGGCGGGCTCGTCCTTGTCGTCGGCCAGGACGGTCAGGCTCCAGCCGGGTACCGGCCGGCCCATCGATCCGGTCTTGAGGGGGCGGGAGAGTTCGGGGTGGTGGTGGTTGGCCAGGGGCATGCCGACCTCGGTCTGGCCGAAGTGGTCGTGCACCGCCAGGCCGAGCGCGGCGCCGGCCCACTCGTTGACCTCAGGGGTCAGTGGCTCGCCCGCGCTGGACGCCCGCTGCAGGCGCAGTCCCTGCGGTACCGGCGCCGTTGAGGAGCGCAGTCCCCGGTACACGGTCGGGGCGGCGGTGAAGTCGGTGACCTGGTGGTCGAGGAGGGTGCGCCAGGTTGTCTCGGGGGAGAAGCCGCCGGACAGCAGCAGGCTGGGGATGCCGGCGGCCATCGGAGCGACGATGGCGGAGTACAGCCCGTAGGCCCAGCCGGGGTCGGCGGCACACCAGTAGACGCTGTCCCGGGTGACGCCAAGGCCGTACTCCAGGTAAACCTGCCATCCGGCGATGTAGGAGACAGGGTGGATGACCCCCTTGGGCTTGCCGGTGGTGCCGGAGGTGAACATGTGCACCAGCGGGCCGTCCCCGCTCGTGAGGACGGCGGGCACCGGCTCGGTCGACGCGTCCGCGACGAGATCGGCCAGCGACGCGTCACCGTGCTGCGCGCCGGTTCCGGTGACGACGAGGCGGCGCTGGGGGTCGTCCGGCATGTCGGGGCCCGGGTCGAGCTTGTGGCGCTGGTCCGGGTCGACGACCACGACGCGCGCACCGGCGCCTTCCAGGCGCAGGGCGATGGCCTGGGGTGCGAAGGCGGTGAACAGCGGGACGTAGACCGCGCCGAGCCGCCAGATCGCGAGGATGACGGTGACCAGGTCGGTGCTCTTGCCCATCAGGGTCGCCACCCGGTCGCCCGGACCGACCCCGAGCCCCTGCAACGCCCGCGCCCAGCGGTGCGACTCCGCGGCGAGCTCGCCGAAGGTCAGGGCGGAAGTCTTCCCGGCGCTGTCGACCACGGTGAACGCCGTGCGGTCGGCGGGATGCCGGTCGCACAGCAGTCGGGCAACATTCAGGGACGGAGCCGTGAAGGTCTCGGTCAGTTCGGCGACCCGGTCGGCGGCGCTCATCGCTGGTCCTTGCGGTCGATGATCGGCAGGACCAGACGGCTGGGGTGGTTCGGCCCGTGATGGATGTGGTTGACGGCGGGGATCATCTGCTCCTCGCTCTCACGGGCGATGACACCGCCGGTGTTGGTGTTGCGGTCGTAGCGGGGGAAGTTGCTGCTGGAGACGTCCACGCGGATGCGGTGACCGGGAAGGAACACGTTCGAGGTGGCTGTCATGTCGATGGTGATCTCGTAGACCGTGCCGGGCTCCATCAGCTCTTCCGTGGCGAGGCCGCCCCGGTAGCGGGTGCGCAGGATCCCGTCGCACAGGTTGATCGCCTTGCCGTCGGGGAAGACGTCGACGAGCTTGGCGGTGAAGTCGGTGTCCACCGCCGACGAGGAGACGAACAGGGTCAGGCTGACCGGACCGGTGACCTCGACAGGCTCTTCGAGCACGGGGGTGGCGAAACACAGCACGTCGTCGCGGCCGGTGACGGTCCGCTGGTCGACCGGGCCGCAGAATCCCGGTGTCACCGGCATGGACGCCCCGCCGGCCGAGGGAACCGGACGGCGCGGGTCGTAGAGGTAGGTGTCGTGCTCGACGCCGGCCGGTGGCTCGGTGGTCAACGCGCCGTCACCGTCAGCAGTGTTGGCACGACCGCCGCTGGTGAGGTGGAAGTCGGTCCACAGCGTGTCGGGCAACGGCCACTCCTGCTCGTCGCGCCACTGGTCAATACCCATCACGAAGATCTTCACCGGTGCCACGTCGTCCAGAGCGGTGGTGTCGCCGCGCAGCCAGCGGTCGAAGAACTTCACATGCAGACCGGTCAGGCCCAGCATCTGGGCACTGGCCAGCGGGCCGAAGGAGCGGTCGGGATAGACGCCGGTCGTGGCCATGTGATCCCACGGACCGATGATCAGCCGCTGCCCCTCGCGCGCCTGCGCAGTGCCCGTCTGTCGGCGGGCGGTGGTGTAGGTGCGGATGGTCTGCCCGATGTAGAGGTCGTACCAGCCGCCGATGTTGAGCGCCGGAACGGTGACGTTCTTGAGCTCGGGCGTCAGCTCCATGGCGTCCCAGTACGCGTCGTGGGAGGGGTGGGCCATCCAGTCGTCCCACCACTTCCCGTACGCCGCCAGGACCGGAACCTCCGCCGTCGGCAGCACCTCGTTGAGGGACTCGGCGGACAGCAGCGCCTGACCGAGCCGCTGCACCTGGTCCACGGAGCCCTCACCGGCCGCCAAAGACCGCTGCGCATCGGCCGCGTACATCATGGCGTTCCACAGCGTGACCAGACTCAGTGAGAGCGCACCGCCCGCGCCATACCAGGGCGACTCGTAGTTGTCGATCGAGGTGAAGGCCGGCGCGATCGCCTTGAGCGCAGGAGCGCCGGTCACGGCGGTCTCCCACTGCACCATCCCGAGGTAGGACGGCCCGTACATGCCCACCGTGCCCTCCGACCACGGCTGTTCCGCGATCCAGGCGACGGTGTCCTCGCCGTCGGCCCGATCGGCCATATGCGGAACGAACTCGCCTGCCGAGCGGTGAGTGCCCCGGCAGTCCTGCACCACCACCGCGTAACCGGCCTCCACCAGAGTCAGGAGGTCGGGGATGGCTGACTGGCCGAAGCCCATCACGTCCTTGCCGTACGGCAGGCGCACGAGCAGCGTCGGGGCCGCCCCTTCGGCCGGATGCCACACGTTGGCGGCGAGGGCTACGCCATCACGCATCGGGACCTGGACGTCTATGTCGTATATGTGCTGCATCGGTGCTCCTCATTGAGCTGACGGCGTCGCCCCCGGATGTGGGTACGTTAAGAGGTACGTTCGTACCCTGTCAATTACCGGATGGAAGGTAGACCGCACGTGATTCACTTGCGCGGAACCCGGTGAGGACCCCAAGGTCCGCGAGGGTGTATCGATGCGTGGCGCCTTGCGCGAGTTCCTCGACGCCGCCGAGGGGCGGCTTCCGAACAGGTGCAGGCGAGGTGGCAGACGGCAGAAGCCGGGGCCCGGAGACGACATCCCAGGTGGCCGTCCGGACGATGAGTACCGGGCCCGGGCACGTCGTCGAGAATCTCAGGGAAGGACCGTTCGAGACGGTCGGTTGGCTGACGACGGCGAGGGCGGTGACTGAACCGCCCAGCGCCTCCAGAGTGGCCGTCAGCTGAAGGACCGCATTGCCTGCCGCGGGGCTTCGAGGCGGATGGTCATCGAGTGGGCGACGCCGGGCGTGCTCACTGGAAGGGTCCTCATCCGTCCTGGTGTGCGGCGGCCTGGAGGGTGCCGCCGGTGGGTGACGTGTACGGGGTCGAGGGATGACCGCACTCGACGGGCACGGCTACTTGCCCGCGCTGACCTTGGCGGTGTCCAACTCGTCCTGCGGCGGCGTGGTGGTGCGGGCGTGCAGGACCCTGCGGGCCTGTTCGGTGTCGAAGT
This sequence comes from Streptomyces sp. NPDC096013, assembly GCF_044763565.1. Lineage (NCBI taxonomy): Bacteria > Bacillati > Actinomycetota > Actinomycetes > Kitasatosporales > Streptomycetaceae > Streptomyces > Streptomyces sp. NPDC096013. The sequence continues at coordinate 475,187 of NZ_JBIWGK010000005.1, read as the reverse complement.
CGTTCTCCCACTTGCCGATCACGATGGCGGCGACGGCGTTGCCGAGAACATTGATGAACACGCGGCCCTCGTTGAGGATGCGGTCGATGCCCACGATCAGGGAGAGGGCGGCGAGCGGGATGTGGCCGACCGCGGTGACGGTGCTCGCGAGAACGATGAACGCGCCGCCCGCGATCCCGGCGGTGCCCTTGCTGGTGAGCATCATGACGCCGACCATGATCAGCTGCTGCTGCCAGGACAGGTCGATGCCCATGGCCTGGGCCAGGAAGAGGGAGGCCATCGTGAGGTAGACCGCGGAGCCGTCCAGGTTGAAGGAGAACCCGGAGGGGATGACGATGCCGACCACGGGCCGGCCGATGCCGAGGATCTCCAGTTTGCGTACCAGCTGGGGCAGTACGGCCTCGCTGGAACAGGTGCTGAGGGCGACGAGCAGTTCGGCCTTGAGGAAGCGGATGAGGCCGAACAGGCTCAGGCGGCAGGCCCGCATGATGGCGCCGAGGACGACCAGGACGTAGACGACGCAGGTCGCGGTGAACAGGATGATGAGGTAGCCGAGCTGTTTGAGGCTCTCGGCGCCGTAGGTGGCGACCACGGTGGCCAGGGCGCCGAAGGTGCCCAAGGGTGCGAGCCGCATCACCCAGCCCACGATGCGGAAGACGACGTCCGACAGCGCCTTGATGCCGCGGGTCAGCGGTGCCCCTTCCTCGCCGGCCATGTTCAGGGCCACACCGAAGACGATCGAGACCATCAGCGCGGACAGGATCGCGTCCCCGGTGATCGCGCCCAGAAGGGAGGCGGGGATGAGGGAGGAGATGAAGCCGGTGAAGGTGGCGTGCTCGGTGGCGGTCTTGGGCACGTCGTCGGCGTTCAGTGACGAGGGGTCGACGTGCAGGCCGGAGCCGGGTTGGAAGATGTTGGCGACGACCAGCCCGATCAGCATGGACACCAGGGACAGCACCAGGAAGTAGCCGATCGCCTTCACACCGATCCGGCCGGCCTTGCGCAGGTTGTCCATGGAGGCGATGCCGGTGGTGACCACGCAGAAGACGACCGGGATCACGATCATCTTGACCAGCGCGATGAACCAGTCGTTGAGCGGCTTCAGGTCCTCACCCACCCCGGGCGCGAGGATGCCGACGGCGATGCCGAGGACGGCGGCCACTACGACCTGGAACCACAGCTCCCGTATGAGACGGCTCAGCCGTGACCGCTGCGGGCGGCCGGCGACGGTGGTGGTGCTTGTCATCGTTGGTGCTCCTTTGCACGACGATCGTGTGTAGCCCTGTCCCGTGGGGGTGCGGGGGACGCGACGCGGCTCGGGCGTCCCCGCTCTCGTGTGGCGCCCGTATCCGGCGGCGTCGGCCGACGGCGCCCGCCCGGTGGCGGGCGCGCCCGCGGTGGGGTGGCGGTCAGCTGTGCAGGGCGCGCAGCACCTTGTGGAAGGCGGCCTTGCTCTCGAAGCCGATGCCGGGGGTGTCGGTCAGGCCGACGCGGCTCTTGTCGACGACGGCGTCGTCGGCGAAGCCGCCGGTGGGCTGGAACTCGCCCGGGTAGGACTCGTTGCCGCCGAGCTTGAGAGCGGCTGCGATGTGCAGGGAGAACTGGTGCCCGCCGTGCGGGATGCAGCGCCTCGATGACCAGCCGTGCTGACGGAGCATGTCCTGGATGCGCAGGTACTCCACCAGGCCGTAGGAGAGCGCGGGGTCGACCTGGATGGTGTCGCGGTCGGGGCGCAGGCCGCCGTAGCGGATCAGGTTGCGGGCGTCCTGGAGGGAGAAGAGGTTCTCGCCCGTGGCGATGGAGCCGGTGTAGTGCTCGGCGACGGTGGCGTTGAGGTGGTAGTCGAGCGGGTCGCCGATCTCCTCGTACCAGAACAGCCCGTAGGGCTCGATGGCCCGCCCGTACTCCAGGGCCGTGTCGAGGTCGAAGCGGCCGTTGACGTCGACGGCCAGCCGGGAGCCGTCGCCGTCCAGGACGTCGATGACGGCCTCGATACGGCGCAGGTCCTCCGCCAGGTCGGCGCCGCCGATCTTCATCTTGACGACGTCGTAGCCCAGGTCGAGGAAGCCGCGCATCTCGTCCTGAAGGTCGGTGAGGGTCTTGCCCGGGGCGTAGTAGCCGCCGGCGGCGTAGACGAAGACGGAGTCGTCGGGCTGCCCGTCGCCGTAGCGCTCGGACAGATACCGGTACAGCGGCTTGTCCTCGATCTTGGAGGCCAGATCGAACAGGGCCATGTCCACCACACCGACCGCGACCGAGCGCTCGCCGTGCCCGCCGGGCTTCTCGTTGCGCATCATCACGTCCCACGCCTTGGCATGGTCCAGGCCGCCCCGCTCGTCGAGCAGGCTGCCGGGCTCGGCCTCGATGAGGCGGGGCAGGACCCGGCGGCGCAGGATCTCTCCGGCGCTGTAGCGGCCGTTGGAGTTGAAGCCGTAGCCCACCACGGGCTTGCCGTCCCGGATGACGTCGCTCTCGATCGCCACGATCGAACAGTCCATGGAGCTGAAGTCGATCCAGGCGTTACGGATCGAGGAGCTGATCGGAACGACGCCCTCGTAGACGTTGGTGATCTTCACTGCGGAGCCTCTCTCATATCTTATAAGATGCAACGCCTGTTAGAGTGAGCTGGTCCGCTGCGGGATGTCAAGGGGTGGGGAAACCTCCGGAAAGGGATGGTCAGGGGGCCATGGCAGGGCAGAACCTGTTCTTCAGCAAGAGCGACCTCGCCTACGCGGAACTCCGCGATCGGATCCTCTCCGGCACCCTTCCTGCCGGGTCACGGCTCGCCCAGTACGACCTCGCCGAGTCCCTCAACATGAGCATCACGCCCCTGCGCGAGGCCATCCGCCGCCTCAGCAGCGAGGGACTCGTCACCGTCGAAACCCACCGCGACGTCCGGGTCTCCGTCATGAACTCGATCGAAGCCCGCCAGCTGTTCGAGGTCCGCCTGTCCCTGGACCCGACCGCCGCCGAACTCGCCGCCCAGCGACGCACCGACGACGACATCGCCACCATGCAGGCCGCCGTCAACAAGCTCCTCCCCGTCACCCGCCAATGGGGGGAAGAGGCGCTCACGGCCCACCGCACCTTCCACCAGGCGGTGTACCGGGCCTCGCACAACGACGTCCTCATCCGTCTCCTGGACGACCTGTGGGACAAGTCCGACCGCTACCGACGCCTCGGCCTCGAACTCCCGCCCGGCGACGAACCCCGCACCCGGGACCTACAAGAACACCACCAACTTGTCTCCCTCATCGTGGACGGCCGCGCCGCCGAAGCCGCCCAGCTGATGCGAGGTCACATCACCCACAGCCTCACCGCCACCGCCATCAGTGCCCTGGAAGACCGCGAGGGCATTCGCGTGACGTGACGCGCGGCGACCGGCGCTGTCGTGATGCATGGAGTGGGAGGACAGGTGGAAATGCATGAGCTGGAGCATGTCCTGGCAGTCATCGACCCCGGCGGCTTCAACCGTGCCTCAGCCCTGTACGTCTCGCAGCCGCCCCTGTCGATTCCAGGGAGCCGTGTGCTGAGGCACGACAGGATTCAAAGTGTTCTCCGCTTCGATGACCGCCGGCGATGTCCGTGCCGACATGGTTCGGGGCGAACAGGGCCGAAGCGATCTCAGTGACGAGGGGAGTGAGGAGCTCATCGAGCTCCTCGCCGAGTCGCTGCTGGCAGGGCAAGGGTCCGCAGTGCGAGCCTGGCCGCGACGACCGGCTCGCCGGCCCGTTTCGCGTCCGGCCGTTAGGCGGCGCACGTAGCGATCAGCTGCCGTTCGCCCAATTTCCGCAGAACGCCGCGTAGTTCCTTCGACACCGTGATGATGAGTGTTTTCATCTGTGGCGGCGGCCAGAGTGTCATGTGGGTAGGACGCCCGCTCGCTTCAGGGCCGTTCAAGACCGTCCGCGGCCACCGGCTGTCCGACCACGGCGGGCCTGGAGCAGGACGCCGCTGGTGTTCAGGCGGAAGCGCGCCATGGGAACGCTGACGCCGGCTGCGGCTGCGAGGGTCGCAGCGTCTGATCCGGCGTACGCGTGGCGGAGGAGAAGCTGACGGGGGAGCAGCAGGCAGCCGGCCAGCCAGTTGGCTTCTTCCTCCTGTTCTGGGTCGCATGTGAAGAACGCATGCCCGCCGATCTGTTGCAGTTCGCGAACCTCGTGGCCGAGTAGGACATGAGCCAGTTCATGGGCGATGTCGCTCTTGGTGCGCGCAGGCTCGTTGCAGGGGTTGTAGACGGCCACGGTGCGTCCACCTGGCAGGTGGAAGGTGGCCGCGGAGAACGCGCCGGGCTGCAGTGCCTCGAGCTCTTGAAGGCTGTCCATGCCGACCAGTTCCTGCGCGTCGACAACCTCGACGCGCAGGTGCTCAGCCAGCTGACGAATGTCCGGGGGGACATCGGAACGCAGGCCGAGCTGTGTGCGCACGCGGTCCGCCAGCCGTTCCGCTTCTGACTTGAACCCTCGTCGCACTTCCTAGCCCCCTTCCTGGGGCGAGCGGCCTGTGTCCGAGGCCACCAGCTTGGTCTGCATGGTGCCGAGAAGGTCGGCGAGTATACGGCTGGCCTGCGGCGTGAAAGTAGAGGCCGCGCGCAGATGCACCTTCACCTCGGTCTCGCGGGCCGCCAGACTGCCGTACAGCTCCTTGACCAGTCCGGCGATCTTCTCGGCCGCGGCGTCGGTGAGGTTGGGGTCGCGTGACAGGTGATAGGCGATGACGTCCGGGGTGCTCTCCGTACGGAGCCGTGTGGGCTGGAAGAAACGCTCCGGAGGGAGTCCCAGCCAATCGACGATCCGGGTGAAGTTGGCGAGGTCCGGCAAGTGCCCCTTCTCCACCCTGGCCAGGGTGTTGAACGGCACATCGGCTTGCTCCGCTGCCGCCCGCAGGCTCAGCCCCAGCTGAGCGCGATGTTGCTGTACAAGCGTCTGCAGGGCCTCGATGTCGATCGGTTCGTCCATGCCTGCCACCTCCTTCCGCCGGGCGTCTCCCAGCGCACCGTAGCGTGGTGACTCTAGGACGATCACCTGGGCGTGATCATTCCACCCCTCCGCAACGTGCCTCCTAAGTCAGTTGTACCTCTTCCGGTACACGTCGTACAGTGTGAGTCAATGCTGGTCTCTCTGGCTGCATTCCGGACCTCCAGCACCGCTGTGCACTTCTGTTCGCCTTGCCGCGTGGATCCGGAAGGGACCGCCTGATGAGCGAAACCGCACGACTGCACGCCTTGCCCCGCTCCCTGCCCGATGAGTCGACCCAGGGGATCGCGGATGCCCGCCTGCTGCCGGACCAGGAGTTCCGGGAGGCCTGGTCGAGCATCGCACTGCCCACTGACATGAAGGAGCGGATGCTCCGAGGCGCGGTGGCCAGCATTCGACTGCGCCAAGCCGTTCCCTTCGACGCCGTGCCCTTGCACGGCATCACGCTGCTCACGGGTGCACCGGGGGTCGGCAAGACCACCGTCGCCTGGGGACTCGCAGACAAGATCGCCCGCACTCTCGGCTCCTCCACCCCCTGGTTGTTCATCGAAGTCGACCCGCACGCTCTGGCCAGCGCCTCACTCGGCCGAAGCCAGCGCAGCGTGGAGGCCCTGTTCGGCACCGTCATCGAGGAGTTGGCGTTCGCTGGCCCCCTGGTGGTGCTGGTCGACGAGGTCGAGACGCTCCTCACCGATCGCGCGGCCCTATCCATGGACGCCAACCCCATCGACGTACACCGCGCAGTGGACGCGGCCCTTGTCGGACTCGACCGGCTCGCACGTCGGCACACCGACGTATTCGTCCTCGCCACCAGCAACTTCCCCGACGCGATCGACCCGGCTCTCGCCTCCCGCGCGGACAACGTCATCCAGGTGCCGCTTCCCGACCGCAGTGCTCGGCGCTGGATCCTGGAGCACACCGTCATGGCCGTTGCCCACGCGTTCCCCGGAGCCCAGTCACTGGCCGCCGCCGATGCCCTTGACGCGGCTGCTGAGCAGGCCGAGGGCTTGGACGGCCGGCGCCTGCGCAAGGCCGTCGCCGCCGCGTGCGCCTACAGGCCGGAGACTCAGGGCGACCCGAACCGCGTCACCGTTCAGGATCTCCTGGGTGCCATCGAGCACGCTCGGGGGACCGTATGAGTGTCATCGCGCGCCGCGTCGCCTCGGTGCCCCATCGGACCTCCTCCCAGACCTGGGAGGCGATCGTCGACCTGCTCGCCCCGAGTGCCGGATCGGCCCGTACCGCTCTGCTCGAGGTCACCGGACCGGCGTCGGTGATCATTGCTGAGGAGTACACGAACAGTGCTCCCATCGTGGTTCTCCCTGCCGAAGGCCCGCGTATCAGAATCCGTACGGCCCACGGCGGTGACGCTGTCGACGCCGCAGGGGACGAGATGCCCTTGATGTCCCCCCCGCTGGATCAGCCGGGCTGGCGTCTGTCTTTGCCCTGCGCCGAGGACGACCTGGACGAGCTGCGCGCGGCCCTCGCCGGAAACTCGCAGATCAGTGTCCGCGCCCTCGACGACGTACCTGACGAGACCAAGGCCCGCGCCGGTTCCGCCCGGATCGTCATCAACACCGACGAGTTGGAGCTGCCGTGAGCACCGCCGTCCACGTCAACACTCATGCGCACGCCGTCACTCACGTGTCGACCGGCCTCATCAGGAGCCTGCGTCAGATCATCAAGGAGAGCGGGCTCGACCCCGCCAAGATGACCAACCAGTGGCCGACTCTGGAGAACGGCGTCGAGGTCTGGCTCACCTCCAGGCACCTGCGGTCCCTCGTGCTGGAGATCCATGACCCGAGCCGACGTCACGGCGACGATCTCGTCGGGCGCTTCGACTTCACCATCAACTACGGCTACTACCCGGACGCCGACGGCGAATTGTGGCTCGACCCGGACACCGTCTACTACACCGTCCGCAAAGCCGGAGCCTTCCCGTCCCTCTGCGACTACCGCATCGTCGCCGACAACGAGCCTGGCCGTCCGGACGTCGCCGGATGGTCCACGACCAGCCTGCGCTCCACCGCCGGATTCACCCGCCACGAGGTCGGCACCGCCATCGGCGGCGGCAGCCTCGGTGCCGGGCTCTCCTACTACACCCGGACAGGATCATGATCAGCGTCAGTGAGGCTTTCGAGAACTTCAGCGGCAATCTGGAGATCACACCGATCGAGTCGGACCAGGCCAGCAAGCGTCAACAGAGCATGCGCGAGCACCTCGACGACAGCACCCTCGACATCGCCGACACGTTCCTTACCGGTGCCTATCGGCGGGCGACCAAGACCAAGCCGCTGGCCGATGTCGACATCATGGCCGTGCTCAACGACAGGACCTACCTCGACAAGCATCCGCACAAGGTCCTCGAGGACGTACGCGCGATCCTGGCGCCGATCTACGGCGAGGACCGCGTCTGTTGTGACCGGCGTGCCGTACGCGTCGACTTCGGCGTGAAACTGGTCGACGACCTCACGGGCGACGTGGTTTCCTTCGACGTCGTGCCCGCCTTCACTGAGGACGACCACTACCTGATCCCCGACGACGTACTCGCGAAGTGGATCCCCACCAACCCCAAGGTCCACGAGGATCTTGCGGTCCAGGCGAACAAGGACTTCTCCGAGCGGTGGAAGCCCCTCGTGAAGATGATCAAGACCTGGAATCGGCACCACGGCCACCCCATCGAAGCGTCGTTCCTCATCGAGGTCATGGCGCTGGAACTCGTCAAGGGTGTGTGGGCCGGGCCCTACCCCCGGGAGCTGCGACAGTTCTTCGCCACTGCCGTCAACGCCATCGCGGAGCGCTGGCCGGACCCGGCCCACTTGGGCCCGGATGTCTCCGACATGTTCGACGGCCATCCCGAGAAGCTCCAGGCCGCCCAGTCGGCCCTGCGAGCCGCAGAGGCTGGGTGCACCGAGGCGCTCCGGCTTGAACGTGCGGGACGTACCGGCGACGCGCTGGCGCAGTGGCAGCTTCTCTTCGGCCCGCTCTTCACCAAGTCATGACCGCAGGCCGGCAGTCTCCTGTGCCACCGGGCGCCTCCGCCCGGATCAAGGAACGCCAAGATCAGCCAGAACACCTCAACAGACTGCTGGCCTACTCCCACCTGTACAAGACAGCGATGTGGTGGCGCCGCCTTAGGACGTGGGGCAACGTCCTTCTGGCTCTGACGGCACCGCTCTTCGCGGTGTTCCTCCCGGCGGGGGCGAGCACCCGCGGGGCGATCGCCGCGGCCTGGCTGGTACTCGGGAAGACCGTACTCAAAGGGCTGGAGGCAAGCGCCACCCTGAGGGCCGCCAATATCCAGGAGTTGTACGACACCAAGCTCTTCCACTTGGATTGGAATCAAGCCCTCGTCGGCCGACAGCCCGTCCCTGATGACGTCTCCTCGGCCGCTCGTCACATCCGTGAGCAGGGCCCCTATCTCGATTGGTACAGCATCGACTTGGGCGACACCCCCTGGCCCGGCGATGTCCTTCTGTGCCAGCGGCAAAGCGCAGTCTGGAGCCGTCGGGATCACCATGCTTATGGCGCCTTCCTGGCGGTCGGCGGCGGAACGTGGGCTGTCGCGATCATCATGTTCGCCCTCGTACGTGACATGACGCTGCTCGCCTTTCTCGTGGCGCTCTTCCTGCCTAGCGCCGCGGCGCTTCTCGATACCGTCGAACTCGCCCGCGAGCACTGGCAGCAGTCCACCAAACGCCGACAAGTCGAGGACGACATCCACGACGTATGGAACAAGTACCAGGCCAGGCCAGCAGATATCCCAGCCGAAGAATGCCGACGCCTTCAGGACGCCACCTACCTCCTGCGGAGGGACGGCCCATCGGTACCCAAGTGGTTCTACGATCGCCGCCGCCCCGAAACCGCTGCCGTCACGAACGACGGCACCACACTCCTGCGCTCATCGTCAGATCCCGACTGACTGATCAGCCGCGTTGTGTCGCTCACCCTCCGCCCTTGTGACGGCGGGGCTGTTCAGGGCAGTTGTGGCTCTGAGGCGACGCGGCTTGGTACGCGTCGTTGCCCTGATGTGAGCTCCATACGGGTTGAAGGCTCAGCGCTTCCCCGCAGTGCGCCAGGCCTGCATCCCGACCTTCTTTGCCGGGCGACTGGTCGCCATGCTGCCATGTGACCTCAGTCACAGGCGCGCCCGTCTCCTCAAGTGGAATCGCGACATCGAGAGGCGGCCGACCGGTACGCTCGCCACGTGGCAGTTCGCCCGTAATCGCGACACGATGTGGAGTGGACACGGGGACTGCGGCGAAAATGGGTGTCCGCATGCAGTCCGCGATGGCCCACGCCGTCACCGAGATCGAACGCGCCACCGGCAACCGCATCGACCTCGACGACCCCGGGCAGGTGCCGCTCGACGACGTGTTCGCGTTCAAGCTCATCCAGGAGAGCCAGACGCTGGGCCTGTTCCAGCTGGAATCCCCCGGCCAGCAGGACCTGTTGTCCCGGCTCCAGCCCCGTGACGTGCAGGACGTCATCGCCGACATCAGCCTGTTCCGCCCGGGCCCGGTCGCCGGCGGTATGCCCGAGCGGTACATCGCCGCCCGGCACGGCGGTACGGCGGTGTACGCCCACCCGGACCTCGAACCCGTGCTCGCCGACACCTACGGCGTGACCATCTGGCACGAGCAGATCATCGAGACCCTGCGGGTCATGACCGGCTGCGACCGGGCCTTCGGAGAGATCACCCGGCGTGCCCTCGGCGACAAGGACCAACTGCCCCGGATCAAGGAGTGGTTCCACCGGAAAGCACGCGCGCGTGGCTACAGCGCGGCCGTCCGGGACGAGGTCTGGAGGACCGTCGAGGCCTTCGGGGCGTACGGCTTCTGCCGCGCCCACGCGGTGGCCTTCGCCGTGCCCGCCTTGCAAAGCGCCTGGCTCAAGGCGCATCATCCGGCGTTCCTGCTGGCCGGGTTGCTCGAACACGATCCCGGGATGTGGCCCAAGCGTGTCCTGGTCTCCGACGCCCGCCGACGCGGTGTGCCGGTCCTCCCCGTCGACATCAACCGCTCCCGGGTGAAGCACACCGTGGAGATGACCGAGAAGGAGGAGTGGGGCGTGCGGCTCGCGCTGTCCGGGGTGCGCGGTATCAGCGAGGAGGAGTGCGCGCGGATCGAGGAGGGCCAGCCGTACGGATCGCTGTCGGACTTCTGGCAGCGGGGCCGTCCCAGCCGTCCGGTCGCCGAACGCCTCGCCGAGATCGGTGCGTTGGCCTGTCTGCACGACGGTGCTCTCACCCGGCGCGATCTGCTGCTCCAGATCACCGAGCTGCACCGGCAGTCCCGCAACCGGACCGCGGGAGCCGGTCAACTGCCCATGGACACGGGCGCTGTCGGGGGAGCGGAGCCGAGCGGGCTGCCGGAGATGACCGGACGCGAGGCGCTGAGCGCCGAGTTGGGCACGCTCGGCATCGATGTCTCCCGGCATCTGATGGAGCACCACCACCGGCTGCTGCGCGAGATCGGCGCGACGGACGCGGCCCATCTGGCCGAACTGCGCGCGGGCCGGCAGGTGTTGGTCGCCGGAGTGCGGGCCTCGACGCAGACCCCGCCGATCGCGAGCGGCAAGCGGGTCATCTTCGTCACCCTGGAGGACGGCTCGGGCCTGGTCGACCTCGCCTTCTTCGAGGACTCCCACCCGGCCTGCGCGTACACCGTCTTCCACAGCGGACTGCTCCTGGTGCGCGGCACGGTCCAGGTGCGCGGCACCCGTCGTACCGTCGTCGGTTCCATGGCCTGGGACCTGGACGAGATCGCGGCCGCCCGCCGCGACCACGGTCCCGAGGCCGCACTCGCCCTCCTGGGCGCCGACCGCCCGCATCCGACGCCCGCCCAGCAGGGTCCGGGACCGTCGCGGCCCGCCCCCGCCCGGCCGCGGCGCACCTTGGCCAACGGCACCACCGGCGCCCGCCTCCACCCCTACGCCGACCTCCAGCCCGCGGGCACCCGCTCGGCGGACCTGAAGAAGTTCGGCCACCGCAGCCCGGGGAGCGCGGGATGACCACGCGCCGGCGGCACATCGCCCACTTCCACCTGCACACCGCGCTGACCGGGACCCAGTACGACGACATAATCGAACTGGTGTCCGGAATCACGCCCCACGTCCAGGCCATCCCGCCCAACGCCCTTCAGGTGGACCTGACGTCGGCGCTCCGGTACTTCGACATGTCCGCCTACGACGCGGTCCAGACGGTGAAGATGAGACTGAAGGCCCTCTACGACATCGACAGCAGCGCGGGCCTCGCGGGCAACCGCATGCTGGCGGCGATGGCCGCCGACGCGTCCGCCCCGGGGGACACCACCTGGGTGCCCACCGGGCAGGCGGCCGACTGGCTCTACCCCCGGCCGGTCACCGCACTGCCCGGGATCGGCCGCGCCACGGCGGACACGCTGCACCGATACGGGCTGCACACCATCGGCCAGCTCACCGACCTGCCGTCGGCGACCCTGCAACGGCTCCTCGGCGCGGGCCAGGCGCGGCTGTTGACCGAACGCGCCCGCGGCCACGACCCCCGCCCGGTCGTCCCCGCGGAACCGGCGGCACACCTGGCCGCCGACCTGACCCTGAGCCGTGACTGCCTGGACCCGGCCCAACACCACCGAGCCGTCCTGGGACTTGCCGACCGCATCGGCCAACGCCTGCGCGGGGAAAGGAAGTTCGCGGGCCGGCTCACCCTCACGGTCCGCTACGCCGACCGCACCTCCACCACGCGCACCCGCGCCCTGCCGGAACCCACCGACCACTCACCCGCCGTCGCCGCCACCGCCCTGGGCTTGTTGACCTCCCTCGGGCTGCAACGCGCCCGCGTACGGGCCTTCGTGCTCCGCGCCGACGACCTGCGACCGGCCGGGAGCGCCTACCGCCAGCTCTCCATGGACCCGGCGGACGCCCGCGCCCGCGCGGTCGAGGCCGCCGCCGACCGTGCCCGCCGGCGCTTCGGGCAGGAGGCGGTGCGCCCGGCGACGCTGGCCGACTGACCCCTCTCCCCGTGAACCGCCCGTCCGCTCAAGGGCGTTGACGGAGGTCCCGGCTGCGCAGCTGCCAGGCGCGCACCAGCAGGAAGAGTCCGACCAGCGCGACCACCACACCCAGCACCGCGTACTGGCCGTGGCCTGACATGGCCGAGCCGTTCATCGCGCCGAGACCCTGCGCGATCCAGACCGCGCCGAGCACGACGAGGACGATCCCGCCGACACCCCGGACCACCATGGTCACTCCATTCCCCGCACCACGTACGTCCGCGGCGGTGCCCGCCCGTGTTCCTCGCTCAGCTTCGCCCCGTTCGGTGCGCCGGGGGTGGGCGAAAACCTTACGGAACGAGAACGTCGTACCGGCCGGGGAGCCGGGGGCGCGGTATTGCCCGGTTCTTCGGCGGTGCAACACGCCTCATGTGCGGGTCAGTTGGCCCACGGGGCGACGATGCGTGTCCCGTCGTCCAGCTCCGCCTCCAGGCCGATGGAGGTGGTGACCCAGGTGACCGCGGTCCGGTCGGTGGGGTTCTCCACGCCGAAGGCCGCGCCGGGGTTGATGATCAGCGTGTCGCCCGCGGTGACCCGCTCGGTGCGGCCGTCCAGGGTGATCACCAGGTCGCCTTCGAGGATGTGCAGGATCTCCTCGTGGTTGACGGTGTGCAGGGGCGCCTTGGTGCCGGCGGGGATCTCGCCCCGCCATGCGCACAGCTCCTTGCTGCCGGTGCGGGGGTGGGCGTACGAGACGAAACGGGCGCCGTGGATCTCGTGGACGACGGCGTCGGACGGATGGATGACGGGCATGGACTGCCTCCAGGAGTAGATGGTCAAGCCGCTTGACCATATATTCACATGGTCAAGCAGCTTGACCAATCCGTCAAGGGTGTTTCAATGCCCCCGTGGAGAACTCCGAGGCCATCGCCCTGACCGCCGCCCTGCTCGCCGCCGCGGGTGACCTGACGAAGCGCATCAACGACGGGGTCGTGGCCCGCGGGTTCGAGGCGCGCCCGGCGTACGGCTTCGCCTTCGCGCGGCTCGCGCCGGACGGGGCGACGGCCACCGAACTCGCGGCGCATCTCGGCGTCACCAAGCAGGCGGCGAGTCAGCTCGTCGACGAGCTCGTGCGCAAGGGGTACGCCGAACGGCGTCCGCACCCCGGCGATGCCCGCGCCCGGCTGGTCGTGCTCTCCGCGTCGGGGTGGGCCTGCGCGCGGGCGGCGGAGGAGGCGGCTCTGGAAGCCGTGCAGCCCTGGGTCAAGGTGTTGGGCGAGGGTGAAGTGCGCGTGTTGTGTGACCGTTTGCGGCGAATCGCGCCCTACGGTCCCCTCAGGCCCACCTGGTGACTGGTTATCACTGGAAGTTTTTACTGACGCGTAACTTCACACTTCACCTACTCGCTCGTAACTTGACGAGTGAACAGCATTCTTGTGATCCGGGTCACAGGTCGTAAGGCCGTCGCACCTCCCTTGAGCCGCAAGGAGATCACACGATGCTGCCCTGGAAACGACTGCTCAGACCCCTGGCCGCGCTGCTGCTGACCGCCGCGGTCGCCGCCGTTCCCACCGCCGCCGCCCATGCGTCGAGCGCCCCTTCCCACGGCTGGAACGACTACAGCTGCCGGCCCTCCGCCGCCCACCCCCGCCCCGTCGTCCTCGTCCACGGCACCTTCGCCAACGCCACCGACAACTGGCTGACCCTCGCGCCGTACCTCGAAGCCCGCGGCTACTGCGTCTTCTCCCTCGACTACGGACAGCTCCCCGGCGTCCCGCTCGTTTACGGCCTCGGCCCCATCGACAGGTCGGCAGAGCAACTCCAGGTCTACGTCGACCAGGTGCTCGCCGCGACCGGCGCGGCCAAGGCCGACCTGGTCGGGCACTCGCAGGGCGGGATGATGCCCCGCTACTACCTCAAGTTCCTCGGCGGAGCCGCCAAGGTGAACACCTTCGTCGGCATCGCGCCCGACAACCACGGCACCACCCTGAACGGCCTCACCCAACTCCTGCCGTACTTCCCCGGCGCCGAGGACGTGATCGCGTCGGCGGCCCCCGGCCTCGCCGACCAGGTCGCGGGCTCGGCCTTCCTCGCCAAGCTGAACGCGGGCGGCGACACCGTCCCCGGCGTCCACTACACGGTCATCGCCACCAGGTACGACGAGGTCGTCACGCCGTACACGAGTCAGTTCCTGAGCGGGTCCGACGTCCACAACGTGCTGATCCAGAACCTGTGTTCAGCGGATCTGTCCGAGCACGCCCTGCTCGGGCTGACGGACCGGATCGCCTTCCACGAGGTCGCCAACGCCCTCGACCCCGCGCACGCCACCGCCACCACCTGCCTGTCGGCGCTGAGTTGACCGCAGGCACACCGCGGGGCCTGTCCGACCTGAGCCGCCGGACAGGCCCCGCCCACCGCACGGCCCGCTAACGGCCGTGCCGGCCACCGCCGTTGGCCGCGCGACGGCGTACCGAGGCGAACAGGGCCGCCGCGCCGAGCGCCAGGGAGGCGGCGCCGCCCACGATGAGATACGGCGAGCTGTTGTTGGCGCCGGTCTCCGCGAGATCCCGCGAACTTCCCGCCGCCTGCGGCTCGTCGGCCCGCTTCGTCGCGGCGACCGGCTCCGCCGAGGTGCTCGCGTCCGCGTCCCCGTGACCGTGGTGCTCGACGGTCGACTTGTCGGCGCCGGCCGCGATCTGCTCGTCGGAGGGCGCGGAGGCGGAGGGCGCGGGAGTGCTGGGCGCGGAAGAGGCGGGGGCGGTCGGCTTCGACGGCGCTGCCGGGGTCGAACTGCCTGTCGTACCACCGCCGTTGGCGGCCGTACCGCTGCCGCCGAAGCTGACGTCCGAGCAGGAGTAGAACGCCTCCGGGCTGTCCGAGCGTTGCCAGACCGCGTACAGGAGCTGCTTGCCGGAGCGCTGCGGGAGGGTGCCGGAGAAGGTGTAGAAGCCGCCCGTCGCGACCGGGTCGGTGGACGTCGCGACCGGGTGCTCCAGATCCAGGTCGGACCAGGCGAGCGGCCGCGCGGGGTCGTAGCCGGAGCGGGTGATGTACACCTTGAACGTGCCCTTGTGCGGGGCGGTCACCCGGTACTTGAAGGTGTACGAGCCGCTGCTCACGCTCGTCGCCGGCCAGTCGGCGCGGGCCAGGTCGAGGCCCTTGAACTCCTCGTTGTTCGCGCTGCACAGCTTGCCGTCCGGGATCAGCGTCTGGTGCTGCCCGTTCGCGTCGCCGATCCGGATGCCGTTCCAGTCGTAGAGCGCCTGCGTGCCACCGGCCGCGACCGCCGCCTTGCACGCGTCCGACCTGGGGCTCTCCGGCCCCTCCGCGTAGCACTGCGAGACCCTGCTGACCGGGTCCCCCATCGAACCGTGCGCCACCGCGGGCGCCGCGGCGAGCGCGGACAGGGCGAGGGGTATCACCCCGAGAACGGCGACAGCGGCGACCTTGCGGCGTGCGGGCATGGGGGAACTCCAACTCCTCGGACGGTGCTCGGCGCGGGGACTGATCCCGTGGGGGGCGATCAGAAGCTAGCCCCTGGAAACCGCGAAATCGCCTGCTGGAGACGGGGAGGGGAGATCCTTATGGTCGCGTTAAGTCAGGGCTAACCGACGGCTCAGGGAGGGGCGGTTCCATGACGGGGGAGCCCGTGGCCGGGCTGGTGGTGATCGAGGAGCGCGGGGATCGCGCGCGCGTGCCCTCGGGCTGGGCGAGGTCAGGCTCCGCACGAATGCCGCCGATGTACCGGAAGCGGCTGGGCCGACCCGGCCGGGGTCAGGCGTCGGGCCACCACGTGCGGGCGATGTCCTTGCGGATCTCGGGGCGCTCCGCGGGGCGCTCGTCGGGCTCTTCGCGCACACGGCGGGTGTCCGACTTCCTCAGGGGCTTCTGCACGGTTGTGCGGCGCATGGCTGCCTCCTTGTGTCCACCCGGGTTCGTGTTCTCACGAGGTAGACCGTTCCCGGGAGGGTGACTCATCGGCGGGTGTCTGTCTGTGGCGGCTGTCACCATTGGACTGTCAGTGGCGGGTGTCACGCTGGGTCCATGAGTGAACCTGTAGCGAACGTCGACTGGGACGCGGAGGCCGCCGCCTTCGACGACGAGCCCGACCACGGCCTGCGGGACCCGGAGATCCGGCGGGCCTGGGCCGACCGGCTGCGCGGCTGGCTGCCCGCGGGCGCCGCCGACATCCTCGACGTCGGCTGCGGCACCGGCAGCCTGTCGCTCCTCGCCGCCGAGCAGGGCCATCACGTCACCGGCGTCGACCTCTCCCCGGCGATGGTGGACCGCGCCCGCGCGAAGCTCGCCGGCCGTGACGCGGTGTTCCTCGTCGGTGACGCGACGGCACCCCCGGTGGGCGAGCAGCGCTTCGACGTCGTCCTCGTACGGCATGTGCTGTGGGCCCTGCCCGACCCCGCCCGGGTCCTGCGGCACTGGCGCGGACTGCTCCGCCCCGGAGGGCGGCTCGTGCTGATCGAGGGCCGCTGGGGCACGGTCAGCCCGGTCGGCATACCCGCCGAGCGCCTCACCGAGCTCCTGGCACCGCTGGTGCCCGACGCCGGGCACGTGCGCGTGGACCGGCTCTCGGACGACCCGCTGCTGTGGGGCGGGCCGGTGGACGACGAGCGGTACGCGGCGGTGGCCCTGACATGAGCCGGACTCACCGCAACAGCGCGGCGAACCCGCCCGCACGGGCCAGCCCCTCCAGCTCGTCGAGCGCCGCCACCGCCGCCGTCGCGGCCGCGGGGTCCGACACGGCCAGCCCGCTCTCCTCGAACTCGTCCTCGTCCAGCCGCCGTACGTCCGACCCGTCGGCGGAGACCCACAGGTCCAGATCGAGGTCCTCGACGACGAGTTCGGTGCCGGAGAGCGTGGCGGGGCGGGTGACGTCGCAGTACCAGCCCTTCAACCGGCCCGCGCCGTCCCGGACCTCCTTCACGGCGTACCAGCGGTCCCGCCAGTAGTACTCGGTGAACACGTCGCCGCGCTCGAAGCGCACGAAGCCGAAGTCGCGGACGCCGTCACCGGCCCACGGGGCGCGGACGGCGAGGCGGATGCCGTCGTCGGACAGCAGCTCGGCCGCGTAACGGATCTTCGTGCGGCCCGCCTTGACCAGGACGACGTCCAACCGGCGTGCGGGATCAGGTGAGTTCACGGACATGGCGCACCTCCGTGGCGCAGATCTCGTAGCCGAACCACGTGTTGATCGCGAGCATCGGACCGTTGCCGGTGTCGTTGCCCGTGAACGCCTCCGTGCAGCCGGCGGCTCGGGCGCGGTGCAGGGAGTCGTTCTTGGCGAGCTTGGCGAGGCCCCGGCCGCGGTGGGCGCGGGCGGTGCCGGTCATGACCGTGCCGTACCGGCTGTCATCGTCCGTGCGGGCGGCGCTGAAGGCCGCGGGGCGTCCGTCGACCAGCACCACGGACGTCAACTCCTGGCTGAACAGCGGGTGTTGCCAGGTCCCTGCCAGCCAGTCCGCGTAGTCGGTGAACTCGACGCCGATGTCACTGGGTTCGTCGGCCATCGTCTCCGCGTCCAGCTCGAACAGCGGGCGTGGGTCGTCCGCGAAGTCCGAGCCCGGGCGGATCTCCACGCCCGGCGGCGGGGTGTCGAGCGGGGGCAGAGTGCCGTGTGCCAGGTCCAGGCGGAGGAAGTGCGCGGAGCGGCTCGCCGTATAGCCGAAGCCCTCGGCGAAGGCGCGGTTGGCCGGGGCGTCCAGGACCCAGGCGTAGAACCCGGTCGCCCCATGGGCGGCGAGGTGCTCCTCGGCGGTGCGGGCCAGGAGTGAGCCCGCGCCCCGGTGGGTCCGCTCCGGGTGGACGTACACGTTGATGAAGGCCCGGCCGGGCTCGGGGCTGTCGTAGGCGAGGCCCACTTGGGCGGTGCCGATGATCTCGCCGTCCTCCTCCGCGACCAGTCTGCGCAGCGCGGCCCGCGGGTGGGCGTGGGCGATCTCGTGGGCGACGGACTCCGGGGTGAGCAGCATGAAGGGAAGGGCGAGCCGGCGTACCGCGACGAAGCCGTCCAGTTCGGCGCGTACGTCGGGACGCAGGTCGCGTGCGATCACGGTCATGGGGCCGCACGCTACGGCGGGGCCGCGCCGGAGTGCCTCCCATTTTCCCGGGGTGTGGCTCGTCCGGAGGGTGCGTTCCCGGGTGGGTGCGGGACAATCGGGCCGTGACCTTGAAGATCCACATCGACGACAGTGCGGCACCGTACGAGCAGGTGCGGGCGCAGATCTCCGAGCAGGCGCGGGCGGGGGTGCTGCCGGTGGGGTACCGGCTGCCCACCGTCCGGGGGCTCGCCGAGTCGCTCGGGCTCGCCGCGAACACGGTCGCCAAGGCGTATCGGGCGCTGGAGGCGGACGGGGTGATCGAGACGCGTGGGCGCAACGGAACGTTCGTCGCCGCCGCGGGCTCGGCGGCGGAGCGCGAGGCTTCGTCGGCGGCGCAGGCGTATGCGGAGAAGGTGCGCCGGTTGGGGCTTTCGGAGGGGGACGCGGTGGCGGCCGTGCGGGATGCCCTGCGGGCGGCTTACGGGGAAGGGTGAGCTGAGCTCGGCACCGCCGGTGTGCGCCGGTGCGGATGAGCGTCGTCGCGGCGGACAGGAGCAGCCGCCGTACCGGATGGGCTGCCGGTCCGCCACGAGGCGTGGCGCGAGCGGGGTCGGCGAAAGCGGTAGCGGTAGCGGTGCCTACAGGTACAACCCCGCGTCCGTGCCCTCGCGTTGGTCCGGGACCGTTGTCGGCTGGGTGCCGCGGCGCAGGGCGTACAGCTCGGCCAGGGTGGCGCCCTCGCGGCCCACGCCCTCTTCCGTGCCGAGCCAGGTGACCGACTCCTCGCGGGTGAGGGGGCCGACCTCGATGCGGGCGAGGCAGCGGCCGGGGCGGACGACGGCGGGGTGCAGGCGCTCCAGGTCCTCGTTCGTGGTGACGCCGACCAGGACGTTGCGGCCCTGGCCGAGCAGGCCGTCGGTGAGGTTGAGGAGCCGGGACAGCGCCTGGCCCGCCGTGTGCTTGGCCTCGCCGCGGATCAACTCGTCGCAGTCCTCCAGGAGGAGGAGCCGCCAGCGGCCCTTGCCCGTGGTGTCGTCCTCGCCGATCGCGATGTCCATCAGATAGCCGACATCGCTGAACAGCCGCTCCGGGTCGAGCACACAGTCCACCTGACACCAGTCCCGCCAGGACCGGGCCAGCGTGCGCAGCGCCGAGGTCTTGCCGGTGCCCGGCGGACCGTGCAGCAACAGCAGGCGGCCCGCGATGTCCTCCGGGGTCGTCTTCATCAGGCGGTCCATCGCGTCCGCCACCGGGCCCGTGTAGTTCGGGCGCACCTCGTCCCACGTGCCCGCCGAGATCTGCCGGGTCGTGCGGTGCGGGCCGCGCCTGGGGGAGACGTACCAGAACCCCATCGTCACGTTCTCCGGCTGCGGTTCGGGCTCGTCGGCCGCGCCGTCGGTCGCCTGGTCGAGGACCTTCTCCGCGAGTTCCTCGCTGGTCGCGGTGACGGTGACGTCGGCGCCGCGGTTCCAGCGGGAGATCAGCAGGGTCCAGCCGTCGCCCTCGGCGAGCGTCGCGCTGCGGTCGTCGTCGCGGGCGGCGCGCAGCACCCGGGCGCCCGGCGGGAGCAGGGTCGCCCCGGACCGTACGCGGTCGATGTTCGCCGCGTGCGAGTACGGCTGCTCGCCCGTCGCGAACCGGCCGAGGAACAGCGCGTCGACGACGTCGGACGGGGAGTCGGAGTCGTCGACGTTGAGCCGGATCGGCAGTGCGTCGTGTGGGTTCGCAGACATGGGGCCATGATCCGGCACGACGACCCCGTCCGCACTCGCTTTCCGCAGTGCGCCCCCGAGTGTCGGCGAAGCGCCCCGAAGCGGAGCCGCTGACGCCGGCGGCCCAGGGCCCTTTCGGGGCATGGCCGAACCGCGGACTTCGCGGAGCCGCTCACGCCGTCACCCCTCCGGCCTGTTACAAGCCTGTGTGCGCAAGGAACTGCCCCACCTGCTCCCGCCACCGTTACTGTTGCCCTTGATGGGACGTCATGGGTGGAATTCGGGGGCACTGCGGTGGCGGCTCACCGCGCTGCTCGGCGTGGGTGTGGCCGCACTGGCTCTGATCGTGACCCTGATCAACACGCTTCCCGGCGGCGGAAGCACCGCGGGCACCTCGCGCGACGGCGACAAGGTGCACGGCACTCCGGCGACCCCGCCCGACGCGGACCGGCCCGAGGTCGGCTGGGGCTTCACCCACACCCAGTACAGCGCCGACGAGGGCAGCGACACCGCGACCGAGCGGGTGAAGGGGCTGCTGGAGAAGTCCCCGCTCCCGCAGGACCAGGCCATCATGGGCTGGGGCGCCGACAACCCCGAGCCGGTGAAGGGGCGTTACGACTTCGGCGCCCTGGACCGCCGTATCGACTTCATGCGCACGTCGGGCGGCACCCCGGTCATCACGCTGTGCTGCTCGCCGGACTGGATGAAGGGCGGCACGTCCGGTGTGGACAACACCGACTGGAGCCAGGCCTCGCTGGAGACGGCACCGAAGCCGGACCACTACGCGGACTACGCCGCGCTCGCCGCGACCGTCGCCAAAAGGTACCCGGACGTCACCCACTTCATCGTGTGGAACGAGTTCAAGGGCTTCTGGAACAACTCGAAACAGCGCTGGAACTACGAGGGGTACACCGAGCTGTACAACCTGGTCTACAAGGCGCTGAAGAAGGTCAACCCGAAGATCATGGTCGGCGGCCCGTATCTGGTGATGGACAGCGTGGACCCGCGCGACGCCAACGCCTCCCGTACGTTCAAGGGCAGTTGGGGCGCGATGGACCAGCGGATCATCGACGCCTTCGACTACTGGAACGAGCACAAGGCCGGAGCGGACTTCGTGGTCGTCGACGGCTCCAGCTACACCAACGACGACGAACTCCTCCCGGACGAGTTCGGGGCCACCGACAAACTCACCGCCGTCAGCACATGGGTGCGGCAGCAGACGCACGATCTGCCGCTGTGGTGGGCCGAGTACTACGTCGAGCCCGCCGACGGCAACGACGACCGCAAGGGCTGGTCCGAGCCCCACCGCGTCGCCGTCCAGGCCACCGGCATGATCGCCATGGCCAAGGGCGGTGCCACCTCCGGCTTCTACTGGAACCCGGAGGACGAGAAGGGCACGGGGTGCGCGGGCTGTCTGTGGACCCCGACCGACGGCTCCGACGGCGGACGGCAACTGCCGATGTACGACCTGGTGTCCCGGTTCGACGCGGCCTTCGGGCCCGGCGTGAGATTCGAGACCGTGTCGGTCGCCCCCGACGACGTGCCGAACGTACGGGTCCTCGCCACCGACAAGTCGGTCCTGGTCGTGAACACCCTGGACCGGCAGATCAGCGCGAAGGTCGACGGCAGGACGTTCGACATGACGGCCTACGAGGTCAAGTGGCTGACGCGCCGGCCCACTTGACCCCGTAGAACCACGTACAACCCTGTTGGAACGCGTTACTTCATCGTCAGGAACCGCTGCACCAGCGAGGCCAGCAGCACCGCGAGCAGCGGCAGCGAGAACCAGAAACTGCTCTGCAACCACCGCAGTTGACGCACCCCGGGCCGGACCGCGACCCGGACGACCTCGCGGGCCGTCAGCATCAGGATCAGGGCGACGGCGGCGAGCGCGCCGACCACCGACCACGGCGTCCAGGTGATCTGTGGTCCGATCGGCCCGGGATCGGGCTCCGGGACCGCGCCCGCCGGCTGCCTGCGCAGTGTGTACACCGTCGCGTCGGCGTTGACGAGGACCTTCTTCAACTCCTGCCGGTTGTCCAGGTTCCGGATGAGCCGGGACTCCCAGGCCGGCGCGTAGCCCGCGTCCAGCTGGAGCGAGACGACCTGGCTCGTGTTGAGCATCAGATACGAGTTCGGGCCCGCGTCCTTGAGTGCCTTGACGAGCCCGGACACCAGCACCGGGTCCGCGGGGGCCAGCGTGGGAACGTAGTCGACCCGCTCCATGTCCTTCGCGCCCCACGGCATCGCCGGCGTCACGTCGTTGACGGTGTCGTCGCTCAGCCACAGCAGCCGTACCGTCGGCCTGTCGTGGGCGTACACGTAGTTCATGGCCGCGACCTCGCCGGGCCGGACCCGCTCGAAGCCCTCGTTGCCCCAACGGGCCACCAGGAAGCCGCCCATGAGCAGCAGACCGGCGAGCAGCGCGGCCAGCGGGGCGAGGTGGCTCGACCGGTCCTTCTCGCGCTCCTGGGCGGTGGCACCGGTGCGCGGGAAGAGGGCGAGACCCGCGAGCAGGGCGGCGCCCGGTACCGCGAACATGAAGACGCGCAGCGCCATCTCGCCGCCGTAGGACTGCATGCCGAAGCCCAGGAACGGGACGAACGTGAGGACGAGCAGGGAGCGTTCGCGGTACTTGTGGGTGCGGCGGCGCCACCAGCCCCAGCAGGCGAAGGTCATGATGCCGCCGGCCAGCAGGACACGGGTGTAGAGGACCAGCTTGTGGGTCGAACTGCCGCCCTGGATACGGCCGGAGACGGACGTCGAGACGTTGCTGCCGACGCCGCCGACCCCGCCGAAGAGGTCGTTGAAGTGCCCGGACCAGTACGGCTCGGCCATGAAACCGAGCCAGACCGCGACGAGCACCGCGAACAGGATGGGCAGGCCGCGGAGTTCGGAGCGGCCGATCAGGACGAGGACCGTGAGCACGCCCAGCATCACGAACGGCGTCAGCTGGTGGGCCGGGACGCTCGCCGCGAACAGCCCGGTCAACACCATGAGCAGGACGGCCTGTTGACGCCGGTCGGTGGGTTCGACCTCCGCCTCGCCCGGCCGCATCTTCGACCACAGGACGTGCGGCGCCCGGAACCAGACCAGCAGGATCGCCACGAAGGCCAGGTAGAGCAGGAAGGTGAAGCCCTGCGGGGAGAAGTAGTCCTGGCCGACCCAGCCGCTGAGCACGAAGATCCAGATGCCGGTCCACTTCGCCCGCCAGCTCGCCCGCAGCGACCGCACCAGCAGGAACATCGGTGCCAGATAGGCGAGTTGGATGGCGGTGGGCCACCAGCGGATGACCTCGGACCAGTCGGTGATCCCGCACGCCTTGCCGACGAACGCGGCCACCGCGAAGAAGCCCGGCCAGCTCCAGCGCGCGTCCAGGTCGGGCACCGCCGACCCGGTGCGGTCGATGTAGTCGATGAACCCGAGGTGCTGCCAGGCCGTCGGGAAGCGCGGCTCGGTCTCGATCACCGCGGGCAGCGCGTGCAGCGAGAACACGGTCGCGAGCAGGGTGATCAGCAGCAGTGTCCTGTGCTCGCGGCCCAGCCACAGCAGCGAGGCGAACACCACGATCAGCAGCGCGGCGCCGACCAGCGTGGGCAGCGGCAGCACGGAGATCAGGCCGAGCCCGCCCATGCGGTCCAGGTCGGACTCGCCGAGCCGCAGCGCGGGCACCCAGTACAGCAGTAGCGCGGCCACCAGCAGACAGCCGAGCACGACACCGGGCCGCGTCGGCACCAGCCGCTCCCGCAGTGACAACGGCCGTGCGGGCGGCGGCACTTCGGCCTCCGGCGCCCGCTCCGTGCCCGTCTCCTCCGCCGACCGCTCCGGCGCCTCATCGGGTACGGCGGACTCGAACGGCGCGTGCGCCTCCGGCTCGGCTGCCGGGCTCAGCGAGGACTCCGAGCCGGGCTCGCGCTCCTCCACCGGCAGACCGACGATCTCGGGCCGCCTGACACCGAGCGCCCGGGTCGGACGCTGGTCGCCGGACACGATCGGGGTGCCGGTGGGCGGGGTCCCGGGACCCGGCCGTACATCCGGCCGGCGTTCCAGGTGGTCGAAGTCGACGTGGATGCCGAGCGCGAGGGTGTCGGAGTCGAGCGCCCAGGCCGGACCGCGCCGGCGCGGGGCGGTGGCCGGGACCTCGCGGGTCCCCAGGTCGGCGAGGTCCCCGTCGGGCGCCGCGTCCTCGGGCAACTCCGCGGCCGGTGCGGCCCGCAGCGTCCGGAACAGCCTGGGCGCGGCGATCGTCACGATCACCGCGAGGCTGGAGATCTCGGCGACGCCCGCGCCGGTCAGGCCCATGCGGGGGAGCAGCAGCAGCGTCAGACTGAGCACCAGGACGCACAACAGGCCCTGCAACCAGGCGAGTCCACTGGTACGGCTCTGCGCGCGCAGCACCGCGAAGTACGTCTCCATGACGACCCGCAGCAGCGCGCCCACCGCGAACCAGCGCAGCAGCGGGGTCGCCGCGTCCGCGTAGCCCGCGCCGAACACGCCCAGGATGTACGGCGCCGCGATGAACAGCAGCCCGCAGATCGGCAGCATGATCCGGGCCATCCGTCTGAGCGCGGCCCGGGTGTTGGCGGCGATGCGCGCCGGATCGTGCGAGCCCTCGACGGTCAGCGAGGCGCCCATGTTGATGGCGAGCAGGTTGACCGTGCCGCCTATCGTCGTGGTGATGTAGAAGTACGCGTTGTCCTCGGAGCTGACCTGCGAGGCGATGATCACCGGCACGAGGTAGACCACGGCGAGCGAGAACAGCGAGCCGGTGTAGTCCCCGGCGAGGAACCGCCCGATCTCCCGCAGCGTCGGCGGCTTGGCGTGCGCCTCGGTCGCCTTGACATGCCGGGGCACCAGCCGCCGGAACACCAGCCAGCCGAGCGGCACCACGGAGGTGGCGATCGCGGCGACCCAGGACACGAAGACACCGCTCGTGGCGAGCAGCGACGCCAGCCCGACGAGCAGCGCCAGTTTCACCGCCGAGAACACGGTGTTGCCCACCGGCACCCACGGCGCGCTGCGCAGCCCGGTCAGCACCCCGTCCTGGAGGGTCAGCAGGTTCCAGGCGATCACCGCGACGACGAAGCCGAGCGCCGGGACCGGACCGTGCAGGAAGCGGTACGAGGGTCCCCAGTCGTTCAGCGTCAGCAGGAAGATCCCGGCCCCGCACGCGACGACGATCGAACTGCCCGCGTACGTACGGAAGATGAGCCGCCCGGTGGCGCGTCCCGCGACCGGGATGAAGCGGGCCAGGGCGCCCGTCAGGGTCACCGCGGTGAGCCCGGCGAGCAGTTTCATCGCGGCGATCGCCGCCGAGCCCTGCCCGACCGCGGACGCCGAGTAGTAGTGGGCCGCGATCAGCCAGTAGCCGAGCCCGAGCACCGCGGAGATCCCGGTGTTGAGCATCAGGGCGTAGGCGTTGCGGAACAGCGGGCTGCCGCCGGAGGAGTTGCCCCTCCCCGGCAGGCGCAGGCGGCGCCCCGTCTGCCGGGGCGCCTCCGTCTCGGGCGCTGCGGACTGGGTGGTGGTCGTCGTGTCAGACACGGGAACGGATGGCCTTCCGGCGGACCTGTCGAGCTCTGCGGACCACGGCGTAACCCTGGGTGAGGGCACGGTCCCTGGCGAAGGTGTGGGCGATGGCACGGCCCTCGACGAGCCGCGCGAACTCCTCGACACCCGTACTGCGGCGCACGGTCACCCGCCGCAGGGCGTACGGTCCCTGGCGGCGGCGGGCGAGGTCGTTGCCGACGGCGAGGGCCTGCGCGAACCCCGCCTCCCGCACCGCGTGCCGCACCCGGCGGCTGGAGTAGCCGTAGGGATACGCGAACGAGACCGGCGGGGCGCCGAGTTCGTCGGCGACGATCTCCCTGCACCGGACCAGCTCCGCGCGCAGGGAGTCGTCGTCGAGCTGGTCGAGCTGCGGGTGGGTGTGGCTGTGGCCGCCGATCTCGACGTCCGTGCCCGCGAGTTCGCGCACCTGGTCCCAGTCGAGCATGGTGTCCAGTCCGCCGCCGGTGTCGTGGGCGCCCCGGAGCCAGCCGGTGGAGACGAACAGGGTAGCGGCGAAGCCGTGTTGGGCCAGCGCGGGCAGGGCGTGCCGGTGCACGCCCTCGTATCCGTCGTCGAAGGTGATCAGCACCGGGCGCTCGGGCAGCGGTTTGTCCGAGCGCCAACTCGCCGCCAGATCGGCCGTGTTGACCGGCGTGAAGTCCAGGTCGCCGAGGAGTGCCAGCTGCTCGGCGAACGCCTCGGGCGCCACGGACAGTTCACGGGTGGCGTCGTTCGGGGCGGTGGCGATCGAGTGGTACATCAGGATCGGCACCGGTGTGTCACTCATGTCCGCCCCCTGTGTTCATGCCCGCCCCCACGGTTGTCCGCGTGCCCGTGCTCCTGTGCGTCCCCGGCGATCCGCACCACCGAGAAGACGACCCCGCCGCGCCGGGCCCGCACGCTCCCGACGACATACCCGCCCGCCGCGCCGAGGACCCCGGCGACGATCGCGCCCGCCCGGCCCGCACCGCCCGGCCGGGCGAGCACGGCGTCCCGCAGCCCGCGTACCACTCCGGCCGGCAGAACCCGGGTCGTGTACCGGCGCTCCGACTCAAGTCCCTTGTCCGCGCCGACACTTCGGGCCACCAGCGCCTTGGAGAGACCCTCGGCGTACGTCCGCGTACGGAAGTAGCCGAAGTGCTCGCGCACCGCGGGCACCCGGTGGTGGATCACCGCCCGGTCGTCGATCAGCAGCACCGCGTCCGGCCTGGCCCGGGTGAGCCGGATGCACAGCTCCGTCTCCTCGCCGCCCAGCGGCCGTTTGTCGCCGTCGCGCCCGATGCCGGTCGCGAAGCCGCCGGCCGCGTCGAACGCCGTACGCCGGAACGAGGCGTTGCCGCCCAGGACGTTGCGCACCCGGACCCGGCCCGGCGGCAGGCCCTTGTACGTGCAGCCCACCACCCAGTCGAACTCCTCGGGGAACCAGGCCGGTCGGCGCCCGGACGCCCAGGCGGGCATCGTGCGACCCCCGACGGCCATCACCTTCGGATCGGTGTACGCCTCGGCGAAGTACCGCAGCCACTCGCGCTCGGCCACGGCGTCGTCGTCGAGGAAGGCGATGACCTCGCCGCGCGAGGCGGCGATGCCGGTGTTGCGGCCGGCGGACAGACCGCGCGGGCCCGCGTTCGCCAGCACGCGGACCTCGCCGGTCTCCTCGACGTCCTTGTACTCCCTGGTGAGCCGGTCCAGGAGAGCGGGGTTGTGGTCGACGACCAGCAACGTCTCCAGCGCGGGCCGTGACTGCGCCCGCACCGAGGAGACCGCCGCGAGAATGTCCTCCCAGCGGTCCTCGGTGTAGACGCAGATCACGACAGAGATGCCGGGACCGCTCAAGACACCTCTCCCCGGAACGGGTCGATCATCGTGGAGTGCGAACGGCGGCGCAGCGCACGCCGGTTGGAGCGCTCCTTGAGGATCACCTTGAGCACCCGGATTCCGTCCCGAACGGCGCGCAGATTGCTCGTGCCGTGGATGCGGAGGTACTCGTGGCTCGGGATCTCCTGCACCTTGAGGCCGGCCTTGACCACCCGGATGTTGATGAGCGTCTCGATCTCGAAGCCGGTGCAGTCGAGGTCGATCTTGTCGAGGCAGTGCCGCCAGAACGCGTTGTATCCGTAGCAGAGATCGGTGTAGCGGGCGCCGAACTTGCGGTTGACGATCGTGCACAGCGCCCAGTTGCCGAGTTTGCGGATGAACGTCATGTCGTCCGTGCCGCCGCCGTTGGCGAAGCGTGAGCCCTTGGCGAAGTCCGCGCCCGAGACGAGGGCGGAGACATAGCTGACGATCTCGTGCCCGTCGGCCGACCCGTCCGCGTCGACCATCACGATGATGTCGCCGCTGCATGCCTCGAACCCGGTGATCAGGGCATCCCCCTTGCCCTTGCCCTGCTGTTCGACGACCTTGACCCCGGGCCACAGCTCGCGGGCCACCTCGACGGTGTTGTCGGTGGAATTGCCGTCCACGAGAACCACTTCGTGTATCCACGCAGGAAGTGTCTTGAAGACGTAGGGGAGATTCTCCGCCTCATTCATGGCGGGAATCACCACGCTCACCGGCGGTGTGATCGCCAGGTGAGAGGAGATGGGCCGGAATGCGGCCGACATTAACGGATCTTGGCCCGATGACGCTGGGCGCAGAACAGAACTCACGAGTCTGGTCCCTCTCGTCCGGCGGACCGCCCGCCCCTGGGCGGCCCGGCTATGTGCTCCGGTTCGAAAGGGGGGTTCTCACGGGCGACACGGAGAAATAGATCTCCGTGCACGCGTGGTGAGCTGGCAAATCTGGTCGGCCCCCCGAAAAACATGAAAGCCGGCCCGCGCGGACGACTCGGTCACACAAGCGGTCACCGAGCACGGCACCCCCCTACCGCGCCCCGCCCCGGATTCATCGCGGTCCTTGAGCCCTCCCCTAGAGCCGCTAGATGATGAACCAGTACGGGTGAGATGTACGACGGTATTGATGATTGAACCTGTATGGCAAGACCTGGAACGAGGCCTCACCTTTTTGTTGGTTTGACCGTTACACAACTTTGTCAGCCGTTGTACGGCCCGGCATATGCCGAATGAATACCGATAGCGATATCAGGCCACTGATCACCGCCACCGTGATGATGCCGCCGTCGACGGACCACCGGTGCACGGCCAGCATTCCCTGGGCCACCAGCATGTCGACGACCACCGCGCCCGCCACCGAGGTGAGAACACGGCTGAAGGGATCAAGTCCGCGCAACACCGCGGCAATTGCCGAAGTCGGCGCCGCGAAAAGGAAGAACAGCGCGAACGGACCGCGAAGCGGCGATCCCGAGTCGAGGAGCGCGAGCAGTGCGCCCACGCCCCCTGCGGCGACCGCCGCGCCCGCGAGCAGTGGCGCCAGGTCCCTCCCCGGTCCTGACCGCACCCGCTCGACGCCGTCCGTGGACGTTCTCTTGATACGTAAGGTCTGCATTGGCGACTTTGCCCCCCGACGCGCCGGATGCCGGGTTTCAATGTCGCGCAGCCCGGCCGCGATCGTCAAGACGCGGAGGGCACTCATGCCGGTTGTGATGCATGGGTGAACACCAGTTCCCACCGGCAAACCCTTGGCATGCACACTTCCCGTCAACGCGCGTCACTGCTACGACAGTTGTGGCAGAGATCCTGCTAAGGGAGGTTCCATGAGACGTTCCCGATTTACGGCATACGTGACCTCGCTCCTCCTGGCCGCCGGCCTCGCCCTCACCGGGGCGATGACGGCGCAGGCGTCCCAAGTCGCCCCCACCGGCGGCTATGTGGCCCTCGGCGACTCCTACTCCTCGGGGGTCGGCTCGGGCAGCTACCTCAGTTCCAGCGGTTCCTGCGACCGCAGCACCAAGGCCTATCCCTACCTCTGGGCAGCCGCCCACTCACCCTCGACGTTCGACTTCATGGCCTGCTCGGGCGCTCGTACGGGTGATGTTCTCGCCAACCAACTCGGCACCCTCAGCAGCTCGACCGGCCTCGTCTCCATCAGCATCGGCGGCAACGACGCCGGCTTCGCCGACGTCATGACCACCTGCGTCCTCCAGTCCGACAGCTCCTGCCTCTCGCGGATCGCCACCGCGAAGGCGTACGTCGACTCGACACTCCCCGGCCTCCTCGACAAGGTCTACTCGACGATCAGCGCCAAAGCCCCCGCCGCGCACGTGGTCGTGCTCGGCTACCCGCGCTTCTACAAACTCGGCACCACCTGCCTCGGCCTCTCCGCGACCAAGCGCACCGCCATCAACGGCGCGGCCGACTACCTCGACACCGCCATCGCCAAGCGCGCCGCCGACCACGGCTTCACCTACGGCGACGTACGCACCACGTTCACCGGCCACGAGATCTGCTCCGGCAGCTCCTGGCTGCACAGCCTCAACCTGCTGGACATCGGCGAGTCGTACCACCCGACCGCGGCCGGCCAGTCCGGCGGCTACCTGCCCGTCCTGACCGGCGCGGTCTGACCCTCGCCCAGGGTGCGCCGCCTCACGCCGAGGGCGACGCCGAGTCCGACGCGGAGGCCCCGCCCGACGGGGTCTCCGCCAGGCAAGTGACCGAGAACGGCACCGAGTTGGACTCCCCGTGGACCGGGCTGCGGATCTCCACACTGATCTCGTTCTGGAAGGTCCCGGTGTTCGAGTACGTCGTCAGGAACACCCGGTCCTGCTTGGTCTTCCCGCCGCCCGCAGGGAACGACAGCGTCTTCCACCCGGGGTCGGAGACCGAACCGGTCTTCGTCACCCAGCGGTAGGACACCTCCGCGGGCACCTTCCCCACCGTGATGCTGGCCGTGAAGGTCGGCGCCTTCGCGTTCGGCGGCGGACAGCTGCCCGAGTACTCGGTGTGGGCCCCCTCCACCGTCGCCTTCACCGACTGCGGCGCCGACGAGGACTTGCTGCTGGTGGGGCTCGGCGTCTCGCTCGCCTTGGTGGTCTCACTGCTCGCACGGGACGAAGTCCCGCCCGGGGGCCGGCTCTTGGGGGTGCTCGCCCCCTGACCCGTCGCGCCCTTGTCGCCGTTGCGGTTGAGCAGCGTGTACGTCAGCCCGCCGATCGCCAGCGCCAGCGCGACAAGCCCCGCGACCAGGACGATGGCCGCGCGCCGGTTGCGCGGGGGTTCCTCCGCCCCCGTCCGCGTCCCGTAGGGGTCGGCCTCGGGGCCGACAGCGGGCATCGGCTGCGGCGGCGTCGGGGGATAGGTGTCCTGCGGAACGCCCGCCATCATCGGCGAGTACGGCGTCGTCGGCGCCGTGGACGCGCGCGGCGCACCGCCCGCCGCGACCAGCCGCAGATCCTGCTCGGCCTGCTCGGCGGACATCCGCTGGGCCGGGTCCTTGCGCAGCAGCCCCTCGATGACCGGCGTGAGCGGCCCCGCCAGCCGCGGCGTCGGCAACTCCTCGTCGACGATGGCGCGCAGGGTGCTCAGCGGGGTGTTCTGACGGAACGGCGAGTGCCCCTCGACCGCCGAGTACAGCAGGACGCCCAGCGCCCACAGGTCCGACTCGGGACCGGGGGTGCGCCCCAACGCCCGCTCCGGGGCTAGGAATTCGGGCGAGCCGATGACCTCACCGGTCATGGTCAGCGCCGAACTGCCCTCGACCATCGCGATACCGAAGTCGGTCAGGACGACCCGGCCGTCGTTCGAAATCAGCACGTTGGCCGGTTTCACGTCCCGGTGCAGCACCCCCGCGTCGTGCGCGGCCCGCAGCGCGGCGAGCACCTCGGCACCGATGTGCGCGGTCCGCTGCGGCGACAACGGGCCCTCGGCGTCCAGGAGATCGGCCAGGGACACGCCCCGCACCAGCTCCATGACGATCCAGGGGCGGCCGTCCTCCGTCGCCACGTCGTACACCGTCACCACATTGCGGTTGGCGACCCGCGCCGCCGCCCACGCCTCGCGCTCCAGCCGGGCGTACATCCGCTCCACGTCGTCGGAGGCCAGCCCGCCGGGCGCGCGTACCTCCTTGACGGCGACCTCGCGTTGCAGCACCTCGTCGCGGGCCCGCCACACCGTGCCCATCCCGCCCTCACCGAGGGGGGACAGAAGCCGGTAGCGGCCCGCGATCACACGTTCAGTGCCCGGATCTTCGGACATGGGCTCCCCCCATTCGCAGCCGGGCGAATTCTCGCCGTACACGACTCAGCCGAGTGCTGATGCCGCCCCCTTGAGCACCAGTCCGACCCCGAGACCCACGACGACCAGCGCCGATGCCAGCGGCGCGGTCCTGCGGACCAGTACGGCCATGGGGCTGGTGGTCCAGCGGGGGCGCCGGTCCAGCACTCGGTTCATCCCTGTACCCAGCTTGACGACGGCGAATCCGGCGGCGGTGAGGGTGAGGGCGAGACCGACGCCGTACGCGACGACGAGCAGCAGCCCGAACCACGCCTGGCCGAGCGCGGCGGCCCCCACCAGGACCACCACGGCGGACGGGCTCGGCACCAGCCCGCCGGCGAAGCCGAGCAGGATCGTGCCGCGCAGGGTGGGGGCGGTCTCGTGGGTGTGGGTGAAGCCGCCGTGCGTGTGCTCCACGGCGTGGTCGTGGGGGTGGGGATGCGCATGGTCGTGCCCGTGCTCGTGCGGGTGGTCGTGATCGTGATCGTGACTGTGGGCGTGGGTGTGGTTGTCGTCGTGGCTGTGAGGGTGCGGGTGCGGGTGGGTCTCCGTGTGGGGGGCACCGGCTTCGGCGTGCGCCGAGACGAGGACCAGGGCGCGTTCGGGGGCCTCGGCGGTCTCGTGGTCGTGATCGTGGTCGTGCTCGTGCGGGTGGGGACGGGGGTGCGGATGAGCGTGTGAAGTGGCCTGCGGGCGTGGGCGGTTGCGCCATGCGCGGCGTACGAGGTTGGCGCCCGCGAAGAGGACCAGGACTCCGCTCGCGATGCCCAGCCAGGCGATCACCGACGGGGTCGCGGCGGAGCCGGCCGTGACCAGGAGGCCCAGGGCGATGACGCCGAGGGTGTGGGTGACGGTGACCGAGGCGGCGAGGGGGAGCACGTCCTTGAGGCGGGCGCGACCGCCCCGTGCGGCTGCCGTGGCGGCCATCAGGGTCTTGCCGTGGCCGGGCGCGAGCGCGTGCATCGCGCCCAGGGCGACGGCGATGAGCAGCGAGAGCGCGGCGAAGCCGACCGTGAGGTGGTGGCGGGCCACCAGGTTGTTCAGGGCCTCCGTCCAGCGGTCGGCGCCGCGTGGCAGCACGGAGCCGGCGGGCGGCTCCGACGTGGACCGACCGTCGTTGGCGAGCGCCGGACCGCCGGGACGCGCGTGCAGGGACGCCGTCGTGGTGTCGGCGGGGGACGACAGCAAGTCCTTGGGGTAGCTGGTGAGTTCGTGCGAGATCGACGTCTTCGCCACGTCCGACTTCGTGAGCGTCATCCGGTCGGCGCGCGCGGTGATCTCCCGCCAGCCGGGCCCGGTGGTCAGCCCCGCGCTGTGGAAGCCCAGGGCGACCGTGCTCCCCTTGGGCAGTGCGGCGCTCGAACCGCACTCCACCCGCAGGGTGTTGAGCCCGGCCTGCCCCGGTCGCAGGTGCGCGGTGCTGGTGCCGGGCGTGAGGGCGACCGTACGGCCGTCGACGGTGACCTTGCTGCCCTCGGCGGCCTTGGCGCAGCGCTCGCGGGCCCACTCCGTCATGCCCAACCGCTTGATGTCCGGCTTGACTTGGGTCGCGGGGATCTCGGCGAGGTCCTCGACGTGGGTGACGCGCAGCCGGCCCGGGGCGACGACGAGTCCGTCGTAGCGGTTGACCGTGAAGTTGCCGAGGGGGTGCGCGCTCGCGGTGGCCGCGGGGACCAGGAGGAGTGCGCCCGCGGTCGTGAGGACGGCCGCGGCGGAGGCCAACAGGCGGCGGAACGTTGTCACTTGGTGGCCTCCAGCGCCTTACGGGCCTTGGCGGCGCCCAGCGGGGAGAAGCCCGGGTTCAGCTTCAGGGCCTTGGTCAGGTGGGCGCGGCCGTCGGCCCGGTGGCCGGTGGCGAGCTCGATCATGCCGAGGTGGTAGATGAACGACGCGTTGTGGTAGTTCGTGGCCGTGGCCCGGCGGGCGTAGGGGAGGGCCTCCTTGTCGCGGCCGTTGACGTGCAGGGCCCAGGCCAGCGCGTCCGCGGTGTGCACGGTGTGGCGGCGGGCCCACTCGGCGCGGGCGGCCTTCAGGGCGGACGCGGCGTCCCCGTGGTCGGCGGCGGCGAGTGCGGTGTCCAAGTCGGCGTTGACGCCGTTGGCGCGGGCCAGCGCGATCCAGGCGTCGACCAGGGCGTACTGGTCCTCGGCCTTCGCCCGGTCGCCCTCGGCGCCCCGGCTCTCGTACAACTCGCCCAGCTCGACGAGGGGTTGGGGCAGCGGGTAGCGGGAGACGACCAGCTCCATGCCCTTGATGGCCGCGGCGCGGTCGCCCAGGGCTGCCTGGGTGCGGGCGCGGCCCTCCAGTGCGGGGAGGTAGTTCTCGTCGGCGGCGAGGGCGCGGCCGTAGTCGTTCAGGGCGGTCTTGTAGTCGCCCTGGTTCCAGGCGAGTTGGCCGAGTGTGCCGGCCACGTACGAGATGTCGCCGGGCGAGGTGGCGGCGGCGAGGGCCTGTTCCAGGACCTTGCGGGCCGTGGTGACGTCGCCGCGCAGTTCGTGCACGTACGCGTACCGGGTGAAGACCGGGACGCCGGGTTTGCGGGCGTCGGCGAGGTCGGCGGCCTTCGACGCGTCGGCGTAGCGGCCGAGTTCGACGAGGGCGTCGATCCGTGAGCACAGGGCGCGCTCGCTGTACGGGTTCTCCTTCAGCACCTGGTCCGCGTAGGTCAGGGCCTCCGTGAACTCGTGCCGGGCGGCGGCGAGCGCGGCGCGGCCCTCCAGGGCGTTCTCGTTGGCGGGCGAGATCTTCAGCGACCGCTGGAAGGCGGCCTGCGCCTGCGGGTACCGGGACGGGTCGCCCTTCGTCCTGGCCTGCTCCACATACGCGAGCCCGAGCGTCGCCCACCCGTCGAAGTCCTTGGGCTGCGTCCTCAGATGGGCCTGTAGCGAGGCGATGCTCGCGTCCAGGCTTCCGCTGGCGAGCAACTCCGGTGACACGGCGCTGGATCCGACGGCGACACCGGTCGCGCCGCTGTCCTTCGCGGCGCCGATGGCGATGGCACCGGCGGTCATCGCGACGGCCAACAAGGCGGCACATGCGGCGAGTTGGAGTGTCCGCCAGCGACGACCCACGGCGGCCACGCGACGTACGGCGGCGACGCGTTCGTCGTCGAGGTGGGGGGTCGTGGGGGGTGCCGGGGCGGCGGCGGGGGGTGTGTGGCTGTGGGGGGTCCCGGACTCATCGGCGTTGCTGGGTGCTGGAGTCGAGGCCGGCGGTGAGTCGCCGCCGGCGCCCCCGGAAGTCTCGGTGCCCGCATCCACCGTCCCGGAAGTGCCGCTGCCCGCGTCCGCCGTCCCGGAAGTGCCGGCGCCCGCGCCCCGCTCATCCTCCGGCTCCGTGCCGGTCTCCAGCTCGGCGTCGGTCTTCGCGGGCCGCCTGGCCTCCGGTCCGGCGTCCGCCTTGGCAGGCGGCCTGTTCTCCGGCTCGGCCTCCGCCTTCGCGGGTCGCTTGGTCCGTGGCTCGGCGTCCGCCTTCGCGGGCCGACTGTTCTCCGGCTCGGCGTCCGCCTTGGAAGGTCGCCTGTTCCCCGGTTCGGCGTTCGCCTTGGCGGGCTGCCGGGTCTTCGGCTCGGTGCCTGCCTTCGCGGGCCGCCTGCTCTCCGGTCCCGCGTCCGCCCTTGCGGGCCGCCCGGTCTCCGGTCCGGCGTCCGCCTTGGCAGGCTGCCGGGTCTCCGGCTCAGCGCCTGCCTTCGCGGGTCGCCCGGTCTCCGGCTCGGCGTCCGCCTTCGTGGGTTGCCCGGTCTCCGGTCCGGCGTCCGCCCTAGTGGGCCGCGCGCTCTCCGGTCCGGCGTCCGTCTTCGCAGGCCGCCCGGTCCCCGGCTGGGTGTTTGGCGATTCGGTGTCGTCCCCCTCCTCCCACAGCCGTTCCCACTCCCGCTGTGCCGCCGCCGGCTGGTCGGCCTCCGTCGGGTTGTTGTCGGTCTCGCGCGGGGCCATGCCGTTCCTCCATCGCCTGGGGTGGTTCAAGTGCCGTGGTGCCGAAGGGGGTTGTCACGTGGGGGTGGCGCGGCCCGCACCGTGGGGGAAGGTGAGTGCGGGCCGCGCCAGTCTGCGGGGGTCAGTACGGGCGGTGGGTCATCCGGCGGCGCCACCACGCGACGCCCGCGCCGATCAGCAGGACACCGGCGACACCCGAGGCCGCCGACGCGACCATCAGCATCATGTTGTCGCTGCCGGAGGACGCCCCGGCCGGCTGGAGCGCGTCGCCCAGCTGGTTCTTGACGTCGGTGCCGCCGGCCGTGCCCTTGGCGAGCGGGCCGCGCGACCCCGAGGTGGGCTCGGCGACGTACGGGAAGTACTTCTCGAAGCCCTTGTCGTTCTTGTCGACCGCGTCGCCCAAGTCGTTCTTGGAACCGACGAGTTCACCCTCCATGACCTGGAGCGCGGAGTCGATCACGTCGTCGCTGAGCCGACGGCCGTTCGGGAAGCCCGCGTTGTCGCCGTCGAGCACGCCGAGGCGCTTGGGGTGCGCGGTCGGCGGGATCGACGTGTTGAGGCGCAGCATCTCCGACGGCTTCGCGTACGGCTGCTCGATGTTGAGGCCCTTGACGCCGGTGAGGAACACGCTGACGAGGTCGTTGCGCGGCTCGCTCGGCGCCTTGATCTTGTAGATCGACTCGATGAGCTTCGGGATCTCGGGCTCGGTCACGTTCTTCAGGAACTGCGCGTCGTCCTTGGGCTGGGACGCGTTGAACTTGTCCTTGTCCTTCTGCGGGTTGACGACCTCGTTGACCAGCGGGTTGCCCAGGCGCGAGACCTGCGTGTAGTAGCCCCGCGCGTTCTTGCGCTGGGTCGTGGAGTAAATACCCACGGTCGGGCGGGACTTGGACTGCCGGATCAGGTCGTTGGGCACCTGGAGGGCGATCGTGTTGACGTTGTAGCCCTTGAGGGTGTCGTTGCCGACCTCGCTCAGGTTGCCGCCGTAGAGCAGGTCGAAGACGCGCAGGTCGGCGAAGAACGGGTCGTCGGCTTGTCCGGCGAAGGTCGCGCCGCCGTTGGTCGTCTTGTAGATCGCCTGCGAGCGCAGCTTGGCGTAGTCCGGCATCGACGCGTCGCCCACGTCGGACGGGGCCGCCGGGACGTTGTCGGCGATCTTCGTCTTGTAGACCGCCCGGCCCTTCTTCAGCTTGATCAGCTCGATGTCGTACGTCTGCGTGATGTTGAGGTCGGGGTCGGTGAGGCTGGTGACCGGGCCCGTGTTGTAGAGGAACGTCTTCTTGTTCTTGACCTGCGTGTTGAAGGTGTAGCGGAAGATGAAGTCGTCCAGCGCGTCACCGTTGTTGTCGATGTGCAGGTCGTACTGGGCGTCGTCCGCGAACTGGTAGAAGTTCGGGCCGCCGGCGGGCTCCTCGAACGGTATCCAGTTCGCCACGATCGTCGTCGTGTCCGGCTTGTCCGGGCTGACGAACGCGTACAGGTCCGTGTTGTCGTACTGCGGGGTGCCCGAGATGAGGGGGGCCTCCCGGTGGGAGGAGGCCGCGGCCACTCCCGGTTCCAGCGCGGCCGTACCGGCGGCTGCGAGCCCCCCGGCGGCCAGCGCGCCACATACGAGGGCCGCGAGCTTCCTGCGTCCCGCACCGCTCCTGGAGATAGGTGTCATGCCGTCCGTCCTCAGTGCCAACTTGCCTGACGCCCGGAGATTCGGAGCACGTGCCGGGGCGGATTGGTCAAACCCGAAAAGTTTTTTCTGGCGCCCTCCAATCCGTCCCCTGACCCGCGTTTTGGGCGCGCTGATCCGTAACCCATCCGTAGAGGCGCTCGCTGCGAATGCCTCATGTGACGGGATGTGATGAGGGGATGGGCCGCGTGCGGTCGAAGAGTGGGGGACGGGTGGCGGCTGACGAGCTCCTGGTGCAGGTTGCGGCAGGGGATCAGCGGGCCTTCGAAGAGCTGTACGGACTGGTGTCCGGGCCGGTGTTCGGTCTTGTGCGCCGGGTGGTGCGCGACCCGGCGCAGTCCGAGGAGGTGGCACAGGAGGTGCTGCTGGAGATGTGGCGGTCCGCCGCCCGCTTCGACCCCGGCCGAGGCAGCGCCCTGTCCTGGGTCCTCACCCTCGCCCACCGCAGGGCCGTCGACCGGGTGCGCAGCGCCCGCGCGGCCGTCGACCGCGAGCAGCGCGAGGCCCGCCGCTCCCACCACCCCGCCTTCGACCAGGTGACCGAGGAGGTCGAGGCGGGCCTGGAACGGCAGTTGGTGCGCCGCTGCCTGGACCGGCTCACGGCCCTCCAGCGCCAGTCCGTCACTCTCGCCTATTACGACGGCTATACGTACCGTGAAGTGGCCGAGCGGCTCTCGCTGCCGCTGGGTACGGTCAAGACCCGCATGCGTGACGGACTCACCCGGCTGCGCGACTGCCTGGGAGGTGCCGCATGAGTGTCCTCGCCCGACTGTTCGGCCGGGGGGATGTCCACTCGCTCGCGGCCCCCTACGCCCTGGACGCCCTCGAAGCCGGTGAGCGACGCCAGTTCGAGAAACATCTCAGGGGCTGCGACCGCTGCGCCGAGGAGGTCAGCGCGCTGACCGAGGACGCGGTCCGGCTGGCCTGGTCCACGGCCGCGCAGCCGCCGCCGGCCATGCGCGACCGGGTGCTGGCCGCCGTACGGCAGACTCCGCAGGAACCCGGGCCGCTGCGCGAACACGTGCGCGAACCGCGGGCGCGGGAGTACACGCCCCGGCTGCCGGCGCATGTGTGGGGTACGGAGCCGCAGGCCTCGCGCGCCCGCGCACCCCAACGGCGGCCGTTCTTCGTGCCGTTCGCCACCGCGACGGCCGCCGCCGCGCTCGTCGTGGCCTCGCTGTTCGCCGTCCAGGCCAACCAGACCCAGGACAAACTGACCGCCGAGCAGGCGCAGGCACGTGAGATCGCCCACGTTCTCGCAGCTCCCGACGCCCGCGCGACCACCGGCGCGGACACCGCGGGCCGGAGCCTCGGCGTGATCGCCTCCGCGTCGGAGGGGCGCGCGGTCGTCACCCTGAGCGGATACGGCGCGTTGCCGAGCGGGCGCGTGCACCAGCTGTGGCTGATGCGCCCCGATGTGCAACCGCGCTCCCTCGGGCTCTTCAAGGACGACACGCCCTTGGTGGCCACCGGACTCGACAAGTCTGCAACATCACTCGCAGTGACCGTCGAGCCCGACGGAGGCTCAGCGCAGCCCACAACTCAGCCAGTTGTCCAACTCGCCCTGAAATCGGTCGGATTCGGAGAGTAATCACGGAGGGGTCGTCAACACCCTTACGGGGAAGGTGAATCCTGTGACCGCGATACACGAGTGCCCGGTTGGGGCGATAGGGTTACCCTGCCCGGGCCGGGTGGACTCGTACGGGTGGGGAGTGACATGGAACAGATAGTGCGCAGCAGGGCAAGGGTCCCTGCGATCACGTGCGGGAGCAGCGCGACGAGTTCGCGCCTCGACCGCCATCTCTCGGTGCTGGGCGGCCCCGTCGTCCCGCAACGGGAAACGGCGGAGGCGACCTCACTGATGCGCGAACTGACATCGCGTGACACCACGCAGGAACGCAGTGCGACAGGTACGCGAGTGAGCCGCGTCAAGCTCTTCGCGCCTCTGCGCAGGCTGCGCCGTTCGCTCTTCGGCGGGCGCTGAGCAAGTCCTCGGCGCCCCCGGGGAGTTCCCGGGGGCCCGCGCTCAGGCCACCACACCGTCCCGGCGCAGTGCTGCGATCTCCACGCCCGCCATCCCCACGGCACGCAGCAGCGCCTCGGTGTGCTCCCCGAGGGCGGGCACGTCACCCATCCGTGCCTCGCCTCCGCCCGGCAAGGTGATCGGCGGCAGCAGCGCCCGCAACGGCCCGACCGGCGAACCCACTTCCCGCCACCGCTCCCGGGCCGCCAACTGCGGGTGCTCCGCCAGCTGTTGTACGTCCCTGAGGCGCGCGCAGGCCACGCCCGCGCGCTCCAGCAGCTCCACGGCCTCGTCGGCATCGAGCCCACCCAGCGCCTCGCCGACGAGGGCGTCGGTGCGTTTCCGGTTCGCGACCCGCGCGGAGTTGGTGGCGAAGTCGGGGTCGGTCCCCAACTCCGGTCGCCGGATGACCTGTTCGGCCAGGCGCCGCCACTCCCGGTCGTTCTGCACCGACAGCAGCACCTTGCCGCCGTCCGCCGTGGGATAGGCGTCGTAGGGCGCGATGACGGCGTGCGCAAGTCCCGTGCGCGCCGGGGAAGTTCCCCCGTGCATCGCGTGATGCAGAGGATGCCCCATCCACTCCGCCAGCGCGTCCAGCATCGACACCTCGACGGGCCCGCCGCGCCCGCTCGCACCCCGGCGCACGAGCGCCGCGAGCACTCCGGAGAAGGCGTACATGGCCGCCGCGATGTCGGCGGCCGGAATCCCGGCCTTCACCGGCTGCCCCGGCGTCCCGGTCACCGACACCAGTCCCGCCTCGCACTGCACGAGCATGTCGTAGGCCCGTTTGCCGGCGTACGGACCGCTCGGCCCGTACCCGGAGATGTCCACGGCGACCAGCCGGGGATGCGCCGCACACAGGGTGGCCGCGTCGAGCCCGAGCCGGGCGGCGGCCCCGTGCGCGAGATTCTGCACGAACACGTCCGCACCGGCGATGAGTTGACGTACGACATCGACCCCGCGTGAATCCTTCAAATCGAGCGCGATCGACTCCTTGCCCCGGTTGCACCACACGAAGTGCGAGGCCATCCCGCCCGCCGCGCTGTCGTACCCCCGCGCGAAATCACCTCCGTCGATCCGCTCCACCTTGATCACCCGGGCGCCGAGGTCGGCGAGTTGACGGGTGGCGAAGGGGGCGGCCACGGCTTGTTCCACGGCTACGACGGTGATGCCGTCCAGGGGGAGGGGCTGGGACTCCATGCAGGGGATCGCCTTGTTCTCTAGAGCAGCGCGTACTGGCCCTCGGGGCCTTCTTCGTGGTGGTCGAGGACCGATGCCGGGTGCCGGGTCCACTCCGGTGCCGGGAGGACGCCCGCCCTGCGCAGCTCCGCCGCCGTGATCCGGTCGGTCACCTCCAACTCCTCCTGTTGTGGACGGAGTTCCGCCAGCAGTGCCAGCACTGTGATCAGTTCGAGGAGTTCCGACGTCCACGTCTGCTGCCAGGTCGGTGGGCGGATGGCCGTCAGGGTGCCGGGTTCCGCCTCTGCCGTGCGGGACGCGAACCACTGTTCCAGTACGCGTACTCCGCTCACCTCGAAGTCCCAGGACTCGGGCGGTACCGGGGAGATGCGTCCCTCGTCGAGGTGGAGGGTCTCCTCGTCGCGGTCGTAGTGGAGGGTGAGGGGGAGGGTCGGCAGCGGGGCGCGGACGTAGGGACGTCGGCCGCCGGGGAGTTTGGGGCGGTCGCCGTCGCGGCGCATCAGCCGGAGGACACGGTGGCCCAACTCGACGCCCCGTGACCAGAGTTCCGGGTCACGGGTGAGAGGGACCGTGGGGCCGGGGCGGGCCGTCGTCACCGACCAGGCGAGGACGTCCGCCGGGGTGGGGGAGTGGCCGAGGTGGGTGGCCAGGTGGTCCGACAGGCCCGGCGCCAGGTTGGGTTCCTCGGCTCCGGGGCGGCGGTAGAGGGGGCGGACGCGGCCGGGGCGGAGCAGGGGGAGGGCCGAGGACGCGAGCAGGAACGGGCCGGAGGCGCCGGGGGCGACCGGTGTCTCGACCACGAAGATCTGCTGCTCGTCCGCCACCCGCCACAGCTCCGGCCGTGCCATGTCGATGAGGCGGTGGTCCGGGATCAGCCACTGCTCGTCGAACGGGGCGTGCAGGACGCGGACCGGTTGCGGGGCGGGGCCCGTGGCGCGGATCAGCTTCTCCGTGCCGCTGGACTGGCCCGGCAGCTGGGACACCGCCGAGTGCAGGGTGCGTGAGCGCGTCGGCTCGAACAGCGTTTCCCGGTCGGGGACTTCGGCCTTCAGCAGGGCGTCCCAGCGGGCTTTCAGGGTTGCCGCGTCGGGTGCCGTCGGCCACCCCCGGCCGAGCCGGATCGGTGCGACGGACCACGGCATCAGGTCCGCGAGCAGCGGAGCGTCGTCGTGCGTCACGCTGGGCATCGTACGACCTGCCTACGGCGGCAGGAGTGGGCGTAGTGCCCCACAGGGGCGGGAGGGGGTATCAAGGTGCGGCTCCGCCGCGTGGGCGCGACCGGCCCCGACGGACCCGATACGGAGGGCCGGCCAACCGGCGGAGCGTTCACGCGTCGAGGGTGACCGAGAAGGAGAAACGGTCGCCCCGGTAATGGATGACTGCCACGTCCAGGACCCTGCCCTGTGCGTCGTAGGTGATGCCCGTGTAGTGCAGGATCGGGCTGAGGAGCGGGACCTGGAGGAGGCGGGCGGTCTCCGGGTCGGCGAGGCGGGCCTCCACCGTGTCCGTGATGCGGCTGATGTCCGCGCCGACGACGTCCCGCAGCACCTTGGTCATCGGCCAGCGGATGAGGTCGTCGAGGTCGAGGCGGGCGGCGAGTTCGGGGCGGATGTGGTTGCGGGCGTGGTTCGTCGGCTCGCCGGTCTTCTCGTCGCTGCGGAGGCGGTGGTACGTCGCCACCTCGGGCAGGTCCGGGAAGTGCTCGGCGAGTTCGGGCGGCACCGGCGCCCTGCCGTGGTCCAGGAGTTCCGTGGTCATGCCGGACTGCTGGGCGACGATCGCGTCCACCGAGCCCAACAGCCGTACCGGCGTGGCCCGCTGGACGTCCGGCTCGATGAACGTGCCCCGGCGGCGGTGCCTGGTGATCAGCCCCTCGTCCTCAAGCTCCTTCAGCGCCTGCCGCATGGTGAGCACGCTGACGCCGTAGTGCACCGCGAGCTGTTCCTCCGTGGGCAGCCGCAGCGGGTCCCGGGGCGAGCGGCCGAGTATCGAGGCGCGCAGGGACTGCGACACCTGGTACCAGAGCGGCAGCTTGCGGTTCAGGACGATCGAGTCCGGGGCGAAGGAGGTCACGGGGCCATCCGTACCGGTCGGGGATCGTCAGGGCAAGGGGCGGAAGTGCCGTTGCAGGCCCTGCCACACACCGTCGTAGTCCTGCTGGAGGTGTTCGGCCCGGGCCGCCTGCGCGGTCGCCGTCACCGGCCACCGGGTCTCGAACATGAACGCCAGCCCGTCGTCGATCTTCTGCGGACGCAGTTCCGCCGCGCTCGCGCGGTCGAAGGTCTCCCGGTCCGGCCCGTGCGCCGACATCATGTTGTGCAGCGAGCCGCCGCCCGGCACGAACCCCTCCGCCTTCGCGTCGTAGGCGCCCTCGATCAGGCCCATGTACTCGCTCATCACGTTCCGGTGGAAGTACGGCGGCCGGAACGTGTCCTCGCCCACCAGCCAGCGCGGCGCGAAGACCACGAAGTCCACACCGGCCAGGCCCGGGGTGTCCGACGGGGACGTCAGCACGGTGAAGATCGACGGGTCGGGGTGGTCGTAGGAGATGGAGCCGAGCACATTGAACCGGCGCAGGTCATAGGCGTACGGCACATGGTTGCCGTGCCAGGCGACCACGTCGAGGGGGGAGTGGTCGTAGGTCGCGGTCCAGAGGTTGCCGCAGAACTTGTTCACCACCTCGACCGGTCCCTCGACGTCCTCGTACGCGGCGACCGGGGCGCGGAAGTCCCGTGCGTTGGCGAGGCCGTTGGCGCCGATCGGGCCGAGGTCGGGGAGCTGGAAGGGCGCCCCATAGTTCTCGCACACATATCCGCGGGCTGAAGCATCCAGCAGCTCCACACGGAAGCGCACCCCACGAGGGATCAACGCCACATGTCCCGGCTCCACATGGAGGAGCCCGAACTCCGTGCGCAGCAGCAGCCCGCCGCGCTCCGGGACGATCAGCAGCTCGCCGTCCGCGTCGCTGAAGACCCGGTCCATCGAGGAGTCGGCGTGGTAGAGGTGCACGGCCATGCCGGTGCGCTGGGTCGCGTCGCCGTTGCCGCCCAGGGTCCACAGGCCGGCCAGGAAGTCGGTGCCGGGCGCGGGGGCGGGGAGCGGGTTCCAGCGCAGGCGGTTCGGGTCGGGGACCGACTCCGTGAAGGGCGCCGTACGGATCCGGCCGTTGTCGGCGCGGGTGAACGCGGGGTGCGCGGCCGAGGGGCGGATGCGGTACAGCCACGAGCGCCGGTTGTGCGCCCTCGGCTCGGTGAACGCCGTACCGCTGAGCTGCTCGGCGTAGAGACCCAGCGGTGCGCGCTGCGGCGCGTTGCGGCCCTCCGGCAGGGCGCCCGGCACGGCCTCCGAGCTGTGTTCGTTGCCGAAACCGGTGAGGTGGGTCAGTCCCTCGGCCGTCTTGCGCGCGTCCCCGCTCATGCCTGCTCCCTAGCCAGCTGGTTCCTATGCAACACCGTAGGATTGCGGTTTCGCGGACGCAAGGGGAAGGGGAGTGAGCGGCCGAAAATCCGACTCACGGAGACCAAGAACCCACCTCTGGGGGGATCCGGCTGTCGGACCGGTGTTCTACTCTCCCCCGCATGTCGTGGTCGCGCGCACTCCTCACCGCGCTCGCGGTCTGTGCCCTGCTGCTGGCCGGATCGGCGGGCTGCGTCTCCGGTGACGCCCACAAAGGGAAGGGTGGCGGGGCGTCCCCGTCGCCGGTGGGAAAGGTCCTGGAGAACACGGACGAGCAGGGCCGGCACTACCGCGAGGTCGGCGGGAGCGACGCCCCCGAGGTCGGGATCGAGGTGGCGCCCGACGCCGCCGACAACAGCTGGGACGTCCGGCTGACCGTCCACGACTTCCGTTTCTCCCCGGCCGGCGTGCGGCCACGGGCCGTCGCCGGGCGCGGCACCGTCCGCCTCCTCGTGGACGGCCGCACCGTCGCGCGCCTCCGCGTCCCCGAGTACCACCTGGCCGCCGGCCTCGTCCCGCACGGCACCCACCACGTCACCGCGCGCCTCTACGCCGACGACGGCACGGTATGGGCCGTCCACGGCAAACCGG
Organism: Streptomyces sp. NPDC096013; assembly: GCF_044763565.1. Classification (NCBI taxonomy): domain Bacteria; kingdom Bacillati; phylum Actinomycetota; class Actinomycetes; order Kitasatosporales; family Streptomycetaceae; genus Streptomyces; species Streptomyces sp. NPDC096013. The sequence continues at coordinate 430,932 of NZ_JBIWGK010000005.1, read as the reverse complement.
TGCAGAGCACGGCCGACATCACGGCATCGGCGGACCAGGCCACCCCCGACGGCAGCAAGGTCCCCCACCCCACACCGGCGCAGGGGGAGAAATGAGTGCAAGGGACAGCCAGTTCCGTACTCAGGTTCGCGCTTCTCCTGATCACGGCGGAAAGGCATCATGAAGCCCGTGCCCGACACGACATCGCTCCGGCGTGCGCCCGTGCAGCGGCGCAGCGCCGAACGGCTGACCAGGATTCTCGACGCCTGCGCCGACCTCCTCGACGAGGTCGGCTACGACGCGCTGAGCACCCGGGCCGTCGCCCTGCGCGCCGGTGTCCCCATCGGCTCGGTCTACCGCTTCTTCGGGAACAAGCGCGCGATGGCCGACGCCCTGGCCCAGCGGAACCTGGAGCGGTACACGGAGCGGGTCACCGAGCGCCTCGAGGAGACCGGCGCGGAGGGCTGGCGGGCCGCGGTGGACGCCGTCCTGGACGAGTACCTCGCGATGAAGCGCACGGCGCCCGGCTTCTCCCTCGTCGACTTCGGCAACCAGATCCCCATCGGCTCGGGCCACGCCGAACCCAACCGCCGCGTCGCCGACCGCCTCACCGACCTCCTCTCCGGCTACCTCGCCCGCGACCCGGACGACGACCTCCGCCGCACCTTCCTGATCGCCGTGGAAACCGCCGACGCCCTCGTCCACCTCGCGTTCCGGGTCGCACCGGAGGGCGACGAGAAGGTCATCGGGGAGACGCGGGAGCTGTTGCGGGCTTATCTGGCGCGGGTGTTGGACTGAGCGGGGCTCGCGCGCACTCTCGTTGCTAAGGTGATCGCATCCTTGGGTCGGGCATGGGGGGACGCTGTGGCTCGAGTGGTCTGCGTTCACGGGATTGGACAACAGCACACCGGGGAGCGGGAGTTGCACGGCTCCTGGCATCCTGCGCTGAGTGACGGACTGATCCGCGCCGAAGCGCGGTTCGCGCTGGACGCCTCCGACGTCCAATGCGTCTTCTACGGCGACCTGTTCCGCCCGCCCGGCCGCACCCTCACCTTCAACGATCCGCCCCTGGACGCCTCCGATGTGGCAGACGGCTTCGAGACGGAGCTGCTCCTGGCCTGGTGGCATGAGGCGGCCCGCACGGACGAGACGGTACTCGCACCCGACGCCCGCACCCTGGCCCGGACTCCGCACGCGGTGCAGCGCGCCCTCAACTCCCTCAGCCGCTCACGCTTCTTCGCGGGGATCGCCCTGCGCGGCCTCGTCCTCGACCTCCGGCAGGTCCGCGCCTACCTGTGCGACCCGGACCTGCGCGCCGCCGTCCAGCAGCGGGTCGCCGACGTCGTGACCGACCGGACGCGGATCGTCGTCGGCCACTCCCTCGGCAGCGTAGTGGCCTACGAAGCGCTGTGCGCCCACCTCGAGTGGCCGGTGCGCGCCCTGCTCACCCTTGGCTCCCCGCTCGGCATCCGCAACCTCGTCTTCGACCGGCTGCACACAGGAGGTGGCGACAAGTCAGGTAACTGGCCGGGCGCCGTCGAGCAGTGGACGAACCTCGCCGACGAGGGCGATGTCGTAGCGCTTGTGAAGGACCTGCGACCGCTCTTCGGCGAACGGGTCCGTTGTCAGATGGTGCACAACGGAGCAAGGGCCCACGACGCCACGCGCTACCTGAACACGGCGGAGGCGGGCCGGGCGGTGGCGGATGCGTGCGAAGCCGGCTGAGCCGGCGGACCCCGGAGAGCGTGCCGCCCGCCGGTTCCTGATCACCGCCGCCGTCACCGACGTACGCGCCCACCCCGAGGCGGAACGAGCGGAACTCGCCGACGACGTACGGCGGATGGACGACCTCTTCCTCAATGAACTCGGCTACCGCAGAGGCGTCGCCTGCGGCCTCAACCCGACAGGCGCGGAGCTGAAGGACTCCCTGCGCGCCTTCGCCACCGACCCGGCCCGCCGCCCCGACGACTACGTCGTCCTCTACCTCGCCGCGCACGGAGTCACCGACGAGGGGAGCGGACGCCACTACCTGCTCCTGCACGACAGCGACGCTCGCGACCTGTACGGCACCGCGCTGCCCACCGAGGACCTCGTCGCCCGGCTCTGGGACGGCACCGCCATCGAGCGGCTGCTCGTCCTGATCGACGCCTGCTACGCCGAGGAGGGCGCCGACCGCGCGCTGCGCGCCGCCCTGGAGGCCCGTCGGTTCCGGGACCAGGTCACCGACCACGGATCCACCGGACTGGTTGTCGTCTCCTCCTCCCGCCGCAAGGAGGAGTCGTACACCGGCGCACTGTCGTCGGCCTTCGACCGTGCCGTGCGCGGCCGGGCCACCGTGGGACACGCACCCGCGCACATCAGCCTCGCCGAGGTCATGTCCGCGATCCAGAGCGACCCCCAAGTCCCGCCCGCGCAGCGCCCCTTGTGGTCCATCACCCACGCCACCGGAGACATCCCCGCTTTCCTCCCCAATCACCGCCACCTGCCCGACTCCGCCGGCCTGCGCCTGGAGGAGATCGACCGGATCGTCGCCCTCGGGGCGCGCGAACGCGACGCGCGCGAACAGGACATGCGCGGCTTCTTCCTGCCCCGCGCGCGCGGCACCGACATACCCACCGAGGCGGTCTGGGACTTCACCGGCCGGCACGTGGCCCTCGGTGACCTCACCACCTGGCTCGACCCGCGCCGCATCGACGAGCGCCTGTGCGTGGTCACCGGCGATCCCGGGTCCGGCAAGTCCTCGCTGCTCGGCATGGTCGCCGTCCTCACAGACGGAGAACGCGCCGCCGCTGTCCCGCGCACCGGACTCCCGTCCGTCCTGCCCCGCCCCGGCGACGTCGACGAACGCATCAACGCGAGCCATCTCTCCACCCGGCAACTCCTCGACGCCCTGGCCGCGGCGACGGGCTGCGCGGCGGAGTCCCTCGGCGCGCTCACCGCCCACCTCCAGACCCGGACGAGACCCCTGGTGGTGCTCGTCGACTCCCTCGACGAGGCCCTCGCCCCGCATGAGAGCGTCGAGGAACTCCTCGCCCCGCTCACCGACCCGGAGCGCCGCCTCCCGCTGCGCCTGCTGATCGGCTGCCGCCCGCACATCGCCGCCCGGCTGCCCGCCGCCGCGCCCCGCATCGACCTCGACTCCGAGCGCTACGGCGACCCGGACGCCATCCGCGCCTACACCCGCAAGCTGCTCTGTACCCCCGGCTCGGTCCTGGTCACCGCTCCGCCGCACCTGGTGGACGCGATCGCCGAGGCCGTCGCCGAAGCCGCGGGCCGCTCCTTCCTGGTGGCCCGTATCACCGCCCGCACCATCGCCCGCGAACCGCGCCCGCCGGACCCGTACGACCAGCGTTGGCGTGAGGAACTCCCGCGGCTGCCCGGCGAGGCGATGGAGCGGGACCTGACCCAGCAGCTCGGCCCGCTGGCCAGTCGGGCCCGCGACCTCCTTCTCCCGCTCGCCTACGCCCAGGGCGCGGGCCTGCCCTGGGCGAGTGTGTGGCCCCGGCTCGCCTCCGCGCTGACGGGCCGGGACTACCGCGACGACGACATCGTGTGGCTGCGCAAGGCGGCCGGCTCGTACGTCGTCGAGGGCATCGATCGCGGCGGCTCCGTGTACCGCGTCTACCACCGGGCGCTGATCGAGTACCTGCGGGAGGGCAGCGACACCGAGACCGTCCAGCGCACCGTGACCGAGGCGCTGAAGGACGTCGAACACCCCTACGTCCGACGCTACTTGGCCCTGCATGCGGCCGAAGGCGCGGTGTTGGACCCGCTGGTGCAGGACGCGGAGTTCGTACTCGGCGCGGAACCGGGCCAGTTGATCGCCGCCCTGCCCCGACTGCGCACGGCGGAGGGACGGCGCGCCGGGCAGGCGGTACGGGACCTCGCGGATGTGCTGCGGAAGCGCGAGGGCGGTGGCGCCGACCCCGAGGCACGGGCCCGGCTGCGGCTCGCGGCCGTGTGCCGGAAGGCCACCGCACTGGCCGACTCCTGCGACACGGCGGAGGGCGAACTACTCTGGCGGGCGCGCTGGGCCGCCTGGAGTCCGCACGAGGGGGCGCGGCGCTACGAGGGCATGTCGAGCGGGCTCACGGACGGACTCGTCGTCCCCGACGACCGCGGCGCCTGGTACCTCGATCTTGCCGCCCGGTTCGGTTCGCGCTGGCAGGACCTGCGCGACGGCGGGACTCGGCAGGCGAGCCAGCGGACGGTGTGGCACTACGGCCACACCCTGACCGCTGTGCCCCAACTGCCCGGCGCTGCCGCCGCGTTGTGGTTCGACGCGCACATCACGCTCGGGGCCGAGCTCGTGGCGCCGCAACATCAGTCGCGCGTGCTCCACTTCTGGCGGGGCACGGAGCTCCGGACCTGGATGCTCCACCCCAAGCCCGACTTCGAACAGCCCAACCTCTGGCACGCCCCCGAACTGGCCGAGCAACTCGTCCTGTTGGCCGGAGCGGACGGTGAGCCGCTCGGCGCCGTACTGCTCCTCCCACGCGGTCGGATCCTCGTCCACCGGCTCGGCTCCGCGCGGCGCTACCCGCCCCTCACCCGCCGCCAGCGCCGGTCACTGTGGCGCGGGCAGGCCGAGAGATGGGAGGAGCGTGCCGACCTGCTCGCGTCCGAGCTCGACCTGACCCTGACCCCGGAGGACACCGGCACCCGTGTCACCTCGTGCGCGGCTCCCGCAGGACTGGACGAGATGCGGGTCCTGTTCGGCCACGTGGACGGACGTGTCACCCAATTCGCCCCTGGCACCGGGGAGTTCGAGGCGGAGACGGCCACCGGTCATGACGGCTCCGTCACCCACGTCGACCTGGTGGCCGACCATCCGCACGGCAGGCTCGTCGTCACCGCCGGCACGGACCGCACCGTCCGGCTGTCCTCCCTGGCCCGGGGCAGGCCCGTTCGCACCCTTCTGGCGGCCGACTCCGCCGTCGTCGCCCTCGGCGTGCGCCGGGTCGGACGGCAGTGGATCGTCGCCGTGGCGACCGTCGGCGGACAACTGCACCGTGTGGACCTCGACAGCGGCCGCCCGGTCGGCCTGCCGCTGCGCATCGAGCGAGGCAGCTCCCTGCGCCTGGAGGTGTTCTCCCTCGGGCCGACGGCCTGTGTCTCCGTGCAGGGCTACGCGCACGGACTCCAGGTGTACGACCTGGTGACCGGTGACCGGGTCGGCGGCCAGGTCTTCGACCACGCCGCCTCCACAGTCTGCGCGGTGGACGGTACGGTCTGCGTGGGCGGCTCGGACGGGAACATCCGGTTCTGGCCCACCCCTGACGCGGCCGACTCCGTGCACGTCACCGCACACCAGCGACGCGTCCTCGCCCTGGGGGAGATCCGCGGCCCCTCGGGCCGCCCCGCCGTCGTCAGCGTCGGCGAGGACCATGCGATCCGCTGCTGGGACCTGGCCCGCCCGCACGAACTGTGGCGCCGCCCGGCACCCGACCGGAGTCCCTGGCAGGTGCCGCTGATCGCCTGCGCCACGACCGGCCGCACCTCCGACGGCCGCGACTACGTCGTCACCGGCGAGCACGGCGGACGCGTCACTGTCCTCGTCCTGCGGGACGGGCTGCCGGTCGCGGAACAGGAGTTCACCGTCCCCGACATCGTCACCACGCTGGCCACGGGACGCGTCCGCGACCGGGACGTCCTCGTCGTCGGCACCGACTCCGGCCGTATCGCCTGCTGGGACGTGGGCGCGGCCCGCATGTTCGGCTACGGCCCGCTCCCCGCCACCCCGGTGTGGACCGCCGCCCTCGCCCTGGCCCCCGACGGCTCCGGACGCCTGGCCGTCGGTGGCACCGACGGCACGGTGCGCGAGTGGTCGCTGCCCACCTGTCGCCCCTTGACCCCGGTCCGCCGCGCGCACCAGGGCCCCGTGAGCGCGCTGGCCTACACCGAGACCGGCCTCGTCGGCTATGGCGCCGACACCCGGCTCGTCTCCTACGGCGACGGGTGGGAGCGCCGGATGCCGCAGCCCGGCGGCTCGCTGCACGCCACCGGCGCCGGGCTCCTGTGCGGCGACGACAGCGGCGACGTGTGGCTGGTGCGGGACACGCCGGACGGTCGGAAGGTCACGGAAGCGGTCGACCGGGTGCGGTCGGTGACCGCCGTCGCGGCCGTACCCCTCGCCGACGGACTCGCCGTGGCGGCCGCAGGGAGCGACGGCTCCCTCCGGGCGTGGGACGGCGCGCGGGGCACACCGTTGCGCCGCCTGAACCCGGTCGGCCAGGGTGACGCGGCCCAACTGGCCGCCGTGGCATGGCGTTCACCCGGCCGCGACGTACGGCCCGTGCTGTTCGCGCGCGGCGAGAACGGTCTCCTTCAGTACTGGGACTTCGGCACCGGCGACCCGGTCCGCTCGACAGGCCTGCCGCTGTTCACCCCCGCACCCCACCACCATGACGCCGTGCGTCTGGCCGTACTGCCCGACGGGGCGGGAGCGCAGTCCCTGCTGTCGCTCGCCCTCTGGGACGAGGGGGAGTTCGACGCATCCGGCGGCTCCACGCGCGGGCGGCTCTCCGTCCACGACGTCGCTGCGGGGCCGCTCCTCGACCTGCCCTGTTCCGCGCCGGGCGACGACCGCACGGCGTTCGTGGACGCCCGCGCGGTCCGCTGCGCGGGCAGGGTGCTGGTCCTCCTGCCGTTCCTGGACGACGTGCTCCGCGTCCTCGACACCACGACCGCCCGTTGGGCCGCGCTGTGGTTGCCCGACGACGACCTCGTGGACGCCTTCGCCCTGCACGCGCCGGACGGCGACGAACTGCTGCTCATCGGGCGGTACCGCACCCGAATCATCCGCTGGGAGACCCTTCGCCCCCTCTTCCTGGCGGAGGGCCATCCTGCCCGGCACCGTGCGCCGTCGCGCCGCCGCCTCCCGCACCGCCGGGCCGCCCGCGAACCGGACACCGTCCACCAGCACGAGGGGCAGGTGTTCGCCGATCACGCCGCCCTGCTTCCAGGAGGGGACACCTACGCCGTGGCGGGAAACACCGATCTCCTCGTCGTGGGCACCCGCACCGGCGAGGTCCGCCACGCGGTCGAACTGCCCTCCCCGTGCACCGCCCTCACGGCTGGCCCCCGAGGTGAACTGGTCGTCGGCACCCGCAACGGCCTGATCCTCTTCGACTGACGAGGGCCGCGCCCGGAGGCACACCCCGCAGCGGATTCGCAGCCTCGCGCCCCGCGGATTCACGACCCCACCCCCCACCCCCCCTCGCCACCCCGCATACCGCTCGGTATGCTCGCCGCCAAGAGGCGACGAAGCCCTGGGAGGCCCCGTGTCCCGCACCGCCCCGCGTATCTGCCCCCTGTGCGAAGCCACCTGTGGGCTGACGCTCACCATCGAGGGCACCCGGGTCACCGGCGCCCGGGGTGATCACGACGATGTGTTCAGCCGGGGGTTCATCTGCCCCAAGGGCGCCTCCTTCGGTGCCGTCGACAGCGACCCCGACCGGCTGCGCACCCCGCTCGTCCGCAAGGACGGCGAGCTGCGCGAGGCCACCTGGGACGAGGCGTTCGACGCGGTCGCGGCCGGCCTGCGCCCGGTCGTCGAGCGGTACGGCCCGCACGCCGTCGGTGTCGTCCTCGGCAACCCCAACGTGCACACCATGGCGGGTGCCCTCTACCCGTCCGTCCTGCTCGGCGCCCTCGGCACCCGCAGCGTCTTCACCGCGTCCACGGTCGACCAGATGCCCAAACACGTCTCCTGCGGCCTGCTCTTCGGCGACGCCAACGCGATCCCGGTCCCGGACCTCGACCACACCGACCATCTGCTCCTCATCGGCGCCAACCCCCTTGAGTCCAACGGGAGTCTGTGCACCGCGCCCGACTTCCCCGGCAAGCTGAAAGCCCTCAAGGCCCGCGGCGGCACCCTCACCGTGATCGACCCGCGCCGCACCCGCACCGCCAAGCTCGCCGACCGCCACATCGCGGTCCGCCCCGGCGGCGACGCCCTGCTGCTCGCGGCGATGACCCACGTCCTCTTCGACGAACACCTCGTGCGGCTGGGCGAGTTGGCCCCACATGTGCAGGGGGTGGATGAACTCCGAGCCGCCGTACGGGACTTCACCCCGGAGGCCGTGAGTGGCGCCTGTGACGTCACCGCCGACGAGATCCGCGCCCTCGCCCGCGAACTCGCCGCCGCCCCGACCGCCGCCGTCTACGGCCGTATCGGCAGCTGCACCGTCCCGCACGGCACCCTGGCCAGCTGGCTCGTCGACGTCCTCAACATCCTCACCGGCAACCTCGACCGTCCCGGCGGCGCCCTCTTCCCGCAGGCCGCCACCGACCGGGCACCCCGGCCCGCCGGACCCGGCCGCGGGTTCGCGCTCGGGCGCTGGCGCTCGCGGGTGAGCCAATACCCTGAGGCCAAGGGCGAGTTGCCGCTCTCCGCGCTCGCCGAGGAGATCGACACCGCGACCGCCGAGGGCGAACCGATCCGCGCGCTGATCGCCGTCGCCGCCAACCCCGTGCTCTCCGCACCGGACGGCGCCCGCCTCGACAAGGCCCTCGGCTCACTGGACTTCATGGTGAGCGTCGACCCGTACCTCAACGAGACCGCCCGCCACGCCGACGTGGTGCTGCCGCCGCCCCCGCCGTCCCAGAGCCCGCACCACGACTTCGCGTTCAACACCCTCGCCGTCCGCAACCAGGTCCGCTACACCCGCCCCGCGATCCCCCTGGAGCCCGGCCGGATGGCCGAGACCGAGATCCTGGCCCGGCTGATCCTCGCCGCGAGCGGCATGCACGGTACCGACCCCGCCGCCGTGGACACGATGGTCATCGACCAGACCCTGGGGAAGGCCGTCACGGACCCCGACTCGCCCGTCCACGGCCGTGACGCGGGCGAGCTCGCCGCCCGGCTCACCGGCGACACCGGCCCCGAGCGACGGCTCGACATGATGCTGCGCCTCGGCCCCTACGGCGACGGCTTCGGCGTACGGCCCGACGGGCTCACCCTCCAGCAACTGCTCGCGCATCCGCACGGCATCGACCTCGGCCCGCTCGCCTCCCGCCTCCCGCAGCCGCTCAAGACCCGTAGCGGCAAGGTCGAACTCCTGCCCCAGCCGATCCTCGACGACCTGCCCCGGCTCCGGCAGGCGATGAGCGAGCGCGCCGAGGGACTCGTGCTCGTCGGCCGCCGGCATCTGCGCTCCAACAACAGCTGGATGCACAACGTGCCCGCCCTCACCGGCGGCACCAACCGCTGCACCCTGCACATCCACCCCGAGGACGCGGAACGCCTCGGCGTTGCCGACGGAGCGCCGGTCCGGATCAAAGGCGCCGGAGGAGAGGTGACCGCCCCCGCCGAGATCACCGACGCGCTGCGGCGCGGGGTCGTGAGCCTTCCGCACGGGTGGGGACACGACCGTCCCGGCACCCGGCTCAGCCACGCGGCCACCGATCCGGGTGTCAACGTGAACCAGCTGCTGGACGGCAGTCAGCTCGACCCGCTGTCGGGCAACGCGGTGCTCAACGGCGTGCCCGTGGAGGTCGCCGCCCTCACCGCACCGCTGTGACCTGGAGTTTTGCGCTTATTGCTCGCGCGTCAACATCTTGTTAACAGCGCTTTGCGCGACCTAACGTCGTCGGACCGCCGTCCCTGGTGGGAGTTCAAAGGCGAACGTTAGGTGTTCCACTCATGCTGACCATCCTCGGGTTCACCATGATCGCGACCTTCCTGGTCCTGATCATGCTGAAGAAGATGTCGCCGATCGCGGCGCTCGTACTGATACCCGCCCTGTTCTGCGTCTTCGTCGGAAAGGGCGCCAAGCTCGGCGACTACGTCATCGACGGCGTCACCAGCCTCGCGCCCACCGCGGCGATGCTCATGTTCGCGATCGTCTACTTCGGCGTGATGATCGACGTGGGTCTCTTCGACCCGATCGTGCGGGGAATCCTCAAGTTCTGCAAGGCGGACCCGCTGCGCATCGTCGTCGGTACGGCGGTCCTCGCCGCGATCGTCTCCCTGGACGGCGACGGCTCGACCACCTTCATGATCACGGTCTCGGCGATGTACCCGCTGTACAAACGCCTCAAGATGAGCCTGGTCGTGATGACCGGCGTCGCCGCGATGGCCAACGGCGTGATGAACACGCTCCCTTGGGGCGGGCCCACCGCCCGCGCCGCGACCGCCCTCAAGGTCAGCGCCAGCGACATCTTCGTCCCGATGATCCCGGCCCTCGCCGTCGGCATGCTGGCCGTCCTCGTCCTCTCCTACGTCCTCGGCCGCCGCGAGCGCAAGCGGCTCGGCGTGCTGACGCTGGACGAGGTGCTCGTCGAGGAGCCGCAGACCGAGACGGTGCTCGTGGGAGCCGGCGGCGACGGCAACAGGCGGGCCCGAACCGGCGGTTCGGGCTCCGGCGCGGACGCGGACGCCGAACTCCCCGACGAGGACGAGGGGTTCCAGGGCCTCGACCCCAACAGGCCCACCCTGCGCCCCAAGCTGTACTGGTTCAACGCGCTGCTCACGGTCACCCTGCTCACCGCCATGATCATGGAGTGGCTGCCGATCCCGGTCCTCTTCCTGCTCGGCGCCGCCCTCGCCCTGACCGTCAACTTCCCCCACATGCCCGACCAGAAGGCCCGCCTCGGCGCCCACGCCGAGAACGTCCTCAACGTCTCCGGCATGGTCTTCGCCGCCGCCGTCTTCACCGGAGTCCTCCAGGGCACCGGCATGGTCGACCACATGGCGACCTGGCTGGTCGACAACATCCCCGACGGCATGGGCCCGCACATGGCCTTCGTCACCGGCGTGCTCAGCATCCCGCTCACGTACTTCATGTCGAACGACGGCTTCTACTTCGGCATCCTCCCGGTGCTCGCCGAGGCCGGGAACGCCCACGGTGTCTCGACCCTGGAGATCGCCCGCGCCTCCCTCGTCGGCCAGCCCCTGCACATGTCCAGCCCGCTGGTGCCCGCCGTGTACGTCCTGGTCGGCATGGCCAAGGTCGAGTTCGGCGACCACACCCGGTTCGTCGTCAAGTGGGCCGCCCTGACATCACTGGTGGTGCTCGGGGCAGGAATCCTCTTCGGCATCATCTGACCCACGGCACAAGGGACTTCACCATGACGCCCGGCAGGAACCGCGGCTGGCTGCTCCGCCTCGTCATCGCCTTCAGCTTCACGCAGGGGGCGGTGTCGATGGCCCGCCCCGCCGTCTCCTACCGGGCCCTCGCACTCGGCGCCGACGAGCGGGCCATCGGCGTCATCGCGGGCGTGTACGCACTGCTCCCGCTCTTCGCCGCCGTACCGCTCGGCCGCCGCACCGACCACGGCCGCTGCGCGCCCCTGCTGCCCGTCGGCGTGATCCTCATCTCCGGCGGCTGCGCCCTGAGCGGACTCGCGGGCTCCCTCTGGACGATGGCCATGTGGAGCGGAGTGATGGGCCTCGGCCATCTCTGCTTCGTGATCGGCGCCCAGTCGCTGGTCGCCCGCCAGTCCGCCCCGCACGAACAGGACCGCAACTTCGGCCACTTCACCATCGGCGCCTCCCTCGGCCAGCTCATCGGTCCGATCGCCGCGGGCGCCCTGATCGGCGGCTCCGACATGGCCGGCACCAGCGCCCGCGCCCTCCTCGTCGCGGGCGCGGGCGCCGCCGTCTCCTTCACATCCCTCTGGCGCATCGAGGACCGTACGGCCGTCAAGTCCCGTACCGAGCAGGGCGATCCGGTGCCCATGCGGAGCATCCTGGGTGCCCGGGGCGTCCCCGCGGGCATCTTCATCAGCCTCTCCGTGCTCTCCGCGACCGACATCCTCACCGCCTACCTCCCGGTGGTCGGCGAACACCGGGGCATCGCGCCCTCCGTGATCGGCGTCCTGCTCAGCATCCGCGCGGCGGCCACCATCGCCTGCCGGCTGGTCCTGACCCCGCTGCTCCAACTCCTCGGCAGGGCGGCCCTGTTGACCGCGACCTGCCTGCTGGCGGGCGTCCTGTGCGCGGGTATCGCCCTGCCGCTGCCGGTGTGGGCCATCGGCCTGATGCTCACGATCCTGGGCTTCTGCCTGGGCGTCGGCCAGCCCCTCTCCATGACCACGGTCGTACAGGCCGCCCCCGACGGCGCCCGCTCCACCGCCCTCGCCCTGCGGCTCACCGGCAACCGCCTCGGCCAGGTCGCCGCGCCCGCCGGTGCGGGCCTCGTCGCCGGAGTCGCGGGCGTGGCCGCGCCGTTCGTGATGCTCGGCGCGCTGCTGGTGCTCTCGGCGGGGGTCGCGCTGCGGTCGAGGGGCGGAGCCGCCCGGGAGACGACGGCACCCGAGGCGGTTCGGCGCCGGGGGTCGTCCTTGAGCCGGAAGGGCGATATCTAGAGGTATCTGACGGTCCGTACGGCGATGCGCGTGCGTTCGGCCCGTCGAATGTGAAAGGGAATCAGGTCACAGAGCAATTCGTACGATAATCACCTGATTCGGAGGGCTGTTCATGCCGACCTCATTCCTGCCCCGTAGAGCCGCCGCCTGGACGGTTCTCGCCGCCGCGGCGACCGTCGGCCTCGGAGCGCCCGTCGCCGTCGCCGCCCCCGGCGACAACGGAGACGTCAAGATCCACGAGGTGGGCACGGCCTTCACCGACCAGCGCAACCAGCCGAAGGTCTGCGACTTCTACCTCGACGCCTTCAACTTCGACAGGGGCCAGCAGGTCACCTGGTCCATCGAGACCCAGCCGTCGATCCCGGGCGGCGCGACCCGCTCCGGCTCGATCACGATCGCGACCAAGGCCGGCACCGGCCACACCATGCCCATCGCGACACTGCCCAACGGCATGTACAAGCTGACCTGGACCTTCACCGGCGAGCACGGTGCGGGCAAGCACAAGGTCTTCAAGGTCGACTGCCCGACAACGCCCGGCGGAGGCACCACGGGTGGTCCCGGCGGCGGACCGGGCGGCCCGAACGGCGGTCCGCCCGCCGGTGGCGGCGGGCTGGCCCGCGAAGCGGCCCTGACCCCGCTCGCGGGCGCCGCGGGAGTGGGTCTGGCGGCGGTCGGCGGGGTGGTCTGGTTCCGGCGCCGCCGTCCCCATGGCGCGTCCTGAGCGGATGCGATGAACTCCAGCGCCGCCCCGCGCCCCACCCGGGCGCGGGGCCCCGACACCGCCCACCCACACCAGGCGCCACACCCGACCGAACACACCACACCGCCCGCCACCGCCTCCCGCGAGGCGTCGGACCGGACCGCTGCCGGCGGCTGTGCGGGCGGCACCGCCTCCCGTGGGCCGTCGGCCGGCACCCCCACCCGTGAGGTGTCGGGCCGTACTGCCTCCTCCGGGACCCCGGCCCGCACCACCCCGCGCGGGACGCTCGGCCGCACCGCCACCCGTGGGCCTTCGGCCGGCACCCCCACCCGTGAGGTGTCGGGACGTACTGTCCCTTCCGGGACCCCGGGCCGCACCACGCCGCGCGGGACGCTCGGCCGCACCGTTGCCCGGGGGGCATCGGCCGGTCCCGCTGCGCGCCGGACCTCGGGCGGCAGTGCTCCCCGCGGGACACGGGGTGGTGGCGCCTCCCGCGAGGCGTCCGGGCGGGCCGCCCTGCCTGGGGCATCGGGTCGTCCTGCCCCGCGTCGGACGGCGGGCCGCGTCGACCCCCGCGCGACATCGGTCCGCCGCGCCACCCGGGTGGTGCGGCGTCGGCGGCCCTGGTATCGGAGGCGTGCCTACCGGCTCGTGCGGACCTTTCTGCTGGCCGTCGTGGTGATGGCCGGCGGTGCCCGGTGTGCCGGGGGTGCGGACCCCTCCGGTTCCGCCCGGGTGGTGGCGTCGCCGGCGGGTGCCTCCGGGGCGGACGCGGGGGACTCCGGCTCGGGGCGGTCCGCTGCCTCGGGTGCGGGCGCCTCCCGTCCGGCCCGGTCGGCGCCCCCGGCCGTGGGTGACCGTGTGGACGGGCGTGGTGGGCGGCGGTCGCCCCCGGCGCGCCCCGCGCCGCCACCCCGGCCCCTCCCGCGCTCCCGTGCGACCGGGCTCGTCATCCCCTACCTCGGGGTCGACGCGCCGGTCATCCCGCTCCGGCTCGGGCGTGAACGGCGTATGTCCGCGCCGCCGGACGACGATCCGAAGCGGGTGGGCTGGTACGCGGACGGGCCCACGCCGGGCGAGCAGGGCACCGCCGTCGCCGTCGGACACCTCGACACCATGACCGGCCCCGCCGTCTTCGCGGGCCTCGGCCAACTGAAGCCCGGCCGCCTGATCGAGGCCCGCCGCGCCGATGGCCGGACCGCCGTGTACACGGTCGACGCGGTACGGACGTACGAGAAGGCGCACTTCCCCGACCGGGAGGTCTACGGCGCCCGCGGCCGGCCCGAACTCCGTCTCATCACCTGCGGCGGCAGTTTCGACCACCGGACCGGCTACTCGGGCAACACCGTCGTGTTCGCCCACCTCACCGCGGTCCGCGAACCCGGCCGCTCCCACTGAACGCGATCGTCCGTTTTCTCACCACCCGGACCGACCCGCCCGATCCCGTCCGGTCTCTTCCCCCGTGCGCGCACATTCCGTTAGCTTCCGTGACTCACAAGCCTCGTACGGCCCGTGCGAGGTGTCCGGATCGCGGAGCACCGTCGCCCAAGTGAGCCCCCGGGGGCACTCGTCATGACACGCGCCATCTCCCTGCACGACGTCAGCAAGGCCTACACGCGAGGCGTCCGCGTGGTCGACCGGATGTCGCTGGACATCGCGCCGGGGGAGTTCCTCGTCCTGCTCGGGCCGTCCGGGTGCGGCAAGTCGACCGTGCTGAGGATGATCGCGGGCCTGGAGCAGATCACCGAGGGCGAGTTGCGGCTCGACGGCGAGCTGGCCAACGAACTCGCCCCCTCCGACCGGGACATGGCGATGGTGTTCCAGAACTTCGCCCTCTACCCGAGCATGACCAGCCGCGACAACATCGGCTTCCCGCTGCGCATCGAGACCCCCGGCGAGGACCCGCGCGCCCGCGTCGACGCCACCGCCCGCATGCTGGGCATCGAGGACCTCCTGGAACGCTTCCCCAGCCAGCTCTCCGGCGGCGAACGCCAGCGCGTCGCCATGGGCCGCGCCATCGCCCGACACCCCTCCGCCTTCCTCATGGACGAGCCGCTCTCCAACCTCGACGCCAAACTCCGCAACCACCTCCGCGCCGAAATCTCCGCCCTCACCCGCAAGTTGGGCGTCACCACGGTCTACGTCACCCACGACCAGGCCGAGGCCATGTCGCTCGGCGACCGGGTCGCCGTGCTGCGCGGCGGCGTCCTCCAGCAGGTCGGCACCCCGCGCTCGGTGTACGCGCTGCCCCGCAACGTCTTCGTCGCCGCCTTCATCGGCACCCCGCGCATCAACCTCCTCCGGGGCCTGGTCCGGGCCCCGTTGGACGGTGCGATGACCATCAGCCTCGGCAAGCAGTACCTCCGGCTGCCCGAACCCCTGTGCCTGGACCACCAGTTGCTCCGCGTCCAGCAGGGCCGTGAGGTCATCGTCGGTCTGCGCTCCGAGGCCGTGCGCATCGCCAAGCCCGCCGCCGCCCGCCCCGGCGAGGTGGCGATCAGCGGTCTCGTCGAGCACGTCGAGTTCCAGGGCCACGAGGTCCTCGTCCACTTCAACACCGGCTCCCGGCCCGCCGTCGTACCGGAGTTGGAGGCCCCGCGTCCGGTCCGCCCGGTCCGCCGCCGCCGACGCGAGGGCAGCGTCCTCGGGCGGCTGCGGGAGCGCGCGGGAGCGTTGCGCGCCGGTCCCGTGGTGGCCCTGGACCCCTCGGTGGAGGCGGCGGCCGACCCGGTACCGCCCGAGGGCCGCCTCCCCGGCGATCTCGTCGTGCGCACCACCCCCGACATCGAACTCCGGTACGGCATGCAGGTTCCGCTGCTCGTCGACATCGACCACCTGTTCGTCTTCGACCAGCACGGCGACCGGATCTCCCCGGCCCCGGCGCGGCTGCCCGACCTGGAGGAGTGACGCCCGGTACGGATAGGCGCATGAACGTGCACTTCACCCGAAACCGGTCAGCCCTCGCCGTCGCCGGCCTCCTCCTGGCGGTCGCGGCCCCCACCGCCTACGCGAGCCTCGACACCGCGAACGCGAGCCCCGACCCCAGGACCGCGCCCGCGCCGACGCGCGGAACGCCGTACATCGAGACGCAGCTCTTCTTCGGCACCGAGCGGCCGGACGGCGGACCGGCCGTCACCGAGCGGCAGTTCGCTGACTTCGTCGACAAGGAAGTCACGCCCGGCTTCCCGGACGGGCTGACCGTGCAGGAGGGGCGCGGGCAGTGGCGGGACGCGAACGGGCGGGTCGAGAAGGAGCGGTCGTACGAGCTGATCCTGCTGTATCCGGTGTCGGCGGCGGGCGCGAACGACCGGAAGATCGAGGAGGTCCGGCGGGCCTACGAGAAGGCCTTCGGGCAGGAGGCGGTGGCCCGGGTGGACGACCGGACCCGGGTCGACTTCCGAGGTGCCCGCCCCGCGGCTTCCGAGGTCTCCGCGGGTCTGTGACCCGGGGTCTCTGGCGCCGGAAAACTAACATCGCTAGTTTGTGAGGCGGACGACGTAGTCACGCCCGGGAGGCAGCACGATGAAGGCACACGACGGCATGTACATCGACGGCGCCTGGCGCCCCGCCGCGAGCGGGGACACCATCGACGTGGTGAACCCGCTCGACGAGCAGGTGATCGACCGCGTCCCGGCCGGTACCGCCGCCGACGTCGACGCCGCCGTACGGGCCGCCCGTGCCGCCCTCCCGGGCTGGGCCGCGACCCCGCCCGCCGAACGCGCCGCCCGACTCGCCTCGCTGCGGGACGTGTTGGCGGCCCGCAAGGACGAGATCGCCGAGACGGTCACCGCCGAACTCGGCTCACCGCTCGCCTTCTCGCAGGCCGTCCACGCGAGCGTGCCGATCGCCGTAGCGGGCTCCTACGCCGAACTCGCCGCGTCCCACGCCTTCGAGGAGAAGGTCGGCAACTCGACGGTCTACCAGGAGCCGATCGGCGTGGTCGGCGCGATCACCCCCTGGAACTACCCCCTCCACCAGATCGTCGCCAAGGTCGCCCCGGCCCTCGCGGCGGGCTGCACGGTGGTGCTCAAGCCCGCCGAAGACACCCCGCTCACCGCCCAGTTGTTCGCCGAGGCGGTCGACGAGGCGGGCATCCCGGCCGGTGTCTTCAACCTCGTCACGGGCCTCGGCCCGATCGCGGGACAGGCCCTCGCGGAACACCCGGGCGTCGACCTGGTCTCCTTCACCGGCTCCACGGCGGTGGGCCGCCGGATCGGCGCGACGGCGGGTGCCGCGGTCAAGAAGGTCGCCCTGGAACTGGGCGGCAAGTCCGCCAACGTCATCCTCCCGAGCGCCGACCTCGCCAAGGCCGTCAACGTCGGCGTCGCCAACGTGATGTCCAACTCCGGCCAGACATGCAGCGCTTGGACCCGCATGCTCGTCCACCGCGACCAGTACGACGAGGCGGTGGAGCTGGCGGCGACGGCCGCCGCCAAGTACGGCTCCCGCATCGGCCCGGTCGTCAACGCCAAGCAGCGGGCGAGGGTGCGCGGTTACATCGAGAAGGGCATCGCGGAGGGCGCGCGCCTGGTGGCGGGCGGCCCCGAATCCCCCTCCGGGCAGGGCTACTTCATCAGCCCGACCGTCTTCGCCGACGTCACCCCGGACATGACGATCGCCCAGGAGGAGATCTTCGGCCCGGTCCTCTCGATCCTCCGCTACGACGACGAGGACGACGCCGTCCGCATCGCCAACGGCACGGTCTACGGCCTCGCGGGCGCGGTGTGGGCGGGCGAGGAGGCCGAAGCGGTCGCGTTCGCACGGCGGCTGGAGACCGGGCAGGTGGACATCAACGGCGGGCGCTTCAACCCCCGTGCCCCGTTCGGGGGTTACAAGCAGTCGGGGGTGGGCCGGGAGCTCGGCGCGCACGGGCTGTCCGAGTATCTCCAGACCAAGTCCCTTCAGTTCTAGACCCCTCAGGAGGCCTCACATGGTCCGCGCCGCCGTACTGCCCGCCGTGGGCGCCCCGTTGGAGATCGCCGAGATCGACCTCCCGGACCCCGGCCTCGGCCAGGTCCGCGTCCGTCTCGCCGCCGCCGGGGTCTGCCACTCCGACCTGTCCCTCAGCAACGGCACCATGCGCGTGCCCGTCCCGGCGGTCCTCGGCCACGAGGGCGCGGGCACGGTCATGGCCGTGGGGGAGGGCGTCACGCATGTCGCACCCGGCGACTCGGTCATCCTCAACTGGGCCCCGTCCTGCGGCACTTGCCACGCCTGCACGCTGGGCGAGGTCTGGCTCTGCGCCAACGCGCTCAACGGCGCCGCCGATGTCCACGCCCGCCGCAGCTCCGACGGCAGCGACCTCCACCCCGGCCTGAACGTGGCCGCGTTCGCCGAGGAGACGGTCGTAGCGGCGTCCTGTGTCCTGCCGCTCCCGGAGGGCATCCCGCTGACGGACGCGGCCCTCCTCGGCTGCGCGGTCCTCACCGGCTACGGCGCGATCCACCACTCGGCACAGGTCCGGGAGGGCGAGACGGTGGCCGTCTTCGGCGTCGGCGGAGTGGGCCTGGCGACCCTTCAGTCCGCCCGGATCGCGGGCGCCACGACGATCGTCGCGGTCGATGTCTCCCCGGAGAAGGAGGAGTTGGCCCGCGCGGCCGGGGCGACGGACTACGTGGTCGCCTCCGAGAACACCGCCCGCGAGATCCGCACCCTCACCGGAAAACAGGGTGTCGACGTCGCCGTCGAGTGTGTGGGCCGCGCGGTCACCATCCGTACCGCCTGGGAATCCACCCGCCGAGGCGGCCGTACGACAGTCGTCGGCATCGGTGGCAAGGACCAGCAGGTCACCTTCAATGCCCTCGAACTCTTCCACTGGGGACGCACGTTGAGCGGCTGCGTCTACGGCAACTCGGACCCGGCGAAGGACGTTCCGGTGCTCGCCGAACACGTCAGGGCCGGACGGCTGGACCTCGGCTCGCTGGTGACGGAACGGATCGCGCTGGACGGGATTCCGGGGGCGTTCGAGAACATGGTGGCGGGGAAGGGCGGACGGGCCCTGGTCATCTTCTGAGGCCGGCCGCCGGTAGCGCAGGGTGGCCGTCTCCAGCGCAGGGCGGCCGGGAGCGCCGGTCACTTTCCGACGGGCGCTTCCTCGGGCGGCGGCTCGACCGCGACCACCGGAGCCGCCGCCGCACCCGTACCGCTCACGGCCCCCGCGTTCCGCGCCCGGGACCGCGACACCGCCACGCCCGCCAGGCACAGCACGCCACCTGCCAGCGTGAGGAGACCCGGCACCTCGCCCAGCAGCAGCCACGACATCAGGACGACCAGCGCGGGCACCGCGTATGTGGTCGCGCCCATCTTGCCTGCGGTGGTCCGGGCGAGGGCGTAGGCCCAGGTCGTGAAGGCGAGCGCGGTCGGGAAGACGCCCAGGTAGACCATGTTGAGGGTGGCGGAGACGGGTGCGTCGGCGGCCTGCTCGACCAGCTGTCCGGCGAACGGCAGGCACATCACCGCCCCGACGAGACACCCGAACGTCGTCACCTGAAGGGCGCTCGCCCGCGCCAGGGCCGGCTTCTGGGCGACGACCCCACCGGCGTACGCGACCGCGGCGAGCAGACACAGCACCACACCCAGCACGGACGAACCGCCCTCGCCCGACATGGAAAGCCCCACCGTCACCGCGCCGGCGAACGACACCGCCATCCCCGCGAGCAGCCGCGGCGGCATCGCGTCTCCGAGCAGCCGGGAGCCGAGCAGGGCGATGAGGATCGGCCCGATGTTGACGACGAGGGCGGCGGTGCCGGCGTCGACCTGCTGCTCGCCCCAGTTCAGGACGACCATGTAGAACCCGAACCACAGCACGCCCGAGACCGCGATCCCGCGCCACGCGGACCGGGGCGGCACGCCTGCCCGTCGTACGAGAGAGATCACGCCCAGCGCCAGCGCTCCGCCGGCCAACCGGCCCAGGGCGAGCGCGCCCGGCGAATAGGCGGATCCCGCGCTGCGGATGGACACGAACGCGGACGCCCAGAGCACGACGGTGACGACCGCTGCGGCTGCGGCTGCCCGTTCGGGACGGCGGAGGGGGTTCGTCATGCCATGAGGCTAGACGGCGGAAGAGCGGCACCGCTGGCGGAAATCGGACGCCATCGTCGGGGCAGGGGGTGGGGGTTCTGTGAGATGCCGGGTGCAGGTGGGCGGTGGCTGGTCGCGCAGTTCCCCGCGCCCCTTCGGAGCGCGCCCCACGCGAACCTCCCAGGGGCGCGGGGAACTGCGCGACCGGCCACGACGCTCGCGCACCCGGCATCTCACAGAACCCCCCACCCCCATAGCCGGCGCCTGCCCCCCTACCCCCCGACCACCTCATCGAACTGCCTCGCCAACCCGTCCAGCAACGCCGCGAGCCCCACCTCGAACGCCCGCTCATCGACCTTCTCCTGCTGCTCGGCCAGCAGATGCGCCTGCCCGAGATGCGGATAGTCCGCGGGATCGTACGCACTCTCGTCGTCCACGAACCCCCCGGCGAACGACCCCAGCGCCGACCCCATGATGAAGTACCGCATCAACGCCCCGATCGACGTGGCCTGAGCCGCGGGCCACCCGGCATCGACCATCGCGCCGTAGACCGCGTCGGCGAGCCGCAGCCCCGCCGGCCGCCGCCCCGGCCCGGTCGCCAGCACAGGCACGATGTTCGGATGGTCACGCAAGGCGGACCGGTAGGACACGGCCCAGTCGTGCAGCGCCGTACGCCAGTCCCGCCCGTCCGAGAACATCGACAGATCGACCTGCGCGCTGACCGAGTCGGCGACCGCCTCCAGGATCTGGTCCTTCGTGCGGAAGTGGTTGTAGAGCGAGGGGCCACTCACGCCCAGCTCCGCGGCGAGCCGCCGCGTGGACACGGCCGCGAGGCCCTCCGCGTCCACCAGTACCCGCGCCGTCTCGACGATCCGGTCGGTACTGAGAAGGGGCTTGCGCGGTCGGGCCATGCCGCACATAGTAGGGCTGCGAGAGCGAAACTAGCAGTGCTAATTTAAATGTGCAGCAGTCGATGTACGGCCTTCCACTTGGGGTGACGCGCAATGAACCTGGGACTGAGCGAGGAGCAGGAGGCCGTACGGCGGCTCGCCGAGGACTTCGTGAACCGCGAGATCGCCCCGCACGTCATCGCCTGGGACCGCGCCGAGGAAATCGACCGCTCGATCGTCAAGAAGCTCGGCGGAGTCGGCTTCCTGGGCCTGACCATCGACGAGGAGTACGGCGGCTCGGGCGGCGACCACCTCGCGTACTGCCTGGTCACCGAGGAACTCGGCCGGGGCGACTCCTCCGTGCGCGGCATCGTCTCCGTCTCGCTGGGCCTCGTCGCGAAGTCGATCGCGGCCTGGGGGAACGAGGAGCAGAAGCGGCGCTGGCTTCCCGGCCTCACCTCCGGCGAGTACGTCGGCTGCTTCGGCCTCACCGAGCCGGGCACGGGTTCCGACGCCGGCAACCTCACCACCCGGGCGGTCCGCGACGGCGACGACTACGTCGTCAACGGCACCAAGATGTTCATCACGAACGGCACCTGGGCCGACGTGGTCCTCCTCTTCGCGCGTTCGACCGACGCCCCCGGACACAAGGGCGTCTCCGCGTTCCTCGTCCCGGCCGACACCCCCGGCCTGACCCGCCGCACCATCCACGGCAAGCTCGGCCTGCGCGGCCAGGCCACCGCCGAGATCGTCCTGGAGGACGTGCGCGTGCCCGCCTCCGCGATGCTCGCCCCCGAGGGCAAGGGTTTCTCGGTCGCCATGTCGGCGCTGGCCAAGGGCCGGATGTCGGTCGCGGCGGGCTGTGTCGGCATCGCCCAGGCCGCGCTCGACGTGGCGCTCCGCTACGCCGGGGAGCGCGAGCAGTTCGGCAAGCCCATCGCGCAGCACCAGCTCGTCCAGGAACTGATCAGCGACATCGCCGTCGACGTGGACGCGGCCCGCCTGCTGACCTGGCGCGTCGCCGACCTCATCGACCGGGGGCTGCCCTTCGCCACCGAGTCCTCCAAGGCCAAGCTCTTCGCCTCGGAGGCCGCCGTGCGCGCCGCCAACAACGCGCTCCAGGTCTTCGGCGGCTACGGCTACATCGACGAGTACCCGGCGGGCAAGCTGCTGCGCGACGCCCGCGTGATGACCCTCTACGAGGGCACCAGCCAGATCCAGAAACTCCTCATCGGACGCGCGCTGACGGGCGTCTCGGCGTTCTGAGGGCCGCTCGTCCCACCTTCGGCTTCCCGCTGAAGGCCGGTTCTGAGTACGTGAGTTGAGTATCCGCACGGATGCCGTGGGGGCCGTGGCGCCCGATGCTGTCCCCATGAGTGAAGCATCGGGCAAACCGCAGAACACGGCCGCCTTCTACGGCCAGGCCGTCGCGTCCTTCTCCGTCGCCATCGCGGCGACCGCCATCGGCATCTTCAAGCTGCACGCCGACGCCTGGGTACGGGCCTTCCTCGCGATCGCCGTCCTGTATCTCGTCACGTCCTCCTTCACCCTCGCCAAGGTGATCCGGGACCGGCAGGATGCGTCGCGTACCGCCTACAACCCGTTCGAGAAGCTCTGAGCGGGGAGACTAAGCGCTCGCTCAGGTTCGGCGGTATGGTGGACCCCTTGTCATCGAGAGGGGTTCACGAGCGATGAGTACGGCGGAGGAGACGACCGCGGGCGACCCGCAGGCCTGGGCAGAGGTCACGCCCGACGCGGCCCGGCGGCTGCTGATCGCCGCCGTGGAGGCCTTCGCCGAGCGCGGCTACCACGCGACGACCACCCGGGACATCGCGGGCCGCGCCGGCATGAGCCCGGCCGCGCTCTACATCCACTACAAGACCAAGGAAGAGCTGCTCCACCGGATCAGCAGGATCGGCCACGAGAAGGCCCTCGACATCCTGCGGACGGCGGCGGGGCGAGAGGGCAGCGCCGCCGAGCGGCTCGCGGACGCCGTCAGCTCCTTCGTGCGCTGGCACGCGGGCGGGCGCACCACCGCGCGGGTCGTGCAGTACGAACTCGACTCGCTCGGCCCGGACGCCCGCGCCGAGATCCTGGCGCTGCGCCGGCAGGTCGACGCCGAGGTGCGCGGGATCGTCGAGGACGGGGTGGCCGACGGCTCCTTCGACGTGCCCGACGTGAAGGGCACCACCCTCGCGATCCTGTCGCTGTGCATCGACGTGGCCCGCTGGTTCAGCCTCGACGGCCCCCGGACACCGGACGAGGTCGGCGCGCTCTACGCCGACCTCGTGCTCCGGATGGTGGGGTCCAAGTAGCTTCCGTACCGGGGGAGGCGGTCTCGGTCAGAGGTAGTAGCGCGACACCGACTCGGCCACGCACACCGGCTTGTCGCCGCCCTCGCGCTCCACGGTGAACGCGACGGTCACCTGGACGCCGCCCGGCACGTCGTCCACGCCGGTGATCGTCGCGGTGGCGCGCAGCCGGGAGTCGACCGGGACCGGGGCGGGGAAACGGACCTTGTTCGTCCCGTAGTTGACGCCCATCCGCACGCCCTCGACCTTGATCAGCTGTGGGCCGAAGAGCGGGAGCAGCGACAGGGTGAGGTAGCCGTGCGCGATGGTGGTCTTGAAGGGGCCGGCCGCCGCCTTCTCCGGGTCCACGTGGATCCACTGGTGGTCGCCCGTCGCCTCCGCGAACAGGTCGATCCGCTTCTGGTCGATCTCCAGCCAGTCGGTGTGCCCCAACTGCTCACCGACCGCCGCCCGCAGGTCGTCGACGGAGGTGAAGATCCTCGGCTCTGCCATGTCCTGTCCCGGCCTCTCACGTCATCCAGCACGCCATCACATACCTAAGCAACTGCTTAGCATGGTCGGCTCCGGGGTCCCTGTCAACGGACCACGGGTGTGACGCGGTGGGTAGGCTCTGACGGGTGCCTCAGATCCCGATGAAGATCCACGAGCTGACGGTCGGCCAACTCGCCGCACGCAGCGGAGCCGCCGTCTCCGCGCTGCACTTCTACGAGGCCAAGGGCCTGATCAGCAGCAGCCGCACCACGGGCAACCAGCGCCGGTACACCCGTGACACCCTGCGCCGGGTCGCCTTCGTGCGGGCCGCGCAGCGCGTCGGCATCCCGCTGGCCACGATCCGCGAGGCGC
Organism: Streptomyces sp. NPDC096013; assembly: GCF_044763565.1. Lineage (NCBI taxonomy): Bacteria > Bacillati > Actinomycetota > Actinomycetes > Kitasatosporales > Streptomycetaceae > Streptomyces > Streptomyces sp. NPDC096013. The sequence goes on along the minus strand of NZ_JBIWGK010000005.1, from coordinate 406,876 downwards.
TCGCGGAACTCCCCGAGGAGCGCACCCCGACCCGCGAGGACTGGGCGCGCCTTTCCGAGGCCTGGCGTTCCGAACTCGACGAGCGCATCAAGCAGCTCAACCGCCTCCGCGACCACCTCACCGACTGCATCGGCTGCGGCTGTCTGTCCCTGTCGGCCTGCGTGCTGTCCAACCCGGACGACGTGGTGGGCGAGCGGGGCGCGGGTTCGCGGCTGATGACGGAACGGGGGGAGCGCGGAACGGGCCGCACGCCCCGGGACGAGGACCTGGACCAGGACTAGAACCCTGGACCGGGACCCGGTGCCCGAGGCGTGCGGCTGAGGACGGCGGCGGTCACTCGTACTCGGTGCCGCCCTTCCGCGTGAGATACGCGGGGCTGACCGCCTTGGCGATCGCCCGGCCGCCGGTCACCGCGCTGTAGCGCTCCGCCGCCGGACGGATCACGACCCCCTCGCGCAGATGCAGCCCGCGCCCGGACACGGTCTCCCGCCCGCTCGCGACCTCCAGCACCCGCTCGACGTCGTACGGCCCCTCGTACAGCCGGGGTACCAACGGCAGCTCCCCGTCGAGGAGTTGGGCGGCGTCCAGCCACCGCACGACCCCGTCGATCTCGGCGGACACGTCGAACACGGCATAGCCGAGCGTCTCGCGGCGGCCATCGGCGCCGTAGGTCAGGTCCTGTACGCCCGCGCCGAAGACCTCGCCGAAGATGCCGACCCGGCGGGCGCCGAGCCGTTCGGCGAGGCGGGCGGCGGCCTCGGGGACGCCGTGGCCGCGGACCGCTCGCCAGTACAGGTTGCGCGGATCTTCCTTCAGGGCGAGGGACTTGGCGCCGAAGCCCTTGGAGCAGACCTGCACGCGACCGCCCCCGTCTCCGCCCTCGTGCTCGGCGAAGTAGGTCAACAGGCAGGCGGAGCCGTGGAGTTTCTCGGTCAGGACCACATCCTCGCCCGGTTCGAAGATCCCGGGAAACCGCTGGATGTTCTCGATGTCCACCCAGGGCAGCAGATCGGGCGCGTGCTCCACGTCGCCGTCCATCGTGGGCGGGATCGGCGGCACCCACTTGACGATGCCGAGCCGCTCCGCGAAGTCGGTGCCGTCCAGGGCGGCCCGGGCCAGGTCGACGTCGGCGAGGGCCTTGGGCCGGCACACGATGCCCTGCGACAGTTCACCGCGCAGCCGCACCGCCCTGACCCGGTCGTGCGTGCTTCCCGCGAGGCGCCCGGTGAGCCCCAGCTCCTCGATCAACTCGACCGGCAGCACGGCCTGTTCGGGGATGTAGACGGCGGTCTCGCCGGTACGGAACGCACCCTTGGCGACCACGGCCCGGTACAGCCCGACCTGGGCCAGCTCAAGGGCATCGGCGTTCGGGTGCTCATGCACGGTCAGCACTTCCGCGGTGACACGCAGCGTCGACATCGGGACTCCTCGGGTTCCTCAACCGGGTTTCATCGCCCTCAACTGTCCTGAGCCAAAAGGGGTGGAGCGACCGAATTAGCGGCTGCTAGCTTCGGCGGTGCCGAACTCCTCTCCCTGCCCTACGACGAGCGCCGGGCCGCCCTGTACTGAGCCAGCCCCTCGGTCACCAACTGGGCGTTGGACCGGGCCCGTTCGCCGGTCGGGAGGAGCAGGGTGTCCTCCAGGCCGATGCGGGTGGCGAGGCCCAGGCGGGCCGCGAGGCGGAGCACCGGCCAGGCGCCGCCGTCCTCGCCGTGGAGCAGTACCGGGTGCCCGTGGGCGTCGCCGAGAGCGGAGAGCAGCGCCCGCGCGGACGCCTCCGCCGTGTCCGCGGCCGGGTCGGTCACCTCCGCGAGTACCCGCAGCACCTTCGGACGGAGCGGTGACACGGCGAACCGGGTGGCGCCCTCCGTGCCGGACCAGATGCCCGCCTCCACACCGACACCCCGGTCCAGCAAGGCCGTCGCGACCTCCTCCGCGCCCGGCTCGTGCCAGTTGACCGACGCGTGGTCGGGGAGGACCGTCCACCCACGCACCCGCTCGGCCCGCGCCGCCGGGTCCGGTTCAGCCCACGCGCCCGTGGTCACGCCGATCGGGACCGACACCCGCGCACGGATCGCCTCCAGCGTCACCGCGAGGACCCTCGGCGACAACGTGTCATGTCCGCAAGGGGTCTTGGGATGAAGGTGGACATCCGTGGCCCCCGCCGCGACGGCCTCCACCGCGGCGTCGGCCAACGCCCCGGGCGAGACCGGCACCATCCAGCCGTCGGTGGCCCCACGGGCCCCGTTGAGACAGACCTGCACCATGCCCCGATGGTGTCACCCGCCACTGACAACCGCCCCGCGACCGGGTCTCCTCACCCCCACACCCACCGAATCCCCACCCGGCAGGGCCCCGCCCCCAACGCCACCGCGTGCACCGAGCCCGACGCGTCGACCCGGAGCCGTTGTTCGCGCGGTCGCCCGGCGCGGTGCCGGGGATCGAGGCTGTTCGTGCGGAAGGAGTAACACGTGCGCGGCAGGCACTCCTTGGCGAAGCGGACCTCAAGGAGGTGTTCGCGCATCGGGACGTGAATGGTGGTCTCGGCGCGCTGGGAGCAGGGGCGCGGGTCACGATGCTCGACGGTGTAGTCGACGATCACGGTCTCACCGCGTGCCAGGGGGCTGTCGAAGAGCAACTCGGCCGCCACCAGCCCCTCTTCGGGGATTTCGACGACCGTGCCGAGCCGCGCCGGTGCCGCCAGGCGGAAGCGGGGCAGCGGGCCGGGGCCGGGTGCGTCGAGGCGGTACACGGCGATCCACCGGTCCGCGCCGTCCGCCTCGGCGCGCAGCACCCGCCGGCTGGTCATCGAGCGGACACGGCGGTCGGCGTCCACGTCCACCCGGTTGTGACAGCTGAGCCGGGTCAGGCTGTCGTCCCAGCGAGTGTCGAGCGCGGCGAGGGCGGCGGTGAGGTCGTGGTGGTCCGACCAGGCCCGGGCGAGATCGGGGTGATCACCGTCCGGCGGCAGCCAGCGCCCGCGCGGCCGGGGCGGCCCCAGCAGCCCGGCCAGCGCCCCGGGCGGCAGCCGTAGGACGTCTTCGAGCACGGCGAGTGCGGCCAACGACCGTTGCCGCTCGGGCTGGTAGCGCCCGGACTGCCAGGAACTGAGCGTCGCCGACGCCACCGGGGTGCCCCGGCGCAGCAGCCGGTCCTGAATCCGGTCCAGACTGAGCCCACTCGCCGCGATGGCCGCCCGCAGTGCCTCGTGGAAGGGCATCGCCCCGGTGCCGGACGCGGAGTCCTCCGGCCCGGTCGGCGGCGGCGCGTCATCCGGTCCGGAGCCCGCGTACCCCGGTCCGGGCGGCGCGTACCCCCGTCTCGAAGGTGCCACGCTCTCCGGTCTCGTCCGCACGTACCCCGGTCTGGAAGTCACGTACTCCAGCTCAAGTCAAGGGTGTCGTGGGGCGGAAGGGCGTTGGCCTGAAGTTTGGCCAGTCTTGCCCGGTGATTGATCAACCGTGAACGAACCTGTGAGATTTCCCGGGTGTTGCGCCGCCAATACCCGCAAGACTGAAGGAACTTGTCTGTCTTGCCATGCACATGAGGGCTCGCGGAAGCTGCTGTGCACTGCCGCCACGGCAGCCCCCCACCCCCTCGAATGACGGAGAGTCATGTCCCCGAGATCTTCCGCCGGGTTCGTTCTCGTCAGCGCCGCCGCCCTCACCGCCTCGCTCGCGACGCCCGCGCTCGCGGCCGCCCCGAGCACCGCGCACACCCCGGCGCAGCTCACCCAGGCCATAGCGAGCCACGAGAGTCACGCACTGCACGGGCTCGCGCGGTCCGGCAAGGTCAACGCCACCGTCTCCTCCACCAACTGGTCCGGCTACGCGGCCACCGGCTCGACCGGCGCGTACACCTCGGTCACCTCGTCCTGGACCCAGCCGAGCGTCAGCTGCTCCTCGGCCACCACGTACTCCTCGTTCTGGGTCGGACTCGACGGGTACAGCAACTCCGCGCTGGAGCAGACCGGTACGGAAGCCGACTGCATCGGCGGCAAGGCGACCTACGGCGCCTGGTGGGAGGTGCTGCCCGCCTCCGAGAGCGCGTACTCCGGTGTCACGGTCAAGGGCGGCGACAAGTTCACCGCGACGGTGACCTACTCCGGCTCGACCTTCACCATGACCCTCGCCGACTCCACCGAGGGCTGGACGAAGACCACCACGCACGCCGGCTCGTCCGGCTTCAAGAACGCCTCCGCCGAGGTCATCGCCGAGGCCCCCGAGGTCGGCGGCTCGGTCGCGAGCCTCGCCAACTTCGGCACCGTGAACTTCACCGGCGCCAAGGCGAACGGCAGCAACCTGGACACCTACGCGCCGAACGAGATCGTCATGACGAAGAGCGGCAGCTCCGCCGTGCGGGCTCAGCCGGGCTCGATCTCCGGCGGCAGCTTCGCCGACGTCTGGAAGGCCAGCTGACGCCTGCGGCGCGCTGGTCGGGGGGCTGTCGACGGAACGCCGTCGGCAGCCTCCGTCGTTGCACCGGCAAGCGCGAAGCGGCTGACGTGTAAAGGGGTGCGGCATCCCCGGCGCACCCCTGGCGCCCTTCCTCGATTCGTCCGGTTCACGCGGACATGAGCAGCCGTCCGCGCCTGGCGTACGCCAGTGCCTCGGGCGTGAGCACCGGACGCGGTACGACGATGCCGCAGTCCGTGCAGACCGGGCCCGAGGAGGGTTCGTGGGCCAGGTCGTACTTCCACTGGAGGCGCTCCCCGGCGCAGACCGGGCACACGGAACCCGGTTCGCGCTCCAGGGCGGCGATCAGCCGGCGCAGCACCTCGGCGAGTGGTTCATGGGGGTGGAGGCGTGGGTCGTCGCACCAGGCGACGCCGAAGCCGCCCCAGGTCAGCCGGTGCCAGTCGTCCACGGTGCCCGGGCGGCGGAGCCCGTCGTGCTTCTCCTTCTTGCGGCGCTCGGCGAATTCGACCTCGTAGGCGAGCCAGACCTTGCGCGCTTCCTCCAGTTCGTCCAGTGCGGCCACGAGCCGCGCCGGGTCGGGGGAGCGGTCCTCGGGTCCGAACCCGGCCCGGGAGCACAAGTGGTCCCAGGTCGCCCTGTGCCCATAAGGGGCGAACCGCTCAAGGCACTTGCGCAGCGAGTAGCGCCGAAGCGCCAGATCGCACCGAGGGTCTCGCACCTGTCTCGCCAGACTCCGGAAACCGGCCATCGCCCTGCACCTCCGTCACACCTGCACCTGTACTTCGGTCACCTCGGCGTCGTCGAACGGACGTCGCCGAATAGACGTATCGACAAGCGTTTTGGCTCCATCCGATTTCCGATGCCCCCCATAAGCCACTTGCCCCGATCCAAAACTTGACGCATGTTCATCTTCAATCTCGGGGATACCGGCGGTAACGTCCGGCCCCACCCCCTGTCGGTAGGAGCTGCCATGCCACGGCGCACCCCGCGTAACTTGCTCGACAGACTGAGAACTCCCGGCACATTCCCCGGGTTCCTGAAGACCGCATCCGTATGCGCCCTCGTTGCCGCCCTTTTGTCTCCTCTTGCCCAGGGGACGGCCTCGGCCGCGACGCCGTCGGCCGTGACCGCGTCGAACGACTACTGCGGCGGCCAGTGCTCGGACATCCTCCCGGCAGGCGAGAACGGCAACGCCACCCTCGCCCAGATCCTGCTGAACCAGGCCTTCGGTGTGCAGCCCGCGCACGCCGAGGACCAGCTCGGGCCCTACGCCAACCTGGCCACCGGCGCCTCCACGCTGACCGACGCGAAGATCAACAACTTCTTCAACGACGCCTCGTTCGGCGTCGCCTCCGACCAGGTCGCCTCGACCGAGAGCCCGAGCGGCCGCACCGATGTCACGATCGTCCGCGACAAGAAGACCGGTGTGCCGCACATCACAGGCACCACGCGCTACGGCACCGAGTACGGCGCCGGATACGCCGCCGCCGAGGACCGGCTGTGGCTGATGGACGTCTTCCGGCACGTCGGACGCGGCCAGCTGACCACGTTCGCGGGCGGCGCGGCCTCCAACCAGGGCCTTGAGCAGGAGTTCTACCGCAACGCCCCCTACACCGAGGCCGATCTTCAGTCCCAGATCGACAACGCCGTGGCCAACAACGGCGCCCGCGGCCAGCAGGCGCTCGCCGACGCCAACGCCTATCTGGCCGGCATCAACGCCTACATCGACGCCTCGGACAGCGGCCGCTACTTCCCCGGCGAGTACGTCCTCACCGGCCACAAGGACTCGATCACCAACGCGGGCACGATCGACCACTTCAAGATCACCGACCTGGTCGCCCTCGCCTCCGTGATCGGCACGCTCTTCGGCTCCGGCGGCGGCGGCGAGGTCAACAACGCGCTGTCGCTGATAGCCGCCCAGTCCAAGTACGGGGTGGAGGAGGGCACCAAGGTCTGGGAGTCGTTCCGCGAACGCAACGACCCCGAGGCCGTGGTCACCGTCCACAACGGCGAGAGCTTCCCGTACGCGACCAAGCCCACCACCGCCGTCGGCGCGGCGATGCCGGACGCCGGCTCCGTGGTCCAGCAGCCACTGGTCTACGACGCCACCGGCACCGGAGCCGGCGCGAGCGCCACCGCCGCCGCCAAGGCCGCGGCCACCACCACCCTCAGCTCGGCCAAGCGCGGGATGTCCAACGCCCTGGTGGTGAGCGGCAAGTACACCGCGAGCGGCCACCCGATCGCCGTCTTCGGGCCCCAAACGGGTTACTTCGCCCCGCAGTTGCTCATGCTCCAGGAGATCCAGGGCCCGGGCATCAGCGCCCGCGGCGCCTCCTTCGCGGGGCTGAGCATGTACGTCGAACTCGGGCGCGGCCAGGACTACTCGTGGAGCGCGACCACGTCCGGCCAGGACATCATCGACACCTACGCCGTCGAACTCTGCCAGGACGACTACCACTACCTCTTCCGCGGCACCTGCACCGCCATGGACGAGGTCCAGCAGGCCAACTCCTGGAAGCCGACCACCGCCGACGGCACCGCGGCCGGGTCGTACACCATGAAGGTCTGGAAGACGAAGTACGGGCCGGTCGAATACAGAGCCACGGTCGGCGGCAAAAAGGTCGCCTACACGACCCTGCGCTCCTCCTATATGCACGAGGCCGACTCGATCATCGGCTTCCAGATGCTCAACGACCCGGACTACGTGAAGAGTCCGCAGACCTTCCAGACCGCCGCGCAGCACATCAACTTCACGTTCAACTGGTTCTACGCCGACTCCCAGCACACCGCGTACTACAACAGCGGTGACAACCCGGTCCGCGCGAGCGGGGTCGACGCCGAGTTCCCGGTGTGGGCGCAGTCGGCCTACGAGTGGAAGAACTGGGACCCCGCCACCAACACCGCCGACTACACGCCGGCTTCGCAGCACCCGAACTCCATCGACCAGGACTACTACATCTCCTGGAACAACAAACAGGCCGACGACTACACCACCGCCTCCTGGGGCGACGGCTCGGTCCACCGCGGCAACCTGCTCGACGACCGCGTCAAAAAACTCGTCGCGGCGGGCGGTGTCACCAGAACCTCGCTCGTGAAGGCCATGTCGGACGCCTCCCTCGAAGACCTGCGCGCCGAGGACGTGCTGCCGAAACTCCTCCAGGTCATCAACAGCTCCACGGTGACCGACACCACCGCGGCGGCAGCGGTCGGCAAGCTCTCCGCGTGGGTCACGGCGGGCGCCAAGCGCACCGAGACGTCGGCCGGTTCGAAGACCTACGCCAACGCCGACGCGATCCGCATCCTGGACGCGTGGTGGCCCGCCCTCGTGCAGGCCGAGTTCCAGCCGGGCCTCGGCAGCGACCTGTACACGGCCTTCACCAACAACCTCTACATCGACGAGACCCCGTCGGCGGCGCACGGCCCGACCGGCGCCCACGCCGGCAGCTCCTTCCAGTACGGCTGGTGGAGCTACGTCGACAAGGACATCCGGGCGGTGCTCGGACAGACCGTGAAGGGCGGCCTCGCACAGGAGTACTGCGGCGGCGGCAGCCTCAGCGCCTGCCGGGACATCCTGATCAGCACCCTGAAGACCGCGGCCGGCCAGACGGCGGCCCAGGTCTACCCGGGCGACAGCCTGTGCTCGGCGGGTGACCAGTGGTGTGCCGACTCGATCGTCCAGCGCACCCTGGGCGGCATCAAGCACTCCAACATCAGTTGGCAGAACCGGCCCACCTTCCAGCAAGTGGTGGAGTACACGTCACACCGGTGACGCCGACGCGGCGGCGGGCCGGCCGATCCGGCCCGCCGCCAGCACCACCCGGGCGAGTTCCGGGTGCACGATGTCGCCGTGCGCCCCCGTGGGGGCCGCGCCGTGACAGACCACCGCGCACGCGTCGACGTTCACACAACCCGACGCGGGCAGCGCTGAGCCGAGCGCTTCGTCCAAGGTCAGCGACGGGGTGCCGGGCACCGCCCGCACCCCGTCGTGGCCCAGCGCGCCCCACTTGTCGCCCAACACCCGGACGAGGTCGTCGGCGGCGAACGAGCAGTCGTCGTCCGCCATCCGGGAGGCCAGCGGGTAGAGCGTGCCGAGCGCCGAGTCGAAGTGCGAGTAGCAGCACACCAACGGCCCGTCGACACGGTTCTGCTGCCCCTGCAGCACACCCCCGCTCCGCGCGTCCTCCGGCAGTCTGGCCGCGAACGCGTAGTGGGAGAAGGCCCCTTGGAGCAGCGTCACCGACTTCACCGAGCGCACCCCCTCGGGCAGCCCCCGCAGCGCGAACGACACCAGGCGCCCGCCGAAACTGTGCCCCACCAGATGCACCCGGACCTCCGGCGCCGCCGCCGCGAGCCGCCCGATCGCCGGGCCGAGCCCCCGCTCACCGACCGTGCCCGCCCGTCGCTTCATCGCGTAGTACGCCGCCTGCCGCAACAGCTCCCGCGCACCCTTCCACGGGTTCGGCAACGCGAACTTCTCCACCGGGCCGGTGGATCCGGGCGCGGTGAGCCGGTCCAGCGCCTGCGCGAACTGCCCGCACACCTCGGCCGTACAGCCCACGGCGAACATCCGGGGCTCGCACTGTGGCACCCCCTCCGCCAGCGTGTCCGCGCCGAACAGCGCCTGCGGGCCGGGCACCACCACCTCCACCAGCGTCCGCACCAGCCGCCCGAACTCCTCCAACTCCGCCTCCTGCGGCGGGTGTTGGTCCAGCATCCGGGCGATCTGGTCGATCACCGGGGCGTTGCCGGGGAAGGCGTCGAGGAGCGCGTGCCGGGTGTCGGCGTCGAGGGCGGGAGGCGTCACCGGCCGGGCCACGGTCGCCGGTGTCCGCGCGAAATCCGGAATCGGCTGGTCCGGAAACTCCATGGATGGCCAGATGACGCCCACGTACCCGAGCCTCGCCTTCGGTGCGAGGCGTGGAATCGGCGCGAAGAAGCGGCTGTAGAGCCGGGTCGCGCCGGCGCGTTGGTTGTTCCACCCGTGCGAGAAGACGATCAGGTCCTCCACCCCGCGCTGCCGCACCTCGTGCAGCAGTCGGTCGCGTTCTCCCTGGTCCACGTCTCCGTCCGCGTCGAAGGTCAACTCCCAGTAAGGGCTCACACTCATCGCCGGATCCGCCATGGCCGGCCCCCTTGGTCCCCGAAGTGGTGCGATGTGGGCGCATCGTCCCGCTACCGGTGAAGATTGGCCATACGTCGCGACTCACTTGTAGAGGAGATATTCAGTTCGAACCCGCCGGAACGCCCTCAACTCCTCCTGCCACTCCGCCACCACCTCGTCGGTGCCCGCGCCCGCGTCGATCGCCGTCCGCACCCGCGCGGACCCGGTGAGCTTGTCGATCCAGTTGTCCGAGCGCCAACCGAAGCCGCTCCAGACCCTCTTGGCGGTCACCAGCAGCGCGATGCCGGTACGCACGGGGTCGTAGGCGGCCCGGTCGTGGACGTGGATCTGGACCCCGCCGACCGTCCTGCCCTCGAACTTGGAGAACGTGGGGGCGAAGTAGGCCTCCCTGAAGTGCACGCCGGGCAGCTCGAGTTGATTCGCCGCCGCGGCCCAGCGTCCGTCGATGCCCTCCGCGCCGAGCAGTTCGAAGGGGCGGGTGGTGCCGCGCCCCTCGGACAGGTTCGTGCCCTCGAAGAGACACGTCCCCGAGTACACCAGCGCGGTGTCCGGCGTCGGCATGTTGGGGCTCGGCGGCACCCAGGGAAGCGACCAGGCGTCGTAGAACTCCGCACGCTTCCAGCCCGTCATCAATACGGTCTCCAGGGGGACCGGCTTCGTCAGGAACTCCCCGTTGAACAGTCGGGCCAGCTCGGCGACCGTCATGCCGTGGGCCTGGGCGATCGGCTGTCTGCCCACGAAGGTCGCGAACTCCCGGTGCAGGACCGGGCCTTGGGCCGAACGGCCGGACACCGGGTTGGGGCGGTCCAGGACGACGAAGCGTTTGCCGGCGAGTCCGGCCGCCTCCATGCAGTCGTAGAGGGTCCAGATGTACGTGTAGAAGCGGGCGCCCACGTCCTGGATGTCGAAGACGACGGTGTCCACGGCGGCGGTGGTGAAGATGTCGGCGAGGGGCCGGCCGCTCTTCAAGTACGTGTCGTAGACCGGGAGTTCGGTTGCCGGGTCGGTGTAGTGGCCCTCGGAGCCACCTGCCTGGGCGGTGCCCCGGAAGCCGTGTTCCGGGCCGAAGACCGCGACCAGGTCCACGTGCGGGTCCGCGTGCATCACGTCGACGATGTGGTGGGCGTCTCTGGTGACGCCGGTGGGGTTGGTGACGATGCCGACGCGCTGGTTTGCGAGCTGGGCGTAGTCGTGTGCGGCCAGTTGTTCGAAGCCGGTGTGGAAGGCGCGTGGCCTGGGGGACGTGGGGGCGAGGGTGGCCGCCGGGGTCGCTGCCAGGAGGGTTCGTCTTGTGAGGGGCATGTCGGCACGGTAGGGGTTGCCGCGCGGGGTTGGCAGGGTGCGGGCCGCATGCGGCCGGTCGCGCTCGCGCGGCGGAGCCGCTGATCGCTACGGCCCCGTGCCCCGATCGGGGCGACGGCCCTTCCGGTGTTACATACCGACCGGTTAGTCTGGCCGGGCAGTGGAGCCGCAGTCGAAGGAGACCGATGGTGGAAGCCGTTCAGGGTGCCGGGGTAGTCGTCACGGGGGCCGGGGGTGGCATCGGGGCCGCGCTCGCGCGGCGGTTCGCCGCCGAAGGGGCCCGGGTCGTGGTGAACGACCTCGATGGCGACCGGGCCAAGGCCGTCGCCGACGAGATCGGGGCCGTCGCCGTACCGGGGGACGCCTCCGCCGTCATCGGTGACGCCCGCGACGCCCTCGGTGGCACCGTCGACGTCTACTGCGCCAACGCCGGGGTCGGCTCCGGCGGATCGGAAGCCGCCGGTGAGGACGTCTGGGCGCAGGCCTGGGACGTCAACGTCATGGCTCATGTGCGGGCCGCCGAGGCGCTGATCCCGGGCTGGCTGGAGCGGGGCGGCGGCCGGTTCGTGTCGACCGTGTCGGCGGCCGGGCTGCTCACCATGATCGGGGCCGCGCCGTACAGCGTCACCAAGCACGGGGCGTACGCCTTCGCCGAGTGGCTGTCGTTGACGTACCGCCACCGGGGGATCAAGGTCCACGCGATCTGCCCCCAGGGGGTGCGCACCGACATGCTGGCCGCCACCGGCAGCGCGGGTGACCTGGTGCTCCAGCCGACCGCGATCGAGCCCGACGTCGTCGCCGACGCGCTGATGAAGGGGATCGCGGAGGAGCGGTTCCTGATCCTGCCGCATCCCGAGGTCGCGGGCTACTACCAGGCCAGGGCCGCCGAACCGGACCGCTGGCTGACCACCATGAACCACATCCAGCAGAAGTGGGAGGCCGGAGAGTGACCGACTCCCTGTATGCCGCCAAGCCGTGGGTGGCACTCCTCAACGAGGCCCAGCGAGGACCCGTCAGCCCGGACGACTCCCTGGTACACGCCCTGCGCCGGGTGGTCGGCGAGACGCCCGACAGCACCTTTCTCACCTACTTCGACGGGCGGCTCAGCTACCGCGAGGTCGACGCGCTGAGCGACTCCGTCGCCGGGCATCTCGCCGCGCGCGGGCTGGAGCGCGGCGACCGGGTCGCCGTGCTGCTCCAGAACTCGCCGCACTTCGTGATCGCCCTGCTCGGTGCCTGGAAGGCGGGCGCGATCGTCGTGCCCGTCAACCCGATGTACAAGTCGGGGGAGGTCACCCATGTCCTGCGGGACGGTGAGGTGGCCGCGCTGATCTGTACCGACCGCGCGTGGGAGTCGTATCTGCGCGAGACGGCCGCCGGGTCCCCGGTGCGGATCGTGCTCACCGCCTGCGAGCTGGATTTCCAGACGCGCGACGACGCGCGCGTGCTCACCTTCGAGCGGCTCCCGCAGGCCGCCGACGCCGAGGACCTGGTGGCCGTCGCGCAGGCCGGTCACCAGGCGCCCGCCGGGCGTGAACCGGCGCCCGCGGACATCGCGTTGATCAGTTACACCTCGGGGACGAGCGGTGCCCCCAAGGGCGCCACCAACACCCACGCCAACATCCTGTACAACGCCGAACGGCAGCGCACCGGGCTCGGGCTGCCGGACGCGCCCGTGTACTTCGCGATGGCGCCGCTGTTCCACATCACCGGGATGGTCTGCCAGCTCGCCGCCTCCCTCGTCAGCGGGGGCTCGCTGGTGCTGGTGTACCGGTTCGAGGGCGGGGTCGTCCTCGACGCGTTCGCCGAGCACAGGCCGCACTACACGGTCGGCCCGTCCACCGCCTTCATGGCGCTCGCCGCGCACCCGGCCGTCACCCCGGACCACTTCGCGTCCTTCCGGAACATCTCCTCCGGCGGTGCCCCGGTGCCGCCCGCGCTGGTGGAGAAGTTCCGGGCCGGCTTCGGGCCGTACATCCGCAACGGCTACGGCCTCACCGAGTGCACCGCGCCCTGCGCCTCCGTACCGCCCGACCTTGAGGCGCCCGTCGACCAGGCGTCCGGGACGCTGGCCGTGGGCGTGCCGGGGCCCGACACCGTCGTACGGATCGTCGACGACCAGGGCGCTGAGGTGCCCTTCGGGGAACAGGGCGAGATCGTCGTGCGCGGGCCGCAGGTCGTGCCCGGGTACTGGCGGCGCCCCGAGGCCACCGCCGAGACCTTCCCGGACGGCGAGCTGCGCACCGGCGACATCGGGTTCATGGACCCGCAGGGCTGGCTGTACGTCGTCGACCGCAAGAAGGACATGATCAACGCGTCCGGCTTCAAGGTGTGGCCGCGCGAGGTCGAGGACGTGCTGTACACCCATCCGGCGGTGCGCGAGGCAGCCGTCGTCGGGGTGCCCGACGGGTATCGCGGCGAGACCGTGAAGGCCTACATCAGCCTCCGGCCGGGCGTCGAGACCGACCCGGATGAACTCGCCGTGTACTGCAAGGAGAGACTGGCCGCCTACAAATATCCGCGCCAGGTGGAGATCCTGCCCGACCTGCCGAAGACGGCAAGTGGGAAGATCCTCCGGCGGGAACTGCGTTCCCGGTCGCACGACAGCGCGTGAACAGTCAGAAAAGGCAGGTGGCGGCAGTGCCCAGGACGACCGACGGAGACGGGGCCCCTGTCCCGCAGCGGCTCCTCGCCGCCGCCACCAGGCTGTTCGCCGAGCAGGGCTACGACCGCACCTCGGTGCAGGAGATCGTCGAGGCCGCGGGCGTCACCAAGGGGGCGCTCTACCACTACTTCGGCTCCAAGGACGACCTCCTGCACGAGGTGTACGCGCGTGTGCTGCGCCTCCAGCAGGAGCGTCTGGAGGTGTTCGCGACGGCCGAGGAGCCGGTCGAGAAGCGTTTGCGCGACGCGGCGGCGGACGTCGTGGTGACGACGATCGACAACCTCGACGACGCGTCGATCTTCTTCCGGTCCATGCACCACCTGAGCCCGGAGAAGAACAAGCAGGTGCGCGCCGAGCGCCGCCGCTACCACGAGCGCTTCCGCGGACTCGTGGAGGAGGGCCAGCGCGAGGGCGTCTTCTCCACGGCGACCCCGGCGGACCTCGTCGTCGACTACCACTTCGGCTCGGTCCACCACCTGTCGACGTGGTACCGCCCGGGCGGCCCGCTCACCCCGCAGGAGGTCGCCGACCACCTGGCGGATCTGCTGCTGCGGGCGCTGCGACCGTAGGCCTACGGCTCGGAGGGCGGCCTCAGACCCGCCTCCCGCGCCCACGCCGCCGCCTCCGCGCGATCGGCGACGCCCAGCTTGGCCAGGACCGCCGACATGTGGTTGCTGACCGTCTTCGGGGACAGGCCCAGGCGGGCGGCCACGGTCGAGTTGGGCTGGCCGGCGGCGATCAGGGCGAGGACGTCGCGTTCGCGTGGGGTGAGGGTCGGGCAGGGGTCGGGGCGGTCCGGGGGCCTGCTCAAGTGGCCGAGCACGCGCCTCGCGACACCGGGGCCGAAGATCGCCTCGCCCGCCGCCACCGCCCGGATCGCCCGGACGATCTCGTCCTGGCCCGCGCCCTTGAGGACATAGCCCAGGGCGCCCGCCCGCATCGCGGCGAACACCGAGTCGTCCTCCTCGACCATCGTGAGCATCAGTACGGCGACCCCGGGCGCCACCCGGCCGATCTCACGGGTCGCCTCGATGCCGTTCAGGCCGGGCATCCGGATGTCCATCACCACCACATGCGGATGCAGGGTCACCGCCGCCCGCACCGCCTCCCGGCCACTCGCGGCGACCCCGACCACCCGCACGCGCGGGGTCCCGTCCCGCACGGACTCCAGGAGCGCGGCCAGCCCGGTGCGGACCACCGGGTGATCGTCGGCGAGCACGACCCGCAGCTCGTCCCCGGCGCCCTCGCTCCCGGCTTCCCGTGCCGTCACAGCGCCTCTCCCAACGGCAGCGTCGCCACCACCCGCCCCTGCCCCGCCACACACCGCCCGCCCAGCTCCGCCGCGCGCTCCTGCATCGACGTGATGCCCACGCCCGGTGTCCACGCGGTCTCCTCGTCCACCGGCGATCCGTCGTCGCACACCTCCAGGCGCAGCCCCTCGCCGATCTCGATGCTCAGGTCCACCCGGGAGGCGCGGGCGTGCCGGGCCGCGTTGGTCAGCGCCTCGATCGCGATGCGGTACGCGGCCACCTCCACCGCGGCGGGCAGCGCGGGCAGCCGCTCCGGTGCCTCGAACCGCACCTGGAGCGGAACGCCGTCCGCCCGCCAGGACAGCCGCACCGCGCGTTCCCGCAGCGCGCCCAGCAGCCCCAACTGGTCCAGGTCCGGCGGCCGTAGACCATCCACGAGGCGGCGCACCTCCGCGACCGCGCCGCCGACCTCGGACCGCAACTCGGTGAGCAGTACCGCCGCCCGCTCCGGATCGAACGTGAGCAGGTTCCGTACGGCGTCCGCCTGGAAGGCCGCCCCCGCGAGGGTCGGTCCGAGCCCGTCGTGCAGATCGCGGCGGATGCGGCGGCGTTCCTCCTCGCGCGCGGCCACGATGCGCTCGCGGGAGTGCTGCAACTGCCGGGTGAGGTCGGTGGCGTGCAGGGCGGCGGCCAGCGGTACGGCGAGCAGCTCCAGGACCGCGAGGTCGGCCGTGTCGGGTTGCTGTTCGCCGGGGCGCAGCCCGATCACCAGCGCGCCCACGGTCCGGCCGTCGTAGTCCAGCGGTATGGCATGGATGTGTTCTCCCGGTTCGCCCCAACTCCCGTCCGTCACCCCGGACTTCGACTCCACGCAGACGTACGGCAGCCGCAGTGCCTCGCCGACCGCCTCCGGGACCGCGTCGACGCCGGTGCCGGCCAGCCGTTCGCCGATGCGGGAGACCGCGCGCACCGGGTCGTGCCGGTCGCCGTACAGGGCGTGGTCGACCATGCGCTGGAGGAGGCGGCGGGCGGGTTCGAAGGCGGCGGCGAGGGTGACGGCGATCAACGCCGGTCCCAGCAGCGCGGGGTCGGGGTTGAGGAGAGCCTGGAGGACGGTGACGAGACCGGCGTAGGCGACGGCCACGCCGATCGTGAGCGCGCCGTAGAGCAGGCTGCGGGAGACGACGAGGCGGATGTCGAGCAGCTCCTCGCGGACCACGGCGATCATGATGGCGGTCGGCAGGAACAGGGTGCAGCAGGACGTGTAGACCGCTGGGAAGCCCATGATCTGCACGGCCACGCTCAGCGCCAGCGGCAGCATTCCCGCGATCAGCCACAGAAGCCGGCGGCGGTCCTGTTCGGCGCCGCGCCGGTAGCGGACGGACATGACCGCGAACACCGCGGTCAGCACCAGACAGGCCTTCGCGGTCTCGATGTCGCGCAGGACGGGCATCCAGTCGTCCGGCACCGGAAGGTACGACGGCTGGGCCGGTGTGCCGCGGAACAGTCCCCAGTCGTCGCGCGCCCAGATCGCGAAGTCCAGCGGGGAGGACAGGAGTTGGGCGACCAGGGCCCAGCGCCAGCGGCGGTCGGGCAGGTGGCCGTCCGGGAACAGGAAGAACACGAGCACGAACGCCGTGGAGCTGCCGAAGATCCAGGTGTGGCGGCCCACGGTGGTGAGCGCGTGCAGCAACTCCGGTGACCAGCCCAGCCGCAGGCCCTCGACGGCCAGCCCGATCGACAGCCCGGTGAAGGCGTGGCCGAGCCCGTACGCGATCAGCAGCCAGCCGATGGGGTTGCGCGGCCGGTGCAGCGCGATCACCGTGCCGCAGACCGGATAGGCCAGGCCGACCGCGAGGTCGACGACCATGTCGTAGCGGATCACATCCGCCGCGGAGACCCCGGCCGCCGCCAACGCGACCGCCCCGACGGCAACTTGGAGTGCCGCGAGCCCCAGCAGCACGTACGCCGTCGTCGGGCGGAGCCGGGTGCGGCCGTCACGGTCGTCCATGTGTCCCATCGTGGGGGCGCGGAGCCCGGGTGTCCCGGGAACGCTTCCTGGTCCACCCGGGAGAAGTCCCCGGCGCCGCCCGAGGCCTTCCCCTCAACTCCCGGCCCCCGGCGGCGCGATGCTCAGGGCAGCGGAACGGCGGGCCCACCGCCGGACCGACCGACCGGAACCAACGGGGGAAACACCATGCTGTCGACGAAGCGACGCCTGACCGGCGTTGTCCTGGGCTCCCTGCTCGCCCTCGGCGGAACGGCCGCGGTACCGGCCGCCGCGCAGACACCGACCCGCGCCGGATGCGGCATCGCGGTCAACGAGCCCCACATCTACCAGCGTTGGAGCGCGCTCGGCGGAGCCGGCGGCTGGCTGGGCTGCCCGACCAGCGGCACCCGGGACGTGTACCTGAACAACGTCTACGCCGGCAAGCGCCAGTACTTCACCTACGGCACCGCCACCTGGTCGCCGCGCCAGGGCTCGAACATGGTCGTCGCCGCGTGGGAGGACCGGGGCTACGCCTACTTCAACTGGGGCACGACGGCCCCGGAGCACCACTACGACTCGTTCCTGGTCCGCTGGACGAGCGCCTCCGACCCCGGGGGCACCCAGCGCGAGTTCAGCGGCAGCACGTCCGGCCGGATCCGGGTGCTGGAGCGGAACACCGGCGCCTACGTCTTCACCGTCGAGGGCTGCGACATCGGCACCTTCGGCCACACCTGCCGCGAGGGCTGGACGCTGAGGGCGAGCACGCCCAACTGACCATCACCTCGGGGGAACGGGGCTGGAAGGGTGCGACCACCCTTCCAGCCCCGCACATGCCTACAGGTACTTCTTCAACTCCCGGCGCGCCAGTGACCGTTGGTGCACCTCGTCCGGGCCGTCGGCCAGCATCAGGGTGCGGGCGCTCGCGTACAGCTCGGCCAGCGGGAAGTCCTGGCTCACCCCGCCCGCGCCGTGCAGCTGGATCGCCTTGTCGAGGATGCCGACGACCGTGCGGGGCGTGGCGATCTTGATGGCCTGGATCTCCGTGTGGGCACCCTTGTTGCCGACGGTGTCCATCATCCAGGCCGTCTTCAGGACCAGCAGCCGCAGCTGCTCCACGGCGACCCGCGCGTCCGCGATCCAGTTGTGGACGACGCCCTGCTGGGCCAGCGCCTTGCCGAACGCGACGCGGGAGACGGCGCGTTGACACATCAGCTCGATCGCCCGCTCGGCCATGCCGATCAGCCGCATGCAGTGGTGGATCCGGCCGGGACCCAGCCGCGCCTGGGCGATGGCGAAGCCGCCGCCCTCCTCGCCGATCAGATTCGTCACCGGCACCCGCGCGTGGTCGAAGACGACCTCGGCGTGGCCGCCGTGCGAGTGGTCCTCGTAGCCGAAGACCCGCATCGCCCGCTTGACGGTGACACCGGGGGTGTCGCGCGGGACCAGGACCATGGACTGCTGGCGGCGCGGGTCGGCGCCGTCCGGGTCCGTCTTGCCCATCACGATGAAGATCTTGCAGTCCGGGTTCATCGCCCCGGAGATGTACCACTTGCGGCCGGTGATGACGTAGTCGTCGCCGTCCCGCTCGATGAGGGTGGTGATGTTCGTGGCGTCCGAGGAGGCCACCTCCGGCTCGGTCATCGCGAACGCCGAGCGGATCTCACCGGCGAGCAGCGGCTCCAGCCACTGCTTCTTCTGCTGTTCGTCGGCGAACTGGTGCAACACCTCCATGTTGCCGGTGTCCGGCGCCGCGCAGTTCAGCGCGGTGGGCGCCAAGTGCGGGGAACGGCCGGTGATTTCGGCGAGCGGCGCGTACTGGAGGTTGGTCAGGCCGCCGCCGTACTCGGCGTCGGGCAGGAAGAGGTTCCACAGGCCCTGCCTGCGGGCCTCCGCCTTCAACTCCCCTACGACGGCGGGGGTGTCCCAGGGCGAGGCGAGCCGGGCGCGCTGCTCCTCGGCGACGGGCTCGGCCGGATAGACGTACTCGTCCATGAAGGCCAGGAGCTTGGCGCGCAGTTCCTCGGTGCGTGCGTCGTACGCGAAGTCCATGGTGGGTCAGCCTTCCTGAAGGGTGGTCAGGCCGTGCTCGATGAAGAGGGGGACCAGTTCGCCGATGCGGTCGAAGCCGGGGCCGACCGTCTGGCCCAGGGTGTAGCGGTAGTGGATGCCCTCCAGGATCACGGCGAGCTTGAACCACGCGAACGCCGTGTACCAGGAGACCGCCGACACATCGCGCCCCGAACGCGCGGCGTACCGCTCGATCAGCTCGGCCGGGGCCGGGTGGCCGGGGGCCGAAGCGGTCGTGGAGATGGGGGAGTTGGGGAGGTCCAGCGGCATGCTGTACATCACCAGCAGGCCCAGGTCGGTGAGCGGGTCGCCGAGGGTGGACATCTCCCAGTCGAGGATCGCCTTGATCTTGTCGTCCTCGCCGATCAGGACGTTGTCGAGGCGGTAGTCGCCGTGCACGACCGCCGGTGCGGGGGAGACGGGGAGGCGGCGGCCGAGGGCCGCGTGCAACTCGTCGACGCCGGCCAGGTCCCGGTTGCGGGAGGCGTCCAACTGCTTGCCCCAGCGCCGGAGTTGGCGGTCCAGAAAACCCTCGGGTCGGCCGAAGTCCGCGAGCCCCACCTCGGCGGGGTCCACCGCGTGCAACTCGACCAGCGTGTCGACCAGTTCGAGCACCGCGCCCCGGGTGCGCTCGGGGCCGAGCGGGGCGAGGTCGCCCGCCGTGCGGTACGGGGTGCCCTCGACGAACTCCATGACGTAGAACGGGGCTCCGAGCACCTCGTCGTCCTCGCAGAGGAGGATGGGTCTCGGTACCGGCACGTCGGTCGGGTGCAGGGCGCTGATCACCCGGTGCTCGCGCTTCATGTCGTGCGCGGTGGCCAGAACATGGCCGAGCGGGGGCCGTCGTACGACCCACGTCGCGGTGCCGTCGGTGACCGCGTAGGTGAGGTTCGACCGTCCGCCCTCGATCAGCCGGCCGGACAGGGCGCCGGTCACCAGACCGGGCCGCTCGCGGTCGAGCAGACCGCGCAGCCGGTCGAGATCGAGTCCGGGCGGGTGGTCGGCGCTCATACATCACTCCTACGAACGGAGGGGCAGGACTGCACCCATCATGCCGACCGGTCGGTATGTCGTCCAGTGCGGGAACGAAACGTGACCGGGGCCACCATAAGCCGACAGCTCCCCGCGCCGGGCGACGGGGAGCTGTGCGTCAGTGGTTCCGGGCCGTTGCGGACCGCTGTGGATTGGGTGTGGGCTCAGTGGTCGTCCCAGTGGTCCTCGTGCCGGGCGTGGCGGTGGCCGTCGTGGACGTAGTCGACGTGGTCGCCGTGCAGCACGCTCTCGTGTCCGCAGTCCTGGCCGTGCCGGTGTGCGTGCTCCTGGTGGGTGACGTGGGTGCCGGGCTCGCACTCGTCCCAGTGGCCGCCGTGTTCGCGGTGCAGGTGGCCGTCGTGGGCGTAGTCGACGTGGTCGCCGTGGGGCACGGCGGCGTGGCCGCAGCCCGGGCCGTGCGTGTGGGTGTGGGAGTCGTGCTCCAGGTGAAGGGTGGTCATGGGGCTCACCTTCGGGAGTGGGGGCGATGACGTCCGACAGGGTGCCATGAGAAGCGGGCGTATGGGGTTATATGGGGTGCGTGGCGCGGGGGTTGGGGGTGGGGGTGGGTGGGGTGACGGGTGGGGGTGGCTCGCGTTGTTGGCGGGTGCGGGTGGGGTGACGAGAGGGGGTGGCTCGGGTCGTTGTCAGGTGCGGGTGGGTGGGGGCTGGTCGCGCAGTTCCCCGCGCCCCTAAAGGGGGTTGGGGGTGGGCTGGGTCGTGCCGTCGCGGGCCCGCTCTTCGCTCGCCGCTCAGTGCGCGAGTGCCGCTGCGGCTCCGCTCTTCGCTTGCCGCTCAGCGCACGAGTCTCGCCGTGACCCCGGTCCTCGTTCCTCGCTCAGCGCACGAGTGCCGCCGTGACCCCGCTCTTCGCTTGCCGCTCGGTGCACGAGTCTCGCCGCGACCCGGCCCTCGTTCCCCGCTCAGTACGCGAGTGCCGCCGCGGCTCCGCTCTTCGCTTCCCGCTCAGCGCACGAGTCCGGCCGTGACCCCGATCCTCGTTCCTCGCTCAGTGCGCGAGTGTCGCCGTGGCTTCGCTCTTCGCTCCTTGCTCAGTGCGCGAGTGCCGTCGCGGCCCCGCTCTTCGCTCCTTGCTCAGTGCGCGAGTACCGCCGTGACCTCGCTCCTCGTTCCCTGCTCAGTGCGCGAGTACCGCCGCGACCTCGCTCCCCGTTCCCCGCTCACCGCGCGAGTACCGCCGCGACCCCGCTCCTCGTTCCCCGCTCAGCGCACGAGTGCCACCGCGATCCCGATCCCCGCTCAGTACACGAGTGCCGCCGCGCACACCGCCAAGGCCACCGTGCACAGGGTCGCCGCCACCGCCTGCCTCGGGGGCAGGGTTGGGGGGATTCCGGCTGTCGCGAGGGTGCGGATTCGGTGGTGGGCCAGTGTCAGGAAGGCCAGCCAGAGTGTGCAGCAGAGGGCGCAGACGATGATGCCGGGCGGGTGGACGCCGCCGTGGAGGGCCGCCTTCATCGCGAGGACCGCGGCGACCGTGCTGGACAGGGTCGTGCGGCGCCAGGCCAGGCGGGTGCGCTCGGGCTGGAGGCCGGGGTCGCGGTCCGGGGCCGGGGGGCGGGTCATCCGGCCCAGCCGGCGAGGACGACCACGACCATCGCCAGGGCGACGATCGCCACCGCGACGCTCAGCAGCGCCGGGAAACGGGAGACCGGCAGATCCTCGCCCCGCCGCATCGCCCGCTCGCACCGCACCCAGTGATTGACCGCGCGCAGCGCGCACAGCACGCCCGCCGCGAGCAGGGCCAGCGCCAGCCCGGCCCGCCAGGCCCAGCGCAGGTGCGGCAGGAACTGGTCCACCGCGAAACCGCCGCCGATCAGCGCGAGCGCGGTCCGCAGCCAGGCCAGGAAGGTGCGCTCGTTGGCCAGCGAGAACCGGTAGTCGGGGGTGCCGCCCTCCTCGCTGATCTCCTGGGGCGCGAACCACAGCCGGACGTTCCGCACGAATTCGATCACGGGCAGGACCCTATCCGGCCGTTTCTTCCCGGTACGCCGTCAGCCTCGCGTAGGCCGCCAGGCCGTCCGGCACCCACTCCCACTCACCGAGCCGCCGTCCGATCTCGTCGTCGGTCAGGAAGTCGTGCCAGGCGACCTCCTCGACCTGCGGGCTGACCGGAAGTTCGCAGCGCACCTCGTACACCGCCGACCACCACGTCCGCCCGGCGCCGTCGTCGTACAGGAACTTGAAGAGGAACGTGGGGCGGGGCAGGCCGGACACGCCGAGTTCCTCCTCGGCCTCGCGGAGCGCCGCGTCGTCGTAGGACTCGCCCGCGCCGACCACTCCGCCGACGAACATGTCGTAGAGGGAGGGGAAGACGAGTTTGGTGGGGGTGCGGCGGTGGACGAAGACGCGGCCCCGCGCGTCGCGGGCCTGGATGAAGGTGGCGCGGTGGCGCAGGCCCCGCGCGTACGCCTCGCCGCGGGGGGACTGGCCGATGACCTGGTCGTGTTCGTCGACGATGTCGAGGATTTCGTCAGCTGCGCTCATGCCCCCATCCAAACAGGGCCGCGCCGACGACCTCGTCCCGGCGGGGGCCCGGGGTCAGTGCGGCTGGAGTGTCCGTGCGGACTGCGGCCTCGCCGTGCCGCGCGGCATCGCGGGGTGCATGCCGAGGAGCAGGATGCCGACGACGATTCCGGCGAGGCCCACCGCCTCCCAGGCCAGCGCGCCGGTGTCGGTGCGCAGCCGGTCGCCCAGGAAGCCCACGCCGCAGATGATCCCGGCGAGTGGCTGCGCCGCGGTGAGGGCCGGCAGGGACATGCGCAGGGGGGCCGTCTCGAACGCGCTCTGCACGAGGACGAGGCCGGTCACCCCCAGGGCGAGCACGCCGTACGGCTGCCAGCCCGTGAGGAGTTCGGTGAAGCCGCCCGCGCCGAAGCGCTGGCCGCTGACCCGGGTGAGCGCGTCCTGCACGCCGTAGAGCAGGCCGGCCGCGAGGGCCAGCAGGACCGGGGCCGAGCTGAGGCGGGAGCGTTTGGCGTAGGTCGTCAGGAGGAGGGCCAGGCCCACCATGACGCCGATGATCAGCCAGTGGCGGAACGGGTCGGTGACGGCCGTGCCACTGCGTGGTTCGCCCGCGACGATGAACGTCGTGACGCCGCCCGCGAGGAGCGCGAGGCCCGCCCAGCCCTGGCGGCCCAGGGGCTGCCGGGTCTGCTTGCGGGAGAGGGCGAGGGCGAAGAGGAGGTTCGTGGCGAGGAGCGGTTCGACGAGGGAGACCTCGCCCTTGCCGAGCGCAATCGCGCCGAGCACCATGCCCGCGACCATCAGGGCGATGCCGCCGAGCCAGCGCGGGACCCGCATCAGGTCGAGCAGCAGCCGCGGCGAGAGGAAGTCGTTCAAGGGTGCGTGCTGGGCCGCGTTCTGCTGGAGCACGAAGCCGAAGCCGAGGCAACAGGCCGCACTCACGGCGAGCATCAGAACCAGAACCGACACGCTGCGTACCTCGATCGTTGGGCCGGGTTACGGGGTGCGTTGCGGCGACTGTAGCGTCCCAGGGCCCGGCGTGCCCCTGGGAGTACCGGAAGCGGACGGTCGACGCGGTCACGATGCTCTGACGACCTCGGACACGATCGGAGGCGGCGGCGGGACCGTGCTCCCATGGTCCGTCGCCGCGCGCCCGAGCGCCATGGCGTACGCCACACCGGCTCCTCGCGAACGGTGCGGAACGTACCGTCCGGGGTAACGGAACCAGCCACAAGTGCCGCTCCCGTCAAGGTAGTTGACAGGTGTAACAGGCGTACGCCACTTGACGCGAAGCGTTGGCTGAGGGTTTGCTGTGCGTGATCGGCCGATGGCAGGCCGATGTCCCGCAGCGTCGCGTGAGGATCGTGAGGAATACCCGGGTGTCCCCACCCCCGCCACCCCTCGGACGCCGTCACAAGCGCCCGTCCCAGGCTTTCGACGCCGCGCTCGACGACGGTCGGCTCGTCGCCGCGCGAGCCGCTCTGGCCCAGGGCCGCTGGCAGGCGGCGCGCGGACTGCTCGCCCAGACGGGCGACGACTGGGACGTCCGCGCCCACCGCGTCACCGTCCTCGCCCAGGAGTCCTACACCGCCGCCTGGGCCCGCGACTGGCTGCTCGCCGAACCCGAGTCCGGTGACGCCGCCGTGCTGCTCGCCCTGGCCCTCGTCCAGCGCACGCTGGCGGGCAAGGAGAAACCCGCGTGTGCTCGCGACGCCTGCCGTACGGCGTCGGCCAGGCTGCCCGATGATCCGACCCCGTGGCTCGGACTGCTCCTGCTGGAGCACACCCTCGGCACCGACGAAGGCGTCGTCCAGCTCTTCGACGAGGTCCGCCACCGGCACGCCGACCACCACCACGCCCACCATCTGATGGTGGCCCGGCTCGCCGAGCGCCGGGCCACCGCGGGCCTCGACCCGCTGCACGAGGTCTACGACTTCGCCTACTGGGCCGCCGAACAGGCCCCCGCCGACTCCCCGCTCGCGATCCTCCCGGTCGTCGCGCACGCCGAGCGCTACCGGGTCCTGGCCGCCGCCGGCCTGGAACCCGCCGACCCGGCCGCCTCCGGGCACTGGGCCGGACGCCGGGCCCGGCAGGTCATGAAGGCCGCCTTCGACTGGTGGCTGGAGTGGGAGCAGGAAGGCCACCCGCGCCGCCTGGTCGACCTCAACTTCCTCGCCCACGCCAAGTGCTGCGAGGGCCGGGGCGCCGAGGCCGCCGCCCTGTTCCTCCGCATCGGAGAGCACCCCACCCCGGCGCCGTGGTCCTACCCGGACCGCGACCCCCTCACCGCCTTCCGCACCGCACGCGACCACGCGCTCGGTATGTCGTGACGTCATCGCGCCGACGTGACGACCCCGTGGCGACGGAACTCCCTCGCGCCGACGTTCCCGTGACGCCCTCCCCGTAGCGACCCGAAAGGACGTTCCCGCCATGACGACGGGCAGTTCCAGTACGAGCAGCGCCACCGCGGACGGCGGCGGCATCAGCACGTTCAGGGGACAGGAACGCGCCCTGCGCGCCGACCGTCTCGGCACCGGGGGCCTGCTGCTCTCCGTGCTCGCGGCGACCGCCCCCCTCATGGTGGTCGCAGGTGTCATGCCCACCACATTCGCGGTGATGGGGATCGAGGGGCAGCCCCTGCTCTTCGTCCTCCTCGGGGTCGTCCTGGTCCTCTTCAGCGTCGGCTACGCGGAGATGAGCCGGCACGTCCACAACGCGGGCGCGTTCTACGCGTACATCTCCCGCGGCCTCGGCGGCACCGCGGGCGCGAGCGCGGCCCTGGTGGCACTCGTCGCGTACAACGCTCTCCAGGTCGGCATCTACGGCATCTTCGGCTTCGAGGTCTCCGGCCTGTTCTCCACCTACGCCGACCTCCAAGTCGCCTGGTGGATACCGGCGTTGGCGGCCGTCCTGGTCGTCGGCATGCTGGGCTGGCTGAAGATCGACGTCAACGCGCGCGTTCTCGGCGTCCTGCTGATCATCGAGGTCGCGCTCGTCGTCATCTTCGACATCGCCGCCGTCGCCGACCCGGCCCAGGAGGGCCTGTCGCTGCACGCCTTCAACCCGGACACCCTCAGCGGCGCCGGCGTCGGCACCGCCCTGTGCTTCTGCATCGCCGCCTTCCTCGGCTTCGAACAGGCCCCGGTCTACGCCGAGGAGACCAGCCGCCCGCACATCCTGGTGCCCCGCGTGATGTTCCTGGCCGTCGGCGGCGTCGCCGTCTTCTTCGCGCTCAGCTGCTGGGCGCTGACCGTCGCCGCCGGGCCCTCGCAGATCGTCGGCGTCTCCCAGAAGCAGAGCGCGGGCCTGCTCTTCCACCTCACCGAGTCCCGGCTCGGCGGCACCTTCACCGACGTGCTGCACGTCCTGTTCGTCACCGGCATGTTCGCGGCGATGCTCAGCTTCCACAACGTCGTCGCCCGCTACGCCTTCGCCATGGGCCGCGAGGGTCTGCTGCCGTCCGCCTTCGGCCGTACGACGGGCTCCAGCGGCGCGCCCGGCACCGGCTCGCTGCTCCAGACCGCCGTGTCCGCCGTCATCGTGGTCGCCTTCGCGATCGCCGACGACAAGCCGACCGGCGACCCCACCGAACCCGTCCTGCACCTGTTCACCTGGTTCGGCAACATCGGCGCCCTCGGCGTGATCCTGCTGATGGCCGCCGCCTCCGTCTCGGTGATCGTGTTCTTCGCCCGCCGCGGCTCGGCCCGCGCCCAGATCTGGCGGCTGGTCACCTCCGCGCTCGCGGGCATCGCGCTCGTCGTGATCGCCGTCTACACGGTCAGGGACTTCGACGTCCTGGTGGGCGCGGGCCCCGACTCCGCCCTGAGCTGGGTCCTGCCCGGCATCGTCGGTCTCGCCGTGCTCGTCGGCCTGGCCCAGGGCCTGTTCCTGCGCGCCCGCGACCCCGAGGCGCACGCCCGCATCGGACTCGGCAACGAGGCGTTCCAGCTGGAGAAGGCGGCGGGGGAGACGCCGTAGCGCGTCCCCGTGCCTCTTCGTTCCCCTTCGTTCCTCTTCGTTTCGTCCTCGGGGTCTCTGAGAAGCGCGTAAGAAGTGGTTACGGAAGTCTGACGGGCACCCGCGATCTCTGGCCGCGCCGGGGTCGCGGGTGTTCGAATGAGTCCGTGAACCCTGAACAGCCCGAGCCTGCTCCACCCGAGGAGGAGAAGGCGGAGGGCCGGCCGATCGGTCGCCGGGTCCTCCTCGGCACCCTCGGCCTGGGCGCCCTCGGCGTCGTCACCGCGCCCGCCCTCCAGAAAGGCATGGAGGGGTTCCTCGGCGCGATGTCCGGCGAGGACCCCACGGGCCTGACCGGACTGCTCCCGAACGGCGGCGGCTTCCGCTACTACTCCGTCACCGGGTCCGTGCCGCACAAGAACGCCGCGAACTACCGGCTGACCGTCGACGGCCTGGTCGACAGACCGGCTGCCTACACCCTCGCCGATCTGCGCGCGCTGCCGCAGACCCGGCTGGTCAAGGACGTCCAGTGCGTCACGGGCTGGCGGGTCCCCGGGACCCCCTTCGAGGGGGTGCGCCTGTCCCGGCTGCTGGACGCGGCGGGAGTGCGTGCCGAGGCCGGGGCGGTGCGCTTCACCTGCTTCGACGGCGCCTACACGGAGAGCCTGACCATCGAACAGGCCCGGCGCTCCGACATCCTGGTCGCGCTGCGCATGCAGGACAAACCCCTCGGCCACGACCACGGAGGCCCGGTCCGCCTCTATGTGGCCCCCATGTACTTCTACAAATCCGCCAAGTGGCTCTCCGGCATCACGGTCACCGAGCATGTGAAGCCCGGCTACTGGGAGGACCGGGGCTACGACGTCGACGCCTGGGTCGGCAAGTCGAACGGACGCGACGATGCCCCTACGAACTGAAGCCCACGCCGCGCGGACGGAACCCTCGGCCCGCGTCCGCCGCTTCGGCCGCGCCGAACGCTGGGTGCACCGGACGACGGCCGCGCTGATGGGCATCTGCGTGGCCACGGCTGCCTGCCTGTACATCCCGCAGTTCGCCGAACTGGTCGGCCGCCGCGAACTCGTCGTCCGCATCCATGAGGTGGCCGGGGTCGCGCTCCCCGTGCCGGTCCTGATCGGCCTGATCTCGCGCGGCTTCCGCGTCAACCTCGGCTTTCTCAACCGCTTCGGCCCCCATGACCGCGTCTGGCTGCGCGGCGCCCTGATGCGCGACAAACGCCGCTCGGCGCGCCCGGCGGGCAAGTTCAACGCAGGCCAGAAGGTCTACGCCAACTGGATCGCCGGCGCGACCCTGGTGATGCTCGGCACGGGCCTGATGATGTGGTTCACCCACCTCACCCCGATCATGTGGCGCACCAGCGCGACCTTCGTCCACGACTGGCTCGCCCTGACCATGGGCATCGTCCTCGGCGGCCACATCGGCATGGCCCTGGGCGACCCGGAGGCCAGGGCGGGGCTGCGCACCGGGTCGGTGAGCCGGGAGTGGGCCAAGCGCGAACACCCGCTCTGGAAGCCGTAGCGCTCCGCCGGGGGGCCGTTCTCCGTCCGCGGCGGCGTCGTGGCCGGGCGCGCCCACGCGGCGGAGCCGCATGTCGATACAGCCCCGCGCCCCTTCGGGACGCCCCGCTCAGCCCCTGAAGTCGAGCAGCACCTTGCACGACCGGGTCCGGTCGGCCGCCAGCGCGAACGCCGACTCCGCCGCCCGCACCGGCACCACCGCACTGACCAGCGCGTCGAACGCGGGCTCCACGGCGAGGAGTCGCAGCGCGTCGTCGAACTCCGAGTCGAAGCGGAACGCGCCCCGGAGCTCGATCTCCCTGCTGACGACCAGGTTTCCGGCGAACGGACTCTGCCCCGGCGGCAGCATCCCGAGCTGTACGACGACCGCGCCCCGCCGCACCAGCCGCAGACAGGTGTCGAGCCCGGCCGCCACCCCCGACGCCTCGACGGCCACGTCCACCTCGGACGGCCACCCGGAGTCGTCCGGATCATCGGCCCGTACGACGGTGTCGGCACCGGCAGCCGTGGCGTACTCAAGGGCCGCCGGGAGCAGGTCGGTCACCGTCACCCGGGCCGCGCCGGCCGCCTTCGCCGCCGCGACGACCAGACAGCCGATCGGGCCCGCGCCGGTGACCAGCACATGGCGTCCGGTCACGTCCCCGGCCCGCCGTACGGCGTGCAGGGCGACGGAGAGCGGTTCGGCGAGGGCGGCCCGGCGCGGTTCCAGGCCGGCCGGGAGCGCCCTCAACTGCTCCGCGGGGACGGTGACCTGGGCCGCGAAACCGCCCTGGACGTGCGGGAAGCGGGCCGCGCTGCCCAGGTACGCGGTGTCCCGGCACACGTTGCGCCGGCCGTCCACGCACTCGGGGCACACCCGGCAGGGAGTGGCCGGGTGCACGGCGACCGCCGTACCGGGGACGGGACCTGTGGCCCCGGGGCCGTAGGACAGGACCGTGCCGACGATCTCGTGGCCGAGCAGCATCGGCTCCCTGAGGCGGAAGTCGCCGACGCCGCCGTGGCGCCAGTAGTGGAGGTCGGAGCCGCAGACGCCGCCGTAGCGGACGGTGACCAGCGCCTGGCCGGGGCCGGGCGCCGGAGCCGTCAACTCCTCGACCCGCAGGTCGTCCTGACCGTGAATCACACAACCCAGCATGTCCGGACCCCCGGTTCTCTACAGCACGCTCGTCATGCCGCCGTCGACGTACAGGATCTGTCCGCTCACGAAGTCCGCGGCGGGCGACGCCAGGAACAGCACCCCGCCCACCAGGTCCTCCGTACGGCCCCAGCGTCCTGCCGGCGTCCGCCCGCGCACCCAGGCGCTGAACTCCTCGTCCTGGACCAGGGGTTGGGTGAGTTCCGTCTCGATGTAGCCGGGGCCCAGGCCGTTGACCTGGACTCCGCTCGGGCCCCAGTCCGCGCACATGCCCTTGGTGAGCATCTTCAGGGCGCCCTTGGTGGCCGCGTAGGGCGCGATGCCGGGGCGGACCACCTCGCTCTGAAGTGAGCAGATGTTGATGATCTTCCCGTGCCCGCGTTCCGTCATCCGGCGGGCCGCTTCACGGCCGACCAGGAACGCGCTGGTGAGGTTGGTGTCGACGATGCGGTGCCAGTCGGAGTCGGTGAACTCCAGCAATGGGGCGCGCAGTTGCATGCCCGCGTTGTTCACCAGGATGTCCAGCGGGCCGACGCGCTCCTCGACATCCCTGATCCCGGCGGCGACCGACGGACCGTCGGTCACGTCGAAGGCCGCCGTGTGGATGTCGCCGTGGAGTCCGGCGGCGGCCTCGGCGAGGCGTTCGCCGTTCCGGCCGTTCAGGACGACCGTGCAGCCGGCCTCGGACAGGCCCCGGGCGAGGGCGAGTCCGATGCCCCGGCTGGAACCGGTGACCAGGGCCGTACGGCCGCTGATGTCGAAGAGCGGGTGACTCATTCCCGTACCCCTAGATGATCAGCGAGAGGAGGAGGACCAGTCCGCCGCCGACGACCGAGATGACCGTCTCCATGACCGACCAGGTCTTGAGGGTCTGGCCGACACTCAGACCGAAGTACTCCTTCACCAGCCAGAAACCGGCGTCGTTGACATGGCTGAAGAAGACGGAGCCCGCACCGATCGCCAGCACGAGCAGCGCGGTGTGGGTGGTCGACATGTCGGCGGCCAGCGGGGCGACCAGACCGGCCGCGGAGATGGTGGCCACCGTCGCCGAACCGGTCGCGAGCCGGATCGCCACCGCGATCAGCCAGGCCAGCAGCAGCGCCGGGATCGACCAGTCCTTGGAGATGTCCAGGATCATCTGGCCGACACCGGAGTCGATCAGCGTCTGCTTGAAGCCGCCGCCCGCGCCGACGATGAGCAGGATGCCCGCGATCGGCATCAGGCCCTTCTCGACGGTCGTGGAGAGCCGGTCCTTGGTGAACCCGGCCGGGCGGCCCAGCGTGAACATGCCGACGATGACGGCCGCGAGGAGCGCGATCAGCGGCGAGCCGATCACGTCGAAGACGCGCTGCACGGTGTGCGCGGGGTCGTCGATGATGATGTCGACCAGGGCCTTGGAGAGCATCAGCACGACCGGCAGCAGGATCGTGGCGAGGGTCGCGCCGAAGCCGGGACGGTTCTTCACGTCCTCGGACGGGCGGGCCGGGAGCATCCGCTCGGGCGCCTGGACGTCCACCCAGCGGGCGGCGACCTTCGAGAACAGGGGGCCCGCGATGATCACGGTCGGGATGGCGACCAGCACGCCGAGCGCCAGCGTCAGACCGAGGTTGGCCTTGACCGCGTCGACGGCGACCAGCGGGCCGGGGTGCGGCGGGATCAGCGCGTGCATGACCGACAGACCGGCCAGCGCCGGGACGCCGATGCGCATCAGGGAGTAGTTGCCGCGCTTGGCGACCATCAGGACGACCGGGATCAGCAGCACGATGCCGACCTCGAAGAACAGCGGCAGGCCGATCACGGAGGCGATCAGGACCATCGCCCACGGCATCGACCGGGGGCTCGCCTTCGCGAGGATCGTGTCGACGATCTGGTCCGCGCCGCCCGAGTCGGCGAGCAGCTTGCCGAGGATCGCGCCCAGCGCGATCAGGACACCCACACCGGCGACGGTGGAGCCGAGCCCGGTGCTGAAGCTGGTGATGACCTTGTCCAGCGGCGCCCCGGCGAACGCGCCGAGCGCGAGCGAGCCGATGGTCAGCGCCAGGAAGGCGTGCATCTTGAACTTGGTGATGAGCAGGACGATGACGGCGATGCCCGCCAGTACGGCGATGCCCAGCTGAGCGTGTCCGGCCGAGGTGATGGGCTCGACGGGGTCCGCTGCCAGCATCTCGACGCTGAGTCTGGTCACGGTGTTTTCCTTGCGGATATGGGGAGTTGAGGTGGCGGGGAGGACTAGGCGGTCGGCTCGGGAACCTGCGCGAGCGCGGTCATGGCCCGTTCGGCGATCTGCTCCGGGCTGCCGGTGACGTCCACGGCGACGCCCGCCTCGTCCGCCTCCAGCGGCTGGAGCGTGGCGAACTGCGAGTCGAGCAGCGCGGTCGGCATGAAGTGGCCGTGCCGGTGCGCCATACGGTTCTCGATGAGCGCGCGGTCACCGGTGAGGTGCACGAAGACGACCCCGGGGGCCGCGGCGCGCAGCCGGTCGCGGTACGACCGCTTCAGCGCGGAGCTGCTGACGACCCCGCCGAGTCCCGCGCGCCCGTGCGCCCAGGAACCGATGGCGTCCAGCCAGGGCCACCGGTCCTCGTCCGTCAGCGGGTGCCCGGCCGACATCTTCGCGATGTTGGCCGGCGGGTGGAAGTCGTCGCCCTCGGCGTACGGAACGCCGAGCCGGGCCGCGAGCAGGGGACCGATGGTGGTCTTCCCGGTGCCCGCCACTCCCATGACCACGACGACATGGGGGGTACGCATGGCTGCCTCACTGTCTCCGTCGACACCTGATGTCGAACCCACTGAAACCGATTAGGTACGACGAATTCAAGAGTCTGTGACATATAAGTCTGACTTTTTAGTTCCGTGACGCGCCCCGTACGCTGAGTGCATGACCACTCCGGGCCGCGGGTTGCACGGCCGCGTACTCGACTCCCTCGGCCCCGCCATCACCGCGGGCGCCTATCCGCCGGGCAGTGTCCTGCGCACGGACGAGCTCGCCAAGGACTTCGAGGTCTCCCGCTCCGTGATGCGCGAGGCGGTCCGCGTCCTCGAATCCATGCACCTCGTCGAGTCCCGCCGCAGGGTCGGCGTCACGGTGCGCCCCAAGGCCGAGTGGAACGTCTACGACCCGCAGGTCATCCGCTGGCGCCTGGCCGGCGCGGACCGCCCCGGGCAACTGCGCTCACTCACGGTCCTGCGCTCCGCCGTCGAGCCGATCGCGGCGGGCCTCGCCGCCAAGCACGCCACGGCCGAGCAGTGCGCGGAACTCACCGAGTGCGCGATCGGCATGGTCGCCAACTCGCGCGGCCACCAGCTGGAGGCCTACCTCGTCCACGACGTGGCCTTCCATCGGGTGATCCTCACCGCCTCGGGCAACGAGATGTTCGCCCGCCTGGGCGACGTCGTCACCGAGGTCCTGGCGGGCCGCACCCACCACGAGGTCATGTTCGAGGACCCCGACCCCGCCGCCGTCACCCTTCACGTGCAGGTCGCGGAGGCGGTCCGCGAGGGCGACGCGGTCCGTGCCGAGACCCTGACCCGCGAGATCACGGTGGGCGCCCTCCAGGAACTGGACATCCTGGCCCCGTAGGCGACCTGGGGTGTTCGCTGTCCCTACTCCAGGAACTCCCCGTCGAGATACACCCACGCCCCGTCGACCCGCTCGAAGCGACTCCGCTCATGGATCGCCCCGCCCTGGTACGAGGCCCGGAACGTCACCGTCCCGGCGGAGTGGAACGCCGACCCGCCGGTCCTGTCGATGATCTCCAGCCCCGTCCACCGCATCCCCGGATCGAGATCGAGGGGAGCGGCGGGACGCGTCCGCGGATGCCAGGTGCGCACCAGATAGGGCGCGTCCAGCCGCACGAACGCGGTGTAGCGGGAGCGCATCAGGGCCTCGGCGGTGGGGGCGGTCGCGGGGCCCGAGTGGTAGCGGCCACAGCACTCTTCGTAGGGCTGGGAGAGGCCGCAGGGGCAGGTGGTGCGTGGGGTCATGGGCATATTGTGCCGGGGCTACGCTCGCGGACGTTCGGGGGTGACGCGCAGGGGCAGCCGGACGTAGGCATCCTCGGGCAGCCGCGTCTCCCTGTCGCGGGTGAGCGTCGCGCAGGCCAGGAGCGGCAGCGGCTCCCCGCAGGGAGGGTCGGTGACCTCGTCCGCGGGAGCGGCACCGATGAACTCCACGAGGAGGGCGCCGGTGACCCGGGTCCCGATCTGCCGCACGAAGTTCGCCGGGAGCGTCCACTCGACTCCCTGGTGCAGGATTCCGCCGGGACTGCGGTGCACCCGCCTGACGAACCACTCCTCGTCCCGCATCTGCGGCGCGCTGCGCGCCCTCAGATGGGCCGCGGCCGACGTCATCGCGTTGATCTCGGGAAAGCCGGCCAGCTCGGCCGTGAGCCTGCCGGCGGCCTCCAGGACGGGTCCGGCCGCCCGCAGGTCCCTCGCCAGAGTGGTCCGCCACGCCCGCTCGTCCGCCACCGGCGGCAGGTGGTACACCACGGCCTGGACGTCCTTCACCCGCCAGCCGCCCACGGCCGGGAACAGCAGCGTCACCTTCACCGACGGCGCTTCGTCCCCGGTGTACCCGAGCGACCACACGTAGAGATACCCGGTGAAAGGGCGCCCGCTGTCCGGTCCCGTGGCGAACATCTGCTCCAACGGGACGGACCGCGGCTCGGTCTCCCCGTAGACCTCCAGCCACTCACCCGTCTCCGCGAAGCCCCGGCTCCATGCGGCTGCCATGACATCACCCCCGTGACCTCACCTGATGCACCGTCAACTCGACACTCGCGGTGCGGAGCATCCGTTGGCAACGGGGCGCACCGCTCACACCGCGATGCCCGTCTCCGCCGAGGGCATCGGCGGCAACGCCCCCCGGTACACCCACGCGTCGAAGAGCTGGTCCAACGGCTCTGAGGTGAACCGGGACGCGTGAGAGGTGAACGTCGCGGTGGTCACCGTGCCGTTGCGGTGCTGGGTCGTCCACCCTCGCAGCATGCGGAAGAACGCGATGTCGCCGAGCGCGCAGCGCACCGCGTGGACGGCGACGCCGCCGCGTTCGTAGAGGCGGTCGTCGAACATGGACTTGCGGCCGGGGTCGGCGAGCCGCAGGTCCTGGGGGAGGGTGGCGAGCAACCGGTGGGCGGCTGCGGCGTGTTGGTGGGCCGTGCGGCCACCGGAGCGCTCGGACCACAGCCACTCCGCGTACTTCGCGAAGCCCTCGTTCAGCCAGATGTGGCGCCAGTCGGCGATGGAGACGCTGTTGCCGAACCACTGGTGGGCCAGCTCGTGCGCGACGAGCCGTTCCGAACCCCGGGCCCCGTCCACGTGGTTGGCGCCGAACAGCGACAACCCCTGTGCCTCGACGGGGACATCGAGCTCCTCCTCCGTCACCACGACCGCGTACTCGTCGAACGGATACGGCCCGAAGATGTCCTGGAACAGCTCCATCATCGCGGGCTGCCGCGCGAAGTCCCTGGAGAACTCGGGGAGCAGGTCCGACGGGATGTGCCCGTGCTGCGGGACCCCGCCAAGACCCGGGTCGCCCAGCAGCACCGTCTGGTACTTGCCGATCGACAGGCCGACGAGATAACTCGACGTCGGCGCGGACTGTTCGTACACCCACGTGGTCGTGGAGGCCTTGGTGGTCCGGGTGAGGAGCCGCCCGCCCGCCACCACCGCGTACGCCGACGGCGTCGTGATCGAGATCTGGTACGACGCCTTGTCCGCGGGCCGGTCGTTGCACGGGTACCAGGACGGCGCCCCGATCGGCTGGCTCGCCACCAGCGCCCCGTCGGTCAACTCCTCCCAGCCGAGGCCGCCCCAGGGACTGGCGACCGGCTTGGGGTTGCCCGACCAGTGGATCTCCACGGTGAACGCGGCACCGGCCCGCAGCGGCTTCGCCGGACGCACCCGGAGCCGTCCGCCGCGGTGTGTGTAGTGCGGCTGGCGGCCGTCCACCCGGATCCGGCCGATCTTGAAGTCGCCCAGGTTCAGCTGGAATTCGGGCAGCGGCGCACGGCCCGCTATGGCGTTGATGCGCGCCGTGCCGGAGAGACGGTTGGGGCCGGGGCGGTAGTCCAGCGCGAGCTCATAGCGGTGCACCCGGTAGCGGGCATCGCCGTTTGCCGGGAAATACGGGTCCGGACCCGCCGCCTGCTGAACGGTCACTGCTGCGTCTGCTCCCTGCGCTGTGCTCGTATCCCGTACCCGTGCACCGCCCTCCGAAGCCGACGCCGCGTGACCTGTGTTCAGGATCGCCATGACTCGATCGGATTGCCCAGCCAGCGGGTGTCGTCCGGGACGGACTCCCCCGCCATCACCAGCGACGCGGGCCCCAGAGTGGTACGGGCCCCCACCTCGCTGCCGGGCAGGACGATTCCGCCAGGACCCAGCGTCGCGCCCTCACGGAGGACCACAGTATCCGTCCGCAAGATCCGGTCGTGGAAGAGGTGGGTCTGGAGCACACAGCCGCGGTTCACCGTGGCGGCGTCCTCCAGGGTCACCAGGTCGGTCTCGGGCAGCCAGTAGCTCTCCACCCACACGCCCCTGCCGATGTGCGCCCCGAGCCCGCGCAGCCAGGCCGTCAGCAGCGGAGTGCCCGGCACCGAACCGGCCAGCCACGGCACCGCCACCACCTCGACGAAGGTGTCGGCCAGCTCGTTGCGCCACACGTAACCGCTCCACAGCGGGTGCTCGTCACCGCGGTGCCGGCCCACGAGCAGCCACTTCGCCACGATCGAGACCAGCCCGGCCAGCGCGCCCACCGCCAGCAGCACGAGCCCCGACAGCAGCGGCGCCCACACCCCCAGCGCGCACAGCGCGGCCACCGTCAGCACGGCAAGCCCCGCCGAGCAGAACACCGGCACGATCCGGCACAGCTCCACCAGCCCGCGCGCCCACAGCAGCTTGGCCGGCGGATCGTACGTCCGGCTCTGGTCGCCGCCGCTCGTGCTGCGCGGCAGCTTCACCGGCGGCAGCCCCAGGTACGACGTGCCCTTCTTCGCCTTCTTCGGCGTCGCCGACAGCACCCCGA
Organism: Streptomyces sp. NPDC096013; assembly: GCF_044763565.1. Lineage (NCBI taxonomy): Bacteria > Bacillati > Actinomycetota > Actinomycetes > Kitasatosporales > Streptomycetaceae > Streptomyces > Streptomyces sp. NPDC096013. The sequence goes on along the minus strand of NZ_JBIWGK010000005.1, from coordinate 370,892 downwards.
CGAGCCCGCCGTCCGGCACGCTCCGCCCGGGCGCGGTCATCCCGGAGTTCCCGAGGAACGCCCGCCGCCCGATCTCGGCGCGCCCGATCCGCATCCAGCCGCCACCGAGCTCGTACGGCGCGGTCAGCGTGTCGTCGGCCAGGAACGCGCCCTCGCCGACCGTGGTCAGGCTCGGCAGCGCGAGCACGGTCGACACCTCGGCACCGCGCCCGATCCGCATGCCGAGCATGCGCAGCCACACCGGCGTGGCGAGCCCGGCGTACAGCGGGAACAGGGTCTCGCGGGACAGGTCCATCAGCTGCGTCACGGTCCACGCCTGCCAGCCGATCCGGCTGTGCGTCGGGTGCGTACCCTCACGCAGCCCCAGGCTGAGCAGCCGTACCCCGACCAGGATCAGCAGCGCGTACGTCAGCCCGAAGGACAGCGTCGCGGGCACCAGCGCGACCGCCGCACCCCGCAGGGCCCCGCCGAGTCCGTCACCGGGCGCGATGAACGCGCTCGCCACCAGCAGCGATACGGCGACGGAGACCACGGGGAGCATGGTCAGCGCGAAGCCCGTCACGCCGTACATCACGCGCCAGTACGTGCCCCGCTGCGGGCGCTGCTTGGGCCAGTTGTGCTTGGCCTTGCCGAGCTTGACCGCGGGCGCGCCCGCCCAGCGCTGGCCGGTCGGGACCGTGCCGGTGACGGCCGAACCCGGCGCCACCTCGGCCCGCTTGCCCACCCGGGCGCCGGGGAACAGCATGCTGCGCGTGCCGACGACGGCGTGCGCGCCGACCTTGACCGGGCCGATCTCCAGACGGTCGCCGTCCAGCCAGTAGCCGGACAGGTCCACCTCGGACTCGACCGCGGCACCGCGGCCCAGCTTGAGCATGCCGGTGACCGGCGGGAGGGAGTGCAGATCGACGTCCTGGCCGACCTTGGCGCCGAGGGCACGCGCGTACCGCTCCAGCCACGAGCCCGTCAGGGACGTCGCCCCGCTGAACTCGGCCAGCCGCTCCGCCGCCCACAGCCGCAGATGGACGCTGCCACCGCGGTCGTAGCGTCCCGGCTTCACACCGCGCAGCAGCAGGCGCGCGCCGCCGGCGGCGATCGCGAGCCGGCCGGGCGGGCTGAAGAAGAGCAGCGCGCCCGTGGCGACCAGCCACCAGGAGGCGGTCGGCAGCCAGGCGTAGCCGCCCAGTACGTTGCCGAGGGCGGCCAGCGCCACCGTCCAGCGCAGCCCGACCAGCGTGAACAGGGGGATCAGCGCCAGGAGTTGGACCACCTTGGCGCGGGTCGGCACCGGGGCGATCAGCCGCGCGGTGCCGTCGCCCTGCGCCGAGTCCTCCAGGTGCCGGGCCAACTTGCGCAGCGTCGGCTGCTGGTAGATGTCGAGGACGGCCGCGCTCGGGTACCGGGTGCGCAGCCGCGTGGTCAACTGCGCGGCGGCCAGGCTGCTTCCGCCGATCGCGAAGAAGTCGTCGGCCGCGCTGCTCACGGGGATGCCGAGCACCTCGGCCCACTGCTCCGCGAGCCAGGCCTCCGTGCCGTAGAGCTGCTCCTTGGCGCCGCCGGTCTCCAGGCCCTCGAGCGGCCAGGGCAGCGCGTTGCGGTCGACCTTGCCGGACGTGCGGGTCGGGAGGTCCTCGACCGGCGCGATCAACGGCACGAGGGCGGCGGGGAGTTCGGCCCGCAGCTTCTCGACGGCGGTGGCCTGGTCCCAGCCCTCCTGGGTGACGACATAGCCGACGAGGAGCTGGTTGCCGCTGCGCGCGGTGCGCACGGCGGCGGCCGCTCCGGCGACACCGGGCAGCGCCTGGAGCGCCGCGTCCACCTCGCCGAGTTCGATCCGGCGTCCGCCGAGCTTGATCTGCTCGTCGGCCCGGCCAAGGAAGACCAGCCCCTCGGGCTCCGCCTTGACCAAGTCGCCGCTGCGGTACGCCCGTTCCCAGCCGAGCGATTCGAGGGGCGCGTACTTCTCCGCGTCCTTCTCGGGGTCCAGATAGCGGGCGAGACCGACCCCGCCGATCACCAACTGCCCACTGCCGCCCATCGGTACGGGCACCCCGGCCTCGTCGACGACGGCCAACTCCCAGCCGTTCAGGGGCAGTCCGATACGGATCGGCTCGTCGCCGGTCATCAGGGACGCACAGGCCACGACGGTCGCCTCGGTCGGCCCGTAGGTGTTCCAGACCTCACGCCCCTCGGTGACGAGCCGCTGCACCAGCTCGGGCGGGCAGGCCTCACCGCCGAAGATCAGCAGGCGTACGTCGTTCAGCGCCTCCGGCTCCCACAGGGAGGCCAGCGTCGGCACGGTCGAGACGACGCTGATGTCCTGGTCGACCAGCCACGGGCCGAGGTCGGCGCCGCTGCGCACCTGCGAGCGCGGCACCGGCACCAGACAGGCGCCGTAGCGCCAGGCCAGCCACATCTCCTCGCAGGACGCGTCGAACGCGACGGACAGCCCCGCCATGACCCTGTCACCCGGACCGATGGGGTCCTCGGTGAGGAACAGGGCCGCCTCGGCGTCCACGAAGGCCGCCGCGCTGCGGTGGGTGACGGCGACGCCCTTGGGCTTGCCGGTGGAGCCGGAGGTGAAGATGATCCACGCGTCCTGCTCGACACCGGGCCGGGCGGCCGGGGCCTCGCTGTGTCCGAGCACGGTCAGCGCGTGCCCGGCGCCGATGACGGCCCGCACGTCGGCCTCGCCGAACACCAGCTCGGCCCGCTCGTCCGGGTCCTCGGCGTCCACGGGCACATAGGCGGCACCGGCGGCCAGCACGGCGAGGATGGCGACGTACAGATCGTTGGTCCCGGAGGGGACACGCACGCCGACCCGGTCGCCGAGGCCGACACCGGCCGCGGCCAGGGCGCGGCGCAAGGTCTCCACCTCGGCGGCCAGCGCACGGTAGGTCAGGCGGACGGTGCCGTCGTCCAGAGCGAGTTCGTCGGGATACGAGCGCACCGACGCGTCGAGAATGTCGACAAGAGTGCGGGGCGAAGCGGCGGGCGCCGCGGAGAAGCGTGCCGTATCGCCGAACTGTGTGCGGATCTCATCGTCAAGCCCGAGAGCGCTGCTCTCGTGTATGGCTGCCATCGGTCCTCGCGTCTCGAACCCGGACATCTCCGGGGTGCTGGCGGGCCCGCAGGTATGCCTGGGGTTGTCCAGCTCCAGCTCCGTTCCGTAACAAGCCGGAAATTTTAGTACGACGCTAGGCTCCGGGCCTGCCGACGGCCACTCGGGGCGGCCGAACGGGGGCGCTCCGTGAGCGCGCGACAACGCTCTGACCTGGTGATCTTCAGGCCGAAGGAGACATCCCCCACAAAAGCGGCGAGGGCCGCGACCAGTGCTGGTCGCGGCCCTCGCCGTCGAGTGTGTCCGAGGGGGGACTTGAACCCCCACGCCCGATAAAGGGCACTAGCACCTCAAGCTAGCGCGTCTGCCATTCCGCCACCCGGACAAGGTGTCTGTCGCGCGTGGTTTCCCCCGCGGCGACGAAGGAAACATTACCAGGCTTCCAGGGGTGGCCGATCACCCCCCGTCGCCGCCCCGCCCGGCCCCGTCCCGCGTGAACGGCGTGTGACGGGCCGGGACCGCCCTTGGGGTGCGGGGCGTGGGAGAGGGAGGATGAGGGAGGACCACCAGCAGTGACAGTGGGAGGAAGCAGCGTGAGCGACACGGGCACGGCCAAGGGCGTCACCGGTGAGGACGAGGTCGTGGACCTCTGCCGCGAGCTGATCCGGATCGACACCAGCAACTACGGCGACCACTCGGGCCCGGGTGAGCGCAAGGCGGCCGAGTACGTCGCCGAGCAGCTCGCCGAGGTGGGCCTCGAACCGAAGATCTTCGAGTCGCACCCCGGACGCGCGTCCACGGTGGCCAGGATCGAGGGCACGGACCCGTCCCGGCCCGCCCTCCTCATCCACGGCCACCTGGACGTCGTACCGGCGAACGCGGCGGACTGGACCCACCACCCCTTCTCCGGCGAGGTCGCCGACGGGTGCGTGTGGGGGCGCGGCGCGGTCGACATGAAGGACATGGACGCGATGACCCTGGCGGTCGTCCGCGACCGGCTGCGCAGCGGGCGCAGGCCCCCGCGCGACATCGTGGTCGCCTTCCTCGCGGACGAGGAGGCGGGCGGTACGTACGGGGCGCGGCACCTCGTCGACAACCACCGCGAACTGTTCGACGGCGTCACCGAGGGCATCAGCGAGGTCGGCGGGTTCTCGTTCACGGTGAGCGAGGAGCGGCGGCTCTATCTGATCCAGACGGCCGAGAAGGGCATGCACTGGATGAAGCTGACCGTGGCCGGCACCGCCGGGCACGGCTCGATGATCCACCGGGACAACGCGATCACCGAGCTGTCCGAGGCCGTCGCCCGCGTCGGCCGGCACAAGTTCCCGGTGCGGGTCACCAAGACGACCCGGGCCTTCCTCGACGAACTCGGCGACGCGCTCGGCACCCCCCTCGACCCCGAGGACATGGAGGCCACGCTGGCCCGGCTCGGCGGCATCGCCAAGCTGATCGGCGCGACCCTCAGCAACACCGCCAACCCGACGCAGCTGAACGCCGGCTACAAGGTCAACGTCATCCCCGGCGAGGCCACCGCCCACGTCGACGGGCGCTTCCTGCCCGGCCACGAGGAGGAGTTCCTCGCCGACCTCGACCGCATCCTCGGCCCGAAGGTCAAGCGGGAGGACGTGCACTCGGACAAGGCGCTGGAGACCTCCTTCGACGGCGCGCTCGTCGAGGCCATGCAGTCCTCGCTGCTCGCCGAGGACCCGACCGCGAAGGCCGTCCCGTACATGCTCTCCGGCGGTACGGACGCCAAGTCCTTCGACGACCTGGGCATCCGGGGCTTCGGCTTCGCGCCGCTCAAGCTGCCGCCGGAGCTGGACTTCGCGGGGATGTTCCACGGCGTCGACGAGCGGGTGCCGGTGGACGGGCTGAAGTTCGGGGTGCGGGTGCTGGACCGGTTCATCGACGCGTCCTGAAGCCGCGTCCCAAGGCCGCATCCCGTAGCCGCGTCCCGAAACCGTGGCCCGAAACCCTGGCCACAACACCGGTCGACGTCGGTTGACGCCGGAATTCGACCGCGCGTACGGAATCCACCGGGACGAGTGAATGTGCTCATAAGCTCGTAGCTCCATTACTCCCTCCTCGTTACAGGTGATGCGATCGGCAACACGAGATCGCTTTTGCCAACAAGGAGGAATAATGATCAAGAAGGTCGTCGCCGCTGCGGCTGCCACCGGTGGCCTGGTTCTCGCGGGTGCGGGTCTGGCCGTCGCCGACTCGGGCGCTCAGGGTGCCGCCGTGCACTCCCCGGGTGTCGTTTCCGGCAACGTCATCCAGGTTCCCGTGCACGTCCCGGTGAACGTGTGCGGCAACACGATCTCGGTGATCGGTCTGCTGAACCCCGCCTTCGGCAACGTCTGCGTCAACAAGTGACGTCGTCCCTCTGAGGGGTGACCATGTCCTCGGCCCCGGAGCGCGCGCCATGCGCTCCGGGGCCGACGGCCTTTGTGCGGGAAATCGCGCGAAGAATTCAGTCAGGAATGAAGGCAGGGGGGAATACAGCAATGCGACAGGTCACTCGAAAAAGCTTGATGACGGTGGCGGCGGCGACCGGGGTGATCGCGGCCGCGGGCGGCGTCGCCCACGCCGACTCGGGCGCTGTCGGCTCCAGCGCGGACTCGCCCGGCGTGCTCTCCGGCAACACCGTGCAGGCACCGGTGCATGTGCCGGTCAACGTCTGCGGCAACACCGTGAACGTGGTCGGACTCCTCAACCCGGCGGTCGGCAACAAGTGCGCCAACCAGGGCGGGGGCAGCGGGAGCGGGAGCAGTGGCGGCGGTGGTGGCTACGGCGGCTCCGGTGGCCACGGGAGCCACGGGGGCTCGGGCGGACACGGCGCGCACGGCGGCACAGGGGGCTCGCACGCCGGCGGACACGCCTCGAACTCGCCCGGCGTCGGCTCCGGCAACCACATCCAGGTACCGATCGACGTCCCGGTTAACGTCTGCGGCAACAGCGTCGACGTCATCGGCATCGGCAACGCGGCCACCGGCAACGACTGTGCGAACGGGAGCAGTCCGGGCGGCGGCGACCACGGGACCCCTCCGGGCGGAGGCGGTCACCACGGTGGCGGTCACCACGGTGGCGGTCACCACGGTGGCGGTCACCACGGAGGCGGTCACCACGGGGGTGGCCATCACGGGACCCCTCCGGGCGGGGGCGGGCATCACCCCGGAGGCGGTCACCACCCGGGCGGCGGCCACCACCCCGGCACGCCTCCGGGCGGCGGCCACGGCACGACCCCTCCGGGGACGCCGGGCCACCCCGGAACGCCGGGTCACCCTGGGACGCCGAGCCACCCGGGCACGCCCACGCACCCCACCACACCGGGCACCTCGCCGGTCAAGGGCGGTCAGACGCCGATCGGTTCCGTGCACGTGAACCGGCCCGGTGCGCAGTCCGGCGTCCAGTCCCAGGGCGGCGCCCAGCTCGCGCACACCGGCAGCGAACTGCCGCTGGGCCTCGCCCTGCCGGTCGGCGCGGGCGCGCTGCTCGCGGGTGCGGTGCTGTACCGCAAGGCGCGAGCCTCGATGTAGCTCCCGGAGAGATGTGATCTGCGCAACGGAGGGGCCCCGCACTGTCGGGGCCCGCTCCGTTTCGCCCGGCTCAGCTCACCACGTGGCGCGCACCTGGCGGATGATCCGCCGGCGCAGCCGCACCCTGCGACTCCCGTCGCGCAGCAGGCTCAGTCGGTCCAATTCCCAGTGTCCGTACTCGGCATGGTCCGTCAGCAGACGCGTGGCGTCCTTGCGGGAGACCCCGCGCGGTACGTACACGTCGACAAATTCGTATTCCGGCATCGCATCTATTGTGCGGGCAGAGCCCCGGTACGGATAGCGTCTGCACTATGTCTGATGCTGCGCAGCCCACCGCTGCCGAGGTACGCGCCGCCGCCGAGGCGGTCAAGACCGCGCTCGACCGCCACCTGGCCGCGGTCGAAGCCCGGTCGGGGGAGGACGACCCGGCCGTCTACGAGGCGTTCAACCAGCTCGCCGCCGCCGCCGAGGTCTACGACGAGCTGCTCTACGACCGTTACGACGAGGTCACGCCTTTCGAGATCCCCGGTTCCGACGACTCCCTGCCGCCGTACACCGGCCCCGAGGAGCCGAACGCGGTGAGCGTGCTGATCCGCCGGGACTACGCCGTGGCGGAGCCGCAGCGGCTGCTGGCCCAGGCGCAGCGGGTCGAGGCCGCGGTCGGCGACGGCACGGGCACGGAGGCCTCCGCCACGATCCACGGCGCGCTCGGCATCCTCTTCGACGAGTTCGAGGCGGACGAGATCGCCTCCCGCCCCAAGGAGTTCGGCCTGGAGGAGGGCGACTCCACGCTCTGGGTGACCGCCGCCGACGAGACGGCCGAGCCCGGCGCCTGGCTGGAGGCCCCCTTCGAGCAGGTCGATCCGCAGCGGGTGGTCTGCCGCTTCGACGTCAGCGCGGTCTTCGACGACGAGATCAACGACGAGATCGACGACATCGACGAGGTGGAGGACGAGATCGAGGACGAACTCGATCCCGACCTGGACGCCGATCTCGACGAGGACGAGGACCTGGAGGCGCTGGAAGCGGACCGCTGATCCGCACGCGCCCAGCTGATACGACGACGGCGGCGGCCGTGGAGGCAACCCCTCCACGGCCGCCGCCGTCGGTTGTCCGCCCAGGATCTCCGCGAGGTGACCGTGGCTGTCGGCTGTCGGCCCGGACCTCGGTGACCTGGCGGCGGGGGACAGTCGTCCGTTCGGACCCCGGCGGGTGCGAGCATGGCTGTCGGCGTCGGCGTCGGCTTCAGGGTCGGCTGTCCGCTCGGACCGCCGTGACGTGGCCACCGCTGCCTGCGCTGCCGCTCAGACCCCCGCTACCTGCCGTGTCGCTCAGACCTCCGCCGCCTGCCCTGCCCCTCAGACCTCCGCCGGCACCTGCGGTCGCAGCAGCACCGGCAGCCGGGTCGTCCGCGGCTTGGCCGGGACCTCGGCGACGGCCCGGGGCAGTGCCTGGTCCACGCCGTGCACGACGGACAGATGCCGGTCGGCCCGGCTGAACGCCGTGTACACCCAGGGCCGGCTGAGCGCCTGCGCCGCGTCCCCCGGTAGCACCACGACCACCGCGGGCCACCGCGTCCCCACCGCCTGGTGTGCGGTCAGCGCCCACCCGTGCCGTACGGACTGCTCGACCCGCTCCTTCGGTACGACGACGGGTCCCCCGGCGCACGCCAGGTGCAGGCCCTCGGCGTCGGCGTTCACCACGCGGCCCGGGATCGTACGGCCCGGGGCGGGGGAGTACGCGATCCGGTCGCCGGGGTCGAAGCCGCCGAAGCGGCCGGGGCCGGGGTTGAGCCGCTCCTTCAGCGCCACGTTCAGCGCGCGGGTGCCCGCCGCGCCGCCGTGGCCCGGTGTGATCACCACCGTCTGCTCGGCCGGGACGCCGATCACGCGCGGCACCGAGTCGGCGACGAGTTGCACGGTCCGGTGCACGGCCTCACCGGCGTCCCGCACCGGCACGATCACGACCTCCTTGCCGGGGGCCTCCACCTGGTTCAGCTCACCGATGCCGATGCCCGAGACCAGCTCGCCCACGGGGCCGAGATCCGGGCGCCGCGAGACGACCTGGGGGCAGGCCTTCGACGCGAGCAGATCCGCGAAGACCCGGCCGGGCCCCGCCGACCACAGCACCGCCGGGTCCCCGGCCAGCACCAGCCGGGCGCCGTCCGGCAGCGACTCGCTGAGCAGCGCCGCCGTCTCCACGTCCAGTTGAGGCGCGTCGAGCACGACCAGCAGATCCAGGTCCAGGGCACCGTCCGCGTCCCGCCCGGGGCCCTCGGCGCCGGACAGGAGCCCGGCGAGGGTGGTGGCGCGGGGGCCGTCGCCCGACTCGGGGCTGTCCGGCGCGGGGCCGTCCGTCGCCGGGTCCCGCGGCGCGTCGGACGCGGGACCACCGGGTGCGGTGGACCCGGGATCTCCCGAACCCCCGGACGCGCTCCCCGCAGCCGCGCCGGACCCGGCGAGCAGCGCGGCGAACCGGTCCCGGCCGACCGGGCTGTGGGCGGCGGCCCAGACGCGCAGCCCGAAACCCGCCGCCGCGCGGAGCAGTGCCGCCGGCTCCTCCAGGGACGCCTCCCCGCCGGTGTGCAGGACCAGGCCGTGGCCCGCGACCGCGCGGATCAGCTCGCCGGTGGAGCCCTTGGCGGCACCCGCCTGCTCCCAGTCCGCCGCCGAACCGTCCTCCTTCGGCACCGAGTTGATCAGCTTGGCGAGCCCGTCGGCGAGGCTCTCCTCGGCGAGCGTGTACCGCTCCAGGCCGATCAGCACCCGGACCGGACGTTCCTGGACCTCTTCGTCCTCCTCGTCCGTGCGCTGCACCGGGACCGGAGGCTCGTCCAACGCGTCCTGGAAGACGAGCACTTCACCCTCCGCGATGGCGTTCTGGGTCGCCGCGTCCGGGTCGGGCACGCCCTGCTTGGCCAGCGCGGCCGTCAACGCCGAGGCCTCCAGGGCCGTATGACCGGCCAGGGCCGCCTGCTCCAGCAGCCAGCCGGTGACCGCACGGCCCCGCCGCTCGTCGTCCGGCGCGCACTCGGCGCCGAGCAGCGCCCGCGCGAACCCGTCGGCCTGCTCAGGCCGTACACCGGGGACGCGGAGCAACTGCCAAGGGTCCTCGCGGAGTTGGTGGTCGGCGCCTTCGCCGAGCGCCGCCGCGACCTGCGCCGCGAGCGTCTCGGGGGCGCCGCCCTCGGCCAGCACCCGGCGTACGGACTCGACGGTCTCGGTCGCGGGGGTGCCGGGGTCGGCCGCGACGGGCTGCGGGCGGCGGACCGCCTCGGGGGCGGCCGACCGGCGCGGGGCGGGGTCCGGCTTGGCGAAGGGGGTGGTCACGGGCTTCTCGCCGCTCTCCACGGCCCGCACCGCCGCGAGCAGGTCGGCGGCCGTCCCGCTGAGCTTGGTCCCGGCCGCGATGGGCCCGGCCTTCTCCGCCTTCCGCCGCTCGATCCGCTCCCGCTCCAGCCGCTGTGCCAGCAACTCGGCTGCGGCCTCGGACAGTTCGGGCGCGGCTTCGGCCTTGGCGTCAGTGGTGCCGTCGGCGTCCTCGGCCGCCGTGCCCTCGGCGCCTTCCGCGGCCGTCTCCTCACCTGTGCCCTCGGCGCCTTCCCCGGCGTCCGAGGTCACGTCCGCCCCCGCTCCCTCGGCGCCCCCCGCGGCATCCGTGCCCGTGTCCTCGGACGGCGAGGTCTCCGTGGTCTCCGGATCCGTGCTCACAGCGTGCTCCAGTCGTGATCGGGATAGCGGTGCAGAGGCGCCGACACATCGTCGAGCGCTCGGCAGATCTCGTCAGGAAGACTAAGGGCCTCCACTGACAATGCGGCCGTGAGCTGCTGCGCGTTGCGCGCGCCGACGATCGGGGCGGCCACCCCGGGCCGGTCGCGGACCCAGGCGAGGGCGACCTGGAGGGGCGTCACCGCGAGCCCGTCCGCGGCCGTCGTCACCGCGTCCACGATGCGGGTCGCCGTGTCGTCGAGGTACGGCGCGACGAAGGGCGCCATGTGCTCCGAGGCGCCCCGGGAGTCGGCAGGCGTCGCGTGCCGGTACTTGCCGGTGAGGACTCCGCGCCCGAGCGGCGAGGAGGGCAGCAGGCCGATGCCCAGGTCGAGCGCGGCCGGCAGCACCTCGCGCTCCACGCCCCGCTGGAGCAGTGAGTACTCCAGCTGCGTGCTCGCCAGCCGCGTCCGCGTGCCCGGCGCCGCCAGCTGCCAGGTCGCCGCCTTGGCGAGCTGCCAGCCGCAGTAGTTCGACACGCCCGCGTACCGCGCACGCCCGCTGCTGACCGCCAGGTCGAGGGCCTGGAGGGTCTCCTCCAGCGGCGTGAACGGGTCGTAGGCGTGGATGTGCCACACGTCGACGTAGTCCGTGCCGAGGCGGGCCAGCGAGGCGTCCAGCGCGGCGAGGAGATGGCCGCGCGAGCCGTCGAAGCGGCGGTCGGGGTCGGGTACGCTCCCCGCCTTCGTCGAGATGACCAGGTCCCGGCGCGGCACGAGCCCTTCTATGAGCTGTCCGAGCAGGTACTCGGCCTCCCCGTCGCCGTACACGTCCGCCGTGTCGACGAGGGTGCCGCCGGCCTCCCAGAACGCCTTCAAGAGGTCCGCGGCGTCATGCTCGTCGGTGTCGCGCCCCCACGTGAGGGTGCCGAGTCCGATCCGGGACACACGAAGGCCGGTACGGCCGAGATGCCTCTGCTCCATGAACGCCGAGATTACTGGCCTGAACCTGCGGTGTGGTGGCCTGTGGATAACCGATTTCCACGATGATCCACAGTCCCTCCCGCGGCACGCTCCGTGATCGCTCACCGCCACCCGTCCTGTCCGCCCGCACCCCCGCGCGCTAGGGTCGGCACAACAGCGACGTTACTGATCGGTAAGGGGTCTGCCATGCAGCTCGGGATCAACCTCGGCTACTGGGGTGCCGGAATGGACGGCGACAACCTCGCCGTGGCGCGGGAGGCCGACCGCCTCGGCTACGCGGTGTGCTGGGCCGCCGAGGCCTATGGCTCCGACGCGGCCACGGTGCTCACCTGGGTCGCCGCGCAGACCGAGCGCATCGACGTCGGCTCGGCCATCTTCCAGATCCCGGCCCGCCAGCCCGCTATGACGGCGATGACCGCCGCGACCCTCGACTCCCTCTCCGGCGGCCGTTTCCGCCTGGGCCTCGGTGTCTCCGGCCCGCAGGTCTCCGAGGGCTGGTACGGCGTCAAGTTCGACAAGCCGCTGGCACGCACGCGTGAGTACGTCGAGATCGTCCGCAAGGCGATGACCCGCGAGCGCCTGTCCTACGACGGCGAGCACTGGACGCTGCCGCTGCCCGGCGGCCCGGGCAAGCCCCTCAAGCTGACCGTGCACCCGGAGCGCGAGCACATCCCGCTCTACATCGCGGCGATCGGCCCGAAGAACCTGGAGCAGACCGGTGAGATCGCCGACGGCGCGCTGCTGATCTTCCCCTCGGCCGAGCACCTGGAGGACACCGCCGTACGGCATCTGCGGGCCGGGCGCGAGAAGGCGGGGAAGACCCTGGAGGGCTTCGACATCGTCCCGACGCTCCCGCTCGCCCTCGGCGAGGACAAGGACGTCGAGAAGCTCGCCGACACCTTCCGCCCGTACACCGCGCTCTACGTCGGCGGCATGGGCAGCCGGCAGCAGAACTTCTACAACAAGCAGGCCCGGCGCATGGGCTTCGAGGCTGCCGCCGCCGAGATCCAGGACAAGTACCTGTCCGGCGACAAGGAAGGCGCCGCGGCGGCGATCCCGCACGACCTGATCGACAAGACGACGCTGCTGGGTTCCGTGGACCGCATCGCGGACCGGATGAAGGAGTACGCGGCGGCCGGTGTCACCACCCTGACGCTCGCCCCGGCCGGCTGGACCCTGGACGAGCGCCTCGCCGCCCTGCGCGCCGGAACCGAAGCACTGGAGCGCGCCGGTCTCGCGTGACGCGCCTTCGCGGCACGGAAGTTTTCTACGGCCGTGGTGGGGGCTCGGGGGGTCTTCCCCGCCACGGCCGTCACGGGGAACAACGCGCGGCGGCCCGCGCGGTTACGCCCTCGACGGCACATCCGTAGTCCCTCTTTTGGCGGAGTTGTCCGACACTGCTGTTGCAGCACCTCTGATGCCGCATTTGACTCGTTCTTTGCGGTATGCGGCGGAATCCTGCATGGAGGTGCCTTCAGATGCTTTCGGCCAAGAGTCTGTTCCAGGAGATCCTCGACAACGACGAGTCGTTCCGGCTGTTCTGTTCCATCGCGGCCAGCGGCGAGTCCCAGGGCGGCTGGGAGAACGGGCGCATCGCCGTCCTCGTCCCGCCGAGCGAACGTCACCTCGCCCCCAAGATCAGCCGGCACGGCGCCGACGAGGACAAGCACGGGCGCATCTTCGGCGCCCTTCTCAGGAAGCGCGGCCTCGAACCGGTCCGGGTGCCCGCCGACACCGACTACACGATGCTCCTGGAGCGGCACGGCATCGGTCTCGCGCACGAGAAGCTCAAGGGCGAGGCGGCCCTGACCGTCCAGGACGTCGTCACCTACCTCGCGCACAGCCGGGTCACCGAACAGCGCGCCTCCGAGCAGATGGACCTCCTGCGCAGGCACTTCGCCGACCACCCCGACCTGGGCCGCGCGGTACGGATGATCTCGAACGACGAGGACAACCATCTCGCCTACTGCCACGAGGAGTTGCTGCGCTTCGCCGCCGCGGGACACGGCCGTGCCATCCAACGCGCGCTCCGGCAGTGCGCGTTGGCCGAGATCCGGATCTACCGGGACGTCAGCCTCGCGGTGATGGCCCACATGGGACGCGTCCTCGGCTGGTCCCGCGCCAAGTCGGCCGCGCTCGCCGCCGGCATCCACGCGGTGTACGCGTATGAACGGCTCGGCGGCTGGCGGCGGATGGTGTCCCTGAGGATGCCGGAACACCGCGACGCCCTCGGCGGACCGGCCGCCGCGGCCCCTGAGTTCGCCTGACCCCGGGATTGGGCCCGAGCGCCCTACAGCCAGCCGCGCCGCTTGAACGTCCGGTACAGCAGCACCTCCAGGGCGGCCATCAGCAGGATCACCGCCGGGTACCCCCACAGCCAGTGCAGCTCCGGCATGTGGTCGAAGTTCATGCCGTAGATCCCCGCGATCATCGTGGGGACCGCGGCCATGGCGGCCCAGCCGGAGATCTTCCGCATGTCGTCGTTCTGCCGCACGCTGGTCTGCGCGAGGTGGGCCGACAGGACGTCCGAGACCAGCCGGTCCAGGCCCTCCACGGACTCGTTGACCTTCGTCAGGTGGTCGTTGACGTCACGGAAGAACGGCCGCGACTTGTCGTTCACGAAGGGCACCCGGTCCGCGGCGAGCCCGACACCCGCGAGCCGGGTCAGCGGCTGCGCCAGCGGTCCCGTGGCCCGGCGGAACTCCAGGATCTGCCGCTTGAAGGCGTAGATCCGCGAAGCCGTCGTCCGCGAGCCGCCGCCGGTCGGCGAGAACACCGCCGCCTCCAGCTCCTCCAGGTCGGTCTGCAACTCGCCCGCCACGTCCACGTAGTGGTCGACCACCGCGTCCGCGATCGAGTACAGCACCGCCGTCGGCCCGTGCCGCAGCATCTCCGGCTCCTCCTCCAGGCGGTGCCGTACGGCCGCCAGGGGCGCCTCCTCGCCGTGCCGGACGGTGACCACGAAGGAGTCGCCGACGAAGACCATGACCTCGCCGGAGGTGACCACGTCGCTGTCCGCCTCGTAGCCGACCGGCTTGAGGACCACGAAGAGCGAGTCGTCGTAGACCTCCATCTTGGGCCGCTGATGGGCGGTCAGGGCGTCCTCGACGGCCAGCGGGTGCAGCCCGAACTCCTCGGTGACCTTGTCGAACTCCTTCTCCGTGGGCTCGTAGAGGCCGACCCACACGAAGGCGTCGCGCTCCCGGCGGCAGTGGTCGAGGCCGTCGGAGAAGTCGCCGGGGCCCTCCGTCCGGCGTCCGTCACGGTAGATGGCGTAGTCGACGATCACGGTGCGTATTCTCCTGCCGTCCGGCCGAAGGCGCACCCGCGCGTACGCCTACCCTTGGCCACATGCCCACGTTGATCCTTGTCCGGCACGGACGTTCGACCGCCAACACCGGGGGAGTGCTCGCCGGCTGGACGCCCGGTGTCGCCCTCGACGAGCGCGGCAACGCCCAGGCCGCCGCGCTCCCCGGGCGGCTCGCCGAGCTGCCGATCGCCGAGGTCGTCACCAGCCCGCTGCAACGCTGCCAGGAGACGCTCAAGCCCCTCCTGGACGCCCGCCCCGACCTGCGGCTGCACACCGAGGAGCGGATCGGGGAGTGCCATTACGGCGACTGGTCCGGCCGCAAGCTCGCCGAACTCAAGGACGAGCCCCTGATGGAGGTCGTCCAGTCGCACCCCTCGTCGGCGGCGTTCCCCGGCGGCGAGTCGATGCGCTCGATGCAGACCCGCGCGGCCGAGGCCGTACGCGAGTGGAACGCGCGCGTGGAGCGCGATCACGGCTCCGACGCCGTCTATCTCATGTGTTCGCACGGCGACATCATCAAGTCCCTCGTCGCGGACGCACTCGGACTTCATCTCGACCTCTTCCAGCGGATCTCCGTAGAACCGTGTTCCATCACAGCGATCCGTTACACCCGTCTCAGGCCTTTTCTCGTCCGGCTCGGGGACACGGGTGATCTCGCGTCCCTGGCGCCGCGCGAGGTGCCGCCGGGCGACGACGCCCCGGTCGGGGGCGGCGCGGGCGCACCGTGATCGTCGGCCGCAGTAGGGTGAAGCGGTCGCAGTAGCGCCCCACTTGTCAGCAGTCGATTCCAATGGAGACAGGACGTGTCCCGTCAGGTGTTCCTCTACGATCCGCCGGACCGCTTCGTAGCCGGCACGGTCGGACTGCCCGGGCGCCGTACGTTCTTCCTCCAGGCCGCCTCCGGTCCTCGGGTGACCAGCGTGGCCCTGGAGAAGACGCAGGTCGCCGCGCTCGCCGAGCGCATGGAAGAGCTTCTGGACGAGGTCGTACGGCGCAGTGGCGGCAGCGCGGCCGTCCCGGCCGTCACCCCCACCGAGATCTCCGACACCCGCCCGCTGGAGACCCCCGTCGAGGAGGAGTTCCGCGTCGGCACCATGGCGCTCGCCTGGGACGGTGAGGAGCAGCGCATGATCGTCGAGGCGCAGGCCCTCGTCGAACTCGACGCCGACACCGACGAGGACCTCGCCGAGGCCGAGGAGCGCCTCCTCCAGGACGAGGAGAACGGCCCACCGATGCTGCGGGTCCGCCTCACCGGAGCTCAGGCCCGCGCCTTCGCCAAGCGGGCCCTGGACGTCGTCAACGCCGGCCGTCCGCCCTGCCCGCTGTGCAGCCTCCCGCTCGACCCGGAAGGACACGTATGTCCGCGCCAGAACGGATACCGCCGCGGAGCGTGACCACGGCCGAGCTGCTCGCCAAGGGTGAGCTGACAGTGCGCGGACGCATCCGCGAGGCCTCGAACGCGGTGCTGTTCTGCTCCGTGACGTACGAGGGCCGCGAGGCGTCCTGCGTGTACAAGCCCGTCGCCGGGGAGCGCCCCCTGTGGGACTTCCCGGACGGCACCCTCGCCCAGCGCGAGGTCGCCGCCTACGAGGTCTCCGAGGCGACCGGCTGGGGCCTCGTGCCCACCACCGTGCTGCGCGACGGGCCGCACGGCGAGGGCATGTGCCAGCTGTGGATCGAGGCCGCGCCCGGGTCCGAACTGCTCGCCCTGGTCGACGCCGAGGAGCCCGGCGAGGGCTGGAAGGCCATCGCCTTCGCCGAGGTCGGCGAGGGGAAGACGGCCCTCCTGGTGCACGCCGACGACGAGCGGCTGCGGAGGCTCGCCGTCCTCGACGCGGTCATCAACAACGCGGACCGCAAGGGCGGCCATCTGCTGCCCGCCGACGAGGGCCGCCTCTACGGCATCGACCACGGGGTCACCTTCAACGCCGAGAACAAGCTGCGCACCCTCCTGTGGGGCTGGGCGGGCGACCCCCTCACCCCGGAGGCGGTCGACGTCCTCCAGGGGCTCAGGGAGGCGCTGGGCGACGGCGGCGGTCTCGCCGGGAAGCTCGCCGAGCTGATCACCGCGGCCGAACTCGATGCCACGCGCGCGCGGGTCGAGGCGCTGTTCGCGGACGGGAAGCATCCCGAGCCGAGTGGGGAGTGGCCCGCCATTCCGTGGCCGCCCGTGTGATTGCACACGGGGCGGGGGCGCGCAAGAGCGCCCTACCGGCCATACGGCCTGGTCCGGTTCGTAAACGGATCATCCGTCCGGTTACGCTCATGACATGTATGCCTGGCCCGCTTCTGAGGTCCCCGCCCTGCCCGGCAAGGGCCGCGACCTCCGGATCCACGACACCGCGACCGGGGGTCCGGTCACCCCGGACACCGGTCCCGTCGCCCGTATCTACGTCTGCGGCATCACGCCGTACGACGCCACCCACATGGGACACGCGGCGACCTACAACGCGTTCGACCTCGTGCAGCGCGTGTGGCTCGACACCAAGCGGCAGGTGCACTACGTCCAGAACGTGACCGACGTCGACGACCCGCTCCTGGAGCGCGCCGTGCGCGACGGCGTCGACTGGGTGGCCCTCGCCGAGCAGGAGACGGCGCTCTTCCGCGAGGACATGACCGCCCTGCGGATGCTGCCCCCGAAGCACTACATCGGCGCGGTCGAGGCGATACCGGGCATCGTGCCGCTCGTCGAGCGCCTGCGGGACGCCGGTGCCGCCTACGAACTCGACGGCGACATCTACTTCTCCGTCGAGTCCGACCCGAACTTCGGCAAGGTCTCCCGCCTCGACGCGGCAGCGATGCGCCTGCTCTCCGCCGAGCGCGGCGGCGACCCGGACCGCCCGGGCAAGAAGAACCCGCTCGACCCGATGCTCTGGATGGCCGCCCGCGAGGGCGAGCCGAGCTGGGACGGCGGCACGCTCGGGCAGGGACGGCCCGGCTGGCACATCGAGTGCGTCGCGATCGCCCTCGACCACCTCGGCATGGGCTTCGACGTCCAGGGCGGCGGCTCCGACCTCGCCTTCCCGCACCACGAGATGGGCGCCTCGCACGCCCAGGTGCTGACCGGCGAGTTCCCCATGGCCAAGGCCTACGTCCACGCCGGCATGGTCGGTCTCCACGGCGAGAAGATGTCGAAGTCCCGGGGCAACCTCGTCTTCGTCTCCGCGCTGCGCCGCGAGGGCATCGACCCGGCCGCCATACGGCTCGCGCTGCACGCCCACCACTACCGCTCCGACTGGGAGTGGACGGATGGGGTCCTGGAGGACGCGGTCGCCCGGCTCGGGCGCTGGCGTGCCGCCGTCTCCCGGCCCGACGGCCCCTCCGCGCTGACGGTCGTCGAGGAGATGCGCGAAGCTCTCGCGAACGACCTGGACGCCCCGGCCGCGCTCGCCGCGGTCGACCGCTGGGCGGCTTTCCAGCGGGACCGGGGCGGCAGCGACGAGGGCGCCCCCGGCGTCGTCTCCCGTGCCGTGGACGCCCTGTTGGGTGTGGCCCTGTAGCAACGGCTCACAGCACAGGGGCGGTTCCTCCCACCCGGGAGGAACCGCCCCTGTCTCATGTCCTGTCGGCGGACGGACTCATCTGGCGGAAGGACTCACTCCTCGGAGGAGTCCGCGTCGTCCGGGCCGTCCGCGTCGGTCTCCGGTTCCGGGTCGGGCTTCGCCGGCCGCTGCGGCTTCGTCCGACCGCCGCCCGGGTTGTCCCGGAGATACGACGCGCTGTCGCTGCCGTCCGCCGTGGCATGGCCCCCGGGCTGCGGGCCGCCGCCGTCGCGTCTGCGCAGATAGCGCTCGAACTCACGCGCGATCGCCTCGCCCGACGCCTCCGGCAGCTCCGCGGTGTCGCGGGCCTCCTCCAGCGTCTGCACGTACTCGGCGACCTCGCTGTCCTCGGCGGCCAGCTGGTCCACGCCGACCTGCCAGGCGCGCGCGTCCTCGGGCAGCTCGCCCAGCGGGATGCGCACGTCGATCAGGTCCTCCAGGCGGTTGAGCAGCGCCAGGGTCGCCTTCGGGTTGGGCGGCTGCGACACGTAGTGCGGCACCGCCGCCCACAGCGACACGGCCGGTACGCCCGCGTGCGTGCACGCCTCCTGGAGGATGCCGACGATCCCGGTGGGACCCTCGTACTTCGTCTCCTCCAGGTCCATCCGCTGCGCCAGGTCCGAGTCCGACGTGGTCCCGCTGATCGGCACGGGACGGGTGTGCGGGGTGTCACCGAGCAGCGCGCCCAGGATCACCACCAGCTCGACGCCCAACTCGTGGGCGAAGCCGAGCAGTTCGTTGCAGAACGAGCGCCAGCGCATGGACGGCTCGATACCCCGGACGAGCACGAGGTCACGCGGCTTCTCGCCGCCGACCCGGACCACCGAGAGGCGCGTCGTCGGCCATGTGATCTTTCGCACTCCGGCGTCCATCCACACCGTGGGCCGGTTGACCTGGAAGTCGTAGTAGTCCTCGGCGTCCAGCGCCGCGAAGACCTCGCCCTTCCACTCCTTGTCCAGATGCGCGACCGCGGTGGAGGCGGCGTCGCCGGCGTCGTTCCAGCCCTCGAACGCGGCCACCATCACTGGGTCGATCAGCTCGGGAACCCCCTCCAGCTCGATCACCCAGCGCCTCCTTCCGATCCGTCCTCGCGTACGCCCCAACCTTACGGCGTCCGACGGGGGCGCCCGCAGCCCCCTTGCACGGGGGAGTGAACCCATGCCTGCCCCGTCCGAGCGGCTCGAACACACAAGATCGCCATCCTGTGCGGCCCCGTGCCGGCCGGTCACTCCTCCGATGGATCGACGGAGCGCCCCACTCGATCACAGGCTCGAACGCAGCCACTGCTCCACACTCGCGATGTGCACCGTCGCCCACGACCGCGCGGCCTCCGCGTCCCGGTCGCGCAGCGCGCCGAGGATCGCCCGGTGCTCGTGCAGCGTCCGGCTCACCGCGTCCTCCTGCGTCAGCCCGCGCCAGATCCGGGCCCGCGTGGTGGGACCGGACAGCCCGTCGAGCAGGGAGCAGAGCACCGAGTTGCCGGAACTGCGCACGATGCCCCGGTGGAACTCCAGGTCGCAGGCGACCAGTTCCTCCACCGAGGGCGCCCCGCCCAGCGCGTCCAACTGGGCGCTCAACGCGGCCAGTTGCTGCTCGCTGATGCGCAGTGCCGCCATCGCCGTGGCGGCCGGCTCCAGGATGCGCCGGACGGCCAGGAACTCCAGCACGGTGTCGTCGCGGTGGAAGTCCACCACGAAACTCAGCGCCTCCAGCAGGAGTTGGGGGTCCAGGCTGGTGACGTAGGTCCCGTCGCCCTGGCGCACGTCCAGGATGCGGATCAGCGACAGGGCGCGCACGGCCTCCCGCAGGGAGTTGCGGGACAGCCCCAGTTCGGCGGCGAGTTCGCTCTCCTTGGGCAGCCGGTCCCCGGGCCGCAGCGCGCCGGAGACGATCATTCCCTTGATCTTCTCGATCGCCTCGTCGGTGACCGCCATGACCGGCCTCCCTGTTCTTCAGACATCCGATGTATCAGGCCCATTATGGGGGTTCAGCGGGCTGAACGGGAGGGAAACGCACAGCTCAGGCAAGTGCTTCGAGCTCGGCGAGCGCCGCGTCCTCGTCCAGCGTGGCGAGTGTCCGGTTCCGCATGAGCACCCGCCCGTCCACCACGGTGTCCCGTACGTCCGCCGAGTGCGCGGCGTACGCGAGCGTCGACCACGGGTCGTGCAGCGGGCGCAGATGCGGCGCCGCCAGGTCCAGCACGATCAGGTCGGCCCGCTTGCCGGCCTCCAGGGACCCCAGGTGCTCCCCGAGCCCCAGCGCCCGCGCGCCCTCGATCGTCGCCATCCGTACGGCCTGTTCGGCACCGACGGCCGTCGGGTCGCCGCCCGCCTTGTGCACCAGGGCCGCCTGTCGTACGGCGCCCAGCACGTCCAGGGTGTTGGAGCTGACCGCGCCGTCCGTGCCGAGTCCGACGGTGACGCCCGCGCTGAGCAGCCGGGGCACCGGCGCGATACCGCAGCCCAACTTCAGGTTGGACACTGGGCAGTGGGCGACCGATGTGCCGGTGCGGGCCAGGGCCGCGATCTCCGGGCCGGTCAGGTCCACGGCGTGCGCGAGCAGCAGATCGGGACCGAGCAGCCCCAGCGAGTCGAGCAACTCCACGGGCCGCTTGCCGTACTTGACCTCGACGGTGGCGACCTCGGTCGCGTTCTCCGCCGCGTGGATGTGCAGCAGCGCCCCGAACTCCCGTGCCAGGGCGGCGATCTCGACCAGCTGGCCGGGGTCGAGGGTGTAGGTCGAGTGCGCGAACAGGACCGGGCGGGTGCCGTGGTGTGCCTCGCCCCGGGCCGCCAAGTCCCTCCGCGCCCAGTCCAGTCGATGCTCGTACGGCATCCCGTCCGGCGGCTTCGGCACGTCCATGAAGGTGGGGCCCGTGTGCAGCCGCCAGCCCGCCTCGCGGGCCGCCTGCTCGGCCGCCTCGTGGAACCAGTACATGTCGAGCGCCGAGGTCACCCCGGCCCGTACGCTCTCGGCGACCGCGAGCCGCACCGCCGCCGCCACGTTCTTCGGCCCCAGCAGCTCGGCCTCCCACGTCAACACCCTCTCCAGGAAGCCCTGGAGCGTCACGTCGTCGGCGCGACCGCGCAGCAGCGTCATCGCGAGATGCGTGTGCGTGTTGATCAGCCCCGGCAGGACGAGACAGCCCGCGGCGTCGATGGACTCCGCGGCCGTGAACCGAGTGGTCAGCTC
This sequence comes from Streptomyces sp. NPDC096013, assembly GCF_044763565.1. Taxonomy (NCBI): domain Bacteria; kingdom Bacillati; phylum Actinomycetota; class Actinomycetes; order Kitasatosporales; family Streptomycetaceae; genus Streptomyces; species Streptomyces sp. NPDC096013. Next base: position 349,561 of record NZ_JBIWGK010000005.1, on the reverse strand, counting down.
CGCGGCCGGTCCTACGGCGACGATCTCGCCCTCGTGAACGGCAACCGCCCCGTCCCGTACGACCGTTCCGGCCTCGTCGACGGTCAGGACGTCCCCGCCGCGCACCAACAGGTCGATGGTCATGCCGGGTACTCCTCCGCCAGCAGCCGCAACGCCTCCAGCGACACCACCGCGCCCCGCTCGACACCCGCCGCGACGACGTCCCGGTGCGGGTCGTAGCCGCCGGTGGCCTCCGCGTCGACGAGCTCGTCGGCGTTCGCGCCGTCCACGACCAGCACCCCGCCCGCGACCAGCCCGCGCAGCGAGGCCGTCACCAGCAGCGCCGAGAGCTCCATCTCGATCGCCGCGAGCCCGGCGCCGTCGTAGGAGAAGAGGGGGAGGAGGCCGGGCTGGAAGGCCGCGCGGGTCCAGACGATGCCGCGGTGGTGCGGGGCGTCGGCGGCGCGGGCCGCGCGCTGGAGGGCGAGGACCGCCTCGGGGGCGGCGACCGCCGGGTACTCCGGGGGCAGCAGCTGCTGGGTGACACCGTCGTCGCGGACGGCCGCCTCCGCGATGACGAGGTCGCCGTCGCCGATGCCGGGCTTCATCGCGCCCGCCGTGCCGAAGCGCAGGAAGGTGTGCACGCCCGCGTCCGCCAGCTCCTGGAACAGCAGGATCGCGCCGGGTCCGCCCACCCCGTGCGAGGCGACGGTGACCGGCAGGCCCTTCCAACTCCCGCTGAACACACGGTATTCGCGGTGGTACGACACCTCCTCGGCACCGTCGAGCAGCGCGGCGACGGCGGCGGAACGCGCCGGGTCGCCGACGACGACCGCGTGCGCGGGAAGTCCCGTGCGCGGTATTCGGGTGATGGGCAACAGGTCCTGCGTCATGTGACAGCTCCGGTGGGGGAGTCGGCGATACGGCGACGGCGGCGGGCCGTCGAGAGGAAGAGGGCGACGAGGGTCACGACGTACGGCGCGGCGTCCGTGGCCTGTTGGGGCAGGCCGACGCCCTGGAGGCGGAAGCCGGCGGCCTCGGCGAGACCGAAGAGCAGCGCGGCGAGCAGCACACCGACGGGTGCCGCGCGGCCGAGCATCACCGCCACGACCGCGATCCAGCCCCGGCCCGCCGTCATGTTCTCGGAGAACAACGTGACGTTGCCGAGGGCGAGTTGGGCCCCCGCGAGCCCGCACAGGACACCGGAGACGAGCACGGCCGCGTACTTGTACTTCGCCGGGTTCACCCCGAGCGTGGCCGCCGCGTCCGGCGCCTCGCCGACCCCGCGCAGCCGCAGCCCCCACACATGCCGGGACAGCAGCACCGCGGCCACCGCGACCGCGGCGAACGCCAGATAGGCGAGCGGGGTGAAGCCACCGATCAACGGCAGCCCGGCGAGTGACGGATCGTCGAAGGTGCCCTGCACACCGAAGACCGTACGCAACAGGAAACTGGTCAGCCCCACCGCCAGGAGGTTCATGGCGATTCCCAGCACGACCGCGTCCCCGCGCAGGGTCACCGCACCCACGGCGAGGATCAGCGAGTACGCGGCTGCCGCGAGGGCGGCGGCGAGCACACCGAGCCAGGCACTGCCCGTGAACCAGCTCGTGGCCACCGACGTGAAACAGCCCATCAGCATCATGCCTTCGAGGCCGATGTTGAAGACCCCCGCCCGCTCGCACAGGGCACCGCCGAGTGCGGCCAGCAGGATCGGGGTCAGCGCGCGCAGCGCCGACATCAGCAGATCGGAGTCGAAGAACATCACACGGCCCCGATCTGCTGAGCGGTCCCCGGGGAGGATTCCTGAGCGCTGTCGTCCCGGTCCTTGCGGGTGCGTCTCGTGAACCACCGCCCGGGGAAGCGCAGTCGGGCCGCGAGGAACACGATCACGATGGCCTGGAGCACCTGCGTCAGTTCGCGCGGCACCTCGGTCGTGCGCTCCATCGCCAGGCCGCCGACCGCGAGGACGGCGAAGAAGAAGGACGCGACGACCGTGCCGAGCGGGGCCGCCGCGGCGAGCAGCGCGGCCGTGAGTCCCGTCCAGGTGTAGCCCGGTGCGGTGAGCGAGCCGTCCACGAAGCGGTACGGGAAGCTCAACACCCCGATGGCGCCCACGAGTCCGGCCAGGGCGCCCGAGACGGACATCAACTTGAGGGTGAGGCCCCGGCGTTCGACGCCCGCGTAGGCGGCGAAGCGGGAGTTGAGACCGGTCATGCGGATCTCGTAGCCGAACGCCGTGCGCCTGTCGGTGAACCAGTAGGCGGCTGCCGCGAGGGCGACCAGGACGAGCCCGATGGTGACCGTCGAGTCGCCGAACGCGGGCAGTGCCACGCCGTCCGGCATCGCCCGGGTCTGGGGGAGGCTGGAGCCGGGCTCCTTCAGCGGGTAGCGCGCCAGGTAGGAGGCGAGCGAGACCGCCGGGTAGCTCAGCAGCAGGCTGCTGACCAGCAGCGGGACACCGAGGCGGTTCTCGCACAGGGCGGCCAGGGCAGCGTAGGCGGCGCCTGCCGCCATGCCCGCGATGAGCGCGAGTGCGACGGTGAGCGGTGCGGGCAGCGGCGAGTAGAGGCCGGTCACGGCGGCCGTGATGCCGCCCAGCACCAGCTGTCCGTCGCCGCCGAGGTTGATCAGCCCGGCGCGCAGCGGGATCGCCAGCGCGAGCGCCATGCCGAGCACGCTGGTGCCGGTGCTCAGCGTGGAGCCGATGCCGTCCGCGCCGAGCGAGCCGGTGAGGACGGCGCCGTACGCCGTGAACGGGTCCGCGCCGGTGCCGACCAGGAACAGGGCGCCGATGACCAGGCCCGCGAGCACGGAGAAGGTGACGGGGGAGCGCAACACCCCTGCTGTGCGCGGGATCTGAGTGGGTGTCATGTCAGTCGAGGGCCTCCGTCGGCGCTGCGGTCCCGCCCGCCATGGCGAGTCCCAGCGCCCGTTCGTCCGCCTCGTCCTTCGGGTACGTCGCCGTGACCCGGCCCTCGTACATCACGAGGACGCGGTCCGCGAGGCCCCGGATCTCGCTGAGATCGGCGGAGACGAGGAGGACGGCGTGACCGGCGTCGCGGTAGGCGACGATCTGGTCGTGGATGTTCTGGATGGCGCCGATGTCGACCCCGCGCGTGGGCTGCTCGACGAGCAACAGCGGTGCCTCGTGGGCGAGTTCGCGGCCGATCAGCAGCTTCTGCAGATTGCCGCCGGACAGCGCGGACGCGGGTACCTCGGGGGTGGCCGCCTTGATGCCGAACCGCTCGATCAGCCGCCCGGCGTGGGCGCGTACGGCCGCGGGCGGCAGAAGTCCCCTGCTGGACAGGGACGTTCGGTGGTGGCCCATCGCGAGGTTGTCCGCAACGGACGCCGCCGGTGCCGTACCGACCGTGTGCCGGTCCTCCGGGACATAGGCGAGACCCCGCGCACGGCGCTCGGTGGCGGAGACGTGGGTGATGTCCCGGCCCTTGAGCGCGACCCGGCCCGAGGCGACCGGGCGCAGCCCGGCCAGGGCCTCGATCAGCTCGCTCTGGCCGTTGCCCGCGACGCCCGCGATGCCGACGATCTCCCCGGCGTGGACGGTGAGTCCCACTCCGTGGACAGAGTCGGTGGTGAGGTCGCTCACGTCCAGGACCACGTCACCGGGTGTCCCGGGCGCGTGGACACGGTCCAGGTCGACCGAGCGGCCGGTCATCGCGGCCGCGATCTCGTCGGCGGAGGTGTCCGCTGTGACCAGGCGGGCGACCACCCGGCCGTCCCGCAGCACGGTCACGTTGTCGCTGCCTTCGAGGACCTCGCGCAGCTTGTGGGTGACAAGGATCACCGTACGGCCCTGCGCGGCCAGCGACTTGAGGACCGCGAACAGGGCGTCCGCCTCGGCCGGTGTGAGCACGGCGGTCGGCTCGTCGAGGATCAGCGTGCGGGCGCCCCGGTGCAGCAGCTTCAGGATCTCCACCCGCTGCCGCAGCCCGACCGGCAGCTCGCCGACCCGGGCGTCCGGATCGACGGCGAGCCCGTGCTCCGCCGCCAGCTCCCGCACCCGGCAGCGGGCCGAGGCCCGGTCCACCAGGCCGAACCGTCGCGGCTCGGCGGCGTAGACGACGTTCTCGGCGACCGTCAGCGAGTCGAACAGCTTGAAGCTCTGGTGGACCATGCCGAGCCCGGCGGCCATCGCGGCGCTCGGGTCGCCGAAGGACACCTCGCGCCCGTCGATCCGGATCGATCCGGCGTCGGCGCGCTCCATGCCGTAGAGGACCGACATGAGGGTGGACTTGCCCGCGCCGTTCTCGCCCATCAGGGCGTGGATCTCGCCGCGGTGGACGGTCAGGTCGACGGAGTCGTTGGCGAGCGTGCCGGGGAACCGCTTGGTGATGCCCCGGAGCTCGACCGCCGGCTCAACTGGCGGCGGGGTCATCGACCTTGAGCTTTCCGGAGACGATCTGGTCGCGCAGCGCCTCGACCTTCGTGAGGACGTCCTTGTGCTGGGCGATCACGCACTTCGACGAGTCGACGCCCGCCTCAAGGCCGGTGAGGCTGATGCCGCCCTCCTTCAGGCCGTACGACACCGAGGTGCCGGTCCTGCCAGCGAGGACCTGCTCGACGCCCTTCTCCACGGCGACATCCGTCTTCTTGATCACGTTGTCGACGACCGTGCCGGGGGAGGAGACGCACTGGTTCACGTCGACGCCGTACGCGAACGCGCCCTTGGCCTTCGCGGCCTCGAACACGCCGTAGTTGCCGGCCGCCGCCGCTGCCATGATCTGGTCGGTGCCCTTGGCGAGCAGGGAGTTGGCCTGCTCCTTGGCGCGCGCCGAGTCGTCGAACGGGGACTGGCCGCCGACGAAGCGCGTCGACGCGGACGTCTTCGCGGCGACCTTCTCGGCACCGGCCGCGAACGGGTCGCTGTAGCGCCGGAATTGAGGCGTGTCGAGCACGTCCACCGCGCCGACCTTGCCGCTCTTGCTGAGCAACCCGGCCTCGGCGCCCGCGAGATAGACACCCTCGTGCTCACGGAACACGGCGCAGGTGACGTTCTTGAAGGTCTTCGTCGTGCACGCGTCGATCATCAGGAACTGCTGCTGAGGGTGCGCCTTCGCCTGCTGTGCCACGAGGTCCGCGAACTCGAAGCCGACCAGCACGATCACGCTGGGGCCCGCGTCCACGGCGGCCTGCACGTTCTGCTGCTGGGACGCGGTGTCCGTCGACTCGTAGACCTTCTCGGTCCCGTCGTGCGTCTTCGCGGCGGCCTTCACGCCGGTGACGGCGAGCTTCAGGAACTCGTTCTGCCCGACGGCGTCCGGAGTGACCAGCGTGAACGACTTTCCGCTGCCGCCGCTCGCGCTGTCCGAGGCGTCGGTCTTCGCGGCCGCGTTGCAGGCGGTGGCGGCGGTGACCATGAGCGAGGTGGCGGCGACGAGCTGCACGGTACGACGTGATCTGCGGAGCATGGGGACCTTCCGGGGTACGGCAAGGCGCGCTCCGGCGGGAGCGCGTGCGACCAGATGGTGAGACGGGAGGGACGGGGAGTGGACGCGAGAGGGACAGGTCAGCGTCGACAGCAGTCGCTCGCGCAGCGGCCGTGATCGAGGAAACGACGCAGGGTGAACAGCACACGCCCTCCTTCGTCTCGGCCTTCGGGCTGCGGGTGCTGGACTTTAACATTGCTTTTGAGACACCTGCTCGACTGTCTCGAACTGTGGTTCTGGCAGGTCATGTACGGTGTCCGACATCATCGGAACAGCAGGAGTGTCCCGTTATGCCCCAGGAATTGCGTGCCGTCGACTGGACCGGCAGCGGCCTCGCGCTCATCGACCAGACCCTGCTCCCGCAGCGCAACGAGACAGTGGCTGTCCACGATGTGGACACGCTGGTCGACGCGATCCAGCGCCTCGTGGTGCGCGGCGCGCCCGCGATCGGCGCGGCGGGCGCGTACGGCGTGGCGATCGCGCTCATCCAGGGCGAGCGGGAGGGCTGGACGGAGGCCGAGACACGTGCCGCCGTCGCCCGCGTCCGCGAGGCCCGTCCCACCGCGGTCAACCTCATGGTGTGCGTGGACCGGGTCATGACCCGCTTCGACGAGGGGCTGGACGCGGTCCTCGAAGAGGCCACGGCCGTCCAGCGCGAGGACGTCGCCGCCAACCGTGCGATGGGCGCGTCCGGCGCCGACTGGCTGGTCGAAAAGATCGGCGTGGACCGGCCGTTGAGGCTCCTGACGCACTGCAACACGGGCGCGCTGGCCACCGCCGGCTGGGGCACCGCACTCGGCGTCATCCGCGAACTCCACGCGCGTGGACTGGTGGAGGTCGTCTACGCCGACGAGACGCGCCCCCTGCTCCAGGGATCACGCCTCACCGCCTGGGAGTTGGTCCAGGAAGGCATCCCGCACTACGTCCAGGCCGACGGCGCCGCCGCCGGCACCATCCTGCGCGGCGAGGTCGACGCGGCCGTCGTCGGCGCGGACCGCATAGCCGCCAACGGCGACACCGCGAACAAGGTCGGCACGGTGGGCATAGCCCTGGCCTGCGCGGACGCCGGCATCCCGTTCCTGGTGGCGGCCCCCACCACCACGGTCGACCTCTCGACGGAGACCGGCGACGACATCCACATCGAACTCCGGGGCGAGGCCGAGGTGTTGGAGTGGTCGGGAGTGCGCACGGCCCCGGCGGAGTCGCGTGGGCACAACCCCGCGTTCGACGTCACACCGGGCCGCCTGGTGACGGGCCTGGTCACGGAACAGGGCGTGCTGGAAGTGTCGGCGGGTGAACTCCCGGGCGACCGCCTGAAGTAGCGGAAGGGGACCCCCGGAATGCGCGAGCAGGGGTCCCCTCTTCCTTCCGGTCAGCGCTGCGTGAGTTCCAACTCCAGCAACCACTCCACCACTTCGGTGTGGTGCCGCGCCTGACGCGGATCGGCGCCCCACACGTACAGCCCGTGCCCGGCGACGACAACGGCCGGCATCCGAGGATCGCGCGCCGCCTCCAGACGGTCCCCGAGCACCTTCATGTCCTGGCTGTTGGCGATGACCGGCAGGGTCACCTCGACGTCGTGCGCGGGCTGACCTACACCCTTCAGCATCTCGACGTCCTTGAAGACGATCCCGCCCGGCTCCCGGCGTCCCATCGCGACGGACGCCACGGTGTGCACATGGACCACCGCGCCGGCGCCGGTCAACGCGGCGATCCGGGCGTGCAGTTCGGCCTCGGCGGACGGCTTGCCGCCCCGCACGGCCGCGCCGTGTCCGTCCACCAACACCACGTCGGCGGGCGTCAGTTCACCTTTGTCTTGCCCGCTCGCCGTCACGGCCAGCCGCAGCGGCTCCCGGGACAGCACCACGGACAGGTTCCCGGAGGTCCCCCGCATCCAGCCGAAGGAGGCGAAACGGGCGGACTCGGCGGCGAGGACCGCGCCGGCCTCCGTCAGGTCGAGTGCGGTGGCTTCGGTGGTCACGTGGTGCTCCTTGGACTGGTGATGCCGATCTCGTCGAACGTCCCCGCCTCCGCGTGGTCGCCGACGCCCTGCTCGAAATACGGTTCGCCCGGCCGCCGTACGCCCACGGCGTGCCACCCCGCGGCCACGGCCGCGTCGAGTTCGCCGGGCCGGTCGGAGAGGAAGAGCAGCCGGGACGGCTCGACGCCGGTCGCCTCCGCGATACGGCGGTACGACTCCGGCTCCTGCTTGGGGCCGGCGTTCTCGGTGTCGTAGAGACCGGAGACCAGCGGCAGGAGGTCGCCCTCCGGGCTCGACGTGAACCACGCGCGCTGCGCGGCGACCGAGCCGGACGAGTAGACGTACAGCCGCAGGCCCGACGCGTGCCAGGCGCGCAGGGCCGGTACGACGTCGTCGTAGAAGTGCGAGACGAGGTCGCCGCGGGCGAAGCCCTCGGACCAGATGATGCCCTGGAGGGTCTTGAGCGGGGTGGCCTTGCGGTCCTCGTCGAGCCAGGCATTGAGCGTCTTCTCGATCTGTACGGCGTCGGCGTCCGGGTCGCCCGTCAGCTCGCGGACCTGTGCGATCGCCCGGGCCACGGCCGGATTGCCGGCCCGCTCGGAGAGCAGCGCGGCGAAGCGCGAGCGGGAGTACGGGTAGAGGACGTCGACGACGAATCCCGTGGCGCTCGTGGTGCCCTCGATGTCGAGCACGACGGCGTCCACGGCGAACCGCGAGGTCACGCGGCGGCCTTGTCCCGCTGGTAGCCCGCGTCGATCGTGTCGTAGTCGGGGAAGCGCGAGGCGATGGTCGAGCCGGTGAAGTTGCCGACCCAGCCGTCCTCCTCGTGGAAGAAGCGGATCGCGGTGAAGGCGGGCCTGGTGCCCATGTCGAACCAGTGGGTGGTGCCGCGCGGCACGCCCAGCAGGTCGCCCTTCTCGCAGTAGACGGCGTGCACTTCGCCGTTCACGTGCAGGTAGAAGATGCCGGAGCCGGAGACGAAGAAGCGGACCTCGTCATCGTCGTCGTGCGTGTGCTCCTGGAGGAACTTCGCGCGGGCGCCGGCCGCCTTCGCCGGGTACTCGGGGTCGTCGCTGGGGTGCAGGCCGAGCACGTCGACGGTGGTGAAGCCCTCTTCGGCGTTGAGCTTGTCGATCTCCGGGCCGTACGCGGCGAACACGGTGTCGCTGTCGGCGTCGGCCGGGACGTCCTCACGGATCGGCCACTGCTCGTAGCGCACGCCGATCGGGGCGAGCGCGGCGGCGATCTCGACGGGGTCGGCGGTACGGCGCACGAGGGTCTCGGGGCCGGACTCGGACCAGGTGGTGAGCAGCGTCATGAGAACTCCGAAAACTGGGCGGGATGTCCGGATGCTGGGACGAGCGCCCGGACCGGTGAGGGAGGCGCAGGGGCACAGCGGGACCCGTCGTACCGGGTCGGGCCGGTTATGTGATGGTAACCGCCGTCGGTCGAGGGGTCGGATGTGACGTAGTCGTTGTCTCACGTGGTGAGAAACCGCTTCCATTCCTTTGACCAATGGCCGAAATCGTTCTCATGATCTCCCTATGAAGACGCTGCTGCTCGTGCGGCGGCTGTACGTGGACTTGCTCCGGTCGACCACAGCCAGCTGTCGCTGACCACCTCCGGAGCCATCGGCACGCCCCGCATCGCGGGCCGTCCGCCGCCCGTCCCACCGTCCCGCGCGGTGGCGCACCCCTCGTGCGACGGCGCGTTTTCGCCCCCGGCTCCGGGTGAGCACTCCGTCCTTCTCCCCGCTCGCTCTCATCTCGGCAGTACCCCGCACCAGGAGCCCCTCATGTCCCGTACCCGCGTCCCCCTCGCCGCGCTCTCGCTGGCCTCCGTCTCCGCCCTTCTGCTGGCGGGCTGCTCGCAGTCCACGGACGCCTCGAAGAGCGGCGACACCACCGCGGCCTCGGCCTCGGCGGCCACGGGCAAGAAGCCGGCCCCCTTCAGCAAGGGCACCGTCAAGGTGGCGCTGGTGCGGCAGAGCGGCGCGGGCGACTACTTCGAGCAGTGGGGCAACGGCGCGAAGGCACAGGCCAAGGCCCTCGGTATCGACCTGACGGTGTACGACGCGCAGGCCGACAACGCCAAGCAGGCCACCGACCTGTCCTCGGCGATCAACTCCGGCGCACAGGCGATCATCGTCGACCACGGCTTCCCCTCGACGATCCAGCCCGAGATCGACCAGGCCGTGAAGAAGGGCATCAAGGTCGTCGTCTACGACGTCGACCAGACCAACAAGTCCGTGGTCAGCACCGAGCAGGACGACGCCAGCATGGCGAAGGCCGTCCTCGACGTGATGGCCGGGACCGTCGGCAAGAACGCCAACGTCGGCTACGTCAACGTGGCCGGCTACGCGGCCCTAGACAAGCGCAACTCCGTCTGGAAGACCGCGGTCGACGCCAACGGCTGGAAGCAGCAGTTCAAGGTCGGCAAGGTCACCGACTCCACGGCCACCGACAACGTGCCGCTGGTCTCCGCCGCCCTCACCCAGCACTCCGACGTGGTGGGCGTGTTCGCCCCCTACGACGAGCTGGCCAAGGGCACCGTCCTCGCCGTGCAGAACAAGAAGTTGCAGAGCAAGGTGAAGGTCTTCGGGGCTGACGTCTCCAACGCCGACATCCAGAACATGACCGCGAAGGACAGCCCATGGGTCGCCACCGCGGGCACCGACCCCTCGGCGGTCGGCGCCGCGGTCGTCCGCACGACCGCCCTTGAGCTGGCGGGCAGCCTGAACAAGACCTCGGTCGACTTCCCGGCCGTCGCCATCACCCAGGACTTCCTGCGCAAGAACAAGATCGAGAACATGGACCAGCTGCGCGCGGCCCTGCCCGCCCTGAACCTCTCCAAGGTGAGCACCGCGGACTGGATCCCCAATGTCGCCCACTGACAAGGCGGTTGACGTCACGGCCGCCGACGCCGCGGTCTCACTCCGCGACGTCAGCATGGCCTTCGGCGGCAAGACGGTACTGGCCTCCGTCTCCCTCGACATCGCACCGGGCAGCGTGGTCGCGCTGCTCGGCGCGAACGGCGCGGGCAAGTCCACACTGATCAAGATCCTGTCGGGCGTGCACACCGGCCACGGCGGGGAGGTGCGGGTCGCCGGGGAGCCCGCAGCGCTCCAGTCGCCGCTCGCCGCCCGGCAGTTGGGCATCCAGACCGTCCACCAGCGGATCGGCGAGGGCATCGTGCCCGGCCTCACCGTCGCCGAGAACCTGGTCTTCGAGGAGCTGGCCCAGCGCCGCGGCAACCCGTTCCTCAACGGCCGCCGCATGCTGGCCCGCGCCCGCGAGATCCAGGCCGCGCTCGGACTCGGCTGGAGCGACGCCGTGTTGCGCCGGGACGTCACCGAACTGGGCATCTCCGACCGCCAGTTGCTCATCCTGGCCCGCGCGCTCGCCACCCGCCCCCGGCTGCTCATCCTCGACGAACCCACCTCGGCACTCTCCGCCGCCGAGGCCGAGCGGCTCTTCGCCCTCGTCGAGAGGATGCGCGACGAGGGCATCGCCGTCCTCTACGTCTCCCACCGCCTCGGCGAGATCGACGCGCTCGCCGACCGGCTGGTCGTCCTGCGGGACGGCGGTCTCACCGACGACCAGGTCAAGCCCTTCGACTGGGACAGCGCCCTGCGCGCGATGCTCGCCCAGGCCCACGAGGCGACCAGCGCCCGCCCGCAGCGCGGCGCCGACCATGGAGACGTCGTCCTCGGCCTGCGCGGCGTCCACCTCTTCGACGGCCGCGCGCCCCTCGACCTGGACCTGCGCGCCGGTGACGTCACGGGCGTCGTGGGCCTGTTGGGCGCGGGCAAGACCGAACTGGCCCGCGGTCTCTTCGGTGCCGAGCCCTTCACCAGCGGCACGGTCGAACTCGACGGCGAGCGGTACGCGCCCCGCCGTCCGTCCGACGCGATCCGCGCCGGTGTCCACCTCGTCCCCGAGGACCGGCACACCGACGCGCTCGTCCCCGGCTGGTCGGTGGCGCAGAACATCTCGCTGCCGTTCCTCAGGTCGCTGTCCCGGGCCGGGCTCGTGAACACCGGGCGGGAGGACGCACTCGGCCGCGAGACCATCGACGCGCTCGGGGTCGTCGCCCGCGACGAGCACAGCACGGTCGAGGAACTCTCCGGCGGCAACCAGCAGAAGGTGGTCGTCGGCCGCTGGCTCGCCGAGACCCCACGTGTCCTCATCCTGGACGAGCCGTTCCGTGGCGTGGACATCGGCGCGCGGCGCGACATCGGGCGCCGGGCGCGTGCGCTGGCCGCCGAGGGCGCCGCCGTCCTCGTGCTCTCCGCCGACGTGGACGAGGTCCTGGAGATCGCCGACCGGGTCGTCGTGCTGGCGGCCGGCGAGATCCACCTCGACGCGTACGGCGAGGACGCGGAACGCGACCGCGTGATCCAGACCATCTCGGCGTCCGTGTGATGCCCGCCCCGCACGAAGCCGCACACGAAGCCACGGCAGGAAGTACGCCATGACCACCACCCAGAGCACCGAGGTCCCCACGAAGCCGGTGACCGGCCCCGCGGACGGCCTCGGCCCGCGCGTCCAGAACGCCGTCATCAAGTACGGCTTCATCTTCGTCACGGTCGCGCTCTTCCTGTACTTCGCGCTGAGCGAGGGCTCCTTCCGGGAATCGGCGACGATGCTCGACACCCTGCGGTACGTCTCCGTCGCCGCGATCCTCGGCCTCGGCGTCACCCTCACCATGGCCGTCGGCGGCATGGACATGTCCGTCGGCGCGGTCGCCGGGCTCGGGGTCACCGTCGCCGCGAAGACGATGGTGACGTACAACCAGGTCGGCACGGTCGCGATCCTCGCCGTGATCGCCGCCGGCGCCCTGGTCGGACTGCTGAACGCGGTGCTCATCGTGGTGCTGAAGATCCCGGACATGCTCGCCACCCTGGGCATGCTGTTCGTCGTCCAGGGCACCAAACTCGTCCTCGTCGACGGCCAGTCCATCTCCGCCGGCATGACCGAGTCCGACGGCTCCACAGCCCCCGGCAAGTTCACCGACGGCTTCCTGCGCATCGACCGCGGCACGCTCCTCGGCATCCCCATCTCCGTGCTGATCTTCGGCGCGCTGACGGTGATCGCCTGGGTCTTCCTGGCCCGCACCCGCTGGGGCCGCGTCCTGTACGCCATCGGCGCCAACCCCGAGGCCTCCCGCCTCGCGGGCATCCGCGTCGGCGCGTACCGGGCCCTCGCCTACGTCCTCTCCGGCGTCCTCGCCTCCATCGGCGGCCTGATCCTGGCGTCCCGGATCGGCCAGGGCGACGTGTCCGCCGGTACGTCCCAGCTGCTGGAGGCGGTGGCCGTGGCCCTCGTCGGCACCTCGGTGCTCGGCCGGGGCCGCCCCAACGTCTGGGGCACGGCCCTCGGCGCGGTGCTGATCGGCATCATCACCACCGGCCTGACCATCAAGGGCCTGCCGTACTACACCCAGGACGTCGTCGAGGGCGCGGTCCTCATCCTCGCCCTGGTCTTCAGCTTCACCCTGTCCAAGCGCCGCACCGCATAAGGAAGTTCGAGGAGTTCGTACGATGGGCTACCGCATCCTGGAGACCGACGACATCCCCGGCTACCTGCACGAGCGCGGCCACTGGGCGGACGTGACCGACATCCACGTCCGCGAGGTGTCGGACGGCAACATGAACCGGGTCTTCCTCGCCTCCTCCGCCGACGGCACCCGCAGCCTCGCCGTCAAGCAGGCGCTGCCCTGGGTACGGGTCGCCGGACCCTCCTGGCCGATGAGCCCCGAGCGCGCCGACGCGGAGGCCCGGGCGTACGAGCAGGTCGCACGGGTCGCCCCCGACAAGATCCCGGCGATCCTCGGCTACGACAGCGACAACTACGCCCTCGTCATGGAGGACATGTCCGACCTGGAGGTCCTGCGCACGGTCCTCAACGAGGGCGCGCCCTACGGCCCGGACACCTCGGCGCGGATCGGCGAGTTCGTCGCCCAACTCGCCTTCGCGACCAGCGACTTCGGCATGCCGTCGGCCGAGCGCAAGGTGCTGATCGCGACCTCGGTGAGTCCCGAGCTGTGCAAGATCACCGAGGACGTGGTGCTGTCCGAGCCGTACATCGAGCACGAACACAACCACTGGCTCCCGGAGTTGACGGACCTGGCCGCCGCCTTCCGTGCCGACGCCCGCCTGCGCACGGAGGTCGCGGACCTCCGGTACACGTTCATGACCAGCGCGCAGGCCCTCCTCCACGGCGACCTGCACACCGGCAGCGTCATGGTCGGCGAACGCGAAGGCGCCCCGGTGGTACGGGTCTTCGACCCCGAGTTCTCCTTCGTCGGCCCGATCGGCTACGACCTCGGCCTGTACTGGGCCAACGTCCTCGTGTCGGAGCAACGGGCCCGCGAACTGGGCACGCTGTCCGACCACGCCGACCAACTCGCCCTCTCCTGGCAGGCGTTCGAGACCGAGTTCCGCCGCCTCTGGCCGACCCGCGTCGACACCTTCTTCGACGACGCCTACCTCGACCGCTTCCTCACCCACGTCTGGACCGACTCCGTCGGCTACGCCGGCACGGAGACCGTCCGCCGCATCATCGGCTTCGCCCACCTGACCGACCTGACGACGCTGCCGGACCCGGTACCGGCCTCCCGGCGCACGCTGCTCCTGGGGCGCGAACTGATCGTGCGGCGGCGGGAGTTGGCGTCGCCGAAGGACATCGGGGCGCTGGTGGCCGACGGGCTGCGTGGCTGAGCTGCGGGAGACCCACCCGCGACCGCGCATCCAACCGCCGGGGAAGAACCCCCGGCCGGATACGCCAAGGGGCGGCCCCCTCAGCGGGGAGCCGCCCCTTGCCACACCGTGGCGAGAGCCGTCGTGGCGACCGTCGTCGTAGGCGTACCGGCTACTTCTTGTCGAGCAGGTCCTGGACCTTCGCCCGGACCTCGTCCGTGGCCAGGCCGCGGATGGTCAGGGTGGTGCGGCGGCGCAGGACGTCGTCCTGGGTCTCGGCCCACTCGTGGTCGCGGGCGTAGACGACCTGGGCCCAGATCTCGGGGGCGTCGGGGTGGACGCGCCGGCCCAACTCCGGGTTCTCGTTGGCGAGTCGGGCGATGTCGAAGGCCAGGGAGCCGTAATGCGTGGCCAGGTGCTTCGCCGTGTCGGCGGCCATGCGCGGGCCCGGCGCCGGGTTGTCGACCAGGAGGCGGTGGGCGACCGCGCGCGGGTTGGCGACGCCCGGCAGCGGGAGCTTCTTCGGGAGGGAGGAGATCGGCTCGAAGTCCTCGCCGAGCGGACGGCCCGGAAGGGCTTCCAGCTTCTGCATGACCGTACGGCCGATGTGCCGGAACGTCGTCCACTTGCCGCCCGCGACGGACAGCATGCCGCCCTTGCCCTCGGTCACCACCGTCTCCCGCTTCGCCTTCGCGGTGTCGCCGGGACCGCCCGGCAGCACGCGGAGGCCGGCGAAGGAGTACGTGATCAGGTCACGGGAGAGCTGCTGGTCGCGGACCGAGAACGCGGCCTCGTCCAGGATCTGGGATATGTCCTTCTCGGTGACCGAGACGTCCGCGGGGTCGCCCTCGAACTCCTCGTCGGTCGTGCCGAGCAGCAGCATGTCCTCCCAGGGGAGGGCGAAGGTGATGCGGTACTTGTCGATGGGGGTGGCGAGAGCGGCCTTCCACGGGGAGGTGCGCTTCAGGACCAGGTGCGCGCCCTTCGACAGGCGGATGGACGGCGCCGCGTTCGGGTCCTCCATCCTGCGCAGGTGGTCGACCCACGGACCGGTCGCGTTGAGCACCAGACGGGCGCTCACGCCGAACTCGTCGCCGGAGATGGTGTCGCGCAGCTCCGCGCCGGTCACCCGGCCCTGGGTGAAGCGCAGGCCGGTGACCTCGGCGTGGTTGAGGACGGCCGCGCCCGCCTCGACGGCCGCGCGGACCGTCATCAGCGCCATGCGGGCGTCGTTCATCTGGTCGTCGCCGTAGACGGCCACGGCCTTGAGGTTCTGGGTGCGCAGCTCGGGCACGTCCTGCGCCGCCTTCGCGGGGGACAGGAGGTGACCGACGCCGTCGCCGAACGCGGAGAGCGCGGAGTAGGCGAACACGCCCGCCCCGAGCTTCGCCGCACCGTGCGGACCGCCCTTGTACACGGGCAGGTAGAACGTCAGCGGGTTCGCCAGGTGGGGAGCCACCTGGCGGGAGACCGCGCGGCGTTCGAAGTGGTTCTCCGCCACCAGCTTCACCGCGCCGGTTTGAAGATAGCGCAGACCGCCGTGGAGCAGCTTGGAGGAGGCGGAAGAGGTGGCACCGGCGAAGTCGCCGGCGTCGACCAGGGCCACCCGCAGCCCGGACTGCGCGGCGTGCCAGGCGGTGGAGATGCCCAGGATGCCGCCGCCGATGACGAGGAGGTCGTACGTCGCCTTGGAGAGCTGCTCCCGGGTCTCGGCCCGGCTCGGGTTCGAGCCGGAGGCCGGGTGCGTACCGAGGGCAGGTACGGACTGCAGGGTGGACTGACTGGTCATGTGGGGTTCTTACTCCTCGTCCTCGAGCCAGCCCATGGTCCGCTCGACGGCCTTGAGCCAGCTCTTGTACTCACGGTCGCGCTTCGCCGCGTCCATGTTGGGGGTCCACTCGGCGGCCCGGCGCCAGTTGGCGCGCAGGTCGTCGGTGTTGGTCCAGAAGCCGACGGCGAGGCCGGCGGCGTAGGCGGCACCGAGGCAGGTGGTCTCGGCGACCATCGGGCGCACCACGGGGGCGTCCAGGAAGTCGGCAAGGGTCTGCATCAGCAGGTTGTTGGAGGTCATGCCGCCGTCGACCTTCAGCGCGGTCAGCTCGACGCCGGAGTCCTTCGTCATGGCGTCCGTGATCTCACGGGTCTGCCAGGCGGTGGCCTCCAGGACGGCACGCGCGAGGTGCGCCTTGGTGACGTACCGGGTCAGACCGGCGATCACACCGCGGGCGTCGGAGCGCCAGTACGGGGCGAACAGTCCGGAGAAGGCCGGCACGAAGTAGGCGCCGCCGTTGTCCTCGACCGAGAGCGCGAGGGTCTCGATCTCGGCGGCGGTGGAGATCAGGCCCATCTGGTCGCGCATCCACTGCACCAGCGAACCGGTGACGGCGATCGAGCCCTCCAGGGCGTAGACCGGCGCTTCGTCGCCGATCCGGTAGCCGACCGTGGTCAGCAGGCCCGAGTAGGAGTTGATGATCTTCTCGCCGGTGTTCATCAGCATGAAGGTGCCGGTGCCGTACGTGGACTTGGCCTCGCCCTCGGCGAAACAGGTCTGGCCGAACAGGGCCGCCTGCTGGTCGCCGAGCGCGGAGGCGACCGGGATGCCGCCGAGCAGGTCGCCGAGGCGCCCGCCGGTGACCTCGCCGTAGACCTCGGCGGAGGAGCGGATCTCCGGGAGCATGTTCATCGGGACGCCGATGGACTCGGCGATCTTCTCGTCCCACGCCAGGGTGTGCAGGTTCATCAGCATGGTGCGGGAGGCGTTGGTGACGTCGGTGTAGTGCTTGCCGCCGTTCACACCGCCCGTCAGGTTCCAGATGACCCAGCTGTCCATGGTGCCGAAGAGGATGTCGCCCGCCTCGGCGCGCTCGCGCAGGCCGTCGACGTTGTCGAGCAGCCAGCGGGCCTTGGGTCCGGCGAAGTACGAGGCGAGGGGGAGGCCCGTCTCGCGGCGGAAGCGGTCCTGGCCGACGTTGCGCCCCAGCTCCTTGCAGAGCGCGTCGGTGCGGGTGTCCTGCCAGACGATGGCGTTGTGGACGGGCTCACCGGTGTTCTTGTCCCACAGCAGCGTGGTCTCACGCTGGTTGGTGATGCCGATGGCCTTGATGTCGTCGCGGGTGATGCCCGCCTTCTCGATGGCGGAGGCGACGACTTCCTGGACGTTGGTCCAGATCTCGGTGGCGTTGTGCTCGACCCAGCCCGGCTTCGGGAAGATCTGCTCGTGCTCCTTCTGGTCGACGGAGACGATACGGCCGTCCCGGTCGAAGACGATGCAACGGCTGGAGGTCGTGCCCTGGTCGATGGCCGCGATGAACGGTCCGGCGGTGTGCGCGTCGGTCACTGTGTGCTCCTGAGGGGTTCCGTGATCATGAGGACTGGTTCTACAGCTGCTTCAGTGCTCGGATTACCGGTTCTCGTCCGGTTCTAAGCAAAGGCGACGTGGTAGATGCCCGCAGCGATCGCGCCGCCGATCAGCGGACCGACGACCGGGATCCAGGCGTAGCTCCAGTCGGAGCCTCCCTTGTTGGGCAGGGGGAGCAGGGCGTGCACGATGCGCGGTCCGAGGTCACGGGCCGGGTTGATCGCGTAGCCGGTCGGACCACCGAGGGAGAGACCGATCGCGACCACGACGAAGGCCGTGATCAGGCCGCCGAGGACGCCGAGGCCGTTGCCCTTGTCGTTGAGGCCCTGGGTGAGGACGGCGAGGAGCAGCACGATGGTGCCGATGATCTCCGTGGCGAGGTTCTGCCAGACGTTCCGGATCTCCGGGCCCGTGGAGAAGATGCCCAGGACCGGGCCCGCGCCCTTCTCCTCTGCCTCGACGGCCTTGGCCGTCGGCTCGCCGACGATCTCCTTGTCGGTGAGGTGGGCCTGGAACTGTCCGTAGTAGGCCACCCAGACGAGCGTCGCGCCGATCATGGCGCCGAGCAGCTGCCCGGCCCAATAGATCGGGACGTTCTTCCAACCGCCGTTCTCGATCGCCAGGGCGAGGGTCACGGCCGGGTTGAGGTGGGCTCCGGAGAGCGGACCCGAGATGTAGACGGCCGTCATGACGGCGAAACCCCACCCGAAGGCGATGGCGAGCCAGCCGGCGGCACGGGCCTTGGAGGCCTTCAGCGTGACGGCGGCGCAGACGCCACCGCCCAGCAGGATGAGTATGGCGGTACCTATGGTCTCGCCGATGAAGATGTCGGAGCTGGACACCCGCGACTCCTTTGTCCTTCGTCCAGGGAAGCCGAACCCCGGGTCCCGCCGGGGGTTCGTGCGCCCTCGGGGGTGAGAGCGATGCCGGCCTTTGGCGTTGCCACACTCTAGCGCGTATTGCCGGTAGGTGTTCGACAATGCCGACCGATGGACGGGAGTCTTGCCCCGGGGTTACAGGCGCGTCAAGAGTGCTGTTATCGAAAACACGATCGTTATTGATTGCTGTGGGCTATCGATCTCACGGTCGACGCGGACGGCGATCAAGTGGACACCGTGTGTGGTGATTTGGCGTTTTGGCCGACTTTGTCTTTCAGAGTACGACTGATACCGGAACGTCCGCATGACGTCCCGGTGAGATCCCGCTGTGAATCCGCTGAGCTCAGAACCGTCCGGCGCCGAGATCCCGCGACACGGCGCGGGCGCAGTCCCGTACCGCGGCGATCAGATCGGGGCGCAGCTCGCCCTCCCGGCACAGCCGCTCGACGGCGCCGGTGATCCCGACCGCGCCGACCGGCATGCGCCGCCGGTCGTGGATGGGCGCGGCGATGGACGCGACGCCCTCCCAGGTCTCCTCGACGTCGGCCGCGTACCCACGCGCGCGGGTCACGTCGAGGATGTGCTCGAAGTCGGCCAGGGCGGACACCGTACGGTCGGTGAAGGGCTTGCGGTCGGCCTCCAGGGCCTCGCTGTGCGCGACCGGGTCGTAGGCCGACAGGACCTTGCCCAGGGCCGTGGAGTGCAGCGGCTGCATGGCGCCGATCTCCAGGACCTGCCGGCTGTCGTCGGGCCGGAAGACGTGGTGCACGATCAGGACGCCCTGCTGGTGCAGCACTCCCAGGTGCACGCTCTCGCCGCTGGAGCGGGCCAGGTCGTCCGTCCACACCAGGGCGCGGGCCCGCAGTTCGTGGACGTCGAGATAGGTGGTGCCCAGGCGCAGCAGTTCGGCGCCGAGCTGGTAGCGCCCGGAGGCGTCGTCCTGCTCGACGAAGCCCTCCTGCTGGAGGGTGCGCAGGATGCCGTGGGCCGTGCCCTTGGCGAGACCGAGCGACGAGGCGATGTCCGAGAGGCCGAGCCGTCGCTCGCCGCCCGCGAGCAGGCGCAGCATCGCGGCCGCCCGTTCGAGCGACTGGATGTTCCGTGCCATCGCCGTACTGCCTCCGTCCCGTTCGACCGTCGACGCGCGACGTCGCTGCCGCCGTTCGGCAATGTCGAACACTACCGGTCGTTGCCGACCTCCCGCTAACGGTCGGTCGATTCCTGTTACGTCACTCGACGCGAGAACCTAGACGGGGTTGATCCGCCCGTCACCCCGGTCGGCGTCCCCGCCACTCCGGTCCGTCTCATGGACGCCTCGAGCATCCTCCCGCCCGGCCCCGTTACCCTGGCGACGTGCACGCTCCCCGGGGAGTTCCGTGAGAGGTTCCCTGGGAAGCCGCAAAGCCGACAGCCGTCGCACTCCAGGGAGCCCCTTCATGGCCTCGTCGCCACCGACCCCTTCTGCCGACAGCCGGACCCGTGTGTCCGCGCTCCGAGAGGCACTCGCCACCCGCGTGGTGGTCGCCGACGGAGCCATGGGCACCATGCTCCAGGCGCAGGACCCCACGCTCGACGACTTCGAGAACCTCGAAGGCTGCAACGAGATCCTCAACGTCACCCGCCCCGACATCGTGCGCTCGGTCCACGAGGAGTACTTCGGCGCCGGCGTCGACTGCGTCGAGACGAACACCTTCGGCGCGAACCACTCCGCGATGGCCGAGTACGACATCCCCGAGCGCGTCCACGAACTCTCCGAGGCCGGCGCCCGCATCGCCCGCGAGACCGCCGACGACTTCACCGCCCGCGACGGCCGCCAGCGCTGGGTCCTCGGCTCCATCGGCCCCGGCACCAAGCTGCCCACCCTCGGCCACATCGGCTACGGCACGCTCCGCGACGGCTTCCAGGCCAACGCCGAGGGCCTGCTCGCCGGCGGCGCCGACGCCCTGATCGTGGAGACCACCCAGGACCTCCTCCAGACCAAGTCGTCGATCCTGGGCGCCCGCCGCGCCATGGAGGCGACCGGCGTCGACGTACCCCTGCTGGTCTCCATGGCCTTCGAGACCACCGGCACCATGCTGCTCGGCTCCGAGATCGGCGCCGCGCTCACCGCGCTGGAACCCCTCGGCATCGACATGATCGGCCTGAACTGCTCGACGGGCCCCGCCGAGATGAGCGAGCACCTGCGCTATCTCGCCCGCCACTCCCGCACCCCGCTGCTCTGCATGCCGAACGCGGGCCTGCCCATCCTCACCAAGGACGGCGCCCACTTCCCGCTCGACCCCGAGGGCCTGGCCGACGCGCAGGAACACTTCGTCCACGACTACGGCCTCAACCTCGTCGGCGGCTGCTGCGGCACCACCCCCGAGCACCTGCGCAAGCTCGTCGAGCGGGTCCGCGAGGCCACGCCCACCGAGCGCCACCCGCAGCCCGAGCCGGGCGCCGCCTCCCTCTACCAGACGGTCCCGTTCCGCCAGGACACCGCCTACCTGGCGATCGGCGAGCGCACGAACGCCAACGGCTCGAAGAAGTTCCGCGAGGCCATGCTCGATGGCCGCTGGGACGACTGCGTGGAGATGGCCCGCGACCAGATCCGCGAGGGCGCCCACATGCTGGACCTCTGCGTGGACTACGTCGGCCGCGACGGCGTCGCCGACATGGAGGAACTCGCCGGCCGCTTCGCCACCGCCTCCACCCTCCCGATCGTCCTGGACTCCACCGAAGTCCCGGTCATCCGGGCCGGGTTGGAGAAGCTCGGCGGTCGCGCGGTCATCAACTCCGTCAACTACGAGGACGGCGACGGCCCCGAGTCCCGCTTCGCGAAGGTCACCAGGCTGGCGCAGGAGCACGGCGCCGCCCTCATCGCGCTGACCATCGACGAGCAGGGCCAGGCCCGTACGCCCGAGCACAAGGTCGCCATCGCCGAGCGGCTGATCGAGGACCTGACGACGAACTGGGGCATCCAGGAGTCGGACATCCTCATCGACACCCTGACCTTCACCATCTGCACCGGCCAGGAGGAGTCCCGCGGCGACGGCATCGCCACCATCGAGGCGATCCGCCGCCTCAAGAGCAGCCACCCGGACGTGCAGACCACGCTGGGCCTCTCGAACATCTCCTTCGGCCTCAACCCGGCCGCCCGCGTCCTGCTCAACTCCGTCTTCCTCGACGAGTGCGTCAAGGCGGGCCTCGACTCCGCGATCGTGCACGCCTCGAAGATCCTCCCGATCGCCCGCTTCGACGAGGAGCAGGTCACCACCGCCCTCGACCTCATCTACGACCGCCGCGCCGAGGGCTACGACCCCCTCCAGAAGCTGATGGCCCTCTTCGAGGGCGCCACCACCAAGTCCCTGAAGGCGGGCAGGGCCGAGGAGCTGGCCGCCCTCCCGCTGGACGAGCGGCTCAAGCGGCGCATCATCGACGGCGAGAAGAACGGCCTGGAGGCCGACCTCGCCGAGGCGTTGCAGTCCCGCCCCGCCCTGGACATCGTCAACGAGACGCTCCTGGACGGCATGAAGGTCGTCGGCGAGCTCTTCGGCTCCGGCCAGATGCAGCTGCCGTTCGTGCTCCAGTCCGCCGAGGTCATGAAGACCGCGGTCGCCTATCTGGAGCCGCACATGGAGAAGTCGGACGCCGAGGGCAAGGGCACCATCGTCCTCGCCACGGTGCGCGGCGACGTCCACGACATCGGCAAGAACCTCGTCGACATCATCCTGTCCAACAACGGCTACAACGTCGTCAACCTCGGCATCAAGCAGCCCGTCTCCGCGATCCTGGAAGCCGCCGAGGAGCACCGCGCCGACGTCATCGGCATGTCGGGCCTCCTGGTCAAGTCCACGGTGATCATGAAGGAGAACCTCCAGGAGCTCAACCAGCGCAAGATGGCCGCCGACTACCCGGTCATCCTGGGCGGCGCCGCGCTGACCCGCGCCTATGTGGAGCAGGACCTGCACGAGATCTACGAGGGCGAGGTCCGCTACGCCCGCGACGCGTTCGAGGGCCTGCGCCTGATGGACGCCCTGATCGGCGTCAAGCGGGGCGTGCCCGGCGCGAAGCTGCCCGAGCTGAAGCAGCGCCGGGTGCGGGCGAGCGCGGCCGTGGAGGTCGAGGAGCGCCCCGAGGAGGGCCACGTCCGCTCGGACGTCGCCGTCGACAACCCGATCCCCGAGGCGCCCTTCCGCGGCACCCGGGTCATCAAGGGCATCCAGCTCAAGGAGTACGCGTCCTGGCTCGACGAGGGCGCCCTCTTCAAGGGCCAGTGGGGCCTCAAGCAGGCCCGCACCGGCGACGGCCCGACCTACGAGGACCTCGTCGAGACCGAGGGCCGCCCCCGCCTGCGCGGCCTCCTGGACAAGCTCCAGACGGACAACCTCCTCGAAGCGGCCGTCGTCTACGGCTACTTCCCCTGCGTGTCCAAGGACGACGACCTGATCATCCTGGACGACGAGGGCAACGAACGCACCCGGTTCACGTTCCCGCGCCAGCGCCGCGGCCGCCGGCTCTGCCTGGCCGACTTCTTCCGCCCGGAGGAGTCCGGCGAGACCGACGTCGTCGGCTTCCAGATCGTGACCGTGGGCAACCGCATCGGCGAGGAGACCGCCAAGCTCTTCGAATCGAACTCCTACCGCGACTACCTCGAACTGCACGGCCTCTCCGTCCAGTTGGCCGAAGCGCTCGCCGAGTACTGGCACGCGCGCGTGCGCTCCGAACTCGGCTTCGCCGGCGAGGACCCCACCGACGTCGAGGACATGTTCGCCCTCAAGTACCGCGGCGCCCGCTTCTCCCTCGGCTACGGTGCCTGCCCCGACCTGGAGGACCGCGCGAAGATCGCCGCCCTGCTGGAGCCGGAGCGCATCGGAGTCCACCTCTCGGAGGAGTTCCAGCTGCACCCGGAGCAGTCCACGGACGCGATCGTCATCCACCACCCGGAGGCGAAGTACTTCAACGCCCGCTGATCCGCACAGGCCCGCCGACCCGACCAGCGCGCCGCACCTAGGGGCGCGCTGGAACGGACGAGCACATTGATCGGATAAGTCGTACACTGGTCGGTCCACCGCAGGCCGGTCGCCTCTCTGTGAAAAAGAGGCGGCCGGCCTGATCGTCCCTCAAGGAGGTGCGCCAGGATGACCAGCACGGTCCCCGCGCTCGGAACCCGTACGGCCGAAGGCTCCGCTCTCCAGGCCGTACTCCTCGACATGGACGGCACCCTGGTGGACACCGAGGGCTTCTGGTGGGACGTCGAGGTCGAGGTCTTCGCCGCCCTCGGGCACACCCTCGACGACTCCTGGCGCCATGTCGTGGTCGGCGGCCCCATGACCCGCAGCGCCGGCTTCCTGATCGAGGCCACCGGCGCGGACATCACCCTCGCCGAGCTGTCCGTCCTGCTCAACTCCGGCTTCGAGGACCGCATCGGGCGCACCCTGCCGCTGATGCCGGGCGCCGCGAGACTCCTGGCCGAGCTGGCCGAGTACGAGATCCCCACGGCCCTCGTCTCCGCCTCGCACCGGCGCATCATCGACCGCGTGCTGACCCTCCTCGGCCCGCAGCACTTCACGCTGACGATCGCCGGCGACGAGGTCACCCGCACCAAGCCGTACCCCGACCCGTATCTCCTCGCCGCCGCCGGACTGGGCGTCGACCCGGCCCGCTGTGCCGTCGTGGAGGACACCGCGACCGGTGTCGCGGCGGCCGAGGCGGCGGGGTGCCTGGTGGTGGCCGTGCCGTCCGTGGCGCCCATCGCGCCGGCCGACCGGCGCACCGTCGTGTCCTCGCTGGAAGTCGTCGACCTGGCATTTCTGCGCGGACTGATGGCCGACTGATGACGGAAATGCGTCAACCGTTCACCGAGCGTGCAAAGTCCAATGGGATCAATGGGAATGGAATTCGGCCGTGATCGACCGGTCGAATTCCGTTGCACTCCAACCGAGTTGACGGGTGTGAGGTTCACCACGCGCAGGGGGGTCGACATCGTCGCCCCCCTGTGCTGTTCACCCCATTTCTGAGGCCGATCGCGCACCCTTGTGTCCCGATTGGTGAAACCCTGCACTAATCCTTCCCTCGGTGGGTTTTCGGTCTGTCCACAGCCGGTTCCGCAGCGTGATGGGGACTCAACTACGGTGGCCGCGAACCCCGGTGCGGGTCCGGACTAATCTCAACGCGAGAACATCGCCCTAATCCCCGTGATCGGCATCTCCACCCCATGCATGCCGGGTACACGGACTCGAACAGCTCTGGAGAAACTCGAGCATGAACCGCAAGACTTTGGTGCTGCCGGCCGTCGTCGGCCTGCTCGCGCCGGTGCTCGCCGCCTGTGGCGGCTCCGGCAGCGGGAGTTCAAGCGGCGATGCGATCATCGTCGGCACCACGGACCGGTTCGAGGCGACGAAGGACGCTCCGGCGCCGCTCGACCCCGCCTACGCCTACGACGTGGGCACCTGGAACATCCTGCGCCAGACCGTGCAGACCCTGATGATCCAGCCCAAGGGCGAGGGCGACCCGGTGCCCGAGGCCGCCGAGAAGTGCGGCTTCACCGACACCGGCAACGAGCGCTACGCCTGCACCCTGCGCGACGGTCTCAAGTTCCCCAACGGCAACAAGATCACCGCGGAGGACGTCAAGTACTCCATCGACCGTGCGATGCGCCTCAAGGCCGACAGCGGTGTGTTCGCCCTGCTGTCCACCGTCGACACCGTCGAGACCCAGGGCGACCGCGAGGTCATCTTCCATCTGAAGACGGCCGACGCCACGTTCCCGTACAAGCTGTCCACTCCCGTCGCCGGCATCGTGAACCCGGACGACTACCAGAAGGACAAGCTGCGCGACGGGTTCGCCGTCGACGGCTCGGGCCCGTACACCCTCTCGGTCGCCGAGAAGGACGGTGCGATCACCACGGCCACGTTCACCAAGAACCCCAATTACAAGGGTGCCTTGAAGGTGAACAACAACAAGGTCGAGATGCGCACCTTCGCCGACGCCGACGCCATGGGCAGCGCGATCAACAAGGGCGACATCGACGTGATGACGCGCTCCATGACGCCGGAACAGATCCAGAAGCTCAGCGACCAGACGGACGGCAACGTCGACCTCGTCGAGATGCCCGGCCTCGAGATCCGCTACCTCGGCTTCAACACCAGCGCCGAGACCGTGAAGTCGAAGGCCGTACGCGAGGCGATGGCCCAGATCATCGACCGCGGCGAACTCGTCTCCAAGGTCTACGGCACCGAGGCCGAGCCGCTCTACTCGATGGTCCCGGCGACCATCACCGGTCACTCGAACTCGTTCTTCAACAAGTACGGCGACCCGAGCGTCACCAAGGCCAAGAAGATGATGGAGCTGGCCAACATCACCACCCCGGTGAAGCTGACCATGCACTACACGACCGACCACTACGGCTCGGCCACCAAGGAAGAGTTCCAGCAGCTCCAGAAGCAGCTCAACGCCAGCGGCCTGTTCGACGTCAGCATCCAGGGCACCGCCTGGTCGACGTTCCGTCCGTCCGAGCAGAAGGGCAAGTACGACGTCTACGGGATGGGCTGGTTCCCCGACTTCCCCGACGCCGACAACTACCTCGCGCCGTTCCTGGACAAGGACAACACCCTCGGCTCGCCGTACGCCAACCCCAAGATCATGAACACCCTGATCCCGGAGTCCCGCCGCGAGGCCGACCGGCTCGCCGCGTCCAAGAGCCTCACGGCCATCCAGGACATCGTCGCCACCGACGTCCCGCTGATCCCGCTGTGGCAGGGCAAGCAGTACGTCGCCGCCCGCGACGACGTGACGGGCACCGCGTACGTCCTCAACTCCTCCTCGACGCTCCAGCTCTGGGAGCTGGGCCGGGGCGTGGGGAACTGACGGAGCCGACCGCCGGGGTCCGCACGTGACGATCCGACGGCACGCGCGCTGAACCGAACCGGCTCGACCCGACCAGTGGCCAGTCCCGCCGAACACGGCGAGGCTGGCCACCGGCCTGTCGGCAAGGGCCGTGCTCCATGCGCGGCCCGCACACACGAAGAGGGCGCCCCTGTCAGGAAGGGGCGCCCTCTTCGTACGTACCGCTGTCCACCCGGTGCCGTGTCGTGCCTACTGCGCGCCGGGGCGCACCAACCCGCTCTCGTACGCGTACACCGCCGCCTGCACCCGGTCACGCAGGCCCAGCTTGGTGAGGACGTGCCCCACATGCGTCTTCACGGTGGTCTCGCTGACGAACAGGTCGGCGGCGATCTCCGCGTTCGACAGCCCGCGCGCCACCAGCTTCAGCACCTCGACCTCACGGTCCGTCAACGTATGCAGGGTGTCCGGCACCGGCTCGTCACCGGACGGGAGATGACCGGCGTACTTGTCGAGCAGCCGCCGCGTGATGCTCGGCGCGAGCATGGCCTCGCCGGCGGCCACCACACGGATCGCCTGCACGAGTTCGTTGGCGGGCGCGTCCTTGAGCAGGAAGCCGCTGGCACCGGCCCGCAACGCCTCCACCACGTACTCGTCGAGATCGAAGGTGGTCAGCACCAGCACCTTCGCCGGTCCGTCCCGCCCGGGACCGGTGATCTGCCGGGTCGCCTCGACTCCGTCCATCCGCGGCATACGGATGTCCATCAGCACCACATCGGGCTGTAGCGCCCGCACCTGGTCGAGCGCCTGCAAACCGTCTCCGGCCTCGCCGACGACCGCGAGATCCTGCTCCGCCTCCAGAATCATCCGGAACCCGGTTCGCAGCAGCGGCTGGTCATCGACCAGTAGGACGCGGATGGCCACGTGAATCTCCTTCGCTAGCCCGGCCCCATTCTGCCCTGCCCAACGCTCCGCGACTCGACCGGGCTTGTGGGGGTTGGTGGAGTGGGGGTGCGGGGGGTTTGGGCTCGCGAGGGGCGTGCTTTGGGTGGGGATGGAGGGGGGCTGGGCGAGGGGTTCAGGTTTGTGCGGAGGGGGCTGGGCGGGGGGTTCAGGTGGGTGCGGAGGTTTGCAGGCGGGCCTTGGCCTGGGTGTGGAGGTTTGTTGGGTGGGGGCGTCGCTGGGTGCGGCGGCTTGGTTGGGCGGGCTTGGCTGGGTACGGCGGCCTGTGGGGGAGCGTGGGGCTGGCTGGGTGTGGCTGATTTCTGGGTGTGGGTTTGCTGGGCGGGACTTGGCTGGGTGTGGCGGTCTCTGGGGGCGGGTCTGTTGGGTCGGGCTTGGCTGGGTGTGGCGGTCTCTGGAGGCGGGTTTGCTGGGTCGGGCTTGGCTGGGTGTGACGGCTTGTTGGGGGTGGGGCCTGGCTGAGTGCGCGGGTTGGGGTGTCCGGGGTTCGGACGGGGTGCGGGTTGCTGGGCGGGTGTTCCGGGCTCCTGGCAGGTACGTCGTTCGCCGAGCCGGGCCCCTGGCGAGACATCGCCCGCCGAGCCCGCGCGCCCGGCAGCAACGCCCGCTGCTGACCCCGGACTCCGGACAGCAACGCCCGCTGCCGACCCCGGGCGCCGGACAGGAGCGCCGTCTGCTGAGCCCAGCCCCCCGGGCGGGAACCCTGCCCGGCCAGCCCCCCTCGGAACTCGCGGCGGGACTCCCCACGCCGCGCCCGCCGCGCCCTGGCCGGAACCAGCGCCTGTCGCCTCCGCTCACCAACGGAGGCAGCCCCCACGGCCTCGCCGGTGCCTGCCCCGGCTACTTCCGCCACCCGCCGGAGGCAGCGCCCATCACCTCGCCGGTACCTGCTCAGGCCACTTCCGCCCCCTCACCGGAGACAGTCCCATCACCTCGCGGGCACCTGCTCAGACCACTTCCGCCCCCTCCCAGGAGGCAGCCCCATCACCTCGCCGGTACCCGCTCAGGCCACCTCCGCCCCCTCACCGGAACCGGCGCCCGCCACAGCCGCCTCCCCGGAAGCACCACCCGGCACCTCCACCCGCTCACCGGAACCAGCGCTCGCCTCGTCACCGGAACCAGCACCCGATCCCGCCCCTTCCTCAGAAGCTGCCGCGGGCACCCCGCCCCCCTCATCAACCCTCCGCACCGGCAACGGATAGGGCGGGGGAGTCCCCCCGAACTCCGGGCACACCGACTGGTGGTCGCACCAGCCGCACAGCTTTGTCGGGCGGGGGCGCCAGTCGCCGGTCTCCGTGGCGAGCCGGATCGCCTCCCACAGGGCCAGCAGCTTGCGCTCGACCCGCTCCAGGTCGGCGACGACGGGGTCGTACGTCACCACGTCCCCGCTGCCCAGATACACCAGCTGAAGCCGCCGCGGCACGACCTGCTTCAGCCGCCAGACCACCAGCGCGTAGAACTTCATCTGGAACAGCGCGCCCTCGGCGTACTCGGGCCGGGGCGCCTTGCCCGTCTTGTAGTCGACGATCCGCACATCGCCGGTGGGCGCCACATCGACCCGGTCGATGATCCCGCGCAGCTTCAGCCCCGAATCCAGCTCGGTCTCGATGAACATCTCCCGCTCGGCGGGCTCCAGCCGCGTCGGGTCCTCCAGCGAGAACCACCGCTCGACCAGCCGCTCCGCCTCCCCGAGCCAGCGCGCCAGCCGCTCACCCTCGGGATCGTCGGCGAACAGCTCCACGACCTCGGGCCGCGACTCCCGCAACCGGTCCCACTGCCCGGGGATCAGCGACTTGGCCCGCGGCGCCGTACGCTCGGCGGCCGGCGCGTCGAAGAGCCGCTCGAGCACCGAGTGCACCAGCGTCCCCCTGGTCGCCGCCTCGCTCGGCTTCTCCGGCAGCCGGTCGATCACCCGGAACCGGTACAGCAACGGGCACTGCATGAAGTCGCTCGCACGCGAGGGCGACAACGACGCCGGCGCTATGGCGACGCGCTCGACCACGCCCACCCTCCCCGGCTCCACCGTCACCGCCGCGGCCCGCTCCGCCGCCGCGCCCTCGTCGCCCGCTGTCCCCGCGAGGCCCTCCGCACTGGTCTCCATGCCCACAGA
Organism: Streptomyces sp. NPDC096013; assembly: GCF_044763565.1. Taxonomy (NCBI): domain Bacteria; kingdom Bacillati; phylum Actinomycetota; class Actinomycetes; order Kitasatosporales; family Streptomycetaceae; genus Streptomyces; species Streptomyces sp. NPDC096013. The sequence goes on along the minus strand of NZ_JBIWGK010000005.1, from coordinate 320,321 downwards.
CCTTACGGCCCGCCACTGACAGTGACCCGATCCCGGCCGACGCGCTCGCGACAGCCGGGGAAACGCGGGGGGTGCCGGGGCGGAACGCGCCACGACCGCCGCATACCATCGACCCGAGACCTCTCCGCCCGGCTGGCGCGGAGGATGCTTCGAAAGAGGGGACACCGTGGACGAGAGCGGCGGGAGCGGGCAGCCGCGGTCCGGCATCAACGAGCCGACCGAGCACGCCACGGGTGCCACCACCCCGGCCGCCGACCCCGGCACCCCCGAAACCGAACCGGACGACACCGCGGCGGGGACGACACCTCCGCACCACGAGGACACCTCCCAGCCCGAGGCCCACGGCGACGCGAGCACATCACCGGAGCCCGCCGCGGAGGACCGTACGGAAGCGGAGGACTGTACGGAAACGGAATCCCCGTCCCGGCCGGCCACGGACGAAACCGCAGCGCCCGAGGCCACCTCGATCGACCCCGGCACCCGGGACCACACGGACCCCGGCACCTCGTCCGCCCCCGCCCCCACGCACGCCCACCTCAACGGTGAGCCGAAGCCCGACGGCACCCCCGCGAGCCACGACCACACCGACGGCCACGACCTCGCACCCCACCACGCCTACGCCCACACTGAACACCCCGGAACCGACACCACCCCCGGCCCCGGCACCCGCATCGCCAAGGGACGCCCCCCGCAGCGCCCCAAGGAGCCCGGCGGCGGCCTGCTCATGGGACGGCCCTTCGGCGTGCCCGTCTACGTGGCGCCCAGCTGGTTCCTCGTCGCCGCGCTCATCACCTGGGTGTTCGGCGGCCAGCTCGACCGCGTCCTGCCCGAACTCGGCGCCGCCCGCTACCTCGTGGCCCTCTTCTTCGCGGTCGCCTTCTACGGCTCGGTCCTGGTCCACGAACTCGCGCACACCGTCGCCGCGCTCCGCTTCAAACTCCCGGTCCGCCGCATCCAGCTCCAGTTCTTCGGCGGTGTCTCCGAGATCGAGAAGGAGGCCGAGACCCCGGGCAGGGAGTTCGTGCTGGCCTTCGTCGGCCCGCTGCTCTCGCTGATCCTCTCGGGCATCTTCTATCTGGCCATGCTGCCCGTGGAGCCCGGCACCGTCCCCGGCGTCCTGCTCGCCGGCCTGATGGTCTCCAACCTCATCGTGGCCGCCTTCAACCTCCTGCCCGGCCTGCCCCTCGACGGCGGCCGTATGCTCCGCGCGGTGGTCTGGAAGATCACCGGCAGGCCCATGAGCGGCACCATCGCCGCCGCCTGGGTCGGCCGCGCCCTCGCCGTCTCCGTCCTCATCGGCCTCCCGCTGCTCACCCAGACCGGCGTCCTCGGCACCAACACCGAGGACATCAGCGGCATGGACACGGTCACGGACGCGCTGCTCGCCGCGATCCTCGCCGCGATCATCTGGACCGGCGCCGGCAACAGCCTCCGCATGGCCCGCCTCCGCGAACACCTCCCGGAACTCCGCGCCCGCAACCTCACCCGCCGCGCGGTCCCCGTCGAGACCGACACCCCGCTCTCCGAGGCCCTGCGCCGAGCCAACGCCGCCGGCGCCCGCGCCCTGGTCGTCGTCGACGCGGACGGCCAGCCCCTCTCCCTGGTCCGCGAGGCCGCCATCGTCGGCGTCCCCGAACACCGCCGCCCCTGGGTTGCCGTCAGCGGCCTCGCCCAGGACCTCACCGACGGCATGCGGGTCTCCGCCGAACTCGCCGGAGAGGACCTCCTCGACGCCCTGCGCGCGGCCCCCGCCACCGAGTACCTCGTCATCGAGGAGACCGGCGAGATCTACGGCGTCCTGTCCGCCGCCGACGTCGAGCGCGCCTTCGTGAAGGCCATGGCCCGCCCCAGCTGAGGCACGCGCGCGTGGTCGGCGGCCCCCACAAACGCCGGTAGGCTGGTCACATGTCCGAACCGACCGGTGCCGCCCGCAGGCGCGGGCCCTTCAAGGTCGGGGACCAGGTTCAGCTGACCGACCCCAAGGGCCGCCACTACACGTTCACGCTCGAAGCCGGGAAGAATTTCCACACCCACAAGGGTTCCTTCCCGCACGACGAACTGATCGGCGCACCCGAGGGCAGCGTTGTCCGCACCACCGGAAACGTTGCCTACCTCGCGCTGCGCCCCCTGCTCCCCGACTACGTCCTGTCCATGCCCCGCGGCGCCGCCGTGGTCTACCCCAAGGACGCGGGGCAGATCCTGGCCTTCGCCGACATCTTCCCCGGCGCCCGCGTCGTGGAAGCGGGCGTGGGCTCCGGCTCGCTCAGCAGCTTCCTGCTGCGCGCCATCGGCGACCAGGGCATGCTGCACTCCTACGAGCGCCGCGAGGACTTCGCCGAGATCGCCCAGCAGAACGTGGAGCGCTACTTCGGCGGCCCGCACCCCGCCTGGCAGCTCACCGTCGGCGACCTCCAGGACAACCTGTCCGACACTGACGTCGACCGCGTCATCCTCGACATGCTCGCCCCCTGGGAGTGCCTGGAGGCCGTCTCCAAGGCCCTCGTGCCCGGCGGCATCCTCTGCTGCTACGTCGCGACCACCACCCAGCTCGCGCGCACCGTCGAGTCCATCCGGGAGATCGGCTCCTTCAACGAGCCGACCGCCTGGGAGACGATGCTCCGCAACTGGCACGTCGAGGGCCTGGCCGTCCGCCCCGACCACCGGATGATCGGCCACACCGGCTTCCTCCTCACCGCCCGCCGCCTCGCGGACGGCGTCGAGCCCCCCATGCGCCGCCGCCGCCCCGCCAAGGGCGCCTACGGCGACGACTACGACGGCCCCAACGCCGCCGGTGGCGCAGCAGGCCGCTGAGCCCCACCCCGGCGGCCCTGTGCCGCACTCAACGCACGAACGCCGTGGCCGAGTTCCCGGAAGACCTCCGGAACCCGGCCACGGCGTCTCTCTTCTGACGCATCGCCACCAGCGGCCCGCCCTGTGCGACCGTGCGAACGAACTGTCGACCCCGCCGTTCCCCCGCACTGTGACGTGTGGCACCATGCAGGCCACCCCCACCGGCACAGCCTTCGCAGGAGACACTCCTAGTGCAGCACTCCGCCGTCCCGGAACTGGAACTGGCACACACCACCACCCGGCCCATCCACTGGGTCGCCACCGCCACGGCCCTCGCCGGGGTCGTAGCCCTCTCCTCCGGCCTGCAACCCGACTCCGCGCACGCCGCCCAGGCCTCGGGCCCGCAGACCAAGTCCGCGCGCAGCACCGTCTCCGCGCCCTCGACCACAGGCGTCGCCTTCCCGATCGACTGCGGCCCCGTCAAGGCCGTCGTACAGAAGAAGGCCTCCGGGGACCTCGACGGCGACGGCAGGCCGGAAACGGTCGCCGTGGTCCACTGCGACGCCGGCATGGGCACCCCGCCCGACGGCGTCTACGTCCTCACCCAGGCCGCCGGCGCCGCCTCACCGCGCGTGGTCGCCACCCTCGTCGCCCCGAAGGCCCGCGAGACCGTCACCGACTTCGCCGTACGCGACGGCGCCGTGCTCACCACACTGCTCGGCTACTCGACGGCGGACGTGCCCAGTTGCTGCCCCGACGTGAAAGAGACCGCCAAGTGGCAGTGGCAGAACGGCACGTTCGTCCGCTCCACCCCCGGCAACGCCCAGAACGTCTGACCCCCGCGCGCCCTCAGGCCGCGTCGGGCCCGTACACCTCGACCCGGTCCGCGACCCGGCGCACATGGATGCAGTCACCCGGGCACTCCTTGGCGGAGTCCACGACATCGACCAGCAACGGCAGCGGCACGCGCGTGGTGGCCCCCTTGTCCTGGAGCAACTCGTCCTCCGGGCTCTTCACATACGCCAGGCCGTCGATGTCCAGCTCGAAGACCTCGGGGGCGTACTGGACGCAGATCCCGTCGCCGGTACAGAGGTCCTGGTCGATCCAGACCTCCAGCGCCTCGCCGTCGGCCGCGGCCTCGTCCTGCACGGTGATGTCTCCTGTTTCCGCCGGGTGTTGAACTCAGTCGACCCTACCTCCGGCCGCCCTGAGGACCTTTCTCCGCGATCCCAGGTTTCACGCCACCGCATGACGGACACTGTCCGCATGCGCACTCTCCGTCAGGGACCCGCTGGCCGGTTTCCACCGGGCGTGGAAGCCGCGTCCACGGCAACTCACGTCCACCGTGAAGGGTTTTGACCAACCCGGCGTTGGAACAGTCGGCTTCTGAATCACGTTGAGTGGGTATCCACACGGCGTGAGGGAGAGCGCAGGGTGACCGACGACACACCTTGACAGTCTTTGTGATCTAGGGGTTTCAATCGACACCCACCCAGGTAGGGTCTGGAAGCGTCCAGCTCCCCTTGGAGGAGGTGAGGACCGTGGCAGCCCACGACGACGACATGAACCGCGGCATCCGCCCGGGACGAGGGTCCGACGACCCGTCCGGGCAGATTGCCTACCTTGAGCAGGAGATCGCCGTCCTGCGACGTAAGCTCGCCGACTCTCCGCGACACACGAGGATTCTCGAAGAGCGGATCGTCGAGCTGCAGACCAATCTGGCCGGGGTGTCCGCCCAGAACGAGCGACTCGCCAACACGCTCCGTGAGGCCCGCGACCAGATCGTGGCCCTCAAGGAAGAAGTCGACCGGCTCGCACAGCCGCCGGCCGGCTTCGGTGTCTTCCTCGTGGCCAACGAGGACGGCACCGCGGACATCTTCACCGGCGGCCGCAAACTCAGGGTGAACGTCAGCCCAAGCGTGGATCTCGAAGAGCTCCGCCGCGGCCAGGAAGTAATGCTCAACGAAGCGCTCAACGTGGTCGAGGCCATGGAGTACGAGCGCGTCGGCGACATCGTCACCCTCAAGGAGATCCTCGAGGACGGCGAACGCGCCCTCGTGGTGGGGCACACCGACGAGGAGCGGGTGGTACGGCTCGCCGAGCCACTGCTGGACATCACCATCCGCCCCGGCGACGCCCTGCTGCTGGAACCCCGTTCCGGCTACGTCTACGAGATCGTCCCGAAGAGCGAGGTCGAGGAACTCGTCCTCGAAGAGGTCCCCGACATCGGCTACGAGCAGATCGGCGGTCTGGGCGGCCAGATCGAGATGATCCGCGACGCGGTCGAACTGCCGTACCTCTACCCCGACCTCTTCAAGGAGCACGAACTGCGGCCGCCCAAGGGCGTCCTGCTCTACGGGCCCCCCGGATGCGGTAAGACGCTCATCGCCAAGGCCGTCGCCAACTCGCTGGCCAAAAAGGTCGCCGAGGTCACCGGACAGGCCACCGGCAAGAGCTTCTTCCTCAACATCAAGGGTCCCGAGCTGCTGAACAAGTACGTCGGAGAGACCGAGCGGCAGATCCGCCTCGTCTTCCAGCGTGCTCGTGAGAAGGCCAGCGAGGGCACCCCTGTCATCGTCTTCTTCGACGAGATGGAGTCCCTCTTCCGCACCCGTGGTTCCGGTGTCAGCTCGGACGTGGAGAACACCATCGTCCCCCAGCTGCTCGCCGAGATCGACGGTGTGGAGGGCCTTCAGAACGTGGTCGTGATCGGCGCCTCGAACCGCGAGGACATGATCGACCCCGCCATCCTGCGCCCCGGCCGCCTGGACGTGAAGATCAAGATCGAGCGTCCCGACGCCGAGGCCGCCAAGGACATCTTCGCCAAGTACCTCACCGAACGCCTCCCGCTCCACCCCGAGGACGTCGGCGAGCACAGCGGCGACAAGACCACCACCGTCCAGAGCATGATCCAGACGGCCGTGGAACACATGTACACGGAATCCGAGGAGAACCGCTTCCTGGAGGTCACCTACGCCAACGGTGACAAGGAAGTCCTCTACTTCAAGGACTTCAACTCCGGCGCCATGATCGAGAACATCGTCGGCCGCGCCAAGAAGATGGCCATCAAGGACTTCCTCGACCACAAGCAGAAGGGCATCCGCGTCTCCCACCTCCTCCAGGCCTGCGTGGACGAGTTCAAGGAGAACGAGGACCTCCCCAACACCACCAACCCCGACGACTGGGCCCGGATCTCCGGAAAGAAGGGCGAACGGATCGTCTACATCCGTACGCTCATCACCGGAAAGCAGGGCGCCGACACCGGACGCTCCATCGACACGGTGGCGAACACCGGTCAGTACCTGTAAAAAACAGGGCGGCTGCGGGTGCCCTGAGCGGGTACCCGCAGCCGACTGTTTTTCAGGCCATGACCGAACAAGGGGCGCGCGAGCCAATGACGCAAATGATCTCCCCACCAGCGCAAAGCCGTTCTAGGCTCTTCGGTACCGCCGAGTCGCGCAGTGCGGGGACGGGCACCGCACACGCACCGGAGCGCCAGCGGTACGTGAGCGGCGCCCCCGACCGGGGGCGCTGCCGGGCAAGGAGGGCCGCATGACCGTACGGCGAGTAATGGGCATCGAGACGGAGTACGGGATCTCCGTCCCCGGCCACCCCAACGCCAATGCCATGCTCACCTCGTCCCAGATCGTCAACGCCTACGCGGCGGCGATGCACCGGGCCCGGCGGGCCCGCTGGGACTTCGAGGAGGAGAATCCGCTGCGGGACGCGCGAGGCTTCGACCTCGCCCGGGAGGTCGCCGACTCCAGCCAGCTCACCGACGAGGACATCGGCCTGGCCAATGTCATCCTCACCAACGGCGCACGGCTCTACGTCGACCACGCGCACCCGGAGTACAGCTCCCCCGAAGTCACCAACCCCATGGACGCCGTCCTGTGGGACAAGGCCGGCGAGCGCATCATGGCGGAGGCCGCCGAGCGCGCGGCCCAACTCCCCGGCGCGCAGCCGATCCACCTCTACAAGAACAACACCGACAACAAGGGCGCCTCCTACGGCACGCACGAGAACTACCTGATGAAGCGGGAGACCCCCTTCTCGGACATCGTGCGCCACCTGACGCCCTTCTTCGTCTCCCGGCAGGTCGTCACCGGAGCGGGTCGCGTCGGCATCGGCCAGGACGGGCACGAGCACGGCTTCCAGCTCAGCCAGCGCGCCGACTACTTCGAGGTCGAGGTCGGTCTGGAGACCACCCTCAAGCGCCCGATCATCAACACCCGGGACGAGCCGCACGCGGACGCCGAGAAGTACCGCCGCCTGCACGTGATCATCGGCGACGCGAACCTCTCCGAGATCTCGACCTACCTCAAGCTCGGCACGACCGCCCTCGTCCTCTCCATGATCGAGGACGGCTTCATCGCCGTCGACCTGGCCGTGGACCAGCCCGTCCGCACTCTTCACCAGGTCTCCCACGACCCGACCCTCAAGCGCCTGGTCACCCTGCGCAGCGGCCGGACCCTCACTGCGGTCCAGCTCCAGATGGAGTACTTCGAGCTGGCCCGCAAGTACGTCGAGGAGCGCTACGGCTCCGACGCGGACGACCAGACCAAGGACGTCCTGATCCGCTGGGAGGACACGCTCAACCGCCTGGAGAACGACCCGATGAGCCTCGCCGGCGAACTGGACTGGGTCGCCAAGCGGGAGCTGATGGAGGGCTACCGGCGCCGCGACGACCTCGACTGGGACGCGGCCCGGCTCCAGCTCGTCGACCTCCAGTACGCCGACGTACGGGCCGAGAAGGGCCTCTACAACCGTCTGGTGGCCCGTGGCCGCATCAAGCGCCTGCTGGACGAGGACACGGTCGAGCGGGCGCGTACGACGCCTCCGGAGGACACACGCGCGTACTTCCGAGGCCGCTGCCTTGAGCAGTACGCCGACGACGTCGCCGCCGCCTCCTGGGACTCCGTGATCTTCGACCTCCCGGGCCGGGACTCGCTCCAGCGCGTCCCAACCCTCGAACCGCTTCGCGGAACGCGTAATCACGTCAAGGAGCTCCTCGACCGCTGTCGTACGGCGGAAGACCTGGTCAGGGTCCTGTCGGGCGGCTGACGGGGCCCTCGGGTCCGGGCTGCCGGGCAGGGTGGAATGTCCGGTGGCCGGGAATCATCGAGGTGGCCGCCGTACGTTGTAGGAACTGCGGGGCCGATGTCAGTCCCTGCAAGTAGGGTCTGATCAAGAACGTCGAACCGAGCGGGGTGAGGGTTATGGCGACCAAGGACACCGGCGGCGGACAGCAGAAGGCGACGCGCTCCACGGAGGAGGTCGAACAGCAGGCGGAGGAAGCGCAGGCGACAGACGACCTCAAGGAGCGCCACGAGAAGCTGAGCGACGACGTCGACTCGGTTCTGGACGAGATCGACGATGTCTTGGAGGAGAACGCAGAGGACTTCGTTCGAAGTTTCGTTCAGAAGGGCGGCGAGTAGCCTTCGAATTGAAGGTTGCGGGGGAGATTCGTCGTGACGCTCGAAGGAGATGTGAAGCGCTGTTCGCGGTGTGATCAGTACAAGCCGCGAGCAGCGTTCGCAAACAACAGGTCGATCCGGGACGGCTTGCAGAGTTATTGCCGGGAGTGTGCGGCTGCGTACCACCAACAGCGGCAGCTGGCAAAGGGACGCAAGGTCCGACCCAGGGTGGATACGCCTGAGGGGCACAAGTACTGCCGCACCTGTGGCGAGATCAAGCCGCACAGCGAATGGCCCCGGAACGGGAGCTCCTCGGATGGATTGGGGACACTCTGCAAGGCGTGCAAAGCGTTGAAGGGGCGTGCCCACCATCTGAAGCGCAACTACGGCCTCACCGAAGCCGAACGCGACGCGATGGTCGCCTCTCAGATGGGGCTCTGCGTGATCTGTTTGAAAGCCCCGGCCATTCATGTGGATCACTGCCATGAGACGGGTAGGGTCCGTGGCGTACTGTGCTTCAACTGCAATTCGGCCATCGGCAAGTTGGGAGATGATCCCGACGCTGTTCGTCGGGCTGCCGCCTACTTGGAAGGATCCTCGTGGAAGCCAACACTCGTAGCACCGGGCGTCTACCAGCTGCCTTCCTGACGCCTGGGTCGTCGTCCTTCATGGACTTCCTCTCCGACCATCAGCCGGAGATGCTTCCGGGCAACCGGCAACTGCCGCCCACCCAGGGCGTCATCGAGGCCCCGCACGGCACGACGATCGTCGCTGTCACGTTCCCCGGCGGTGTCGTGCTCGCCGGTGACCGGCGGGCCACCATGGGCAATGTCATCGCGCAGCGGGACATCGAGAAGGTGTTCCCCGCGGACGAGTACTCGGCCGTCGGCATCGCCGGCACCGCCGGACTCGCCGTGGAGATGGTCAAGCTCTTCCAGTTGGAGCTGGAGCACTTCGAGAAGGTCGAAGGCGCCCAACTCTCCCTGGAGGGCAAGGCGAACCGACTGTCCACGATGATCCGTTCCAACCTCGGCATGGCCATGCAGGGCCTCGCCGTGGTCCCCCTCTTCGCCGGTTTCGACGTGGACCGCGGCATCGGCCGCATCTTCTCCTACGACGTCACGGGCGGCCGTTCCCAGGAGCACGGCTACGCGGCCACCGGCTCCGGCTCGGTCTTCGCGCGCGGCGCCATGAAGAAGCTCTTCCGCGACGACCTGACGGAGGCCGAGGCCACGACCCTGGTGGTCCAGGCCCTCTACGACGCGGCCGACGACGACTCGGCGACCGGTGGTCCCGATGTCGCCCGCCGGATCTACCCGATCGTCACCGTGATCACCGAGGACGGCTTCCGCCGGCTCACCGACGACGAGTCCTCCGAGATCGCCCGCTCGATCCTGGAGCGGCGACTGCAGCAGCCCGACGGCCCGCGCGCCGCGCTGCTCTGACCGAGGGCCCGTTCTCATCAAGGTGATCCACTGACTTCGACGGAACTTTAAAGAGAGGGACGGATACCGGTGTCGACGCCGTTCTATGTCTCACCCCAGCAGGCCATGGCCGACCGGGCGGAGTACGCCCGCAAGGGCATCGCCCGTGGCCGCAGCCTGGTCGTGCTGCAGTTCGCCGACGGCATTGTCTTCGTCGGTGAGAACCCGTCCCGCGCGCTGCACAAGTTCAGCGAGATCTACGACCGGATCGGGTTCGCGGCCGCCGGAAAATACAACGAGTACGAGAACCTGCGGATCGGCGGTGTGCGCTACGCCGACATGCGCGGCTACACCTACGACCGTGCGGATGTGACCGCCCGGGGTCTCGCCAACGTCTACGCCCAGACGCTCGGCACGATCTTCTCCAGCGCGGCCGAGAAGCCGTACGAGGTGGAGCTGGTCGTCGCGGAGGTCGGGGACACGCCGGACGGCGACCAGATCTACCGGTTGCCGCACGACGGTTCGATCGTGGACGAGCACGGCTCGGTCGCGGTCGGCGGCAACGCCGAGACGATCAGCAGCTATCTGGACCAGCGGCACCGCGACGGCATGACGCTCGCGGAGGCGCTCAAGCTGGCCGTACAGGCCCTGTCGCGCGACACGAACGGCAGTGAGCGGGAGATCCCCGCGGAACGCCTGGAGGTCGCGGTCCTGGACCGTACGCGTCCGCAGGCCCGCAAGTTCAAGCGGATCGTCGGCCGTCAGCTGTCCCGCCTGCTGGAGGGCGAGAACGCGGACACGTCGTCGGAGGAGACCGACGGCGACGACGAGGAGTAGGCGGCCTCGTCCAGCCTTTTCGCGCGCCCCGGCCGGTCATCGGCCGGGGCGCACGGCGTTGGTGGGCCACAGGGGCGTCAGGGGGCGCCTGGTGGTGCCGTGGAGCCCCGGACGACCAGTTCCACCGGGATGTCCCCCTCGTGCGGTGTGCGGCCGTCCAGGACGGCGAGGAGGGCGCGCATGCCGTGTTCGCCGAAGAGTTCGGCGTCGAGGCGGACGGTGGTGAGTTCGGGGTCGAGGGCGGTGGCGAGGGCCAGGTCGTCGAGACCGGTGATCGAGAGGTCGTCGGGGATGCGCAGGCCGAGGCGCCGGGCGGCCTTGTAGGCGCCGGCGGCGAGTTTGTCGTCGTCGCAGACCAGGGCGGTCGCCCGTGACCCCGGGTCGGCGAGCGCGGCCTCGGCCGCCTTCAGGGCGCCGTCGATCGAGATGGGGGCGCGGGTCGTCCGCACCGAAGTGCCCGTCACCGCGCCGACCCGTGCGGCGAGTTCACGCGCGCGTGCCTCGAAGGTCCAGGACGGGATGTCCGCGGCGAGGTGCAGGAAGTGGCGGTGGCCCAGGGTCAGCAGGTGGTCGGCGACCTGGCGGACGCCGTCGGCGATGTCCAGGTTGACGGTGGCGGCGCCGAGGCTGCCCTTGGGGTCGCTGTCGAGCATGACCAGGGGTAGCTGGTCGCCGCGGATCGCGGTGAGGGCGTCGGCTGCCATGGAGGAGGCGATGACGCCGTCGAGGGCTGCCTGGGCGGAGGCGAAGGGGTCGCGGGCGGGGCCGATGCCTTCGGGGGAGGGGTAGAGGACCACGCCGAAGCCGTGTTCGGCGGCGACGCGGGCGGCGCCGGTGTAGACGCCGGCGAAGAACTCCGTGGTCAGCGCCGGGACGACGAGAAGGACCGTGCGGGTGCTGCCGAGGCGGAGGTTGCGGGCGGCGAGGTTGGGACGGTAGCCGAGCTCGCGGGCGGCCTCGCGGACGCGTTCGGCGGTGGTGGCGGAGACCCGGCCGCGCCATTTGTCGCCGAGGACGAGGGAGACGGCGGCCTGGGAGACGCCGGCGGCCTGCGCGACGTCGCGGCTCGTGGGGCGGGTGCTGCCTGCTGCCACCGTCGGCCTGCTCCTTCGTAGGGACTCCGTATGGACGTGCGAACAGCGCACATGGTACGTATGGCAGTGGACGTTATACGTAAAACCTCATGGGTGACGGTGAGGGGGAGGGCGGTTCGAGGCCGTGGGATATCTGGAGATCCTCAGGGCGAGGCACGCCACCCGGCTGCTCGTGGGCACGCTGGTGGGCCGGTTGCCGAACGCCACCGCCGCGATCGCCATCGTGCTGTTCATCCGCGCGGAGGGCGGCACCTACAGCCTCGCGGGAGCGCTGGCGGCCGTCTACGGCATCGCCAACGCCGTCGGGCAGCCCCTCCTGGGGCGGCTGGTGGACGTCCACGGGCAGCCGCGGGTCCAGCTGCCGGCCGCGGTCCTGTCGGCGCTCGCCATGGCCGTCTTCGCCTTCCGGGGCACCGATCCACTGCCCCTCGCCTACGTCGCCGTCGCCGCCGCCGGGCTCTTCGCGCCGCCCCTGGAGGGCGGTCTGCGGGCGCTGTGGCCGGCCGTGCTGGGCCGGGAGGAGCAGGTGCACACGGCGTACGCGATGGACGCGGTCGCCCAGGAAGTCATGTTCACCGTGGGGCCGTTGCTCGTGACGGTGTTCGTGTCGCTGTGGTCGGCCCCGGTGGCGCTGCTCGTGCTGAACGTCATCGGGGTGCTGGGCGCCCTCTCCGTGGTCGTGTCGCCCCCCTCGCGCGCGTGGCGCTCGGCCCCGCGTGAGGCGCACTGGCTGGGCGCGCTGCGCTCGCCGGGGCTGCTGGCGCTGCTGGGCGCCTTCCTGTTCGTAGGGATGGCGCTCGGGTCGATCACGGTCGCCTCGGTGTCGTACGCGGACGCGCACGGCGGTGACGTGGTCTACGGGTGGCTCATGGCCGCGATCGGCCTGGGGGCGCTTCTCGGAGGCACCGTCTACGGGGCGCGGCAGTGGAGCGGGGTGCCGGAGCGGCGACTGCGGGTCCTGGTGGGGCTGCTGGCGGTGTGTTACCTGCCGTTGACGCTGATGCCGGGGGCGGTCGCCATGGTGCTGCTGACCGTGCTCGCCGGGGTGTTCCTCGCGCCCGCGCTCGCCTGTGCGTTCATCATGGTCGACCGGCATGCCCCGAAGGGCACGGTCACCGAGGCTTTCTCATGGCTTGTGACGACGTTCACCGTGGGCGCGTCGGTCGGAACGGGCGTCGCGGGACCGGTCGTGGAGGCCGGTGGCGCGCTGTGGGGGTTCGCCGTACCGGGGGCCGCGGGGGCGGTGTCGTTGCTGGTCCTGCTGGCGACCGGACGGGTCCTCGCAGCTCCCGCCGGGGGCGGGGTGATTGCGGCTTCATCGGAAAATGATCCAAACCGTGCCGTCGAACCCCGTTTCAGCACAGGGGATCGGGCGTAATGTTCAGTCATGGACCGCCGCATTTTCGGGCTGGAGAACGAGTACGGCGTCACGTGTACGTTCAGGGGACAGCGACGTCTGTCTCCCGACGAAGTGGCTCGGTACCTCTTCCGCCGTGTCGTGTCATGGGGCCGCAGCAGCAACGTCTTTCTGCGAAACGGCGCCCGGCTCTATCTCGACGTGGGCTCACATCCGGAATACGCGACCCCCGAATGTGACAACGTGACCGAACTGGTCACCCACGACAAAGCCGGCGAGCGCATTCTCGAAGGACTCCTGGTGGACGCCGAACGACGCCTGCACGAGGAGGGAATCGCGGGCGACGTCTACCTCTTCAAGAACAACACCGACTCGGCGGGCAACTCGTACGGCTGCCACGAGAACTACCTGGTGGCACGGCACGGCGAGTTCTCCCGGCTCGCGGACATCCTCATCCCGTTCCTGGTCACGCGTCAGCTGCTGTGCGGCGCGGGCAAGGTGTTGCAGACTCCGCGCGGTGCCGTGTACTGCGTCAGTCAGCGCGCGGAGCACATCTGGGAAGGCGTCTCCTCGGCGACGACGCGTTCCCGGCCCATCATCAACACCCGCGACGAACCGCACGCGGACGCCGAGCGCTACCGCCGTCTCCACGTCATCGTGGGCGACTCGAACATGTCCGAGACGACCATGCTGCTCAAGGTCGGTGCCACCGACCTGGTGCTGCGCATGATCGAGGCGGGCACGGTGATGCGCGACCTGACCCTGGAGAACCCGATCCGGGCGATCCGCGAGGTCAGTCACGACATCACGGGCCGGCGCAAGGTGCGTCTGGCCAGCGGCCGCGAGGCCTCCGCGCTGGAGGTGCAGCGCGAGTACTACGAGAAGGCCGTGGACTTCGTCGAGCGCCGCGGCATCCGTACCGGCACCGTCGAGCAGGTCCTCGAACTGTGGGGCCGGGTGCTGGACTCGATCGAGGCCGAGGACCTCGACCGGATCGGCACCGAGATCGACTGGGTCATGAAGTACCAGCTGATCGAGCGGTACCGGGCCAAGCACAACATGACCATGTCCCACCCGCGGGTCGCCCAGATCGACCTCGCCTACCACGACATCCACCGTCGCCGAGGGCTCTACTACCTCCTGGAGAGGAAGGGCCAAGCCGCCCGGATCTGCAACGACTTGAAGATCTTCGAGGGCAAGTCCGTTCCGCCGCAGACCACTCGGGCCAGGCTCCGCGGTGACTTCATCCGCAGGGCCCAGGAACAGCGGCGGGACTTCACCGTCGACTGGGTCCATCTCAAGCTCAACGACCAGGCACAGCGCACGGTGTTGTGCAAGGACCCGTTCCGTTCGGTGGACGACCGGGTGGAGAAACTGATCGCCGGGATGTAGGCAGAAACATCCGGACACCGACGTCCGGATACATATTCGGTACGCCACACGGGCCCCGTACGTTTCACGTACGGGGCCCGTCGCGCACCGTAGAGTTGCGCGCACGCCATCAACAAGATCGACCGATTACGAGGCCCCCACCGTGCGTCGACGCTCTGTTCTTCTCGCTGTTCCCGCAGGACTTGTGACGATCGCGGGGTGCGGTGACAGCGGCTCCTCCTCCAGCAAGGCCAGCGCGTCGCCGTCGCCCTCGCCGTCCTCGTCCGCCTCCGCGGTGCCGCCGCCGAAGCTGGTGGACGGTCCGCTGCCGGCGATCACCGCGGGCACGAAGTTCGACGAGAAGCCCACCGTGGCCAAGGGCAGCGGCGATCCGTCCAAGAACCTCGCGGTGAAGACGGTGATCGCGGGCAGCGGCAAGGCCGTCGCGGAGAACGACTTCGTCCAGGTCAACTACCTCGGCCAGGTGTGGTCGACGGCCAAGGTCTTCGACAACTCCTACGACCGCAAGACCCCGTTGGTGATCCAGCTCGCCCAGGGCGGCATCATCGACGGCTGGCGCTACGGCCTCGCGGGCCGCAAGGTCGGCAGCCGCGTCGAGATGGCCGTACCGCCGACCTGGGGCTACGGCACGACGGGCAACGCGCAGGCGGGCATCAAGGGCACCGACACGCTGGTCTTCGTGATCGACATCCAGGACTCCTTCAACGCCAAGAGCTCCGCCAAGGGGACGACCGTCGCGCAGTCCGACGCCGCTCTGCCCAAGGTCGGCACGAACACCGACGGCAAGGCCCCCTCGGTGACCATCCCGAAGGCCGACCCGCCGAAGAAGCTGGTGTCGAACTACGTCCTGGAGAGCGACGGAGCCGTCGTCAAGGAGACGCAGTCGATCCTGTGCCAGTTCAAGGGCGTGGTCTGGAGCACCGGCAAGGAGTTCGAATCGACGTACACCCAGGGCCGGTTGAGCCAGTTCGCGATCAAGGACATGGAGTCGGTCGTCAAGGGCCTGGCGCAGGGCATCACCGGCAAGAAGGTCGGCAGCCGCATCATGATCGTGGCGCCCGCTGACCTCGCCTACGGCAACAACCCGCCGAGCGGCGGCGCCATCAAGAAGGGCGACACCCTGGTGTTCTCCGTGGACATCCTGGCGGCCATGTGACCCCAGTGGGGTCGGGCCTGGCCGGAGCACGGATTCGGCCGGTCTGCGAGACTGTCGGAGTTGCCTTGTCGTACACAAGCAGGAGCTAGAGACGTGAGCATCGAGAAGCCCGAGATCGACTTCCCGGAGGGCGAAGCCCCGGCCGACCTGGAGATCAAGGATCTCTGGGAGGGCGACGGCGAGGTCGCGGTGGCGGGCCAGAACGTCACCGTCCACTACGTGGGAGTGTCCTTCAGCACCGGCGAGGAGTTCGACGCCAGCTGGAACCGCGGTACCCCGTTCAAGTTCCCGCTCGGTGGCGGCCGCGTCATCAAGGGCTGGGACCAGGGCGTGCAGGGCATGAAGGTCGGCGGCCGTCGCCAGCTGACCATCCCCGCGCACCTCGCCTACGGCGACCAGAGCCCGACCCCGGCGATCAAGCCGGGCGAGACCCTGATCTTCGTGGTCGACCTCATCGCCGTCTGATCACCGGTTCCGACCGGACCCGATCATCTGGGGCCCATGCCTGCTGGGGCATGGGCCCTCGGCTTTTGTCAGGCCCGCGCGGGGCGGTACGGTCATCGTTCGTACGTACATGAGGAAGGCGAAGGGCGTCGATGGCCATTGCCAAGGCCGAGCGGCTGATGAACCTCGCGCTGTGTCTGCTCGGGACACGGCGGCCGCTCAGCAAGCGTGAGCTGCGCGAGTCCATCGAGGCGTACCTCGAAGCGGGCTCCGACGACTCCTTCAACCGGATGTTCGAGCGCGACAAGGACGATCTGCGCGAACTCGGGCTCGTCATCGAGACGGTGGAGAACCTGGACGGCGAGGTCGGCTATCTCGCCCGCCGCGACAGCAACCGCCTGCCGCCCATCACCCTCGACGCCGAGGAGGCCGCCGCGCTCGGTCTCGCCGCCAAGGTGTGGCAGCAGGCCCGGCTCGCCGGTGCCGCGAGCGGCGCCCTACAGAAGCTGCGCGCCGCCGGGATGCCGGAGGACCTCGACCCGTACGAGCCGCACGGCGCCCTGGAGCCGCGGATTCCGGTGCACGAGGCGTCGTTCGAGCCGCTGATGCTGGCCTGCCGCGACCGCCGTCCGGTGGTCTTCGAGTACCGCAAGGCCACCGCCGCCCGCCCCGAACCCCGCAACGTCGAGCCGTGGGCGCTGGAGTGCTGGCGCGGCCACTGGTACCTCGCCGGCTGGGACCGCGACCGGGGCGCCGAGCGCGTCTTCCGGCTGTCCCGGATCACCGGCAAGGTCCGCTCGCGCAACGGACGGTTCACCGCGGACATCCCCGACGTCGTCACCGTACGGGAGACCGTCGCGAGCTGGGCGGGGGAGACCGCCGACCGCTCCGCGCTGATCCGGCTGCGCACGGGCTCCGGTTACCCCTTGCGGGCGAAGGCCACGGCGGTTCGGGAACTCGGCGACGGCTGGGACGAGTTGGAGATTCCGTACGGCCATGGGCTGGACGCCTGGCTGGTGGAGTTCGGCCCCGATGTGGTCGTCCTGGAGCCGGCCGAGCTGCGGGCCGACGTAGTGGACCGGCTGCGTGCCGTGGCCAAGGGCTGAGGGGGAGCGGAAGAGAACTGTGGCAGGCAAACCGGTCAGGCCCGTCAACGCCATCGACCAGACCCGGCGGATGCTCTCCCTGGTGACCTACCTGAAGGAGCGTCCCGGAGCGCGCATCGAGGACGTCGCCCGCGCCTTCGGGATCACCGAGGACGAGCTGGTGTCCGACCTCGATGTGCTGCCCATGTGCGGGACCAGCTTCCGGGGCGGCGACCTGCTCGACATCGACACCGACGGCGACCGCATCTGGTGGCACAACCCGGACGACGTCGCCGAACCGCTGCGGCTCGCCGCCGACGAGGCGACCGCGCTCCTGGTGGCCGCCCGTGCCGTGTCGACCCTCCCGGGCCTGCGCGAGAGCGACCGGCAGGCACTGCTGCGGGCCAACGCCAAGCTGGAGGCGGCGGCCGGTGAGGCGGCCGGGGCCAGCGCGCGGCTCTCGGTGACCTTCGAGTCCGAGGGCGGGGTCTTCGCGGACGTCGACCGGGCGATCTCGGAGCGCCGCCGGCTGTGGATCCGCTACTACTCGCCCGCCCGGGACGAGCTGAGCGAGCGCGAGATCGACCCCATCCGCCTGGTCAGCGTCGGGCACACGTACGTGGAGGCCTGGTGCCGCCGCTCCGAGGCGCGCCGCACCTTCCGCCTGGACCGGGTCGCCGAGATCAAGATCCTCGACGAGCCGTCCGCGCCCCCCGAGATCGAACTGCGGGACCTGTCCGAGGCGTTGGTGCAGCCCGCCGCCGAGGACCCCGAGGTCGTGGTCGAGGTCGGCCCGGGCGGGCGCTGGGTCGCGGAGTACTACCCGCACGACAGTGCCGATGAGCTTCCCGACGGCGGGCTGCGTATTACCTTGCGCACCCCCGACCCGACGTCCCTGAGACGCCTGGCCCTGCGGCTGGGTGGCGACGGCCGGATCGTCTCTCCGAGCGACCTCGCCGACAGCGCCCGCCGGGCCGCGCGCGAGGCACTGGCGGCGTACGACGGGCCGCAGGGTGTGGTCGACGCGGTGCACGGTGTCGACGAGAGGCCGCAGTGAGCCGTAACGGCTGAAGGCGCCCCGAAGGCGAACGACCAAAGGAAAGAGGAGCAGGGGCTGTGAGCGAGTCGACGACGACTGGTGTCCCGGGTGTCTCCGGTGCCGAGGGCGTTTCCGGTGGCCCGGAGATGACGGTGGCCACCGCGTTCGCCGGGATGAAGAGCGTGGTCCCCGTGATGTTCAGAGCGGGCTGCCCGGACTGCCGGGGCAGTTTCGAACTGGCGGCGAGCGCCCTGCGCCTGGCCATCGGCGCCACCAGCCGCACCACCTTCTACTCCTTCACCTGCCCCGACTGCGGTGCCGCGGTCCGCAAGCCCGCGGGCGAGCGGATCGTCGAACTGCTCACCGGCGGCGGGGTCAGGACCCTGCGGCTGACCTCCGTGGGCTGACAAGGTCTAGGCTCGCCCCATGTTCTGGGCGATGTTCGCGGTAGCTGTGGGTTTCCTGGGTCTCGCCGTGCTCGGCGTGCTCGCCGTCCGGGTCTTCCTGGAGGCGCGGCGGCTCGGAGTGCAGGTCACGGAGGCCGCGCAGCGCATCAACAGGGCGGCCGAGGACCTGGAGCGCGCGGCGGTGGCGACGGCCCGTTCCGTCGACGCACTGTGAGTCACGTGTGAGCTGGGTGTGAGTTGCGCGCCTCATGCGCTTCGCGTCACTTTGCCCTGTCACCTTGTCGGTCGGGGCGGGTACGCTGCTGGTCGCGGTCCGGATAACGAGGCCCGGAGCGCGGACCGGGAGTACGCACGGGGATTGCCTCACGTTTACCCCTGAGCGTTACGATCGCTGGTAGCACGGTGGTCGGACGCATGTCCGACCGATCGGACAGCACCCCACCCCAGCCGCCTCGGTGAGAAGGTAAAGACTTATGTTCGGAAGGCTCGGAGCTCCCGAGATCATTCTCATCCTCGTCGTCATCGTGCTCCTGTTCGGCGCGAAGAAGCTTCCGGACATGGCCCGCTCGCTCGGCAAGTCCGCGCGCATCCTCAAGAGCGAAGCCAAGGCGATGAAGGAAGAGGGCAACAGCACGCCCGCCCCCGCCGGCCCGCCGAACACCGACGAGTCCGTGCAGCGCACCATCCAGGCCGCTCCCGGTGACGTGACCAGCTCGCGCCCGGTCACCGAGCCGTCGGACACGACCAAGCGCTGACGCAGGGCCGGGACCCCCTCGGCCTGCCGCACGAGATGAGGACGTGGGTTGCCTAAGTCTGCCCGCAAGAAGGAGAAGGACCCCGAGGGGCGGATGCCCCTCGCGGACCATCTGCGCGAGCTGCGCAACCGGCTCGCGAAGGCGATGCTCGCCATCATCGTGGTGACCTGCGTGGCCGCCTTCTTCTACAACGACATCGTCAACATCATCACCAAGCCGGTGCTGGACTCGGTCGGCTGCGCCTCGACGTTCGAGGAGCTGCAGAAGGCCGGCGACAAGACGCACACGTGCGCGCAGATCACGATCAACGGTCTGCTGACGCCGTTCACGCTGGCGTTGAAGGTGTCCCTGATGGCCGGTGTCGTACTGGCCTCGCCGGTCTGGCTGTATCAGCTCTGGGGCTTCATCGCCCCGGGCCTGCACAAGAACGAGAAGAAGTACGCGCTCTCCTTCGTCGGCACCGGCGTCCCGCTGTTCCTCGGCGGCGCCTACTTCGCCTACAAGGTGCTGCCCACCACGGCGAAGGTCCTGATCGGCTTCACGCCGAAGGACGTCAACAACCTGCTGCCGCTGGACGACCTGCTCGACCTGGTCACGCGCATGGTGCTGGTCTTCGGCCTCTCCTTCGAGCTGCCGCTGCTGCTGATCATGCTCAACCTCACGGGTGCGCTGACCGGCACGCGGATGCTCGGCTGGTGGCGCGCGATGATCCTCGGCATCACGGTCTTCGCGGCCGTGGCCACTCCCAGCACCGACCCGCTGACCATGCTGGCCCTGGCCGGCCCGATCTGGGTGCTGTACTTCGGCGCGGTCGTCTTCTCCCTGCTCAACGACCGGCGCAAGCGCCGTCGCGAGGCGGAGGGACCGGCCGACGACGAGGCCTCGGACCTGGACCTCACCCCCGAGGACATCGGCGAGATCGAGCCCGTCTCGGCCGGCCGGGCAGCCCTGCCCGAGCAGACGAGCGGCACCGGTTCCGACCGGGTCAACGGCTACGACGACGTGACCTGAGCACCGCAGGAGAACTGCCTCCGCACCCCCCGCCACCGGCCCGAGCCGGTCGCGGGGGGTGCGTCGTATCCCGGGTACGGGACCGGTTGTGACGCCCTGAACTGCGGGGATTCCATGATTCACAGGGGTCGATCCGGATAATGATCGTCCTGTTGTCAGTGGCGCCCGGTACGCTCGAAAGCACGATGACAGAGGACCTCTCCCCGGCCGAGCGGTACGCGGCAGCCCGCCTGCGGGCAGCCGAGCAGGCCACCGCGCTCGCGGACTTCCGCGAGATGTACGACTTCGGTCTCGACCCCTTCCAGATCGAGGCCTGCCAGGCGCTCGAAGCGGGGAAGGGCGTGCTGGTCGCGGCGCCCACCGGCTCCGGCAAGACGATCGTCGGCGAGTTCGCCGTCCACCTCGCCCTCCAGCAGGGCAAGAAGTGCTTCTACACGACCCCCATCAAGGCCCTGTCGAACCAGAAGTACGCCGATTTGTGCCGCCGTTACGGCGCGGACAAGGTCGGCCTGCTCACCGGCGACAACAGCGTCAACTCCGAAGCCCCGGTGGTCGTCATGACCACCGAGGTGCTGCGCAACATGCTGTACGCCGGTTCGCAGACCCTCCTCGGCCTCGGCTATGTGGTCATGGACGAGGTGCACTACCTCTCCGACCGCTTCCGGGGTGCCGTCTGGGAAGAGGTGATCATCCACCTCCCCGAGTCGGTGACCCTGGTCTCCCTCTCGGCGACGGTGTCGAACGCGGAAGAGTTCGGCGACTGGCTCGACACCGTCCGCGGCGACACCGAGGTGATCGTCTCCGAGCACCGGCCCGTGCCGCTGTTCCAGCACGTGCTCGCCGGACGCCGGATGTACGACCTCTTCGAGGAGGGCGAGGGCAACAAGAAGGCGGTCAACCCCGATCTCACCCGCCTCGCCCGCATGGAGGCCCAGCGCCCCTCGTACCAGGACCGCAGACGCGGCCGTGCCATGCGCGAGGCCGACCGCGAGCGCGAGCGGCGGCAGCGCTCCCGGGTGTGGACCCCCGGACGCCCCGAGGTCATCGAGCGGCTGGACAACGAAGGCCTGCTGCCCGCCATCACCTTCATCTTCAGCCGCGCCGCCTGCGAGGCCGCCGTACAGCAGTGTCTGTACGCCGGGCTGCGGCTCAACGACGACGAGGCGCGGGAGAAGGTGCGCGCCCTCGTCGAGGAGCGCACCGCGTCCATCCCGTCCGAGGACCTCCATGTCCTCGGGTACTACGAGTGGCTGGAAGGCCTGGAGCGCGGTATCGCGGCCCACCACGCGGGCATGCTGCCGACGTTCAAGGAGGTCGTGGAGGAGCTGTTCCTGCGCGGGCTCGTGAAGGCCGTCTTCGCCACCGAGACCCTGGCGCTCGGCATCAACATGCCCGCGCGGTCGGTGGTGTTGGAGAAGCTCGTCAAGTGGAACGGCGAGCAGCACGCCGACATCACCCCCGGCGAGTACACCCAGCTGACCGGCCGGGCAGGCCGTCGCGGCATCGACATCGAGGGCCACGCCGTCGTGCTGTGGCAGCGCGGGATCAGCCCCGAGCACCTCGCGGGACTGGCCGGCACGCGCACGTACCCGCTCCGCTCCAGCTTCAAGCCGTCGTACAACATGGCGGTCAACCTCGTCGAGCAGTTCGGGCGGCACCGGTCGCGGGAGCTGCTGGAGACGTCCTTCGCGCAGTTCCAGGCGGACCGGTCGGTCGTCGGGATCTCCCGGCAGGTGCAGCGCAACGAGGAGGGCCTGGAGGGCTACAAGGACTCCATGACCTGCCACCTGGGCGACTTCGACGACTACATGCGGCTGCGCCGCGAGCTCAAGGACCGCGAGACCGAGCTGGCCCGGCAGGGCGTGGCACTGCGGCGCGCCGAAGCCGCGGTGGCGCTGGAGAAGCTCAAGCCGGGAGACGTCATCCATGTCCCGACCGGCAAGTACGCGGGTCTGGCACTGGTGCTGGACCCGGGACTGCCCGCCGGGCGGTCCAACGGCCATCGCGGCTTCGAGCAGCACGACGGGCCGCGCCCGCTGGTCCTGACCGCCGAGCGGCAGGTCAAGCGGCTCGCGTCGATCGACTTCCCCGTCCCGGTCGAGGCGTTGGACCGGATGCGCATCCCGAAGTCCTTCAACCCCCGTTCCCCGCAGTCCCGTCGGGACCTCGCGTCCGCGCTGCGCACCAAGGCCGGGCACATCCCGCCGGAGCGGGCCCGCAAGCAGCGCTCGCAGGCCGCGGACGACCGGGAGATCGCGCAGTTGCGTACGGCGATCCGGGCGCATCCGTGTCACGGGTGCAGCGACCGTGAGGACCACGCGCGATGGGCCGAGCGGTACCACCGGCTCCAGCGGGACACCACGCAGCTGGAGCGGCGCATCGAGGGGCGGACCAACACGATCGCCCGCACCTTCGACCGGATCGTCGCGCTGCTCACCGAGCTGGACTATCTGCGCGGCGACGAGGTCACCGAGCACGGCAAGCGGCTGGCCCGGCTGTACGGCGAGCTCGATCTGCTCGCCAGTGAGTGTCTGCGCGAGGGTGTCTGGGAGGGGCTCGCCCCCGCGGAACTGGCCGCCTGTGTCTCGGCGTTGGTGTTCGAGGCGCGGGTCAGCGACGATGCGGCGACCCCCAAGGTGCCGTCGGGCAAGGCCAAGGCCGCACTCGGGGAGATGGTGCGGATCTGGGGGCGGCTCGATGCCCTTGAGGAGGACTTCCGGATCACCCAGACCGAGGGGGTCGGGCAGCGGGAGCCTGATCTCGGATTCGCCTGGGCCGCGTACATGTGGGCCAGCGGGAAGGGGTTGGACGAGGTCCTTCGGGAGGTCGAGATGCCGGCCGGGGACTTTGTGCGGTGGTGCAAGCAGGTGATCGATGTGCTGGGGCAGATTTCGGCCGCGGCGCCGGTTACCGGGGGCGAGGCGTCGTCCACCGTGGCCAAGAACGCGCGCAAGGCTGTGGAGTTGTTGCTGCGCGGGGTTGTGGCCTACTCGTCGGTGGGGTGAGGGTTCGTCGGTGGGGGCGGGGCCGCTGTGGCTGGTCGCGCAGTTCCCCGCGCCCCTAGGGGGTGCTCCCCAGGTCACTCACGAGCGCACGTAGTTTCGCCAGCCGCCGTACCCGGTGATGTCCCCCGCGTCCGCCAGCGCCGCCGGCTCGCAGAGGAAGCCCGGGACGCTGGTGCCGTCCGAGAGGTGCAAGCTGCCCAGGGTCATGGGGCGGGGGAGCGCGGCCAGCAGTCTGCCCAGGCCCTCGGCCGGCAGGCGCCAGATCTCCGCCTCGATCTCCGCCCCTCCCTCGCCGACATGAACCAAACCCGGCTTGGGCGGAGTTGTTGTCAGGGCGTGCAAGCGGTAGACCGGGGCCGTCGTGGTCGTGCGGTCCAGACGGGCGCCCAGGGACAGGAGCTGGGGGTTCAGCGGCTGGCCCGTCAAGTGGGCTCCTACGACTGCGAGTTGCACCGTGGGGTCCAGGTCGCGGGCTATGCGCGCCAGGCGGTCGTCCGTGAACGCCGGGCCGATCAGCATCACGCCGAAGGGCAGCCCGTTAACCTCGCCCGACGGGACGGCCACCGCCGCCAGGTCGAAGAGGTTCGTCGAGTTGGTGAAGCGGCCCAGGCGGGCGTTGGCGCCCAGCGGGTCGGCGGCCACCTCGGCCAGGGTGGGGTGGCCCGGGGTGGTCGGGAGCAACAGGGCGTCCGCGTCCGCCAGTTCGGAGAGGGCGCGGGTGCGGAGCGCGGCCAGGCGTTCCTCGTCCGCGTACAGCTGGTGGGCCGGGATGTCCCGGGCTCCGGTGATGATGCCGGCGACCGTGGGGTCCAGGCCCTCGGTGCCCGAGGCGATCGCCTTGTCGATGAATGCCCCCACCGCTGTGTACCGCTCGGCGACGAACGCTCCCTGGTAGAGCATCGCCGCCGCTTCGGTGAACGGGGTGAGGTCCAGGGTGCGGATCTCCGCCCCTGCCCGGGACAGGCGGGTGACCGCCTCCTCGTAGGCGTCCGCCCAGCCCTCGTCCAGTTCGCCGAGCTGGTCGCGCGGGGGGACCGCTATGCGCCAGGGGCCCGGGGTGCGCTGGGGGAGGGACGGGAGGGCACGGGTCGGCGGGGAGGTCATGAAGGTGAGGGCCTGTTCGGCCTCGGGGAGGGTGTGAGCGAAGACCGTCACGCAGTCGATCGAGGCGCAGGCCGGGACCACACCCGCCGTGGGGACCAGGCCCCGGGTGGGCTTCAGGCCGACGATGCCGTTGAAGGCGGCGGGGACCCGGCCGGAGCCCGCCGTGTCGGTGCCGAGGGCGAAGTCGACGATGCCCAGGGCCACGGCCACCGCCGAACCCGCGCTGGAGCCGCCGCTGATCCGTTCCGGGTCGTGGGCGTTGCGGACCGCGCCGTACGGGGAGCGGGTGCCGACCAGGCCCGTGGCGAACTGGTCGAGGTTCGTGGTGCCGAGCACGATCGCGCCGGCCGCGCGGAGCCGGGCCACCACCGGGGCGTCCGCCTCCGGGGTGTAGGCGTAGGCCGGGCAGCCCGCCGTGGTCGGGAGGCCGTGGACGTCTATGTTGCCCTTGGCCGCGAACAGGCGCCCTGCGAGGGGGAGTTGTTCGCCTGCCGCCAGTCGGTCGTCCAGCGTCCGAGCCTCCTGCTCGACCTCCGCCTGCGGGCGCAGGCCGATCCAGATCTCCGGGCGGTTCACCGCCTCGATGCGGGCGTAGGCGGCACGGACTCGGGACACGGTGGTCGACATCTCTGGTGCTCCTTGCGGTTGGGGTGGCGGCGGGGGCGGTGACCGGGGTGGCTTCCGGGCTCGGTGGCCGGGTTCAGCCGGCGAGGTGGAGGCGAGGGCGAGCAGTGCCGTGGGATTCCGTACGCGGGCTCGGTGGCCCGGCTCAAGACCCGGGGGGTCAGCTCGCCGGTGCCAGGACCAGCAGTGCCGTGCCCGCCTCCACCTGGTCTCCGGGCCTGGCCAGGATCTCCGTCACCACGCCCGCCATCGGGGCATGCACCCTGGACTCCATCTTCATCGCCTCCAGGGCCAGCAGGGGTTGGCCCGCCGTGACCTCGTCGCCGGGCTCCACGTTCAACTGCCAGACGGACGCGGCGAACTCGGCCTCCACCAGTCGGCCCCCGGCGGGTACCGTCACCTGGGCCTGCGGGGGAGCCGGGGCTGCCGCCGCCTCCGCTCGGGTGAACTCGCCCGCCGCTTCCCAGGCGTCACGTTCCGCGCCGAACGCGGTCTGCTGGCGGGACCTGAACTCCGCTATGGAGTCGGCGTGTTCGGTGAGAAAGGCCTCGTATTCGGCGAGCGAGAACGTGCCCTCCTCGATGCGGGGGACGAAGCGGCCTGAGGTGATGTCGGCGCGGAGTTCGAGGAGTTCGTCCGGTTCCACCGGATACCACTTGATGCGGTCGAAGAAGCGCAGCAGCCAGGGCGAGCCGGGTTCGAACCCTCCGCGCTGCTGCCAGCCCGACCAGACCTGGGTCGTCCGGCCCACGAACTGGTAGCCGCCGGGGCCCTCCATGCCGTAGATGCACAGGTACGCGCCGCCGATGCCGACCGAGTTCTCGGCGGTCCATGTGCGGGCCGGGTTGTATTTGGTGGTGACCAGACGGTGGCGGGGGTCCAGCGGGGTTGCCACCGGCGCGCCCAAGTAGACGTCTCCCAGGCCCAGTACGAGGTACTCCGCGTCGAAGACCGTGGCGTAGACGTCCTGGACCGAGTCGAGGCCGTTGACGCGGCGGATGAACTCGATGTTCCAGGGGCACCAGGGGGCGTCGTCGCGGACGCCGGCCATGTAGCGGGCGATGGCCTCGCGGGTGGCGGGGTCGTCCCAGGAGAGGGGGAGGTGGACCGTGCGGGAAGGGACGATCAGTTGATCCGTGGGCGGGAGCGCTGCCGCTATTTTCCGGACGGCGGCGAGGAGTTGGGGCTGCGGGAGGCGGGTCGGGTCCGTCTGGATCTGGAGGGAGCGGATGCCTGGGGTCAGGTCCGTGACGCCCTCGAAGCCGGCCTCCGCCACCGCCTCCATCAACGCGTGGACCCGCATGCGCTGGGCGAGGTCCAGTTGCATGGGGCCGAATTCGACGAGGAGGTTGTCGTCGCCGCTGCGGCGGAAGGTGACGTCTCCGTCCCTCGCCAGGATGCCGCCGTCCACGATGTCGGGGCGGGGCGAGCCGTCGACGTTCACCGGGACGAAGCGCACCGTGTCGCCGGGCCTGAACTGGCCCAGTTTCCAGCGCTCCTGGCTGATGACCGTCGCCGGGCAGACGAAGCCGCCGAGAGACGGGCCGTCGGGGCCGAGGAGGACCGGCATGTCGCCCGTGTAGTCGACGGCGCCGACCGAGTAGGGGGTGTCGTGGATGTTGGACGGGTGCAGGCCCGCCTCGCCGCCGTCGGTGCGGGCCCAGCGGGGCTTCGGGCCGACCAGGCGGACGCCTGTGCGCGCCGAGTTGAAGTGCACCTTCCAGTCGGCCGCGTAGAAGTCGCGGATGTCGTCCTCGGTGAAGAACTCCGGTGCCGCGTGCGGGCCTTCGGCCGCCGCCACGTCCCACACCGCGCCGAACACCGGGCGGTCGGCGGGCGGCACCGGCGTGCCCTCGGCGACCGTGCCGCCGTGCAGGACGTCACCGGTGCGCAGCGCCCGGCCGCCGTGCCCGCCGAACCGGCCCAGCGTGAAGGTGCTCGCGCTGCCGAGGAAGGCGGGCACGTCCAGGCCGCCCGCGACCAGCACGTAGGTGCGCAGGCCGTGTTCGGCGGGGGCGCCGATCTCCAGGACCGATCCGGCGGGCACCGTCACCGGCTCCCACTGAGCAAGGGGCGTGCCGTCCACCGTCACCCGTGCCGGGGCGCCCGTCACGCACACCGTGGTGGCGTGGGTGAACCTCAACGTCGGTCCCTGGAGCGTGCATTCGAGACCGGGAGTGCCTTCCTCGTTGCCGAGCGCGCGGTTGCCGAGGCGGAAGGAGAGGTCGTCCATCGGGCCGCACGGGGGTACGCCGACCTGCCAGTAGCCGGTGCGGCCGGGCCAGTCCTGGACCGTGGTGAGGGTGCCGCCGGAGACGATCTCGATGCGGGGCGTGGGGTCCGTGACGGTGGCCAGGGTCGCCGTGGAGTGGGTGGCCTCCCTGAAGTCCGGTTCCGCCAGGGCCGCTTGGACCAGGCCGAGGTTTGTCTCGATGCCGTCCACGCGGGTGCGGGCCAGTGCCTCGTCGAGCCGTCGGAGCGCTTCGGC
This sequence comes from Streptomyces sp. NPDC096013, assembly GCF_044763565.1. Classification (NCBI taxonomy): domain Bacteria; kingdom Bacillati; phylum Actinomycetota; class Actinomycetes; order Kitasatosporales; family Streptomycetaceae; genus Streptomyces; species Streptomyces sp. NPDC096013. The sequence goes on along the minus strand of NZ_JBIWGK010000005.1, from coordinate 292,892 downwards.
GCGGTCCGAGCCGTACGCGATGACCTTCGCGAGCATCGGGTCGTACGACGTCGTCACCTCGGTACCGGTCTCCACCCAGCCGTCGACCCGCACGCCGTCCGGGAACGCGACCCGGGTCAACAGGCCCGCGCTGGGCCGGTGTTCACGGGACGGGTCCTCGGCGTAGACGCGGGCCTCGACGGCGTGGCCGCGCGGGGTGCCGGGGTTGCGGACGACGTCGGACTCGCCCCGGGCCAGCCGCAGCATCCAGGCGACCAGGTCGACGCCGTAGATCTCCTCGGTGACCGGATGTTCCACCTGGAGGCGGGTGTTGACCTCCAGGAAGTACGCCTCCTGGCGGGTGGCGTCGTAGACGAACTCGACGGTTCCGGCCGAGCGGTAGCCGACGGATGCGCACAACTCGCGCGCCGATGTGGCGAGTTGGATGCGGATGCGGTCGGGGAGGTCCGGTGCGGGGGCCTCCTCGAGGACCTTCTGGTTGCGGCGCTGGAGGGAGCAGTCGCGGTCGCCGAAGGTGACGACCCTGCCCTCGCCGTCGCCGAAGACCTGTATCTCGACATGGCGGGCGTGTTCGACGAGACGTTCCAGGAAGACGCCGGCCGAGGAGAAGGAGGCGGCGGCGACGCGCTGCACCCGGTCCCAGGCCTCGGTGAGTTCGGCGGGGGAGTGGCAGGCCGACATGCCGATGCCGCCGCCTCCGCCGGTCGCCTTGAGCATGACGGGGTAGCCGATGAGGGCCGCTTGAGCGAGTGCTTCGTCCAGGTCCGCCAACAAGCCCGTGCCGGGAGCCAGTCGGACACCCGCCGCTTCGGCCGCCGCGCGTGCCGTGTGCTTCGCGCCGAACAGGTCCAGCTGTGCGGGAGTCGGGCCCACGAAGACGATTCCGGCGTCCTCGCAGCGCCGGGCGAAGGCCGCGTCCTCGGAGAGGAAGCCGTAGCCGGGGTGGATCGCGCCCGCGCCGGTGTCCTTGGCCGCCTTGAGGACCAGATCGGCGTCCAGGTACGACTCCTTGGCGGGGGCCGGGCCGAGCCGTACCGCTTCGTCGGCGAGGCGTACATGGGGTGCGGCGCGGTCGGCGTCGGAGTACACGGCGACCGTGCGCAGGCCGAGTTCGCGGGCCGTGCGGATGATGCGGACGGCGATCTCGCCGCGGTTGGCGATCAGCAGCGTGTCGAAGGTCATCCGGCATCCCCCTGGGAGGCGGTCCCGACGATCGTCATGGCGACCGCCGTCGGCTCGAAGCCGTTGCACGGGTTGTTGATCTGGGGGCAGTTGGAGACCAGGACGAGGACGTCGCGTTCGGCGCGCAGGGTCAACTTGAGGCCCGGGGCGGAGAGGCCGTCGACGATGCCGAGGGTGCCGTCCTTCTCGACCGGCACGTTCATGTACCAGTTGATGTTGGAGACCACGTCCCTCTTTCCGAGGCCGTACTTGGCGCCCTCGGCGAGGAAGTTGTCCACGCACGCGTGCTGCGACCACGTGTGATGGCCGTAGCGCAGGGTGTTGGACTCCTTGGAGCAGGCGCCGCCGACGGTGTCGTGCCGGCCGACCTCGTCGGCGGTGACCGTCATCAGCGGGGTGTGCTCGTTGGACATCAGCACGCTGCCGGTGGTCAGGAAGAGGTTGCCCTGCGCCTGGATGGTGTCGGGGGCGCTGTAGCGAACCGATGTGTCGTGGGCGTCGTAGACGAGGAAGTCGACGGCCTGGTTGCCGTGCAGGTCGGTGATCGTGAGGGTCTCGCCGGCGCGGACGACGGCGGACCAGGCGGCCCGGGCGGGAACGACGGTCGTGCTCATGCGAGCCCCCTCGCGGCGAGGAATTCGGCGGTGTTGAGGAAGGCGCGGCGGCCTTCGGGGGTGGCGTCCCACAGCGGGTCGCCCGGCTTGGTCGCCTCGGCGCGCCAAGCCAGCACCTCCAGCGGGGAGTTGACGTAGTCGTCGCGCGGGTCGGCCGGGTGCGGGACGTTCGCGAGCAGCACCGTCACGTCCTGTTCGGCGCGCAGGGTCACACTGCCGCCGGGGCCGGTCGAGCCGGTGAAGTCGAGGGAGCCGTCGTCGCGGATCTCGACGCCCTGGAAGAAGGAGAGCGAGGGCGGCAGGTCCCGTGGTTCCAGGCCGTTCTTGGCGGCGGCGAGCTTGAACAGCTCCCGTCCGGCGGGGGAGTCGGACTGCGGGGTGCCGTCGCCGTAGCGCTCGGTGTTGCGGGCCAGGGTGGAGGTGCCGCACAGCGCGTCGTGGCGGCCGGAGGTGTCGGCGATCAGGGAGGCGAGGACGCGGCCCTGGTCGGAGAGGAGGAGCCGGCCCTCGCCGAGGTAGGCGTTCCACTGGACCTTGACCGTGTCGGCGACGTTGAGGCGCTCCCACGGGCGGTCGGCCGCGTACAGGAGCAGGTGGGCGCAGGCGTCGCCGCGCAGGTCGGTCAGGCGGAGTTCGGTGCCCCGGGCGAGGACGCGGTGGGTGTAGTTGCCGCCCGCGACGGTCTCGGCCCAGACCAGGTGGCCCGCCGCGCAGGGCGGGTCCGGCCAGTCGCCGGCCGGGACGACGGGCATCGCCTCGGCCCGGCTGCCCTGCTGGGCGCGGGCGTGGTCGCGGGCTCCGTAAGTGGTCGCTGTCGCCATCGCGGGGGACCTCCGGCTGGGGGGACGTCTCGGTCGTACGGCATTTCTGTCGCCCGACAGAAATTAGGAGGCGGGCGGGTCGCCGGGGTTGCCCGGGTGTTGCCGCTCGGTTACCGAGCCCTCACGAAGATCACCGGCGGTTCGGCGGGCGTTCGCCGTGCGGGGCCGTGTGCGAGGATCGAACGCATGGGGACACCGGATGCGCAGGGCGGCCGTAGGGTAGGCAGGCCGCGGGCCGACCAGCGGCCGGACAGCGGGCTGACGCCGCGCGCCGAACTCCTCGCCGCCGCGGCCGAGTTGTTCACCACGCGCGGCTACGCGGCCACCACCACCCGGGCCGTCGCCGAGCGTGCGGGCATGCGGCAGGCCTCCATGTACCACTACGTCTCCGGCAAGGAGGAGCTGCTCGCGGACCTCCTGGAGTCCACGGTCACACCCTCGCTGGCCTGCGCGCGCGAACTCCTCGCGGACGACGCCACCCCGGCCGAGGGCAGGCTGTGGGAGCTGTGCCGCACCGACGTCGAGCTGCTGTGCGGTGGTCCGCACAACCTCGGCGGGCTGTATCTGCTGCCCGAAGTGCGCGCCGAGCGGTTCGCCGGCTTTCATGCCGTGCGCGCGGAACTCAAGGACGCCTACCGGCAGTTGCTCGCCGCGACCGCTGCGGGCGGGGTGCTCGCCAAGAGCGAGTTGGAGCTTCGTACGGATCTGGTGTTCGGGCTGATCGAGGGTGTCATCCTCGTCCACCGCTCCGACCCCGAGCGGCCGGTCTCCGCCTTCGCCGAGGCCACGGCCGACGCCGCGCTGCGCATCGCCGGAGTCTGAGCCGGAACGGCGGCTTCACTCGTTACGGTGAGTGATTTTCGTGCCCCTGTTCGCCATCACTCGCTGTGTGCGAATGAAGCCACAGCGTGTAAATGGGGTGAGGGTACTCCCCTTCCGTGTCCCTTTTCAGGTGCTTGCTGAATATGACACAGCGATGATCCGGTCGGACTAAGCTCGCCCGCAGCGCACCGAGTTGGGATGTATTCGTGCGCTTGTTCCCAAACATGCAAAAGATACGGAAGCTCCCCCCAGAGTTCCCCCGATCCCCCAGCCGACCTGTCTTAGAGGGCATACATGGTGAGTGTTCAATCGCCTCCCGGTGGCCGTGAACTTCCCTACGCGCGCGTGCTGTTGCCGCCTGCCATAGTGATGGCCGCGGCGACCGGGGCCGCCGTCGCCCTGGTGGCGGGGCCGGCCCGGATCGCCGTCGGCTGGGTCGGCGCCGTCGCCACCCTCCTGGTGATCGTGACGGCGGCCGAAGCGGTACGACGCGGGCGCAACCTGCGGGACCTGCGTGCCGAACACGCCCGTCACACCGCGTATCTGGAACGGCGGCTCGCCGACCAGACGCACGAGATGGTGCGCCTCGGCAAGGAGATCCTCCCCGCCACGCTCCACCGGCTCAGCAGCGGTGAATCCCCCGGAGAGGTGATTCGCCAAGTCGTCGACACCGATCCCGACTGGCGGCAACTTCCCCAGCCGCAGCGCGACTTGCTGATGACCGTGCTCAAGATCGTGGAGCGCGAGGAGAACATGCGTGACTCCGCGCAGCGCTCCTTCGTCAGCATCGCCCGCCGCGTCCAGGCCATCGTCCACCAACAGGCCAAGGAACTCCGGGAGATGGAGGAGGACCACGGCCGCAACCCCGAGGTCTTCGACGACCTCCTGCGCATCGACCACGGCACCGCGCTGATCGGTCGGCTCGCCGACTCCATCTCGGTGCTCGGCGGTGGCCGCCCCGGCCGCCAGTGGCCCGAACCGGTGCCGCTGTACAGCGTGTTGCGCGGCGCCATGTCCCGCATCCTGGAGTACCGGCGCATCGAGCTGCACTCCATCGCCAAGGTCAACATCCGCGGCATCTCCGTCGAGCCGGTCATCCACGCGGCGGCCGAACTCCTCGACAACGCCACGCGCTACTCGCCCCCGCAGACCAAGGTGCACGTCACCGCCGTGGAGGTGCAGACCGGTGTCGCCATCGAGATCGAGGACGGCGGCGTCAGCCTCAGCGAGGAGTCACGGGCCCGCGCCGAAGGCATGCTGGAGCGCGCCAAGGCCGGCACCGACCTCCAGGACCTGGGCGAGAGCCCGCGCCTGGGCCTCCAGGTCGTCGGCCGGCTCTGCGCGACGTACAACATGCAGATCTCGCTGCGCGCCTCGGCCTACGGCGGCGTCCGCGCCGTCCTCATCGTGCCCAGCGAGATGCTCACACCCGGCACCGCACCCGGACTCGCCCACGGCATCGGCGCCACCGCCATGCCCAAGGCCGAACTCGGCGCGGTCGACGGCCCCAAGCGCACGGTCAAGCGGCGCCGTCCCACCAGCCCGCGCATCCCGGCCTCGGTGAGCATGGAGGACGAGGTTCCCGAGGTCACCGAGTGGACGGCGGGCGGTCTGCCGCAGCGCCGCAGCCGGGTCAAGGTCCCGCTCGCCCAGCGGTACGCCGAACAGGCCGCCGCCGAGCGCGCCGAGGCCGCCGCACGGGAGGCCCGCTCCGCCTGGGGCGTGCCCGAGCCCGAGCCGGAGAAGAAGGACGAACCCGAACCGGGCCTGTGGGTCGAGGCGTTCATGGAAGGCCTCAAGGGTGACCCGGACCCGACCGCTTTCACCCAGAAGACCGAGCCGGCCCGAGTCGAGGCCGACGACGAGGGGGACCTCAAGTGATCCAGCAGCGAGCCAACTTCGACTGGATGCTGAAGGATCTCGCCGACGGCGTGCCCGGCATCCAGCAGATCGTGGTCCTCTCCGCCGACGGGCTGCGCATCGCCCGCTACGGCGGCGACCCGGACGCCGCCGACCGCGTCGCCGCGGCCTGCGCCGGACTACAGAGCCTGGCGGGTGCCGTCGCCTCCGAGATCCCCGGCAGCGACGGCCGGATGAAGATGGTCATCATCGAGATCAACGGCGGCTACTTCTACCTGATGGCCGCGGGCGCCAACGCCTATCTCGCGGTGCTGTCCGACGTGGTCGCCGAACCCGGCCTGATGAGCAACCGCATGCGTGACCTCGTCGTCAGAATCGGCGCCCACCTCACCAGCCCGCCGAGGCGCAACGGGCAGACCGTATGACTCCACCGCAACGCCGGCGGCGACATCCGAAGGAAGGACCGCCGCCCGAGCCCGCCAAGAAGCAGGGCGAAGGAAAGATCCCGGAACGCCTCTACGTGCTCACCGGCGCGGCCGAGGACGGCGACCGGGCCGAACTCGACCTGGTCACGCTGATCGTGGCGCGTTCCGACGCGCCGCAGTCGGCCACCCCGGAACAGGCGGCCCTGCTCCGGCTCTGCATCGCCCCCCTGTCCGTGGCCGAGCTGTCGGCCTACCTCAACCTGCCGTACAGCGTGGTGACCGTCCTGCTCACCGAGCTGCTGACGGCCGAACTGGTGCAGGCGCGCGCCCCGATCGTCCGCCAGGCGCTCCCCGACCGTTCCCTCCTCGAAGCGGTGATGCATGGACTTCAAAAGCTCTGACACCATCACGGGTCCACGGTCCGAGGACCATCTCCCGCAGACGGCCCAGGCCGCGGTGAAGATCGTGATCGTCGGCGGCTTCGGGGTCGGCAAGACGACCATGGTCGGTTCGGTCAGCGAGATCAGACCGCTGACGACCGAGGAGACCATGACGCAGGCCGGAGTCGGCGTCGACGACAACTACGGCTCGGACACCAAGACGGCCACCACCGTCGCGATGGACTTCGGCCGCATCAGCATCACCGAGCAACTGGTGCTGTACCTCTTCGGCACCCCCGGCCAGGAACGCTTCTGGTTCCTGTGGAACGGGCTGTTCGAGGGCGCGCTCGGCGCGGTGGTGCTGATCGACACCCGGCGCCTCGAAGTCAGCTTCGACGTCATAGGACGGCTCGAGGAACGCGGGGTGCCGTTCGTGATCGCCGTCAACTCCTTCCCGGACGGCCCCCGTTACCCCCTGGAGGACCTGCGTACGGCGCTCGACCTGTCGCCGGACATCCCCATCGTGGAGTGCGACGCGCGCCGCCGCGCCTCCAGCCGGGACGTCCTGATGACCCTGATGCGCTTCCTGCACTCCCTGGCGATGACGGGCCGTTGACCTGACCCGCCGCCCAACTCCCCCGACACCGGACCCACTTCAGCTCCCGGAGCGATGACCGTGACGCCTGACCACCACGCACTGACCGATACGGACGACCCCCGGCTCGGCCCGCCCCCCGGCTGCCCCGCACACGGCCAGGGGCCCGGCGGACTGCACCGGCTGTACGGCGCCGAGGCGGCGGACCTGGGCGGCCTCTACGAGAAACTGCGCCTCGAACACGGGCCCGTGGCACCGGTGCTGCTCCACGACGACGTGCCGATCTGGGTCGTCCTCGGCCACACCGAGAACCTGCACATGGTGCGGACGCCCTCGCAGTTCAGCCGGGACAGCCGGATCTGGACGCCGCTGCGCGAGGGCATGGTCAAGCCCGACCACCCGCTGATGCCGCACATCGCCTGGCAGCCCATCGCCTCGCACGCCGAGGGCGACGAACACCTGCGGCTGCGCGGCGCGGTCACCGGCGCCATGTCGACGATCGACCCGCGCGGCATCCGCCGGCACATCAACCGCTACACGCAGATCCTCGCCAACTCCTTCTGCGAGGAGGGGCGCGCCGAACTCGTCGGCCAGTTCTGCGAGCACCTGCCGATGGCCGTGCTGTGCGAGATCCTCGGCATGCCCGACGAGTACAACGAGCAGATGGTGGAGGCGGCCCGCGACGCCCTCAAGGGCACCGAGACCGCCATCGCCAGCCACCAGTACGTCATGGACGCCCTGACCCGGCTCACCGCGCTGCGCCGGGCCGAACCCCGGGACGACTTCACCAGCCACCTGGTCACCCACCCGGCCGGGCTCACCGACGACGAGGTCAGGGAGCACCTGCGGCTCGTCCTCTTCGCCGCCTACGAGGCCACCACCAACCTGCTCGCCAACGCGCTGCGCATGGTCATCACCGACCCGCGCTTCCGCGCCCAGCTCAACGGCGGGCAGATGACGGTGCCGGAGGCGGTCGAGCAGTCCCTGTGGGACGAGCCGCCGTTCAGCACGGTCTTCGCCTACTTCGCCAAGCAGGACACGGAGTTGGGCGGCCAGCGCATCCGCAAGGGCGACGGACTGCTCTTCGCTCCGGCGCCGGGCAACGTCGACCCCCGGGTGCGTCCCGACCTCAAGGCCAACATGATGGGCAACCGCTCCCACCTGGCCTTCGGCGGCGGCCCGCACGAGTGCCCCGGCCAGGACATCGGCCGTGCCATCGCCGACACCGGGGTGGACGCGCTGCTGATGCGGCTGCCGGACATCGAACTCGACTGCGACGAGGACGAGTTGAGCTGGACGGCGTCCATCGCCTCCCGTCATCTGGTGGAGCTGCCGGTGCAGTTCGCCCCGAAGCCCCGGCAGGATGTCTCGGAGAAGCCGGGCCACGCGGCGGTCCCGCAGCAGCGCCACGCCTGGCACGTCGGCATGTCGCCCGACCCGCAGCCGGCCTCGGCGGCGGTCCCGCGGCCCGTCGAGGTGCCGTCTCCGCCGGAGGCGCCCGCGATGCCGGAGCCGCTGGTCCGCCTGGGCGCGTGGCAGCGGTTCCTGAGGTGGTGGCGGGGCTACTGAGCGGGTCCTGGGACCGGTGGGTCCGGCGCGGTCGACGTGGACCGGCAGCCGGCCCATTCCCGGTACGAGGACCACGCCTCCAGCACCCGCCCGCTCCGGAACCGGTGCTCCGCCCCCGTGACCGGATCGGTGAACTCCAGTGCCCGCGCCACCAGTTGGAGCGGGCGCCGGAAGTCACCGTCCGGCACGGGGTCGTTGACCACGGGGTAGAGCGGATCGCCGAGGATGGGCACGCCCAACCCGCTCATGTGGACCCGCAGTTGATGCGTCTGCCCGGTACGCGGCACCAGCCGGTACCGGGCCAGCCCGTCCGCCCGCTCCTCCGCCAGCTCGATCCGGCTGACGGCATTGACCTCACCGTCGACCTGCCGGGCGGCCATCACCCCGCGCTCCTTGAGGATGCGGCTGCGCACGGTCGTGGGAAGGGCGAGTCCGGGATCGTACGACGCGACCGCCTCGTACTCCTTCCGCACCCGCTTCTCCCTGAACAGCGCCTGATACGCGCCCCGTTCACCGGGCCGCACGGTGAACAGCACCAGCCCGGCGGTGAGCCGGTCGAGCCGGTGCGCGGCCCCGAGTTCCGGGATCTCCAGCTCCCGCCGCAGCCGCGCCAACGCCGTCTCGACGACATGACTCCCGCGCGGGGTGGTCGCCAGGAAGTGCGGCTTGTCGGCGACGACGATGTGCTCGTCCCGGTACACCACGTCCACGGGGAACGGCACCGGCACTTCCACCGGCAACTCGCGGTGGAACCAGACGAACATCCCGGGTTCGTAGGCCCGCCCGGCCACGCTCTCCCCGTCCACCCCGACGAACAGCCCGTCGTCCATCATCCGCTCGACGACCCCGTCACCCGCCCCGGAGAGCCGGTCCACCAGGTACTCGCGGACGGTGGCCCAGGAATCCTCCGGGGGCAGGCGGACCCGCACCGGGTCGACTCCGGCGCGTTGCGGGAGAGGGGAGGGCGGGATACGGCGTTTCCGGGTCATTGCGATCAAGGGTAGGCGGTCGGGTCAGGCGGGGACTCCCTCGGGAGCCCCGGCCGTCGCCGTACGGGTGCGGTAGACCCGGTACCCGAAGCCGGCCGCCAGCGTGACCACCAGGAACAGCACCGTGAACCACTGGAAGTACCAGTGCCCGCCCGCCGGGTCGTACACGGCGGCCCGCGGCCACGCCAGGTTGACCGTCATGACGAGGCCGTAGAGGAGAGCCAGGGCGTTGACCGGCACTCCCCATCGGCCCAGCGAGAACAGGCGTGCGCCCGTCTCGTCCGTGCCCTGCACCGAGAACTCGCCCCGCACGCGGCGGAGCAGCAGGGGGCCCGTCACCATCGCGTAGGCCAGGTAGAGCATCACGATGCAGGTGGTGCCGATGGCGAGGAAGGCGTCCGGGGAGGCGAAGTTGAGGAGGAGCAGGGCGGCGGCGAGGATGCCCACGACGAGGGCGGGGGCGGTGGGCATGCCGGTGCGGGGGTTGACCTTGGACAGGCGGGCGGAGAAGGGGAGTTGGGAGTCCCGGGCCATCGAGAAGAGCATGCGGCAGGCCGCTGTCTGGATGGCCAGCGTCGCCACCGCTATCGCGACCACCACGTCCGCCAGCAGGGCCTTGCCGACGCCGTCGCCGAGGCTGCTGGTAAGGACGTAGCTGAGGCCGTCCACGCCCAGGTGGCCGTCGGTCAGGCTCGGGGCGGCGAGGAGGCCGCCGAGGATGATCAGGCCGCCGAGCAGACCCGCGGCGGTGAGGGCGGTGAGGATCGTGCGGGGCGCGGTGCGGCGGGGGTTGTGGGTCTCCTCGCTCATCTCGCCCGCGCTGTCGAAGCCGATCATCACGTAGGCCGCCGTGAACGAGCCGACCAGCAGGGCGCCGAGGAGTCCGCCCTCCAGGCTGCCGGTCGTGTGGAAGGTGATGCCCGGTGTGCGGTTCGAGTGGGTCAGCAGGAGGACGACGATCAGGATCGCGCCGATGATCTCCGCCGTCACGCCGACCCGGTTGATCACCGACATCACGCGGTTGTCGAGGATGTTCACCAGGGTCGTCAGGACCAGCAGGATCACGCCCAGGACCGCCGCGTTGGCCGCGCCGTCCGGTGACGTGGGTGCCGGGTCGCCGCCCACCAGCTGGAAGCCCGACCAGATCGCCGGCAGGACCATCTGGAGGGCCAGAGCGGCCGCTGCCACCACCACTATCTGGCCTATCACCATGATCCAGCCCGCGAACCAGCCGAAGGCCGCGTTCGAGAGGCGCGACGACCACTGGTAGATCGCGCCCGAGATCGGGTACCGCGCGGCCAGTTCCGCGAAGCACGCCGCCACCAGCAGCTGTCCCGCCAGCACCACCGGCCAGGCCCAGAAGAAGACGGGGCCGCCGAACGCGTACCCGAAGGCGAAGAACTGGAAGACGGTCGTCAGTACGGAGATGAAGGAGAACCCGGCGGCGAAGGACGCGTACCGGCCGAGGCTGCGGTGCAGTTCCTGGCGGTAGCCGAACTCCGCGAGGGAGCCGTCCCCGGACGTGGGGGAGTGCGGCGGATCGGGGCGTAGGTCGGAGGGGGCGGTTGTGGTCACGGCGGCACCTGCCTTCGGCGCAGGAGAGCGGAATCCTGACGGCGACAGCTGAATTCCTGTCGGGTGACAGAAATTAGGGAGCCGCTGTTTCCGCCGCGTCACGCCGCCATGTCTGCGACGGGCCTAAGTCCTCACGCCGGCACACTGCACCCCGCACACCGCCCGGCGCGACCGGCGCCGCCCAGGGCGAAGGGGCGGCGCCCTGAAGCACCGCCCCTTCGCCGAAACCCGGAATCCGCCCAGGCGCTACGCAGCCGCCGAGGCACCCTCCTGCTCCGCCTCGATCTTCGCGTTCCACTCCCGCTTCGACGCCTGCCAGCCGTCCTCGTTGTGGCCGAGGCGCCAGTACCCGGAGATGGACAGATCCTCGCGCGGGATCGCCAGCTCGACCCGCAGCAGGGCGCGCAGGTCCTTCACGAAGGCGGCCTCGCCGTGCACGAAGGCGTGCATGCGGCCCTCGGGGAACTCCAGCGCGCGGACGGCCTCGGTGAGCGCCTCGCCGACGGGGCGGTCGCCGCGGTGCAGCCAGACGACCTCGACGGCGGAGTCGATCTTCTGCTCCTCCTCGGGGCCGGAGATCTCCACGAACGCGTGGGCCGTGGCGCCCTCGGGCAGCGACTCCAGGGCGCGGGCGATCGCGGGCAGCGCGCTCTCGTCACCGGCGAGCAGATGCCAGTCGGCGTCCGCGTCGGGGGCGTAGGCGCCACCGGGGCCCATGAAATGGACCGTCTCGCCCGGCTGGACCCGGGTCGCCCAGGGGCCGGCGAGGCCCTCGTCGCCGTGGATGACGAAGTCGAGGGTCATCTCGCGGTGCTCGGGGTCCCAGGCACGCACGGTGTAGGTGCGGGTCACCGGCCACTGCTCGCGCGGGAACTCGGCGCGGATGCGCTCCACGTCGAAGGGCTCGGGGTAGACCGCGCCCCCGGCCGGGAACAGCAGTTTCACGTAATGGTCGGTGCAGGTGTCCGCCGCGAAGTCGGCCAGACCTTCGCCACCGAGCACCACGCGCTGCATGTGGGGAGTCAGCCGTTCGGTGCGGACGACCTGCGCGGAGTGGGGCTTACGCGGCTTCCGTGCCGGACGTTCTGCCATGACGGCCTCCCAGATCTACATGCTTAGGCTTACCTAAGTTAGCACTACGTTCTCTGTGAAAGGCAAGAAAGAAAGGGCAATAACAATGCTTACGCGCCCAGCGTGGTGAGCAGCCGCTGCAATGATCCGCCCAGCCCCCAGCGCTCCGCCAGGGCGCCCACCAGCTCCGGATCGCGCGGCGCGTGCGGCAGCGCCGGGTCGACGTCCGGCAGCGGTACGTCGTCGGCGACCTTGACGACCTTGGGCGCGACCGCGACATACGGCCGCGACTCGTCGAGCCGCTTGCGCTGCGAGGGCGTGAGTCTGGACTTGGGGTCGTCGATCGCGGCCATGATCCCCGGCACGTCACCGAACTCGGCGAGCAGCTTCGCCGCCGTCTTCTCGCCGATCCCGGGCACGCCCGGCAGACCGTCGCTCGGGTCGCCGCGCAGCAGTGCCAGATCCGCGTACCCGCGGCCGTCGACACCGTACTTCTCGCGCAGCAGCGCCTCGTCGGTGAGCTGGAGCGAGCCGACGCCCTTGAGGGGATACAGGACGCGGATGCCGCGGGCGTCGTCGACGAGCTGGTACAGGTCGCGGTCGCCGGTGACGATGTCGACCGGGCCCTTCGCGTGCGCCGTGAACGTGCCGATCACGTCGTCGGCCTCGTACGGCTCGACGCCCACGCGCGCGATGCCGACCGCGTCGAGGACGGCCTCGATGATCGGCACCTGCGGGGAGAGCGTGTCCGGCACCTCCTCCGCGTCCGGGCCGCTCTCGCGGACCTCGGCGACGCGGTGCGCCTTGTAAGTGGGGATGAGGTCGACCCGCCACTGAGGGCGCCAGTCCGCGTCCATGCAGGCGACCAGCTGGTCGGGGCGGTGGTCCTTGACCAGGCGGTCGATGAACTCCAGCAGCCCGCGCACGGCGTTCACCGGCGTGCCGTCCGGGGCCTTCACGGACTCCGGGACGCCGAAGTAGGCGCGGAAGTAGAGCGAGGCGGTGTCGAGGAGCATCAGTCGTCCGGTCACGCCACGCATCATGCCGCACGACGGCGCGACGGCCACCCCTCGCCGTCACCCGGAGGGACCAGCGCCGCGTCACCCGGAGGGGCGGTCACCGGCTGTCCGTGACCTGGGCCACTCCTGTGTTTGCCCCTGGAAAGCCTGGGAAGGCGCGGCGTCGGAGCGATGCCGGTTGCACGTTCAACTGTCGAGGAGCCCGCGGGCCCCTCCTCGTCGCCTCCACGTCCTGCCCCCGACCGAGAGGTACGCGTGTCAGCCAGGCTAGAAGCCGAACACCTGCACAAGGTGTTCGGCAGACGACCCGACCAGGCAGTCGAACGGCTCCGTGAAGGAGCCGACCGGGAGGAGCTGCGCGCCGACGGCACCACCGCCGCCGTGATCGACGCCTCCTTCTCCGTCGCGCCAGGGGAGATCTTCGTCGTCATGGGCCTGTCCGGCTCCGGCAAGTCCACCCTCCTGCGCATGCTCAACGGACTCCTGGAGCCCACCGCGGGCCGCGTCCTCTTCGACGGCCAGGACCTCACCGCGCTCAGCGACCGCGAACTCCGCGAGGTCCGCGCCCGCAAGATCAGCATGGTCTTCCAGCACTTCGCGCTCTTCCCGCACCGCAGCGTCCGCGAGAACGCCGCCTACGGTCTCGAAGTGCAGGGCGTGCCCCGCGCCGAGCGCGAGCGCCGCGCCGGCGAGGCGCTCGCCCTGTGCGGCCTGGCCGGCTGGGAGGACTCGTGGCCCGACGAGCTGTCCGGCGGCATGCAGCAGCGCGTCGGCCTGGCCCGCGCGCTCGCCACCGACGCCGATCTGCTCCTCATGGACGAGTCGTTCAGCGCGCTCGACCCGCTGATCCGCCGTGACATGCAGGACCAACTCCTCGAACTCCAGAAGTCGTTGAAGAAGACCATCGTCTTCATCACCCACGACCTCAACGAGGCCATGCGCCTGGGCGACCGCATCGCCGTCATGCGCGACGGCCGCATCGTCCAGACCGGCACCGCCGAGGACATCCTGCTGCGCCCCGCCAACGACTACGTCGCCTCCTTCATCCAGGACGTCGACCGCTCCCGGGTGCTGACCGCGAACTCCGTCATGGACACCGGTGTCGACGGCCACGAGGCCGACTGCGACTGCGCGACCGCCACCCCGGACACCCCCTTCACCGACCTGTGCGCCATCAGCGCCCGCCTCACCCACCCGGTCGCGGTGGTCGACGCGGCGGACGAGGTCGTGGGAGTCGTACCGCAGGAACGTCTCGTCGCGTTCCTCGGCGGGGACGTCGCGGAAGAGGTGACCGCCGGTGCCTAGGCTCCCGCTCGGCGACTGGGTCGACTCCGGTGTCGACTGGCTCCTCGCCCACATGTCCTGGCTCTTCGACGCGATCAAGACGGTCGTCGAGGGCATGTACGACGGCATCAACGCGGTCCTCACCGCCCCCCAGCCCCTTCTCCTCGCGGGCATCCTGGCCGTGATCGCCTGGTGGCTGCGCGGACTGGTCGCGGGTGTCCTGGCCTTCGCCGGGTTCCTGCTCATCGACTCGCTCGACCTCTGGGACCGGGCCATGTCGACCCTGGCCCTGGTGCTCGTCGCGACCGTCATCGCGCTGGTGATCTCGATCCCGCTGGGCATCTGGGCGGCCCGCTCCAAGACGGTCAGCGCGATCGTACGGCCCGCTCTCGACCTGCTCCAGACGATGCCGTCGATGGTCCTGCTGATCCCGGCGATCCTCTTCTTCGGCCTCGGCACCTCCGCCGGCGTGATCGCCACGCTGATCTTCGCGCTCGCCCCCGGCGTCCGCATGACCGAGCTGGGCATCCGCCAGGTCGACGCCGAACTCGTCGAGGCGGCCGAGGCGTTCGGCACCTCACCGCGCGACACCCTGCTCCGGGTCCAGCTGCCGCTGGCGCTCCCGACGATCATGGCGGGCATCAACCAGGTCATCATGCTGGGCCTGTCGATGGTCGTCATCGCCGGCATGGTCGGCACCGGCGGCCTCGGTGGCGCCGTGAACGAGGCCATCGGCCAGCTCGACATCGGCTTCGGCTTCGAGGCGGGCGTCGGCATCGTCGTCCTCGCCATCTACCTCGACCGCATGACCAGCGCGCTCGGCACCCAGATCTCCCCGCTCGGCCGCAGGGCCGCCGCCAAGGCCCGCGCGTCCGACGGCGCCAAGCTCTGGAACTACCGCCCGCGCCCCGCGTTCGCCGTGATCGGCGTGGTGGTCCTCGCCCTGGTGGCGAGCGGCATCGGCGTCTTCGGCTCGTCCTCCGACTCGACGGCGACCGCCGCCGACGACATCGGCAAGGGCAAGAACATCACCATCGGCTACATCCCCTGGGACGAGGGCATCGCCTCCACCTTCCTCTGGAAGGAGATCCTGGAGGAGCGCGGCTACAAGGTGACCACCACCCAGTACGCGGCGGGCCCGCTCTACACCGGCCTCGCCACCGGCCAGGTCGACTTCCAGACCGACTCCTGGCTGCCCACCACGCACGCCGAGTACTGGAAGAAGTACGGCAAGCAGCTCGACGACCTCGGCAGCTGGTACGGCTCGACGTCCCTGGAGCTGACCGTCCCGTCGTACGTGAAGGACGTCAACACCCTCGCGGACCTCAAGACCCACGCCTCCGAGTTCGGCGGCAAGATCACCGGCATCGAACCGAGCGCCGGAATGATGGGCCTCCTGAAGGACAAGGTCCTCAAGGAGTACGGCCTCCAGGGCTCCTACGACGTCGTCGACGGCTCCACCCCGGCGATGCTGGCCGAACTGAAGCGGGCGTACGCCAAGCAGCAGCCGATCCTCGTCACGCTCTGGTCGCCGCACTGGGCGTACAGCGACTTCAAGCTGAAGAAGCTCAAGGACCCGAAGGGCGCCTGGGGCAAGGGCGACGGCGTGCACACGCTGACGCGCAAGGGCTTCGCCGACGACAACCCCGACGTCGGCACGTGGCTGAAGGACTTCAGGATGTCCGAGGCCCAGCTCACCGGGCTGGAGGCGCAGATCCAGAAGTCCGGCAAGGGCGGGGAGCAGGACGCCGTCCGCACCTGGCTGAAGGGGCAGCCGGGTCTCGTCGACCGGTTGGCCCCGGTCGCGGAGAACCAGAAGAGCTGACAGAGCCAGGCGGCCGGGTGACCTGACGGCACCGGCCGCCGTCCAGAGGTGGGCCCCACCGCACGTTCCCCCCTTCGTGCGGCGGGGCCCACCTTTTCGTGCCGTCCCGGTACGAAAAGGATCCGGCCAACCACACAGCGCTACGAAGCCCCCTCGTTCAGGCCCTGAGTGGGGGCGGGAACACCGGCGGCGGCGCGCGCATTGAACACTAGAGACGAACTCCCGCGCGGATCGGGGGTCACCGGACCCCCGCGCACTGGCCAGAACTGTGAGGTCCGATCGCACGCTGTGTGACACGGATGTGACAGGCGCATGAAACGGTTTGCCGAACATGCGTAGGGTGCAGAGAACTCATCGGAGCACGCTTCAGAAACCGCATCGGAGCGACGAGCCAAGGAGGGAGCCGGAGCGATGGGCGACCACAAAGAACAGCCCCTTCGGGTAGGCGCGGCCGTACGGCGGCGCCGCCGCGCGCTGTCCCTGACCCTCGCCGCCGTGGCCGAACGCAGCGGTCTCTCGGTGCCTTTTCTGAGCCAGGTGGAGAACGAACGGGCCCGCCCGAGCCGCAGCTCCCTGGAGAAGGTGGCCGACGCCCTGCGCACCACCGCCGTCGAACTCCTCGCCGCCGCCGACCCCGCGTGCAGTGTCGACGTCGTCCGCGCGGAGGAGCCGGAGCCGGCCGAACCCCGGATGCGTTCCCTGGTACGGGGTCACCACCAGCTGCACGCCTCGGAGTTCACCGGCGACCATGACGCGGGGCGTGAATTCCAGCACCGCAACGACGAGTTGATGTACGTCGCGGACGGCGCCGTCGAGATCGAGGCGGAGGGCCGCGCGTACCGCCTCGTACGCGGCGACACCATGTACCTCACCGGAGGCGTCCGCCACCGCTGGCGCGCGACCGTGCCGGACACCCGGGTGGTCGTCGTCGCGGTGGCCGAACACATCGAGGCGGTCCAGGACCGCCAGCGCTGATGCGCGTCGTCTCCCTCGTCCCGTCGCTCACCGAGGCGATCGCCGTGTCCCTGCCGGGAGTCGTGGTCGGCGCGACGGACTGGTGCAGCCATCCGCCGGACCTCGACGTCACCCGCGTCGGCGGCACCAAGAACCCGAAACTCGACCCGATCCTCGCGCTGGCACCCGATGTGGTGATCGCCAACGAGGAGGAGAACCGCGCACCGGACCTGACCGCCCTGCGCGAGGCGGGAGTTGAGGTCCTCGTCACCGAGGTGCGGGACGTCCCGCAGGCCTTCGCGGAACTCGCCCGGGTCCTCGACGCCTGCGGAGCGCCGTCCCGCCCGCGCTGGCTGGACCGGGCGGAGCAGGCGTGGGTCCACCTGCCGGAGCCGGAACGCCGTACCACCGCCGTCGTCCCGGTCTGGCGCCGTCCCTGGATGGTCCTGGGCCGGGACACCTTCGCGGGCGACGTGCTCTCCCGGCTGGGCGTGGACCACGCGTACGCGACCCACGCCGAGCGCTATCCGCGCGCCACGCTCGACGAACTGCGCTCCACGGCACCGGACGTGGTGGTCCTCCCGGACGAGCCCTACCGCTTCACGGCGGACGACGGGCCGGAGGCCTTCACCGGCCTGCCCTGCGCGCTCGTCAGCGGCAGGCACCTCACGTGGTACGGGCCGTCGCTGGGCGAAGCGCCACGGGTGCTGGGCGCGGCCCTGCGAGCAGCGCGCCGCTGAGCAGGCCCCGGGCCGTCTGTACGGCGGCGGTGGCCCAGGCGGCGACCAGGACGCCGTAGAGGACCAGTGCGAGCCCGTCGTAGACGGCCAGGCCGGTGTGGCGGGCCAGGGACTCGGCGCCGGTGACGCAGGTGCCGACCGGGAAGGTGAACGCCCACCAGGTCATCGTGAAGCGCATGCCGTGGCGGCGGGCGCGGACGACGTGGGCGGTGGCGAGGCCGAGCCAGAGCAGGGCGAAGCCCATGACGGGGACGCCGTAGAGGACGGCGAGGAGGCTGAAGCCCTGGGCGACGGCGGGTGGTACGACACCGGGGGCGAAGTCCGCGAACTTGCCCACGGCGGTGGTGGATTGGCCCAGCGGGCCCAGGACCAGGAACAGCGTCGGGGTGAGCGCGAGGGGCAGCGGGCCGCCGGTGACGAGCCGGGCGAAGACCAGCGGCAGCATCAGCAGGGTCGCCAGCAGGCTCAGCCCGAACATCGCGAAGCACGCCAGCAGCAGGGTCTCCCGTGTCTGCCCGGCCGGGAGGTGCGGCACCAGCAGCGGGCCGAGGGCCGCGGACACCATGGGCGCGACGACGGGCAGCAGCCACACCGGGGTCGCCTGCGCCGGGTGCACGTGATGCCGGGCGGCCATCAGGTACGGGACGGCGACGGCCGCCGTGAGCCCGATGAGCGTCCCGGCGCCGAAGAGCACGGCGTCGAGCGCGACCGCCGCCCCGACCCCGATCCAGTCCTGGCCGACGACCAGGGTGCCGCCGCCCACCGCCAGCAGGGCCATCGCGAGGCAGCCGTAGAAGGGGGCCATCGTCGGGTCGAGGAGGTGGGCGCGGGCCTGGTCGCGGTGGCGGGTCCAGTGCAGGGTCCGGGCGGCGAGCAGGGCCGCCAGCATTGCGAGGGAGAGGGCCCAGACGGCGGTGCAGGCCGTGCGCAGTCCCGGGAGGTGTCCGGGGAGCCCGGCACCGGCCGTGGCGACGATGGCGGTGCCCATGACGGAGGCGTACCAGTTGGGTCCGAGATGACGTACGGCGGTGACCATGCGTCCACCGTCTCGCCGATGGGGAGGTGCGACCAGGGAGTATCTGTCTATGGGGACATAAACTGGATTTATGAGCAGCAGTGAGGCGGATGAGCAGCGGGAGGGGTCCATAGCGCACCGGGTGCCGGATCTGGGGGCGCTGGAGCTGTTGCTCGCGGTGGCCCGGCTCGGGAGCCTCGGCGGCGCGGCCCGCGAACTGGGGATCACCCAGCCGGCCGCCAGCAGCCGCATCCGCTCCATGGAACGGCAGCTGGGCGTCGCCCTGGTCGACCGTTCACCGCGCGGCTCCCGACTGACGGACGCCGGTGCCCTGGTCACGGACTGGGCCCGCCGGGTCGTGGAGGCCGCCGCCGCCTTCGACGCGGGCGCCCAGGCGCTACGGCACCGCCGCGACTCCCGGCTCCGGGTCGCCGCCAGCATGACCATCGCCGAGTACCTGCTCCCCGGCTGGCTCCTCGCCCTGCACACCCAACGCCCGGACACCGCGGTCTCGTTGCTGGCCGGGAACTCGACGACGGTCGCGGAACGGCTTTTGTCGGACGAGGCGGACCTCGGCTTCGTGGAGGGGCTGTCCGTGCCCCCGGGACTGGACTCCACGGTGATCGCCCATGACCGGCTGATCGTCGTGACGGCCCCGACCCATCCGTGGGCCCGGCGTCAACGCCCGGTACCGGCCGAGGAGTTGGCATCGACGCCGTTGATCCTGCGGGAGAAGGGATCGGGGACACGGCAGGTGCTGGACGCGGCCCTGGGCGGTCTGGCCCGTCCGCTCATCGAGCTGTCGTCCACCACGGCGGTCAAGGCGTCGGCGGTGAGCGGGGCGGGGCCGGCGGTGCTGAGTGAACTGGCCGTGGGGGAGGAGCTGTCGATGCGGAGGCTGGTGCGCATCCCGGTCGAAGGGGTCACTCTCGCCCGGGACTTGAGAGCGGTGTGGCCCACGGGGCATCGGCCGACGGGCCCGGCGCGGGAACTGCTGTCGCTGACGCGGGGCTAGGACCTGTCCGACGGGCTTGCGCGGCCGCTTCCACGAGCGCCCGCATCACCCGCAGGTCCGTCCCCATCTCGGGATGCCACTGCACCCCCAGCACCCAGTCGGCGGAGGGGAGTTCGACGGCCTCCGGGGTGCCGTCCCCGGCCAAGGCCGACACCGTCAGGCCCGCGCCCAGGCGGTCCACGCACTGGTGGTGGAACGTCGGGACCGAGGTCTCCTCCGGCACCGCCGCCGCGTACAGGGTGCCCGGGACCGGCTTGACCGGGTGGTGGCCGAAGACGCCCGGGGTCTCCGCGTGGCCGTCGATGTGCTGGACGAGGGTGCCGCCCACGGCGACGTTCAGCAGCTGCATCCCCCGGCAGATGCCCAGCAGCGGCACCCCCGCCGTCAACGCGGCCTCGATCAGGGCGAGTTCCCAGGCGTCACGGGCGGCGGCGGGCGGGCCGGTGCGGGGGTCGCGCTCCGCGCCGTAGCGGATCGGTTCGACGTCCGGGCCGCCGGCGATCACCAGGCCGTCGAGGCGGGCGACGGTCGCGGCGGCCTGTTCGGGGGAGTCGGGGGGCAGCATCACGGCGAGGCCGCCCGCGCGCTGGACGAGACGCGGGTAGCCGGCCGGCAGCAGGGCCGCCTCCAGCTCCCAGGTGCCCCATCGTGCCCCGGCCTCCAGATACGTGCTGATGCCGATCAGCGGTCTGCCCGCCATGCACCCCTCCGACGTGACGCGAATTGAATGGACTCCGTGGAAACCATTGAACTACCCCGCTGGTCAGGGGGTCATGCGAGGAACCCCCGCAGCAGCGCCGCCGTCCCCGCGCAGTGCTCCCGCATCATCTCCCGCGCCCCGTCCGCGTCCCCGTCGAGGACCGCCTCGACCAGCGCGATGTGCTGGCGCTGCGAGTGCTCCAGGTTGCGCACGAGGAGGGGGATGCAGTCGAGGAGGTCGTTCACCGTGGCCCGGACCGCCGCGTACTGCGCGGTCAGGGTCGGCGAACCGCACAGCTCGGCCAGGGTCAGGTGCAGCAGGGTGTCCAGGCGGCGGTAGTCGGCGAGCGGGGCGTCGTGCGTGCGGGCCAGGGCGTCGCGCAGCCGTCCCGCCTGGTCGCCGTCCAGGCCGTGGGTCGCGCACAGGCCGGTCGCGCCGACCTCCAGCACCTCGCGGAAGCGCAGCACGTCCTCGATGTCGACGGCGCTGATCCGCCGCCGCAGTTCGTCCTCGCCGCCCGCGTCCGACTTCGGCAGCACGAACGTTCCGCCGTAGCGTCCGCGCCGCGACTCCACGAGCCCCTGGTCCTGAAGTACCTTCAGAACCTCGCGCAGCGTCACCCGACTGATCCCGAGCCGCTCGGCCAGTTCCCGCTCGGCCGGCAGCCGCTCGCCCCCCGGCACCAGCCCGAGCCGCACCACCTGGAGGATCTGTTCCAGCGCCTCCTCGAATCCGTTGCCCGCCCGCACCGGCCGCAGTACCGGGGTCAACCGGTCCTCAAGGCCGTCCTCCGCTTCCAGCGACATAGGGCGGCACCCCCTTCCCAAGCAATGGTTCTCCGCAATACCTTATGGCTTCCGGCTGACCGTAGAAGCCGAAGGAGGCTTTCCCGTGGCAGACCGCACACCCCCACTGAGCGTCGAGGACCTGCGACGCCTCGTCAGCAGTGGTGAGATCGACACTGTCGTCCTCGCCTTCCCCGACATGCAAGGGCGGTTGCAGGGCAAGCGGTTCGCCGCCCGCTTCTTTCTCGACGACGTCCTCGCGCACGGCACCGAGGGCTGCAACTACCTCCTCGCCGTCGACACCGAGATGAACACGGTCGACGGCTACGCCATGTCCTCCTGGGAACGTGGTTACGGCGACTTCGCCATGCACCCGGACCTGTCCACCCTCCGCCGTGTGCCCTGGAACGCCGGCACCGCCCTGCTGATCGCCGACCTCGCCTGGAACGACGGGTCGCCGGTGGTCGCCGCACCCCGCCAGATCCTGCGCCGCCAGCTGGAGCGCCTCGCCGAGCACGGTTTCACCGCGCAGGTCGGTACGGAGCTGGAGTTCATCGTGTTCAAGGACACGTACGAACAGGCCTGGGACGCCAACTACCGCGGGCTCACTCCGGCCAACCAGTACAACATCGACTACTCCGTCCTGGGCACCGGCCGCATCGAGCCGCTGCTGCGCCGGATCCGCAACGAAATGGCCGTCGCCGGACTCACCGTCGAGTCCGCCAAGGGCGAGTGCAACCCCGGCCAGCACGAGATCGCCTTCCGCTACGACGACGCCCTCGTCACCTGCGACCAGCACGCCGTCTACAAGACCGGCGCCAAGGAGATCGCCTCCCAGGAGGGCGTCTCGCTGACCTTCATGGCGAAGTACAACGAACGCGAGGGCAACTCCTGCCACATCCACCTCTCGCTCGCCGACGCCGACGGCGGCAACGCCATGGCCGGGGACGGCGAGGGCGGCATGTCGGAGGTCATGCGGTACTTCCTCGCCGGACAACTCGCCGCGCTCCGCGACTTCTCGCTGCTCTACGCCCCGAACATCAACTCCTACAAGCGGTTCCAGCCGGGCTCGTTCGCGCCCACCGCCGTCGCCTGGGGCTACGACAACCGCACCTGTGCCCTCCGCGTCGTCGGCCACGGCCGCTCGATGCGTTTCGAGAACCGGCTGCCCGGCGGGGACGTGAACCCCCACCTGGCGGTGGCGGGCCTGGTCGCGGCCGGGCTCTACGGCATCGAGCGGAAGCTGGAGCTGCCGGAGGGCTGCGCGGGCAACGCCTACAGCGCCGAGTACGCGCACGTCCCCACCAACCTCCGCGAGGCCGCCGAGCTGTGGGAGAACAGCCCGATCGCCAAGGCCGCCTTCGGCGACGAGGTCGTCGCGCACTACCGCAACATGGCCCGCGTCGAACTGGAGGCCTTCGACGCAGCCGTCACCGACTGGGAGCTGCGCCGCTCCTTCGAACGTCTGTGACGACCGCTCCGCCCGCCGACGACCGTCTGTGAGGACACCCTTGCCTGCCGAGCACCCGCTGCACGTACTCAACCCCGCCACCGAGGAGGTCGTCGCCACCGTCCCCGCCGCCACCGCGGCCGACGTGGACACCGCCGTCGTCCGCGCCGCGCGGGCCCAGGCGAAGTGGGCCGCGCTGCCGCCCGCCGACCGGGCCCGGCTGCTGCGCCGCTTCGCGACCGCCGTCGACGAACACCTGGAAGAACTGGCCCAGTTGGAGGTGCGCGAGGCCGGTCATACGGTCGGCAACGCCCGCTGGGAGGCCGGCAACGTCCGAGATCTCCTCGACTACGCGGCCGGGGGAGTAGAGCGGCTGACGGGTCGTCAGATCCCGGTCGCGGGCGGCCTCGACCTCACGATCCTCGAACCGCTGGGCGTGGTGGGCGTGATCGCGCCCTGGAACTTCCCGATGCCGATCGCCGCCTGGGGCACCGCCCCCGCCCTCGCGGCCGGCAACGCGGTCATCCTCAAACCGGCCGAGACGACCCCGCTGACCGCGCTCCGGCTGGCCGAACTCGCCCTGGAGGCGGGCCTTCCCGAGGATCTCTTCCAGGTCCTCCCCGGCCATGGCCCGGTCACGGGCAGCGCGCTCGTCGAACACCCCGGCGTCGCGAAGATCGTGTTCACCGGGTCGACGACCGTGGGCAAGCAGGTGCTGGCGAAGGGCTCGGCGCTCCTCAAGCGCGTCACCCTCGAACTCGGCGGCAAGAGCCCCAACATCGTCTTCGCCGACGCCGACATCGAGGCCGCCGCGGCAGCCGCCCCCATGTCGTTCCTCGACAACTCCGGCCAGGACTGCTGCGCCCGCACCCGCATCCTCGTCCAACGCACCGCGTACGACCGCTTCCTGGAGCTGCTCGCCCCCGCGATCGAGGCGGTCACGGTCGGCGACCCGGCCGACGAGACCACCGACATGGGCCCGCTGATCTCCAAGTCCCAGCTGGAGCGCGTCCGTTCGTACGTCACGGACGACCTGGGCGGCATCCGGGGCAAGGCGCCCGAGGGCCCCGGCTTCTGGTTCCCGCCGACCGTCCTCACGGGCGTCGACCCGCACGCACGCGTGGCTGTCGAGGAGGTCTTCGGCCCCGTCGCCGTGGTCCTCCCCTTCGAGGACGAGGCGGAGGCGGTCGCGCTCGCCAACGCCACCGACTACGGCCTCTCCGGCTCCATCTGGACCCGGGACGTCGGCCGCGCGCTGCGCGTCTCGCAGGCGGTCCGGGCGGGCAACCTGTCCGTCAACTCCCATTCCAGCGTCCGGTACTGGACCCCGTTCGGCGGCTTCAAGCAGTCCGGCATCGGCCGCGAACTGGGCCCGGACGCGCTCACCGCCTTCACCGAAACCAAGAACGTCTTCATCAGCACGGAGGGCCCCGCACAGTGACTGCTCAGGAGAACATCTGCCGCCGGCTCGTCGGCCGGACGGCCGTCATCACCGGCGCCGGCAGCGGCATCGGTCTCGCCACCGCGCGCCGGCTCGCCTCCGAGGGCGCCCACGTCGTCTGCGGCGACATCGACGAGACCCACGGCAAGGCGGCGGCCGACGAGGTCGGCGGGCTGTTCGTGAAGGTCGACGTCACCGACCCCGAGCAGGTCGAGGCGCTCTTCAAGGCGGCCTACGACACCTACGGCAGCGTCGACATCGCCTTCAACAACGCGGGCATCTCACCGCCCGACGACGACTCCATCCTCGACACCGGCCTGGAGGCCTGGAAGCGCGTCCAGGACGTCAACCTCACCTCCGTGTACCTGTGCTGCAAGGCCGCCATCCCGTACATGCGCCGCCAGGGCAGGGGCTCCATCATCAACACCGCGTCCTTCGTGGCCCGGATGGGCGCGGCGACCTCCCAGATCTCGTACACGGCGTCCAAGGGCGGTGTCCTCGCCATGTCCCGTGAACTGGGCGTGCAGTTCGCCCGCGAGGGCATCCGCGTCAACGCGCTGTGCCCGGGCCCCGTCAACACCCCTCTCCTTCAGGAGCTGTTCGCGAAGGACCCCGAGCGGGCCGCGCGCCGCCTGGTGCACATCCCGGTCGGCCGCTTCGCCGAGGCGACCGAGATCGCCGCCGCCGTCGCCTTCCTGGCCAGCGACGACTCGTCCTTCGTCAACGCCGCCGACTTCCTGGTGGACGGCGGCATCTCGGGCGCGTACGTCACGCCTCTGTAGGGACAAACCGGTACGGTCCACGTCGTATGCGACACCTTCTCGTGTGGACCCTGGCAGCGGTCGCCGCCCTGGCGACCGCGCCGACCGCCCCCGCCCCGACCACGATCCACCCGGACTGCCCACAGCTGACGACGAGTTGGTACGGCGACGACCGCGTCCGCCTCCAGCGGGTGATCTGTACGGCGAGGGGCGGCCACCCGGTCGCCGTCTTCGACTGGGACAACACGGTCACCAAGAACGACGTCACCGACGCCACCCTCGCCTGGGCCCTGAGACACGACAAACTGCTCCGCCCCGCCCACTGGACCGACACCAGCGAGTGGCTGACGCCCGCGGCGGACCGGGCGCTGACCGAGGCGTGCGGCACCGCTGTACCGCCCGGCACGCCCCTCCCCACCGCCACCCACCCGCGCTGCACGGACGAGATCGCCGGAATCCGCGAGACCGGCACCACGACCAGCGGCGCCCCCGCCTTCGCCGGCACCTGGAACCACCGCCGCACGGTCCCGCAGTACGCCTGGGTCCCCCAGCTCTTCACCGGCCGCACCCCGGCAGAGCTCGCGTCCTACGCCGGAGCGGCCCGCGGCGAGGCACTGGCGGCCCCGGTGGGCGCGACCCAGCTCCTCGGCACCCACCAGGTCCCGGCCTACGTCCGCTACTACGACCAGCAACGCGACCTGATCCACACCCTCCGACGCGCCGGATTCGACGTCTACATCGTCTCGGCCGGCGCCGAACCCATCACGGAGGTCTGGTCGAAGGGCCTCGGCATCGACGCACACCACACCATCGCGATCCGCTCCCTCCTCGACACCCGAGGCCGCATCACCCCGTGGAACACGGGCTGCGGCGACACCCCGCCCACCCGCGGCGAGGCGATCCCGTACATCGACGGCAAACGCTGCTGGATCAACCAGGAGATCTACGGCATCCAGGGCAACACGGCCTGGCAGCGGGCGAGTTGGCGGCACCGACCGGTGATCGCGGGCGGCGACGCCGACACCGACGTGACGTTCGTCGGGGACGCGACCGGCGCGCATCTCGTCGTCAACCGGAACAGGAGCGAGCTGATGTGCCGGGCGTACGACGACGCCGACGGCCGCTGGGTGGTCACCCCGATGTTCATCGACCCGCTCCCGCGCAGACGGGACCCCTACCCGTGCTCGACGACGGCGTACACCGCCCCGGACGGGACGGCGAAACCCCTTCTGCGGAGGGACGGTTCACCGGTGCCGGACCAACTGGACAGGGTCTACTGACAGTTGGCGGCACCGGTCGGCCTCCCGGCCGCTACAGGAAGGTGTGGCCCTCGCCCCGGTAGGTCGGGACGGCCGACGTCACCGTGTCGCCCTCGATCAGGTGCAACGTGTCGAACCGCTCGCACAGTTCACCGGCCTTGGCGTGCCGGAACCACACCTTGTCGCCGATGAGCAGATCGTCGGCGGGCGACCCGAGCAGCGGCGTCTGGACCTCGCCGGGCCCCTCCTGGGGGTCGTAGCGCAGGCCCTCCGGGAGGTAGGGCACCGGGAGGCGGTCGGGGCCGGGGGCGCCGGAGGCGGGGTAGCCCCCGCCGAGGACGGTGACGACGCCGACACCGGGGCGTCGTACGACGGGCATGGCGAAGAGGGCGGCCGGACGGCCGGTGAACGACGTGTAGTTGTCGAACAGGCGCGGCACGTACAGCCCGGAACCGGCCGCGATCTCGGTGACGGCGTCCTCGGCGGCGGTGTGCTGGACACTGCCGGTGCCGCCGCCGTTGACGAACTCCAGGTCGGGCACGACCGCCCTGACGGCGCGCACCACTTCGGCCCGGCGCTCGGCGAGTTCGCGCTTCGCGGTGGCCTGCATCAGCCGGATGGCGCGGGAGCGGAAGGGCCGCCCCGCGACGGAGTCGCCGACCCCGGCGATGTGCCCCTCGTAGGCCATGATCCCGACGACCTTGAAGCCGGGGCGGCGGTTCACCGTGCGGGCGATGTCGGCGAGTTGGGCGGGGGAGCGCAGCGGGGAGCGGAGCGCGCCGACGCGGATACGGCCGCCGAGCATCCGCAGCGCGGTGTCCAACTCCAGGCAGACACGTACGACTTCACGTCCGCCGTCGCGGGCGTCGTCGATGAGCTTGAGCTGCGCCGGGTCGTCGATCATCACGGTGACGGCGGCGGCGAGCTTGGGGTCGTTGGCCAGTTCGCCGAAGGCGGCGCGGTCGGCGGAGGGGTAGGCGAGGAGGACGTCGTCGAAACCGGAGCGGGCGAGCCACAGCGACTCGGCGAGCGTGAAGGACATCAGGCCCGCGAAGCCGTCCCTGGCGAGGACGCGTTCCAGGAGCGTTCGACAGCGGACGGACTTGCTCGCGACGCGGACCGGCTTGCCGCCGGCCCGGCGGACGAGATCGTCCGCGTTGGCATCGAAGGCGTCCAGGTCGACGATCGCGACGGGGGCGTCGAGGTGGGCAGTGGCCCGGTCGTAACGGGCCCGGTCGGCGGCGCGCGCAGTCATGGACGCAGCCTGCCAGACAGGATTACCGCAGGGTAGGGGGACGTTCCGGGCAGATGCCCCGGGCGCGTGGACTGGTTCCCGTCCGAGCGGGGGCAACCCGTAGAGTGACGCGCACGCACGGAGGAACGCCGCCGGTCGTTCGACCGCGCCCGGGATGGCGGTCCGCCGAGGCGGGTATGCGTTGCCGGGGACGATTTTCGTGGGCGTGCCGGTGAGAGCGGGGAGGACACCCGTCCGTATACAAGCAGGGGCAGGAGTACGGCGGCCCGCATACGGACGAACGGTGGCCCGGGTATGAGGGAACGGGGGGTGCATGAGCACGGGAGCGCGACGTGCACCTGAATCGCCGGGGGGCATGGCTTGGCGGGGGCCGGTTGATCCGCTGCATCCGACGGTCTCCCCGGACCCGGTGAACTCCCTGGACCCGGCGGCCTCGGTGAACTCGGTGGACTCGGCGGGCGAGATGGATTCGGCGAACGTGACTGATGCGGCGGGGCGGCCCGGGTCCGATGGGGCGATGGCGACGGGCGAGGGCTCGGACCGGCCGGGTTCCGGTTTCGCGGCGACGGCGGGGGTCTCGGGGGCTTCCTGGACCGCGGGGGCTTCGCAGAGTTCGGGCGCTGAGCCCGAGGGGACTTCGGGTTCCGTTTCCGGGGCGGACCTGAGAGCCGGTACGGGTCCGGCTTCCGGGCCGGCCCCGGGCTTCTTTTCGAGGACGGGTTCGAGAGACGTCCCGGGGGCAGTCTCCGGTCCGGCTTCGGCTGCGGCCTCGGGTTCCGCTTCGGGGGCTGTTCCTGGTCCGGTATCGGGTTCAGCCTGGGGGCCGGCGGCGGGCGGTACTCCGGGCTCGGGTGAGTCGGGGACGCCCGCTGCGCAGGGCACGGGGAATCGGTCGGGTGGCTCGAACAGGGCTGCTACGACAGGTACTTCGGGTCGTTCGGGTACTTCGAGCGCGTGGGACGCGTGGAGCGCGCCGGGGATGCCCAGCACATCGACGAACGGTGCGGCGTCGGAGCGGCGGCGTACGGGGGGTGCCCATGCGAGTGGGCGGCGTGGAACGGGGGACGCGCGGCCGGGTGAGGGTGCCGGTGCGGTGGGTCCCGGCGGCTCGGGTTCTGGGCGGGAGCCGTTCGAGACGGGGGCGGGTTCCGGTACGGAGTCGGTGGGGAGTCGCGGCGACGGGTCGGGTTCGGGTTGGTGGGACGGCGGCAACGGGAGGCGTACGGCTCCGCAGAACGGGGGGTCCGATGCGCGGGTGGTGACCCGGGACAACGGTCCTGACGGTCGCGGGGTGTCGCCGGGTGACGGTCCTGACGGTCGCGGTGTGCCGCCACGTGACGGGTCCGATGCGCGAACGGTGTCTCCGGGGCATGGGCCTGATGGGCGCGCTGGATCTCCGGGTGGAGGCTTCGAAGGTCGCCCGGTGTCCTCCAACGACGTTTCCGGGGACCGGAGTTCGCCTCAGAGCAACGGTGCCGATGTTCGCGACGGGGTCGGCTTCGATGCGCGGGGTGGTTCGGGTTCCGGGCAGGGTTCCTCCGACGACCGGCCGCGCTTTCCCGGCCTTCGGCCCTTCTCGCCCCGAGCCATGGACCCCGAGAGCCCGCCCCCGCCTCCGGCCTCGGCACGCTTCCCGGACGCCCCGCCCGCGCCCGGCGGTGCCACGCGCCACGTGAACTCCGGCGTAACCACACCGGGTCCCGTCCCGCCCCGTCCGCGACACCGCCCCATGGCGGCGGCACACGGTGACCAGGCTTCCGGGGAAACGGGTTCGGAAACGGCCACCTCCTACCGCCCGCCCGCGTCGACGAGCCCGGACACCCCGGCCCGCCCTGCGAACGGGGCACCAGGCCAAGCGCCCGACCGCCCGGACCAGGATCCACCCCGTTCGGCGACACCCCCTGGCTCCGAGGGCGAGCCCCCGCGCCGCCCGTCCGAGCCGAGGCGCTACATCCCGACCCGCCCGGGAACATCTCGCGACGCCGCGAACGAGGGGCCACGTCAGGGCCAGGACTCGACTCCCTCGACGCTGCCTCCCGCCCCGACTGCTCCGCCGCGGCCCGCAGGCGAGGCCCCTGGCCAGTCGCCCGACCGGCTTCGCCATGCCCCGGAGCGCCCGGAGACACCTCCCGGGCAGGCCACCCCGCCGCGCCCTGGCGGAGAGGTCCCACGTCAGCCGTCAGACCGGCAGAGCCAGGTCCCCGACCGCCCGGTATCGCCTCCCGGCTCCACCACTCCACCCCGTCCGGAGGCTGATGCTCCCGGCCGTCCCGAGGCGGAGGCCCCGGGCCAGGCATCCGTCCGACCTGGCCAGGACTCGGCCCGCTCATCGATGCCTCCTGGACCGGCCGGCCGGCCGCGCCCGGAGGGAGAGACCGCCTACCAGCCGACCGCCGGGCAGAGCCGTATCCCCGACCGCCCGGTGACGCCTCCCGCCACCCCACCCCTCCCGGAGGGCGAGGCCCCGGGCCAGGTGTCCGATCGGTCGCGGCGGAACGCGGCTGGCGAAGTCGCGTCCCCGCCTTACGCTCCGGCGGTTCCACCGCACTCCGGGGGCGAGGCCCCGGGCCAGGTGTCCGACCGGTTGCGGCGGAACGCGGCTGGCGAAGTCACGTCCCCGCCTTACGCTCCGGCGGTTCCACCGCACTCCGGGGGCGAGGCCCCGGGCCAGGTGTCCGACCGGTCGCGCCAGAACGCGGCTGGCGAAGTCACGCCCCCGCCCCCCGCCCCGGTCGCTCCACCGCACTCCGAGGGTGAAACCCCGAGTCAGTCGTCCGGCTCGCAGCGCTATGTGCCGACCCGGCCGGGGACGTCTCGGGGTGTGGTCGCCCCGGCGCGCCCCGACGGCGAAGCCCCCGGTCAGGCGTCCGACTCGCCACGCTACGTTCCGACCCGTCCGGGGACTTCCCGTGGCCCGGTCACTCCGCCGCGTGTCGACGGCGAAAGTCCCGCCCAGCCGTCCGACGCGCACCACCCCACTGCCACCCGCCCGGCGATGCCCCCCTCCGCCCCCGACTCCCTCTGGCGAGGCGAATCGTTCACGGACCCCACAGGCGGCGCGCCCACGCGTGGTGCGTGGTCGCCCTCCGGTGCCGGTGCGCCCTACCCCGCCGACCCCCGGCCGACCGACGCGCCCCCCGCCACCGGACCCACCGCGTCCGGCCCCGCCACCGCCACGCACGGCTCCACCGTCGAAGACACCCGCGCCTGGTCACCGGCCGCTCCCGGCAAGCCAGTTGGACCTGCCTCCGACCACGCCGACACCCGCGCCTGGTCACCGGCCGCGCCCAGCAAGCCGGTTGGTTCTGCCTCCGACCACGCCGATCCGCCCGCCTGGTCACCGGCCGCGCCCAGCAGCACGGTTGGGTCCACCGTCGACGGCACGGGCGCGCGGTCGTCCTCCACCCCGACCCGGCCCACCGTCGAAGACACCCGCGCCTGGTCACCGGCCGCCCCCGGCAAGCCGGTTGGCCCCGCCTCAACCGACCCCACCCCCACCCCCGACCCCTCCCTCTCCTGGACCGCCCCCGTACCCCCCGACGACGGCCGTCCGCTCGTGTCGTTCGGTGTGCCCGAGGGATACGACGAGCGGGTGCGGCCGCGGCCGCTCGGGGTGCGGATACGGACGCGTACCGCCGTTGTCGCCGCCTGTGTCGTGCTCGGTGTCGGGCTCATCGGCGGTGCGGTGACCGGGAGTTGGCTCACCGGGGAGGACGGGGCGGACAGTGCGGTGAGTGCCTTTGTCACCGCGGGGGAGTTGTGGCACAGCATGCCGGTCGATCAGCTGTTTCCGCCGACCGTGCAGGGGCAGGGGGCCGGCCCCGGCGGTGCCGACCGGACCTGGACCCGGATCGCCGTGGCGCCGGACAGCGGGTGTGCGAACGCCTTCGACCCGCTGCTGAGCAACGTCCTCGCTCCCGTCGGCTGCCAGAGGCTGCTGCGCGCCACCTACACCGACGCCACCCAGAGCTACGTCACCACCGTCGGCATCCTCTTCACCAAGGCCGACATGACGGCGACGACCGCCCTCTCCACCCGCTTCAAGAACGAGAACCTCGCCAACCGCACCGACCTCATGCCCCGCCCGTACGCCGCGAAAGGCACCCTCGCCGCCGGCTTCGGCGACAAGCAGCGCGCCTCGTGGACCGTCTCCGTGCTGACCGACGCCCCCGTCGTCGTCTACGCCGTATCCGGCTGGGCGGACGGCCGCAAGGTCGACGTACCGGAGCCCGCGGACGAAGCGGTCACGTCCGGCGGTACGACCGCGCCCGCCCAGGCCGGTCTCGGCAACGAGGCGCAGGGGCTCGCCGACCGGGTCGAGCGGAGTCTGCGCAGGACCGTCGACTCGCCCTCGGGGACCTCCGAGACCTCGGACACCTCACAGAGCTCGGAGAAGAAGACCTCATGAGCGTCACGTCCCGCCGGGGCGGGCTGGTGAGCGTGGCCCTCGCCGCCTCGCTGGCCCTCGTACCCTCCACCGTCGCGCACGCCGACGGCATACGTGACCAGGAATGGGCCCTGGACGCCATGCACACCCAGGAGGCCTGGCAGACCACCAAGGGCAAGGGCATCACCGTCGCCGTCCTGGACACCGGCGTCGAGGCCGACCACCCCGACCTCACCGGCAACGTCCTCGCGGGCAGGGACATGGTCGGCTTCGGGGCCAGGCCGGGCGACCGCGCCTGGGCCCGGCACGGCACCGCGATGGCCGGCATCATCGCAGGGCACGGCCACGGCCCCGGCGACACCGACGGCATCATCGGCATCGCTCCCGAGGCCAAGATCCTCCCGGTCCGCGTGATCCTGGAGGACGGCGACTCCGCGCGAGGCAAGGCCCGTACCACCCGGGGCAACGCCCTTGCGGACGGCATCCGTTGGGCCGCCGACCACGGCGCCGACGTCATCAACCTCTCCCTCGGCGACGACTCCGCCTCCGCGCACCCCGAGCCCGCCGAGGACGAGGCCGTGCAGTACGCCCTGAAGAAGGGCGTCGCCGTCGTCGCCTCGGCCGGCAACGGCGGCGAGAAGGGCGACCACGTCTCCTACCCGGCCGCCTACCCGGGCGTGATCGCCGCGACCGCCGTGGACCGCTTCGGCACCCGCGCCTCCTTCTCCACCCGCCGCTGGTACGCCACGGTCAGCGCCCCCGGCGTCAACGTCGTCATCGCCGACCCCGACCACAAGTACTACGAGGGGTGGGGGACCAGCGCCGCGTCCGCCTTCGTCTCAGGGGCCGTCGCGCTCATCAAGGCCGCCCACCCGGGGCTGGCCCCGGCCCAGATCAAGAAGGTCCTGGAGGACACGGCGCGCAACCCCCCGGTCGGCGGCCGTGACGACTCCCGCGGCTTCGGCTTCATCGACCCCGCCGCCGCCATCAAGGCCGCAGCCCGTCTCAAGCCGACGAGCCTGCGCTCGGTCGCCTACGGCAAGAAGTACTTCGGCCCGGGCCCGGAGGCCGCCAAGAGCGGCAGCGACACCTCCGACTGGGCGGGACCCCTCGCCGGCAGCGTCGGCGGAGTCCTGCTCGTCGCCGCCGTCGTCCTCTGGCGCGGGCGGCGCCGCCACGAGACCTTCTGAACTCCCGGAGAGCACGAGGTCTTCCGAACTCCCGGGCAGGCGTGGTCAGTCGGTCGCTGTCGTTGTCGCTGTCGCCGAAGCCGACGCGGCAGAATCCGCGCTCTCGGCGAACGCGGCGACCCCCGCCTTCGCCGCGGCCTCGATCAGCGTGATGCCCTTGGCCTGGGTCGTGCTGCCGTTGGACAGCACGGCGACCAGGTACGCGTCGCCGTCCGTCCCCGTCACCCGCCCGATGCTGTTGACGTCCCACAGTCCGGTCGTGCTGCGCGCCAACCACCCGTTCTTCAGCGCCCACTTGGAGCCGTCGGCCGCCGCGGAGACCCCCCACTGCTGATCGGCCTCTATCTCCTTCATCAGACCCTGGATGTACGACTGCGAGGCCGCGCCCAGCTTCGAGTCCTCGCCGAACACCTGCTGGAGCAGGGTGAGTTGATCCGCCGCCGTGGTCTGGGTCAGGCCCCAGAGCGGGCCGGCGCCCCCCGCGGTGCCCGTCAGCCCGAACGTCCTGTTCGCCGCGTCGAGCCCGTCCGCCGTGCCGATGATGTTCCACAGCGCCGTCGCGGAGTCGTTGTCACTGTTCTGGATCATCGCGGTGGCGTACGACTTCTCCGTCGCGGTCAGCGCCCGGCCCGCGTCCTGCGCCTGGAGCAGCAGCGTCGCCAGGATGTCGACCTTGACGATGCTCGCCGTGTCGAAGGCGCCGTCGCCGTACGCGGCGCTCTCGCCCGAGGTCAGGTCGAGCACCGCCACCGACACCTTCTGCTCGCCGGCCGGAGTCACCGACTTCATCGCCTTCGCCAGCAGCGCGTCGTAGTCGACCGTCGGCCGCGTCACAGGTTCCACCGTCGCCTCCCCGCTCCCGGACGCCGAGGCCGAGGCCGACGGCGCCGCCGTCGACGATACGGCGCCGGAGTGCGCGTGTGCCTTCACGTACACGGTCCCCGCCGCCGTGACGCCCACGACCGCCACGGTGGCGAGGGCGAGATAGGGGAGCCGACGGCGCCGGGAGGGACGCGCGCGGTGGGTTCGGCGGGCGACTCTGGAAGACTCCATGCCCGCGATGCTGCTGGCGGTGACTGTGTGAGACGTGAGGCAAAAGTTAGATGTCTGTCAACTGTGTCTGAGAAAGGTGTGAAACCCGTGTCCACCGCGTTTCAGGGCCCGCACAAGCCCTGAAGCATCCCCCCGATAGGGTCGGTGACCGTGGCGAACAAGAACATTCCCGACTCCGGCTACTCCGACGACGACGGCACGGCCGACCCCGGGCTGAGCGCGGCACTCGCCGCCTGGGCCGAGGACCGCACCGCCGTAGGACCCGTCCTGGAGGCTCTGAAGGGCGCCCGGCTGCTGGTGCCCGTGGTCGCCGTGCTCGGTGAGGTCGAGGAGGACGAGAACGGGCTGCGCCGCGAGAAGACCAGCGACATGGCCGTGCCCACGCTCAAGGCCGGCGGCCGCACCGCGCTGCCCGCCTTCACGTCCACCGAGTCGCTGACCCGCTGGGACCCGGCGGCCCGCCCCGTGGCCGTACCGCTGCACCAGGCGTTGCAGGCCGCCGCGCACGAGAAGGCGGACACGGTGGTGCTCGACATGGCGGGGCCGGTGCCCTTCGAGCTGTCGGGGCCCGTGCTGCTGGCCCTCGCCGAGGGACGCACCAGCGCCGACCCGCTCACCGACCCGGAGGTCGTGGCGGCCGTACGTTCCGTGGTCGCCGGTGTGGGCGCGGTCCAGCGGGCCTACCTCGGCCCCGGCCGCGCCGACGGCACCCTCGCGCTGGTCTTCGAGCCCGCCGTGCCGCACGACGCCGGCCTGCACGCGGTCGCCCGCCGCCTGGTCGCCGACGAGACGCTGAGGGCCCGCCTGGTGCACGGCCTCGACCTGGCGGTACTGCCGGCCGGGACGACGCCTCCGGGCGAGCCCTTGTTCGTACGTACGGGGTGAGCCACCGGTCGTGAACCGGTGTACGGGGAGGACCGGTGTACGGGGAGGGACTAGCCGTAGATCGGGCCCGTGTACTTCTCGCCCGGGCCCTGGCCCGGCTCGTCGCGGACGAGGGACGCCTCGCGGAAGGCGAGCTGGAGGGACTTCAGGCCGTCGCGCAGCGGGGCCGCGTGGAACGAGCTGATCTCGGTCGCGCTCGCGTCGAGCAGCCCGGCCAGGGCGGTGACCAGCTTGCGGGCCTCGTCCAGGTCCTTGTACTTGTCGCCCTCGTCGGTCAGACCGAGCTTCACGGCGGCGGCGCTCATCAGATTGACGGCGACCGTCACGATCACCTCGACCGCCGGGACCTCCGCGATGTCGCGGGCCATGGCGTCGAAGTCGGGGGAGTCGGCGTTGACGGACTCGGGAGGCGTGTCACTCATGCCCACACGATAGGCCCCGGTGTACGGCGGTTAGCACCACCCCCGGGGAGCTGCTAACCTTGTGTGATGACCGGCCAGGCACTGTGGTGCCCGGCCAACAAGTGGAGGCTCCGATCTCCCACCTGACCGTCCTCACGGACGGCGGGTCACCCCGGTCAGGCGGTCACCATCGTTCCGTACGGACGATGGAGTCGCCCGAAAGCGCGCCCCGCGATCATCGCGGCGGTGCTCCGGCAGTGTTTTGGAGCCCCGTCTTGTGATCGTCCGGGGCATTTTTTGTGTTCCGGCGCGGTTAGGTCTGTCTACCAAAGACAAACGCGGCCGTCCGCCAGATGGCCGTGTGGTGCTAACCGAGGAGGATCCATCAGCACCGAGCCCCGTATCAACGACCGGATTCGCGTTCCCGAAGTGCGACTTGTCGGTCCGAGCGGCGAGCAGGTCGGAATTGTTCCGCTTGCCAAGGCCCTTGAGCTTGCGCAGGAGTACGACCTGGACCTGGTCGAGGTTGCGGCGAGTGCACGTCCGCCGGTCTGCAAGCTCATGGACTACGGGAAGTTCAAGTACGAGTCGGCCATGAAGGCCCGTGAGGCGCGCAAGAACCAGGCGCACACGGTCATCAAGGAAATGAAGCTCCGGCCGAAGATCGACCCGCACGACTATGACACCAAGAAGGGTCACGTCGTCCGGTTCCTGAAGCAGGGCGACAAGGTCAAGATCACGATCATGTTCCGTGGTCGCGAGCAGTCCAGGCCGGAACTCGGCTACCGACTGCTTCAGCGTCTCGCGGAGGACGTGGCCGACCTCGGGTTCGTCGAGTCGAACCCGAAGCAGGACGGCCGGAACATGATCATGGTGCTCGGCCCGCACAAGAAGAAGACCGAGGCGATGGCCGAGGCCCGTGAGGCCCAGGCCGCCCGCAAGGCGGAAGCGAAGGCCAACCCAGGCAAGTCGCAGAACGCCGCGGAGTCCGACTTCGACGACGAGAACCTCGCCGAGGGAGACGTCGAAGAGGCCGAGACCGCCGAGGCCCCGGCCGAGGCTCGCGCCGACGCCTGATCCCAGGACGCCAGTCCGGGGAAGTAACCGATACAAGAGCGACGCTCCACCTGTGCCCGGTTTCACGACCGGGCACCGGAGCGCCACCGACGAGGAGATACGGCGCTATGCCGAAGAACAAGTCGCACAGCGGTGCCAGCAAGCGCTTCAAGATCACCGGCTCCGGCAAGGTGCTCCGCGAGCGTGCCGGCAAGCGCCACCTGCTCGAGCACAAGTCGTCCCGTGTGACGCGTCGCCTCACCGGCAACGCCGAGATGGCCCCGGGCGACGCCAAGAAGATCAAGAAGCTTCTCGGCAAGTGACGTACGCGGCGCTCCCGTCGAGCGCCGTACGTCTGGACCGGGACCCCATCGATTCCGGGCCGTGTGAGTCCAACCACGGCCCCGCTACAAGGAGTTAAACAAGTGGCACGCGTCAAGCGGGCAGTCAACGCCCACAAGAAGCGCCGGGCGATCCTCGAAGCCGCCTCCGGCTACCGCGGTCAGCGTTCGCGCCTGTACCGCAAGGCCAAGGAGCAGGTCACCCACTCGCTGGTCTACAACTACAACGACCGCAAGAAGCGCAAGGGCGACTTCCGTCGGCTGTGGATCCAGCGCATCAACGCCGCTGCCCGCGCCAACGGCATCACGTACAACCGCTTCATCCAGGGTCTGAACGCGGCCAACATCGAGGTCGACCGCAAGATCCTCGCCGAGCTGGCCGTCAACGACGCCGGTGCGTTCGCCGCGCTGGTCGAGGTCGCGCAGAAGGCTCTGCCCAGCGATGTGAACGCGCCCAAGGCCGCGTGACGCTGCGCCGGCTTGAGCGGTGACTTGAAGGACCCGCAGGTTTTTAGCCTGCGGGTCCTTTGTTGCTGGGGTGGCCCGGTTCGTTGTCGGGTGCGGGTCGTATGTGGCCGGTCGCGCAGTTCCTCGCGCCCCTGAAAGGAACACGGTCGGCCTGAGATGGAAGGTGAAGCGGAGTATGTCCCCGAACGGTCCCGAGCTGATCTCCCCTCGCTCCCCCCGCGTCGCCGCTGCCCGGCGGCTCGAGCGGCGGAACTTCCGGAGCAAGGAGCGGCTGTTCCTGGCCGAGGGGCCGCAGGCCGTGCGGGAGGCGGCGGGGTACAAGGACACGCTCGTCGAGCTGTTCGCGACGGTCGAGGCCGCGGAGCGGTACGCCGACATCGTCGGTGAGGCCCGTGCCGCCGGTGCCCGGGTGCATCTCGCGGACGAGCAGGTCATCGCCGACATCTCCACGACGGTCACTCCGCAGGGGCTGGTCGGGGTCTGCCGGTTCCTCGACACTCCGTTCGAGGAGATCATCGAGGGGCGGCCCAAGCTCGTGGCCGTGCTGGCGAACGTGCGGGACCCCGGGAACGCCGGGACCGTGCTGCGGTGTGCGGACGCCGCCGGCGCCGAGGCCGTCGTACTGACCGACGCTTCCGTGGATCTGTACAACCCGAAGGCCGTCCGGGCCTCCGTGGGGTCGCTCTTCCATCTGCCCGTCGCCGTGGGGGTGCCGGTGGAGCAGGCCGTGGCCGGGCTCAAGGGGATCGGGGTACGGATTCTCGCCGCCGACGGGGCCGGGACGGACGATCTCGACGACGAGCTGGACCAGGGGACGATGGGCGGGCCCACCGCCTGGGTGTTCGGGAACGAGGCGTGGGGGCTTCCGGAGGAGACCCGGGCGCTCGCGGACGCCGTTGTGCGGGTTCCGATCCACGGGAAGGCCGAAAGCCTGAACCTGGCCACCGCCGCCGCCGTATGTCTCTATGCGTCGGCGCGTGCACAGCGCGCCTCCGGAGGGTGCCGCTCTGTCACCGACAGCTAGTAGGGTGACCAGCTCGGGGGCCACCTGCGCCGTATGAGAAGAGGTGGGGTACGGGGATGACTGTCGGCACGAGCAGCGCGCCGGGAGCTCGGGGCGTGCCCCAGCCGTCCGAGGGCCGTCACGACGACCTCGGCATCGACCCCGACGAACTGGCCGACGGCCTGGTCATCGCCGACGAGCACGGGCATGTCGTCTGCTTCAACGCCGCCGCCGAGCGCATCACCTCCGTCGCAGCCGCCGACGCCCTCGGGCAGCGGCTGGAGAAGGCCCTCCCGTTAGAGGACCTGGAGGGGCGTCGCTGGTGGCAACTGACCGATCCCTACGGCGGGTTGGCCATCCGGGTGCGGCAGCCCGAGCGGAACCTGCTGTTGCCGGGCGGGCATGAGGTTCTCGTCACGGCACGGTACGTCCGTGCGGAACCCCTCGGTCCGGTCCGCCGTGTCGTCGTCTCGCTGCGTGACACCGAGGCCCGCCGCCGTACCGAGCGCAGCCACGCCGAACTGATCGCCACCGTCGCCCACGAACTGCGCTCGCCGCTGACCTCCGTCAAGGGCTTCACCGCGACCCTGCTCGCCAAGTGGGAGCGTTTCACCGACGACCAGAAGCGGCTGATGCTGGAGACGGTCGACGCCGACGCCAACCGCGTCACCCGGCTCATCGCCGAGCTGCTCGACATCTCCCGCATCGACTCAGGGCGGCTGGAGCTGCGCCGCCAGCCCGTCGACATGGGCGCCGCCGTCGGCCGCCACATCCAGGCGTACGTCGCCGCGGGCCAGACCGCCGACCGGTTCCTGCTCCGCGTCGAGCAGCCGCTGCCCGACCTGTGGGCCGACCCCGACAAGGTCGACCAGGTGCTGAGCAACCTGCTGGAAAATGCGGTGCGCCACGGCGAGGGAACCGTCACCATCGACGTCACGGCCTCCGCGTCCCCGCGCGAGGGCGAGGAGACCGGCACATCCGTGACGGTGAGCGACGAGGGCCCAGGCATCCCGGAGGAGTCCATGAACCGCGTGTTCACCCGCTTCTGGCGGGGCAGCAAGCGCGGCGGCACCGGCCTCGGGCTGTACATCGTCAAGGGCATCGTCGAAGCCCACGGCGGCACCATCACGGTCGGCCGCGCCCCCGGCGGCGGCGCCGAGTTCCGATTTACGTTGCCCGTGGGCACCCCGGCGTATCTGCAGTAGCCCTGCCGCAGCCGCCGACGAGGCCCCACGGGCGCGGTCACCTGCCTCACCCCCGTTAGACTCGGCCTTTGGCACCTTTGCGTCCCCGTTTCAGGGACGCCGACGCGTCCCCCGAGCCGAGTCGGGACGGGGACCATCCGCCAGCCAACCGGAAGCACGGGAAGAGATGTCGGCACCGAATAAGTCGTACGACCCTGTAGAGGTCGAGGCCTTGAAACCGGAAGAGATCGAGCGCATGCGGGACGAGGCGCTCGCCGCCTTCGCCGCCGCCGGTGACCTCGACGCGCTCCAGGAGGCCAAGGTCGCGCACACCGGCGGCACCTCCCCGCTGGCCCTCGCCAACCGCGAGATCGGCGCGCTGCCCCCGCAGGCCAAGGCCGCGGCCGGCAAGCTCGTCGGCCAGGCCCGGGGCGCCGTCAACAAGGCCCTCGCCACTCGCCTCGGCGAGCTGGAGGCCGAGCGTGACGCCCGTGTCCTGGTCGAGGAGGCGGTGGACGTCACCCTGCCGTACGACCGCGTCCCGCCCGGCGCCCGGCACCCGCTCACCACGTTCATGGAGCGCGTCGCCGACGTCTTCGTGTCCATGGGGTACGAGATCGCCGAGGGGCCCGAGGTCGAGGCGGAGTGGTTCAACTTCGACGCCCTGAACTTCACCCCGGACCACCCGGCCCGGCAGATGCAGGACACCTTCTTCGTGCAGGGCCCCGAGGGCGCGGAGGGCGACGAGTCCGGTGTCGTGCTGCGCACCCACACCTCTCCGGTGCAGGCCCGCGCCATGCTGGACCGCGAGCCGCCCGTCTACATCGTGTGCCCCGGCCGCGTGTACCGCACGGACGAGCTGGACGCCACGCACACCCCGGTCTTCCACCAGATCGAGCTCCTCGCCATCGACGAGGGCCTCACCATGGCCGACCTCAAGGGCACCCTCGACCACATGGTCCAGTCGCTCTTCGGCTCGGAGATGAAGACCCGGCTGCGGCCGAACTACTTCCCCTTCACCGAGCCGTCCGCCGAGATGGACATGCTCTGCTACGTCTGCAAGGGCGAGTCCGTCGGCAACCCCGACCGCCCCTGCCGCACCTGCTCCTCCGAGGGCTGGATCGAGCTGGGCGGCTGCGGCATGGTCAACCCGCGCGTCCTCGTGGCCTGCGGGGTGGACCCCGAGAAGTACAGCGGATTCGCCTTCGGGTTCGGCATCGAGCGGATGCTGATGTTCCGCCACAACGTCGAAGACATGCGAGACATGGTCGAGGGTGACGTCCGGTTCACCCGGCCGTTCGGGATGGAGATCTGATGCGCGTCCCGCTTTCTTGGCTGCGGGAGTACGTCGACCTGCCGGCGACGGAGACCGGCCGCGACGTCCAGGCCAAGCTCATTTCCGTCGGCCTCGAGGTGGAGACCGTCGAGCAGCTCGGCGAAGGCCTCAAGGGCCCCCTCGTGGTCGGCAAGGTCCTCACGATCGAGGAGCTGGAGGGCTTCAAGAAGCCCATCCGCTTCTGCACGGTCGACGTCGGCCAGGCCAACGGCACCGGTGAGCCCCAGGAGATCGTCTGCGGCGCCCGCAACTTCGCCGTCGGCGACAAGGTCGTCGTGGTCCTCCCCGGCGCGGTCCTGCCGGGCGACTTCGCGATCGCCGCCCGCAAGACGTACGGCAAGACCTCGCACGGCATGATCTGCTCCGGCGACGAGCTGGGCATGGGCGACGACGGCTCGCACGGCATCATCGTGCTGCCGCCCGAGCACGAGGTCGGCACCGACGCGATCGAGCTGCTCCAGCTCGTCGACGAGGTCCTCGACATCGCCGTCACGCCCGACCGTGGCTACGCCCTGTCGATCCGCGGCGTGGCCCGCGAGACCGCCACCGCCTACGGCCTCCCGCTGCGCGACCCGGCCCTGCTGGACGTCCCGCAGCCGAACGCCTTCGGCTACCCGGTCCAGGTCTCCGACCCGATGGGCTGCGACCGCTTCACCGCCCGCACGGTGACGGGCCTCGACCCCGAGGCCCGCTCCCCGCTCTGGCTCACGCGCCGCCTCCAGAAGGCGGGCATGCGCCCGATCTCGCTCGCCGTCGACATCACCAACTACGTGATGCTCGAGATCGGCCAGCCCCTGCACGCCTACGACCGCTCCCGCGTCCAGGGTCCGATCGGTGTGCGCCGGGCCACGCAGGGCGAGAAGCTCACCACCCTCGACGGCGTCACGCGCACGCTGGACGCCGAGGACCTGGTGATCACCGACGACCGGGGCCCCATCGGCCTCGCGGGTGTCATGGGCGGCGCCAACACCGAGATCGACGACGCCGAGGGCACCACCACCGAGGTCGTCGTGGAGGCCGCGCACTTCGACGCGCTCTCCATCTCGCGTACGGCCCGCCGCCACAAGCTGGCCTCCGAGGCGTCCAAGCGCTTCGAGCGCGGAGTCGACCCGCAGGCCGCGTCCGCCGCCGCCCAGCGCACGGTCGACCTCCTGGTCCTCCTCGCCGGCGGCACCGCGGACGCGGGCGTCACCGAGGTCATCGCTCCCTCGGCCCCGCACACCATCACGATCCCGGCGGACCACCCGGACAAGGTCGCGGGTGTCACCTACGGCCGCGAGACCGTCGTACGGCGTCTCCAGGAGGTCGGCTGCGACGTGTACGGGCAGGACGAGCTGATCGTCACCGTCCCGTCCTGGCGCCCCGACCTCACCGACCCGAACGACCTGGCCGAAGAGGTCATCCGCCTGGAGGGCTACGAGAACCTGCCCTCCACGCTCCCCAAGCCCCCCGCGGGCCGGGGCCTCACCGACCGCCAGCGGCTGCACCGGCGGGTCGGCCGCGCGCTGGCCGGCGCGGGGTATGTCGAGGCGCCGAACTACCCCTTCGTCAGCGAGCAGGTCTTCGACCAGTTCGGCCTGGCCGCCGACGACCCGGACCGCAAGGTCGTCAAGCTGGTCAACCCGCTCTCGGACGAGGAGCCCGCGCTTCGTACGACGCTGCTGCCGGGCCTGCTCGGTGCGCTGCGCCGGAACGACGGCCGGGGTTCGCATGATCTCGCGCTGTTCGAGACGGGGCTGGTCTTCCACCCGCGCGAAGAGCTGAAGATCGCGGTCCGGCTGCCGGTCGACCGGCGTCCCACCGACGAGGAGATCGCGTCCCTCACCGAGGCGCTTCCCGTCCAGCCCCGGCATGCCGCCGTCGTCCTCGCGGGCGCGCGTGAGCAGGCCGGCTGGTGGGGCAAGGGGCGTCCGGCGGAGTGGGCCGACGCGGTCGAGGCGGCTCGCGCTCTCGCGCGTGAGGCCGGGACCGAACTCGTCGTGCGCGGTGGACAGCACGCGCCCTGGCATCCGGGGCGTTGCGCGGAGCTGGTCGTCTCCGTCGACGGGGCCGAGCAAGTCATCGGGTACGCCGGGGAGTTGCACCCGGGTGTGCTGAAGACGCTGGGGCTGCCCGCGCGGACCAGCGCGATGGAACTGGACCTGGATGTCCTTGAGTCGGCGTCTTCGGGGGTTCCCAAGGGGCCGAAGATCTCGACCTTCCCCGTCGCCACGCAGGATGTCGCGCTCGTCGTCGATGTGGCCGTGCCGCACGCGGACGTCGAGGCGGTGCTGCGTGAGGGAGCGGGTGAACTGCTGGAGTCCATCCGGCTGTTCGACGTGTACGAGAACGCCGCGCAGCTGGGCGAGGGCAAGAAGTCGCTGGCGTACGCGTTGCGGTTCCGGGCGGCCGACCGGACATTGACCGTGGACGAGGCGTCCGCTGCTCGGGACGCGGCGGTCGCGCTGGCCGGGGAGCGGGTCGGGGCGGTGCTTCGCGGCTGAGACGGCTCAGAGGTGGGGAACTGCTTTGTGCCGGGTGCGCGTTCGTCGTGGCTGGTCGCGCGGTTCCCCGCACCTCTTGAGGCATCCGTCTGAGCCCACGTCTCAAGGCCCACCTGCATAAATGCAGGCAACTCGGGGTGTCTCACTCGTTCGGGTGAGAAGTCCGGGTGATCCGGCCCGACCGGGTCATGTGGTCGACAGAATCGGACCGGCCTTTCGGGGTCGGTCCGATTGCGCTGTCGGGGCCTATTTGGGGGGCCACAGGCATGATCCGCATCAAGGCTGGGGTACCCCGCAGGGCGCGCCCGAGGACGCGTTTCCGCCGTCCGCTGCGCCGGGCGCTCGCCCTGGGGCTGCCCACGGTCTGGGGCGCCATAGCCATCACCTACAAACTCACCTGCCCGCTCGCCCAGCAGAACGGCCTGGGCGCCCGCATCGTCACCAGCGCCGTGTTCTTCGCGGTCGGCACCGGTCTCGTCGTCCAGGTCCGCCGCTCCCTGCTGCGTGAACTCCGCCAGATCCGGCAGATCGCCGGCGCCGCCCAGAACGCCCTGCTGCGCCCGCTGCCGCCCCGCCTCGACGGCCTGAACATCGCCGCCGCCCAACTGTCCGCGGAGCGCGGTGCGGTGGTCGGGGGCGACCTGTACGAGGTGATCGCCACCGAGCACGGCGTCCGCGTCGTGATGGGTGACGTACGCGGCCACGGCATCGCGGCGATCGGCACGGTCGCCGCCGTCCTCGGCAGCTTCCGGGAGGCCGCCCACGACGAACCCGAACTCCCGGGCGTGCTACGGCGGTTGGACCGCGCCCTCGCCCGCCACCTCCGCGAACGCGCCCGCGCGGAACACCCCGCGTCCGGCGCCCTCGACCCCGAGAGCCCGGTCGCCGAGGAGTTCGTCACCATCCTGCTCCTGGAGATCGGCAGGGACGGGGAGATGAGGGGGCTGAACTGCGGCCATCCGTGGCCGTATCTGCTGACCGGCTCAGCCGTGGAGCCCCTTGCCCGCGTGGACCCGCTCCCGCCCC
Organism: Streptomyces sp. NPDC096013; assembly: GCF_044763565.1. NCBI lineage: Bacteria > Bacillati > Actinomycetota > Actinomycetes > Kitasatosporales > Streptomycetaceae > Streptomyces > Streptomyces sp. NPDC096013. Next base: position 248,673 of record NZ_JBIWGK010000005.1, on the reverse strand, counting down.
TGGGGCCGTTCCCGCTGCCGACGGAGCTGCCCCTCGTCCGCTGCGGCCAACTCCTACCAGGTGACGCCCTGTTCCTCTATACCGACGGAGCGGAGGACGCCCGCGACACGAAGGGCACCTTCTTCCCGCTGACGGATGTCCTGGCAGAGCTGGCGGCCCAACACCCGCTTCCAGCACCGCGGTCGATACTCGGCTCGGTTTTCACGGCCCTGCTCCGGCACGCGGGCGGCACACCCACGGATGACGTCGCCCTACTCATCCTGGCCAACGACCGCAGGCCCGCGTGGCCGGCCTCAGGGGCGCGGGGCTGTGACATCGGCGGCTCCGCCGCGGGGGCGCGACCAGCCACCGCGGCGCAGCACCCGGCCAACCACCCCCAGCACAACGGTGTTTAGCCGCACCGAACCTCACCTCCCGCAAAGCCAGGCCGCCGCACTTACGAGGGGGAGCCGGCGGCCCGGCCGGCCTCTTGCGAGGCAATCCAGTCAACCGGTTCGGAACTCTCCGCAACAGCGCGCACACGCCGCGGATTCACGCACTCCGTTCACACCCGGTGTGAACCGAACCGCACTACTCTGTCCGCACCGAGTCACCCGGGGGGCCTCCCATGCAGCCCAACACACTCCTCGACGCGATCCTGGACGAGGCGGGAATCTCGCACGCGGGACTCGCCGCCCACGTGAACCAGGCGGGACGGGCCCGGGGTCTCGCACTCCGGTACGAACACACCGCCGTGGCACGGTGGTTGAAGGGCCAGCGGCCCCGGGGCCAGGTCCCCGACCTGATCTGCGAGGTGCTCGCGACCCGCCTGCACAGACCCGTCACCCTGGACGACATCGGCCTGGGCGTCCCCGGCGAACCGTCCACCCCGCACGGCACCTCGCTGTCCGGCTTCGTCGAGCGGGCCACCGCCCTGTGGCGCTCCGACGAACAGCAGCGCCCGCACATCCTCGGCGCCCCCGCGGTCACCGGCACGCCCGCGGTGATGCCCGTGTGGGAGTGGGAGAACCCGCCGGACGACGTGGACGTCTCGCGCGGCGGCCGGCACCGGGTGAGCATGGCCGACATCGAGATGCTGCGCGCGGCCCGCGCCCACTACGAGCAGATGTACCGCAAGGCCGGCGGCGTGGCGACCCGCACCCGCATCGTCGGCTTCCTCAACTCCGAGACCGCACCCTTGCTGCGCGGCAGCTACACCGACGCCACCGGCCGCCAACTGCACCGCGCCACCGGCGGATTGGTGGCCATCGCGGGCATCTGCGCCTACGACTCCGACGCGCACGGACTCGCCCAGCGCTACTTCCACCAGGCGCTGCGGCTCGCAAAGGCCAGCAACGACAGGGGACTCGGCGCGTACGTCATCGCGCTGCTGGTCAACCAGTCGCTGTTCATGCGGGAGTTCCGCCAGGCCGTCGCCTTCGCGGAGGCCGCGCTGCGGGCCGCCGGCCGGCAGATCACCCCGGCGCTCGCCTCCGACCTGTACGCGATGCAGGCGAAGGCGTACGCACACCTCGGCGACGGCACGAGTGCCCTGTCCTGCATCCGGCGTGCCGAGCAGGCCGCCGAACGCATCCGGCGCGGATACGAACCCGACGAGACCGGCTATGTCCAGCCGGGCCTGGTCAACGTCCAGGTGGCGGAGGCGCTGCTCAGCCTCGGCGATCTGACGGCGGCGGGGGAGCACGCCATGGCGGCCGTGGACACTCCGGCGCACGACCGGGGCCGGGTGCACCGGCTGGCCATGCTCAGCCAGATCGAACTGCGTCAGGGAAACGCGGACAAAGCAGTGGCCACGGCCGTGCGGATGGCCGAACAGGCGAGGGGGATGGAGTCCCAGCGGCTGCGTGACAGACTCCGCGCGGTCCGCGAGTACCTGGTGCGCAGCGACTGCGCGGGTACGTCCGAGGCGGCCGAACTCATCGACGGGGCACTGCGCGTACCGCTGTAGACAGCGCTGTCGTCCACAACACAGTTCCTGCTGCGATATTGCCACTTACTCGACGGAAGGTGGCAGAACCGTGCAGTGGACGAAACAGAACGAACAAACTGTGTACTCAAATCGCTGGTTCAGCGTCAATCTCGCCGATGTCGAACTGCCCGACGGCCAGCATCTCGACCACTTCCTGATCCGGCTGCGGCCGGTCGCCGTGGCGACGGTGGTCAACGAGGCCAACGAGGTGCTCCTGCTGTGGCGGCACCGCTTCATCACCGACAGCTGGGGGTGGGAGCTCGCGGCCGGTGTCGTCGAGGACGGCGAGGACATCGCGTGCGCCGCCGCCAGGGAACTGGAGGAAGAGACCGGCTGGCGGCCGGGGCCCCTGCACCACCTGATGAGCGTGGAACCGTCCAACGGGCTCACGGACGCCCGGCACCACATCTACTGGGCCGACGAGGGCGAGTACACCGGACACCCCGTGGACGACTTCGAGTCGGACCGCCGGGAGTGGGTGCCGCTCAAACTCGTACCCGACATGGTCGCCCGCGGGGAGGTCCCGGCCGCCAACATGGCGGCCGCGTTACTGCTGTTGCACCACCTGAGGCTGGGGCAGGACACAGTCCCCAGGTCGGCAGCGCCCCAAGGGGGCGCGAGGAACGGCGCGACCAGCCACGACGTAGCCGCAGCCAATCCACCGGCCTTCGAACGCTAACGTCCCAGCACCTGCCAGACAGTCACGACAAGCGCACCCACGGCGGTCAGCGCGGCAATAGCCGGCAGCGGCCACCTGGTGTGCTCAAGTGCGACGATGCGCGCGCTCAGATCGTCCAGTTCCTTGTCCGTCTCCTCGGTGCGATGACTGAGCAGGGCCAGCCCTCCCTCGACCCGCGCGTACGCGACATCGAGGCGGCGGCGTAACTCTGCGAGTTCTCCATGGACCACGGGATGCTCGGGGTCGGCGGTCACGGGTCCGCTCCTTTCCGTAGTCGGAACATCCCTTGCATGCGCATGAAGAGTCAACTCCCCTGGTGGACACCAGGGGAGAGTGTGCGAGAGGCATATGCGGGCCCGGCGCGCACACGGTGTGTGAATGCGGCGGGCCCGGCGCTCCGAAGAGTGCCGGGCCCGCAACCGCCGACGTATTACGGTGAGTTGCCGCGCGAACGTGCGAAAGCGCGGAATCCGCTCAGCCGTAGGTGTAGAACCCCGAGCCGGACTTACGGCCGAGGCGTCCCGCGTCCACCATGCGCTGGAGCAGCGGGGGAGCGGCGTACAGCGGCTCCTTGTACTCGTCATACATCGAGTGGGCGATCGCGGCGACCGTGTCCAGGCCGACCAGGTCGGTCAGCTTGAGCGGGCCCATCGGGTGGGCGCAGCCCATCTCCATGCCGTTGTCGATGTCCTCGCGGCTGGCGATGCCCGACTCGAACATCCGGATCGCGGAGAGGAGATAGGGGATCAGCAGCGCGTTGACCACGAACCCCGAGCGGTCCTGAGCGCGGATCGCGTGCTTGCCGAGCACCTTCTCGGCGAACAGCTGGGCGCGGCTGAGCGTGCCCTCGGACGTGGTCAGCGCGGGGATCAGCTCGACGAGCTGCTGCACCGGGGCCGGGTTGAAGAAGTGGATGCCGATGACCTGGTCGGGGCGCGAGGTGGCGACCGCGAGCTTCACCAGCGGGATCGAGGAGGTGTTGGACGCCAGGATCGCGTCGGGCCGGGTCACGACCTGGTCGAGAACCTGGAAGATCTCGGTCTTGACCTGCTCGTTCTCGACGACGGCCTCGATCACGAGGTCACGGTCGGCGAACTCGCCGAGATCGGTGGTGAAGCTGAGCCGCGCCTGGGTGTCCGCGAGTTCCTCGGCGGAGATCTTGCCGCGCTCGGCCGCCTTCGTCAGCGAGTTGAACAGCCGGGTCCGGCCGATCTCCAGGGCCTCACCGGTGGTCTCGGCGACCTTCACGTCCAGGCCGGAGCGGGCGCACACCTCGGCGATACCGGCGCCCATCTGGCCGCAGCCGACCACTCCGACGCGCGCAATGTCTCCCGCTGGGATGCCCGTCACATCGTCCCCTTCGCCGCTCTGTCACTGTCGCAGGATCTCGTTGTCCGACGCCTGCTCCGATCGTGCACGTTACCCGCAAGTATCGATGATCGATCGCCTGGGTCGGGCATCCTGGGGCGCGGAGACGATCCGTGACGGCACGGATCCACAGCGTATGGGGTGTGCAGATGGGGCGATTGTCACGTCGGGCGTTCGCGATGGCCGCGCTGTCGACACTGGCGACGACGGGCAGCGCGGCGGCGGACACCGGGCGCGCACCGGCGCCGGCGGACCGTCCGCGCGCGGTCACCGAGATGCGCGGCGTGTGGCTGGCGACGGTCGCCAACCGCGACTGGCCCTCCCGGCCGGGCCTGACCCCGGCACAGCAGCGCACCGAACTGATCGCCCACCTCGACACGGCCGTCCGCAACCGCCTCAACACGGTGATGTTCCAAGTACGGCCCACCGCCGACGCGTTCTGGCCCTCACCGTACGAGCCGTGGTCCCAGTACCTCACCGGCACCCAGGGCAAGGCCCCCGGCTGGGACCCGCTGAAGACGGCCGTGGAGGAAGCGCATGCGCGGGGGCTCCAGCTGCACGCCTGGTTCAACCCGTACCGCATCGCCAACCACACCGACCTGACGAGACTCGTCGCCTCGCACCTCGCGCGCAAGCACCCCGACTGGGTCGTCGCGTACGGCGGGAAGCTCTACTACAACCCCGGACTGCCCCAGGTCCGCGCGTTCGTCGAGGACGCGATCCTCGACGCGGTGAGGAAGTACCCCGTGGACGGCGTCCACTTCGACGACTACTTCTACCCGTACCCGGTGGCCGGGCAGACCTTCGACGACGACGCGGCCTACGACGCGTACGGCGGCGCCTTCGGCGACCGGGCCGCGTGGCGGCGCGACAACATCGACAAGCTGATCCGTGAGACCGCCGCCCGCATCGAGCAGATCCGCCCGGGCACGCGCTTCGGGATCAGCCCCTTCGGAGTGTGGCGCAACAGCGCGACCGACCCGCGCGGCTCCGACACCCGGGCGGGGGTGCAGACGTACGACGACCTCTGCGCGGACACCCGCAGGTGGGTGCGCGAGAACTGGATCGACTACATCGTCCCGCAGCTCTACTGGAACATCGGCCTCGCCGTCGCCGACTACGCCAAGCTGGTGCCCTGGTGGGCGGAGGTCGCGCGCGGCACGAAGACGCGGCTGTACGCGGGGGAGGCGCTGTACAAGGCGGGCGACCCGGCGCAGCCCGCGGCCTGGCAGGACCCGGCCGAACTGTCCCGGCACCTCACCCTCGCCGCCACGTACCCCGAGGTCGGCGGGCATGTGTTCTTCGCGGCGCGGGACGTGGCCGTGGATTCGTTCGGGGCGATGGCGCGTGTGGTCGCCGATCACTACCAGAAGCCCGCGAAGGCCCCGCGCTGAACTCCCTTGCGGACAACGGGATGTGAGTGGCACTCACCTCCCGTCAGCTCCGCGTCCGTTGCGTGACGGCGATGCACACCAGCACCGCCGCCGCGGTCAACGGAGCGGCCACGGGCAGGTGTTCGCCGAGCAGCAGCACCGACCACACCAGGGTCAGCAGCGGCTGGGCCAGCTGGAGTTGGCTCGCCTTCGGGACGCCGATGGCGGCCATGCCCCGGTACCAGACGACCAGCCCGAGGAACTGCGAACCGGCGGCGACCCACAGCACTCCGGCCACGCTGTGCGCGGTGAGGTGAGGGGTGTCGTACGACAGCGCGAGCGCGGCGGCGGGCACGGTCAGCGGCAGGCACAGGACCAGCGCCCAGGCGATGACGTGCCAGCCGGGCATGACCCGGGCCAGCCGGCCGCCCTCGGTGTAGCCCGCCGCGCAGACCAGGAGCGCGGCGAGGAGATACAGGTCGGCGGTGCTCACGGCGCCGCCGCTCTGCTGGACGGTGAAGGCGAGCACCGCGCCGGCGCCCGCGAGCGCGGCCGTCCAGAAGGTGCGCGAGGGGCGGATGCCGGTGCGCAGCGCGGACAGGGCGGCCGTGGTCAGCGGCAGCAGACCGACCACCACCGCCGCGTGGGCGGTGGTCGAGGTCTCCAGGGCGAGGGTGGTGAGCAGCGGGAATCCGACCACCACTCCGGCGGCCACGACGGCCAGCCCGGCCCGGTGCCCGCGGCCGGGCACGGGGACACGCAGCGCCAGCAGACAGCCGCCCGCGATGACCGCGGCGAGGACGCTGCGCACGGCCACCAGCGACCAGGCGCCGAAGCCTTCGAGCCCCCAGGCGGTGGCGGGGAAGGTGAGGGAGAAGGCGATCACTCCGAGCGCGGCCTGGACCGTGCCCGCGCGGGCCGTCGCTGCCGTCGTCGAGGAGGTGCTGACCGCTATCGGGTTCCGGACAGTAGCGCTATCGTGTGCTCTCATGCACGAGCGTAGCAGCGTCGGTGAACTGGCGGATCGTCTGCGGCAGGATCTCAACCGCTACTCTCCCGGTGGAAAGCTGCCGTCGAGTCGGGTCCTCGTCGAGCGGTTCCGGGTGAGTCCCGTGACCGTCTCGCGCGCCCTCGCGCAGCTGGCCGCCGAGGGGCTGGTGGTCACCCGGCCCGGCGCTGGAGCATTCCGGGCCGCGGCCAGGAGCGTGGCCGCCGCAGCGGGGGACACCTCCTGGCAGGAGGTCGCGCTCAGCGCGGACGGCGCCGCCGATGTCGTCCCGCGCACGGTGGACGCGTCCGGCGTCCTCACCACGCTGGCCGCCCCGCCGCCGGGCGTGATCGAGTTCAACGGCGGCTATCTGCACCCCTCCCTTCAGCCCGAGCGCGCGATGGCCGCGGCCCTGTCCCGGGCCGGCCGCCGCCCCGGCGCCTGGGGCCGGCCGCCGATCGAGGGCCTGCCGGAGCTGCGCGAGTGGTTCGCGCGCGGCATCGGCGGCGCGATGACGGCCGCCGACGTGCTGATCAGCGCGGGCGGCCAGACCGCGCTCACCACCGCACTGCGCGCCCTCGCGCCCCCCGGCGCGCCGGTCCTCGTCGAATCCCCCACCTACCCGGGCATGCTGGCGATCGCGAGGGCGGCGGGCCTGCGCCCGGTGCCGGTCCCGGTGGACGCGGACGGCGTGAAACCGCCCCTGCTGGCGGACGCGTTCCGTGCGACCGGCGCCCGGGTCCTCGTCTGCCAGCCCCTGTTCCAGAACCCGACCGGCGCCGTCCTCGCCCCGGCCCGCCGCCCGGAGGTCCTGCGCATCGCCCGTGACGCGGGCGCGTTCATCATCGAGGACGACTTCGTACGACGGCTGGTGCACGAGGACGCGGGCCCGCTGCCGCGTCCGCTCGCCGCCGACGACCCCGACGGCGTCGTCGTCCACGTCGGCTCGCTGACCAAGGCGACCTCGCCCAGCTTCCGGGTCAGCGCCCTCGCCGCCCACGGCCCGGTGCTGGAACGGCTGCGCGCCATCCAGGTCGTCGACACCTTCTTCGTCCCCCGCCCGCTCCAGGAGGCGGCCCTCGAACTCGTCGGCTCACCGGCCTGGCCCCGCCATCTCCGGGCGATCTCAACGGAGTTGAAAACCCGCCGGGACGCGATGACGACCGCCCTGCGCCTCGAACTCCCCGCCTTCGCCCTCCCGCACATCCCCTCCGGCGGCTACCACCTCTGGCTCCGCCTCCCCGACGGCACCGGGGGCACCGCCCAGGCCTTCGGCTCCGGGGGAGAGCAGTCGCTGACAGCCGCGGCCCTCCGCGCGGGCGTCGCCATCACCCCGGGCCGCCCCTACTTCAGCGCCGAACCCCCGGCCGCCCACATCCGGCTGAGCTTCGCGGCTGTCGCGGGGACGGGGGAGATCGCGGAGGGCGTACGGCGGCTCCGGGCGGCCTGGGAGGAGCTGGTCTGACACGGAGGAATGCGCGGGCCCCGCCCGGCGGCAGCGCCCGCGCCCCCGGCCAAAACCGCTCGACACCCCCACGCCTGGCCTGCGATTCTCCCGCCATGAACGACATCCCGAGCCTCCCCGACGGCTACGAGTTCTCCGCCGACTCCGCCCGCGTCGACATCGCCCGCACCTATCACTGGCTGTCCACCGACGCCTACTGGGCGAAGGACCGGCCCCGCGAGCAGCATGAGCGCGCGGTCGCGTCCTCCCTCAACTACGGGGTCTACGAAGCCACTTCGGGCGAGCAGGTGGCGTACGCGCGGGTGGTGACCGACCAGGCGCTGTTCGCCTGGCTGTGCGATGTGTACGTCGACCCGTCGGTGCGGGGCAAGGGCATCGGCACGGCGTTCGTCGGCGCCGTACGCGAGGAGCTGCGGCCGCTCGGGCTGCGCCGCATCCTGCTCGCCACGCACGACGCCCACGGGGTGTACGAGAAGCTCGGATTCAAGCCATTGGCGCGGCCCGACCAGTGGATGGCCCTGTATTTCGAGTGAGTTGTCCGCCTGGTCCCGACCTCGACGTGAAGTTTCGCCCACCGTGGGTAACTCTCATCCGGCCCCTCTTGACCTGCGTACTTCGGCGGATCACGATCGCCGCATGCTACTTCGGGTCACGTTCGTCGCGGCCGCGCGCAGCTCCCCGTTGCTCGCGGAGCGCTTCGAGGACGATCGCCCGCTGGACCAGGCGGGATGGGACGAGGTGCAGCGCGCGGCGCCGGTCCTGCTGCCGCTGGCGGCGGCGGAGCTGCGCTACTGTTCGCCGACCCCGCGCAGCCGGACCACCGGGGACGGGCTCGGTTACACCCCGCTGGTGCAACTGGCCCTGCGGGACTGCGACATGGGCCGCTGGCGCGGGCTGACCCTGGGCGAGGCGATGGCCCGGGAACCGGCCCTGGTCGACGCGTGGCTGGCCGACCCGCGCTCCACCCCGCACGGCGGTGAGTCGCTGCTGTCCTTCATCTCCCGGGTCGGCAGCTGGCTGGACACGCGTCCCGACGACGACGGCGGCCGTATCGTCGCCGTGGCCGAACCCTCCGTCATACGGGCCGCGTTGGTCTACGCCCTGAAGGCACCGCCGTCGATCTACTGGAACCTCGACGTGCGCCCTCTGTCGACCACCACGGTCACCGGCCACGCGGGCCGCTGGAACCTGCGCTTCGACGGGGCGGCGGTGCAGCCGAGACGGGTGTAGGGGTAGGCGGGGCCAGGCCGAATCCGCTCAACTCCCGCGTGTGTACTCCGTGTTGAGCACCAAATCCTTCGCCGGTCCGCCCACCCGCCACACCGTCCGCCAGTGGTCGGCGTCCAGTACGGCGAACTCGCCCCGGTAGAGGTCCGCCGAGCAGGGGTGGTCGGTGACGTGGTGCCCCGAGGTCAGGTCCAGGTCGTGGAAGGGGCGCCCGTCGGCGAAGCGCACATCGGCCCGGCCGGGCTCGCCGCCCGGCAGGAACCGAAGCGTCCGCTCGGCGGGACGGGGCACGCCCCGCCAGGTGAAGGTGCCGGCCTCCGCGTGCAGCAGGCCGCCTTCCGGCAGCGCGCTGAAGACGGTCGCACCGGAGAAGTCGCCCTCGTCGCCGCTCGCCAGGTCCCGCACCGACCGCCGCACCCGCCAGCTCCCGGACAGATACGCCAGCACGTCCGGTACCGGCCAGAACTCGCCCATCGTCATCCCTTCCCGCGCCACCGCCCGCGGAAGGCATCCGGTCCGGTGAAGAACCCGGGGACCACGGCCGGGAAGCCGGGCACGACCAGGCAGGGGAGCGGCGCACGCATGCCCTCGACCCTACGTCCCCGTTCGGCCGGTCCCATTGACGTGCTCACGACCCTTCCCTATCTTGCCGTTCGAAGTACTGACCGACGTCTGATATTTCGAACGACCACTTCACGAGCCGCGGAGCATCCATGTCACGCACCAGCCGCACCCGCCTGAGACTCGCCTTAGGGGCGAGCGCGTTCCTGCTGGCGACGGCCGTCGTCCCCGTCCCCGCCCATGCCGAGGACGTCACCGACTACGCGATCACCGTCGATCCGGGCGCGCGGGGCGCGACGATCGACAAGACGATGTACGGCGTCTTCTTCGAGGACATCAACCGCGCGGCCGACGGCGGCCTGTACGCCGAACTCGTCCAGAACCGGTCCTTCGAGTACTCCACCGACGACAACACGGCGTACACCCCGCTCACCGCCTGGACGGTGGAGGGCCGGGCGCAGGTGGTGAACGACGCCGGCCGCCTCAACGGAACCAACCGCAACTACCTCTCCCTGGACGCGAGTTCATCCGTCACGAACGCCGGCTACAACACCGGCATCGCGGTCGCGGACGGCAAGAAGTACGACTTCTCGGTGTGGGCCCGCGCCGACAGCGGCACCACCCTCACCGTGAGCCTCCAGGACACCGGCGGCACGCTGGCGACCGCACGCCGGGTCGCCGTGAGGAAGCACGGCTGGGCCCGGTACACGGCCACGTTCACCGCGACCCGCACCAGCACCACCGGCCGCCTCACCGTCGCCTCCGCCGCCGCGACCGCCCTCGACATGGTCTCCCTCTTCCCCCGCGACACCTACCGGCACGAGCCCAACGGTCTGCGCAAGGACCTCGCCGAGAAGATCGCCGCGCTGCACCCGGGCTTCGTCCGCTTCCCGGGCGGCTGTCTGGTCAACACCGGTTCCATGGACGACTACAGCGCGGCCTCCGGCTACCAGCGCAAGCGCTCCTACCAGTGGAAGGACACCGTCGGCCCGGTCGAGACCCGCGCCACGAACTCCAACTTCTGGGGCTACAACCAGAGTTACGGCCTCGGCTACTACGAGTACTTCCGCCTCGCCGAGGACATCGGCGCGATGCCGCTGCCCGTCGTACCGGCCCTGGTGACCGGCTGCGGCCAGAACAAGGCCGTCGACGACCCCGCGCTGCTCAAGCGGCACATCCAGGACACCCTGGACCTGGTCGAGTTCGCCAACGGCCCGGTGACGTCCGAGTGGGGCAGGCTGCGCGCCGAGATGGGCCACCCCAGGCCCTTCCATCTCACCCACATCGAGGTCGGCAACGAGGAGACCCTGCCCACCGAGTTCTTCGCCCGCTTCACCCGGTTCCGCGCCGCGATCCAGGCCAAGTACCCGTACATGACCGTGATCTCCAACGCGGGCCCGGACGACAGCGGTTCGACCTTCGACACGGCCTGGCAGCTCAACAAGGACGCCAAGGTCGACATGGTCGACGAGCACTACTACAACAGCCCGCAGTGGTTCCTCCAGAACAACGACCGCTACGACTCCTACGACCGCACCGGCCCGAAGGTCTTCCTCGGCGAATACGCCTCCGGAGGCAACGCGTTCAAGAACGGCCTCGCCGAAGCGGCCTACATGACCGGCCTGGAACGCAACGCGGACGTCGTCGAACTCGCCTCCTACGCCCCGCTGTTCGCCAACGAGGACTACGTCCAGTGGAGCCCGGACATGGTGTGGTTCAACAACCACGCCTCCTGGGGCTCCGCCAACTACGAGGTCCAGAAACTGTTCATGAACAACGTCGGGAGCCGGGTGGTGCCGTCGACGGCCACCGGCACACCGTCACTTGCCGCCCCGATCTCCGGCGCGGTCGGCCTGTCGACCTGGGCGACGAGCGCGGCGTACGACGACGTGAAGGTGACCGGCGCCGACGGGACGTCACTGCTGAGCGACGACTTCTCCGGTGACGCGTCCCGCTGGACCCATACGGGCAGCGGGAGCTGGAGCGTCGAGGACGGACAGTACGTCCAGACCGACACCGCCGCCGAGAACACCATGGTGTCGGCGGGCGACCCGGCCTGGCACGACTACGACCTGCATGTGAAGGCCACCAAGAAGGCCGGGAAAGAAGGCTTCTTGGTCGCGTTCGGGGTCAAGGACACCGGCACCTACTACTGGTGGAACCTGGGCGGCTGGAACAACACCCAGACCGCCGTCGAACAGGCCGTGGACGGCGGCAAGTCCACGCTCATCGCCAAACCCGGGACCATCGAGACGGGCCGCGCCTACGACGTCGACATCAAGGTGAGAGGCCGTCAGGTCACCCTGTACCTCGACGGGCAGGAGTGGGGAAGCTTCGCCGACGACAAGCCGGCCGAGCCGTTCCGTCAGGTCGTCACCCAGGACGCGAGGACCGGTGACCTGATCGTCAAGGTCGTCAACGACCAGTCCTCCGCTGTCCGTACGGCGATCGACCTGGGCGGCGCCAAGGTCGCGTCCAGGGCGAAGGTGACCACGCTCGCCGCCGCGCCCGACGCGGTGAACAGCGAGACGGCCACGGCGGTCGCGCCGGTCGTATCCACCTTCAAGGGGGTTGCCGACAGGTTCGGTTACACCTTCCCGCCGAACTCCGTCACGTTCCTGAGGATCAGGCAGAAGTAGCAACTGCCCCTTGATCAGACGGAGGGCGTATCGGCCCGAGTGCCCGGCGTGGGCTGCTGTCCCAGCGGCAGCAGTCCACGCTCGGCGAAGACCTTCTTCGCGGCGAAGGTCGCGTTCAGCGCCTTCGGGATGCCGCAGTACACGGCGGAGTGCGTCAGGGCCTCGACGATCTCCTCCGGGGTGAGGCCCACGTTCAGTGCCGCGTTCACATGCACGTCGAGCTGCGCCTCGCAGCCGCCGAGTGCGGTGAGCATGCCCAGCGTCACCAACTGCCGCTCGCGCGGGGCGAGTCCGGGACGGTCGTAGATCTCGCCGAAGGCCCAGGCGACGACCTGGTGACCCAGTTCGGGGCTGATGTCGGCGAGCGAGTCGACGACCCTCTGCCCGGCCTCGCCGTCGACCCGCTTCAGGACCTCCAGGCCGTGGGCGAAACGCTCTTCACGGGTGGTGCTCGCGCTCATGTCAGCTCGTCCGATCCCTGCCGCTCGTGCCCGACCTCGTCGAGGAGCAGCTGTTCGTAGTGGTCGATCTTGTGGTCCAGCACGGTCGCGTTGCGGCGCAACGTCCTTATGCGGTCGGCCAGTTCGGCACGGTGTGCGCGGAGCATCGCCAGCCGGTCGGCGACCGAGACGTTCCCCGCCGCCCGCAGCGCCGCGAACCGCTGCATGTCGGCGATCGACATGCCCGTCTCGCGCAACCGCAGCAGGAACTCCAGCCAGGCCAAGTCCGCTGCCTGGTAACGCCGTTGGTTCCCGGTGCTCCGGCCGACCCGCTCGATGAGGCCGGCTTTCTCGTAGTAGCGCAACGTGTCGTGCGAGAGGCCGGTGCGCTCGGAGACCTGGGCGATGGTGAGGGTGGGTTCCCGGCCCTGCTCCCGGGCCTGCTCCTGCTCCCGGCCCTGGTCCCCGTCCCGGTCTCGGTTCCGGGGGAGGGGCTTCAGGGGCTGTCCGCTGGTCATGAACACAACGGTAAAACCTGGAGCGCGCTCCAGGTCAAGCCCTCCAGGGGCGGCGAGTGGTCAGCGGCCGGTGCGGCTCGGCGCGGCCTCTGTGCATACCCACTCACCCGGATTGCATAAACGTGCGGAGAAACGTATAGTCATGCCATCGAAGAGGAGGGTTCCATGGCGGTACGTGCGGCGGTGGCCGGAGCGAGTGGGTACGCGGGCGGGGAACTGCTGCGTCTGCTCCTGGCTCACCCCGAGGTCGAGATCGGTGCTCTGACCGGCAACTCCAACGCCGGACAGAAACTCGGCGCATTGCAGCCGCACCTGCTGCCGCTCGCTGGTCGCGTCCTCCAGGAAACCACCCCCGAAGTCCTCGCCGGACACGACGTCGTCTTCCTCGCGCTGCCGCACGGGCAGTCCGCCGCCGTCGCCGAGCAGCTCGGCCCGGACGTCCTCGTCGTCGACATGGGCGCCGACTTCCGGCTGAAGCAGGCCGCCGACTGGGAGCGTTTCTACGGCTCCGCGCACGCCGGCACCTGGCCCTACGGCCTGCCCGAACTCCCGGGCGCCCGCTCCGAGTTGGCCGGGACCAAGCGCATCGCGGTGCCCGGGTGCTACCCGACCGCCGTCTCCCTCGCGCTCTTCCCCGCCTACGCCGCCGGACTCGCCGAGAACGAGGCCGTGATCGTCGCCGCGTCCGGGACCTCGGGAGCCGGCAAGGCGCCCAAGGCCCACCTCCTGGGCTCCGAGGTCATGGGTTCCATGTCGCCCTACGGCGTCGGCGGCGGCCACCGGCACACCCCCGAGATCATCCAGAACCTCGGCGCGGCGGCCGGCGAGCCCGTCACCGTGTCCTTCACACCGACCCTCGCGCCGATGCCCCGCGGCATCCTCGCCACGTGCAGCGCCAAGGCGAAGCCCGGCGTCACCGGCGAGTCCGTGCGCGCCGTCTACGAGAAGGCCTTCGCCGACGAGCCGTTCGTCCACCTGCTCCCCGAGGGGCAGTGGCCGGCGACGGCGTCCGTCTACGGTTCCAACGCCGTTCAGGTGCAGGTCGCGTACGACGAGGCCGCGGGCCGCATCATCGCGATCAGCGCCATCGACAACCTGACCAAGGGCACCGCGGGCGGTGCCGTCCAGAGCATGAACCTCGCCCTCGGGCTCGACGAGTCCACGGGGCTGACGACGATCGGAGTCGCGCCGTGAGTGTGACGGCAGCACAGGGATTCACGGCCGCGGGCATCGCCGCCGGGATCAAGGAGAACGGCAACCCGGACCTGGCCCTCGTGGTCAACACCGGGCCCCGCCTCGCCGCCGCGGGCGTCTTCACCTCCAACCGCGTCAAAGCCGCGCCGGTGCTCTGGTCCGAGCAGGTGCTGAAGGGCGGCACGGTCTCCGCCGTCGTCCTCAACTCCGGTGGTGCCAACGCCTGTACGGGTCCAAAGGGCTTCCAGGACACGCACGCCACCGCCGAGAAGGTCGCCGACACGCTGGGCCTGAACGCCGCCGAGGTCGCCGTCGCCTCCACCGGGCTCATCGGCCTGCTGCTCCCGATGGACAAGCTGCTGCCGGGGGTCGAGGCCGCCGCCGGTCAGCTCTCCCCGCACGGCGGCGAGAAGGCGGCCATCGCCATCAAGACCACCGACTCCGTCCACAAGACGGCCGTCGTGACCACCAAGGACGGCTGGACCGTCGGCGGTATGGCCAAGGGCGCGGGCATGCTCGCCCCCGGTCTCGCCACCATGCTCGTCGTCCTCACCACCGACGCCGACGTCGAAAGCGCCGTACTGGACACGGCACTTCGGGCCGCCACCCGCACCACCTTCGACCGCGTCGACTCCGACGGCTGCATGTCCACCAACGACACCGTGCTGCTGCTCGCCTCCGGCGCCTCCCACGTCACCCCGGACCAGGCGGAGTTCGCCGAGGCCGTGCGTGCCGTCTGTGACGACCTGGGCCAGCAGCTCATCCGGGACGCCGAGGGCGCCAGCAAGGACATCAAGGTCGAGGTCATCAACGCCGCCAGCGAGGACGAGGCCGTGGAGGTGGGCCGTTCCATCGCCCGGAACAACCTCCTCAAGTGCGCCATCCACGGCGAAGACCCCAACTGGGGACGGGTGTTGTCCGCGATCGGCACCACCAGGGCCGCCTTCGAGCCGGACCGGCTCAACGTCGCCATCAACGGCGTCTGGGTCTGCAAGAACGGCGGTGTCGGCGAGGACCGCGACAAGGTCGACATGCGCTACCGCGAGGTGCACATCGTCGCCGACCTGGCCGCCGGGTCCGAGACCGCGACGATCTGGACCAACGACCTCACCGCGGACTACGTCCACGAGAACAGCGCGTACTCGTCATGAGCATTACCCGCAAGCACACCGCGCTGCCCAAGGCGCAGATCCTCATCGAGGCGCTGCCCTGGCTGACCCGGCACAACGGCAAGACCGTCGTCATCAAGTTCGGCGGCAACGCCATGATCGACGAGGACCTGAAGGCCGCGTTCGCCCAGGACGTCGTGTTCCTGCACCACGCCGGACTCAAGCCCGTCGTCGTGCACGGCGGCGGCCCGCAGATCAGCGCCGCCCTCGACCGGCACGGCATCGTCAGCGAGTTCAAGGCCGGCCTGCGCGTCACCACCGAGGACGCCATGGACGTCGTACGGATGGTCCTCGCGGGGCAGGTGCAGCGCGAGCTGGTCGGGCTGCTCAACCAGCACGGGCCGCTCGCCGTCGGGTTGACCGGCGAGGACGCGCACACCATCACCGCCACCAGACATCTGCCGGAGATCGACGGGGAGTTGGTCGACATCGGGCGGGTGGGTGAGATCACCGCCATCGACACGGGCGCGATCGAGGCACTGCTCGCCGACGGCCGTATCCCGGTCGTCTCGTCGATCGCGAGGAGCGAGGACGACGGACATGTCTACAACGTCAATGCTGACACGGCTGCTGCGGCTCTCGCTGCTGCGCTGGGGGCCGAGACTCTCATGGTCCTCACGGACGTCGAGGGTCTCTACGAGGACTGGCCCCACAGCGACGAGGTGATCAGCCGCCTCACCGCCACCCAACTGGAGAAGCTGCTCCCGGAGTTGAGCTCCGGGATGGTGCCGAAGATGGAGGGCTGCCTGCACGCCGTGCGCAACGGCGTGACCACCGCCCGCGTCATCGACGGCCGGGTCCAGCACTCGATCCTGCTGGAGATCTTCACCGACGAAGGCATCGGCACGATGGTCGTGCCGGACGAACTGCCCGACGCCAAGCCCGCCAAGAAGAAGTCCGCCAAGAAGGCCGGCAAGAAGCAGGGGGATGCCGTATGACCGGGACCGTGACGAACGCGGAGCTGACCCAGCGCTGGCAGGGGTCGCTCATGAACAACTACGGCACCCCCAAGCTCCCCCTCGTCCGCGGCGCGGGCGCCAAGCTGTGGGACGCCGACGGCAACGAGTACACCGACTTCGTCGGCGGAATCGCGGTCAACGCCCTCGGGCACGCGCACCCGGCGATCGTCGAGGCCGTCAGCAAGCAGATCGCCGAACTCGGCCATGTCTCCAACCTGTTCATCGCCGAGCCGCCCGTCGCACTCGCCGAACGGCTGCTTGAGCGGTTCGGCCGGGACGGCAAGGTGTTCTTCTGCAACTCGGGCGCCGAGGCCAACGAAGGCGCCTTCAAGATCGGCCGGTTGACGGGCCGTCAGCACATGGTCGCCACCCAGGGCGCCTTCCACGGACGGACGATGGGCTCCCTCGCCCTCACCGGCCAGCCCGGCAAGCAGGAGCCGTTCCTGCCGCTGCCCGGCGATGTCACGCATGTGCCCTACGGCGACGCGCAGGCGCTGGCCGCCGCCGTCACCGAGGACACCGCGCTCGTCATCATCGAGCCGATCCAGGGCGAGAACGGGGTCGTCGTACCGCCGGCCGGTTACCTGAAGGCGGCCCGCGCGATCACCGCGGCGCACGGGGCGCTCCTCGTGCTCGATGAGGTGCAGACCGGGGTCGGCCGTACCGGGCACTGGTTCGAGTACCAGGCCCACGAGGGCGTGCTCCCCGATGTCGTGACCCTCGCCAAGGGGCTCGGCGGCGGGCTGCCGCTCGGCGCCACCGTCGCCTTCGGACGCGCCGCCGACCTGCTCCAGCCGGGCCACCACGGCACGACCTTCGGCGGCAACCCGGTCGCGTGCGCCGCAGGACTCGCCGTCCTCGACACCATCGCGAACGAGGGGTTGCTGGAGAACGTCAAGCGGCAGAGCGAGACATTGCGGGACGGGATCGAGTCGCTGGGCCACCCGTTGATCGATTATGTCCGGGGCGCGGGCCTCCTCCTGGGTATCGTGCTCACCGAGCCGCTCGCGCCCCAGGCGCAACAGGCGGCTCAGGACGCCGGCTTCCTGGTCAACGCGCCCGCCCCCGATGTCGTACGGGTGATGCCACCGCTGAACCTCGGCGACGACGAGGCGGACGCGTTCCTCCGGGCGCTGCCCGGTGTCCTGGACGTGGCCAAGGGGGACGGATGATCCGGAGAATGAGTCGACGATGAGTCAGGCGCAGGAGCACGAGCACACAGCGGGACCGGCCGTGCCGCAGACCCGCACCGCCCGCCACCGCCGGATCGTGGACATCCTCAACCGGCAACCGGTGCGCTCCCAGAGCCAGTTGGCGAAGCTGCTGTCCGACGACGGGCTGAGCGTCACCCAGGCGACGCTCTCCCGGGACCTGGACGAGCTGAACGCGGTGAAGATCCGCAACAACGACGGCGACCTCATCTACGCGGTACCGAGCGAGGGCGGCTTCCGCACCCCCCGCGCGCCGCTGGGGGAGTCGGCGAAGGAGGAGCGGATGCGGCGGCTCTCCTCCGAGCTGCTGATCTCCGCGGAGGCCTCCGCCAACCTCGTGGTCCTGCGCACCCCGCCGGGCGCCGCCCAGTTCCTCGCCTCGGCGATCGACCAGGCCGAACTCCAGGACATCCTCGGCACCATCGCGGGCGACGACACCCTCCTGCTGATCAGCCGGGACCCGGTGGGCGGACAGGCCCTCGCGGACCATCTGCTGCGACTGGCGCAGAACGACCACTGACGTACCCGTAGGGGCAACGAGTCGGGGGGGGGGGGGGCCGCCCCCCGGGCCCCCC
This sequence comes from Streptomyces sp. NPDC096013, assembly GCF_044763565.1. Lineage (NCBI taxonomy): Bacteria > Bacillati > Actinomycetota > Actinomycetes > Kitasatosporales > Streptomycetaceae > Streptomyces > Streptomyces sp. NPDC096013. Next base: position 230,338 of record NZ_JBIWGK010000005.1, on the reverse strand, counting down.
CCCCCCCCCGGGGGGCCCCCCCCCCCCCCCCCCCCCCCGCCCCCCCCGCCCCCCCCCCCCCCCCCCCCCCCCGGGGGGGGCCCCCCGGGGGGGGGCCCCCCCCCCCCCCGCGGGCCCCCCCCCGACTCGCATGGGGGACCCCTACCCCAGGCGGGCCGCCAGTCCGCCCGTGCAGCGCACCTCGTCGCCCGCCGTGATGAGCAGCGCCTCGACGTCCGGCAGGGACTCCAGCCAGGCCAGACCCTCGCGCGAGCCCATCGCGAACGCGGCCGTGGCCCAGCAGTCGGCCCAGGTCAGACGGGGTGCCACGACGGTGACCGCGACCAGGTCGGTGACCGCGGACTTGCCGGTGGACGGGTCCACGATGTGCGCCCCGCGCTCCGCCGTGCCGGAGGTGGCCACGGCCAGTTCGTCGGCGCCCGCCGCCGAGATCACGGCCGCGAGACCACCCGGGCGCAGCGGATCGGAGACGCCGACCCGCCAGGGCCGGTGGGGTCCCGGCGTACCGAACATCTGGACGTCACCGCCGCCGTTGACGCTGACCCCGCTCACCCCGGCCGCCGTGAACAGCCCGGCCGCGCGCTCGGCGGCCCAGCCCTTCACGATGCCCGTCGGGTCGAGCCTGCCTTCGTACCTCGTGCTGAACCAGCCCGCGCTGACCCGCTCCGCCTCGGCGCCCAGTTCCAGCACCTCGGCGACCTCGGCGTCGCACTCCGCGAGGGTCAGCTCGCCGCGGGCCAGCCGGGAGACCTGGCTGTCGTCGCGGTAGGTGCTGAACACCTCGTTCACGCGGTGGAGTTGGGCGATCGCCTGCTCCAGCGCGGCGTGCACGGCGTCGGGCTCACCGCCGCGGATGTCGAAGGAGAACACCGTCCCCATGACCTCCTCGGCGTGCCGCAGTGTGGCGGGAGCCTCCGCGGGATCGGTCACCGTGTCAGCCACCGGCCTTGTCCAGCGCCGACTGGAGGGACTGCTTGTAGCCGCCGCTCGTGTACGACGCGCCCGACACCGAGTCGATGGTCGCGCTCCCGGCGGCCACGGCCTCCTGGTTGAGCTTGGGGATCGCCAGCGCGGTCTTCTGGTCGCTGGTGCCGCCCTTCGGCGCCTGGATCGCCTCGGCCTTGGTGATCTTGCCGTTCGCGACGGTGATCCGGACCTGGACCGGCCCGTACTCGGTCGTCGCGACATCACCGGTGACGGTCTTGGCCTGGGCGGCCTGACCCGACCCGGCGGCCGCGCTCTTCGACGGGGCGGGTGTCTTGGCGCCGGCCGCCTTCATCTTGTCGATCGCCGACTGGAGCGACTGCTTGTAGCCGCCGCTCGTGTAGGTCGCCCCGGACACGGACGTGATGTCCGCGCTCTGGGTGGCGACGGCCTCCTGGTTGAGTTTGGGCACGGACAGCGCGGTCTTCTGGTTGCTGGTCCCGCCCTTCGGTGCCTGGATCGCCTCGGCCTTGGTGATCTTGCCGCCCGCGACCGTCAGACGTACCTGGACGACCCCGTACTGGGTCTGGGCGACGGCGCCCGTGACCGTCGAGGTCCCGGCCGCCGCGGCACCGCCCTGGGGCGACTCCTGGGCGGCGGCGGTCTCCTGGGCCGACGCACCCTGCGCGGACGCCGTTGGGTCCGACGCCGGCTTCAGGGAGAGCAGCAGCACGATCCCGGACACGGTGGCGGCGCTCGCGAGCAGAACACGCCGGATGGGGTGGCTCTTCTTCATCGCTCCTGGCTCCCGTCGCTCACATCTCGAACGACTCGTGATGGATGCGGCGGGCGGGGACCCCCGCGCCGCGCAGTGCTTCGTAGACCGACTGCGCGAAGCCGGGCGGCCCGCACATGAAGACGTCGTGGTCGTCGATGTCGGAGATCTTCCGCCGCAGGGACTCCGCCGAGATGTCCGGGCGTTCCCCGTCGGGGCTGTTCACCGCGTACATCAGCCGGGCGCCGCGCTCGTCGGCGATCTTCGCCAGCTCGTCCCACAGCGCCAGGTCCTGGGTGGTGTTGGCCCGGTAGAGCAGCGTGATGTCACCGGCCGCGCCGGGCAGCGTCTCGAACAGCGCCCGCATCGGCGTGATGCCGACGCCGCCCGCGACCAGCAGCACCTTGCCGCGGGTGCGCCGCTGCGAGGTCAGCGCGCCGTACGGGCCCTCGGCCCACACCTTGGTGCCGGGCCGCAGCTCGCGCAGCCGGGCGCTGTGGTCGCCGATCGCCTTGACCGTGATCCGCAGCATGTTCGGGCGGGGCGCCGCCGACAGCGAGTACGGGTGCGAGCTGAACCGCATGCCCGGCGCCAGGAACCGCCAGCGGAAGAACTGCCCCGCCTCCGCGCCGATCCGGTGCAGCTTGCGCCCGCTGATCAGCACCGACACGATGCCGGGCGTCTCCTCGATGACCGCCTCGACGCGCATCCGGTGCCGCATGTTGAGGCGGATCGGGGTGAGGATCCGGTACCAGACCACCAGCGCGGTGACCGTGCCGTAGAGCCCGTACCAGACGGTCTTGGCGATCGGCGTCAGCGCGAAGTCGTTGCCGGTGGTGATCTGGTGCCAGAAGGTGAAGAACACCGCCGCATACGTCAGCAGGTGCACGTGGTACCACATGTCGTACGGCAGCCTGCGGCGGATGCCGCCGATCGACGAGACGCCGATGAGCAGGAACAGGCCGGTGCCGATGGCGGCCTTGCCCATGTCGGGCAGCTGGTTCACCGAGTCGATGGTCTGCTGGACGATGTCGCCCAGCGTCTTGCCCGCCTGGAGGGCGTAGCCCCACATGATGAGGAAGACGTGCGCGAGGACCAGGCAGAGCGTGTAGCGGCCGCTCATCGCGTGCCAGCGGGCGACCCGGTCGGAGCCGACCCGGCGTTCCAGGGCGGGCACCCGGGCCATCTGGAGCACGACGAGTGCCATCAGATAGCCCGCCAGCAGGCCGGTGATACGGCCCGCGTTGAGGATCTTGCCGTTCTGGTCGGCGATGGACGGCGTGTTGTGCCACCACAGCCACAGCACCCCGGCCGCGCCCGCCCAGACGGCGAGCAGCAGCAGGGTCGCTGGGGAGCGGCGCGGGCGGATGCGGCGCATCGTCTGGCGGCGGGCGGCACGTCCGCCTGCGAGCGTGGTGGTCACGGTTCCTCCGTGGACGGGGCAAGGGGGGTGGGCTGGTCCCTTGGCCCTGAAGTACGTGCCGTTGCGCCTGTGCGTTCAGAATCCCGCGGAGTCCAGTGCGGACTGAAGTGACTGGCGGTAACCGTCACTTGTGTAGGTGGCTCCCGACACCGTGTCGATCTTCGCGCTCTGCGCGGCGAGCACCTCGCGCCGCAGCTCCGGCAGGGCATAGGAGTTGATCTCCTGGTCGCGCGGATTGTCCGACGGTGACTGGACCGCGCTGACATCGGTGATCCTGCCGTTCTTCACGGTGATCCTCACCTGCACGGGACCCCAACGGGTCTGCGCGGTCTCGCCGGTGACGGTCTTGGTGCCGGTGGCGGTCGAACCGCCGGAACCCGTACCGGAACCCGTACCAGACGAGCTGGACGCGGCCGGCGCGGGCGAGGCGGCTATCGCGGGTGCCGTGTGCGGCTTCAGCGCCAGCAGCATCACCAGGCCGGACGCGGTGACCGCGCTCGCCAGCACGATCCGGCGCAGCGGACGGTTCTTCCTCAACGGATGCACGACGGCCTCACAACTCGAACGACTCGTGGTGGATACGACGGTCCGGCACACCCGCGGCACGCAGCGCCCCGTACACGTCCTGGGCGAACGCGTGCGGACCGCAGATGTACACGTCGTGCCCGGCCAGGTCGGGCACGGCCTCGCGCAGGAACTCCGGCCCGAGCAGCGGCCGTTGTCCCTGAGGCCCGTTCAGCGCGTACAGAACCCTCGCCCCGCGCCACCGCGCGATCGCGTCCAACTCGGCGCCCAGCGCCAGGTCTTGGGTGCTCCGCGCCCGGTACAGCAGCGTCACCTCGCCCGGCAGCGTCTCGAACAGCGCCCGCAACGGCGTGATCCCGATCCCGGCCGCGATGAGCAACGACCGCTGCCCGGTGCGCCGTTCGGCGGTCAGCGAGCCGTACGGCCCCTCCGCCCACACCCGCGCGCCCGGCCGCAGTAGCGACACGGCCGCACTGTGGTCGCCGAGCGCCTTGACCGTGATCCGCAGCCGGTCCCGGCGCGGCGGCGCCGACAGCGAGTACGGCGTCGACGTCCAGCCCATGCCCTCGCCGAAGAACCGCCAGCGGAAGAACTGCCCCGCCTGCGCGCCGAGTTCCTCGACACGGTGCCCGCGGACGACGACGGAGTACACACCCGGCGCCTCCGGGTGCACGGACTCCACCCGCAGCCGGTGCCGCAGGTTGAGCCGCACCGGGACGACGATCCGGTACCAGAGGACCAGGGCCGCGACCCCGAGATACAGGGCGTACCAGGCGGCCGTGGCTCCGGTGTGGCCACTGAACTCGTCGCCCAGGCTCAGCTGGTGGAAGAAGGAGAGGAACACGGCGGCGTAGGTGAGGAGATGGACGTAGTACCAGAACTCGTAGCTGAGCCTGCGGCGCGCGGCGCGGGCCGAGGTGATGCCGACCGCGAACAGGATGACCGCCCCGAACGTCGCCTTCAGCATGTCTGGGTAGTCCAGGACCACCGTGACCGTCTCGTGCACGACCGAGGCACGGTCCTGGGCCGCGTAGCCGAGCAGGATGAACACGACGTGCACGACGAGCAGGCAGACCGTGTAGCGGCCCGCCATCGCATGCCAGCGGGCCACCCGGTCCGAGCCGACCCGCCGCTCCAGCAGCGGCACCCGCGCCATCAGCCCGACGAGCACCGCGCAGGCGTACCCGCACAGCAGCCCAGCCATCCGCCCGACCCCGGTCAGCCAGCCCGCCGCTCCGACCACCGAGCCGGTGTCCGCCCACCAGAGGGCGACCGCGCCCGCCGCCCCGGCCCACAGCAGCCCGAGCACCGCACCCGCCGGCGAACGCCGGGGAGCGGGCACCACGGGCGGTGCCGTCCGCCGTTCGTACACGGTGGTCATGTGTGTGTCCCTTCACCCGTCCTGCACCCCACTGTGCGGGCCGAACCTCTGAGGGATCTCTGAGCGGACGGCATTCTCAGCGTCTTCAGAGGAAACTCAGAGCGGCCGACGGCCGCCGGGGGCGCCACGAGGAGAGATGCTGGTAGGAGCCATGAACACGACCCGCTCCGGCCGACCGGCCCTCACCCGCCCCGACGGCACCCCCGTGCGCGTCCTCGTCGTCGACGACGACCCCGACCTCGCCGAGGTGCTGTCCGGCGCCCTGCGCTACGAGGGCTGGGAGGTCCGTACGGCCGGCGACGGCGCCTCCGCGCTCGCCGGAGCCCGTGAGCTGCGGCCCGACGCCGTCGTCCTCGACGTGATGCTCCCCGACACCGACGGCTTCGCCGTGCTGCGCTCCCTGCACGAGGCCAAGCCGGACGTCTGCGTCCTCTTCCTCACCGCGCGGGACACGGTCGAGGACCGCATCGCCGGCATCACGGCGGGCGGCGACGACTACGTCACCAAACCCTTCAGCCTGGAGGAGGTCGTCGCCCGGCTGCGCGGACTGCTGCGCCGCGCGGGCATGGCCCGCCAGCAGGAGGAGGGCCCCCGGATCGTCGTAGGAGACCTGGTCATGGACGAGGAGGCCCGCGAGGTCAGCCGCGCGGGCCGGCTCATCGACCTGTCCCCGACCGAGTTCGAACTGCTCCGCTTTCTCATGCGCAACCCGCGCCGCGTCCTCAGCAAGGCCCAGATCCTCGACCGCGTGTGGTCCTACGACTTCGGCGGCCAGGCCCATGTGGTCGAGCTGTACATCTCCTACCTGCGCAAGAAGCTGGACGCGGGCCGGGAACCCATGATCCACACCGTGCGCGGGGCCGGGTACGTGCTCAAGCCGGTGGCGTGATGACCGGGGGACGGCGAGTCGCCGGGCGGTGGCTGCGCGCGCTGCCCCGTCCGCGCACCCTACGGGCGCGTCTGACGGCGGGCCTGGTGGTGCTGCTCGCGGTCAGCTGCGCCGCCGTCGGGGTGGCCGCCGTGATCGAGCTGGACGGCTTCCTCACCGGCCGGCTCGACCAGCAGCTGACCGAGGTCGGCACCCAGTTCCCGGCCAGCCTGGAGCACAAGGGCCGGACACTGACCGACCACGACGCCGACGACAGGGAACGCGGCGACACCCGCCGACAGGCGCCGGGTACGTTCGGCGCCCGCCTGGTCGACGGCACCGTCACCAACGTGGCGGTCGTGCCCGCCGACAAGGACGATGCCACGACCGGCCAGAAGGTTCCCCTGACCGCGCGGGACCGGCGGGAACTCGCCGCGGTGCCGGTCGGCGGCAAGGCCCGCAGCATCCGCCTCTCGTCCCTGGGCGGCTACCGCGTCCTCGCCTCCGCGGGCCGCGACCACGACGTGATGATCACCGGACTCCCGCTGGAGTCGGTGGAGGCCACCGTCCACCGTCTCGAGGCGGTCGCCGCGATCGTCTTCGGCGCCGCCCTCCTGATCACCGGGTTCGCCGGCGCGCTGTGGGTGCGCTGGTCGCTCCAGCCCCTGAGCCGGGTCGCCGCCACGGCCACCCGGGTCAGCGAACTCCCCCTCGCCAGCGGCGAGGTGACCCTGCCGCCCCGGGTACCCGAGTCCGATCCGCGCAGCGAGGTGGGCAGGCTCGCCGGTGCCTTCAACCGCATGCTCGGCCATGTCGAGGACGCGCTCACCCACCGGCACGCCAGCGAGGAACGGCTGCGGAGCTTCGCCGCCGACGCCAGCCACGAACTGCGCACCCCGGTGGCCTCGGTCCGGGGCCACGCCGAACTCGCCCTGCTCCACCCGGACCCCGTCCCACCGAAGGTCACCCGGGCCCTGGAACGCATCGCGGCCGAGTCGGCACGTATGGGCGTCATGGTCGACGAGATGCTCCTCCTCGCCCGCCTCGACGCGGGCCGCCCTCTCGAACGCCACCCCGTCGACCTCACCCGCCTGGTCCTCGACGCGATCACCGACGCCAGGGCCTCGGGCCCCGACCACCGCTGGAACCTCCGCCTCCCGGAGGACCCGATCACCGTCGACGGCGACGCCCACCGCCTCCAGCAGGTGCTGGCCAACCTGCTGGCCAACGCGCGTCTGCACACACCGGCCGGCACCAAGGTGACGGTGACGGTGGAGAAGGGGGACGGAGCGACCTGCCTGCTGGTCCACGACGACGGCCCGGGCGTCCCGCCCGAAACCCAGCCCGGAGTCTTCGAACGCTTCACCCGCGCGGACCGCCGGCGAACGGAGGGCGGCGGCGGAGGAGCGGGCCTGGGCCTGTCGATCGTGGCGGCGGTGGCACAGGCACACGGCGGAACCGTGACCCTGGAAAGCCACCCGGGCTCGACCACCTTCACGGTGAGACTTCCGGCGACCGACCCCGCCCAGGCGCCCATCAGTACCGGGAAAGAGCCGTGACCCCACGCACCGTCCCGACGGCGATGTGCGGCCTCCGGCCAGGATCGACCCACCCCAGGATTCTCCTCATCGCATCCCGCGGCACGGACACACAACCGGCGGTGGCCCCACGCCCGTTGACATGCAGAAAGATCCCGGCCCCCCGCCCCTTCACGGGCTTGGCGTAGTTGAACCCGATGACAAGCCCGTACGCGTACTGCGTCGGATAGGAACTCAACCGCTCGGACTCACCGGCCCGGCAGTCCCCGGCGAGCGGCTCGCTCCACCGGTTGTAGACCCGGGACCCGACATCCTCGCACCACCACGAACTCCCGCCCACCCGCCGGTACTTGATCCGCGTCCCACCCGGAGCGGCCTGAATCCCGAAGGCGAACGGCAGGTCGTACAACCCGGTGGGAGTCGTGTACGACCCCTGCCGGCGAGCCCCGCCCTCGACCAGCCCCTTCGCCCCGAACCGAGCGGGGGCGGAACCGGCCTTCACCCACACACCACCCCGCAGATCCCACCAACTGAGCGTCCCCGTAGTGGAATTGACGCCGGGCGCCTGCGCGAGGATCAGTTGGCTCCCACCCCCGGTGTCCGCGAGCGACTCCGGCACCGGAGGCTCCACGGCGCGCGCGGGCACCGCCCCGAGCAGCAGGAGCAGGGACGCGGACGCAAGGGCGACGACACCAGGACGCATGGCCCAGAGGCTAGAGCGTGGCCGCGCTGACGGCAGCTCAGGTGGGCCGAACAGGCAACGCTCCCGGGTCCGGACATCACCGTGGCCGCCCCGGCCGGCGATCATCGGGGCGGCCACGGCTGCCTGTCACGTCACTTGGTGAGCGTGCAGGCGGCCAGGGAGTCGAGGCCGGAAGGCTTGGTGCCCTGACGCCCGATGGCGATGGCGATGCGGTCGATGGTGGAGACCCGCTTGTCCTTCAGGGGGCCGAGGATGGCGTTCTGGACGAAGTTCGCCCCGCCCTGTCCGACGGTGTCGACGAGCCGCTTGTCGGCCTCGGCGATCTGGGTGTCGAGGAGGGTGAGGTTCCGGTCGACCTCGGCCTGCGCCGACGCCGGTACCGCGGGGAGCTGGGACTTCACGTCGGGGCAGGAGATCGTGCCGACCGCGCTCGCCGCACCGGTGTCCTCCGTACCCCCGGCCGCCTGCGTGGCGGAGTCGGTGGCACTCGGGGTCGCGGTGTCCGTAGCCCCCGTAGAGCCGGTTTCCCCGGTGGCCCCGGTCGAACCGGCCGAGTTGAGCGCGCACGTGGCGAGCGAGTCGAGCCCGGTGGGCTTGGTGCCCTGACGCCCGATGGCGATGGCGATGCGGTCGATGGTGGAGACCCGCTTGTCCTTCAGGGGGCCGAGGATGGCGTTCTGGACGAAGTTCGCCCCGCCCTGTCCGACGGTGTCGACGAGCCGCTTGTCGGCCTCGGCGATCTGGGTGTCGAGGAGGGTGAGGTTCCGGTCGACCTCGGCCTGCGCCGACGCCGGTACCGCGGGGAGCTGGGACTTCACGTCGGGGCAGGTGATCATCGTCCCCGGGTCGGCCAGCGTCCGGGCGCTCTGCGCGGTGCTGCTCTTGTCCGGAGTGCCGGCGAGAGCGGACCCGGCGATGACCGCGCCGGACAGCACCACGGCGGCGGCACCGCCGATGAACACGACGCGACGCTTGTTGTACTTGGGGAGAGCCCTGGACATGCGAATGCCTCACTCGGGTCAGGGGTGAACAAGGGGTGACTCGTGGGGGAAACGCGGCGCCTGCGTTCGGCGAGAGGTACGGGAAAGCGTTTGCTGGTGTTCAAGGCTCCCGGAAATTGACGAGTCATGCAGGACTCTGCATAATCATGCATGCGAGACACTGTGGCTGGACCACGCGGCTGAACCCCGCGGAACGCAGCCGAATTCAGCACGACGACCCACCCACGGCCCAGAGGAGCAGCGCAAGTGAGCAGCAACAGCGGTGACGTACGGCTCTGGGGCGGTCGTTTCGCCGACGGTCCCGCCGAGGCCCTGGCGAAGCTGTCCGCGTCCGTCCACTTCGACTGGCGGCTCGCGCCCTACGACATCGCCGGTTCCCGCGCCCACGCGCGCGTGCTGCACAAGGCGAACCTCCTCACGGACGACGAGCTGACCCGCATGCTCGCGGGCCTCGACCAGCTCGAAGCGGACGTCGCCGACGGCTCCTTCGTCGGCACGATCGCCGACGAGGACGTCCACACGGCCCTGGAACGCGGCCTGTTGGAGCGCCTCGGCCCCGACCTCGGCGGCAAGCTGCGCGCCGGCCGCTCCCGCAACGACCAGGTCGCCACCCTCTTCCGGATGTGCCTGCGCGACCACGCCCGCTCGATCGGCGGCCTGATCGCCGACCTCCAGGACGCGCTGGTCGGCCTCGCGGAGGCCCACCCGGACGTGGCGATGCCCGGCCGCACCCACCTCCAGCACGCCCAGCCGGTGCTGTTCGCCCACCACGTCCTCGCGCACGTCCAGTCCCTGTCCCGGGACGCGGAACGCCTGCGGCAGTGGGACGAGCGGACGGCCGTCTCGCCCTACGGCTCCGGGGCGCTCGCGGGTTCCTCCCTCGGCCTGGACCCGGAGGCGGTGGCGAAGGACCTCGGCTTCGAGCACGGCTCGGTCGCGAACTCGATCGACGGCACGGCCTCGCGTGACTTCGTCGCCGAGTTCGCCTTCATCACCGCGATGATCGGGGTGAACCTCTCCCGGATCGCCGAGGAGGTCATCATCTGGAACACGAAGGAGTTCTCCTTCGTGACCCTGCACGACGCGTTCTCCACCGGCTCGTCGATCATGCCGCAGAAGAAGAACCCGGACATCGCGGAGCTGGCGCGCGGCAAGTCGGGCCGCCTGATCGGCAACCTGACCGGCCTGATGGCCACGCTCAAGGCGCTGCCCCTCGCGTACAACCGTGACCTCCAGGAGGACAAGGAGCCGGTCTTCGACTCCATCGACCAACTCGAGGTCCTGCTCCCGGCGTTCACCGGCATGATGGCCACCCTCACCATCCACCGCGACCGCATGGAGGAACTGGCCCCGGCCGGCTTCTCCCTCGCCACCGACATCGCCGAGTGGCTGGTCAAGCAGGGCGTCCCCTTCCGTGTCGCCCACGAGGTCGCCGGCGAGTGCGTCAAGGTCGCCGAGGCCGAGGACAAGGAACTCGACGAGCTGACCGACGAACAGTTCGCCAAGATCTCCCCCCATCTGACCCCGGACGTCCGCACGGTCCTGAACGTCCCCGGCGCCCTCGCCTCCCGCAACGCCCGGGGCGGCACGGCCCCGAGCGCGGTGGCCGTCCAACTGACAGAGGTCAAGCGCGACCTGGAGACCCAGCACGCCTGGTCCACGGCGAAGCGCTAGGCGGCTTTCAGGGGTGCGGGGCCGTGCCGGTGTGCGGCTCCGCCGCGTGGGCGCGACCAGCCACAACGCACCCGCACCCGCCGAACGCACCGCGACAACCCGAGCTGCCGGGCGAAGGTCATCAAGGGTTACGTTGGTCGAAGCCGTACTGGAGCCGACCAACCGGAGCCCGCGATGCCCTTCGCCCGACTGGCCACAGCGACCACCCCCACCAGCCACATCGGACTCGGCCTCGCCGCGGTGGGCCGCCCCGGCTACATCAACCTGGGCCGGGAAGACGACCTCGGAGAGCAGCGCACCGTAGAAGCCCTCCGCGCCCGGACCCACGAGCTCCTGGACGCCGCCTACGCGCAGGGCGTCCGCTATGTCGACGCGGCCCGTTCCTACGGCCGCTCCGAGGAGTTCCTCGCCGCGTGGCTGGACGCCCACCCCGACCGCGACGACATCGTGGTCGGCAGCAAGTGGGGCTACACCTACACCGCGGACTGGTCGGCGGACGCCGAGACGCACGAGGTCAAGGACCACGGCGTCCGGACCTACGAGCGCCAGCGCGCCGAGACCGCCGACCTCCTCGGCGACCGCCTCGACCTCTACCAGATCCACTCGGTGACCCCGGACAGTCCGGCCCTCACCGACAAGGAACTGCACGGGAAACTGGCCGAGTTGGCGGCGACCGGTGTGACCGTCGGCTTCTCCACCAGCGGCCCCGCGCAAGCCGACGCGATCCGTGCCGCGCTCACCGTGACGGTCGACGGCGAGCCCCTCTTCCGTACCGTCCAGTCGACGTACAACGCCCTGGAGACCTCCGCGGGCCCCGCCCTCGCCGAGGCCCATGACGCCGGACTCACGGTGATCGTCAAGGAGGGCATGGCCAACGGCAGGCTCGCGGAGCCGTACGCGCCGGACGCCCTGAAGGCCGTGGCCGAGGAGACGTCCCTGCACACGGACGCGATCGCCCTGGCGCTGATCCTGCGCCGGCCGTGGGTGGGCGTGGCCCTGTCCGGTGCGGCGACCGTGGGGCAGCTGGCCTCCAATCTGCACGCGGCGGTCGTGGACCTCTCCGACGACCAGCTCGCCCGTCTGGACGCGCTCGCGGAGGACCCGCAGGCGTACTGGGCGCGGCGGGGCTCGCTGCCCTGGCACTGACGATCGGCTGAGCCGACCCCGGCCATGAGTCACGCATGCCCACAGTGAGACAAATATGTCTCACATGGGTTACTGTTGTCTCATGGCCGTCGACCGTGACCACGTACTCCGCAGCGCGGCCGCGCTGCTCACCCGGAAATCCACGTCCACCATGGACGAGGTCGCCAAGGCGGCCGGGATCAGCCGGGCCACGCTGCACCGGCAGTTCGCCGGGCGTGACGCGCTGGTGCGCGCGCTGGAGGCGCTGGGCATCGCCGAGTGCGAGTCCGCGCTGGGCGCGGCGCGGCTGGACGAGGGCCCGGCCGCCGACGCCGTACGACGGCTGGTGCGGGCGATCGAGCCCGCGGCCGGACTGCTCGCCTTCCTCTACAGCGAGAACCAGCTCTTCGAGGGCGAGCAGCAGAACACGGGCTGGAACCGGATCGACCAGCGGATCGCGGCCCTCTTCCGGCGCGGCCAGTCCAGCGGCGAGTTCCGCATCGACCTCACCCCGGCCTGGCTCACCGAGGCGCTGTACGGCCTGCTGGCCTCCGGCGCCTGGGCGGTCCAGGAGGGCAGGGTCGCCGCCAACGACTTCACCCACATGATCGTCGAGCTGCTGCTCGGCGGCGCACTGCGCAGAGACGAAACACGGAGAGAGGAATCATGACCAGCACCCTGCGGCCGGCGGTCGCGTCGGAGACGGAGAAGCGCCCGGGCCGTTGGCTCGCGCTCTCCGTCCTCGTGCTCGCCGTGCTGCTGGTGGCCGTGGACGCGACCGTCCTGGGCCTCGCGACGCCTTACATCAGCGAGGACCTGAAGCCGTCCGGCACCCAACTCCTCTGGATCGGTGACGTCTACTCCTTCGTCATCGCGGGCCTGCTCGTGTCGATGGGCAGTCTCGGCGACCGCATCGGCCGCAAGAAGATCCTGCTGGCCGGCGCCACGGCGTTCGGCGCGATCTCGGTTCTCAACGCCTACGCGTCCACACCGGAGTTGATGATCCTGGCGCGGGCGCTCCTCGGCGTCGCGGGCGCGACCCTGATGCCCGCCACCCTCGCCCTGATCCGCAACCTTTTCCACGACCCGCGCGAACGCAGCCTCGCCGTGGGCATCTGGGGCGCAACGGCCTCCGCCGGTACGGCAGTCGGCCCGGTAGCGGGTGGCTTCCTCCTCGAACACTTCTGGTGGGGTTCGGTCTTCCTCATCAACCTGCCCGTGATGGCGGTCCTGGTCCTCGTCGGCATCAAGACGCTCCCGGAATCCAGGAACCCCGACCCGGGCCCCTGGGACCTGATCAGCGTCACCCTCTCCCTGATCGGCGTGATCGGAGTGGTCTACGCCGTCAAGGAGGCCGCGTCCCACGGCTTCGAGCTGCCCTCACTCGCGGTGGGCGCGCTGGGCGCGGCGGCCCTGTACTGGTTCGTCCGCCGCCAACTCACGCTTCCCGCGCCCCTGTTGGACATGCGCCTGTTCCGCAACCGCGGCTTCAGTGCGGCGGTCCTGGCCGACCTGCTGACCATCCTCGGCCTGTCGGGCCTGGTCTTCTTCCTCTCCCAGTACCTTCAACTGGTCCAGGGCAGGGGCCCGTTCGAGGCGGGCCTGGCCGAAATACCCGCGGCAGCGGGCGCGGTGGCGGCAGGCCTGATCGCGGGACGGGCGGCCCGCCGCTTCTCGGTCCGGGCGATCGTCGCCGGCGGCCTGGCAGCGGTCGGCCTGTCCCTGGCCGCACTGACCACCCTGGACCAGTCCACCGCCTACCCGGTCCTCGGCGCCGCCCTCCTGGTCGTCGGCATCGGCGCGGGCTTCTCCTTCACCGTGACAGCGGACGTCATCCTGTCCTCCGTACCGAAGGAACAGGCGGGCGCGGCGTCAGCGGTGTCGGAAACGGCCTACGAGCTGGGCGCGGCCCTCGGCATCGCCGTACTGGGCTCCATCGTGACGGGCGTGTACCGGGGATTCGCGGCCCCGGCGGGCACACCGAGCGGCGCGCACGAGTCATTGGGCGGCGCGATGGAGGCGGCAGCGGGAATGCCGTCTCACGCGTCCCAGGAGATGCTGACCTCGGCGAGAGATGCCTTCGTCAGCGGCCTCAGCGTGGCATCGGCGGTAGGCGCAACAGTCCTACTGGCAACGGCGGTCGCGGCATGGTTCATGCTCAAGGGGCAGAACCTGGAAAACGCCGCCTGAGGGGGATGCTTTGAGGGGCGCGGGGAACTGCGCGACCAGCCCCCACGCACCCGCACCCGACAACGAACCCTTAAGCGGCTTTCGCCTTGGTCGCATACATGTCGACGTACTCCTGCCCGGACAACCGCATGACCTCGGTCATCACGGAGTCCGTCACCGCCCGCAGCACATACCGGTCCCGGTCCATGCCCTCGTACCGGGAGAACTCCATCGCCTCGCCGAACCGGACCGTCACCTTCCCCGGCCGAGGGAACCCCGCCCCACCCGGTTGCAGCTTGTCCGTGCCGATCATCGCGAACGGCACCACCGGCGCGCCCGTCATCATCGTGAGCCGGGCGATCCCGGTCCGCCCCCGGTACAGCCGGCCGTCGGGCGACCGGGTTCCCTCGGGGTAGATCCCGAAGACCTTGCCCTCTTCGAGGATGCGACGCCCCGTCATCAGCGCCGCGACCCCGCCGTTCGCCCCGTCCCGGTCCACCGGAATCATCCCGACCCCGGTGAAGAACCAGGCCATGAGGCGGCCCTTGAACCCCTCGCCGGTGACGTACTCGTCCTTGCCGATGAACAGCACCTGCCGGTCGCAGACCAGCGGAAGGATCATCGAGTCGATGAACGTGAGGTGATTGCCGGCGAGGATCACCGGGCCCTCTCCCGGGATGTGCTCGATTCCCTCCACCTGGGGGCGGAACATCAGGCGCATGATCGGTCCGAGCACTGCCTTGATGAGCGCGAAGCGGGACAACGGGCCCTCCGGTGTCAAGGGGTTCGATATAAGTCTGTGCAGGTGAGGACGATACTCGCGGCGCCCGGGGTATTGCACATCGGGTTCACCGAGGTCTTACGCAGTGTTGACGCACGTTTACCTGCGGTGCCGCGCCAGGACCGCCCCGTAACCGGGCCGCCATGTTGTGACGCATCTCGCGTTCCTTGGTGACGGCGGGTCAAACCTCCCATCCGGTACGACATCCAGCGTCACCCTCGCGTTCCGGCCGAGGTCTCCCGCCCGTCATCCGCGCGCACCTACGATCGGCGCGCAGCGACGGGCGACGCCAGGAGGCTTCATGGACACGCAGGGAACGCAGGGGCCGAACGAGCGAGCAGGCGGCACCGGACGACGGGCGCTGCTCGGCGCCGCCGTGCTCGGCGCGGGAGTGGCCGCACTCGGACCCGCCGGCGCGGCGAGAGCCGCCGAGGCCACGACGTCCCGGCACGGTGGCGGCGGTCTGAAGGACCTGCCCAAGCCGACGATCGTCGGTCACCGCGGCACCAGCGGCTACCGCCCGGAGCACACCTTCGGCTCGTACAACCTGGCTCTTGACCTGGGCGCCGACATCGTCGAGGCCGGTGACCTCGTCCCCACCAAGGACGGTCACCTGGTCTGCCGGCACGAGCCGGAGATCGGCGGCACCACGAACGTCGCCGACCACCCCGAGTTCGCCGACCGCAAGACCACCAAGCTGCTCGACGGCGTCTCCACGACCGGCTGGTTCACCGAGGACTTCACGCTCGCCGAGCTGAAGACCCTGCGCGCCATCGAGCGCATCCCGGCCAACCGCCCGCACAACACGCTCTACAACGGCCGCTGGGAGATCCCCACCTTCGAAGAGGTCCTCCGGTGGCAGGACGAGCAGACCCGCAAGCGCGGCAAGCAGGTCTGGATCTACCCCGAGATGAAGCACCCCACCTACTTCCGCAAGCGCGGCTTCGAGATGGAGAAGCTGCTCTCGACGATCCTGCGCCGGCACGGCAAGGACCGCAGGAACTCGCCCGTCCTCATCCAGTCCTTCGAGCCGACCAGCATCGCGAGGATCAGCAAGCTGGTCGGCAACCCGCTGGTCGTGCTGCTGTCCGGCACCGGTACCCGGCCCTTCGACTTCATCGACCAGGGCGACCCGCGCACGGTCGACGACCTGGTCACGCCGAAGGGACTCGCCGAGATCGCGACGTACGCCGACGGCCTGGGCCCGACCCTCGACCTGATCATCACGAAGAACGCGGACGGCAGCCTGAACAAGGAGACGACCCTCGTCGCCGACGCGCACAAGGCGGGCCTGATCCTGCACCCCTACACCATGCGCAACGAGAACCCCTTCCTGCCGAAGGAGTACCGGAAGGGCACGGCCGTGGACGCCTACGGCGACGCCTTCGGCGCCTTCCAGCGGTACTTCGCCACCGGCATCGACGGTGTCTTCACCGACAACGCCGACACCGGTCTGCTGGCCCGCGCGGACTTCGTCAACGGCTGAGCCCCGCGCCCCGTTGGAGTGACAGACGGCCGCCCCGGCAACCTCGTGCCGGGGCGGCCGCGTCGTGCCGCATATGACACACCAACTCCTCACCACCCTGCGCCCACTGCTCGCCGCCGAGGCCTCGGCCGAGGCATATGCCTGGGGAACGGAGCCGGGAGACCTCGAACAGGCCGTCTGGCTCCGCCTCCTGGAGCTCCTCGACTCCTCCGGCCCACCGGTCGACCCGCAGCGCTGGCTCCGCCGCGCGGTCCGCTCGGAGGCCCGGCGCACCCGTCGTACGGCCCGCCGGGAACAGTCGTACGGCGCTGATCCCGTCGACGAGAGCGACCGCGGTCCGGAGCAGGCCGCGCTCACGGCGGCGCGGTACCGCGCGCTGCACGACGCCGTGCGCCGGCTGCCCGGCCGCTGCCCGCGGCTACTGGGGGCGCTGCTGTCGCCGAAGGACCTCACCTACCGCGAGATCGCGGGGGAGTTGGGTATCTCACAGGGCAGTCTCGGCCCGGAACGTTCCAGATGTCTGGGATGTCTTCGGCGATTGCTGACGCCGGAGGTTGCGGCGCTCGAAGCACGGGGATAGGAGTGAGGAATCAAGTGGCGATCAGGTGAGCGGGAGGCGTGCGCACATGGGCATGAGCGTGACCATCTCGGTGGCGACCGAGCAGGACGCAGAGCAGATCTTCAGGCTTCAGTACCTGTGCTTCCAGAGCGAGGCGGCGCTGTACGGCAACTACCGCATCGACCCGCTCGTCCAGAGTCTCGAGTCGGTCAGGAGCGAGGTCGGCGCCGACTGCGTCTACGTCGCACGGCTGGGCGAGGAGGTGGTCGGATCGGTCCGCGGCACGGTGACCGAGGACGGCGCGGCGGCCATCGGCAAGCTCTGCGTCCACCCCCGCCTCCAGGGCCACGGCATCGGCGCCCGTCTGCTCCGCGCGGCCGAAGCGGCCCTCGCCGAGGAGCGCGGCGCCAAGAAGTTCCGCCTCCACACCGGCCACCGCAGCGAGGGCAACCTCCGCCTGTACCGCCGCGTCGGCTACGAGACCGTGGGCACCTCCCAGGGCGACGACGGCGTACCGATGATCGTCCTGGAGAAACCGGTCGAGGCGTACGTCGCTACGGCGTGACGGCGTCGGCGGTGCCGGTCGTGCGGTTCTTGCGCAGCCAGTACAGCGCGGACAGCGGCAGCAGCACGGGGATGAAGATGTACCCCGCGCCGTAGTACGACCAGACCGTCGCGTCCGGGAACGCCGAGCTGTCGAACACGGTCAGCGTCCCGACGATGAGCACACCCGCGAGTTCGGCGGCGCAGCAGACCTGTGCCGCCCTGCGGGCCGTCTCGCCGCCGCGGATCAGGGAGTACGTGATGAAGCCGTACACAACGCCCGCCACGGCCGACAGCGAGTAGGCGAGCGGGGCCCGGTCGAACTCGGTGGCGATCTGGTACACCGAGCGGGAGACCGCGCCGACGACCATCACCCCGTAGAACCAGACGAGCAGCATGCCGGGCCCGCTGATGAGGCGCTTCGGCCGCTCCGCCGAGTGCTCTTCCGCGTTCTCGTCCGTGGTCGTCACCTCAGCCTCCCCAGATGTCGTAGAGCCGCACTTCGAGCACGGCGAGGACCACTCCGCCGGCCGCGGCCGTGATCGAACCCCAGCGGGTGCGCTCCGTCAGGGACATGAAACCCGCCGCCGGGACGGCCGCGAACGCGCCCAGCAGATACGCCACGAAGATCGCCGTGCCCTGCTCCGCCTTCTCGCCGCGCGCCAACTGCACGATCCCGACCACCAGTTGGACCGTGGCCAGCAGCGTGACCACCGCCATGCCGATGAAGTGCCAGTCCTTGGTCGGCTGATCACGGTAGGCCGCCCAGCCGCACCAGGCGGCGAGCAGCAGCGCGGCGACACCGGTCGCCAGCGTCAGGGCATCAAGCATGCGGAAACCCTATTACGGGCTCAGGGGCCCGTGACCGTAGGGTCGAGTGCATGAAGATCCATGTTCAAGCCCTTCTGTTCGACAACGACGGCACCCTCGTCTCCTCCCTGGAGTCCGTGCGCAGGTGCTGGTCCCGGTGGGCGGAAGAGTTCGGGATCACCGCCGAGGAATTCGCCCGGGTCGAACTGCACGGCCGCACCGCCGAGGCGATAGCCGCCGACCTGCTGCCCGCCGACGTCGTCCCGGCCGCGGTCGCGCGGATCGAGGCCCTGGAGGTGGAGGATGTGCCCCACGGCGGCGCGACCCTGCTGCCCGGCACCCGGGACCTCCTCGACACGCTGCCCTCCGACTGCTGGGCCGTCGTCACCTCGGCCACCCGCAGGCTCGCCGAGGCCCGGCTCGCGTACGCCGGCATCTTCCCCAAGACCCTCGTGGTCGCCGAGGACGTCACGCGCGGCAAGCCCGACCCCGAGCCGTATCTGCTCGCCGCCCGCCGGCTCGGCGTCGACCCGGCCGACTGCGTCGTCTTCGAGGACGCCCCGGCGGGGCTCCAGGCGGGCCGCGCGGCCGGAATGATCACCGTGGCATTGGCCACAACCCACCAGGCCCACGAGCTGGACGCCGACCTGGTCGTGAGGGACCTGTCGGCCCTGTCCGCGCTGGTCAGCGACGGGGGAGTGGAGATCTCCGAGCGCGTCTGACGGGTGTCCGCCGCTGTCCGGCATGCGGACAGCGGCCCTTTGTCAGGACCGTACGTCTGCTTTACTGATTCCATGACCACGACGAGCAGCCGCACCCTTGCGACCGAGGCGACCCTGACGCCCGGTGCTCGTTGTATGTGTCGAATGTGCGCCTTCTAGAGGGCCCCCGGACCACCCCTGAGCCTCGCACCCCGAAGCGAGCCGCCGTGGCATGTCCACGCTCATATGCGCTCTGCCGTATGTGACGGACGCCGCCCCACGCACATGTCCCCCCCTCGTACCCAGGGCACACCCACGCCCGCGTACCCGACAGTCATGGAACCCCAGTGATCACCACATCGGGCCTGACCAAGGTCTACCGCTCACGCGGCCGTGAGGTCACCGCCCTCGACGGCGTCGATCTCCACGTCCGCGAAGGCGAGGTCTACGGCGTCATCGGCCAGTCCGGCGCCGGCAAGTCCTCGCTCATCCGCTGCGTCAACCTGCTGGAGAAGCCCACCGCCGGCACGGTCACCGTCGCCGGGCAGGACCTCACCGCCCTCGCCGGGCGCGGACCGCGCGCCGGACGGGAACTCCGGCAGGCGCGCAGCCGTATCGGCATGGTCTTCCAGCACTTCAACCTGCTCTCCTCGCGGACCGTGCAGGACAACATCGAGCTGCCGCTGGAGATCCTCGGCACCTCCGGCAGGGAGCGGTCCGCCAAGGCCCTCGAACTCCTCGACCTCGTCGGGCTCGCCGACAAGGCGAAGTCCTACCCGGCGCAGCTCTCCGGCGGTCAGAAGCAGCGCGTCGGCATCGCCCGCGCCCTGGCCGGCGACCCCAAGGTGCTGCTCTCCGACGAGGCCACCAGCGCGCTCGACCCGGAGACCACCCGCTCCATCCTCCAGCTGCTGCGCGACCTGAACCGGCAGCTGGGCCTGACCGTCCTGCTCATCACCCACGAGATGGACGTCGTCAAGAACGTGTGCGACTCGGCCGCGCTCATGGAGAACGGCCGCATCGTCGAGTCCGGCACGGTCAGCGAACTGCTCGCCACCCCCGGCTCCCAGCTGGCCTCCGCGCTCTTCCCCGTCACCGGCGAGGCACACGGCGATGACCGCACGGTCGTCGATGTCACCTTCCACGGCGAGGCCGCGACCCAGCCCGTCATCTCGCAGCTCTCGCGCACCTACAACATCGACATCTCGATCCTCGGCGCCGCCATCGACACCGTCGGCGGACTCCAGGTCGGCCGCATGCGCATCGAACTGCCCGGCCGCTACGAGGACAACGTCGTGCCGATCGGCTTCCTGCGCGAACAGGGCCTCCAGATCGACGTGCTGGGCCAGGAGCCCGTACTGCTGAAGGAAGGTGTCCAGTGACCTGGTCGGAGATGCAGCCCCTGCTGTCCCAGGCGTGTTGGGACACGCTGTACATGGTCGGCTGGTCCACGGTCATCGCCGTCGTCGGCGGACTTCCGCTCGGCATCCTGCTGGTCCTGACCGACCGCGGCGGACTGCTCCAGAACGTCGCCGCGAACAAGGTCATCGGCCAGATCGTGAACGTGGCCCGCTCGCTGCCGTTCATCATCCTGATGGTCGCGCTGATGGGCTTCACCCGGACCATCACCGGCACGACCATCGGCCGCGAGGCCGCCATCGTGCCACTCGCGATCGGGGCGATCCCCTTCTTCGCGCGCCTCGTCGAGACGGCTGTCCGGGAAGTGGACGGCGGGCTCGTCGAGGCCGTGCAGTCGATGGGCGGCAACACCTGGACCATCGTGCGCAAGGTCCTCGTCCCCGAGTCGCTGCCCTCGCTGATCTCCAGCACCACGACCACGATCGTCGCGCTCATCGGCTACTCCGCGATGGCCGGCACGGTCGGCGCCGGCGGCCTCGGCGACATCGCCATCCGCTACGGCTACCAGCGCTTCGAGACCCAGCTGATGTGGATCACCGTGGCGATCCTCGCGGTCGTCATCTCCCTCATCCAGTTCGCCGGCGACTACGCGGCCCGCTCCCTGCACCGGCGCGGCGGACGCTCCGGTCCCGGGCCCAGGCTCCGGCTGCTGAAGGCCGCGTAGGCCTCCCGGCACCCCCACAGACTCCCCGCACCACCCATCGCGGGGTCGTAACACCCCTCAGGAAAGGCACTTTTCGTGCGTAACACCGCCAAGATCACCACCGCCGTCGCGGCCGCCGGAGCCCTCACCTTCGCGCTCTCCGCCTGCGGCTCGGGCAAGGACTCCTCCTCGGCCTCCGACTACAGCGGACCGCTGGTCGTCGCCGCGAGCCCCACCCCGCACGCCGAGATCCTCGACTACGTCAAGGACCACCTGGCGAAGAAGGCCGGACTCGACCTGGAGGTCAAGGAGTTCACCGACTACGTCACGCCGAACACGGCGACCGAGGACGGCTCGGTGGGCGCCAACTACTTCCAGAACAAGCCGTACCTCGACGACTTCAACAAGAAGAACGGCACCCACATCGTGTCCGTCGTCACGGTCCACCTGGAGCCGCTCGGCCTCTACTCCCACAAGGTCAAGAGCGCCGACGCCCTCAAGAGCGGCGCGACCGTCGCCGTCCCGAACGACAGCGTCAACGAGGCCCGCGCCCTCAAGCTGCTCGCGGCGAACGGACTGATCACCCTCAAGGCAGGTGTGGGCAACGAGGCGACCCCCTCGGACATCACCAAGAACCCGAAGAAGCTCAAGTTCAAGGAGCTGGAGGCGGCCCAGACCCCGCGCTCCCTGGACGACGTCGACGCGGCCGTCATCAACGGCAACTACGCCATCTCCTCGGGCCTCAAGCCCGCCAAGGACGCCCTGATCCTGGAGTCGGCGACGAACAACCCGTACGGCAACTTCCTCGCGGTCAAGAAGGGCAACGAGAAGGACCCGCGCGTCAAGAAGCTCGCGAAGCTGCTGACCTCGCCCGAGGTCAAGAAGTTCATCGAGGACAAGTACGCCGGCTCGGTCATCCCGTCCTTCTGACGCATCCCGCGCTTTCGAGTCGTCTTGCAGACAACTCGCCGCGACGCACGGGGTCCACTCGCTCACCGCGGGTGGACCCCGTGGTGCGGTTCGGTGCTTTCATGCTGCATGCTGGGCAGTTCAGGTTGCCCTGAACATTTTCCACAGGCTACGGAGCGGCGCATGACGAGCACCTTCCCCAACATCTCCATCAGCACGGAGCGGTTGGTGCTGCGGCCCCTCGACGAGGACGACATCCCCGCGCTGACGGAGATGATGAACGACGAACAGGTCGGGTCCTGGACCGACGTCCCGCAGCCCTACTCCGAGGCCCAGGCCCGCCGTTGGATCACCGAGCACGCGCCCACCGAACGCACCTCGGGCCGCGGCCTCGACCTCGCCGTCACCGAGTTCCTCACCCAACGGCTCGTCGGCATCGTGCAGTTGACCAAGACCAACTGGCACATCCGGTCCACCGAGCTGTCGTACATCATCGCCCCCTGGGCGCGCGGCGAGGGCTACGCCTCCGAGGCCGCGCTCGCCACCGCCCAATGGCTGTTCGGGGACCAGAAGCTGGAGCGCATCGAACTGCGCACCGCCGCCGACAACACCGCCTCCCAGCAGGTCGCCCAGAAGATCGGCTGCATCAGCGAGGGCGTCCTGCGGGGCGCGTGCATAGCGCACGTCCACGCCGACGACGGCACCTGGAGCGACGTCCGCACCGACTTCATCGTGTGGAGCCTCCTCCCGGAGGACCTGGAGGGCACGGCCGAACAGCTCGCGGACGTCGACGGTTTCACGTCACTCGCCGACTGGAACTGACTCCGGCGGGGTACGGGCGGGGAAGCACCTCCCGGCCGCACCAGGTACCCTCACGGTGCCCGCGTGCGGGCCGCTTTCCCCGACGACCTGCGAAAAACTTCCTGGAGACTGACGACGATGGCCGACCGCGTCACGGTGATCGGCTGGGACGGCTCTCCGCTGACCGCCGCGGCAAGCTCCGCCCTCGCCGCCGCCACCCTCGTGGCCGGCGCACCCCACCATCTCGCGCTCCCCGAGGTACCGGAGCGCGCCGAGCGCATCCGCCTCGGCAGCGTCGCCCTGGCCGCCCGCCGGATCGCCGGACACCGCGGCAGCGCGGTCGTGTTCGCCGACGGCGACCCCGGCTTCTTCGGCGTCGTACGGACCCTGCGCGACCCCGAGTTCGGCCTTGAGGTCGAAGTCGTCCCCGCCGTCTCCTCCGTGGCCGCCGCCTTCGCCCGCGCCGGGATGCCCTGGGACGACGCACAGGTGGTCGTCGCACACCGGCGCACCCTGCGACGCGCGGTGAACGTATGCCGGGCCCACACAAAGGTCGCCGTCCTCACCTCACCGGGCGCCGGACCCGCCGAACTCGGCCTCCTGATGGAGGGCGTCCACCGCACCTTCGTCATCTGCGAGGAACTCGGCACCGAGCACGAGCAGGTCACCGTCCTCACCTCCGACAAGGCCGCCGACCGCACCTGGCGCGACCCCAACGTCGTCATCGTCATGGGCGGCCCGGTCGGCCCCTCCGTCACCGGCGTCACCGGCGAGGGCTGGATCGCCGGCCGCGACCCCTCCGCCGTCGCCCGCGGCTGGACCCTCCCCGCCGAGGCCTACGGCGGCCAACTCGGCGAAGGCGAGACCGATCTGCTCCGGGCCGCACAGCTCGCCCGCCTCGGCCCCCGCGTCGGAGACCTCGTGTGGGACATCGGCTGTGGCAGCGGCGCCTTCGCCATCGAGGCGGCCCGCGCCGGAGCGGCCGTCATCGCCGTCGACCGCGACACCCGGGCCTGCACCGGCACCGACTCCGCCGCCCGCAGCTTCGGGGTGCACCTCCAGATCGTCCAGGGCGACGCCCCGCACATCCTGGAGAACCTCCCCGAACCCGACGTGGTACGGGTCGGCGGCGGGGGAGTGGCGGTCGTCTCCGCGGTCGCCGACCGGCGTCCGCAGCGCATCGTGGCGCACGCGGCCACCCGCGACGAGGCCGAGTTGATCGGCCGCGACCTGACGGAGCACGGCTACCACGTGGAGTGCGCCCTCCTCCAGTCCGTCGAACTCGACACCAGGGCCTGGACGGAGACCGAGCGCAGCGTCGCGTTCCTGCTCAGCGGCCTCCTCCCGGAGCGCGTTTCCTGACCCCTCGTACCGTCCCCGTGATCCTGTTGTCGTACTGCGCGCGGTAGGCTGGCGGACTGTTGTACCGCTTCGGGTGACCCGGCACTTCGTTCGTCAATGTCCGGAAAACCCGCCCGTTTTGGGGTGAGTGTGGTACGGCGTAACCGGAGGACGCGCAACGTGGCGCAGTCCACAGCGGACCGTCGCGGATCAAGCTGTCGCGACGGCCGAACGGCCGCGACAATGCCAGTGAATGGCTTTGTCGTCCAAGTGGCTTTGTCGCTATTTGACGCCGGGTCGTTCGTGCCGCTGGACAGGCACGCTCGTTCTCCACTGCGGGGCGGTCGGTGCGCCGTTCCCGGTGAGCGGGTCGTAGAAGCACTAACCGATGGGCGAGGGGTACGCATGACCGACACCGGCCAGATCCCGGCCGAGGGGCTGCCGGAGAACGCAGGCATGGTGGAACAGCCGGGCGTTCCCGCGCACGGCGCGTACACCTACCTCTCCGAGACCACCGCCGAGGACGAAGACCTCCTGCTGCTGCCCGGCGCCCAGGGCGCCTGGGGCAACGAGGTCCCGCCGCCCGCGCCCGAGCCCGTCGTCGAGACCGTCCACGAGCCCGCTCCGCAGGAGCAGCCGGCACCGGAGCAGGTCGCGTACGAGGGTGCCGTGTACGACGGCGTCGCGTACGAGGCCGCCGCGCAGGAGCCGGTTCCGCAGGAGGCCGCCGTGCACGAGGCCGCCGCACCGGAGCCGGTCGCGCACGAGGCCGTTCCGCGGGCCGACGTACACGCGCCGGCTCCGCAGGAAGCCGTCGTGCACGAGCCGGGTCCGCACGAGACGGACGGGCGCGACAGCGGTTCCGTCGATCTGGGCGCCGTCCGGCATCCCGCACCGCCGCCGCCCGCGCCGGTCCCGCCGCGCCGCCCGCTGCACCTCGGCCCGCCCCTCCCCGACACCTCCGCGAGCCCGGTCCGCTCCCTCGCCGACCGCGGCCCCGCGGGCGCGCCGGTACGTCAGCCCGGCCCGGCGGCGACCGGCCCCGAGTACTTCGAGTCACCCCAACTCCGCGACCTGCCCCCGCAGGGCGCTTCCCCGTGGGGCGTCCAGCCGCCGGCGAGCGCCGGGGCACAGACAGCGGAAACGGTTATTCCGCTTGCCGAACCGGGCAGCGAGTCCGCGGAGCAGCCGGCACAGACGCAGGCTCCGGTCGCGGTGGGCGGTGGCATCGCCGCCACCCTGGACGCCGGAGTCGTCGCGCCCGAGCCGGGTCCGGCCACGGCCGTCGCCACGAGCGCCGGTACCGGTGCGGGCCTGGCTCAGGCGCCCGAGGCCGGGACCGCCTGGCAGGAGCAGGGCCAGGTGTTCGCGGGGGAGCCCGCGACCCCGTTCGCCCACGTCAGCACGGAGACCTCCGGGAACGCCGGGGTCCACGAGACGGGCCACCTGCCCGAGGGCGCCCAGGCCTCGATCGCCGGTCAGTCGCCGGAGCAGCCGCAGGGGCCGGTGCAGGCCCAGGTCTACGAGCAGGGCGCCGAGCCGCAGTTCGTGCCGAACGCCGGTGTCGCCGCCGAAGGCGCGGTCGCTCCGGTGGCCGAGGACGCGGTGGTGGGCGGCGAAGGACCGGCTCCCGAGGAGGTGCCGGTCGCGGACGCCGGTCCGATTCCCGAGGGGGTGCCCGTCGTGGCCGCCGCGCAGGAGCCGCAGCCGGAACAGCTCGCCTCGGATGCCGTACCGGTCGCCGAGGAGCCGTTCGTCTCCGAGGCCGCGGTCACTCCCGAGCAGGCCCCGGCGGTCGACCAGGTCTTCGCGGCCGAGCAGGCCCCCGTGGCGGAGCAGGCGCCCGACACCCCGCCCGTCCACGAGGTCGCCCCCGTCGACGGCACCGACTACCAGGAAGCCGCCCCAACTCAGGTCGCGCCCACGGAAGTCGAGCCCACCTTCATCTCCGAGGCCGCCCCGGTCCCGACGGAACTGCCCGAAGCGGAAGCGGTCGTAGCAGCCGAACCCGCACCGGTGGCACCCCTCGTCGTGGCCGAAGCCCCCGCCCCGGAACCGGCGGCGGAGCCGGCCCCGCTGCCCGAGCCGGAACAACTGGCGGAGCCGGAGCAGGTCCTCTCCTCCGTGCCGCAGGCGCAGCCGGTCGCCCCCGAGGGGATGCACCTCGTCCAGCCCCAACAGGTGGACGCGGACGCCCAGTTGGCGGGCGGGCCGCCGCCGCACCCCGACGACTCGCTGGGTCGCTTCGTGCCGGTGGAGGGTTCGGTGCCCACCACCCCGCACCTCGCGCCGACCCCGCCGCACCCGCTCACGCTCCCTCCGGAGGAGCAACTCGTCGGCGCGGAGGACGCGTTCGCCGCCGTCCCCGCACCCCGTGAGGCGGACGCCGACCTCGGACCGGAACTCGTACAGCACGCGGACGACCTGGACACCCGGGCCGCCGATCAGGAAGAAGAGAGCACGGCCGCAGTGGAAGACGTACGAGAGTCCACCGGCCCGGCCGCTCCCGCCTACGACGACGCCGAGCGCGAGGCGGTGCTGAAGGTGATGCGCGAGCGCCGGGACATCCGCAACGGCTTCCGCAGCGACCCGATCCCGCACGACGTGCTGCTGCGCGTGCTGGAGGCGGCGCACACCGCGCCGTCGGTCGGGCACTCGCAGCCGTGGGACTTCGTGGTCATCCGTTCCGCCGAGACCCGCCGCAACATGCACGAACTGGCGCAGAGCCAGCGCGAGGCGTACGCGAAGTCGCTGCCGAAGGGCAGGGCGAAGCAGTTCAAGGAACTGAAGATCGAGGCCATCCTCGACACCCCGGTGAACATCGTCGTCACCGCCGACCCGACCCGCGGTGGCCGCCACACCCTGGGCCGGCACACACAGCCGCAGATGGCGCCGTACTCCGCCGCGCTCGCCGTCGAGAATCTCTGGCTCGCCGCCCGCGCCGAGGGCCTCGGCGTCGGCTGGGTCAGCTTCTTCGACGAGCGCGAGATGGTCCGCGCGCTCGGCCTGCCCGAGCACCTGGAGGTCATCGCGTACCTCTGCGTCGGCTACGTCGACGAGTTCCCGGACGAGCCCGAACTGATGCAGGCGGGCTGGTCCAAGCGCCGCCCGCTGTCATGGGTCGTCCACGAGGAGACCTACGGCCGTCGGGCGCTGCCCGGCGAGGACCCGCACGACCTGCTCGCGGAGACCGTCGCCGGAATCCGCCCGCTGGACGCGAAGGCGCTCGGCGAGGCGTGGGAGCGGCAGAAGCGGATGACGAAGCCGCCGGGTTCGCTCGGCATGCTGGAGATCATCTCCGCGCAGCTGTCCGGTCTCTCCCGGCAGTGCCCGCCGCCGATCCCGGAGCCCGCGGCCGTCGCCATCTTCGCGGGCGACCACGGTGTGCACGCGCAGGGCGTCACGCCCTGGCCGCAGGAGGTCACGGCCCAGATGGTCGCCAACTTCCTCGGCGGCGGGGCGGTGTGCAACGCCTTCGCGGGCCAGGTGGGCGCCGAGGTGTGTGTCGTGGACGTCGGTGTGGCATCCGAACTCCCGGCCACGCCGGGCCTGTTGCCCCGCAAGATCCGGGCCGGTACGTCCGACATGACGACCGGTCCCGCGATGTCCCGCGAGGAGGCCAAGCAGGCCATCGAGGTGGGCATCGAGACGGCCCGCGACCTGGTGGCGGCGGGCAACAAGGCGCTGCTCACCGGTGAGATGGGAATCGCGAACACCACCGCGTCGGCGGCCCTGATCTCGGTGTTCACGGACACCGACCCCGCCGAGGTCACCGGCCGGGGCACCGGCATCAACGACGAGACCCTGGCCCGCAAGACGGAGGTCGTGCGCCGCGCGATCGACCTCCACCAGCCGGACCCGGCCGACCCCATCGGCGTCCTCGCCGCGGTCGGCGGCTTCGAACACGCGGCGATGGTCGGCCTGTTGCTCGGCGGTGCGTCCCTGCGTACGCCGGTGATCCTGGACGGCGTCAGCGCGGGCGCCGCGGCTCTCGTGGCCCGCGCGATCGCCCCCGAGGTCCTCGCGGCCTGCATCGCGGGCCACCGCAGCGCGGAACCGGGTCACGTGGCGGCGCTGAACAAGCTCGGCCTGCGCCCCCTGGTCGACCTCGACCTCCGCCTCGGCGAGGGCACGGGCGCGCTGCTGGCCCTGCCGCTGGTGCAGAGCACGGCGCGGGCGATGCACGAGGTGGCGACGTTCGACTCCGCAGGGGTGACGGAAAAGTAGGCGCCCACAGCCGGCGATGCGGCCCAGCCGGTGGACCGGCTGGGCCGCACTGACGCCCTGCCCTTAAAATCTGCACGTCAGGGCCACCGCACGCCGTGAAAGCATGCGGGGGAGACCCGCCGTACAAGAGGAGCCGGACCCTCATGGCCGAACACCCCGCCTACCCCGTAGGCCTCCGCCTCACCGGCCGCAGGGTCGTCGTCCTCGGCGGCGGCCAGGTCGCACAGCGCCGTCTGCCGGCGCTGATCGCGGCGGGCGCGGACATCCTCCTCGTGTCCCCCGGCGCGACCCCGTCCGTGGAGGCGATGGCGGACGCGGGCGAGATCGTCTGGGAGCGACGCCCGTACGCGGAAGGCGACCTGGCGGACGCCTGGTACGCGCTGATCGCCACCACGGACCCGGAGGCGAACACCCGGGCCTCCGCCGAGGCCGAGGCCAACCGCGTCTGGTGCGTCCGCGCGGACGACGCCGACCAGGCCACCGCGTGGACCCCGGCGACGGGCCACAGCGAGGGCGTCACGGTCGCCGTCCTCACCACCGACGCGCGCGGCCGCGACCCCCGCCACACCGCCGCCATCCGTGACGCGGTCGTGGCGGGCCTCCGCGACGGCACCCTCGTCGCCCCGCACCACCGCAACCGCACCCCGGGCGTGGCCCTGGTCGGCGGTGGCCCCGGCGACCCGGACCTCATCACGGTCCGCGGCCGCCGCCTCCTCGCCGAGGCCGACGTCGTCATCGCCGACCGCCTCGGCCCCCGCGACCTCCTCGCCGAACTCCCCCCGCACGTCGAGGTGATCGACGCGGCGAAGATCCCGTACGGCCGCTACATGGCCCAGGAGGCCATCAACAACGCCCTGATCGAACACGCCAGGCAGGGCAAGTCGGTGGTCCGCCTCAAGGGCGGCGACCCCTTCGTCTACGGCCGTGGCATGGAGGAGATCCAGGCGCTCGCGGAGGCGGGCATCCCGTGCACGGTCGTGCCGGGCATCTCCAGCTCGATCTCGGTACCGGGCGCGGCGGGCATCCCCGTCACCCACAGGGGAGTCGCACACGAGTTCACGGTGGTCAGCGGCCATGTGGCCCCTGACGACGAGCGCTCGCTGGTCGACTGGCCCTCCCTGGCCAAGCTGACCGGCACCCTCGTCGTCCTCATGGGCGTGGACAAGATCGGCAAGATCGCCGAGACCCTGATCGCGCACGGCAAGCCCGCCGACACCCCGGTCGCCCTGGTCCAGGAGGGCACGACGGCCGCCCAGCGCCGGGTGGACGCGACCCTCGCGACGGTCGGCGAGACGGTACGCACCGAGGACGTGAAGCCGCCCGCGGTGATCGTCATCGGCGCGGTGGTCACCGTCGGACCGAAGGAGCTCGCGTAACCCCGGGTAACACAACCCGTTCCCAGCCGTTGGCACCACACCCAGGACAAGGCAGTATCACCCTGTGGCCGATCTCATCACCGTTGAGGATCCCGACGACCCGCGCCTGCGTGATTACACGGGCCTGACCGACGTAGAGCTGCGCCGCAAGCGAGAACCGGCCGAGGGCCTGTTCATCGCCGAGGGCGAGAAGGTCATCAGACGGGCCAAGGACGCCGGCTACGAGATGCGGTCGATGCTGCTCTCCGCGAAGTGGGTCGACGTCATGCGCGACGTCATCGACGAACTCCCGGCCCCCGTCTACGCGGTGAGCCCGGAGCTGGCCGAACGCGTCACGGGCTACCACGTCCACAGAGGCGCCCTGGCCTCCATGCAACGCAAACCGCTCCCCACGGCGGACGAACTCCTCCAGACCACGCGCCGGGTGGTGGTGATGGAGTCGGTGAACGACCACACCAACATCGGCGCGATCTTCCGCTCGGCGGCGGCCCTGGGCATGGACGCGGTCCTGTTGTCCCCTGACTGTGCGGACCCCCTCTACCGCCGCAGCGTGAAGGTCTCGATGGGCGCGGTCTTCTCGGTCCCGTACGCCCGCCTGGACAGCTGGCCCAAGGGCCTTGAGTCGGTCCGAGAGGCAGGCTTCACGCTCCTCGCCCTGACCCCCGACGAAAAGGCGAAGAGCCTGGACGAGGCGGCTCCGCACCGCATGGCCAGAGTGGCCCTCATGCTGGGAGCGGAGGGCGACGGCCTGTCCACCCAAGCCCTGGTGGCGGCCGACGAATGGGTCCGCATCCCCATGGCCCACGGAGTCGACTCCCTCAACGTGGGCGCCGCAGCCGCGGTCGCCTTCTACGCGGTGGCCACCGGCCGCCCCGAACACTAGGAGCCCGCTTGGCCCAGCGCGAGGCGATCGTCGCCGTACTCCGCCGCGCGGACCGCGTCCTCGTCATCCGCCGCGGCCCCGACTCGTCGCGCTCGGGCTACTGGGCCCCGCTCAGCGGCAAACTGGAACCAGGCGAAACCCAGGAAGAAGCCCTGGTCAGAGAGGTCCAAGAGGAGGTCGGCCTCGCGGTCTTCCCACTGACCAAGGTCTGGGAGTCCCAGGCGGACGACGGCCGCTTCCGCCTCCACTGGTGGACCGCCACCGAAACCGGAACCGGCACGATCATCCCCGACCCGGCCGAGGTCTCCGAGGTCCGCTGGGTCACACCATCCGAGTTCCTGAAGATGACCCCACTCTTCGAAGCGGACCGGGAGTTCTTCGAACGGGTCCTGCCGGAGTTGTAGCCAGGACACCCGGCTGGCCCGGCCCGCCAACTCCAGCCGGTCCGACGCGCACTTTCCGGCTCAGGCCCGCTTGTTTCAGCCCGTCCGGCGTTTGAGGACGAGGCCCCTTCAGGGCCGATGAGGGTCTGGGGGCGCAGCCCCCAGGCGGGGGAGAAGGAGCGGCAGCCCCTGAAGGATGGGACGGGTAGGGGCGGCGGGGGCGAAAACAGCCCTCCCTACCCGCTGAACCCACCCGAAGCGGAACTATCCGCCCCCACGACACTCCCGTACCCCCGCTTCCCCACAGGCCCAAGCCCATGAGCCGGCCCCGAACACCCCTGAGCCACCGCGATCCCCAACGCGACAAGCAACGTCACCACGACGAACACGAACAACCGCTGCCGCAACAACCGCGGATTCGCAGGCCGCCGCCCGGTCCCCGTCGTCCGAGGACCAGACCGCCCCGCCCCACTCCGAGGCCCGGGCCGACTCCCACTGCCACCACCGGACCGCGTCGTGTTACGCCCCGACGGAGTCGGCCGAGGCTGCCCCGGCCGAGACGGCACCCCACCCCCACGCGACGGACTGCCCCCACCCCGGGACGACGGTGCCGCACCACGCGGCGCCGGAGTCCCCTGCGCACTCTGCGGATGCTGCGGACGCCTTCCCCCCTGGGTCCGCTGCTGCTCCGGATAACTGTCGGCAAGCCGCCCGGTAGGCCGATCCGCCTCGGCCGCCCGGGGCGAAGGCGGCCGCACATCGGCGATCCCCTGCGCCTCACGCGCCGCGATCTCCTTGAGCCGCAAGGACAGCTGAAGCGTGCTGGGCCGCTCCTCGGGGTCCTTGGCGAGGCACGCGCGGACCAGCGGCGCGAGCGCGTCCGGCACCCCGTGCAACTGCGCCTCCTCGTGCACCACGCGGTACAGCATGACCTCGGAACTACCGTGCCCGAAGGGCGAGTCAGAGGTGGAGGCGTAAGCGAGCGTGGCCCCGAGCGAGAACACATCGGTGGCCGGAGTGACCGCCGCCCCCCGCACCTGCTCAGGGGCGAGGAACCCGGGCGACCCCACCGCCGTACCGACATGCGTGAGCGTCGACGCCCCGGTCGCCCAGGCGATACCGAAGTCGATGATCCGCGGACCCTTGGGGGAGAGGAGGATGTTCGACGGCTTGAGATCCCGGTGGACGACCCCGGCCTCGTGCACCGCGACGAGCCCCTCGGACAGCGCGGCCCCGATCGCGGCGACCTCGGCGGCACCGAGCGCACCCTCGTCGGCGACCTTGTCGTGGAGGGAGGGCCCGGGCACGTACTGCGTGGCGAACCACGGCCGGTCGGCGTCGAGATCCGCCGCGACGAGCCGGGCGGTGCACCCGCCACGAATCCGCCGAGCCGCCGAGACCTCGCGCGCGAACCGCGAACGGAACTCCTGGTCCTCCGCCAGATCCGGCCGGATGACCTTCAGCGCGACCCGCTGTCCCTTGCGGTCGGAGCCCAGGTAGACGACACCCATTCCGCCCGCGCCGAGCCGTCTGTGAAGCCTGAACGAGCCGACGACGCGCGGGTCCTCGCGCCTCAGGCGCATCATCGCCATGTTCATCCCCGCTGCCCGGTCCGTGTGACGAGCGACAGCTTACGTTTCCACGGCCGCCCGCGCGCAAAGGCCGCGCCCTCTCGGCCCGACGGATTGTCAGTGCCGGGTGGGAAACTTGAAGAGTGGTCAGAGGCGTTGCGAGCAGCAGGACTTCACATCCCCTCGGACCCCAACCAACCATCACAGAAGGGGGATTGAGCGCGTGAAGGGTGATCGCGTCGAGATAGTGGTGGACGCAGGCGACACCACACGTACCTACGAGGTGGTGGCGAGCAGGGCGGGCCGCCGGGTGGAGACGGCGGTGCGCAGAGGGGTGGTGGAAGTGAGCGAAGTCACCCGCAGTGGCTCCGTCGTCCGTACGGCCCGGTTCATGGCGACCAGGGTCCTCGCCCTGGTCGAGCAGCCGGTCCCGCGCGAGGACAGCTCAGAGAAAGCGGGGCACACCGGACTCCCCCTCCGGGAAGACCCCGAGACCTAGGAGCCGGTCTCCACCCAGGGGAGTAGTTCGCAGGTCATCGCTCATCCTCCGGGAGGCCCGCCAATCGGTACGAGGGCATGACGACCCGCGCCCGCCGCACGCCTAGATTTGAGGTCAAGCGGCGGGTGCAGCACTCGTCCCCCGAGGTCAGACACCCGCCGCTGCCAAAGCAAAGACAACAGAGTTTGGTCAACGGAGCACGGTCAGGAGAGGGACCATGGCCCACACGGCACCGCGGGCATTGATCCGCACCGAGGGACGCAAGGCGTACAACGCGGCGTTCCGCACCCGCCGCACGGGCCGTCGCCACCCACTGGTGGCGACCTTGATGGCACTTCCCCTGGCGGTCCTGCTCCTGGTCGTCTTCGACGGCTGGGAGACCGTGGCCACACAAGCGTCGTCCGTGGGAGTGATGCTGGGGCGCTGAGCGGCGACCCCAGGCCCGGAAGAGCGGTCCGGGCGGGGACATCCACCCATGAAACCCCGTGGGGACGGGGGTGCGGCGGACGGCAAAAAAAGCCGGCGCAGCTGGGGAGCTGCGCCGGCTTTGCTTTGCCCTGAAACCCCTCGGGCGGAGCGCCCCCAAGGGGTGCGGGGCCCGGGTGCGGGGCCGTATCGACAAGCGGTGCCACCGCGTGGGCGCGACCACCCCATCGGATCGGGCCCGCGCTGAACCACGTGCACAACCCCGCCGAGCCCCCGAATCCCCATTGCGTACGCTCCCGACGAGAGCCGCACGACCCCGGGGGACCCCATGACCGCCCACCACCTGCTACCCGACCTGACGGCCCGGGCCACAGCCACCGCACACACCCGAACCCCCGCCTGCCCCTGCGGAACCACCACCACCCTCACCGACCGCCCCGACGGCACCGTCGTCCGCCACGAATCCACCGTCGCGAAGGCCCACGCCCCGAGCACGGACCCCACCGACCTCGCCGCCCGCCTCACCACGGCCGCAAGCCTCCCCACCCTCCTCCTGCCCCCACTCACCCCCGCCCCCCTCCACCTGCACGACCGCCTGGTGACGTGCTGGCCCTACGGCACCCCTGTGGACCCCGACGACCCCGACGCCGCCCCCTGGGAAGCCGCAGCCACCCTCCTCGCCCGCCTGCACCGCACACCACCCCCCACCCCCCTCCCGCCCATGCGGGGCCCCCTCAAGGCACTCCGAGCGATCACCAGGCTCCGCGAGGCCGCCCCCCACCCCGCCGCCGCCCCCGTCCTGCACGCCTGGACGCTGCTCCCCGCCTGGGCCCGCGCGGAGGCACCCCAGCCCGACACCACCACCCTCTGCCACGGCGACCTGCACCTCGGCCAGCTGGTCCGCCACCCGGCCCCCGACGGCCCGTGGCTCCTGATCGACGTCGACGACATGGGCGTGGGCGTCCCCGCCTGGGACCTCGCCCGCCCCGCCGCCTGGTACGCCTGCGGGCTGCTGCCGCCCGACGAATGGGCCCGCTTCCTGAACGCCTACCGCACGGCGGGCGGCCCGGCGGTCCCCACCACCGGCGACCCCTGGCCCGCTCTGGACATCCCGGCCCGCACCCTCACCGTGCAGACCGCCGCCCACGCCGTCGTCAAGGCGGTCACGGCGGACCGTCCGCTGGACGAGGTGGAGCTGGCGGTCGTGGACGCGTGTGACCGAATGGGTTCCGTACCGCCCGAGTTGGCGCCCGGATTCGCGAAGTAGGGTGCAACCGACCGGGGTCGGACGGAGTCTGTCCTGGGGAAACACCAAGATGTACCGATGGGCGAGGAGTTGAGCCGAGCATGCAGTGTCCGAAGTGCCATGCGCCGATGCACACGTACAACCGCAACGGTGTCCAGATCGAACAGTGCAGCAACTGCCGGGGGATCTTCCTCGACTACGGCGAGCTGGAGGCGCTGACCCGCGTGGAGTCCCAGTGGCAGCAGCCCGCCCCGCCGCCCCCGGGCCCGCAGGGCTACCCTGCCCCGTCCGCGCCCGCCTGGGGCGCCCCGCACGGCGGCGGTCACGGCGGTGGCCACTACGGCGGTCACGGCGGCCATCACCGCCACAAGAGCTTCGGCCACATGCTGTTCTCCAGCTGACCGGCACACGAAGAAGCCCCCGGACGCGGAGAGCGCCGGGGGCTTCGGTGTGTGGACGATACTGGGATTGAACCAGTGACCTCTTCCGTGTCAGGGAAGCGCTCTCCCGCTGAGCTAATCGTCCTCGGGACCACGATCCGCGGATCATGGGCGGTGCGTGCGCGATACTGGGATTGAACCAGTGACCTCTTCCGTGTCAGGGAAGCGCTCTCCCGCTGAGCTAATCGCGCGGGGATCCTCGCGGACCAGTGGACGATACTGGGATTGAACCAGTGACCTCTTCCGTGTCAGGGAAGCGCTCTCCCGCTGAGCTAATCGTCCTTGGAGGTGGAGACGGGATTTGAACCCGTGTAGACGGCTTTGCAGGCCGTTGCCTCGCCTCTCGGCCACTCCACCAGGAGTGCGGGGGTTCGGGAAGATCCCCCACTTTCCTGCGAGCGGACGACCAGGTTCGAACTGGCGACCTCAACCTTGGCAAGGTTGCGCTCTACCAACTGAGCTACGTCCGCTTGTCGTTTCCGCTCGGCTTGCGCGTCGCGGCGACGAGTTGAACTCTAGCGGATTCCGGGGCCAGCACAAAAACGCGTTTGTGCAGCGTGCTGGCCTGCGTCTACGGGAACACATGGTCAGGGCAGCCGCGGGGACACGGCCGGGCAACCTGTGAGACACCCGCCATAGACTCGACGGCGTGTTCCACCTCGCCCCTCTCGCCCGTTTCGGCGGCCGTGTCGCCACCGGTCTCCTCGATGTCACCAGCGACCCCGCGGCCCTGGACTCCACCGGCTTCTGGGCGGTCGCGGCCGACTTCGAGGGCCGTCTGACCTGCGCCCGCTTCCGGGACGTACGCGAGGAACCGGTTCCGCCCCCCGTCGCCGGAGCCTGGCACGGCCCCGCGACCGACGCCTGGATCTCCTCCCTCGACCGTGCCGCCTACACCGCGGGCGTCCGCCGTATCCGGGAGCACATAGCGGCCGGCGAGGTCTACCAGGCCAACCTGTGCCGCGTCCTGTCGGCACCGATCGCCCCGGACGCGGACGTCGACGCCCTCACCGCCCTGCTCGCGCGCGGCAACCCCGCGCCGTACGCAGGAACGATCCGGCTGCCCGATCACGGCGTCGAGCTGGCCACCGCCTCGCCCGAACTCTTCCTGCGTCGCACCGGGCGGGTCGTCGAGTCGGGGCCGATCAAGGGCACCGGGCGGACAGAGGCGGATCTGCTGGAGAAGGACTTCGCCGAGAACGTGATGATCGTGGACCTGGTCCGCAACGACCTCGGCCGCGTGTGCGCGACGGGAACCGTAACCGTGCCGGACCTGTGCGTGGTGGAGAAGCACCCGGGGCTGGTCCACCTGGTGTCCACGGTCCGGGGCGAGTTGCCCGCGGACGCCGGCTGGCCGGAACTGCTGACCGCCGCGTTTCCGCCCGGGAGTGTCACCGGAGCCCCCAAGTCCAGTGCCCTGCGCATCATCGACGCCCTGGAGACCGCGCGCCGGGGGCCCTACTGCGGGGGCGTCGGCTGGGTCGACGCGGACCGTGGCGTGGGCGAACTGGCCGTAGGAATCCGGACGTTCTGGGTCGACCGCGCGGACGGCATGCTCCGGTTCGGTACCGGCGCGGGGATCACCTGGGGCTCGGACCCCGAGGGGGAGTGGCGGGAGACCGAGCTGAAGGCGTCACGGCTGCTCGCGGTAGCGTCGGGCGCGTACGAGGTGAGCGGAGGGGCTCTTTCATGAAGATCTGGCTGGACGGCGGGTTGCAGGACACCGAGACCGCCCGTGTCT
Organism: Streptomyces sp. NPDC096013; assembly: GCF_044763565.1. NCBI lineage: Bacteria > Bacillati > Actinomycetota > Actinomycetes > Kitasatosporales > Streptomycetaceae > Streptomyces > Streptomyces sp. NPDC096013. Next base: position 193,447 of record NZ_JBIWGK010000005.1, on the reverse strand, counting down.
CCGTCTTCGACCACGGACTGACCGTGGGCGACGGCATTTTCGAGACGGTGAAGGCGACGGACGGCAAGACGTTCGCGCTGACCCGTCATCTCGACCGGCTGACCCGTTCCGCGCGCGGCCTCGGGCTGCCCGACCCGGACCTTGACGAGGTCCGCCGCGGCTGCGCGGCCGTCCTCGACGCCAACCCGATGCCGTTCGGCCGCCTGCGCATCACGTACACCGGCGGCCACGGCCCGCTCGGCTCCGACCGCGGCGAGCACGGCCCGACCCTCGTGGTGGCCCTCGGCGAGGCGAAGCGCCGCCCCGACTCCACGGCCGTGGTCACGGTCCCCTGGACCCGCAACGAGCGCGGCGCCCTCACCGGCCTCAAGACGACGTCGTACGCCGAGAACGTCGTCGCGCTCGCCCGCGCCCACCAACACGGCGCGTCCGAGGCCCTGTTCGCCAACACGGTCGGCCAACTCTGCGAAGGCACGGGGTCGAACGTCTTCGTCGTCCTCGACGGCGAGATCCACACCCCGCCGGTCACCTCCGGCTGTCTCGCGGGCATCACCCGGGCCCTGACCGTCGAATGGACCGGCGCCAAGGAGACCGACCTCCCGCTCGACGTCCTGGCACACGCCGACGAGGTCTTCCTCACCTCCTCGCTGCGGGACGTACAGGCCGTCCACCTGGTCGACGAACGCCAACTCCCGGGCACAGCGGGCCCGGTGACCGCCAAGGCCATGCGCGTCTTCGACGAGCGGTCGGGCGACGACCTTGATCCGTAGCCGCCGTTAATGGGCTGACCTGGGGCTCGGGTCCGGGTAGAACTCCCTTGATGACTACGACCCTGCGGCCGACCGAGCCGCTTCAGCAGGAGGCCGACGGGACCCGTTCGCGCCGCTATCAGGTGTGTGTGAACAGCCGTCCCGTCGGCGCGATACACCTCGGTACGAGTCCGTTCTTCGGCGATGCGGTGGCCCAGATCAGGGACCTGCGCATCGAGGAGCCGGACCGTCGGCGCGGCCGGGGCACGGTGGCCGCGCTCGCCGCCGAGGAGGTGGCGCGGGGCTGGGGCTGCGAGCGGATCGAGGCGTCCGTGCCCGCGGAGGCGGAGACGGCGCTCAGGATGGCGACCAACCTCGGCTACGTCGTCCGCAACCGCCACATGGAGAAGCCCCTCGGCGACACCGCGCCCGAACTCCCCGCGGGAAGCCGGAGCCGGCCCATGACCCAGGAGGAGTACGGCCCGTGGGAGAGCCTCGGGACGGAGAACTTCATCCTGAGCTGGACCGAGCGCGGGGTGCCCGAGGCCGAGGCCCGGACCAGGGCGCTTCAGGGCAACGCCGATCTGCTCCCCGACGGATTCGCCACCCCGGACATGCACTTCAGCGTCCTGGAACACGAGGGCACCCGGGTGGGCACGCTCTGGACCGGCCCCCGCGAGGGCAAGGCCTTCGTCTACGAGGTCGAGGCCGACGCGCGTCATCGGGGCAAGGGCCACGGCCGCACCCTGATGCTCCTGGCCGAGGCACAGGGCGTCGCGGCAGGGCTGCCGACCATCCGGCTGAACGTCTTCGCGGGCAACACCCCCGCCGAGCGGCTCTACGAGTCACTCGGCTACGAGACCGTCACCTACCACCTGTACAAGAGCCTGCTCTGACGCCTGCCCCGGGACTCACTCGCCCCCGGTTTCGGCGAGCAACCGGTCGGCGATCTCCTCGATGCGGGCACGCAGCCCGTCCTGGCTCTTGCCGCCGTCGAGGCGTTCGCCGCCGATGACATAGGTCGGGGTGCCGGTCACGCCGATGGCCTTGCCCTCGGCCTGGTCGGCGTCGACGATCAGGATGTGCCGGCCGTCGATCAGCGCGGTGTCGAACTCCTCGGCGTCCAGCCCCAGTTCGGCGGCCACCTCGACCAGGAAGGGTTCTCCCTTACGGTCCAGCTCCCCGACCCGCCCGAGCACGGCCTCGACGTACTCCCAGCCCCGCCCCTGTTCCACGGCCTCCTCGGCGGCCTGCGCCGCGGCGAACGCGTGCTTGTGCTTCTCCAACGGGAAGTGCCGCAACCGCACCTCCAGCCGGTCGCCGTAGCGGGCCCGCAGGGCGCGTACATCGTCCAGGGCGGTGTCGCAGTCCGGGCACTGGAGCTCGCACCAGACGTCGAGGACGGGGGTGCGCACGGAGGGGAGGTCACTCATGCCACCAGTCTCCCAGCCCCGCTACCCCGTCCCCAACCGGGACCACGGGGCGCACGCGAACGCCACCGACCGTCCCCTACGGCCTGCATCCGTACGACGCCGACCGGCACCTGCGGAGGATGCGACCCGGAGATGTCCCTGATGTCCGCCCGAGGCATGGCCTCCCGGGGACCCGACGGTGCAGGATGGAAGAAACGAAGCACAACCTGCTCGACGGGGACGCTCCGACGGACGGGACGCCTTGATCGACCGGGGTGTGCCTGCTCGACGGGGTTGCCTCGACCGGTGGGGATGCTTCGGCTGGACGGGACGCGCGCCTGGTTGGCTGGTGCGTGTCCGGCTGGTTTGGGTGTGTCTGCTGGACGGGGTTGCCTCGATCGGCGGGGATGGCCTGGCTGGACGGGACGCGCGCCTGGTTGGCTGGCGCGTATCCGGCTGGCTGGGGTGTGTTTGCCGGACGAGGACGCCTCGATCGGCAGGGATGGCCCGGCTGGACGGGATGTATGCCTGGCTGGCTGGTGCGTATCCGGCTGCCTGGGGTACCTGCTCGACCGGGTTGCCTCGATCGGCGGGGTTGCCCCGGCTGGATGGGACGCGCGCCTGGCTGGCTGGTGCGTGTCCGGCTGGCTTGGGTGGGTCTGCCGGACGGGGATGCCTCGACCGGTGGGGATGCTCCGGCTGGACAGGACGCGCGCTTGACTGACTGGCGCGTTCCGGATCAGACGGCCGCCCTGGTCGATCGGGAACGCTCCGACCGGACAGGCCGCGCCTGACCGACCGGGACGTGTCTGCCCGGTGGGGACGGCTTGGCCGACCAGGACGCTCCTGGTCGTTGGGGCGTGCCCGCCCGACTGGGACACCCTGACCGACCGAAGCGTGCCCGATCGGCCGGGACATGCCGAACCGACCGGAACGCGCCGGACCACCTGGCTCGCTCCGACCGACCGACGGTCCCGACCAACCGGCTCGCTCCGACCGACCGTCCCGACCACCCGGCCCGCTCGGACCGACCGAGCGTCCCGACTGACCGCCCCGACCAACCGGCCCGCCCCGACTGACCGAGCGTCCCGGCTGACCAACCGGCCCGCCCCGACCCACCGGGACCGGCCCCGCACCACCGGAGCCCGCCCGACCCGGGCGTGCTTCGCCGAGATCTGCCCGACGGACCTGCCTGGAGGACCGGATGATTGCCGAGACCGTCTGTTCCGCTGTCTCCGCGGCCGGCCTGGGCATCGCGGCCGTCACGGCGTACCGGAAGCGTTTTCTCTCCGCCGCCCGCATCGCCGCGTACTCGCTGGTGCCCGTCGGCCTGGTGATGACCGGGGTCGTCGGCTGGGTGGCCGACACCGCGTTCAGCCCCACGGCCTGGGCCGGCTTCGTCGTGCTGGGTGGCGCCTGGCTGCTCTTCATGGGCACCCGTGCCGTGGAGCGCCGTCGCGGCGGCACCCGCAAGGAGCGCAGGGCCGCCCGTGACTCCGCGCAGCCGGACGCGGTGGCCCCGGCAGCCTCCGCCCCCTCCCTGGGCCCGGCCAAGCGCCCCGCGACCCGGCCGGCGGCGACGCCCCGCGCGCAGAGCGGTGACGACTTCAGCGACATCGAGGCGATCTTGAAGAAGCACGGCATATGAAGAAGCACGGCATATGACGGCCGGACCGGACCGGGACTGAAACGACCCGGGACTGAAACGACACAGAGTGAGCTCGGTAGGCCGGTAAGCGTTCAGGACTCGACGCGACTCGAAACGGACAACACGGAATTCAGCGAACTCCCTCTCTTTTCGGGCGTGTTGATCGCGTAGGGGGTCTCCGCTGCGTCATCATCGCGGCGAGATGCTGGACACGACACAGAGCGACGCCGCGCCGCCGAAGGACGAGCCGCGCGGGTGCCTTTTCGCCCTTTCCCAGCCACCGCTGATGATCTTCCTAGCGGTGATCGGGTGTCTGCTGCTCATGGCCTCGCTGCACGACCTGCTGATGCTGTGAGCCGTACTCGTGGTCCCCGACGTCACCCGTCGGGGGCCGCGACCTCATCGAGACACGAGAGACGAAACCGAGAAGCGAGTGACGCCGGCGCCGGGTGTCAGCCCGCCGCCTCCTTGCGCCGTGCCCGGTACGCGGCCACATGCAGCCGGTTTCCGCAGGTGCGGCTGTCGCAGTAGCGGCGCGAGCGGTTCCGGGAGAGATCGACGAAGGCACGCCGGCAGTCGGGGGCCTCGCAGCGGCGCAGCCGCTCCTGCTCACCGGCCACCACGAAGAACGCAAGCGCCATCCCGCAGTCCGCGGCGAGATGGTCGGCGACCGAGGCGCCGGGCGCGAAGTAGTGCACATGCCAGTCGTAGCCGTCGTGGTCCGTGAGCCGGGGTGTGGTGCCCGCGGCGGCGACCAGGTCGTTGATCAACCCGGCGGCGGTCCGGGGGTCCGGGGCCGAGAAGACCGAGGCGAACCGCCCGCGGATCTTGCGCACGGCAGAGAGGTCGAACTCCGACAGCACCCCGACATCGCTGATCTCGTGGTTTCGTACGAAATCCGCGAGCAGCGCGACATCCTGTAGTCCGTCCGGCGCCGCGGCGTCCTCCGGTGCGGTGTTCACCAGATCGACCACGGTGTCGAGGGCGCACCGGGTGTCGTGGGTGATCAGCACGTTTCGCTCCCTGGCCTGGGGGTCGGGCGGGCGCCCGCCGATGCTGGCCGATGGTAGTGGCTTCCCGGAGGGTCGCCCCCTGTCTCTGAGAACGGGACCGCGCCCCGCACGGTTCCCCGGATCACGGAGAGTCGCGCGACGGGTCACGGAGAGCCGCGCGACGCATCACGGAGAGTCGTGTCGTGCAGTGAGAGACGGAGAGTCGCGCGAGCGCGGCGAACACGCACCGGCGCCGCCCCGCGACGAATCGCGGCGACGGCGCCGGTGTATGCCCTATGCGGTTGTCTAAGCCCGAGCCGTCTCCCCGAGTTCGGACGGCGCCGGGCGGCTTGGTCGGGACCTCGCGCTAGCTCTCCGCCAGGATGTGCGACAGCTCCTGATCCAGGTCGAAGTGCCGGTGCTCCGTGCCGGGTGGCACGGCGGCGTCCGTCCGCTTGAGGAAGGACTCCAGGGCCCGCGCGGGAGCCTCCAGCAGGGCTTCGCCCTCAGGAGAGCTCAGTGCGATGCAGACGACGCCCTGACCGTGACTACGGGATGGCCAGACTCGGACGTCGCCGGTACCGGTGGGCCGGTGGAGGCCCTCCGCGAGAAGGTCGCGGGCGAACACCCACTCGACGGTCTCCTCGGCTCCGGTGTGGAAGGTGGCGTGCACGGCGTAGGGGTCGGCCGTGTCGTACCGCAGGCCTGCGGGGACAGGCAGGGATGACTCGCTCGACACAACGAGGCGCAGGTGCAGCTCGCAGCTGACCGTGGTGTTCATAAGCGCCAGGGCCTTTCGCTCAGTGTGCGCTCGGGGATTCGCACGTCGGCGAAATCGACATGCCACCTACGGTGCCGTTGTAAACCCCTCTGAGTGTTTTGCGTGCCTTTACGTAACTCTTCCGGCCGAGAGCTCGATCGCTTCGCGGGGCCATTCCGGTGACTGGTTTCCCTCGGGTAGGGTTTGTCCGTATGAATACGGGGAGTGACGAGCCGGGTGAGGTCGCCGTGGCGTCCGAAGGGGCGAGCGACGAGACGCGAGCGGACGGGGCGCGGGACGAACAGGGGCTCGGTTCCAAGGCGCCGGAATTCGTCAAGGCACGCCGCGCGCTGCATGTGAGCTGGCAGGTCGGCGTCTTCGTGGTCGGCCTCGCGGTCGTGGTCGCCGGCATCATCATGCTGCCGCTGCCGGGACCCGGCTGGGTCGTGATCTTCGGCGGCATGGCGATCTGGGCGACGGAGTTCGTCTGGGCCCAGCTGGTGCTCCGCTGGACCAAACGCAAGGTCACCGAGGCGGCACAGCGCGCGCTCGACCCCGCGGTGCGCCGCCGGAACATCGTCCTGACGTCGATCGGCCTGGTGATCGTGATCGCCCTGGTCGGTGTCTATGTGTGGAAGTTCGGGGTCGTGATGCCCTGGAAGATCAAGGATCAGTGACCGGCTGAGGGTGTCCGGGTGGCTTCCCGCGCTGGTCGGGGCACCCGCTGACATGGGGTAATGTTCTCCGTGCGCCCGGGCGATTAGCTCAGTGGGAGAGCGCTTCGTTCACACCGAAGAGGTCACTGGTTCGAACCCAGTATCGCCCACCCGGACCGACGGCCCGCCTGTGATCCACAGGCGGGCCGTCGGCGTTCGCGCCCCGTGCACCGCACGGTCGACTCCCCGTCGCCCAGGTGTTTTTCGGCCGCCCGCTGCCCGAGTGCCGCAGGCCGCTTTCTGTTCGGCCGGCCGATCACGTGCGCCTCACCTGCGGGTGTCCGTCCGGTTGCCCTCGCCACGCGCCCGCTGGTGCCGTCGTAGCGCCCGGCGGGGCCGTGAGAAATTCCTGTCCGAATCATTGACGCACCCCGAGGGCCTCCGTAACTTGTGCCAGCAAGCGCTTACTTGAAACGATTCATGCAGGTGGCAACGATGCTACGGGGAGGGCCCATCATGGGAACCGGCACGAATGTGGAGAGGCGTACGGTCCTCAAGGCGGCGGGGGTCTCGGCGGTCACGCTGGGGCTGGCCGCGACGGGGTGCGGTGGGAACGACGGGACCGCCGCGGACGGGACGGTGACGATCCGTTACTCGTGGTGGGGTGCCGAGGAGCGGGCGAAAAAGATCAATCAGTCCATCGCGCTCTTCGAGAAGAAGTATCCGAAGATCAAGGTGAAGACGGACTTTCAGGACTATCCCTCTTTCTGGGAGAAGTTCCAGACGCAGGCCGCGGGCGGAAATCCGCCGGACGTATTCCAGAACGCCGTCGGATTTCTTCGGAAGTACGACAAGAGAGGCGTCCTGCTCGATCTCCGATCACAGATCGACGCGGGGAATCTGAGCCTCGATCACTTCCGTACGGGCGTCACGAAGGTGGGCGAGGTCGACGGCAAGCAGCTGGGAATTCCGGTCGGTTCGAACACCATGGCGCTGGTCATCGACAAGAAGGTCTACGAGAGAGCCGGCGTCGACCCCACGGCGGGCTGGACCTGGGACGAGTACTTCAAGGCCCTCAAGACGATCCACGACAAGACCCAAGTACCCGGGGACACCGGCTACTTCAGCATCATGTACCTGTACGACCTCTACCTCCGGCAGAACGGCAAGGCCTTCTTCACCAAGGATGGCCTGGGTTTCGAGGAGTCGGATCTGACGGAGTGGTGGACGGACGGGTACGGCCGCGTGAAGGCCGGGATCGTCACCTCCCCGAAGGTCGTCGCCCAGGACACCCCCAAGTCCTCCCTCTCGGCCGGGCACGGCGCCTCGGAATTCACCTGGGACAACTTCACCGTCCGCTACTCCGCCGAGGGCACCAGCACCTACGGCCTCGCCCCGATTCCCACCACCGACGGCAAGGACACCGGCCAGTACCTGGCGTCCCTGATGCTCAGCGGCTCGGCACACACCAAGCACCCCAAGGAAGTCGCCCAGTTCATCGACTTCATGGTCCACGACCCCTCGGTCGGGAAGATCATGGGCTACGACCGGGGCATCCTGGCGACCACCGACCAGTACGACGCGTTCAAGCCGACCGATGCCGTACAGAAGGAGATCGCCCAGTACGAGGTGGACACCGCCAAGGCCGGTGTCCTTGGGACGATCACCCCGCACCCGTCCGGCGCCGACACCGCCGAGTCCGCCTTCCTCCGCATCGGCGGGGACATGGCGCTGGGCAAGACCAAGGTCGCCGACGCGGTCAAGCAGTTCTTCTCCGAGGCGCAGGCCGCCTTCTCCGCCTGATGGGAACCGCCGTGACGCTCGTCAAGGACGCTCCGCCCGACGCTCGGCCGACCCGCCCCACCGCCCCCGCCGACCGGAAGCGGCGGGGGCGCCGGGAGAACCTCGCCGGCTACCTCTTCATGTCCCCGTGGATCGCCGGCTTCCTGCTGCTGACCGCCGGACCCATGGTCGCCTCCCTCTACTTCGCGTTCACCGACTACAACCTCTTCGACAGCCCGAAGTGGATCGGCTTCGACAACTTCACCCGGATGTTCAACGACCCCCGGTGGCAGAAGTCGGTCGAGGTGACGGCCAAGTACGTCGTCATCGGCACCCCGCTGAAACTCCTCCTCGCCCTCGGCGTCGCCATGCTGCTCGCCCAGAGCCGCCGCGGCCAGGCCCTCTACCGGGCCGCCTTCTACGCCCCCTCGCTCATCGGCGCGAGCGTCTCGATCGGCTTCGTCTGGCGGTCGCTCTTCTCCGACGGCGCCGTCGTGGACCGTACGCAGTCGCTCTTCGGCTCGCACGTCGGCGGCTGGGTCGGCGACCCCGACTGGATCCTCTACTCCCTGGTCGCGCTCACCGTCTGGCAGTTCGGCGCGCCGATGGTCATCTTCCTCGCCGGGCTCAAGCAGGTCCCGAGGGAGCTGTACGAGGCCGCCGCGATGGACGGGGCCGGGCCCTTCCGGCGGTTCTGGAACATCACGCTGCCGATGATCTCCCCGGTGCTGTTCTTCAACGTGCTGCTGGAGACCATCCACTCCTTCCAGATCTTCGGCTCGGCCTACGTCGTCTCCAACTCCCAGTGCGGACCGGCCGACGCCACGCTCGTCTACACCTGTTACCTCTACCAACAGGGCTTCAAGAACGCCCAGATGGGCTTCGCGTCCGCGATGGCCTGGATGCTGCTGCTCGCCGTGGCGCTCGTGACGGCCGTCCTCTTCTGGTCGCAGAAGAAGTGGGTGCACTACGAGGAGGACGTCCGATGAGTGCCGGCACCGTCACGAAATCGCCGGGTCTGGGGCGCAAGCGCACCGGCTCGCTCGTCTGGCACGTCGGCGCGCTGGCCGTCCTCGCCGTCGTCCTCTACCCGGTGCTCTGGGTCATCGGCGCCTCGTTCAAGCCGAGCAAGGACGTCATCAACAGCCTCCAGCTCTTCCCCGGCCACCCGATCCTCGCCAACTTCAAGGGCCTGACCAAGGGCATCGCCGACATCTCGATCTGGACGTTCTTCCAGAACTCCCTTTTCTACGCCCTGGGTTCGGTCGTCGGCATCCTCGTCTCCTGCTCCCTGACGGCCTACGCCTTCGCCCGCATCCGGTTCGCGGGCCGCAACCTGCTCTTCTCGCTGATGATCGGCACCCTCCTGCTGCCGTACCACGTGCTGCTGATCCCGCAGTACGTGATGTTCCAGAAGCTCCAACTGGTCAACACCTACGTCCCGTTGCTGCTCGGCAAGTACCTGGCGACCGAGGCCTTCTTCGTCTTCCTCATGGTGCAGTTCATGCGGAACCTGCCGAAGGAACTGGACGAGGCCGCCCGGCTCGACGGCTGCGGACACCTGCGGATCTACTGGTCGATCGTGCTGCCGCTGTGCCGGCCCGCGCTCATCACCAGCGCGATCTTCACCTTCATCAACGCCTGGAACGACTTCATGGGCCCGCTGATCTACCTCAACGAGCCCGGCAAATACACGGTTTCGCTGGGCCTGATGATGTTCCGCGACTCCGACGGCGTGGCCGCGAACTACGGCGGCATGATCGCCATGTCACTGGTCGCGCTGCTGCCGGTGCTGCTGTTCTTCCTCGCCTTCCAGCGGTATCTGATCGACGGCATGGCGACCTCCGGACTGAAGGGCTGAGCCGGTGGCCGAAGCACGCGTGAAGGCGCGCAGGGAGTCGGTCCTCGCCGAGCGGTTCGGGGTCTTCGCCGAATGTCTGCTCACCGGGGTGTGGATCGCCGTCGCCTCGGCGGGAGTGGTCACCTACCCCGCCGCGTTCGCCGCCGGGGCACGCCACTTGAGGCGCCGTACCGGTCATGTGGGCGGTGGCTGGCGGGAGTTCGTCGCGGACTTCCGTACGGCCGTGCGCGGCGGGTGGGTCGTCGGGGTCGCCGGGTGGGGCGTGGTGGCCGCCGTGTGGGTGGACGTCCAGGCGGTGCGGGCCGGGCTGCCCGGGGGGCAACTGGTGGGGGCCGCAGGGGTGTTCGCGCTGCTCGGGACCGTCGTCGCCGGGTTGCGCGCGGCGGCGGTGTGGGGGCCGGGGGACACCTGGCGGGCGCTGCTCGGCGCGGCCGGGCGGCGTACGGTCCTCGACCCGGCCGGTTCCTTCCTGCTCGTCGGCGGGCTGGTCCTCGTCGGCTGTTCCGCCCTGTTCATCGCGCCGTTGGCGGTCCCCGTGCTCGGGGCCGTCGCCGCGGCGGCCGTCGCCGTGGAGGAGCGGTACCGGCACCGCTGACGCACGAGGTCGGCGCGGTTGCCCGGAGCGCCGCGCCGTGATCTGTCATGCCCCTGACCGTCTGCACATGACGAACGTTTCCCGCACGGAAAGGACAGCCATGTCTCCCATTCCCCGCAGGTCCCTGCTCAAGGCGGCGGCCGTCGCCGGAGCCGCCGCGCAGTTCAGCTGGGTGCTAGGGGCGAAGGACGCCCGGGCCGCGACCGGAGCGGCGGCCGACGGCGACCCGGTGACCCTGGACTGGCTGGAGGACGGCGGGCTCGGCGCCGCGCCCGGTTCGACGGTCGGCGTGCCCTGGCCGATGGGCACCTACCAGGAGGACCAGACCTTCGCGCTGACGGACGCCGAGGGCGCGGCCGTGCCGGTGCAGTCCTGGCCGCTCGCCTACTGGCCCGACGGATCACTCAAGTGGACCGCCCACGCGGTGAGTTCGGGCTCCGGCAAGCTCACCCTCACCGCCGGGGACACCGCCGCCCCCGACAAGAAGGTCACCGTCGACAGACGCGGCGGCACCATCGACGTGTCGACCGGGGTCATCACCGCGAAGATCGGCCAGAACGGCTCCACCCTCATCAAGTCGGTCACCCGGGGCTCCACCGAGATCGCCAGGAACGGCCGGCTCGTGCTCATCCGGCAGCCCGAGATCGAGGACGAGGACCAGGGCACGGTGAAGACCGAGCGCTTCGACGGGACGATCGGCGAGGTCACCGTCGAACAGGACGGCCCGGTACGGGCGGTGGTCCGCATCGACGGCAAACACCGCAAGGGCGGCCGGAGTTGGCTGCCGTTCTCGATCCGCCTCTACTTCTACGCGGGCGCCGACTCCTTCCGCATGGTCCACACGATCACGTTCGACGGCACGGTCGAACCGGGCAAGGCATCCGGCGACTTCATCCGCGGGCTGGGCGTCCGCTTCACCGTGCCGATGCGCGACGCGGCCTACGACCGCCACATCCGCATCGGCGGTGAGGGAACCGGCCTGCTCCGCGAGGCGGTCCAGGGCATCACGGGCCTGCGCCGCGACCCGGGCGCGACCGTCCAGGCCGCCCAGTACGCAGGGCAGAAGCTCGCCGACACCTCCACCTGGGACCAGCGCGTCACGAGCCGCCTCCCGCACATCCCCCAGTGGGGCGACTACACCCTCTCCCAGCTCTCGGCCGACGGCTTCACCCTCCGCAAGCGCACCACCAAGGGCCACGGCTGGATCCCCGCCGGCGGTGGCGGACACGCCTCCGGGTTCGGGTACGTCGGCGGGGCGAGCGGCGGATTCTCCTTCGGGCTGCGGGACTTCTGGGAGAAGTTCCCCGCGCAGCTCGACATCCGCGACGCCCACACCGACGAGGCCGAGGTCACCCTCTGGATCTGGTCACCCGAGGCCCAGCCGATGGACCTGCGCTTCTACCACGACGGCATGGGCCAGGACACCTACGCCAAGCAGCTCGACGGCCTGGAGATCACCTACGAGGACTACGAACCCGAGTTCGGCACCCCGTACGGCATAGCCCGCACCTCCGAACTCCTCTTCTGGGCCAATGAGTCGACCCCGTCGGCGGAGGCGCTCGCCCAACAGGTCGACGCTGTGCGGGTGTTGCCCCAACTGGCGGCACCGCCCGCCCAGTTGATCAAGTCCAAGGTCTTCGGCCCCGGCCTCTACTCCGAACCCGACCGCTCCACCACCGCCAAGGCGAGGATCGAGGACCACCTCGACTTCCTCTTCACCTACTACAAGGACCAGGTGGCGCAACGCCGTTGGTACGGATTCTGGGACTACGGCGACTTCATGCACTCGTACGACGCCGTGCGCCACCAGTGGCGGTACGACATCGGTGGCTACGCCTGGGACAACTCCGAGCTGTCGCCCGACATCTGGCTCTGGTTCGCGTACATCCGCTCGGGCCGCTCGGACATCTTCCGCTTCGCCGAGGCACTCACCCGGCACACCGGCGAGGTCGACGTCTACCACCTGGGCCAGTGGGCGGGCCTCGGCACCCGGCACGGTGTCCAGCACTACGCCGACAGTGCCAAGCAGCAGCGCATCGCCAACACCACCTACCGGCGGTACTACTACTTCCTCACCGCCGACGAACGCGTCGGCGACCTCATGGCCGCCAACGTCGACTCCGACGAGACCTTCCTCGTCCTCGACCCCATCCGCAAGATCCGCACCGAGCCGTACACCCCCGACCGGCACGCCCTGTCGATCGGCTTCGGCACCGACTGGAGCGGCCTCGTCTCGGCATGGCTCACCGAGTGGGAACGCAGGGGCCCCAAGTGGGAGAAGGCCAAGGCACGCGTCCTGTCGACGATGGAGACCATCGCCGCCCAGCCCAACGGATTCGTACAGGGCAGCGGCCTCTACGACCTCGACACCGGCAAGTTCGCCGTCGCCACCGCGCCCGTGGTCTCCGTCTCGCACCTCTCGGCCGTCTTCGGTCTCAACGAGCTGTGCGCGGAGCTGATCCACCTCGTCGACATGCCCAAGTTCAAGGAGGTGCACCTGGATTACTGCCGCTACTTCAACGCCTCCAAGACCGAACAGGCCGCCCGCTACGGCTCCAACTTCGGCACCCTGCTCCTCTTCCAGGGCCACTCACGCCTCGACGCCTACGCCGCCGTCCAACTCGACGACGCGACGCTCGCCAAGCGCGCGTGGACGAAGTTCTACGGCTCGGACGGCTACACGGAGTCCTCGCCGTGGAAGACGGAACCGCTGACCGGCCCGATGACGCTGGTGCCGGGCGCCGAGGCCGCGTGGGTGTCCTCGAACGACACCGCGCTCTACGGCCTCGCCGCCATCGAGAACCTGGCCCTGCTCGGCGACAAGATGCCCTAGCCCAGGGCTAGTTCATCCGCCCCAGCACCTCCCGTACTCGCCGGGCGTCCCGGATCCGCTGCTCGTACGTCGCGCCGAGTGCGAGCAGCAGGAGTCCGGCGAGGGCGGGCGGCGCCCAGCGCGGCAGCGCGCCGACCACCTGGGCGAGATACGGGGCGAGTTCGTGCAGCGCGTCCAGGACGAGCGTGCCGCCGCCGAGGGCGAGCGGTGCCTGGAGGCGGTGCCGCGCGCCGAGCAGCGTGACGGCCAGCGCGGCCGTGCCCAGCAGCAGCGGGCGCGTCCAGTGCGCGTCGGACCAGGCCGAGAGGAGACTCGGGACGAGCGTCGCGGCGAGCCCGGGGCCGTAGGCCGTCCAGGACGGGACGTTCGGATCGCGGCGCCTGCGCAACGCGCCCACCAGCAGCGCCGGGACGGTCACCGGCAGCGTGTACGCCTCGGGGCTGCCGACGTTCCATGCGGACAGCCGCACCCACATCGCCAGGACGAACAGGGCGGCGGCCAGGTAGCCGACGGCGCGTCGGTCGGGCCGTACCGCCGTGCCCGCCGCGATCACTCCGCACAGGGCCAACACCAGCGCGAACATGGGCAGTTCGGGGGCGGAGAGGCTGATCGCGACCACCCCCGCGACCGCGCCCGTGATCTCGACGGACAAGGTGGTGCGGGCGTCGCCGATGCGCGCCGCGAGCACCGCGGCGGCCACCGGTACAGCCAGCACCAGCAGCGCGATGTGCTCCGGCCGCCAGTCCAGGGCGGCCCCCGTGGCGCAGGCGAGGGCCGTGGCGTAGGCGAGGGAGGCCGCGGCCGAAGCCGGTGCGAGCCGGCCGCGCCAGGTGGCCGACGCGAACACGGCGGTCAGGGAGGCCAGTACGGCGAGCGTCGCCGGTTCCGTGGCCAGGGAGAGGGCGGCCAGAGAGAGGGAGGTGGCCAGGGCGAGGAGCGTGGCGGTGCGGTGTGCGAGGGCGAGCAGCGCGACGATCATGAGGCCCTGGATCAACAGGCCGACACCGTAGGGCAGTTGGAGTGTCGTGGGGATCGTGAGCGCTGTCGCCCAGGTCAGGGTGAGGGCGGCGGTCAGTGCGCGGGGACGCCATTCGGTGGAGCGGAGCGTCGAGGCGAGTACTGCCGCAACCGCCGCCAGAACCAGGGGAGTCGCGGCTGTGTGTGCCGGCCAGAAGGCGTCCGTCGTCGCCGCGTCACGGGCGTCGGCCGGGGCGCCGGACCAGACGTGTGTCATCCAGGCGACCGGGCCGAACAGGGTGACCGTGGTGGCCGGGAGCGCCCACAGCACCGCGCTCGCCTGGACGGCGGCGGAGGCCCAGCCGAGGCCGTGGCGCACGGACTCGGGGAGCCGGCCCCGGACCAGCGCCAACAGGGCGATGCCGCACACCAGATAGCCCGGCACCGTCCAGTCGGCGGGCAGTGTCGCGCGCAGCATGCCGCCGAGCGCGACGACCACGGACAGGCCACCGACCGCCGCCGCGCCCGTCCGGAGCCGTACGTCCGAGGCGAGCCGGCCGGCGCCGAACGCGCCCGCCGCCGCGAGGGCGAAGAGTGCCGCCGCCCGTGCGGCAGCACCCGGAGCGGTTGCTTCCAGGGAGAGTTGACCGGCCGCGAGCACACCCCAGGCGCCCATGGTGAACGCGCCGACAGTGGCGACGAGGCGAACTGCCCTGGGAGAGACCCGGAACGCGAGAACCATGTCGAGCACGGAGGTCAGCAGCAGCGCCGCCGTGATCGTGTGCGGGCCCCCGCCGGCCGCGATCGCCCAGAGCAGCAAGGGAAGTTGGGCGACCGCGAGCGCGGCGGGGAGGGGGAGGAGAAGGGTCGGTGAGGACGCCTTCACGCCGGGGAGCATCGGGAGTGCCAGGCCGTACGCCGTCCACAGCACGGTGAGGACGGTCGCCGCCGCTGCCGCGAACGTGACGCCGTCGCCTGCCGGGAACGCGGCCTCGTGCAGCGCGTAGGCGTCCAGCACCGTCAGGGCGAGGCCGAGGCCCGCGAGCGATTCGGCGGTGGAGCGCAGTCCCCGCCGCAGGAGGGCGACGGGTGCGCCGAGGGCCGCCAGGGTCACCGCGGCGAGCACGAGCGCCCGGCCCGTGATGCCCATGCTTCCCCAACTGACCAGCGTGAAAGCGATCGCCGCGAGGGTGAGCAGGATGCCGCCGAGCAGGAGCAGCACGTTCTGCACGCCCGGCGCGGTGGTCTCCGGGCGGGGCGGGGCAGGGGGCGGCGGCATCACGGGGGCGGGCGGCCCCGACTGGAGCACGGTCAGCAGCCAGGCCCGCCGGTGCAGCAACTGCGTGCGGCGGGCGTCCAGTCGGTACAGCTCGGCGTCGAGGATCCGCAACTCGGCGGCCGGCGGCGGGATGTGCGTCATATCCCGGAGTGTGCTGGCCGTCACGCCGTAGGACATGAGCGCGCGTACTCACCACGTACTCAGGTTCCGGGAGACGGGCGCTCGGCTGGGCAGACTTCCGGCATGGACTGGACGCACTACCGATTCCGCGCCCGGTGGGCCCTGCCCGCGCCGCCCGCCGTCGTGTATCCGCTCCTGGAGCGGGCCGAGGACTATCCGCGCTGGTGGCCGCAGGTGCGCGCGGTCGACCAGATCGACGACACGACCGGCGTCATCAGCATCCGCGCGAGCCTGCCGTACGTGCTTACCTTCACGGCGCGCGAAGTGCGGCGCGATCCCGCCGCCGGGGTGCTGGAGATCGCGATGACCGGTGACCTGGAGGGCTGGGCACGCTGGACGCTCACCGCCGAGGGCTCCGGCACGCTGGCCCGTTACGACCAGGAGGTCGACCTGAACCGGCCCTCGCTCAGGCGGTTCGCCGCGGTGGGACGGCCGGTATTCCGGTTCAACCACACGCTGATGATGCGGGCCGGACGGCGCGGGCTGCTCGCGCACCTGGCAGCGGTCTGACGGAAGCGGTTTGAAGGAAACCGGCGGGGGCCTGTATTGTTCGGTGCGTTCCCGGGCGATTAGCTCAGTGGGAGAGCGCTTCGTTCACACCGAAGAGGTCACTGGTTCGAACCCAGTATCGCCCACCGGGAAAGGCCGGTCCGCAGCAGCGGACCGGCTTTTTTGCTGGCCCGAACCCGCTAGGCGGCCTCCGCCGTCAGGTCCGGGCGCAGGGGCCACGACTGGTCCACCGGCTCCGGTGTGCCGCTGCGCGCGAACCACGCCTGGAGGCCGCGCGCCTGGGCCGCGTGCCAGGTCGACTGAAGGGTGTGCAGTTCGGCGGGGGACAGGCGCTCCAGGCGGGTCGCGAAACGTCGGCCCAGCGCCCGTACGACCTCCAGGGAGGCCAGCGCGTCCGCGCCCGCGTCGTGCGCGCCCTCCAACTCGACGCCGTAGTGCGCGCACAGGTCGGTCAGGGTGCGGCGGCCCTTGCGGTAGCGGTCCAGGTGCTTGTCCAGGACCCGGGGGTCCAGCACCCGCAGCGGCGTCGTCCGGAACCAGTGCTCCAGCGAGGTCGCGCGATGGCGGCGCAGCTCGCGGTCCAGCAGGGTCAGGTCGAACGGCGCGTTCATCACCACCAACGGCCGCCCCATCGCGGCCTGTTCGGCCAGCTCGTCGGCTATCTCGTGCATCACCGGCGCCGGCCAGCGGCCGTTGCGCTGAAGATGCTCATCCGTCAGACCATGGATCGCCGTCGCCCCGGCCGGCACCGGCACCCCCGGGTTCACCAGCCACCGGACCGCCCGCGGGCGGGTACCGGGGGCGTCCTGGACGACAACGGCGGCCGACACGATCCGGTCGGTCTCCACATCCACGCCCGTGGTCTCCGTGTCGAACGCGGCCAACGGGCCCTCGTACCAGCACGTCATACGTACACAACTCCTCGTTCACCCACGGCAGCTGACGCACCGTCTTCTGCCTGTTTGGTGATACCCGGGCTGTTTGCGCCGTACGCCGGAAGGACACAACAGGAGTGCGGGTCTTTGCAGTTCAGCGACCCGGAGCAGACATTCGGCACCACCATTCACCTGAACTCGGAAGGCTTTTGGCCATGGTGATAGCGCAGCCCGAGCGGGGCGGGCTGCTGCCCGAACGGACGGCACCCCAGCGCGGATCGCTCGCCACCACCGCCTGCATGGAGACATTGCAGGTGGGCTATCTGCACGCCGTCGCCGCCGCGGCCGGCTGCTCGCTGTCCCAGCCGTTCCCGGACAACGGCATCGACTGGCACGTCAGCCATGGCTCGCCCGGGCACACGGTGGACGACGAGGTCACGATAAAAGTGCAGCTCAAGTGCACTTACCAGATCCCGCCGAATCCGCCGGGACGTTCCTTCTCCTTCACGCTCGACAACGACCACCTGCGCAAGCTCGCCCGCACACCGGTCTCGGTGCACAAGATCCTCGTCGTGATGCTCGTCCCGCGTTCCCAGGACGACTGGCTGCGCGCCAGCCACGACCGGCTCGATCTGCGGCACTGCTGCTACTGGGTCAACCTCGCCGGTCACGCGATCACCGGCAGGACCCGGACCACCGTGCGGATACCGACCTCGCGCATCTTCGACGACCGGGCGCTGTGCGAGATCATGACGCGGGTCGGGACGGGAGGCAGGCCATGAGGCACCGCTCGGTCGAGGAACACCTGCGGACGGTACGGCCGCACCCCGTCGACCCCACCTCCTGGGAACGGCCCCCGGAGCCCGACCAGGTCGACCCCGCCGTCCTCGGCGCCCTGCTGCGCCGGCACGGCTGGCAGCGACGCGGCGGAGCGCCCGGACGGTACGGCCGCTGGACCCCACCCGGGCCCGGCGGCTCCGGCACCAGCCTCCTGGTACCCGAGAGCCGGGCCTTCCCCGACAGCGACGACCTCCTCGGCGAGGCCCTCGTCGCACTCGCCCGCAGCAACACCCCCTCCGCCCGCGAGGTCCTCGTCGGCCTCGCCGTACCGAGCGACGAGATCCGCTGGTGGCGGGACATCCCGACCGGCCCCGCGGGCGCCGCGTCCTGGACCGTCGAGGAGCAACTCCGCGCCGCCGCACGGCAGATGCTGCTCGCCGCCGCACTCGCCACCCGCGCCCGTGCCGGCTATTACGGCGCCCGCCACCGCCGCCCCGCCGCCGCCTCCCTCGAACACGTCCTCGTCGGCTCCGCGCCCGGCGGCCGTCAACTCACCGCGTTCGTCCCGGTCGAGACCGGCCGCGCCCTCGCCGTACGCCTCCACCAGGCCCTGTACGCCACCCGCGAGGCCATCGACTACGAGCGGGCCACCGGCGGCATGGACGCCTTCGACGCGGCCGTGGAAGCGGGCGTGAGCCGGGAGCTGGCCGAAGCCGTCGTCGCGCTCGTGCGCGGTACGGAGGGGGCCCGGATCGCCGTCGAGTGGGCGCCCGGCGCGGGTGTCCCCGAGGGCTGTGCCGCGCCCGCCGAGGCCGTCGAGTTCTCGCCCGGCGACCTGCCCGTGCTGCGCGCCGCCGGGGCCCGCTATCTGCGCGAGGAACCCAGCATGCCCGTGCGCGTCACCGGCACGGTGGTGCGGATGCGCCGGTCGGGACCGCGCGGCGAGGGCACCGTACGGATGCAGGTGATCGCCGGCGCCGAGGTCGGGCACGTCCGGATGACGCTGGACGAGGAGTCGTACCGGATAGCCGGGCACGCCCACCTCGTCGGGCTCCCGGTGCGGGTGCACGGGCGGCTGGAGAGCCGGGGCGGATTCCGGCGGCTGACCGGCGCCTCCGGGGTCGTACCCGTGCAGGTGGACGAGGCGGAGCGGGACCGGCTGATGAAGTCGATCCAGGGGCACGAGGAAGGCACTGCCTTCTTCGAGGAGGCGTGCGGCGGGGAGGAGTGAGGGAGGACCGGGCGAGAGGGGAGCGGGGGCGACCGTTTCGCGGTGGGCCCCTTAGGGTCGGTACGATCCCCTATTGCGCGCGCTCACGGTATGGCGCCGCATCCACCCTGCAGTCAGGAGAGACCGGTGTCAGACGTCCGTGTGATCATCCAACGCGATTCCGAGCGGGAAGAGCGCACGGTGACGACGGGCACGACGGCCGCCGAGCTCTTCGCCGGCGAGCGCTCGATCATCGCCGCGCGCGTGGCCGGAGAGCTCAAGGACCTCGCGTACGTCGTCTCCGAGGGTGACGAGGTCGAGGGCGTCGAGATCTCCTCCACCGACGGCCTCAACATCCTGCGCCACTCCACCGCGCACGTCATGGCGCAGGCCGTGCAGGAGCTCTTCCCCGAGGCCAAGCTGGGCATCGGCCCGCCGGTCAAGGACGGTTTCTACTACGACTTCGACGTCGAGCGGCCGTTCACGCCCGAGGATCTCAAGGCCATCGAGAAGAAGATGCAGGAGATCCAGAAGCGCGGCCAGCGGTTCTCGCGCCGTGTGGTGACCGACGAGGACGCCCGCCAGGAGCTGGCGGACGAGCCGTACAAGCTCGAACTCATCGGCATCAAGGGCTCCGCGTCCACCGACGACGGCGCGGACGTCGAGGTCGGCGGCGGCGAGCTGACGATCTACGACAACCTCGACGCCAAGACCGGCGACCTGTGCTGGAAGGACCTCTGCCGAGGCCCGCACCTGCCCACCACGCGCAACATCCCGGCGTTCAAGCTGATGCGCAACGCGGCCGCCTACTGGCGCGGCAGCGAGAAGAACCCCATGCTCCAGCGCATCTACGGCACCGCCTGGCCCTCCAAGGAGGAGCTGAAGGCGCACCTCGACTTCCTGATCGAGGCCGAGAAGCGCGACCACCGCAAGCTGGGCAACGAGCTTGACCTGTTCTCCATCCCGGACCAGATCGGCTCCGGCCTCGCCGTCTTCCACCCCAAGGGCGGTGTCGTCCGCCGGGTCATGGAGGACTACTCGCGGCGCCGCCACGAGGAGGAGGGCTACGAGTTCGTCTACACCCCGCACGCGACGAAGGGGAAGCTCTTCGAGACGTCCGGGCACCTGGACTGGTACGCCGACGGCATGTACCCGCCCATGCAGCTCGACGAGGGCGTGGACTACTACCTCAAGCCCATGAACTGCCCGATGCACAACCTGATCTTCGACGCGCGCGGCCGCTCGTACCGCGAACTGCCTCTGCGCCTCTTCGAGTTCGGGACCGTGTACCGGTACGAGAAGTCGGGCGTCGTGCACGGTCTGACCCGGGCGCGCGGCTTCACGCAGGACGACGCGCACATCTACTGCACGCGCGAGCAGATGGCCGACGAGCTCGACAAGACGCTCACCTTCGTCCTCAACCTGCTGCGGGACTACGGCCTGACGGACTTCTACCTGGAGCTGTCCACCAAGGACCCGGAGAAGTTCGTCGGCTCGGACGAGGTCTGGGAAGAGGCCACCGAGACGCTGCGACAGGTGGCCGAGAAGCAGGGGCTGCCGCTCGTCCCCGACCCGGGCGGTGCCGCGTTCTACGGCCCGAAGATCTCCGTCCAGACGAAGGACGCGATCGGCCGGACCTGGCAGATGTCCACCGTGCAGCTGGACTTCAATCTGCCGGAGCGCTTCGACCTGGAGTACACCGGTCCCGACGGCTCCAAGCAGCGGCCGGTCATGATCCACCGGGCGCTGTTCGGCTCCATCGAGCGCTTCTTCGCGGTGCTCCTGGAGCACTACGCGGGCGCGTTCCCGGCGTGGCTGGCTCCGGTGCAGGCGGTCGGTATCCCGATCGGGGACGGACACGTCGAGTACCTGGAGAAGTTCGCCGTGGCGGCGAAGAAGAAGGGGCTGCGCGTCGAGGTCGACTCGTCCTCGGACCGGATGCAGAAGAAGATCCGCAACGCGCAGAAGCAGAAGGTCCCGTTCATGGTCATCGTCGGCGACGAGGACATGAACGCCGGGACGGTGTCCTTCCGTTACCGCGACGGCTCGCAGGAGAACGGCATCGCGTTCGACGAGGCCATCGCGAAGATCGAGCAGGTCGTGGCGGACCGGGTGCAGGTCTGAGTCCGTTGCTTCGAGAGGCCCCCGGGGATGTCACATCCCCGGGGGCCTCTCGTCGTCCTCCCGGGCGAAGACCTGGAGCAGCCAGGACGCGAAGGTCCCGGTGACCGCGCCCAGCAGGGCCAGGCCGACGGCCATCATGCCTACGGCGATCAGACGGCCGAGCGGGGTGACGGGGACGATGTCGCCGTAGCCGACGGTCGCGAAGGTGGCGCAGGTCCACCACACGGCATCGCCGAACGTCGTCATGGTCGCACCCGGGGCCGCATGTTCCTCGTGGTAGACGGAGAGGGCGCCGGCGAAGCCCAGCAGGAGGGTGGACAGCCCGGTGTAGACGATCACGCGCGCGTGCAGCGCGAGGCGGGGTTGGCCGCGGCGGCGCTGGACGGTCTCGTAGAACCTGACGATGCGCAGCGGGCGCAGCAGGGGCAGGAGCAGGACGAAGGTGTCCAGCCAGTGGGTGCGGACGAAGCGCAGCCGCTCGCCGCTCAGCCGCCAGCGGACGGCGTAGTCGACGGCGAAGAGCGTCCACGAGGCGAAGAGCACGGCGAGGCAGACGTCCTGCCAGTCGGCGGGCAGGCCGTGGGCCAGGATGCGCACGGCGTACGCGGCGAGGAAGACCAGGGACGCCATGGCGAGGGGGACCTCGGTGCGCTGTTCCCAGCGGGCCTTGCGGCTGTCGTCGTCCATCGGCCCAGCTTGGCGCGGAAGGGGTTTCGCGCAACCCCGGCGACACGCCGCGAACGGGCGAAGCCATATGCTTCCTTGCATGACGAGTGAGCCGGAGCAGCAGATCGGAGTGGGCACGCCGGACGCGTTCCAACGCCTCTGGACGCCCCACCGGATGGCCTACATCCAGGGCGAGAACAAGCCGACCGGACCCGGTGCGGACGACGGTTGCCCCTTCTGCTCAATTCCGGCCAAATCGGACGAGGACGGGCTCATCGTCAGGCGCGGTGAGCTGGTGTACGGGGTGCTGAATCTGTACCCGTACAACGGCGGCCATCTGATGGTCGTGCCCTACCGTCACGTCGCGGACTACACCGACCTGACGGACGCGGAGACCGTGGAGCTAGCGGCCCTCACCAAGCAGGCGATGACGGCCCTGCGGACCGCCTCCGGCGCGCACGGCTTCAACATCGGCATGAACCAGGGCAGCGTCGCGGGCGCGGGCATCGCCGCCCACCTGCACCAGCACATCGTCCCGCGCTGGGGCGGCGACACGAACTTCATGCCGGTGGTCGGCCACACGAAGGTGCTGCCGCAACTGCTCGCGGACACACGAAAGATGCTGGCCGACGCATGGCCGACACCCTCCACCCCGTCCGGCGTCTGAGAACGAGGCAGGAAGACGCTGGCCGAGGCTGGAAGATGCTCGCCCAGGCACGGCGGCCATCTTCAGCCCGTCCGGCGTTTGAGGACGAGGCCGTTCAGGCCGACAGCGGGGGCCCGGGGGCGCAGCCCCCGGAGGCCGGCCCCGGCACCCCCGCACACGCCCCGCTCAACCGCCGGAGGCCTACGCGTCGTAGAGGTCGGCCTTCCGCGGTGACGCGTCCTGCACGTTGCCGCTGAGGAACGACGAGCGGTTGCCGAACTTCTCCGTGTCCACGCCGTTCTCGTCCAGGACGCGGATCGCCGCGGCGTGGACCACGCGCAGGACCGGGGTCGCGGCGCGCAGCGCGTCGTCGGCCATGAAGCGGTGGCGCCAGGGCTGGTCGGCCCAGGCGTGCCGCAGGCCGAACGGCTCGGGCAGGGATATGGAACCGCCGAGCCAGTTCAGCAGCGGCGGGTACCAGGTGATCGGGGCGCGGACCGCGAGGCGGACCACTTCGTCGGCGGGGACGAGCGGGAGCTTGACGCTGCGGTTCTCCCAGGGCTTGAACGTCTTCTGGACGCTCTTCGTCGGGGCCTCGGGCTTGCTGGTGAACAGTGAGTTCACCGGGCCCAGGGCGTGCCCGGTGATCTCGATGCGCAGGGTCTTGTGCAGCACGGTGACCGTGATCATCATCGTGATGACCAACTGGCCCTCCCAGAGCGTCCATTGGACACCCAGGTAGTGTCGGTCGCCGGCGCCGAACTGCTGCTTGTTGCAGATGTCCTGGATCGCGTGCGTCTTGACCTGGTACGCGTCCACGTCCGTGCCCTCGGGCCGGGACACCGCCTTCGCGCCCTCACCGATCGGCGTGACGACCCAGTGGCGTATGGACGCCTTCGGGAAGCCGCCGGTGTTGATCGTGTTCCGCTCCAGCATGCGCAGGTCGTCGTGGATGTTCCGGATGACGTCCCAGCTGCGGAAGGGGTGGATCTCCCGGTCGGCGTCGCGCGCGATCAGGTCCTCGGCGAGCTGCCAGCTGCCCCAGCGGGTGCCCATGCCGAGGATGCCCTTGGGGCCGGCGTAGAAGATCGAGTTCGACTGCTGCTCGGCGCTGAGCTTGGCCAGGGACTGGCGGAGCTGCTCGGCCTGGGTCTCGCCGGGGCTGGTCGGCACCGCCTCGGGGACCTTCGCGCCGACGCTGCTCCCGGAGAGCAGGCTGCCCCAGCGCTCGCGCAGGTCCCTCGCCGTGCTTTCGCAGACCTGCTTGGCCCACAGCCAGCCGACGACCGGGAGAACGACGCACGCGCGTGCGTACCAGGACCAGAAGCCGTGGAACGGAATCTTGATCAGGACGATCACGGCGACCGCGCCGACGGCCACCAGGAGGGTGGTGGCGACCGCGCCCGCCCCCTTGTTGGTCTGCGTGCGCCTGTCGATCAGGCTGCGCAGCTGGAAGACCAGCAGCCAGACGACGAGTCCGGGCAGGAACAGCACACCGCACAACACCATGATCATGGACAGTCGGTTGTCCCGGGCCCGGCGGATGTTGTTCGCGGCCAGGGCGTGCTCGACGACCGCCTGCGGTTCGGTGCCGAAGGACTGGATCAGCGGTTTGCGGCCGGGGCCGAGCATCCGGGAGACCACGGCTGTGGAGAACGCCTCACCGAGGTTCGGGCGGAAGATCGTCGCCCACTTGCGGCCCGCGTTGACGGCTGTCTGGTGCCATTCGTTGTCGGCCTTCTTGATGTCGGCCACCGGGTTGTCCCGGTAGGCCGCCGAGGCCAGCGCGAAGGTCGCCGTCTGCCCCTCGTCGCCGGTTCGCGGCACCTGTGGTCCGAAGATGTCCGCGTAACCGCTGTCAACGGTCATTCCCGCCCCCGATCGCCGCTGCTCCCGCTTCTGCGGCTTTCCCGACTTCCGTGCTCCGCACACCTGTTGATCAGGTCATCAGCGTATCGGCAGCCACTGACATTCGTCGCCGGACGGCCGAAGCCCCTCTTTTTTTGCTCGTTCACCCCCGGGGCGCTCCCGGCCGGTGCCGAGAGCCCGACCGTGCCCGACCCCCCGGGCCTCAGCGCGCTCGGCCTCTCGGCATCAACTGCTAGGCGTCGCCCGCCTGTTCGCGGATGCGTTCGGCGATCTGCTGGGGCATCGGCTCGTGGCGGGCGTAGGCGCGGTTGAAGCGGGCGGTGCCGTGCGAGAGGGAGCGGAGGTCGACGGCGTAGCGGCCGATCTCTATCTCCGGGACCTCCGCGCGGATCAGGGTGCGCCCGCCGGTCGTCTGCTCGGTGCCGAGGACCCGGCCGCGCCTTCCGGAGAGGTCGCTCATGACCGCGCCCACGTAGTCGTCGCCGACCAGGACGGTCACCTCGGCCACCGGCTCCAGGAGGTGGATCTTCGCGTCGGCCGCCGCCTCCCGCAGAGCCAGCGCCCCGGCCGTCTGGAACGCGGCGTCCGAGGAGTCCACCGAGTGCGCCTTGCCGTCGAGGAGCGTGATCCGTACGTCGAGAAGGGGATGCCCGGCGGCAACTCCCTTGGCGGCCTGGGCCCTTACGCCCTTCTCCACCGACGGGATGAACTGCCGGGGCACCGCGCCCCCGATGACCTTGTCCACGAACTCGATGCCCGTGCCGCCCGGCAGCGGCTCGACCTCGATCTCGCAGATCGCGAACTGCCCGTGCCCGCCGGACTGTTTGACGTGCCGGCCGCGCCCCTGCGCCTTCGCGGCGAACGTCTCCCGCAGGGAGACCTTGTGCGGGACGAGATCGACCTGGACGCCGTAGCGGCTGCGCAGCCGTTCCAGGGCGACGTCCGCGTGGGCCTCGCCGAGGCACCACAGGACGACCTGATGGGTGTCCTGGTTCTGCTCCAGGCGCATGGTGGGGTCCTCGGCGACGAGCCTGCTCAGGCCCTGCGAGAGCTTGTCCTCGTCCGCCTTGCTGTGCGCCTGGATGGCCAGCGGCAGCAGCGGGTCGGGCATCTCCCAGGGCTCCATGAGGAGCGGGTCGTCCTTGGCCGAGAGGGTGTCCCCGGTCTCCGCGCGGCCCAGCTTCGCCACGCACGCGAGGTCACCGGCGATGCAGTGCGTGAGCGCCCGCTGCTGCTTGCCGAAGGGCGCGGAGAGGGCGCCGACGCGTTCGTCGACGTCGTGGTCCTCGTGGCCGCGGTCGGCGAGCCCGTGCCCGGAGACATGGATCGTCTCGTCGGGCCGCAGCGTCCCGGAGAACACGCGCACCAGGGAGACCCGGCCGACGTAGGGGTCGGAGGCGGTCTTCACGACCTCGGCGACCAGCGGACCGTTCGGGTCGCACGGCTTGAGCTCCCGCGCCCTGCCGTCGACCGTGGTGACCCCGGGCGCCGCGCGCTCCAGCGGGGTCGGGAAGCCGCCTGTGATCAGCTCCAGCAGCTCGACCGTGCCCAGACCCTGCCGGGAGCCCTCGGCGGCGGGAGCGGCCGCCAGAACGGGAAAGAAGACCCCGCGCGCCACGGCCCGCTCCAGATCCCCGATGAGCGTCTTGACGTCGATCTCCTCGCCGCCGAGATAGCGGTCCATGAGGGTCTCGTCCTCGCTCTCCGAGATGATCCCCTCGATGAGCCGGTTGCGGGCCTCCTCGATCCCCGGCAGCTGGTCGGGACCCGGCTCCGACTCCTTGCGCTCCCCGGACGCGTAGTCGAACAGCTTCTGCGACAGCAGCCCGACAAGGCCGGTCACGGGCGCGTGCCCGTCGGGTCCCGGCGCGGCGCGCAGCGGGAGGTACAGGGGGAGTACGGCGTCGGGGTCGTCCGCGCCGAAGGCCTCCGCGCAGGTGCGGGTCATGCTCTCGAAGTCCGCGCGGGCGGACTCCAGGTGGGTGATGACGATGGCGCGGGGCATGCCGACCGCCGCGCACTCCTCCCACACCATGCGGGTCGAGCCGTCCACCCCGTCGGAGGCCGAGACGACGAAGAGGGCCGCGTCCGCCGCGCGCAGACCGGCCCTCAGCTCGCCGACGAAATCGGCGTACCCGGGGGTGTCGAGAAGATTGACCTTGTACCCGTCCCAGTCGACGGGCACCAGGGAGAGCTGCACCGAGCGCTGCTGCCGGTGCTCGATCTCGTCGTAGTCGGAGACGGTGCCGCCGTCCTCCACGCGGCCCGCCCGGTTCACCGCCCCCGCCGTCAGCGCGAGGGCCTCCACCAGCGTCGTCTTGCCCGATCCGGAGTGGCCGACCAGCACCACATTCCGTACGGACGCGGGGTGGTCGGCCGCTGTAGCCCTGCCGGCGGCTCCGGGGTGTGCGTTCGCCTTGTCGCCCATGGCCTTGCCTCCCGTACACGGTGAGGTCACTGTGGGCGCGGACACACGCAGCCGCGTGCGGTGGCGGCTCCGATGACGCCCGCGGTCCTTCGAGCTTTCCACTCCCGTCACGGTGCGTCCATACAGCGGACGCGATCCGGCCGCGGGCACCGATGGCATCGAGCCGCCGGCACCGATGGCATCGAGTCGTGACCCGGGCGCACGGGTGCCCGGCCGTCGCCCACGCGCGCGCGTCGCTACGATGGGCCAGCCGGTGGCCAGCAGGGGCCGCGCGGCGAAACCGACCCTCGGGAAGGCCATGCTGAACAAGTACGCGCGTGCATTCTTCACGCGTGTCCTCACGCCGTTCGCCGCGTTTCTGATCCGCCGGGGCGTCAGCCCCGACACGGTCACCCTCCTCGGCACCGCCGGAGTGGTCGCGGGCGCGCTGGTCTTCTACCCCATGGGCGAGTTCTTCTGGGGCACGGTCGTGATCACGCTGTTCGTGTTCTCCGACCTCGTCGACGGCAACATGGCCCGCCAGCTGGGCCGTTCCAGCCGCTGGGGCGCCTTCCTGGACTCCACGCTCGACCGGGTCGCGGACAGCGCGGTCTTCGGCGGTCTGGCCCTCTGGTACGCGGGCGGCGGCGACAACATCGCCCTGTGCGCCGTCTCGATCTTCTGCCTGGCCAGCGGCCAGGTGGTGTCGTACACCAAGGCGCGCGGCGAGGCGATCGGCCTGCCGGTCGCCGTCAACGGCCTGGTCGAGCGCGCCGAGCGGCTCGTCATCTCGCTGGTCGCGTGCGGCCTCGCCGGGCTCCACAAGTTCGGCGTCCCGGGCATCCAGTGGCTGCTGCCGATCGCGCTGTGGATCGTCGCCGTGGGCAGTCTCGTCACGCTGATCCAGCGCGTCGTCACGGTCCGCCGTGAGGCCGCCGAGGCCGACGCCGCGGCCGCTCAGGAGGCCGCGCAGCACAGCAGCGGGGCCACCCCGTGAGCAGTGCCCGGGAGCGGCTGACGGACACGCTCTACGGCGTCGGCTGGAGCACCGTCAAGAAACTCCCCGAGCCGGTCGCCGTCCGGCTCGGCCGCACCATCGCCGACCTCGCCTGGAAGCGCCGCGGCAAGGGCGTCCAGCGGCTGGAGAGCAACTACGCGCGCGTGGTGCCCGACGCGAGCCCCGAGCGGCTCGCCGAGCTCTCGCGCGCGGGCATGCGGTCCTACCTCCGCTACTGGATGGAGTCCTTCCGGCTCCCCGCCTGGAGCGCCGAGCGGATCCGCACGGGCTTCGACCCCAAGGACCTGCACCACCTCACCGACGGCATCGCCTCCGGCCGCGGTGTCGTCCTCGCGCTGCCCCACCTGGCCAACTGGGACCTCGCGGGCGCCTGGGTCACCACCGCCCTGGAGACCCCGTTCACCACGGTGGCCGAACGCCTCAAGCCCGAGACGCTCTACGACCGCTTCGTCGCCTACCGCGAGGGCCTCGGCATGGAGGTCCTCCCGCACAGCGGCGGCACCGCCTTCGGCACCCTCGCCCGGCGGCTGCGGGACGGCGGCCTGGTCTGCCTGGTCGCCGAACGCGACCTGTCCGCCTCCGGGGTCGAGGTGACGTTCTTCGGCGAGGCCACCCGGATGCCCGCGGGACCGGCCCTCCTCGCCCAGCAGACGGGCGCGCTGCTGCTCCCCGTGACGCTCTGGTACGACGACTCACCGGTCATGCAGGGCCGGGTCCATCCGCCGGTCGAGGTGCCCGAGTCAGGCGACCGGGCCGAGAAGACGTCTGTCATGACACAGGCGCTGGCAGACGCCTTCGCCACCGGCATCGCCGACCACCCGGAGGACTGGCACATGCTCCAGCGCTTGTGGCTCGCGGACCTCGATCCCAGCAAGGGGCCCTCGTGAGGATCGGCATCGTCTGCCCCTACTCCTGGGACGTCCCGGGCGGCGTCCAGTTCCACATCAGAGACCTCGCCGAGTACTTCATCCGGCTCGGCCACGAGGTGTCCGTCCTGGCCCCGGCCGACGACGACACCCCGCTGCCGCCGTACGTCGTCTCGGCCGGCCGTGCCGTCCCGGTGCCGTACAACGGCTCGGTGGCCCGTCTGAACTTCGGCTTCCTGTCCGCCGCCCGGGTCCGACGCTGGCTGCACGACGGCGAGTTCGACGTCATCCACATCCACGAACCGACCTCCCCGTCCCTCGGCCTCCT
Organism: Streptomyces sp. NPDC096013; assembly: GCF_044763565.1. Taxonomy (NCBI): domain Bacteria; kingdom Bacillati; phylum Actinomycetota; class Actinomycetes; order Kitasatosporales; family Streptomycetaceae; genus Streptomyces; species Streptomyces sp. NPDC096013. Next base: position 164,444 of record NZ_JBIWGK010000005.1, on the reverse strand, counting down.
CGCCTGCTGGGCCGCCCAGGGCCCGATCGTCGCCACCTTCCACACCTCCAACCCGCGCTCCCGGGCGATGATCGCCGCGTACGCGATCCTCCAGGCCGCGCTGGAGAAGATCAGCGCCCGGATCGCCGTGAGCGAGTACGCCCGGCGCACCCTCGTCGAACACCTCGGCGGCGACGCGGTCGTCATCCCGAACGGCGTCGACGTCGACTTCTTCGCCCGCGCCGAACCCAAGCCCGAATGGCAGGGCGGGACCATCGGCTTCATCGGCCGCATCGACGAACCCCGCAAGGGCCTTCCGGTCCTCATGAAGGCCCTGCCGAAGATCCTCGGCGCACACCCGCAGGCCAGACTCCTGGTCGCCGGACGGGGCGACGAGGAGGAGGCCGTCGAGTCCCTCCCCGAGGATCTGCGCTCCCGCGTCGAGTTCCTCGGCATGGTCAGCGACGAGGACAAGGCCCGCTTCCTCCGCAGCATCGACCTCTACGTCGCCCCCAACACCGGCGGCGAGAGCTTCGGCATCATCCTCGTGGAGGCCATGTCCGCAGGCGCCCCGGTCCTCGCCTCCGACCTCCCCGCCTTCGCCCAGGTCCTCGACCAGGGCGGCGCCGGCGAACTCTTCACCAACGGCGACGCCGACGCCCTCGCCGAGGCCGCCGTACGCCTCCTGGGCGACCCCGACCGCCTGGCGGACCTGCGGCGCAACGGCAGCACCCACGTACGGCGCTTCGACTGGTCGACGGTCGGCGCGGACATCCTCTCCGTGTACGAGACGGTGACCGCGGGCGCGGCAGCGGTGGCGACGGACGAACGGACGGGACTGCGGGCGAGGTTCGGGTTGGCGCGGGACTGATGGGGCGGGGTTGACGGCTGCGGTTCCCAGCCAAGGCCGGCTATATCCAGCCCGTCCGGCGTTTGAGGACGAGGCCGTCCAGGCCGAAGCGGGGGCGTGGGGGCGGCAGCCCCCACAACGCCCGCACCAACACCCCGCACGAGACCCGGTCAACCCCAGTGGAACGGCCCGGTAGCCTTGCCGCCCGTGACCGCAACCCTGATCTGGATCCTCGTCGCCGTCGTCGCGATCGGCCTGTACCTGAGCTGGACCGCGGGACGGCTCGACCGGCTGCACGCCCGGATCGACGCGGCCCGCGCGGCCCTGGACGCCCAACTGCTGCGCCGCGCCTCGGTGACCCAGGAACTGGCCACCTCCGGCGTCCTCGACCCCGCCGCCTCGATCGTCCTCTACGAAGCCGCGCACGCCGCACGGCAGGCCGAGGAGGAGCAACGGGAGGTCGCCGAGAGCGAGTTGAGCCAGGCGCTGCGTGCCGTCTTCGCGGAGGCCCCCCAGGTGGAGGGCGTGCGCGAGGCTCCCGGGGGAGAGGCGGCGACCCACGAACTCACCGAGGCGGTACGGCGGGTGCCCATGGCCCGGCGCTTCCACAACGACGCCGTACGCGCGGCCCGCGCCCTGCGCCGGCACCGCAAGGTCCGCTGGTTCCGGCTGGCCGGACACGCCCCCTTCCCGATGGCCTTCGAGATGGACGACGAGCCCCCGGCGGCACTGGTGGACCGGGCCGCGTAGCGAAACGGCAGCGCAGCACAGCCGTAGAACAAAGCCACAGAACTCAGCCGCGGAACATGGCCCTGGAAGACAGCCGTGGAACACACCCACACGGCGCGCCGGTTCGAAAACGATCCACCGGCTGTTCATTGGCCCTTGCTGTGGCCTGCACCTCTCACGTTTCCTCGGTACTGCAGAAACCCTCTTTCACCGAGTGAGGTCACCCCGTGTCCAGCACCCCCAGCTCCGCCCAGACTCCCGAGACCGGCACCGCGCGCGTGAAGCGCGGGATGGCCGAGCAGCTCAAGGGCGGGGTGATCATGGACGTGGTCAACGCCGAACAGGCGAAGATCGCCGAGGACGCCGGCGCCGTGGCCGTCATGGCCCTGGAGCGGGTCCCCGCCGACATCCGAAAGGACGGCGGAGTGGCCCGGATGTCCGACCCGACGATGATCGAGGAGATCATCGAGGCGGTCTCCATCCCGGTCATGGCCAAGTCCCGTATCGGCCACTTCGTCGAGGCCCAGGTCCTCCAGTCCCTCGGCGTCGACTACATCGACGAGTCCGAGGTCCTCACCCCGGCCGACGAGGTCAACCACTCCGACAAGTGGGCCTTCACGACCCCCTTCGTCTGCGGTGCCACCAACCTGGGCGAGGCCCTGCGCCGCATCGCCGAGGGCGCCGCGATGATCCGCTCCAAGGGCGAGGCCGGCACCGGCAACGTCGTCGAGGCGGTCCGTCACCTGCGCCAGATCAAGAACGAGATCGCCAAGCTGCGCGGCTTCGACAACAACGAGCTGTACGCCGCCGCCAAGGAGCTGCGCGCGCCGTACGAGATCGTCCGCGAGGTCGCCGAACTGGGCAAGCTCCCGGTCGTGCTGTTCTCCGCCGGCGGCGTCGCCACCCCCGCCGACGCGGCCCTGATGCGCCAGCTCGGCGCCGAGGGCGTCTTCGTCGGCTCCGGCATCTTCAAGTCCGGCGATCCGGCCAAGCGCGCCGCCGCGATCGTGAAGGCGACCACCTTCTACGACGACCCGAAGATCATCGCGGACGCGTCCCGCAACCTCGGCGAGGCCATGGTCGGCATCAACTGCGACACCCTCCCCGAGGCCGAGCGCTACGCCAACCGCGGCTGGTAACCACCCATGGCGGATGTTTCTTCAGCCCCTGTCATCGGCGTCCTCGCTCTCCAGGGCGACGTACGGGAGCACCTGATCGCCCTGGCCGCGGCCGACGCCGTGGCCAGGCAGGTCAGGCGCCCCGAGGAACTCGCCGAGGTGGACGGTCTCGTCATCCCCGGGGGTGAGTCGACCACCATCTCCAAGCTGGCCGTCCTCTTCGGAGTGATGGACCCGCTGCGCACGCGCGTGCGTGCCGGTATGCCCGTCTACGGCACCTGCGCCGGCCTGATCATGCTCGCCGACAAGATCCTCGACCCGCGCTCGGGCCAGGAGACGATCGGCGGCATCGACATGATCGTGCGCCGCAACGCCTTCGGACGGCAGAACGAATCCTTCGAAGCAGCTGTCGACGTCCGGGGCATAGAGGGCGATCCTGTGGAGGGCGTCTTCATCCGCGCCCCCTGGGTCGAGTCCGTCGGTGCCGAGACAGAGGTCCTCGCCGAACACGAGGGCCACATCGTCGCGGTCCGTCAGGGCAACGCGCTCGCCACGTCGTTCCACCCGGAACTGACCGGCGACCACCGCGTGCACTCCCTGTTCGTCGACATGGTGCGCGCGAACCTGGCTCCGGGGTCCTAGTAGGATCTCTGGGGTTCGTAAAGAGTTGGGTTACGCGAAGGAGACAGGCAGATGTCCGGCCACTCTAAATGGGCTACGACGAAGCACAAGAAGGCCGTGATCGACGCCAAGCGCGGCAAGCTCTTCGCGAAGATGATCAAGAACATCGAGGTTGCGGCCCGTACCGGTGGTGCCGATGTGTCCGGCAACCCGACGCTGTTCGACGCCATCCAGAAGGCCAAGAAGAGCTCGGTCCCGAACAAGAACATCGACTCCGCGGTCAAGCGCGGTGCCGGTCTCGAGGCCGGTGGCGCCGACTACGAGACGATCATGTACGAGGGCTACGGCCCGAACGGGGTCGCGGTGCTCATCGAGTGCCTCACCGACAACCGCAACCGCGCCGCCTCCGACGTCCGCGTCGCCATGACCCGCAACGGCGGGAACATGGCCGACCCCGGCTCCGTCTCGTACCTCTTCAACCGCAAGGGTGTCGTCGTCGTCCCCAAGGGCGAGCTGTCCGAGGACGACGTCCTGGGTGCCGTGCTCGACGCGGGCGCCGAGGAGGTCAACGACCTCGGTGAGTCCTTCGAGGTCATCTCCGAGGCCACCGACCTGGTCGCGGTCCGCACCGCGCTCCAGGACGCCGGCATCGACTACGACTCCGCCGACGCCAACTTCGTCCCGACCATGCAGGTCGAGCTCGACGAGGACGGTGCCCGCAAGATCTTCAAGCTGATCGACGCCCTGGAGGACAGCGACGACGTGCAGAACGTCTTCGCCAACTTCGACGTCAGCGACGAGGTCATGGAGAAGGTCGACGCCTGAGCCGCCGACAAACCGAACGGGCCGACGGGACACACCCCGTCGGCCCGTCGCTTTGTCAGTGACACCCGATAGCCTGCACGAACGGGGGATGCCCCCGGCGAAACCGGGGAGATCGAACGAGGGGGGTCGGCGTGCGAGTACTCGGGGTGGACCCCGGACTGACGCGATGCGGTGTCGGTGTCGTCGAAGGAGTCGCGGGCCGGCCGCTCACCATGGTCGGCGTCGGTGTCGTACGGACCCCGGCGGACGCCGAGTTGGGCCTGCGCCTGGTCGCCATCGAGCAGGGCATCGAAGCGTGGCTGGACGAACACCGGCCCGAATTCGTCGCCGTGGAGCGGGTGTTCAGCCAGCACAACGTCCGTACGGTGATGGGCACCGCCCAGGCCAGCGCCGTCGCGATGCTGTGCGCCGCCCGCCGCGGCATCCCGGTCGCCCTGCACACCCCCAGCGAGGTCAAGGCCGCCGTCACCGGCAGCGGTCGCGCCGACAAGGCCCAGGTCGGCGCCATGGTGACCCGGCTGCTCCGGCTCGACGCACCCCCCAAGCCCGCCGACGCGGCCGACGCCCTCGCGCTGGCCATCTGCCACATCTGGCGGGGCCCCGCGACCAACCGCCTCCAGCAGGCGGTCGCCCAGAACCGCCTTCAGCAGGCCATCGCCCAGCACGCGGCCGGCACGCTGAAGACCCCGCAAGCCCCGAACACCCGGCAAGCCCCGAAAGGCCGTACCGCATGATCGCCTTCGTCAGCGGCACGGTCGCCGCACTCGCCCCCGACACCGCGGTGATCGAGGTCGGCGGTGTCGGCATGGCCGTCCAGTGCACGCCGAACACGCTGTCCACGCTCCGCCTCGGCAAGCCCGCCAAGCTCGCCACCTCCCTGGTCGTCCGCGAGGACTCCCTCACCCTGTACGGCTTCGTGGACGACGACGAACGCCAGATCTTCGAGCTGCTCCAGACCGCGACCGGCGTCGGCCCCCGGCTCGCGCAGGCCATGCTCGCCGTGCACACCCCGGACGCGCTGCGCCGGGCCGTCGCCTCCGGGGACGAGAAGGCACTGATGGCCGTGCCGGGCATCGGCAAGAAGGGCGCGCAGAAGCTGCTGCTGGAGTTCAAGGACCGGCTCGGCGCCCCGGTCGGCGCCCCCGCGGTCGGCGCCCCGGTCACCAGCGGCTGGCGCGACCAGCTGCACGCCGCCCTCATCGGCCTCGGGTACGCGACCCGCGAGGCCGACGAGGCCGTGTCCGCCGTAGCACCGCAGGCCGAGGCCGCCGAAGGGGCGCCGCAGGTGGGGCAGTTGCTCAAGGCCGCCCTGCAGACCCTGAACCGCGCCCGCTAGGAGAACGTCAGTGAACTGGGACGACACGACCGACGAGACCGCCGCCGAGCGGCTGGTGGGCTCGGTCGCCGACCGCGAGGACCAGGCCGTCGAGGCCGCCCTGCGCCCCAAGGACCTGGGCGAGTTCATCGGCCAGGAGAAGGTCCGCGAACAGCTCGACCTGGTGCTGCGCGCCGCACGCGCGCGTGGCGCCACCGCCGACCACGTCCTGCTCTCCGGTGCCCCCGGCCTCGGCAAGACCACCCTCTCGATGATCATCGCGGCCGAGATGGGCGCTCCCATCCGCATCACCAGCGGCCCCGCCATCCAGCACGCCGGCGACCTCGCCGCGATCCTCTCCTCCCTCCAGGAGGGCGAGGTCCTCTTCCTCGACGAGATCCACCGCATGTCGCGGCCCGCCGAGGAGATGCTCTACATGGCGATGGAGGACTTCCGCGTCGACGTCATCGTCGGCAAGGGCCCCGGCGCCACCGCGATCCCGCTGGAGCTGCCCCCGTTCACCCTGGTCGGCGCCACCACGCGCGCGGGCCTGCTGCCGCCCCCGCTGCGCGACCGCTTCGGCTTCACCGCGCACATGGAGTTCTACGAACCCGCCGAGCTGGAGCGCGTCATCCACCGCTCCGCGAACCTCCTCGACGTGGAGATCGACCCGGCCGGCGCCGCCGAGATCGCCGGCCGCTCCCGCGGCACGCCCCGCATCGCCAACCGGCTGCTGCGCCGCGTCCGGGACTACGCGCAGGTCAAGGCCGACGGCTTCATCACCCAGGACATCGCGGGGGCCGCCCTCCAGGTCTACGAGGTCGACGGCCGCGGCCTCGACCGGCTCGACCGGGGTGTCCTCGAAGCCCTGCTCAAACTGTTCGGCGGCGGACCGGTCGGCCTGTCCACACTCGCCGTCGCCGTGGGGGAGGAGCGCGAGACCGTCGAGGAGGTCGCCGAACCCTTCCTCGTACGGGAGGGACTGCTGGCCCGCACCCCGCGCGGACGCGTCGCCACCCCGGCCGCGTGGGCACATCTCGGCCTCACCCCGCCCCGCGCGTCAACCGGGGGAAACGGACAAGGGGACCTGTTCGGGGCGTGACGGCGGGGGCACTGGCCGGGGCAGGAACCCCGGTGCCATGCTGAGCGTTGTTCCATCAGCGTGGACTCGCTTAGACTCCGCCGATGCCGCCTTTGTGGGCGGCGCCGACCACCCCCATCCACCAGGCCGCTCACCGCCGCGGTCGTGCGAAGGAAATTCCGTCCCGTGAATATCGTGACCCTCCTCCCCTTCATCGTGCTCATCGGGGCCATGTTCCTGATGACCCGCTCTGCCAAGCGCAAGCAGCAGGCGGCCGCGTCGATGCGTAATGACATGCAGCCCGGCACCGGCGTCCGCACGATCGGGGGCGTGTACGCGACGGTCAAGGAGGTCAACGAGGAGACGGTCCTTCTCGACGCGGGCCCGGGCGTCGAGCTTCTCTTCGCGAAGAACGCGATCGGCGCCGTCCTCACCGACGACGAGTACAACCGCATCGTCCACGGCGTCGAGCACGACCTGAAGGACGACGCCGAGATCGTCCCGGACGACGCCTCCTCCCTCACCGAGACCGACGAGCCCGCCGCCGACTCTTCCGACGACAAGCCCATCGACCTCGGCAAGAAGGACGCGGCCGTCGACCCGGCCGACGCCACCGAGGAGCCGGCCGAGGCCGCAGAGGCGAAGACGGAAGAAGAGCCGAAGAAGACCGACGGCGACTCCGACGCGAAGTAGTGACGTCCCGGGAGCGGGGCGCGACCCGCTCGCGCCCCGCGCACCCGGGTACGTGCGTCGCTCGCACGGGATCCCGACACCATGTCATGGCCGCAGCCGCGCTGACCCGGCGCCGAGCGGCCCGAGAGGGAGTACGAGAAGGTGGCAGCACCTAAGAGGGGCCGTAGCGCGAGCGCCCAGAGCAAGCCGGGGCGCTCGCTGGCCCTCATCCTGATCGCCATCGTGGCGCTCACCGGTGGCATGTTCGCATCCGGGCACAACACTCCGCGTCTCGGCATCGACCTGGCCGGCGGCACGAGCATCACCCTCCGGGCCGTCCCGGAGAAGGGCCAGGAATCCGCGATCAACAAGACCAACATGGACACCGCGGTCGACATCATGAACCGCCGTGTCAATGGTCTTGGTGTCTCGGAGGCCGAGGTCCAGACGCAGGGCAGCAGGAACATCATCGTCAACATCCCCAAGGGCACGAACTCGGAGGAAGCGCGCCAGCAGGTCGGTACCACGGCCAAGCTGTACTTCCGCCCGGTCCTGGCCACGGAGGCGTCCGCGGGCGCCGCGGCGAGCCCCTCGCCGAGCGCGTCCAGCAGCGCGTCCGGCAGCTCTTCGAGCTCGGCCACCCCCAAGGCGACCGGTTCCTCCTCGAGCTCCGCGACCCCCACGGCCACCGCCACCTCTCAGGGCCGCGCCGCCAGCGACGCGCTGAAGGCCGACGCCACCTCCTCCGCTAGCCCCAGCGCCACCCCGTCGCCGAGCGGCTCCAGCGCCGCCAGCGCGGCAGCCGCCAAGCTGGAGGCCCAGTACACCGCGCTCGACTGCTCCAAGAAGGCGGTCCAGAACACCGCGGGCAAGGACGCCACCGCCAAGGAAGCGACCGTGGCCTGCGGCAAGGTCTCCGGCGTCTGGTACAAGTACCTGCTCGGTCCCGCCGCCGTCGACGGCACGGACGTCAAGAAGGCGCAGGCCGTCTACAACACGACGACCGCCGCCGGCTGGCAGGTCACCATGGACTTCACGGGGAAGGGTTCCGACAAGTTCGCCTCGATCACCGGCGAGCTGGCGAAGAACACCACCCCGCAGAACGAGTTCGGCATCGTCCTCGACGGCCAGGTCGTCTCCAGCCCGTACGTCAGCTCGTCCATCACGGGCGGCAACGCGGAGATCTCCGGCAGCTTCACCCAGGAAGAGGCCCAGAGCCTCGCCAACATGCTGTCCTACGGCGCCCTGCCGCTGACCTTCAAGGAGGACAGCGTCACCACGGTGACCGCGGCCCTCGGCGGTGAGCAGCTGCACGCCGGTCTGATCGCGGGCGCGATCGGCCTCGCGCTGGTCGTCATCTACCTGCTGATCTTCTACCGCGGCCTGTCGGTCATCGCGATCCCCTCGCTGCTGGTCTCCGCCATCCTCACCTACGTGATCATGGCGCTGCTCGGCCCGGGTATCGGCTTCGCGCTGAACCTCCCGGCGGTCTGCGGCGCGATCGTCGCGATCGGTATCACCGCGGACTCCTTCATCGTGTTCTTCGAACGCATCCGGGACGAGATCCGCGAGGGCCGCTCGCTGCGTCCCGCCGTCGAGCGGGCCTGGCCGCGCGCCCGGCGCACCATCCTGGTCTCCGACTTCGTGTCGTTCCTCGCCGCCGCGGTGCTGTTCATCGTCACCGTCGGCAAGGTCCAGGGCTTCGCGTTCACCCTCGGCCTGACCACCGTGCTCGACGTGGTCGTCGTCTTCCTCTTCACCAAGCCGCTGATGACGATCCTCGCCCGCCGCAAGTTCTTCTCCAGCGGCCACAAGTACTCCGGCCTGGACCCGAAGGCACTCGGCGCCAAGCCGCCCCTGCGCCGCACCCGCCGCCCCTCCGCCCCCGTCGACCCGAAGGAGGCGTGAGATGTCGAAACTCGGCAACCTCGGCGCCCGACTGCACCGTGGCGAGGTCGGGTACGACTTCGTCGGCAATCGCAAGATCTGGTACGGCATCTCGATCCTGATCACCATCACGGCCATCCTCGGCCTGACGGTGCGCGGTCTGAACATGGGCATCGAGTTCCAGGGCGGCGCCGCCTTCACCACGCCGAAGAACATGAGCGCCTCGGTCAGCCAGGCCGAGAAGTTCGCCCAGGACGCCTCCGGCCACGACGCGGTCGTCCAGAAGCTCGGCGACGGCAGCCTCCGCATCCAGATCGCGGGCATCGACACCGACAAGTCCGACAGCATCAAGTCGAAGCTGGCCAAGGACCTCGGCACCAGCACCGAGAGCATCGCCGCCGACCTGGTCGGCCCCAGCTGGGGTGACCAGGTCGCCAACAAGGCCTGGGAGGGCCTGGCGATCTTCATGGTGCTGGTCGTGATCTATCTGGCGATCGCCTTCGAGTGGCGCATGGCCCTGGCCGCGCTCGTCGCCCTGATCCACGACATCACCATCACCATCGGGATCTACGCCCTCGTCGGCTTCGAGGTCACGCCCGGCACGGTGATCGGTCTGCTGACCATCCTCGGTTACTCGCTCTACGACACGGTCGTCGTCTTCGACAGCCTCAAGGAGCAGACCAAGGACATCACCAAGCAGACCCGCTGGACCTACAGCGACATCGCCAACCGCTCGATCAACGGCACCCTGGTGCGTTCCATCAACACCACGGTCGTCGCGCTGCTCCCGGTCGCGGCCCTGCTGTTCATCGGCGGCGGCTTCCTCGGCGCGGGCGTCCTGAACGACATCTCGCTGTCGCTGTTCGTCGGCCTCGCGGCCGGTGCGTACTCCTCGATCTTCATCGCCACGCCGCTCGTCGCCGACCTCAAGGAGGCCGAGCCGCAGATGAAGGCGCTCAAGAAGCGCGTCCTCGCCAAGCGGGCCCAGGCCGCCGCACAGGGCACTCCGGTCGAGCCCGAGCCCGCCGAGGCGTCGGACGAGGACTACGACGACGAGCACGAGGACGCGGCAGCCGTCGTAGGCCCGCGCACCCAGCCGGCGTCCCGTAACCGCGGCCGCGGCCGTCCCTCGGGGAAGCGCCGATGACCGACATCCAGGAGCTGCTGCTCAGCCGTATCCGCGATGTGGCCGACTACCCGGAGCCGGGTGTGGTGTTCAAGGACATCACCCCGCTCCTGGCGGACCCGGCCGCGTTCACGGCCCTCACGGACGCCCTCGCCGAGGTCGTCGTGAGCACCGGCGCCACCAAGGTCGTCGGTCTGGAGGCCCGTGGGTTCATCCTCGGTGCTCCGGTGGCCGTCCGCGCGGGCGTCGGCTTCATCCCCGTGCGCAAGGCGGGCAAGCTCCCCGGAGCCACCCTCAGCCAGGCGTACGACCTGGAGTACGGCTCCGCCGAGATCGAGGTGCACGCCGAGGACCTGAGCGCCGGTGACCGCGTCCTGGTCGTCGACGACGTCCTGGCCACCGGCGGCACCGCCGAGGCCTCCCTTCAGCTGATCCGCAGGGCGGGCGCCGAGATCGCGGGCGTCGCCGTCCTCATGGAGCTGGGTTTCCTCAACGGCCGGGCCCGGCTGGAGCCGACGCTGCAAGGCGCTCCCGTGGAGGCACTGCTCCAGCTCTGAGCGCCGGCGGAAAAAAGAATCCCGGGACATCCACAGGACGGCCGCAGGAAAGCCCTGGGACACCCGTAGGACACCGCGGAGGCGGGCCCGGAGGAATCCGGTGCCCGCCTCTCGTGTTGGAGCGGTAGACGGCCCTCACATCGGGCTGAAGGCGAGCCCGGAGCCTGGGATCGCTACCATGGGCACTCCGGAGCCTGACCGGGGGACCCGGATCGCGCACGAGGAGTCCTCTTGGCAGACGAGGCCCAGCCCCTGACCGCCGCCAAGCCCGAGCCCACCCCGGGCCCCGCGGCGGAGCCCGCCACGAGCGCGAGCACCGCACCGAGCGAACCGCGCCCGGCGGCGGAGCACGACCGGTCGGCGCCCGCCGACAAGGCGGCCGAGCCCTCGCGCCCCAAGCCCGCCCAGGTCGAGCGCCCGGCGGCCACCCCCGCGCCCCGCCCCACGGCAGGCCAGCCCGCCCGCACCGGCGGTGGCTCCTCCAACCGCGTCCGCGCCCGCCTCGCCCGCCTCGGCGTCCAGCGCTCCAACCCGTACAACCCGGTCCTGGAGCCTTTGCTGCGGATAGTGCGCAGCAACGACCCGAAGATCGAGACGGCCACCCTCCGCCAGGTCGAGAGCGCCTACCAGGTCGCCGAGCGCTGGCACCGCGGCCAGAAGCGCAAGAGCGGCGACCCGTACATCACGCACCCGCTCGCCGTGACCACGATCCTCGCCGAGCTGGGCATGGACCCGGCCACGCTGATGGCGGGCCTGCTGCACGACACCGTCGAGGACACCGAGTACGGCCTCGACCAGCTCCGCCGCGACTTCGGCGACTCCGTCGCGCTGCTCGTGGACGGCGTCACCAAGCTCGACAAGGTCAAGTTCGGCGAGGCCGCGCAGGCCGAGACCGTGCGCAAGATGGTCGTGGCCATGGCCAAGGACCCGCGCGTCCTGGTCATCAAGCTCGCCGACCGCCTGCACAACATGCGCACCATGCGCTACCTCAAGCGCGAGAAGCAGGAGAAGAAGGCGCGCGAGACCCTCGAGATCTACGCGCCGCTCGCCCACCGCCTGGGCATGAACACCATCAAGTGGGAACTGGAGGACCTCGCCTTCGCGATCCTCTACCCCAAGATGTACGACGAGATCGTCCGGCTGGTGGCCGAGCGGGCACCGAAGCGTGACGAATACCTGGCCATAGTGACCGACGAGGTCCAGACCGACCTGCGCGCCGCCCGCATCAAGGCGACCGTCACCGGCCGCCCGAAGCACTACTACAGCGTCTACCAGAAGATGATCGTCCGCGGCCGTGACTTCGCGGAGATCTACGACCTGGTCGGCATCCGCGTCCTCGTGGACACCGTCCGCGACTGCTACGCGGCACTCGGCACCGTGCACGCGCGATGGAACCCGGTCCCCGGCCGGTTCAAGGACTACATCGCGATGCCCAAGTTCAACATGTACCAGTCGCTGCACACGACCGTGATCGGCCCCAACGGCAAGCCCGTCGAGCTTCAGATCCGCACCTTCGACATGCACCGCCGCGCCGAGTACGGCATCGCCGCGCACTGGAAGTACAAGCAGGAGGCCGTCGCCGGCACCTCCAAGGTGCGCTCCGAGACGCCCCGGACCACCGGCAAGGACGACCACCTCAACGACATGGCGTGGCTGCGCCAGTTGCTCGACTGGCAGAAGGAGACCGAGGACCCGGGCGAGTTCCTGGAGTCCCTGCGCTTCGACCTGTCCCGCAACGAGGTCTTCGTCTTCACCCCCAAGGGCGACGTCATAGCGCTGCCGGCGGGCGCCACCCCGGTCGACTTCTCGTACGCGGTGCACACGGAGGTCGGCCACCGGACCATAGGAGCACGGGTCAACGGGCGGCTCGTACCGCTCGAATCCACCCTGGACAACGGCGACCTGGTGGAGGTCTTCACCTCCAAGGCGCCCGGCGCGGGCCCCTCCCGCGACTGGCTCGGCTTTGTGAAGTCGCCGCGCGCCCGCAACAAGATCAGAGCGTGGTTCTCCAAGGAGCGCCGCGACGAGGCGATCGAGCAGGGCAAGGATGCCATCGCCCGCGCGATGCGCAAGCAGAACCTGCCGATCCAGCGCATCCTCACCGGCGACTCCCTCGTCACGCTGGCGCACGAGATGCGCTACCCGGACATCTCCTCGCTGTACGCGGCGATCGGCGAGGGCCATGTCGCCGCGCAGAACGTCGTACAGAAGCTGGTGCAGGCGCTCGGCGGCGAGGAGGCGGCCACCGAGGAGATCGACGAGAGCGTGCCGCCGGCGCACGGCCGCGGGCGCAAGCGCCGGTCGAACGCCGACCCCGGTGTCGTCGTCAAGGGCGTCGACGACGTGTGGGTCAAACTGGCCCGCTGTTGTACGCCCGTCCCCGGCGACCCCATCATCGGATTCGTCACCCGGGGCAGCGGCGTATCGGTTCACCGCAGTGACTGCGTCAACGTGGACTCACTGTCCCGCGAGCCCGAACGCATCCTCGAGGTCGAGTGGGCGCCCACCCAGTCCTCGGTCTTCCTGGTCGCCATCCAGGTCGAGGCCCTGGACCGCTCCCGGCTCCTCTCGGACGTCACCCGCGTCCTGTCCGACCAGCACGTCAACATCCTCTCCGCGGCCGTGCAGACCTCCCGCGACCGCGTCGCCACCTCCCGCTTCACCTTCGAGATGGGCGACCCCAAGCACCTGGGCCACGTCCTCAAGGCGGTCAGGGGAGTGGAGGGCGTCTATGACGTGTACCGGGTGACGTCGGCGCGCAACAAGACGTAGGCATACGGCTTCAACGAAGTGGGCTTCCACGAAGAGGGGCTCCCGTACGTGATGTACGGGAGCCCCTCTTCGTATGCGTGCGGACGGATCAGCCGCCGAACTCCTGCAAGCCCTTCAGCGCCTGCTCCAGCAGGGCCTGCCGGCCATCGAGCTCACGCTGGAGCTTGTCGGCGCGGGAGGTGTTGCCCTGGGCGCGGGCCTGCTCGATCTGGCCCGTGAGCTTGTCCACGGCGGCCTGGAGCTGACCGGTGAGACCCTCGGCACGCGCGCGTGCCTCCGGGTTCGTCCGGCGCCACTCGGCCTCCTCGGACTCCTGCAAAGCCCGCTCGACCGTGTGCATCCGGCCCTCGACCTTCGGGCGGGAGTCACGCGGCACATGGCCGATGGCCTCCCAGCGCTCGTTGATCGAACGGAAGGCCGCACGGGCCGCCTTCAGATCGGTCACCGGCAGGAGCTTCTCGGCCTCCTCGGCCAGCTCCTCCTTGAGCTTCAGATTCTCCGTCTGCTCGGCGTCCCGCTCGGCGAAGACCGAGCTGCGGGCGGCGAAGAAGACGTCCTGGGCGCCGCGGAAGCGGTTCCACAGATCGTCCTCGTGCTCGCGCTGGGCGCGGCCCGCCGCCTTCCAGTCGGCCATCAGCTCGCGGTAGCGCGCGGCCGTGGGGCCCCAGTCCGTCGAGGCCGACAGACCCTCGGCCTCGGCGACCAGCTTCTCCTTGGTCTTGCGGGCCTCCTCGCGCTGCGCGTCCAGCGACGCGAAGTGCGCCTTGCGGCGCTTGGAGAAGGCCGACCGGGCATGCGAGAAGCGGTGCCACAGCTCGTCGTCCGACTTGCGGTCCAGGCGCGGCAGGCCCTTCCAGGTGTCCACCAGCGCCCGCAGCCGCTCACCGGCCGCCCGCCACTGGTCGGACTGCGCCAGCTCCTCCGCCTCGACGACCAGCGCCTCCTTGGCGTGCCGGGCCTCGTCGGACTGCTTGGCGCGCTGCTGCTTGCGCTCCTCGCGGCGCGCCTCGACGGTCTCCACCAGCTTGTCCAGCCGGACGCCCAGCGCCGCCAGGTCGCCCACCGCGTGGTGGGCGTCGACCTGCTCGCGCAGATGGTCGACGGCGGCCTGCGCGTCCTTCGCCGACAGATCGGTGGTCTTCACGCGCTTCTCGAGGAGGCCGATCTCGACAACCAGGCCTTCGTACTTGCGCTCGAAGTAGGCCAGCGCCTCTTCAGGGGAGCCGGCCTGCCAGGAACCGACGACCTGCTCGCCGTCGGCCGTACGCACGTACACGGTCCCCGTCTCGTCGACGCGGCCCCACGGGTCGCTGCTCACAGCGCCTCCTCCACATGATGCCTGCACGGGGCCTCAGCGCCCCCGGGCATCGTCCACAGTTTCGTCACGGCCAACATAGGCGACCGGCGGGCGGCCTGTCCGCATCCCGCACGACCGAAAATTCGCTGTTGACGGTCAGGATTTCGTCACGGTCGCCTTGTTGATCACAACGGTCGCGTTCGGAGCGGTGTTGCCCGTCGTGGGGTCGGCGGCCTGCGCCCCAGCAGCGGCGATCTTGTCGAGGACCTTCATGCCCGCCGCGTCGATCGTGCCGAACGGCGTGTAGCTGGCTGGAAGCTGGCTGTCCTTGTAGACGAGGAAGAACTGGCTGCCGCCGGTGTGCTTCTGACCGGTGTTCGCCATCGCCACCGTGCCCGCCGGGTAGACCCCGCCCTTGAGGCTGGTGTCCTTCAGGTTCTCGTCCGGGATCGTGTACCCGGGGCCGCCGCTGCCCGCGCCCGTCGGGTCGCCGCACTGGAGCACGTAGATGCCGGTGGTGGTGAGCCGGTGGCACTTCGTGTGGTCGAAGTAGCCCTTGGCGGCAAGGAAGTCGAACGAGTTCACGGTGTGCGGCGCGGCCGACGTCTTGAGCGCGATGTCGATGTCGCCGCAGGTCGTCGCGAGCTTCATCGTGTACTTGGCGGACTTGTCGATCGTGACCGCCGGCTCCTTCTTCCAGGTCGCGGTCTTGATCTTGCCGGCGGCCGGCTTCGCGCACGGGTCCGGGGCCTTCTTCGTCGGCGAGGCGCTGGGCGTGACGTCCGCGCTCGCCTTCGACTTGTCGTCCTTGCCCTTGAAGGCGTCGGTCGTGTACAGCAGCACACTGCCGATCACGATCACGCCGAGCACCGACGCGATCACCGAGTTGCGCATACGCGCCTTGCGTCGAGCGGTCGTACGCCGCTGCTGCTGCCGCAAGAACTTCTCCCGCGCGAGCTGCCGCTTCCGCTGTTCCTGGGTGACCACCGGATTCTCTCCTCATGCGTCTCGTACGCCGACTGGGACGCGTGCGTCTCATGAGCCGACCGCCTGCGTGTGCCCCGTACCGTATATGGGTTCGCTGAGGATTCGGCAGCGCCGGTAGGCTCTGACCACTGAGGCAGGGATGCTTATCCCCTCCCGTATCGACACAACGAAGGACGATCGTGCTCATTGCCGGGTTCCCCGCCGGGGCCTGGGGGACGAACTGTTATCTCGTCGCCCCCGCCGCCGGTGAGGAGTGCGTGATCATCGACCCGGGCCATCAGGCCGCCCAGGGAGTCGAGGAAGCGCTCAGGAAGCATCGGCTCAAGCCCGTCGCGGTCGTCCTCACCCATGGCCACATCGACCATGTGGCCTCGGTCGTCCCGGTGTGCGGCGCGCACGACGTGCCCGCCTGGATCCACCCCGAGGACCGGTTCATGATGAGCGACCCCGAGAAGGCGCTCGGCCGCTCGATCGGGATGCCGCTGATGGGCGAGCTGACCGTGGGGGAGCCGGACGACGTCAAGGAGCTGACCGACGGAGCGCGGCTGGAGCTGGCGGGCCTGGAGTTCTCGGTCGCGCACGCGCCGGGCCATACGAAGGGGTCGGTGACCTTCCAGATGCCCGAGACCACGGACATCCCGTCCGTGTTCTTCTCCGGGGATCTGCTCTTCGCCGGCTCCATCGGACGCACCGACCTGCCCGGCGGCTCCCACGCCGAGATCCTCGACTCGCTGGCGCGCGTGTGCCTGCCGCTCGACGACTCGACCGTGGTGCTGTCCGGCCACGGCCCCCAGACGACCATCGGCCAGGAGCGCGCCACCAACCCGTATCTGCGGGAAGTGGCCGCCGTCCGCCCCGAACGCGGCGCTGACGTGAAAGCTCCCCGACGAGGAATGTGACGAGATTTTCGTGAGCACCTTTCAGGCCCCCAAGGGCACGTACGACCTGATTCCGCCGGAGTCGGCCAAGTACCTCGCCGTGCGCGAGGCCATCGCCACTCCGCTGCGGAACTCCGGCTACGGCTACATCGAGACCCCCGGCTTCGAGAACGTCGAGCTGTTCGCGCGCGGTGTGGGTGAGTCCACCGACATCGTGACCAAGGAGATGTACGCCTTCGAGACCAAGGGCGGCGACCGGCTCGCCCTGCGCCCCGAGGGCACGGCCTCCGTCCTGCGCGCGGCCCTTGAGGCCAACCTGCACAAGCTGGGCAACCTCCCCGTCAAGCTCTGGTACTCCGGCTCCTACTACCGCTACGAGCGCCCCCAGAAGGGCCGTTACCGCCACTTCTCCCAGGTCGGCGCCGAGGCGATCGGTGCGGAGGACCCGGCGCTGGACGCCGAGTTGATCATCCTGGCGGACCAGGCGTACCGCTCCCTGGGGCTGCGGAACTTCCGCATCCTGCTCAACAGCCTGGGCGACAAGGAGTGCCGTCCGGTGTACCGGGAGGCGCTCCAGACTTTCCTCCGGGGCCTCGACCTCGACGAGGACACCCTGCGCCGCGCGGACATCAACCCGCTCCGCGTCCTCGACGACAAGCGCCCCGACGTCCAGAAGCAGCTGACGGACGCGCCACTGCTCCGCGACTACCTCTGCGACGCCTGCAAGGCGTACCACGAGGAGGTCCGCGAGCTGATCACGGCCGCGGGCGTCGCCTTCGAGGACGACCCGAAGCTGGTCCGCGGTCTGGACTACTACACCCGTACGACCTTCGAGTTCGTCCACGACGGGCTGGGGTCCCAGTCCGCGGTGGGCGGCGGCGGGCGCTACGACGGCCTCTCCGAGATGATCGGCGGGCCCGCGTTGCCCTCCGTGGGCTGGGCGCTGGGCGTCGACCGTACGGTCCTCGCCCTGGAGGCGGAGGGTGTCGAGCTCCAACTCCCCGCGTCCACCAGCGTGTTCGCCGTCCCCCTCGGTGAGGAGGCCCGCCGGGTCCTCTTCGCCAAGGTCACCGAACTCCGCAAGCTCGGTATCGCGGCGGACTTCTCCTACGGCTCCAAGGGGCTCAAGGGCGCGATGAAGAACGCGAACCGCAGCGGGGCGCGCTACACCATCGTCGCCGGCGAGCGTGACCTCGCCGAGGGCGTCGTCCAGCTCAAGGACATGGAGTCCGGGGAGCAGTCGGCGGTCGGGGTGAACGAGATCGTGGCGGAACTGGAGTCGAAGCTCGGCTGAGGACGGGGGGTTCTTCGCCCCCGCCGCCCCTACCCGTCCCGTCCCTGGGGGCTGCCGCCCCCAGACCCCCGCTTCGGCCTGAACGGCCTCGTCCTCAAACGTCGGACGGGCTGGAAGATCAAGCGCCGACCGGCGACAACTCAGCCCCTCCGGCGTTTGAGGAGTGGGGTCTGGGGCGGAGCCCCAGAAGGATGGGACGGGTAGGGGCGGAGGGGGCGAGAAACCTCAGTCCAGCAAGCCATACCGCATCGCACTCGTCACCGCCGCCGTCCGGTCATCCACCCCCAACTTCCCGAAGACCCGCAGCAGATGAGTCTTCACGGTCGACTCCCCGATGTACAACCGCCGCCCGATCTCCGCATTGGTGCACCCCTCCGCCACCAACCGCAACACCGCGACCTCCCGCACCGACAGCCGAGGCCGCTCAGGCCTGGTCCGCAACTGGTCGACCAGCCGCGCCGCCACGGAAGGCGCCAGCACGGTCTCGCCACGCGCGGCGGCCCGTACCGCGTCGGCGAGTTCACCCCGGGGCAAGTCCTTCAGCAGATAACCCGCCGCCCCCGCCTCCACGGCCCGCAGAATGTCCCGGTCGGTCTCGTACGTCGTGAGGACGATCACCCGGCAGGACAATCCGGCCGCACTCATCCGCACGATGGAGTCGACACCCCCACCACCCGGCATCCGCAGGTCCATCAGCACGATGTCGGGCCGGAGTTCGGCCGCCAGCGCCTCCGCCTGGGGCCCACTGGACGCATCGGCGACGACATCGAGATCCGGCTCGGCACTGAGCATGGCGCGCAGACCCTCCCGTACGACGGGATGGTCGTCGGCCAGGACGATCCGGATCATCGGGGACTCCTCGAAGGCGATGCAGGCGACACTGGCGGTACAGCGGAGACAGGAGGCACAGGCGATACGGCGGACACAGGGGATACGGGCGACGCAGGTGAGACCGGCAACCTGACCGTCACCGTCGTCCCCTCGCCCGCCGCACTCCGCACCACCGCCGTCCCACCCACCTCGGCCGCCCGGGTCCGCAGCCCCGCCAACCCGTAGCCGCCGGACACCGCACCGGGATCGAAGCCGCACCCGTCGTCCCGTACCGACACGGTGAGTTGATCGTCGGAGTACTCCAGTGCGAGGCTCACCGCCACCGAACTCCCCGCGTGCTTGCGGGCGTTGGCCAGAGCCTCCTGGCAGGAGCGCAGGGCCACGACCTCGGGCCCGGCGGGCAACGCGCGTACCGGGCCGACCACTTGAAGGGTCGCGTCGTGGCGGGCGGCGAGCCGGCGCAGTGCGTCGGGGAGAGAGGCGTCCGCGAGGTCGGCCGGGGTGCCGCCGGTGACCAGGGCGCGGGCCTCGGCGAGGTTCTGGCGGGCCGTCTCGTCCATCAGGGCCAAGTGGCGGCGGGCCTGCGGGAGATCGTCGTCCAGCTCCGCCTCGACGGCCTGGACCAGCATCAGCAGGCTGGTGAAGCCCTGGGCGAGGGTGTCGTGGATCTCGCGGGCCATGCGCTCCCGTTCGGCGAGCGCGCCGTGCGCCGAGGAGAGCCGGGAGACCTCGTGGCGGCTGGCGTCCAGTTCGGCTATCAACTCGGCGCGCTCCTGGCTCTGTTCGATGACACGGATGATCCAGGTGCCCAGGGCCATCGAGAAGACGAGGGTGACCACCGCGAAGACCGAGTTGAAGAACACGTCCTGCGCGCCGGGCCACCACAGCAGCGTCCAGCCGATCACGGGCACGATGTTGATGACGGTCACCGCGATCAGCGCCCAGCGCAGCCGCAGCACCATGAAGCAGGGCGGGACGAGCGCGAAGGCCAGCAGCCGGGTCTCGCCGACCAGGACCGCGGAGGGCAGGAACAGCGCCATCTCCGCGACGAGGTAGCCGACGGCCCTGCGTTCGTCCGGTGGGTCGCCCTGGAGGACCGGGCGCCCGATCCGGACGTAGAGCGGGATCAGTGGGACGAGCAGGCCGGCGGCCGTGACGCGCACCGGCCACCCCGGATGGCTCGTGCCGAGCACGAACACCAGGGTGGCCAGCCAGATCAGGGCGAAGTACGTGTCCCAGAGCCGGAAGGAGCGGTCCCAGGTGTACGAGCCCGACGGCCCGTGCGGAGCCTTCATCCGTCGCGCCGGTTCTTCCACCGGAAGGTCAGCAGGCACAGCAGCAATCCTCCGACGCACCACGCCGCGAGCACCAGCGCGATCTTCCCGAACTCCCACCTCCCGGCCTGCTCCAGCACCTGCGCCGACGAGGGCAGGAACACCCCGCGCAGCCCCTGGCACATCCACTTCAGTGGGAACAGGGCGCCGATGTTGAGCATCCAGTCCGGGATGGTGTCGATGGAGATGTACACCCCGGAGATGAACTGCAGGACCAGGAAGGGCAGGACGACCACGGAGGTCGCGCTCTTGCCGGACTTCGGGACCGAGCTGATCGCGATGCCGAGCAGCGCGCACGCCGTCAGACCGAGGACGAAGATCCAGCCGAAGTCCAGCCACTTCGTCGCGGACGAGGGCAGGTCCACGTCGTAGAAAGTGGTGCCGACGAGGAGGAGGATCGCGGTCTCCATCAGGCCCGTGACCAGAACCAGCCAGATCTTGCCGAGGAAGTACGCGGCAGGCGGCATCGGGGTGCCGCGCAGCCGGCGCAGCACCTTCTCGTCGCGTTCGATCGCGATCGAGATGCCGAGGGACTGGAAACTCGTCGACATGATGCCGGCGGCCATCATCGCCGGGACGTAGAGCTGGGAGGCGGTCACGCCCGCGCCCCGGACGTCGTCGCTGAAGATCGACGCGAACAGGAACAGGAAGACGACCGGGAAGGCGAAGGTGAACACCACCTGGTCGCGCTGGCGGAAGAACTGCTTGAGTTCGAGGCCCCCGCGTCGCAGGCCCAGTCCCCAGGCGTTGGGCAGCCGTTGCCCGGAGGTCTTCGTTCCGGTCCGTACGGCGGTCGTGGTCGTGGTCACCGCGCGTCCTCCTGCCCGGTCAGCCGGAGGTAGACGTCCTCCAGGGTGGGCCGGCTCACCAGCAGACCGGGGATCTCGCCGTCGAAGCGGCGCATGAGCTCGGCTACGACCTTGGTAGGAGTCTCCGTGTGCTCCGCGCGCGGGGTGCCGTCCGGCTCGGTCCACTCGACGGTCGCCCCGGTGCCGTGGCGCTCGCGCAGGGCGGTTGGTTCTCCCTCGGCGACCACGCGGCCCTTGGCGACGATCGCGAGGCGGTCGGCGAGGTTCTCGGCCTCCTCCAGGTAGTGCGTGGTGAGGAGGATGGTGGTGCCCTCGTCGGCGAGCTTGCGGATCAGGTCCCAGAACTGGCGCCGGGCCGCCGGGTCGAACCCGGTCGTCGGCTCGTCCAGGAGGAGGAGCTCGGGGCCGCCTATGACGCCGAGGGCCACGTCGAGACGCCTGCGCTGGCCGCCCGACAGCGCCTTGATACGGCTGTCCGCCTTGGCGTCGAGACCGACCAGTCCGATGACCTCCTCCGGGTCGCGCGGACGCGGGTAGTAGCGGGCGAAATGCCGTACGGTCTCGCCGACCGTCAACTCGGCGGGTGCGGATTCGTCCTGCCAGACGATTCCGACCCGCGAACGCCACGCGCGTGTGCCCGTCGCCGGGTCGGAACCGAGCACCGAGACCTCGCCGGCGTCCCGGCCGCGGTTGCCCTGGAGGATCTCGACCGTGGTGCTCTTGCCCGCTCCATTGGGTCCGAGCAGGCCGAACACCTCTCCCGTGCGGATCTCCAGGTCGATTCCGTCGACGGCGGTCACGTCCCCGTACTGCTTGCGCAGCCCCCGCACATCCACTGCGAGTTCGCTCGCCTGTTTTGTCATGTCACGAGCATCGTCCGGAATCGAGCGCTCAGGGACGACCGTGCGGACTTCCTTATGTCCACCGAACGGTGGACACAGGGGTGCGTGCGGCACAATGGCCCTGCCCGAAGAAAGTCCAACTCTCAAGTGACGGATCGGCGTGATGAGCAAGACGACAGTGAAGGACGTCTCCACCGACTCCGAGCCGGAGCACACGGCCGGCGAGCCGCGCACGGTGGGCAGCAGCCGGGCCTTCGCCGTGCTGATGGTGATCACCGGAGCGGCCGGACTGCTCGCCGCCTGGGTCATCACGCTCGACAAGTTCAAGATCCTCGAGGGCAAGGTAGCCGGGAAGACCTTCACCCCGAGTTGCAGCATCAACCCGATCGTCTCCTGCGGCAGCGTCATGGAGAGCAAGCAGGCCGCGGCCTTCGGCTTCCCCAACCCGATGCTCGGCCTCGTCTGCTACGGCATCGTCATCTGCGTCGGCATCAGCCTGCTGACCCGGGTGAAGTTCCCGCGCTGGTACTGGCTGACCTTCAACCTCGGCACCCTCTTCGGGGTGGGCTTCTGCACCTGGCTCCAGTTCCAGTCGCTGTACCGGATCAACGCCCTGTGCCTGTGGTGCTCGCTGGCCTGGGTCGCCACGATCACGATGTTCTGGTACGTCACGTCGTTCAACATCCGCAACGACTTCCTGAAGGCCCCGCGCCCGGTGAAGAACTTCCTGGGCGAGTTCACCTGGGTCCTCCCGGTCACCCACGTCGGCATCATCGCGATGCTGATCCTGACCCGCTGGGGCACCCAGCTCTGGGCCTAGCCAGGCACTGACCCCGGCCCCGACGGGATTGTCAGTGGCGTGACATAGGGTTTTGGACGTGGAGCCCGACCTATTCACCGCCGCCGCGGAAGAACGCCAGGAGAAGGACCCGTCCAGCAGTCCCCTGGCGGTGCGGATGCGCCCGCGCACCCTCGACGAGGTGGTGGGCCAGCAGCACCTGCTGAAGCCGGGCTCGCCCCTGCGCAGACTGGTCGGCGAGGGCGCGGGCGGCCCCGCCGGACCCTCCTCGGTGATCCTCTGGGGCCCGCCCGGCACCGGCAAGACGACCCTCGCGTACGTCGTCTCGAAGGCGACGAACAAGCGGTTCGTGGAGCTGTCCGCGATCACCGCGGGCGTCAAGGAGGTCCGCGCGGTCATCGACGGCGCCCGCCGCGCCACCGGAGGCTTCGGCAAGGAGACCGTCCTCTTCCTGGACGAGATCCACCGCTTCAGCAAGGCCCAGCAGGACTCCCTGCTCCCGGCCGTCGAGAACCGC
This sequence comes from Streptomyces sp. NPDC096013, assembly GCF_044763565.1. Lineage (NCBI taxonomy): Bacteria > Bacillati > Actinomycetota > Actinomycetes > Kitasatosporales > Streptomycetaceae > Streptomyces > Streptomyces sp. NPDC096013. The sequence continues at coordinate 141,324 of NZ_JBIWGK010000005.1, read as the reverse complement.
TGGGTGACCCTGATCGCGGCGACCACGGAGAACCCGTACTTCTCGGTGATCTCCCCGCTCCTGTCCCGCTCCCTCCTCCTCACCCTCGAACCCCTCACGGACGACGACCTGCGCGCCCTGCTCCGCCGCGCCCTGAGCGAGGACCGCGGCCTGAAGAACGCGGTCACCCTCCCCGAGGACAGCGAGAACCACCTGCTGCGCATCGCCGGCGGCGACGCCCGCCGAGCGCTGACCGCCCTGGAGGCCGCCGCCGGGGCCGCCCTCGACAAGGGCGAGCCGGACATCACCCTCCAGACCCTGGAGGAGACCGTCGACCGCGCGGCGGTGAAGTACGACCGCGACGGCGACCAGCACTACGACGTGGCCAGCGCCCTCATCAAGTCCATCCGCGGCTCCGACGTCGACGCCGCCCTGCACTATCTGGCCCGCATGATCGAGGCGGGCGAGGACCCCCGCTTCATCGCCCGCCGCCTGATGATCTCGGCGAGCGAGGACATCGGCCTGGCGGATCCGAACGCGTTGCCGATCGCGGTCGCCGCCGCCCAGGCCGTGGCGATGATCGGCTTCCCGGAGGCCGCGCTCACCCTCAGCCATGCCACCATCGCCCTCGCCCTGGCGCCCAAGTCGAACGCGGCGACCACCGCGATCGGCGCCGCCATGGAGGACGTACGCAAGGGGCACGCGGGCCCGGTGCCGATGCATCTGCGGGACGGGCACTACAAGGGCGCGGCCAAGCTCGGGCACGCGCAGGGGTACGTCTACCCGCACGATCTGCCGGAGGGCATCGCCGAGCAGCAGTACGCCCCGGAGGAGCTGAAGGACCGCGAGTACTACGAGCCCACCCGGCACGGGGCCGAGGCGCGGTACGCGGACGCCGTGGAGTGGACCAGGCAGCACCTTGGTCGTAAGCGGTCCTGAGCACCCTGTAGAATCCGTCGAAGCGCTGTGTCCCGTGCAGTCAGAACGGGACGGTCAGCCGGAGCCAGTCGAAGGACCCAATCCTCGGACCGGCTCCAGGAGCGTCGCGCACCGTTCGAATGGTGTCGCGGGCAGCCCACCACCACCCGTCGCAAGACGGGAAAGGTCGGTGGGCCACTCGCGTGCTGCACGTATGTGCCCAGCTCAGGGGAGCGGCTGCCCACCAGGTCCCGCAAGGGGTCCGGAGGGTTTCCCCGGCTGCGGATGCGACCTCTCTCATCACCCTGACAAGCCGATAACCAGGAAAGAGACACCGTGGCGAACCAGTCCCGCCCCAAGGTCAAGAAGTCGCGTGCCCTCGGCATCGCGCTGACCCCGAAGGCCGTCAAGTACTTCGAGGCCCGTCCCTACCCGCCGGGTGAGCACGGTCGTGGCCGCAAGCAGAACTCGGACTACAAGGTCCGTCTGCTGGAGAAGCAGCGTCTGCGCGCGCAGTACGACGTGTCCGAGCGCCAGCTCGTCCGCGCCTACGAGCGTGCCTCCAAGGTCCAGGGCAAGACCGGTGAGGCCCTGATCATCGAGCTGGAGCGTCGTCTCGACGCGCTGGTCCTGCGTTCGGGCATCGCCCGCACGATCTACCAGGCCCGCCAGATGGTCGTCCACGGCCACATCGAGGTCAACGGCCAGAAGGTCGACAAGCCGTCCTTCCGCGTCAAGCCCGACGACGTCGTCATGGTCCGCGAGCGCAGCCGCAGCAAGACCCTGTTCGAGGTCTCCCGCGCCGGTGGCTTCGCCCCCGACGGCGAGACCCCGCGCTACCTCCAGGTGAACCTCGGCGCCCTGGCGTTCCGCCTGGACCGCGAGCCGAACCGCAAGGAGATCCCGGTGATCTGCGACGAGCAGCTCGTCGTCGAGTACTACGCCCGCTGATCACCTCACGGACGTAGCACCAGCTCCGCGTCAGCCCGTCGTCTCCCCGCCCTTCCAGGTGGGGGAGGCGGCGGGCTTTCGCATGTCCACGATCGCCGCCGTCCGCCGCGGCGGTACGCGCGGTGCCGGCAGCGTGCCGGACGACCGCTCCTGCCCGAGCGCCCGCGCCACGGCCGCCTCCCGGCCGAGTCGCGCCCCTTCCCGTACGCACGCGTCGTAGCGTGCGTCGCCGAGGCGCTCGCGGGCCATCGCCTCGCACAGTTCGTGCGGCGCGTTGTAGTACGCCGAGCCGAACAACGGCAGCCCTACCGAGGGCCACATCCCGGCAGCGGCTCCCTGGAGCAGCGCGGCCTCGGCCGCGTCGCCCTCCGCCACGGTGACGAGGGCCAGCAGTTCCACGGCGAGCACCGAGCCCAGCAGATCGCGGAAGCCGTGGGCGCTGCCCAGACAGTCCGCCAACAGGTCGCGGGCGAGGGCGAGTTCGCCGTCGCTCCAGGCGACGTAGGCCAGGACGTACAGCGCGTAGGCCCGGGTCCAGCGCTCGCCGTGGTCCTCGCAGACCCGGCGGACGTCCTCGCACAGCTTCACCGCGTCCGCCAGGTCGCCCTGGAACGCGCGGGTCATCGCCAGCTCGACCTGGCCCATCAGCACATTGCTGTTCAACTCGCCGATCTGCTGGTAGCGGTTGAGGGCCGAGCGCAGCAGGGTCTCCGCCCGTGCCACGTCATCGGTGACCAGCGCGAGACAGCCGGTGCGGTGCTCGGCGTAGGCCACCGCCGTGGGGTTCGCGGCCTGGTCCGCCTCTTCGCGGCACTCCTGGAGGGCGGCCAGCGCGGGCACGGTGTCGCCCTGGAGGATCGCCACATAGCCGAGCACCCACAGGGCCTTCAGCCGTGACTGGTCGTTGGCGGTGTCCTCCGCGTCCAGCTGCACGGCCTGCTCCAGCCAGTGCCGGCCCTCCGCGAGGCGTCCGCAGCCCGCCCAGTAGAACCACAGGGAGCCCGCGAGGTACTGGCCCAGGTGCGTCTCGTCCGGCTCGGTCAGGCAGTACTCCAGGGCGCCGCGCAGATTCGGCAGCTCCGCCTCGACCCGCGCGGCGACCTCGCCCTGGCGCGGCGAGAACCAGTCCAGCTCGCACCAGGTGGCCAGGCCCAGGTACCAGTCGCGGTGTCTGCGCCGCAGCCGGGGCGCGTCCCCGGTCGCCTCCAGCCAGTCGGCGCCGTAGGCCCGGATCGTGTCGAGCATGCGGTAGCGGACGCCCGTCGGTGTCTCGTCGCGGACCACCACGGACTGGGCGAGGAGTTCGGAGAGCACGTCGAGGACGCCGTCCGAGGTCAGGCCGTCGCCGCCGCACACGTACTCGGCGGCCTCCAGGTCGAAGCGCCCGGCGAACACCGAGAGGCGCGCCCACAGCAGCCGTTCCTCGGGCGTGCACAGCTCATGGCTCCAGCCGATCGCCGTGCGCAGCGTCTGGTGCCGGGGCAGCGCGTCCCGCCGTCCGCCCGCCAGCAGCCGGAACCGGTCGTCGAACCGCGCCAGCAACTCCCCGGGCGTCAGCGCCCGCAGCCGTCCCGCCGCCAGCTCGACCGCGAGGGGAATCCCGTCGAGCCGCCGGCACAGCTCCCGTACGCCCGGCTCGTCCCCGAGGATCACGCCCTGCTGCGCGGCCCGGTCGGCGAACAGCTCCAGCGCCTCGTCCTCGCCGAGCGGAGCCACCGTGACGATCCGTTCACCGGCCAGTTCCAGTGGCCGCCGCCCTACCGCGAGCACCCTCAGCCCCGGCACCCGCCCGAGCAACTCGGCCACGAGCTCGGCGCACACCTCCACCAGGTGCTCGAACCCGTCGAGCACCAACAGGAGTTGACGTTCCGTCAGATGCCCGAGCAGCGCCTCGCGCGGCAGCCGCGCGGTGTGGTCCGTCAGCCCCAGCGCTTCCACGACCGCGAAGTCCACCAGTTCCGGGTCGCGCACCGGTGCCAGCTCGACCCGCCAGACGCCGTCCGGGGGAGCGGACCGGGTCGCCGCGTGGGCCGCGAGCCGCGACTTGCCGACCCCGCCGGGCCCGGTCACCGTGACCAGGCGCGAGGCGTCGAGCGCCCGTGCCAGTTCGGCGAGTTCGGCCGAGCGGCCCACGAACCGGTCGGGTTCCAGGGGCAGATTGCCGTCTGCGGTGGCGCCGGCGCCAGAGGAAGCTCGCATGGAACACGGAGCGTACTGAACCGTATTCAGTCCGTACAATCGCTTCGCTCAACTCCGCTGTGCGCGGGGCGGTAATGCGGTACAGAGCGCGGCCCCCGGCGCGATAGGCTCGGCAGCGGTTATCCACAGGTGTTCACGGGGCGTCGCCTCCGGCGCGATAGGCTCGGGACGAGTCATCAACAGGTGTTTATGAGAGCGGGTGTCAGGTGTCCGGTGGAGAGGTGGCCGGAATCCTGGTGGCCGTCTTCTGGGCGATCCTGGTCTCCTTCCTCGCCGTCGCACTGGTGAGGGTGGCCCAGACGCTCAAGGCGACCACCAAGCTGGTCGCGGACGTGACCGATCAGGCCGTGCCGCTGCTGGCGGACGCCTCCGCGGCGGTGCGCTCCGCGCAGACCCAGATCGACCGGGTCGACGCGATCGCCACCGACGTCCAGGAGGTCACGTCGAACGCCTCCGCACTGTCCACCACCGTCGCCTCCACCTTCGGCGGCCCGCTCGTCAAGGTCGCGGCCTTCGGCTACGGCGTCCGCCGGGCCCTGGGCGGCCGCCGCGAGGACGTCCCCGCACCCGCCGGCACCTCCCGGCGCACGGTGATCGTGGGCCGTACCGTCCCGGCCGGACGGCGGGGCAAGCGCACCCGGAAGAAGGACTGACCGAGCGATGTTCCGCCGTACGTTCTGGTTCGGCACGGGCGTAGCCGCCGGTGTCTGGGCGACCACCAAGGTCAATCGCAAGCTGAAGCAGCTGACCCCCGAGCACCTCGCCGTCTCCGCGGCCAACAAGGCGCTCGAAGCGGGCCACAAGCTCAAGGACAGCGCGGTGCACTTCGCGCTCGACGTCCGCGCGGGCATGGCCCAGCGCGAGGCCGAACTCGGCGACGCGCTGGGGATCAACGCCCCGGTCGACCCCGAACTCCCCGCCGCCCGGCGGTACCCCGCGATCGAGAACCGCACTGACCCGAAGTCCGTCGACAGGACGACGTACTCGTACAACCGGAATGAGGACCACTGATGGAGTCGGCTGAAATCCGCCGCCGCTGGCTGAGCTTCTACGAGGAGCGCGGCCACACCGTCGTCCCCTCGGCGTCGCTCATCGCGGACGACCCGACTCTGCTCCTGGTCCCCGCCGGCATGGTCCCCTTCAAGCCGTACTTCCTCGGCGAGGTCAAGCCGCCGTGGCCGCGCGCCACCAGCGTGCAGAAGTGCGTGCGCACGCCGGACATCGAAGAGGTCGGCAAGACCACCCGCCACGGCACGTTCTTCCAGATGTGCGGCAACTTCTCCTTCGGCGACTACTTCAAGGAAGGCGCCATCACCTACGCCTGGGAGCTGCTGACCTCGCCCCAGGACAAGGGTGGTTACGGCCTCGACCCCGAGCGCCTGTGGATCACGGTCTACCTCGACGACGACGAGGCCGAGACCATCTGGCGCGACAAGATCGGCGTCCCCTCCGAGCGCATCCAGCGCCTCGGCAAGAAGGACAACTACTGGTCGATGGGCGTCCCCGGCCCCTGCGGCCCCTGCTCCGAGATCAACTACGACCGCGGCCCCGAGTTCGGCGTCGAGGGCGGCCCGGCCGTCAACGACGAGCGGTACGTGGAGATCTGGAACCTCGTCTTCATGCAGTACGAGCGGGGCGAGGGCATCGGCAAGGAGGACTTCGAGATCCTCGGCGAGCTGCCCAGCAAGAACATCGACACGGGCCTCGGCCTGGAGCGCCTGGCGATGATTCTCCAGGGCGTGCAGAACATGTACGAGATCGACACCTCCATGGCCGTCATCAAGAAGGCCACCGAGCTGACCGGCGTCGAGTACGGCGACTCGCACGAGTCGGACGTCTCCCTGCGCGTGGTCACCGACCACATGCGCACGTCCGTGATGCTCATCGGCGACGGCGTGACCCCCGGCAACGAGGGCCGCGGTTACGTCCTGCGCCGCATCATGCGCCGCGCCATCCGCAACATGCGCCTGCTCGGTGCCACGGGTCTGGTCGTCAAGGACCTCATTGACACGGTCATCGCGATGATGGGCCAGCAGTACCCCGAGCTGGTCACCGACCGCCAGCGCATCGAGACCGTCGCCCTGGCCGAGGAGGCCGCCTTCGTCAAGACGCTGAAGGCCGGCACCAACATCCTCGACACGGCGATCGCCGACACCAAGCAGTCGGGCGGCAAGGTCCTCGCCGGCGACAAGGCGTTCCTGCTCCACGACACCTGGGGCTTCCCGATCGACCTCACCCTCGAAATGGCCGCCGAACAGGGCCTGTCCGTGGACGAGGACGGCTTCCGGCGCCTGATGAAGCAGCAGCGCGACCAGGCCAAGGCCGACGCGCAGGCCAAGAAGACCGGCCACGCGGGCGTCGGTGCCTACCGCGAGATCGCCGACAAGGCCGGCGAGACCGACTTCATCGGCTACTCGGACACCCAGGGCGAGTCCACCATCGTCGGCATCCTCGTCGACGGTGTCTCCTCCCCGGCCGCGACCGAGGGCGACGAGGTCGAGATCGTCCTCGACCGCACCCCCTTCTACGCCGAGGGCGGCGGCCAGATCGGCGACACCGGCCGCATCAAGGTCGAGTCCGGTGCCGTGATCGAGATCCGCGACTGCCAGAAGCCGGTGCCCGGGGTCTACGTCCACAAGGGCGTCGTCCAGTTCGGCGAGGTCACCGTCGGCGCCAAGGCCGAAGCCTCGATCGACGTCCGCCGCCGTACCGCCATCGCCCGCGCGCACTCCGCCACCCACCTCACGCACCAGGCGCTGCGTGACGCCCTCGGTCCGACGGCCGCGCAGGCCGGTTCCGAGAACCAGCCGGGCCGGTTCCGCTTCGACTTCGGATCGCCCTCCGCGGTTCCCACGGCAGTGATGACCGACGTCGAGCAGAAGATCAACGAAGTGCTCGCCCGCGACCTGGACGTGCACGCCGAGATCCTCAGCCTCGACGAGGCCAAGAAGCAGGGCGCCATCGCCGAGTTCGGCGAGAAGTACGGCGAGCGGGTCCGCGTCGTCACCATCGGCGACTTCTCCAAGGAGCTGTGCGGCGGCACCCACGTCCACAACACCTCCCAGCTCGGCCTGGTCAAGCTGCTCGGCGAGTCGTCGATCGGCTCCGGAGTGCGCCGTATCGAAGCGCTCGTCGGTGTCGACGCCTACAACTTCCTCGCCCGGGAGCACACGGTCGTCGCCCAGCTCCAGGAGCTGATCAAGGGGCGCCCGGAGGAGCTGCCGGAGAAGGTCTCCTCGATGCTCGGCAAGCTGAAGGACGCCGAGAAGGAGATCGAGAAGTTCCGCGCCGAGAAGGTGCTTCAGGCCGCGGCCGGTCTCGTCGAGTCCGCCAAGGACGTCCACGGCATCGCGGTCGTGACCGGTCAGGTCCCGGACGGCACCAGCGCCGACGACCTGCGCAAGCTGGTCCTCGACGTGCGCGGCCGCATCCAGGGCGGACGGGCCGCCGTGGTCGCGCTGTTCACGGTCAACAACGGCAAGCCGCTCACCGTCATCGCCACCAACGAGGCCGCTCGCGAGCGCGGTCTCAAGGCCGGCGACCTGGTGCGCGCCGCCGCCAAGACCCTCGGCGGCGGTGGTGGCGGCAAGCCGGACGTGGCCCAGGGCGGTGGCCAGAACCCGGCCGCCGTCGGCGACGCCGTCGACGCCGTCGAGCGCCTCGTCGCCGACACGGCCAAGTAAGAAACGGCCGCGAATATGCGAAGAGGACGTCGACTCGCGATCGACGTCGGGGACGCCCGGATCGGGGTCGCCTCCTGCGACCCCGACGGGATCCTCGCCACTCCCGTCGAGACCGTCCCCGGCCGCGACATCCCGGCGGCGCACCGCAGGCTGAAGCAACTCGCCGAGGAGTACGAACCGATCGAAGTCGTCGTCGGCCTCCCCCGCTCCCTCAAGGGGGGCGAGGGCCCGGCCGCCGTCAAGGTCAGGGCCTTCGCGCAGGAACTCGCGAAGGGCATCGCACCGGTATCGGTCAGGTTGTTGGACGAACGGATGACCACGGTGACGGCCAGTCAGGGACTGCGCGCCTCAGGGGTGAAGTCCAAGAAGGGCCGATCGGTCATTGATCAAGCGGCAGCTGTCATCATTCTGCAGCAGGCCTTGGAATCCGAACGGGTGTCAGGTAAAGCACCCGGCGAGGGCGTCGAAGTGGTCATCTGATCGCGATACGGTAACGTTCCGCGCGATGCGATGGTGTTCGAACAGCCATGGCACAGCAAGAGGCGGGACGGGAGCCGGAGCCGCAAGCGCCGCGACCGCCGCCTCGCGGCTCTAGGGGATCGATGACTGAGTATGGCCGGGGCCCAGGCTCCGAACCGTGGCATCCGGAGGACCCGTTGTTCGGGGACGTCGGATGGGAAGGACAGCAGGCCCAGGTCGGCCAGCCGTCCTCCTACGGCGGCCAGCCGCAGCACTACCCGGACCAGCCGCAGCAGCCGCAGTACGGCGACTGGGGCCACGGCCAGCAGGCCGACTACGGTCACGCGCAGCAGCAGTACCAGGTCTACGACGAACAGGGCCACCCCCAGCAGTACACCGGCCAGCAACAGTGGGCGGACCAGCAGCAGTACCCCGAGCAGGACCAGCAGCAGTACGCCGATCAGAGCCATCAGCAGTACGCCGGTCAGCAGCAGCAATACCAGCAGGGCGGCTGGGACGGCACCGGCGTGCCCGGCCAGGTTCCGTACGCCGCGGACCCCAACGACCCGTACGCACAGCAGGCCGCCGCCTACGGCGAACAACAGCCCGATTTCTACGGCACGCCCGACGCGTTCCCCCCGCCGGAGCCGCCCGGCAGACGGCGCACCGAGCCGGAACCGGAGAAGACCGACTGGGACCCGGGACTCGATCAGGGCGAGCACGCGTTCTTCGCGGGCGACGATGACGACGACGCCGACGATCCGGACGACGGCCGCGGCCGCGGTGACCGGCGGGGCAAGGGCGGCAAAGGCAAGGACAAAGGCGGCAAGGAGCGGAAGCGCCGCAACGGTTGCGCCTGCCTGGTCGTCGTCCTGGTGTTCGGCGGCGGTCTGGCCGGAGTCGGCTATTTCGGCTGGCACTTCTACCAGAACCGTTTCGGCTCGGCGCCGGACTACGCGGGCGACGGCACCGGTTCGGTGAGTGTCTCCATCCCCAAGGGGGCGGGCGGTTACACCATCGGCCAGGAGCTGAAGAAAAAGGGCGTCGTGAAGAGCGTCGACGCGTTCGTGGCCGCCCAGTCGCAGAATCCCGACGGCAAGAAGATCCAGGCCGGCGTCTTTCTGCTCAGGAAGGAAATGTCCGCCGCGAGCGCCGTCAAGCTGATGCTCGACCCCAAGAGCCAGGACAACCTGATCGTCCCCACGGGCTGGCGGAACTCCAAGATCTACGCGGCGATCGACAAGAAACTCCAGGTTTCCGACGGCACCACCAAGGCCGTCGCGAAGAAGGACTACAAGTCGCTCGGACTGCCCAGCTGGGCGAACAGCAACAAGGAGATCAAGGACCCGCTGGAGGGCTTCCTCTACCCCGGCACCTATGGCGCCGCAAAGGGTATGAAACCCGAGGCGGTCCTCAAGCAGATGGTCTCCCAGGCCACCGACAAATACGGTGCGATCGACCTTGAGGCGAAAGCCAAAGCGCTCAATCTGGAAGACCCGTTGCAGGTCATCACGGTCGCGAGCCTCGTCCAGGCCGAAGGAAAGACGCACGACGACTTCCGCAAGATGGCCGAAGTGGTCTACAACCGTCTCAAGGCCACGAACACCGAGACGAACCGGTATCTACAGTTCGACTCGACCTTCAATTACCTGAAAGGCCAGAGCAACATCCACATCAGCGAGTCCGAGATCAATAGCAACAAGGACCCGTACAACACCTACACGCAAAAGGGCCTTCCGCCCGGCCCCATCGACAATCCAGGCGACGAGGCACTCGCCGCCGCGCTGAATCCGACGCATGACGGCTGGATCTACTTCGTGGCGACCGACGGTGAGAACAAGACCGAATTCGCCAAGACGTACGCCGAATTCCAGTCACTCAAGGAAAAGTTCAATGCCACCTCGGGCAACTGACGCCCGCCGGGCCGCCGTGCTCGGTTCCCCCATCGCCCACTCCCTCTCCCCGGTGCTGCATCGCGCGGCCTACGGGGAGCTGGGGCTGGACGGCTGGTCGTACGACCGCTTCGACGTGGACGAGGCGGCCCTGCCCGGGTTCTTCGCGGACCTGGGCCCGGAGTGGGCGGGTCTGTCGCTGACGATGCCTCTGAAGCGGGCGGTCATACCTCTGCTGGACGAGATCAGCGAGACGGCGTCGTCCGTGGACGCGGTCAACACCGTCGTGTTCACCGAGGACGGCCCCCGCGTCGGCGACAACACCGACATCCCCGGCATGGTCGCCGCCCTGCGCGAACACGGCATCGAACAGGTCGACTCCGCCGCGATCCTCGGCGCCGGCGCCACCGCCTCCTCCGCCCTCGCCGCCCTCGCCCGCATCTGCACCGGCGAGGTCGTCGCCTACGTCCGCAGCGCGGCCCGCGCCGCCGAGATGCGCGAGTGGGGCGAGCGGCTGGACGTGGACGTACGCACCGCGGACTGGGCCGACGCCGCCGAGGGCCTGCGTGCCCCCCTGGTCGTCGCGACCACCCCCGCCGGCGCCACGGACACCCTCTCCGCCGCCGTACCGGAACGCCCCACCACCCTCTTCGACGTCCTCTACGACCCCTGGCCCACCGACCTCGCGGCCCGCTGGTCGGCCTACGGTGGCGCGGTCGTCAGCGGCCTCGACCTGCTGGTCCACCAGGCGGTGCTCCAGGTGGAACAGATGACCGGCTGCCCGTCGGCGCCGGTGGACGCGATGCGGCGGGCGGGGGAGAAGGCCCTGGCGGATCGCTGAGGCAATCCGGTGGGGCAGGACGTCGCCCGACCGCCTGCGCATGCCGGGGTCAGGGGTCCGGCGTCCGTTCCCTGGACCGTCGACCAGGTCCGCGCCCCGGACGTGGGAGGATCGGAGGCGGCGGGCCAGGGCCGCGCACCCGGGTTCGCCGTCGTCGTACGCGAGGACGTGCGTACGCAGGGCAGTACCAGGGCGCGAGCATGAGGAGCACCGTTGAGCAGGTTGCGCTGGCTGACCGCGGGGGAGTCCCACGGTCCCGCACTCGTGGCGACGCTGGAGGGCCTTCCCGCCGGCGTGCCGATCACCACGGACATGGTGGCGGACCACCTGGCCCGGCGCCGGCTCGGCTATGGACGCGGCGCGCGCATGAAGTTCGAGCGCGACGAGGTCACCTTCCTCGGCGGTGTCCGGCACGGCCTCACCCTCGGTTCGCCGGTCGCCATCATGGTGGGCAACACCGAGTGGCCCAAGTGGGAGCAGGTCATGGCCGCCGACCCGGTCGACCCGGAGATCCTGGCCGGGCTCGCCCGCAACGCCCCGCTGACCCGTCCGCGCCCCGGTCACGCCGACCTCGCCGGCATGCAGAAGTACGGCTTCGACGAGGCCCGCCCGATCCTGGAGCGCGCGTCGGCGCGGGAGACCGCGGCCCGGGTCGCGCTCGGTGCCGTCGCCCGGTCGTACCTCAAGGAGACGGCCGGGATCGAGATCGTCTCGCACGTCGTCGAACTGGCTTCCGCGAAGGCCCCGCAGGGCGTGCTGCCCACGCCGGACGACGTCGAGAGGCTGGACGCGGACCCCGTGCGCTGCCTGGACGCGGACGCGTCGAAGGCGATGGTCGCGGAGATCGACCAGGCCCACAAGGACGGCGACACCCTGGGTGGCGTGGTCGAGATCCTGGCCTACGGCGTTCCCGTGGGTCTCGGCTCGCACGTGCACTGGGACCGCAAGCTGGACGCCCGCCTCGCCGGTGCCCTCATGGGCATCCAGGCGATCAAGGGCGTCGAGATCGGCGACGGCTTCGAACTGGCGCGGGTGCCCGGTTCGCAGGCACACGACGAGATCGTCAACACCGACGAGGGCATTCGCCGGGTCTCGGGCCGCTCCGGTGGCACCGAGGGCGGGCTGTCCACCGGTGAACTGCTGCGGGTGCGCGCCGCGATGAAGCCCATCGCGACCGTGCCGCGCGCGCTCCAGACCGTCGACGTGGTCACCGGTGAGGCCACCCAGGCCCACCACCAGCGCTCGGACGTCTCCGCGGTCCCGGCCGCCGGCATCGTCGCCGAGGCGATGGTCGCGCTGGTCCTCGCGGACGCCGTCGCGGAGAAGTTCGGCGGCGACTCGGTGCCCGAGACCCGCCGCAACGTCCGCTCGTACCTCGAGAACCTGGCCATCCGGTGACCGCGACCCCGCTCGTCGTCCTGGTCGGTCCCATGGGCGTCGGCAAGTCCACCGTCGGGCAGCAGCTCGCCGAGCGGCTCGGTGTCGCCTACCGGGACACCGACGACGACATCGTGGCCACCGAGGGCCGCACCATCGCCGAGATCTTCGTCGACGAGGGCGAGCCCGTCTTCCGCGCGATCGAGAAGCGCGCCGTGCACCAGGCACTCGCCGCGCACGACGGCGTCCTCGCGCTCGGCGGCGGCTCGATCCTCGACGAGGACACGCGCGCGCTGCTCGCCGGACACCGGGTCGTCTACCTCTCCATGGACGTGGAGGAGGCGGTCAGGCGCACCGGCCTGAACGCGGCCCGCCCGCTGCTCGCCATCAACCCCCGCAAGCAGTGGCGCGAACTGATGGAAGCCAGGCGGCACTTGTACGCCGAGGTCGCGCAGGCCGTGGTACCCACGGACGGCCGCACCCCCGAGGACGTCACCCAAGCCGTCCTGGACGCACTGGAGTTGAAGGAAGCATGAGCGAGTCAGTGACGCGGATCCAGGTCGGCGGCACGGCGGGCAGCGACCCGTACGAGGTCCTGGTGGGCCGTCAACTCCTGGGCGAACTGGGCGGGTTGATCGGCGACCGGGCCAAGCGGGTCGCCATCATCCACCCCGAGGCGCTGGACGAGACGGGTGAGGCGCTGCGCGCCGACCTGGCCGGGCAGGGCTTCGAGGCCGTCGCCATCCAGGTGCCGAACGCGGAGGAGGCCAAGACCGCCGAGGTCGCCGCCTACTGCTGGAAGGCGCTCGGCCAGTCCGGCTTCACCCGCTCCGACGTCATCGTCGGCGTCGGCGGCGGCTCCACCACCGACCTGGCCGGGTTCGTCGCCGCGACCTGGCTGCGCGGGGTCCGCTGGATCGCCGTACCGACGACCGTGCTCGCCATGGTCGACGCGGCCGTCGGCGGCAAGACCGGCATCAACACCGCCGAGGGCAAGAACCTGGTCGGCTCCTTCCACCCGCCGGCCGGTGTCCTCTGCGACCTCGCCGCGCTGGACTCCCTCCCGGTCAACGACTACGTCTCCGGGCTCGCCGAGATCATCAAGGCCGGCTTCATCGCCGACCCGGTGATCCTCGAACTCATCGAGTCCGACCCGGAGTCCGCCCGCACCCCGGCCGGGCCGCACACCGCCGAGCTCATCGAACGCTCCATCAAGGTCAAGGCCGAGGTCGTCTCCGCCGACCTCAAGGAGTCGGGCCTGCGCGAGATCCTGAACTACGGCCACACCCTCGCGCACGCCATCGAGAAGAACGAGCGGTACAAGTGGCGGCACGGCGCCGCAGTCGCCGTAGGCATGCACTTCGCGGCCGAACTCGGCCGTCTCGCGGGCCGGTTGGACGACGCGACGGCGGACCGGCACCGCACGGTCCTCGCGTCGGTCGGCCTGCCGCTCAGCTACCGGTACGACCAGTGGCCCAAGCTGCTGGAGACCATGAAGGTCGACAAGAAGTCCCGGGGCGACCTGCTCCGGTTCATCGTCCTCGACGGCCTCGCCAAGCCGACGGTGCTGGAGGGCCCCGACCCGGCCGTCCTCCTCGCCGCGTACGGCGAAGTGGGCGAGTAAGTACCCGCACGGCCCTTCCGCCCTGATTGCCTTGTGCGGACGGGCACTTCGGCCCCTCCCCGGCCGTTCACCAAATGGCGGCCGGGGAAGGTACCGTTCGGTAGGGAGCGGGTTCGGGCCCGCTGCCAGCGCCCATTGCCTTCTGCGAGTGAGCCGGAGGGACGCGCCGGCGTCGAGACCGTGATCGCGCGGCGGCCCGCAGGGGCGGGCACGAGCGGGGTCCCGGCACCGGCTTCGGCGCCCCGGAGGCGACCGAGCCGGAAAAGACGAGACGGAGTGGCACCGGATGCAGGACGCAGTGGGGTCTCCGCTGCCGCCGCCCCACCAGCCGGGGCAGGGACCGACCACCGGTTGGTCCCCGGCCGGACAGCAGTCGGGGCCGCCCCATCCGGGCCCGGCCCCCGTGCCGCCCCCGCCAGCCCCGGGCTTCGCGCCCACCCCGCCGCTGCCCCAGGCGGTTCCGCGGCACGCCCCGGACACCACCGGCCACATCCAGCTCCCGCCGGGCGGCCCCGTGCCCATGCCCAGCACGCCACCGGCTCAGGCCGCGGCCGATCCGACCTCCACGACGCTCGCGGTGCTGCTCATCGGCCCCGCAGGCGCGGGCAAGACGAGCGTCGCGAAGTACTGGGCGGACCACCGCCGCGTCCCCACGGCCCACATCAGCCTCGACGACGTCCGCGAATGGGTCCGCTCGGGCTTCGCCGACCCGCAGTCAGGCTGGAACGACCACTCCGAGGCCCAGTACCGCCTGGCCCGCCGCACCTGCGGCTTCGCCGCCCGCAACTTCCTCGCCAACGGCATCTCCTGCATCCTCGACGACGCGGTCTTCCCCGACCGTCCGGTCGTCGGCCTCGGTGGCTGGAAACGACATGTGGGCCCCGGCCTCCTCCCGGTCGTCCTCCTCCCGGGCCTGGAAATCGTCCTGGAACGGAACGCCGAACGCTCCGGCAACCGCCGCCTCACCGATGAGGAGGTCGCCCGCATCCACGGCCGCATGGCCGGCTGGTACGGCTCGGGCCTCCCGATCATCGACAACTCCCACATGGACGTCCCGCAGACGGCCCAGGTCCTGAACGACGTCCTGGCGCGCTCCATAGCGAGCCCCCCGAACTGGTAATCCCAGGGCAGCCCGCCCCACCCAAGGGGCGCGAGGAACCGCGCGACCAGCCCCCACCGGACCCGCACCCGGCAAACCACCGATCCCGCACCCCCTTCCCCCGAACGGCACTCTCCCAACCAGCACAATCCAGCCACCGCTCCTACGCTCATCTCATGTCAGAGGTCTACGCAGCCCGCCGAGCCAGGCTGAGAGAACGAGCGCAAGCCGCAGGCAGCCAGTCCACCCTGGTCACCCGCCCTGCCAACGTGCGCTACCTGGCGGGCCCGGCCCCGCAGGGCACCGTCCTGCTCCTGGGCCGGCGCGAGGACCTCCTCGTCTGCACCGGCGCCCCCGAGGACCGCCCCGCGGAGAGACGTCCCGACGAATCCCTCCGCGTCCACGACCTCGCGGCCCCCGGCGCCGACCCGGCCGTGGCGGCGGCGGACCTCGCGGCGGCCCAGGGCGCGGAATCCATGGCCGTGGAGGAACACCACCTCACCGTGGCCCGCCACAGAGCACTCCTCTCGGTCGCCCCCACACTCCGCCTCACCGATGTCGGCGGCGCGGTCGAACAACTGCGGGTGGTCAAGGACGAGGAGGAGATCTCCTGTCTGAGGATCGGCGCCGAGATCGCCGACCAGGCCCTCGGCGAGCTGCTGGAGTCGATCCTCGTCGGCCGCACCGAACGCCATCTCGCCCTCGAACTGGAGCGACGGCTCGTCGACCACGGCGCCGACGGCCCCGCCTTCGCGACCTCCGTCGCCACCGGCCCGCACGCGGGCAGACGCGGCCACCGGCCGACCGACCGCCGGGTCGAGGAAGGAGATTTCCTCTCCGTCTGCCTCGGCGCGGACTACCGCGGCTACCGCTGCGAGATCGGCCGGACGTTCGTCATCGGGACCTCGCCCGCGGACTGGCAGATCGATCTCTACGACCTCGTCTTCGCCGCCCAGCGCGCCGCGAGGGAGTCCCTGACCCCCGGCGCCGCCTACCGCGATGTCGACCGCGCGGCCCGTCAGGTGCTGGACTCCGCGGGGCATTCCGAGGGTCTCGCACCCCTCACCGGCCACGGTGTCGGACTCGAAATCGACGAGGACCCGCAGTTGGCCCCCGCGGCCATGGGTAAACTGGACGCTTGCGTGCCGGTCACCGTCGAACCGGGGGTCCACCTCCCGGGCCGGGGCGGTGTCCGGATCGATGACACGCTCGTCGTGCGCCCTGAGGCGGACGGCGGACCCGAGCTACTCACCATCACGACCAAGGAGCTGCTCGCGCTCTAGCTTTTCGAGCTGTGCGCGTGTCCCGGGGTCGTCCACGTCAGTCCAGGAGATTCCGCAACCGTGGCTTCCACGAACGACCTCAAGAACGGCCTGGTGCTCAAGCTCGACGGGGGCCAGCTCTGGTCCGTCGTCGAGTTCCAGCACGTCAAGCCCGGCAAGGGCCCTGCCTTCGTGCGCACCAAGCTCAAGAACGTGCTCTCCGGCAAGGTCGTCGACAAGACGTTCAACGCCGGCGTCAAGGTCGAGACGGCCACTGTCGACAAGCGCGACATGCAGTTCTCGTACATGGACGGCGAGTACTTCGTCTTCATGGACATGGAGACCTACGACCAGCTCATGGTCGACCGCAAGGCCGTCGGCGACGCCGCCAACTTCCTGATCGAGGGCTTCACCGCCACGGTCGCCCAGCACGAGGGCGAGGTGCTCTTCGTAGAGCTGCCGGCCGCCGTCGAGCTGGTCGTCCAGGAGACCGAGCCCGGCGTCCAGGGCGACCGCTCCACCGGTGGCACCAAGCCCGCCACCCTGGAGACCGGCCACCAGATCCAGGTCCCGCTCTTCATCACCACCGGTGAGAAGATCAAGGTCGACACCCGCTCCAGCGACTACCTCGGCCGGGTGAACAGCTAACCGTGGCTGCCCGCAATACGGCCCGCAAGCGCGCCTTCCAGATCCTCTTCGAGGGCGACCAGCGCGGTGTCGGCGTCCAGACCGTCCTCGCGGACTGGATCCGGCTCTCCCGGGACGACACCCGGCAGCCGCCCGTCAGCGAGTACACGATGGAGCTGGTCGAGGGGTACGCGCAGCACGCGCGCCGTATCGACGAGCTGATCGCGCAGTACTCGGTCGGCTGGACGCTCGACCGCATGCCCGTGGTGGACCGCAACATCCTGCGCCTCGGCGCCTACGAGCTGATCTGGGCCGACGGGACGCCGGACGCCGTGGTCCTCGACGAGATGGTGCAGTTGGCCAAGGAGTTCTCCACGGACGAGTCGCCCTCGTTCGTCAACGGCCTGCTGGGCCGTTTCAAGGACCTGAAGCCCTCGCTGCGCCGGGACGAGGCGTAGGCAGGACGCGAGTACGCGAGCAAAACGCCGGAGGGCCCGCAGCGACACCGCTGCGGGCCCTCCGGCGTTCCCGTACGCATGAGGCCCCTGAGGCCCGCAGAAAGCCGCCGGGGTGGCCGGAACCGTGAAGTTCCGGCCACCCCGGCGGCACGTTTCTGCTCAAGCAGGAGAAGGGCTCAGCTCTCCTCGTGCGAGACCGCGCGGCGCGCGTCGGCGTCCAGCACGCCCCAGCTGATCAGCTGCTCGGTGAGGACCGAGGGCGACTGGTCGTAGATGACGGCGAGTGTGCGCAGGTCGTCCTGGCGGATCGAGAGCACCTTGCCGTTGTAGTCACCGCGCTGGGACTGGATCGTCGCCGCGTAGCGCTGGAGCGGGCCGGCCTTCTCGGCGGGCACGTGGGCCAGTCGCTCCAGGTCGAGGACCAGCTTCGGCGGCGGCTCGGCGGCCCCGCCCGGCGTGGTGCCCGGCAGCAGCTCCTGCACCGGAACCCCGTAGAAGTCCGCCAGCTCGGCGAGGCGCTGCACGGTGACGGCACGGTCGCCGCGCTCGTACGACCCGACCACGACCGCCTTCCAGCGTCCCTGGGACTTCTCCTCGACACCGTGGAGGGAAAGGCCCTGCTGGGTGCGGATGGCCCGGAGCTTGGCCCCGAGCTGTTTGGCGTATTCGCTGGACATATAGCTCCCGGACACTGTGTCGACGCGGCTGCAGTGTTTCCGCGCCGCGCGGCTGGTAACTCACTGTGAGGTTACGCAGCGTTACGCTTCCGCGTCAAGCCGAATGGTCCGCACCGGCTCTTCCGTGGTAGCCGCGGCCGATTACTCCATAGGGGTGATCAGGGACGTCACCCCGGCCTGCTACCGTGGATGGCGCAAATCCGACGTCCTTTAAGGTCCGTCCCGTGAGGCGGAGAAGGAGGTCCGTTTCTTATGGACACCCAGCAGTACGAGTCCGATGCCCGGCCGGTTCTCGAAGCCCCCGACATCGCGCGGGTCCTGACCCGCATCGCCCACGAGATCGTCGAGCGCGCCAAGGGCGCCGACGACGTGGTGCTCCTCGGCATTCCGACCCGGGGCGTCTTCCTCGCCCAGCGGCTCGCCGTCAAGCTGGAGGAGATCACCGACCGCAAGATCCCGGTCGGCTCCCTCGACATCACCATGTACCGCGACGACCTGCGCATGCACCCGCCGCGCGCGCTGGCCCGCACCGACATCCCCGGTGACGGCATCGACGGCCGCCTGGTCGTCCTCGTCGACGACGTGCTCTTCTCCGGCCGCACCATCCGCGCCGCCCTCGACGCCCTGAACGACATCGGGCGCCCCCGCGCGGTGCAGCTCGCGGTGCTGGTCGACAGAGGCCACCGCGAACTGCCCATCCGCGCCGACTACGTCGGCAAGAACCTCCCCACGTCGCTGCGGGAGACGGTCAAGGTCCAGCTCGCCGAGGAGGACGGTCGCGACACCGTGCTGCTCGGCTCCAAGCAGACCCCGTAGCGGACGGCCGCCGTGCCCCCGCGGCACGCCACGCCTCCGCATGCCCGGCTGTGCTTCCTGGGGGACGCCCCCAGACCCCCGGTCCGTGAACCTGAACTGCCTTACGGAGCCTGACAGATGCAGCGTCATCTCATCTCGGCCGCCGATCTCACCCGCGACGACGCCGTCCTGATCCTCGACACCGCCGAGGAGATGGCCAGGGTCGCCGACCGGCCGATCAAGAAACTGCCGACCCTGCGCGGCCGTACCGTCGTGAACCTCTTCTTCGAGGACTCCACGCGTACGCGTATCTCCTTCGAGGCCGCCGAGAAGCGCCTCTCCGCCGACGTCATCAACTTCACCGCCAAGGGGTCGAGCGTCTCCAAGGGCGAGTCCCTGAAGGACACCGCGCAGACCCTGGAGGCCATGGGCGTCGACGCGGTCGTCATCCGGCACGGGGCCTCCGGGGCGCCGTACCGGCTCGCCACCTCCGGGTGGATCGACGCGGCCGTCATCAACGCCGGAGACGGCACCCACCAGCACCCGACGCAGGCGCTGCTCGACGCGTTCACCATGCGGCGCAGGCTCGTCGGCCGGGACACCGGGATCGGGCGGGACCTGGCCGGCAAGCGCATCACGCTGGTCGGCGACATCCTGCACAGCCGGGTCGCCCGCTCGAACGTCGACCTGCTGCACACCCTCGGCGCCGAGGTCACCCTCGTCGCCCCGCCGACCCTGGTGCCGGTCGGCGTCGAGTCCTGGCCCTGCGAGGTGTCGTACGACCTCGACAGCACGCTCTCCAAGTCCGACGCGGTGATGCTGCTGCGCGTGCAGCGCGAGCGCATGAACGCGGCCTTCTTCCCGACCGAGCGCGAGTACTCGCGGCGCTACGGCCTGGACGGCGAGCGGATGGCGAAGATGCCCGAGCACGCCATCGTGATGCACCCGGGGCCGATGGTCCGGGGCATGGAGATCACCGCCGAGGTCGCCGACTCGGACCGCTGCACCGTCGTCGAGCAGGTCGCAAACGGAGTGTCCATCCGGATGGCCGTGCTCTATCTGCTTCTGGGCGGCAACGAACCCGCCGTCAGCCACGCCCGTATCGAGGAGAAGTAAGTCACATGAGCAAGATCCTGATCCGTGGTGCGAAGATCCTCGGCGGCGAGCCGCAGGACGTGCTGATCGACGGGGACACCATCGCCGAGGTGGGCGCCGGGCTGAGCGCCGAGGGCGCCGAGATCGTCGAGGCGGAGGGGAAGGTCCTCCTCCCCGGTCTCGTCGACCTGCACACCCACCTCCGCGAGCCCGGCCGCGAGGACTCCGAGACCGTCCTGACCGGCACCCGCGCGGCCGCCGCCGGCGGGTACACGGCCGTGTTCGCCATGGCCAACACCTTCCCGGTCGCCGACACCGCGGGTGTCGTCGAGCAGGTCTACCGGCTCGGCCGGGAGCACGGCTACTGCGACGTGCAGCCGATCGGCGCCGTCACCGTCGGCCTGGAGGGCAAGAAGCTCGCCGAGCTGGGCGCCATGCACGAGTCGGCCGCCGGGGTCACCGTCTTCTCCGACGACGGCAAGTGCGTCGACGACGCGGTGATCATGCGCCGCGCCCTGGAGTACGTGAAGGCATTCGGCGGAGTCGTCGCCCAGCACGCGCAGGAGCCCCGCCTCACCGAGGGCGCCCAGATGAACGAGGGCGTCGTCTCGGCCGAGCTGGGGCTCGGGGGCTGGCCCGCGGTGGCCGAGGAGTCGATCATCGCCCGGGACGTCCTGCTCGCCGAGCACGTCGGTTCCCGGGTCCACATCTGCCACCTGTCGACCGCCGGGTCCGTCGAGATCGTCCGCTGGGCCAAATCCCGGGGCATCGACGTGACCGCCGAGGTCACCCCGCACCACCTCCTCCTCACGGATGAGCTGGTGCGCTCCTACAACCCCGTCTTCAAGGTCAACCCGCCGCTGCGCACCGAGCGGGACGTCCTGGCCCTGCGCGAGGCGCTCGCCGACGGCACGATCGACATCGTCGCCACCGACCACGCCCCGCACCCGCACGAGGACAAGGACTGCGAGTGGGCCGCTGCCGCCATGGGGATGGTCGGCCTGGAGACCGCGTTGTCAGTGGTGCAGGAGACCATGGTGGACACCGGGCTCCTCACCTGGGCCGGGGTCGCCGAACGCATGTCCGTCAAGCCCGCGGAGATCGGGCGGGCACACGGGCACGGCCGTCCCGTCTCGGCTGGTGAGCCCGCCAACCTCACGCTCGTCGACACGGAATACCGTGGGTCGGTGGACCCCGCGGGCTTCGCGTCGCGCAGCCGCAACACCCCGTACGAGGGGCGTGAGCTGCCGGGCCGTGTGACGCACACCTGGCTCCGGGGCAAGGCCACGCTCGTCGACGGGAAGCTCACGTGACACCTCTGGAACTGACCCACCTCGCGGCCGGGGAGAAGTCCGCCCCGGTGACCGACTGGGCCGCCCGCATCGGCTGGCTCGTGGGCCTCGCCCTGTTCATCGCGCTCGTCTACTGGCTGATGCGCGAGGGCTGGAAGTGGCGCGGCACCCTCCAGGGAGACCTGCCCGAGCTGCCCACGTCGCCGGAAGAGCCCGGCGAGGCGAAACTGACGATGAGCGGCCGCTACCACGGCTCCACCACCGCCGGGCAGTGGCTCGACCGCATCGTGGCGCACGGCCTGGGCACCCGCAGCCGGGTCGAACTGACCCTGACGGAGGCCGGCCTGGATGTCGTACGACCCGGAGCCACCGACTTCTTCATCCCGGCCGGGGCGCTGCGCGAGGCCCTGCTCGGCAAGGGCATCGCCGGGAAGGTCCTCAGCGAGGGCGGTCTCCTGGTCGTGACGTGGGCGCACGGCGACCGGCTGATCGACTCCGGCTTCCGGTCCGACCATGCGACCGAGCACACGGAGTGGGTCGACACCCTGAACAGCATGATCAACAAGAGTCTCGAAACGACCGACACGGAAGGCGCACGATGACCACCTCCACCAGGGGAGCCGACAAGGTTCCCGCCGTACTCGTCCTGGAGGACGGCCGGATCTTCCGCGGCCGTGCCTACGGGTCCGTGGGGGTGACCTTCGGCGAGGCCGTGTTCTCCACCGGCATGACCGGCTACCAGGAGACCCTGACCGACCCGTCGTACCACCGCCAGGTCGTCGTGATGACCGCCCCGCACGTCGGCAACACCGGTGTCAACGACGAGGACCCGGAGTCGGCCCGCATCTGGGTGGCCGGTTACGTGGTGCGCGACCCCGCGCGCGTGCCGTCCAACTGGCGCTCCCGCCGCTCCCTCGATGAGGAGCTGCGCAACCAGGGCGTCGTCGGGATCTCCGGCATCGACACGCGCGCGTTGACCCGCCATCTGCGCGAGCGCGGCGCGATGCGCGTCGGCATCTTCTCCGGGCCCGCGCTGCCCGACGACGACACCATGCTCGCCGAGGTGCGCGAGGCCCCCGAGATGACGGGCGCCGACCTCTCCGCCGAGGTCGCCACCAAGGAGACGTACGTCGTCCCCGCGATCGGCGAGAAGAAGTACACCGTCGCCGCCGTCGACCTCGGCATCAAGGGCATGACCCCGCACCGCATGGCCGAGCGCGGCATCGAGGTGCACGTGCTCCCGGCCACCGCGACCGTCGAGGACGTGTACGCCGTACAGCCCGACGGGGTGTTCTTCTCGAACGGCCCCGGCGATCCCGCCACCGCCGACCACCCGGTCGCCGTCATGCAGGCCGTGCTGGAGCGCGGCACCCCGCTCTTCGGCATCTGCTTCGGCAACCAGATCCTGGGCCGCGCGCTCGGCTTCGGCACATACAAGCTGAAGTACGGCCACCGGGGCATCAACCAGCCCGTCCAGGACCGTACGACGGGCAAGGTCGAGGTCACCGCGCACAACCACGGCTTCGCCGTGGACGCGCCCCTCGACCAGGTCTCCGAGACCCCCTACGGCCGCGCCGAGGTCTCGCACGTCTGCCTGAACGACCAGGTCGTCGAGGGGCTGCGGCTCCTGGACCGGCCGGCGTTCAGCGTCCAGTACCACCCGGAAGCGGCAGCCGGCCCGCACGACGCCGCCTACCTGTTCGACCGCTTCGTATCTCTGATGGAGGGCCAGCGTGCCTAAGCGCTCCGATATCCAGTCCGTCCTGGTCATCGGCTCGGGTCCGATCGTCATCGGCCAGGCCGCCGAGTTCGACTACTCCGGCACCCAGGCCTGCCGCATCCTGCGCGCCGAGGGCATCCGCGTCATCCTCGTCAACTCCAACCCGGCGACGATCATGACCGACCCGGAGATCGCCGACGCCACCTACGTCGAGCCGATCACCCCGGACTTCGTCGAGAAGATCATCGCCAAGGAGCGGCCGGACGCCCTGCTGCCCACCCTGGGCGGTCAGACGGCGCTCAACACCGCCATCTCGCTGCACGAGGCGGGCACCCTGGAGAAGTACGGCGTCGAGCTGATCGGCGCCAACGTGGAGGCCATCAACAAGGGCGAGGACCGCGACCTCTTCAAGGGCGTCGTCGAGGCCGTCCGCCAGAAGATCGGCCACGGCGAGTCCGCCCGCTCGGTCATCTGCCACTCCATGGAGGACGTGCTCGCCGGCGTGGACACGCTCGGCGGCTACCCGGTGGTCGTCCGCCCCTCCTTCACCATGGGCGGCGCCGGCTCCGGCTTCGCGCACGACGAGGAGGAGCTGCGCCGCATCGCCGGCCAGGGCCTCACCCTCTCGCCGACCACCGAGGTCCTCCTGGAGGAGTCCATCCTCGGCTGGAAGGAGTACGAGCTGGAGCTGATGCGCGACAAACACGACAACGTCGTGGTCGTCTGCTCCATCGAGAACTTCGACCCCATGGGCGTGCACACCGGCGACTCGATCACCGTCGCCCCGGCGATGACGCTGACGGACCGCGAGTACCAGACCCTGCGGGACGTCGGCATCGCGATCATCCGCGAGGTCGGCGTCGACACCGGCGGCTGCAACATCCAGTTCGCGATCGACCCGGTCGACGGCCGCGTCATCGTCATCGAGATGAACCCGCGCGTGTCGCGCTCCTCGGCCCTCGCCTCCAAGGCGACCGGCTTCCCGATCGCCAAGATCGCCGCCAAACTGGCCGTCGGCTACACGCTCGACGAGATCCCGAACGACATCACGCGCGAGACCCCCGCCTCCTTCGAGCCGACCCTCGACTACGTCGTCGTGAAGGCCCCCCGGTTCGCCTTCGAGAAGTTCCCGAGCGCCGACTCCACCCTCACCACCACCATGAAGTCGGTCGGCGAGGCCATGGCCATCGGCCGCAACTTCACCGAGGCCTTCCAGAAGGCGCTGCGCTCCCTGGAGAAGAAGGGCAGCCAGTTCACCTTCGTCGGCGACCCCGGCGACAAGATCCAGCTCCTGGAGGCGGCCGTACGGCCCACCGACGGGCGGATCAACACCGTCATGCAGGCCATCCGCGCGGGCGCCACCCAGGAGGAGGTCTTCGCGTACACGAAGATCGACCCCTGGTTCGTCGACCAGCTCTTCCTCATCAAGGAGATCGCCGACGAGCTGGCCGCCGCCGACAAGCTGGACCCGGAACTGCTCGCCGAGGCCAAGCGGCACGGCTTCTCCGACCAGCAGGTCGGCGAGATCCGCGGCCTGCGCGAGGACGTCGTCCGCGAGGTCCGGCACGCGCTCGGCATCCGCCCGGTCTACAAGACGGTCGACACCTGCGCCGCCGAGTTCGCCGCGAAGACGCCGTACTTCTACTCGTCCTACGACGAGGAGAGCGAGGTCGCCCCGCGCGAGAAGCCCGCGGTCATCATCCTGGGGTCGGGTCCCAACCGCATCGGCCAGGGCATCGAGTTCGACTACTCCTGCGTCCACGCCTCCTTCGCGCTCAGCGACGCGGGCTACGAGACCGTGATGGTCAACTGCAACCCCGAGACCGTCTCCACGGACTACGACACCTCCGACCGCCTGTACTTCGAGCCGCTCACGCTCGAAGACGTCCTGGAGATCGTCCACGCCGAACAGCAGGCGGGCCCCGTCGCGGGCGTCATCGTCCAGCTCGGCGGCCAGACCCCGCTGGGTCTCGCGCAGGCCCTCAAGGACAACGGCGTCCCGGTCGTCGGCACGTCCCCGGAGGCGATCCACGCCGCCGAGGACCGCGGCGCCTTCGGCCAGGTCCTCGCCGAGGCGGGCCTCCCGGCCCCCAAGCACGGCACCGCCACCACCTTCGTCGGCGCCAAGGCCATCGCCGACGAGATCGGCTACCCGGTCCTCGTCCGCCCGTCCTACGTCCTCGGCGGACGCGGCATGGAGATCGTCTACGACGAGACCCGCCTGGAGTCGTACATCGCCGAGTCCACCGAGATCAGCCCCTCGCGGCCGGTCCTGGTCGACCGCTTCCTGGACGACGCCATCGAGATCGACGTCGACGCGCTCTACGACGGCCACGAGCTGTACCTCGGCGGCGTCATGGAGCACATCGAGGAGGCCGGCATCCACTCCGGCGACTCGGCGTGCGCCCTGCCGCCGATCACCCTGGGCGGCTTCGACATCAAGCGCCTGCGCACCTCGACCGAGGCCATCGCCAAGGGCGTCGGCGTCCGCGGCCTGATCAACATCCAGTTCGCGATGGCCGGCGACATCCTCTACGTCCTGGAGGCCAACCCGCGCGCGTCCCGCACGGTCCCCTTCACCTCGAAGGCGACCGCGGTGCCGCTCGCGAAGGCCGCCGCCCGCATCTCGCTGGGCGCGACCGTCGCCGAACTCCGCGCCGAGGGGCTGCTCCCGGCCCACGGCGACGGCGGCGAACTCCCGCTCGACGCGCCGATCTCCGTCAAGGAGGCCGTCATGCCGTGGTCGCGCTTCCGCGACATCCACGGGCGCGGCGTCGACACGGTGCTGGGCCCGGAGATGCGCTCCACCGGCGAGGTCATGGGCATCGACTCCGTCTTCGGCACGGCGTACGCCAAGTCCCAGGCGGGTGCCTACGGCCCGCTGCCCACCAAGGGCCGCGCGTTCATCTCGGTCGCCAACCGCGACAAGCGCTCGATGATCTTCCCGGCGCGTGAACTGGTCGCCCACGGCTTCGAGCTGCTCGCCACCTCCGGCACCGCCGAGGTCCTCAAGCGCAACGGCCTGAACGCGACGGTCGTCCGCAAGCAGTCCGAGGGCGTCGGCCCGAACGGCGAGAAGACCATCGTCCAGCTCATCCACGACGGCGAGGTCGACCTCATCGTCAACACCCCCTACGGCACCGGCGGCCGCCTCGACGGCTACGAGATCCGTACGGCGGCCGTGGCGCGGTCCGTGCCGTGCCTGACGACGGTCCAGGCGCTCGCCGCCGCCGTCCAGGGCATCGACGCCCTCAACCACGGTGACGTGGGCGTGCGTTCCCTCCAGGAACACGCCGAACACCTGACCGCGGCCCGCGACTAGCAGCCGGAGAGGGGGGCACCGGAAACGGTGTCCCCCTCCTCCATGAGGACACCATGTACAAGATCTTCTTCAACCTCGTCTTCCAACGGATGGACCCCGAGCAGGCCCACCACCTCGCCTTCCGCTGGATCCGCCTCGCGGCCCGCGTCCCCGTGCTGCGGACGTTCGTCGCGGCGGCCCTCGCGCCCCGGTACGAGGAGCTGCGCACGGAGGCTTTCGGACTGCGCATGCACGGCCCCTTCGGGCTCGCGGCGGGCTTCGACAAGAACGCGGTCGCGATCGACGGCATGTCGATGCTCGGCTTCGACCACGTCGAGATCGGCACGGTCACCGGGGAGCCGCAGCCCGGCAACCCCAAGAAGCGGCTGTTCCGCCTCGTGCCGGACCGGGCGCTGATCAACCGCATGGGCTTCAACAACGAGGGCTCCGCGGCCGTGGCGGCCCGCCTGGAGGCCCGTGAGGCGGTCTTCAGGACCGTCGTCGGCGTCAACATCGGCAAGACCAAGGTCGTCCCCGAGGAGGAGGCCGTCGCCGACTACGTGAAGTCGACCGAGCGGCTCGCCCGGCACGCCGACTACCTCGTCGTCAACGTGTCGTCGCCCAACACGCCCGGACTGCGCAACCTCCAGGCGACCGAGGCCCTGCGCCCGCTGCTCACCGCCGTCCGCGAGGCCGCCGACCGCGCGGTGACCGACCGCCGCGTGCCGCTCCTGGTGAAGATCGCGCCCGACCTCGCCGACGAGGACGTGGACGCGGTCGCCGACCTCGCCGTCGAACTCGGCCTGGGCGGCATCATCGCCACGAACACCACCATCGCGCGCGAGGGCCTCGGCCTGACCTCCGAGCCCGGACTCGTCAAGGAGACCGGCGGACTGTCGGGAGCGCCCCTGAAGGCCCGCTCCCTGGAGGTACTGCGCCGCCTCTACGCGCGCGTGGGCGACCGCATCACCCTCGTGGGCGTCGGCGGCATCGAGAACGCCGAGGACGCCTGGCAGCGCGTCCTCGCCGGCGCCACCCTGGTGCAGGGATACAGCGCCTTCGTCTACGAAGGCCCCTTCTGGGGCCGCGCCATCCACAAGGGCCTCGCCGCACGCCTGCGCACGAGCCCGTACGCCACCCTCGCCGACGCGGTCGGCGCCGACGTGAGGAAGCCGGTATGAGCCCCCTGGAACCCTTCGGCGCCCGCCTGCGCCGGGCCATGGACGAGCGCGGCCCGCTCTGCGTCGGCATCGACCCGCACGCCTCGCTGCTCACCGAGTGGGGCCTGAACGACGACGTCGCCGGTCTTGAGCGGTTCAGCCGCACGGTCGTCGAGGCGCTCGCCGGCCGGGTCGCCGTCCTCAAGCCGCAGAGCGCCTTCTTCGAACGCTTCGGCTCCCGCGGCATCGCCGTCCTGGAGAAGTCCGTCGAGGAGGCGCGGGCGGCCGGCGCGCTGGTGGTGATGGACGCCAAGCGCGGCGACATCGGCTCCACCATGGCCGCCTACGCCGAGTCCTTCCTCCGGAAGGACTCCCCGCTCTTCTCCGACGCCCTGACCGTCTCCCCGTACCTCGGCTACGGCTCGCTCGCCCCGGCGATCGACATGGCGCGGGAGAGCGGCGCCGGGCTCTTCGTGCTCGCGCTGACCTCCAACCCGGAGGGCGGCGAGGTGCAGCACGCGGTCCGCGCGGACGGCCGGAACATCGGAGCGACCATGCTGGCCCACCTGGCCGCCGAGAACGCGGGGGAGACCCCGCTCGGCTCCTTCGGGGCCGTCGTCGGCGCGACCCTGGGGGACCTTTCGTCGTACGACCTCGCCGTGAACGGTCCGATCCTCGCGCCCGGCATCGGGGCGCAGGGGGCCACGCCGACCGATCTTCCCGGGGTCTTCGGGCCGGTGCTGCGCAATGTCGTCCCCAACGTGAGCCGGGGTGTTCTACGTCACGGTCCCGATGCCGGAGCGCTCCAGGAGGCCTCGGACCGCTTCGCGGAGGAGATCCGCGTCGCCTTTGCGACCGTCTGAGGTGTTCGAACGGGTCGATCGAGTCCTCCGATGAGTGGCCCGACGACCGGCTCCGGAGCGACTTGAGTCTGAATACATCCTCAAATCGGGGGCGTTATGTCAGAAATGTCCGGCCTGGCGCAGGCTGACCAGGACTTTTCCTCTGTTCTCGCTGACTCTGGCGTCCCTGGCCGCTAGTCTCCGAGCAGAGTGAACGGGCAAGCGTGTTGCTCGTAGCTCCCCAGGTGTGGGGCGACTAGGTTCCTCACCGGTCCGTATCCGACAGTTCGACATCCGAGGTGACGTAGGCGTGGCTCTTCCGCCCCTTACCCCTGAACAGCGCGCAGCCGCGCTCGAAAAGGCCGCCGCGGCTCGCCGGGAGCGGGCCGAGGTCAAGAATCGACTCAAGCACTCCGGCGCCTCCCTGCATGACGTTATCAAGCAGGGCCAGGAGAACGACGTCATCGGCAAGATGAAGGTCTCCGCCCTGCTTGAGTCCCTGCCCGGCGTGGGCAAGGTCCGCGCCAAGCAGATCATGGAGCGACTCGGCATCTCCGAGAGCCGCCGTGTCCGTGGCCTTGGTTCCAACCAGATCGCCTCCCTGGAGCGTGAGTTCGGCAGCACTGGTTCCTGAGTCCGGGTACTCCGGACCGGGAGTCCCGGGCACACCGGGATTGCTGGAATAATCGCTGCATGGCTGCAACATTCCGGGGGACGACCCCCGAGCCCCCGGACGTACGTCCGCGGCTGACCGTGCTCTCCGGCCCCTCCGGGGTCGGCAAGAGCACGGTCGTCGCCCATATGCGCAAGGAACACCCCGAGGTGTGGCTCTCGGTGTCGGCGACGACCCGTAAGCCACGCCCCGGCGAGAAGCACGGCGTCCACTACTTCTTCGTCTCCGACGAGGAGATGGACAAGCTGATCGCCAACGGCGAGCTGCTCGAATGGGCCGAGTTCGCCGGCAACCGCTACGGCACACCGCGTACGGCCGTGCTCGAACATCTGGAGTCCGGCGTACCGGTCCTCCTGGAGATCGACCTCCAGGGCGCCCGGCAGGTCCGCGAGTCCATGGCCGAGGCGCACTCGGTGTTCCTGGCTCCCCCCTCGTGGGAGGAGCTGGTGCGCAGGCTCACCGGACGGGGCACCGAGCCGCCCGAGGTGATCGAGCGCCGCCTGGACGCGGCGAAGATCGAGCTGGCGGCCGAGCCCGAGTTCGACGCGACCCTGGTCAACACCTCCGTCGAGGACGTAGCGCGCGAGCTGCTAGCCTTGATGGAAGTTGTGTGATCGTTTTTCCGATCTCATCCCATCTTTCGGAAGGCAGAGCGTGTCCTCTTCCATCACCGCTCCCGAGGGCATCATCAACCCTCCGATCGACGAGCTCCTCGAGGCCACCGACTCGAAGTACAGCCTCGTGATCTACGCCGCCAAGCGCGCCCGTCAGATCAACGCGTACTACTCGCAGCTCGGCGAGGGCCTCCTCGAGTACGTCGGTCCGCTCGTCGACACGCACGTCCACGAGAAGCCGCTCTCCATCGCCCTGCGCGAGATCAACGCGGGTCTGCTGACCTCCGAGGCCGTCGAGGGCCCCGCGACCTGACGCATTGCGCGGAGTGTGCGGATAGTCATATCCGCAGACCGCAGCAGCTTTATCCACAGGCCCGGCAGCGCGACTGCCGGGCCTGTGGTGTGTCATGGAGTCGTACGGGTCGCACGAGTCGCACGCATGTTTCCGAACTCGGGGAGAGACGGTGGACAAGCCCAAGGTCGTTCTGGGGGTCAGCGGTGGCATCGCCGCGTACAAGGCCTGTGAGCTGCTGCGCAGACTGACGGAGTCGGGCCATGACGTCCGCGTCGTCCCCACCGCGTCCGCCCTGCACTTCGTCGGCGCGGCCACCTGGTCCGCCCTCTCCGGGCACCCCGTCTCGACGGAGGTGTGGGACGACGTCCACGAGGTCCCGCACGTGCGCATCGGCCAGAGCGCCGACCTGGTGATCGTGGCCCCCGCGACGGCGGACATGCTCGCCAAGGCGGCCCACGGCCTCGCCGACGACCTCCTCACCAACACCCTCCTCACCGCACGCTGCCCGGTCGTCTTCGCGCCCGCCATGCACACCGAGATGTGGGAACACCCGGCCACCCAGGAAAATGTGGCGACACTGCGCCGCCGCGGCGCCGTCGTGATCGAGCCCGCCGTCGGCCGGCTGACCGGCGTCGACACCGGCAAGGGGCGGCTGCCCGACCCGACCGAGATCTTCGAGGTCTGCCGCCGGGTGCTCGCGCGGGGCGTCAGCGAGCCCGACCTCACGGGCCGGCACGTCGTCGTCAGCGCGGGCGGCACCCGCGAGCCCCTCGACCCGGTCCGCTTCCTCGGCAACCGCTCCTCCGGCAAGCAGGGCTACGCCCTCGCGCGCACCGCCGCCGCCCGGGGCGCCCGGGTCACCCTGATCGCGGCGAACACGGGACTGCCGGACCCGGCGGGCGTCGACGTCGTCCCGGTCGGGACCGCCGTACAGCTGCGGGAGGCGGTGCTGAAGGCCGCCGCGGACGCGGACGCGGTCGTCATGGCGGCGGCGGTCGCGGACTTCCGCCCGGCGGAGTACGCGGCGGGGAAGATCAAGAAGAAGGACGACAAGGAACCCGACCCCATCGTCCTGGTGCGGAATCCGGACATCCTCGCGGAGATCTCCGCCGACCGCGCCCGCGCCGGACAGATCGTCGTCGGATTCGCCGCGGAGACGGACGACGTCCTCGCCAACGGCCGTACGAAACTGGCACGCAAGGGGTGCGATCTCCTCGTGGTGAACGAGGTGGGCGAGCGCAAGACGTTCGGTTCCGAGGAGAACGAGGCGGTGGTGCTGGGTGCCGACGGCAGTGAGACCGCCGTCCCCCACGGTCCGAAGGAAGCCCTGGCCGAGACGGTGTGGGACCTGGTGGCACACCGTCTCGTCTGAATTGTTTCAGCCGGCTGTCGATTCGCCGAAACCTGACATTCGTGCGTGGCGGCTCTGGCCAACGGCACGCGCCATTCGGCAAAATGCGCGTGCCGCAGGTCACAGCGCTTCCCGAGAGGCGAGACAGGGGGACCGTCTGTCGACCGCGACCGATAAACTGTTCTCGGACGACGTCGGGCGCAGCTCCCGTCCCGTCCGCCAATGATCAGCCAGCAGCCGCTGCAACCTCAGGGAGCGTTGTGTCCCGTCGCCTGTTCACCTCGGAGTCCGTGACCGAAGGTCACCCCGACAAGATCGCTGACCAGATCAGCGACACCATTCTCGATGCGCTTCTGCGGGAGGACCCGAGTTCCCGGGTCGCCGTCGAGACGCTGATCACGACCGGCCTGGTGCACGTGGCCGGCGAGGTCACCACCAAGACCTACGCGCCCATCGCGCAGCTCGTCCGCGACAAGATCCTGGAGATCGGCTACGACTCCTCGAAGAAGGGCTTCGATGGCGCCTCCTGTGGCGTCTCGGTGTCCATCGGCGCGCAGTCCCCGGACATCGCGCAGGGTGTCGACACGGCGTACGAGAAGCGCGTCGAGGGCGACGAGGACGAGCTCGACAAGCAGGGCGCGGGCGACCAGGGCCTGATGTTCGGCTACGCGACGGACGAGACGCCGACGCTGATGCCCCTCCCGATCTTCCTGGCGCACCGCCTGTCGAAGCGCCTCTCCGAGGTCCGCAAGAACGGCACCATCCCGTACCTGCGTCCCGACGGCAAGACCCAGGTCACCATCGAGTACGACGGCGACAAGGCCGTCCGTCTCGACACGGTCGTCGTCTCCTCGCAGCACGCGTCCGACATCGACCTGGAGTCGCTGCTCGCTCCCGACATCCGGGAGTTCGTGGTCGAGGCCGAGCTGAAGGCGCTGGTGGAAGAGGGCATCAAGCTCGACACCGACGGCTACCGTCTGCTGGTCAACCCGACCGGCCGCTTCGAGATCGGCGGCCCGATGGGTGACGCGGGCCTGACCGGCCGCAAGATCATCATCGACACGTACGGCGGGATGGCCCGCCACGGCGGCGGCGCGTTCTCGGGCAAGGACCCCTCCAAGGTGGACCGTTCGGCGGCGTACGCGATGCGCTGGGTCGCCAAGAACGTCGTCGCCGCGGGCCTCGCCTCGCGCTGCGAGGTGCAGGTGGCGTACGCGATCGGCAAGGCCGAGCCGGTGGGCCTGTTCGTCGAGACGTTCGGCACGGCCAAGGTCGACACGGACCGGATCGAGAAGGCCATCGACGAGGTCTTCGACCTGCGCCCGGCCGCCATCATCCGCGACCTGGACCTGCTGCGCCCGATCTACGCCCAGACCGCCGCGTACGGCCACTTCGGCCGTGAGATCCCCGACTTCACGTGGGAGCGCACCGACCGCGTGGACGCACTGCGGAAGGCCGCGGGGCTGTAGTTCCACGCCGCACTCAGGCTTCGCGAGGCCCGGTTTCCCTTGGGGGAGCCGGGCCTCGGTGTTGCCATGGGCGGGCCCAAGTCGGTTGCTGGTGACCCCTGTTGAGGTGGGTCAGCGGTGGATGTGGCGGGCCGAGATGAGGAGCGCCGCTGTGGTGATCGCTGTGATGACGGCCGTCGCGTGGGTGTAGGCGTCGGTGTTGGCGGTGACCGCTGCCTGGAAGCCTTGGAGGGCCCAGTAGCCCGGGGTCGCGGGGGCCACCGTGGAGACCCAGTGGGGGAGGACGGTGAGGGGGACCAGGCAGCCGCTGAGGCAGGTGATCGTGAGGGCGCCGATGTCGGAGGCGGCGGCCAACTGGCCCTGGCTGCGGGCGTGGACGCCGAGTGCCAGGCCGCAGGCGGTGACGCAGGTCGCCCAGAGAGCGGCCATCAGGGGGAGGCGCCAGGTGCCTGCGGCGAGAGGGAAGCCGAAGGCGGCGGTCGCGAAGAGGAACAGGACAGCTTGCTGGGTCAGGAACAGCGCGATCAGCGGCAGGGCCTTGCCGGCGAGGATCGTCGAGGGGGACGCCGGGCCCGAGCGCAGGCGGTCCCAGGTGTTCCAGGTGCGTTCGGAGAGCACGAGTTGTCCGGCCACGTCCAGGGCGAGCAGGGTGAACATCACCGCGATGCCCGGAGCGGCCTGCACGATGCCCGGGGTGCCGGGGGTCGCCAGGCGGTCGTGGACCGGGTGGAGCACGCTCAGCAGCACCAGGGACATGACGGTGTACGCGAGCGGGGTTCCCGGATCGCGGACGAGCAGGACGAGGGTGTGGCGGGTCATGACCCAGGTGAGGCGGGCCGGGGTGGGCCCGGCTGTTGCCGGTTCAGGCCGCATCGTGGGTCTCCGCGAGGCTGCGGTAGAGGTCGTCGAGGGACGGTTCGCGGATCGCCGCCGTGCGGACCTTGGCCGTGTCGGGGCCGAGGTCGCGGAGGAGCCGGGCGAGTGCCTGTGCCGGGTCGGCGGCGCTGAAACGCAGTTCCCCCGGGGGAGCCGACGGCTGTGCCAGGTGTTCGGGTACGGCGCCGGTGAACGTCACGGTGACCTCGCCGGGGAGGCCGTCCAGGAGGTCGGCGCGGTTGCCGCGGGCGATCACCCGGCCGGACGCGGCGACCGCGAGGGTGGCGTCCAGGTGCTCCAACTCCGGTAGGTAGTGCGTGGTGTAGCAGATCGCGGCGCCCTCGTCGGCGCGGGTCATGACGAGTCGTAGCAGCGCTTCGCGGGTCGCGGGGTCGGCGCCGACGGTGGGTTCGTCGAGGAGCAGGACGCGGGGGCGGGGGAGGAGGACCGTGGCCGCCTGGGCGCGGCGCTGCTGGCCGCCGGAGAGTGTCGCGATCGGGCGGTCGAGTACGCCGGTGAGGGCCAACGCCTCGGTCACGGCGGCCAGTTCGGCGTGGAGTGCGGTGTGGCGGAGGCCGGCGAGGCCGCCGTAGAGGCGCAGGTTCTCGCGGAGGGTGGCGGTCGGGTAGAGGGCCAGTTCCTGGGGAGCCAGGCCGATCAGGCGGCGGGCGGAGCGTGGGGCGGTGGTGAGGTTCGCTCCGGCTGCCACGACCGTGCCCGCGTCGGGGCGTTCCAGGCCCGCGGCTATGCGGGCGAAGGTGGTTTTGCCCGCGCCGTTGTGGCCGATCAGGCCGCAGATCTCGCCGGGTTCGATCCGCAGGTCGAAGCCGTCGAGGGCCTGGACGGGACCCCATCGTTTGCGCAGGCCGGTGACGGTCAGCATGGCCGCTCCCTCGATATATACAACGTATACGTATACCGTGTATACGTAGCTTCGAGGGAGGATGTCAAGTGACGCCACGGCGGATCACTCGTGATCAAGTGCTCGACGTGACATGGGAGTTGGCGACCCGGAAGGGGCTGTCGGCCGTCACGATGCGGGCCGTCGCGCAGGAACTCGACGTGAACCCGATGACCCTCTACCGGCACGTCGGCGACAAACAAGGACTCCTCGACGGCCTCGTGGAGCGGCTGCTGCTGGAGATCGAGGTGCCCGAACCCTCCGCCGACTGGCGCGAGCAACTGAGCCTGCTCGCCCGCAGCATGCGCGCCATGGCCCGCCGTCACCCCGACCTGTTCCTGCTGCTCTTCCAGCGCCCGGCGGTCACCCCGGAGGCCGTCGGACCTCGCAACGCGGTCTACGACGCCCTGCGCGCCGCCGGTCTCCCGGAGGAGCGGATTCCGCGGGCGGAGCGGCTGCTGTCCACGTTCATGCTCGGGTTCGCCGCGTCGGAGGCCGGGGGACGGTTCCGGGACGGCGATCCGGACGGGGACATGGCCTTCGCGGAGGAACTCATCGTCCAGGTCCTCGCCGGCGCCTAGGAGATCGGGTGCGGGCGGCGGGCTTCGGGCGTTGTCAGTCGGGTTTGGTAAGAATGCAAGGGTGAGCAGCGCTGATGGGGAACGGGACGGTGGGGCGGAGGGTGCGCCGCCCGAGCAGCTTGCGCTGATTCGGGAGAGTGTGCGGCAGGCGAAGCGGCCCAAGGCCAAGCCGCGGACGTGGCGGGGGGCCGCGCTGGCCGGGGAGCTGCCGGTCGCGCGGGTGCTCGTCGACAAAGGGGTGCTGCATCTCGACCGGTACTTCGACTACGCCGTGCCCGAGGAGCTCGACGCCGACGCGCAGCCCGGGGTGCGGGTGCGGGTCAGGTTCGGGGCCGGGCGGCATCGGGTGCGGGACGGACGGCGCGAGGGCGGGGGGCTGATCGACGGGTTTCTCGTCGAGCGGCTGGCCGAGTCCGACTACTCGGGGCCACTTGCCGCGCTGGCTCAGGTGGTATCGCCCGAGCCTGTGCTGAGCGCGGAGTTGCTGGGGCTGGCGCGGGCCGTCGCCGATCGGTACGCCGGAAGTCTCGCCGACGTACTCCAGCTCGCCGTGCCGCCGCGCAGCGCGCGGGCCGAGCAGAAGGCGTCGCCTGCGCCGTTGCCGCCGCCCGAGGCGCCCGAGGCGGGGTCCTGGGCACGGTACGAGCGGGGGGCCGGGTTTCTGGAGGCGCTCGCCTCGGGGGGTGCGCCTCGGGCTGTGTGGAATACCTTGCCCGGGCCCGAGTGGAGCGAGGAGATCGCCCGGGCCGTCGCCGCGACGCTCGCCTCGGGGCGGGGGGCGCTCGTCGTCGTACCCGACGGGCGGGCCGCCGGGAGGGTCGATGCCGCGCTGACCGCTCTGTTGGGGGAGGGACGGCATGCGGTGCTCACCGCCGACGCCGGGCCCGAGAAGCGGTATCGGCAGTGGCTTGCCGTGCGGCGGGGGGCCGTGCGGGCGGTCGTCGGGACTCGGGCCGCGATGTTCGCCCCGGTCCAGGATCTGGGGCTCGTCGTGATCTGGGACGACGGGGACGGCAGTCACAGCGAACCGCACGCACCGCAGCCGCATGCGCGGGAGGTGCTGCTGCTGCGGGCCGCTCAGGACAAGTGCGGGTTTCTGTTGGGGAGTTGGAGCTGCACCGTCGAGGCGGCGCAGCTCGTGGAGAGCGGGTGGGCCCGGCCGTTGGTCGCGTCGCGGGACCAGGTGCGGTCGGCCGCGCCGCTCGTACGGACCGTGGGGGACGGGGACTTGGCGCGGGACGAGGCCGCGCGGGCCGCGCGGTTGCCCACGCTGGCCTGGCAGGCGGTGCGGGAGGGGCTGAAGCACGGGCCTGTGCTGGTGCAGGTGCCTCGGCGGGGGTATGTGCCGCGGATGGCGTGCGCCCAGTGCCGGGCCGCCGCGCGCTGTCGGCACTGTGCCGGGCCGTTGGAGGGGCAGGACGCGGGCGTGCTGCGCTGCGGGTGGTGCGGGGTCGAGGAGAACTCCTGGCACTGTCCCGAGTGCGGTGGGTTCCGGCTGCGGGCGCAGATCGTGGGGGCGCGGCGGACCGCGGAGGAGCTGGGGCGGGCGTTTCCCGCGGTGCCGGTGCGGACGTCCGGGCGGGAACAGGTGCTGGACACCGTGCCGGGGACGCCCGCGCTGGTGGTGAGTACGCCGGGGGCCGAGCCGGTGGCCGACGGGGGGTATGCGGCGGCGTTGCTGCTGGACGGGTGGGCGATGCTCGGGCGGCCTGATCTGCGGGCCGGGGAGGATGCGTTGCGGCGGTGGATCGCGGCGGGGGCGCTGGTGCGGCCCCAGGGGGTCGGGGGCACTGTGGTCGTGGTGGCGGAACCCACCCTGCGGCCTGTGCAGGCGCTCGTGCGGTGGGATCCCGTGGGGCATGCGGTGCGGGAGCTTGCCGAGCGGGGGGAGTTGGGGTTTCCGCCGGTGTCCCGGATGGCCGCGGTGGCGGGGGTGGCGGAGGCGGTGGCGGAGTTTCTCGCTGCTGTGGAACTGCCCGCTGACGCTGAGGTGTTGGGGCCGGTGCCGATGCCTGTGCCGGTTGCGGGGGGTGGGGCTCGGCGGGTGGGGGGGCCTCCGGCGGGGGAGCGGTGGGAGCGGGCGTTGATTCGGGTGCGGCCGGGGAGCGGGGGGGCGTTGGCCGCGGCGTTGAAGGCGGCGCAGGCGGCTCGGATGGCTCGGGGTGGGGGGGATGTGGTGCGGGTGCGAGTTGATCCGCCGGATATCGGGTAGCTCCCTCGGCCTTCGGCCTCGGGGTGTCTCCCACCCGCGCACCGCCCGTTCAGCCTTTGTTGAGAGGTGAGCGTTTGCCGTCGGGGTTCTCGCCGTTGGCGGCCGGCCGTTCGCCGTTGGTTCAGAAGGCCTTCGGCCTAGGAGCTCTCGGTGCCTTGTGGTCGCATGGCGCTGCCTCCCGGGTTTTGGCCGGGAGGCAGGTGGAGTTTGGGTGAGGTGGGTGGGGTCAGCCGTTT
This sequence comes from Streptomyces sp. NPDC096013, assembly GCF_044763565.1. Lineage (NCBI taxonomy): Bacteria > Bacillati > Actinomycetota > Actinomycetes > Kitasatosporales > Streptomycetaceae > Streptomyces > Streptomyces sp. NPDC096013. The sequence goes on along the minus strand of NZ_JBIWGK010000005.1, from coordinate 103,865 downwards.
CGGGGGCCCGGGAAAGCCGTGGGCCTGGCCTCGTCGCGGAGGGTGGGGCTGCCCGCTGTGGGCTGGGTCGGCATCGAGCGGGCCGCGGGGACCGTGGGAAGCGTCGGCATGGTCGGCAGCGCGGGCATGGTGGGGAGGCCGGTGTTGACGCCCACCGGGCGGGTCGTCGCCGCCTCCGTCGTGCGCTCGGCGTCGGCCGCGGCCTGGGTCGCGGCGCGGCGGGCGCCGTAGCGACGGTGTACGGCCTGCTTGGTGACTCCGAGGGCGGAGCCCACCGCGTCCCACGAGAAGCCGAGTGAGCGGTCGAAGTCCACGGCGGCCGTGACCAGGGTCTCGACACTGTCCCGCAACTCCTGCGCGAGACGGACCGTCGGGGCGGGAGCGCGTCCGTAGACGACGAAGCCCGTGGAGGGGCCCGAGCGGCGCGGGCGGTAGACGTTGCCCAGCTGGGCGGTGAGCGTGCGCAGTGCGTCCACCTGCCGGCGGACCCGCTCGATGTCCCGCACCAGCAAGTGCAGGCTGGCCCGAGCCTGGGCGTCGTGGGTTGCGTGGTCGGCCATGAACAAGCCTCTCGAACCGGCGTTGAAAAGGATCGGGCCGCGCGAATGCGGCCCATAGAGGTCAACTCTTTCTTGACCAACGCCTGTACGCTCCGCTGGTCACGCACCGGGGGCGTAGGGGCATATGCGTACGCCCCCGCTGGACCGATGTGCGCTGCGGGTGTCGCCGAGTTGACGGATGTGAGCCGCCGGGCGCGGGTGCCGGGGCGCGCCATAGACTGGTGCGCTGCCCGCCCACCTCCGCCCGAGAGGCCCGAACCCTCCCATGAAGCTCGTCTTCGCCGGTACCCCCGAGGTCGCCGTTCCCGCCCTGGACGCCCTGATCGCCTCCGAGCGGCACGAGGTGGCCGCCGTCGTCACGCGGCCCGACGCGCCGGCCGGACGTGGGCGCAGGCTGGTGGCGAGTCCCGTCGCCGAACGGGCCGAGGAGGCGGGCATCGAGGTGCTGAAGCCCGGCAGGCCGCGCGATCCGGAGTTCCTGGAGCGGCTGCGGGAGATCGCCCCCGACTGCTGTCCCGTCGTCGCCTACGGCGCCCTGCTGCCCCGGGTCGCCCTCGACATCCCCGCGCACGGCTGGGTCAACCTGCACTTCTCGCTGCTGCCCGCCTGGCGCGGCGCCGCCCCCGTGCAGCACTCCATCCTGTCCGGCGACGAGATCACCGGCGCCTCCACCTTCCTCATCGAGGAGGGCCTCGACTCCGGGCCGGTCTACGGCACCGTCACCGAGGAGATCCGCCCCACCGACACCAGCGGCGACCTGCTCACCCGGCTCGCGTTCGCCGGCTCGGGCCTGCTCGCCGCGACCATGGACGGCATCGAGGACGGCACCCTGAAGGCCGTACCGCAGCCGAACGACGGCATCACCCTCGCCCCGAAGATCAACGTCGAGGACGCGCAGGTGGACTGGACGGCCCCTGCCCTCCGGGTGGACCGGGTGGTGCGCGCGTGCACCCCGGCCCCCGGCGCGTGGACCGTGTTCCGCGGCGAGCGCCTCAAGCTCATCCAGGCCGCACCCGTGCCCGAGCGGACCGACCTCGCACCCGGTGAACTGGCCGTCGGCAAGAACAATGTTCACGTGGGCACCGGTTCGTACGCCGTCGAGCTGCTGTGGGTCCAGGCCCAGGGCAAGAAGCCGATGCGCGCGGCGGACTGGGCGCGGGGGGCGCGGATCGGGGCGGGGGAGAGCGTGGGGGCGCTCGGGGCTTCTTAGCCGCCAGCTTTAACCAGCCGCCTGCTTGGGATACGACGAGGAAGGGCGCCCTGAACATTCAGGGCGCCCTTCCTCGTCTTGGTCTTCGGGCCGTCGGGCTGCGTCCAAGGCCATCGAACGCGTCGATGGCCTCGCGCAGGGGCTGTGGCTTGTTGCCGCCGGGGGTGACGGTGGCCAGTTCGACGATGGGGAGGTTCGCGGTCCCCCGTTCTTTTCTACCGCCCCGCTGCTGGGCTGGCGTCCCGCTGATGAGCTGACCCCTTGGCCCTCGGGACGGTGGGAGTGCTGATTCCTCTTGTGGTACGGAGTCTATAAATGCAACGTTAACTCAACTTGGTACTCCGTTCCATGTTGGGCCTGTGTACACTCGTGGCATGGCCGACTCCGCGAAGACTTCATCCGACCCCGCGCCTGCCAAGCGCGCCTCCCTGCGAGAGCGGACGCGTGCCGCGATGCGTGCGGAGGTCAGCGACGTCGCCTTCCGGCTCTTCGCCGAGCAGGGCTTCGAGAGCACGACCGTGGAGCAGATCGCCGCCGCGGCCGGGCTGTCGCGCACCACGTTCTTCCGGTACTTCGGCACCAAGGAGGAAGTCGTGCTCGGCCGGGTCGGTGAGTACGGCCGTCAGGTCGCCGATGCCCTCGCCGCCCGCCCCGCCGGGGAAACCCCCTGGTACGCGTTGCGCCGCGCCTTCGATGTGATCACCGAGGCCGGGCCCGGTGGACCCGGATCACCCGCGGACATGATGCGGCTGCTCAGCCAGGCGTGCTTGCTGATGACGCGCCACTGGGAGAAGACCCAGGGCTGGCAGAGCGTGATCGCCCCGGAGGTCTCCCGCCGGCTCGGCGGGCCCGACCCGGTGACCGACATGCGGGCGAACGCGCTCACCGCGGCGGCGATCGCCTGTCTGGACGCGGCCACCGACGCCTGGATCGCCACCGGCGGGACCGCGTCCCTGCCCGACCTCGCGGATCAGGCGATGGGCTGCCTGCACGAAACGGGCGACACTCCCGGATAGCCGCTCGGGGCGCCGCCCGCACCTTCCCACCCACGACCCTTCCCACCCATGACTCCGGCGCGGGCCGCTCGCCCCGCCGTCACCCCGTGCTGCCCTGGGGGCAGTGCGACCAGACAGAGGACAAATCATGAAAATAACCGTTATCGGCGCTGGAGCGATCGGGGGCAACCTGACCCGCAAGCTCAGCGCGGCCGGCCATGACGTGCAGGTCGCCGACGCGCGGGGTCCCGAGGCCGTACGGGCCGAGGTGCTGGAGACCGGCGCCCGCGCCGTGGCCCTGGACGCCGCCGTGCGGGACCGGGACGTCATCATCCTGTCCATCCCCTACGACCGGGTCCCGGAACTGGCCGGCCCGCTCGCCAACGCCGGTGCGGAGACGGTGGTCATCGACACCACCAACTACTACCCCCACCTCAACGGCCGCATCGAGGCCGTCGAGAACGGCCAGGTGGAGAGCGTGCGCAACGCCGAACTGCTGGGCCGTCCCGTGGTCAAGACGTGGAACGCCGCCCTGGCGGAGACCCAGCGCACCATGGGCACGCCCGCCGGCACCCCGGGCCGTATCGCCCTCCCTGTCGCCGCCGACTCCGACCGGGCACGACGGGTGGCCATGCGGCTGGTCGACGACACCGGCTTCGACCCCTACGACGCCGGCCCCCTCGCCGACTCCTGGCGCCAGCAGCCCATGGGCCCGGCCTACTGCACCGAGCTGACCCTCGACGAGCTGCCCGCGGCCCTCGCGGCGGCCGACCCGGAGAAGGACGCCCGCGTCCGTGACAGCATGCTGGAACGCTTCGCCGCCCTCGGGGACGCGCCCACCCGGGAGGACGTCGTCGAGATGAACCGCGCCGCCCACCGCTGAGCGGAACCCAGCCCGCCCACCCTTCGCAGTCCTCGCCCACCCGGCTCAGGCGGGCGGGACGGGACCCACCCGCCGCAGCCGGGTACCCCCGCCCCGGTGACCTCGGCCGCCTGGAGGCCACCGTCAACACCCGGGCCCACATCCTCAAGCGGCCGCGCATCCTCGGTTCGTTCCCGGCAAGGCACCAAACAGGATCTCGCCGATCTCTACGACCCCATGCGCACCGGGGAACTCGACCCGCCGCTCGACCGCGCCACACCCCAGGTCGACGTACCCTGAACCCACATCTCAGCCAGAAATCCGGAGCACCTTTTTCGTGAGTGAGCAGTCCCCGCGACCCCGTAAGCCCGGCAGGCCCTACCGGCGGCCGCAGAAGGATCCCGTTCGTTTTCTCGCCTTCGAGGCGTTGAGGGCCGTGGACGAGCGGGACGCGTACGCCAACCTCGTGTTGCCGCCGCTGTTGCGGAAGGCGCGGGAGAAGGGTGACTTCGACGCCCGGGACGCGGCGCTGGCCACCGAGCTGGTCTACGGGACGCTGCGGCGGCAGGGGACGTACGACGCGATCATCGCCGCCTGCGTCGACCGGCCGTTGCGCGAGGTCGACCCGCCGGTGCTGGACGTACTGAGCCTCGGGGTGCACCAGTTGCTCGGGACGCGGATCCCGACGCACGCCGCGGTGTCGGCGTCCGTCGAGCTCGCCCGGGTCGTGCTCGGCGACGGGCGGGCCAAGTTCGTCAACGCCGTGCTGCGGAAGGTCGCCCACGACGACCTCGACACCTGGATCGAGAAGGTCGCGCCGCCCTACGACGACGACCCCGAGGACAATCTCGCCATCGTGCACTCGCACCCGCGCTGGGTCGTCTCCGCGCTGTGGGACTCGCTCGGCGGCGGGCGTGCCGGTATCGAGGACCTGTTGGAGGCCGACAACGAACGGCCCGAGGTGACCCTGGTCGCCCGGCCCGGCCGGTCCACCACCGAGGAACTGCTCCGCGAGGAGGCAGCGGTGCCGGGGCGCTGGTCGCCGTACGCCGTGCGGCTCAGCGAGGGCGGCGAGCCCGGGGCCGTGGCAGCCGTGAAGGAGGGGCGGGCCGGGGTGCAGGACGAGGGCAGCCAGCTGGTCGCCCTCGCGCTGGCCAACGCGCCGCTGGACGGGAGTGACACGTACTGGCTCGACGGGTGCGCCGGGCCCGGTGGCAAGGCCGCGCTGCTCGCCGCCGTGGCCGCCGAACGCGGGGCCGTGCTCCTCGCCTCCGAGAAGCAGCCGCACCGGGCGGGGCTGGTGGCCAGGGCGCTCGCGGGGAACCCGGGGCCGTACCAGGTCATCGCCGCCGACGGGACCCGGCCGCCGTGGCGGCCCGGCACCTTCGACCGGGTGCTGATGGACGTGCCCTGCACCGGACTCGGTGCGCTGCGCCGCCGGCCCGAGGCCCGCTGGCGTCGTAGGCCGGAGGATCTCGAAGGGTTCGCTCCGTTGCAGCGCGATCTGCTCCGCACCGCCCTTGAGTCCGTGCGCGTCGGCGGGGTCGTCGGCTACGCGACCTGCTCGCCGCATCTCGCCGAGACCCGGGCCGTCGTGGACGACGTGCTCAAGCAGTTCCCGCAGACCGAACTGATCGACGCCCGCCCGCTGCTGCCCGACGTCCCGGCACTCGGCGAGGGTCCCGACGTACAGCTGTGGCCGCATCTGCACGGGACCGACGCGATGTACCTCGCGCTCATCCGCCGGACCGGGTGACCCGCGGGTCAGGCGACGCGCCTGAGCGCTTCCCGGGTGAGGTCGGCCAGGGCCGGGTAGCCGTCCACGGCCATGATCAGGTCGGTCTCCGCGAGGAGTGAGCGGAGCACGTGGACGATGCCGTCCGTGCCGCCGAGGGCGAGGCCGTAGGCGTACGGGCGGCCGATTCCCACGGCGGTGGCGCCCAGGGCGATCGCCTTGACGATGTCGGCGCCGCTGCGGACGCCCGAGTCGAACAGGACCGGCAGACCGTCCGCCGCGTCGACCACGGCCGGGAGCGCGTCCAGGGCGGGGAGGCCGCCGTTGGCCTGGCGTCCGCCGTGGTTGGAGCAGTAGACGCCGTCCACGCCTCCGTCCTTCGCGCGGCGGACGTCCTCCGGGTGGCAGATGCCCTTCACGATCAGCGGGAGGTCGGTGAGGGACCGTAGCCAGGGGAGGTCGTCCCAGGTGAGGGGGTTGCCGAAGAGCTGGGTCCAGAGCAGGACCGCGGACTGCGGGTCCTCCTCAGGGGTGCGTGCGAGGCGGGCGCGGAAGACCGGGTCGCTGGTGTAGTTGGCGAGGCAGTGGCCGCGCAGCTGAGGGAAGTTGGCGGTGGAGAGGTCGCGCGGGCGCCAGCCGGTGACCCAGGTGTCCAGGGTGACCACGATGCCCTTGTAGCCCGCCTGTTCCGCGCGGTGGACGAGGCTCGCGGCGAGGTCCCTGTCGGTGGGGGTGTAGAGCTGGAAGAGGCCCGGAGTCTCTCCGAACTCGCCGGCCACCTCCTCCAGCGGGTCGACCGTCAGCGTGGAGGCCACCATCGGGACGCCGGTGCGCGCGGCGGCCCGTGCGGTCGCCAGGTCGCCGTGGCCGTCCTGGGCGCACAGGCCGATGACGCCGATCGGGGCCATGAACACGGGGGAGGGCAGCCGCATCCCGAACAGGTCGACGGACAGGTCGCGTTCGGCCGCGCCGACGAACATGCGGGGGACCAGGCCCCAGTGGTCGAAGGCGGTGACGTTGGCCCGCTGGGTGCGTTCGTCACCGGCTCCGCCCGCGACGTACGACCACACGGAGGGCGGCAGCGCGGAACTCGCCCGGTCCTCCAGCTCCGCGAAGGCCATGGGGTAGGACGGCACGATGCCGCCGAGCCCGTTCAGGTAGATCTCGTTCTGGTAGGAGCCGAACGGCTGTGCCGTGCCCATTGCCCTCTCCCTCTCCGCTGAGGTGTCCTGCCCGCTGCCGAAAGCCGGTGAACCGCAGGATTCTCGCACCCCGGGTCAGACGGAGGGCGGTGCGGGGGTGAGTCGGACGGGCAGGTCCTCGCCGACTTGGGAGGGGTGCCTGCGGTGCGTCAGCGCGATGACCCGGTGATGGCGGAGATACGGCAGCAGGGCGGTCCACTCACCGGAACGGCACGGTTCTCACCCCGCCCGGGGAAGGGCCCTGGAAAGGGGCGCGGGGAACTGCGCGCCCAGCCACAGCGGACCCGCACCTGAAAGGTCACCCATCCACAGCGGACCCGCACTCGAAAAGGAACCCCACCCACAACGGACCGATGCGGCCAACCCCCGGAGGGCATGGCAGGCTTGGGGCATGGCCGTCCAGATCAACCCCAGCATCCTGTCCGCAGACTTCGCCCGCCTCGCCGACGAAGCCGACGCAGTGTCCGGCGCGGACTGGCTCCACGTCGACGTCATGGACAACCACTTCGTCCCGAACCTGACCCTCGGCGTACCGGTCGTAGAGTCACTGGCGCGGGCGACGGACACCCCGCTGGACTGCCATCTGATGATCGAGGACGCCGATCGCTGGGCCCCGCAGTACGTCGAGGCGGGTGCCTCCTCCGTCACCTTCCACGTCGAGGCGGCCGGTGCGCCGGTGCGGCTGGCCCGTGAGATTCGGGCCAAGGGAGCGCGCGCGTCCATGGCACTGAAGCCCGCGACGCCGATCGAGCCGTACGAGGATCTGCTGCCCGAACTCGACATGCTGCTGATCATGACCGTGGAGCCCGGCTTCGGTGGCCAGTCGTTCCTCGACATCATGCTGCCGAAGATCCGCCGCACCCGTGAGCTGATCAAGAAGCACGGACTGGAGATGTGGCTTCAGGTCGACGGGGGAGTTTCGGCCTCGACGATCGAGCGCTGCGCGGACGCGGGAGCCGATGTGTTCGTCGCCGGTTCGGCGGTCTACGGGGCATCCGACCCGGCCGCGGCGGTACGTGCATTGCGCACGCAGGCGGAGGGGGCCACCGGCAAGGCATCCTGGGCGTGCGACCACTGAGCGGCAGGTATGTGAACGGCGGCCATCAAGGCTGATCAAGTGCGCCGGATCTGCAAGGATGAACGGCGAATCCAGAGTGTGAACAGCAGTGAGGAGATCGCCGTGTCGGGTATGTCGGCGGGCCGGTCAGCCATGCGGATGGGACCCGCAGAGCTGGTGCAGGCGGCGGCCATGGCCCGCCGCTTCTACCTTGAGGGCAAGTCCAAGATCCAGATCGCGGAGGAGTTCGGCGTCAGCCGCTTCAAGGTGGCCCGGGTCCTGGAGACCGCTCTCGAACGGGATCTCGTACGCATCGAGATCCGAGTACCGGCCGAACTGGACGCGGAGCGCTCGGACGCGCTGCGTGCCCGGTACGGCCTGAGGCACGCCGTCGTGGTCGAGTCCCCGGCCGAGGTCAGCGAGGAGTCGCCCGACCCCGAGAACCTCGGGGAGGTCGCGGCCGACCTGCTCGGCGAGCTGGTCACCGAGGGCGATGTGCTCGGCCTGGCCTGGGGCCGGTCCACCATCCACATGGCGGCGGCCCTCGACCGGCTGCCGCCCTGCACGGTGGTCCAGCTGACGGGCGTGTACGACGCCGGGACCGCCGAGCGCGGCTCGGTCGAGGCGGTACGGCGGGCCGCGCAGGTGTCGGGCGGCGACGCCCACCCCATCTACGCCCCGATGCTGCTGCCGGACGCGGCCACCGCCGAGGCGCTGCGTCACCAGACGGGGATCGCCCGGGCCTTCGAGTACTTCGACAAGGTCACGGTCGCCTGCGTCTCCATCGGTTCCTGGGAGCCGGGCATCTCGACGGTCTACGACATGCTCAGCGACCAGGAGCGGGCGCACTACTCGTCCCTCGGTGTCGCCGCCGAGACGTCCGCGCACCTCTTCGACGCCGAGGGCCGCCGGGTCGGCCGGGACCTGGGCGAGCGGTGCATCACCGTCAAGGCGGACCAGCTGCGCCGTATCCCCGAGGTCGTCGCGATCGCGGGCGGACAGCGGAAGGCCGCGGCGATCGACGCCGTACTGCGGTCCGGGCTCGTCACCAGCCTGGTGACGGACACGGCCGCGGCGGACTACCTGATGACGGCCGGGTCGCCGCCGAAGTCGGCGCTCAGCCGGACGGACCCCGACGGGATCTGACGGGCCGCGACACCACGTCGTACGGGGACGGCCGTGACAGCATCGGCGCATGCTGCTGCGGTTCGTCTCCCGGGTGCTTCTCGTCTTTCTGGCCGTACTGCTGCCGGTCGGCTGTTCCTCCACGGCCACGACCGGTGACACCGCCACCGTCAAACTCTCCCAGCTCCCCGCCGAGGCACGGCGGACCGTCGCCCTCATCGACCGGGGCGGACCGTTCCCGTACGCCAAGGACGGGGTCGTCTTCGGGAACTACGAGAAGCTGCTGCCCCGGCAGAAGCGCGGTTACTACCACGAGTACACCGTCAGGACGCCGGGCTCGCGGGACCGCGGGGCCCGGCGCATTGTCACCGGGCAGGACGGCGAGATCTACTACACCGATGATCACTACAAGTCGTTCAGGACGGTACTGAGATGACGGAGTTCGCGGTCACGCTGGACCTCGACGGGGTCACGGACAAGGCCGGCCTGATGGACCGCTGCGTCCAGGCACTCCAGCTGCCCGACTGGTTCGGCCGGAACTGGGACGCCCTCGCGGACAGCCTCGGCGACCAGACCGTGTGGCCCGGGGAGGCGGTCGAGCGGGGACTGCTGGTCGTCGTACGGAACTGGCGGTCGTACGCCACGGCACGGCCCGACGAGTGGGCGACCGCCGTCGACGTCTTCGGGGACGCGGTCGACGCGACACCGGCGCTGTCCGTGGTGCTCGAGCTCGGCGGAGGCGGGCGCTAGCCCGATTGTCCGAGGCGGCTGGCAGAGTGTCCGGTATGGAGCAACAGGAGCAGCGCACGTCGGTCCGGCTCGTGGTCGTGGACCCGGACCTCGAAGCGCAGTGCGACCGGGTGGAAGAGCACTTGCTGGCGCCCCTGGCCGAGTCCGTGGGCGGAGCGGGCGGTGACCACGCGCTCTTCGCGGACGGGCTCATGGCCTTCCGGCGGGTGCGGGAGACGCTCGCCGAGGCGGTGGCCCGGGGCCCCAAGGTGTGGACACCGAACGGCCGTTGGGAGCACGAGGGCCTGCGCATCGTCGAACTGCCCACCGGGGACACGGACTTGCTGTACGCGCTGCTGCGCGAGCTGTCCGGCCTCCTCGTGGCCCCGCCGGACCTGCCCGACCCCTCGGGTGTCGTCGCCACCGTCCGCACCACCGTCCTGACCCCCGAGAAGACCGCCGTCGGCCTGGTCGGCGCGCTGGCGCGGGTGCTGTCCCTGGTGGACCTCACGCCCGACGCAGACACGGCCACGCTCTTCGCGGCGATCGAGGCGGGCGGCGGCGAGGACGTGAGGCTCAGCTACGGGCAGGACGAGGCGTGGCAGCGCCTCGCCCACCGGCTCACGATGCTGCTGACCGAGTCGGCTCCCCTGCATCGTTTCCTGTACTGAACTGCCTCTGCGTCAGAGGGAGTTGCGCCTGCGGCGGGCGACGAGCAGGGTCGCCGAGCCCAGCACCACGGCTCCGGCCGCCGCGGTGGCGACGAGTGCCATGGGGCCCGTGCCCGTGTGCGGCAGTGTGCCGCCGGGCGTGGTCGTCGCGGTCGGTGTGGCCGACGTACCGCCCGACGCACCCGGGGTGGGGGACGCGCTCGACGCGGGCGAGGACGCGGACGGGCTCGACGTCGGTGACGCGGTCGAGGCGGTGAAGGTGAACGTGGCGCGGTCGTTGGCGGAGTCCGGGTCGTGCAGCGGGATGCCGGCCGGGCCGGGGAGCACGGTGGCTGTGCCCTTCTCGCCGGTGTAGTCCCTGGCCGCCTTCACCCACAGCACGAACAGCTGACTCCTCCCGGCGGCGACACCGCGCGGCACCGGGCACACGTAGTGCCGGTGCCCCGCCGCGAAGGGCGCCGTTTTGCCGTTGCCCACCCAGAGGAAGCACTCGCCGTAGGGCGTGTCCTCCCCCTCCTCGAAGGCGTTGCCGGTCGCGACCGTGCCCTGGGGGAGGACGACGTCGACGAGGGCGACGGCCTTGTTGCCGACGCCGTACGCGGAGGCCGGGCCGTGGTTCACGGCGTTGAGGGTCAGCGTCCACCCGCCGCCCGTACGGCGGGGTGTCACCGCGGCGGTGGCGGCGAGGTCGGCCGAGCTGTCCGCCGAGACCCGGAACTGGCCGGTGGCACCGCTCTCGAAGCCGTTCCCCGAACCGGACGCGGGCACCAGGGTCAGCTCCGGTCCGGTCCCCGGGGTGATGCCGCCGCCGGGTTGCACGCCGGGCTTCAGCAGTTCGGCCGAGTAGTCGGTGACGGCGGTCAGGACGTGGGCGCCGACCGTGGCGGTCAGGGGGCTGCTCAGCTCGACGGTGGCCCCCGCGGCCACCGGGGCGGTGAAGACGCAGGTCACGGACGCCTGGCTGCCGGGTTCGACGGGGTCGTCGCCGTCGCCGTAGGTGCAGTTGGAGAACTTCCGGTCGAAGACCAGCCCGCCCACCTCCTCCCAGCGCAGCATGATGCGGCGGTCGGTGGCGAGGTCGCCGGTGTTGCGCAGCCGGAGCGGAAGCTCGACGCGGGACCCGATCCTGGCGTGCGTCACGTCCGGCACCTTGCCGACGGTCAGCTCCGGGACGCCTACGACCACCTTCGCGTGCGCGGTGGTGCCGGTGCCGTGCTCGGCGGAGACGGTGTACGTCAGCGTGCCGGTCGCGCCGAGGGCGGCGCCCGGGGCCGCCCGCACGGTGAAGTCGACGTACGGCGGCTGGGACTCCTCCTCGTCGACGCAGGTGACGACCTGCCCGGCGGCCGTGCACCTCGGGTCGTCCGCGGTGACGGCCGCGACGCCCGCCAGCTCGCGGGCGTCGATGACCAGCGTCTGGTGCGTGGGCACGGGAACGTTCGCGCCGTCGTCGTAGAACTGCCAGCCCACGTGGACCGGCTGCGCGGCCCGGCCCACGTTCAGCTGCGCGTCCGCCTCGATCACGGCGTGCGCCTGCGTCGGCGAGGGGGAGGGACTGGCGGCCAGGGCGGCGGAGCCGGGCGCGAGGGCGAGCACCACGGCGGTGAGCGCCGCCCCGAGCACCGTGCGGAGGGAAGTCATGACCGTTCGATGCGCGAGGTGTCCCGAAGGTTGCCCACACGTGAATCACGGGTTCGTTCGGACATTCCTCCAGGGGCGCCCTCGACCTGCCTGGACGATGATCCGAGGCATGGCATTCCGCCCGACATGGGACAATGAAGTACGTGCTCTTCCCCCTGGCTGACCTGTCCGGGGACCACCTCTGATCGACTGGGATGTGCAGCACGTGCGTTTCCTCAACGACATCCAGCCCCCGTACGACCTGACGTACGACGACGTCTTCATGGTGCCGCGCCGCAGCGCGGTCGGATCGCGTCAGGGCGTGGACCTCAGCTCCCCGGACGGCACGGGCACCACCATCCCGCTGGTCGTCGCCAACATGACCGCCATCGCCGGCCGCCGCATGGCCGAGACCGTGGCCCGGCGCGGCGGGATCGTGGTCATCCCGCAGGACATCCCGATCGAGGTCGTCACCGACGTCGTGTCCTGGGTGAAGAGCCGCCACCTCGTCCTGGACACCCCGATCCGGCTCGCCCCGCACCAGACCGTCGCCGACGCGCTGGCCCTGCTGCCCAAGCGCGCGCACAACGCCGGTGTCGTGGTGGACGGGGCCCAGCGCCCCGTCGGTGTCGTCACCGACGCCGACCTCACCGGTGTGGACCGCTTCACCCAGCTCGGCGAGGTCATGTCCCGTGACCTGCTGCTGCTCGACGCGGACATCGACCCCCGCGAGGCGTTCAACAAGCTGGACGGCGCCAACCGGCGTTACGCGCCCGCCGTCGACAAGGACGGCAAGCTCGCCGGCATCCTCACCCGCAAGGGCGCCCTGCGCGCCACGCTGTACACGCCGGCCGTCGACGCGGACGGCAAGCTGCGCATCGCGGCGGCCGTCGGCATCAACGGCGACTTCGTGCAGAAGGCCAAGCAACTGCTCGACGCGGGCGTGGACACCCTCGTCATCGACACCGCGCACGGTCACCAGGAGTCGATGATCAGCGCGATCCGGCAGGTCCGTGCCCTCGACCCGCAGGTGCCGATCGTGGCCGGCAACATCGTCGCCGCCGAGGGCGTCAAGGACCTCATCGAGGCGGGCGCCGACATCATCAAGGTCGGCGTGGGCCCCGGCGCGATGTGCACCACCCGCATGATGACCGGCGTCGGCCGGCCGCAGTTCTCGGCCGTCATGGAGTGCGCCGCCGAGGCGAAGAAGTACGGCAAGCACGTGTGGGCCGACGGGGGTGTCCGCCACCCGCGCGATGTTGCGATGGCGCTCGCCGCCGGTGCGTCGAACGTGATGATCGGCTCGTGGTTCGCGGGCACGTACGAGTCGCCGGGCGACCTCCAGCAGGACGCCAACGGCCGCCTCTACAAGGAGTCGTTCGGCATGGCGTCCGCCCGCGCGGTCCGCAACCGCACGTCGGACGAGTCGGCCTACGACCGCGCCCGCAAGGCGCTGTTCGAGGAGGGCATCTCCACCTCCCGCATGTTCCTCGACCCGGCCCGCCCGGGCGTCGAGGACCTGATCGACTCGATCATCGCGGGCGTCCGCTCCTCCTGCACCTACGCCGGCGCCGGCTCCCTGGAGGAGTTCGCCGACCGCGCGATCGTCGGCATCCAGAGCGCGGCAGGCTACGCAGAGGGCAAGCCGCTGCACGCCAGCTGGAGCTGACGCGACTCGATTTGCTGCGGCCCCTGTTGTCACGGCCCCTGTTGTCCTGGTGGACGGGATGTTCAGGGGTCGTTGGCGTGCGGTGGGATGTTCAGGGGTCGTTGGCGTGCGGCGGCGGTGGGCGGGTGTGGGTCACGTCGTCGTATGTGGGCTCGGGTTGGCCAACTTGCTTTGCTGCGGCCCCTGTTGTTCTGGCGCCCGGGATATTCGGGGGCCGTCGGCGTGCCCGGAAGATACCGTCGACTGCATGGAGATCGCCGTGTGCCGGGCCGCCGACGTGGCGCTGCTCGACGAGTGGATCGGCTCGCCGGGGGCCGACTCGTCCCACGCTCGGCGGTTCGCGCGTCAGGAGGCGGGCGGCGGTACGTATCTCGTCGCCTGGCTGGACGGCCGGCCCGTGGGGCACGCGGAGGTGATCTGGGGCGGCTGCGCGAACCTGGAGGTCCGGGCCGCCCTGCCCGACTGCCCGGAACTGAACGGTCTCGGCGTGTGGCCCCCGGAGCTGCGCTCGCGCGGGATCGGCGGCGCGCTGATCCGCCGTGCCGAGGAACTGGCCCGGGAGCGCGGCCGTACGGCGCTCGGTCTGGGCGTCGCGGCCGACAACCCGCGGGCCGCCGACCTGTACGCGCGGCTCGGCTACCGGCCCCTGACGGACTACGTGGACCGCTGGTCGTACGTGGACCACGACGGGGTCACCCGCGAGTGCGTCGACCCCTGCACCTTCCTCACCAAGGAACTCCCGTCAGGCCCTCTTGACGTCAAGCCGTCCTGACGCGACGCTGCACCCATGACGACCCCGCAGAGCATCGAACCCGAGCACACCCTCCTCACCGCGGTCGCCCGCCTGGACGCCCTCCGCACCCGCGAGTCCCTCGCCGGCTTCGGCAGCGACGCCGAGGCCCTCGACCGCACCGAGACGCTCGAACTGCTCGCCCTGAGCGAGGTCGTCGCCCGCAAGGCCGCGTACGGCCGCCAGCTCACCGTCCGCGCGGCCCGCGAGGCCGGCGCCTCCTGGACCCAGATCGGCGCCGCCCTCGGCATGACCAAGCAGGCCGCCTGGGAGGCTCACACCCGCTGGATCGACGCCCAGGCAGAGGTCTTCGGCCAGCCCGGCCGCATCGGCTTCGACGAGGACGACCTGGCGGCAGCACGCGAGCTGGCGGGGGAGCCGGACGAGGCTTGACGGGCGGGCTGGGTGAGGGCTGGCGGGCGGGCTGGGCGAGGGCTGGTGGGGGAGCCGGGCGAGGCTTGACGGGCGGGCTGGACGAGGGCTGACGGGGGGCTGGGCGCGGGCTAACGGGGGGTGCGCCGCTCGACACCCCGCCGCCGAGCCGCTCAACACCTGCCCCGCGCCGCTCCACACACTGCCCCCCGCGCCGCTCGGCGTTTCGCTCCGTGCCGCTCGACAGCCTGCCCCCCCGCCGCCCGGCGTTTCGCTCCGCGCCCCTCGACACCCGACCCGCGCCGCCTGGCGTTTCGCCCGCGCCCTCGGCTCCGCCCCGCGCCGCCCGGAACTCACCCCGCACGCCGCGACACCCCGCCACCCACCACACGCACTCCGCACCACCCGCACTCCGCGCCGCCCGGCACCCACCCCCCCTCAGCCGCCCGGCACCCCCCTCCGCCCCCTCGGCCCCCACCTGCCTCCCCCCACCCCCACCACGCAACGAATCCGCACCCCCGCCCCACCAACGCAACGATCTTGCGGCGGCGCGCAAGGATGCCGCATTACGGTCGGGACGCGTGGCCTCGTAAGGTCGAGCGCTGTACCCAGCGCGCGGCAGGACCTCCGCTCGGCGGCCTCCTTTGTGCCGTCGGTCCCTGTCGCCGTGACCGGCAGCGACAAGGAGCCATCCGCGTGCTCGACCAAGGCGCACCCCCGCACGACCATCGTCACACCGCCGAGCCGTCCCCAGGGCTCGGCGCGCGTCTGATGCGCCGCAAGCCCGTGGAACGCCTGGTCGCCGAGGGCGGCCAGGGCGAGGGCGGCTCGCTCCGCCGCTCCCTCGGGCTCTGGCAGCTGACGATGATCAGCATCGGCGCCACCCTCGGCACCGGCATCTTCGTCGTCCTCGGCGAAGCAGTCCCCAAGGCCGGCCCCGCCGTCACCCTCTCCTTCGTGATCGCCGGCCTCACCGCCCTCTTCTCGGCCCTCTCGTACGCGGAACTCGCCGGCACCATCCCGGTCGCCGGTTCCTCGTACTCGTACGCCTACGCCACGCTCGGCGAGCTGATCGCCTGGGTCTGCGGCTGGTGTCTGATCCTGGAGTACGGCGTCTCGGTCGCCGCCGTCGCCGTCGGCTGGGGCGAGTACCTGAACGAACTCCTCGACGGGACGATCGGGGTCACCATCCCGAACGCGCTGTCCGCCCCGCCGGGCGACGGCGGCGTCTTCAACCTCCCGGCGCTGATCGTCGTACTCCTCGCCATGGCGTTCCTGCTCGGCGGCGCCAAGGAGTCCGCGCGCGCGAACACGGTCATGGTGTGTGTGAAGATCGCCGCGCTGGTGCTGTTCTGCGCGATCGGCATCCAGGGCTTCAAGTCCGGCAACTACGAGCACTTCATGCCGCTCGGCATGGCCGGTGTCAGCGCGGCCGGGGCGACGCTCTTCTTCTCGTACATCGGCTTCGACGCCGCCTCCACCGCCGGCGAGGAGGCGAAGAACGCGCAGCGCGACCTGCCCCGCGCGATCATGCTCTCCCTCGTCATCGTGACCGCGCTCTACGTCCTCGTCGCGGCCGTCGCCGTCGGCGCGAAGCCCTGGCGCCGCTTCAACGACTCGGAGGCCGCCCTCGCCCAGATCATGCGCGACGTCACCGGCCAGTCCTTCTGGGGCACCCTCCTCGCCGCCTGCGCGGTCATCGCCATCGCGAGCGTCGTCCTGACCGTGCTCTACGGCCAGACCCGCATCCTCTTCGCGATGTCCCGGGACGGCCTCGTGCCCAAGGTGTTCGGCAGGGTCCACCCGAAGACCGGGGCGCCCCGCGCCAACACCGTCATCGTGTCCCTGTTCTGCGGAGTCCTCGCCGCCGCCATCCCGCTCGGCCAGCTCGCGGACGCGACCAGCATCGGCACGCTCTTCGCCTTCGCGCTGGTCAACGTCGCCGTCGTGGTGCTGCGCCGGACCCGCCCCGACATGTCCCGCACCTTCCGCGTACCGCTGTCCCCGGTCCTGCCCGCCGTGGGCTTCGCGCTGTGCGTGTGGATGATGGGCAGCCTCTCGGCCGTCACCTGGGTGGTCTTCGGGGTCTGGATGGCCGTCGGGCTCGTGTTCTACTTCGTATACGGCCACCGCCGTTCCCGACTGGCAACACCCGCACCGCCCGAGAAGTGATCGATCCACCGTGCTGAACGAACTCGACGAACGCATCGTGCACGCCCTCGCCGAGGACGCCCGCCGCTCCTTCGCGGACATCGGGCAGCTCGTCGGCCTGTCCGCGCCCGCGGTGAAGCGGCGCGTGGACCGGCTGCGGGCCACCGGCGCCATCACCGGCTTCACCGTACGGGTGGACCCGTCGGCGCTCGGCTGGGAGACCGAGGGGTTCGTCGAGATCTACTGCCGCCACAACACCTCTCCGGACACCATCCGGCGCGGCCTGGAGCGCTACCAGGAGGTCGTCGCCGCGTCCACCGTCACCGGCGACGCGGACGCGGTCGTCCAGGTCTTCGCCGCCGACATGCGCCACTTCGAACGGGTCCTGGAGCGCATCGCGGGGGAGCCCTTCGTGGAGCGCACCAAGTCCGTGCTCGTCCTCTCCCCGCTGCTCCGCCGCTTCTCGTCCGGCTCGCCGACCTAGGGGCCTAAGGGCGACTGCCGGTGCGGGGCGGCCGGAGGAGCGGTGGGCGGGGATCGGAGCGGAGGCCGCGCGGCTCGTTCAGGCGGGTGGCGCGGTGGCCGGGTGGTCGGGGGCCAGGTGGTCGGGTGCTCGCGGCGTTCGGCGGACACCCTGCCGTGATGGCCGGTCCGGCGGGCGACTAGTTCCGCATGGCGGCCAGTCGACCCCGCGCACTCACTCCGCCGTCTTCCGCGCCAGCGCGTTGTTCCCTATCGAGTTGTGCACACTGAAGCTCACCGCGTCCGACCGATAACGGTCGTCGGACCACTCGACAGGACGCCCCTCGCGGGTGGTCGTCACCCGGCGGACCCGGAGCAGCGGACTCGTGCGGCGGATGCCCAGCAGCTCCGCGTCCTGCGCCCCGGCCGCGACCGCGTCGATGACATGCTCGCCGTAGGCGAAGACCAACCCCGTGTCGTCGTACAGGCGTTGGGTCACCGACGGGCACTCCGGCTCGATCGCCTCGACGGCGGGGGAGATCCAGTCGGCGTACACCGTCCGCTCCAGGAGGACCGGCTCGCCGTCCAGGCCGCGCACCCGCAGGACGTGCAACACCGGCGTGCCCGCCGCGAGTTGGAGGCGTACGGCGTCCTCGGCGGTGGCCGGCCGGTACTCCTGCGCGACCACGTGCCCGGTCGCCTCGCGCTCCATCGCGCGGGCCCACTCGGCGAAGCTGCGGAGTTCCGCGAAGCTCTGGCTGCGCCGGCTGGCCAGCACCACCCGGCGGGCGCCCTGCCGGGAGCCGATCAGCCCCTCGGCGGTGAGGGTCGCGACGGCCTGGCGCACCGTGCCGCGCGAGACGCCGTACTGCGCGGCGAGGTCCGTCTCCGCGGGCAGCAGGCTGCCGACTGTGTACTCCTCGCGGTCGATGGCCTTCCGCAGCTCGTCGGCGATCTCCTCGTGTCGCGCCGTCATGCTTCCCCTCTGAGTCGGCAGCTGTGCACAGCGTGAGCAGCGTAGTCCAGTTCCCCCGGTGATTCGTGTCAGCCAGGAGTGTGCAGGGAATGAGGGGTCACGGTTTCGCCAATGTTTACGAACAAGACACCATCACCGGGCGTACTGAGGCCAACTTGTTCAGACAAGTTCTGCCGACAAGTTCCCCGCTTTTCTCCGTTCTGCTCAAACCCTCGTGCGCACCCCTGGAGAGACCGTGACCGTGTCCCCGCCGAGAAACGCCGTCCTGGGTGGTTCCCTCGCCGTCGTCGCCGCGCTGGCCCTCAGCGCCTGCGGCGCCGCTCCCGACAACGCGTCGTCGACCGCCGACGGCAAGAACGCCGCCACCGCCGCCTCCGCCGCGGACTTCGGTGGCATGGACGCCCTGGTGAAGGCGGCCAAGAAGGAGGGCACGCTGCACGCCATCGCGCTGCCCCGCGACTGGGCCAACTACGGTGCCCTCATCGACGGTTTCACGAAGAAGTACGGCATCAAGATCACGGATGAGAACCCGGACGGTTCCAGCCAGGACGAGATCAACGCCGTCACCTCCCGCAAGGGCCAGGACCGTGCGCCCGACGTCCTCGACCTCGGCTCCTCCTTCGCGCTGAGCGCCGCCCAGCAGGGCCTGCTCGCGCCGTACAAGGTCGCCTCGTTCGACCAGATCCCCGAGGGCCAGAAGGACCCGAAGGGCCAGTGGTTCAACGACTACGGCGGCTACATCTCCATCGGCTGCGACGCCAAGCGCGTGAAGGCCTGTCCGACCACCTTCGCGGACCTGCTGAAGCCGCAGTACAAGGGCCAGGTCGCCCTCAACGGCAACCCCACCAAGTCGGGTTCGGCCTTCGGCGGCGTGTACGCGGCGGCACTCGCCAACAAGGGTTCCTTCGACGACATCCAGCCCGGCCTGGACTTCTTCGCCAAGCTGAAGAAGAACGGCAACTACACGCCCGTCGAGTCGACCCCGGCCACCGTGGAGAAGGGCGAGACGCCCATCTCCATCGACTGGGACTACCTCAACGCCGGTTACGCCGACGAGTTCAAGTCCAAGGGCGTCGACTGGAAGGTCTCCATCCCCAGCGACGGCCAGTACGCGCAGTACTACTCGCAGGCCATCAACAAGGACGCCCCGCACCCGGCGGCCGCCCGCCTGTGGCAGGAGTACCTGTACAGCGCCGAGGGCCAGAACCTGTGGCTCAAGGGCTACGCCCGTCCGGCGCTGATGAGCTCCATGGAGTCGGCTGGCACGCTCGACAAGACCGCCGCCGCCAAGCTCCCCAAGGTCACCGGCACGCCGTCCTTCCCGACCGAGGCCCAGCAGGGCAAGGCCAAGACGGTCATCGCGCAGGGCTGGGCGAAGGCCGTCTCCGGATGACGGCCACGCTCACGCGGGCCGACGTGGGCGCCGCCGCTTCCGTGAAGCGGCGGCGTCGCGTTCCCGGCTGGATCGCCGTGGTCCCGCTGCTCGTGTTCGTCGCGGTCGCCTTCGGGGTGCCCGCCGTCGCGATGCTGAACGGCGCCTTCACCGTCAAGAACCAGGCGACGGGCGCCACTTCGTACAGCACCGCCAACCTCACGGAGTCCCTGAAGGGCGCCTACCTCACCGCGCTGGTCGGCAGCGTCAAGCTGTCCGCGCTCTCGGCCGCCCTCGGCACCCTGCTCGGGCTGCCGCTCGCGCAGGTCGTCGTCACCTCCCGCTTCCGCGCGCTGCGCGAGGCCGTGCTCACCGCCTCCGGCGTCCTCGCCAACTTCGGCGGGGTGCCGCTGGCCTTCGCGTTCGTCGCCACGCTCGGCAACGCCGGTGTGCTGACGACCCACTTGGGCCTCAAGGACAAGGGCTGGGACCTCTACAGCTTCTCCGGTCTGGTCCTCGTCTACCTCTACTTCCTCATCCCGCTGATGGTCCTCACCATCACCCCCGCCCTGGAGGGCCTGCGCACCCAGTGGCGCGAGGCCGCGCAGAACAACGGCGCCACCGGCGTGCAGTACTGGCGGCACGTCGCCCTGCCGGTGCTGCTGCCCTCGCTGCTCGGCGGGTTCGTCCTCCTCTTCGGCAGCGCCTTCGCCGCCTACGCCACCGCCGCGGCCATGGTGGGCAGTTCGATCCCGCTGGTCACCCTCCAGATCGCCGACGCCATCTCCGGCAATGTGCTGGTCGGTCAGGAGAACGTGGCCCTCGCCCTCAGCCTCGACATGGTCCTGGTCGCGGGCGTGGTCATGGCCGTGTACCTGCCCCTGCAACGACGGAGCGCGCGATGGCTGGACGCCTGAACCTCTGGCGGTGGGTCGTCCTCGGCCTCGCCGCCCTGTACTTCCTGGTCCCGCTCGCCGCGTCCGTGGTCTTCACCGTCGACGTGCCCGGCGAGGGCGTCACCTTCGACGCCTACACCCAGATCGTCTCCACCGCCGGCTTCACCTCCAGCCTGGTCCTCTCGCTGGAACTCGCCGCCGCCACCATCGCCGTCGTGCTGCTCCTGATGGTCCCGGCCATGGTCGCGCTACGGCTCGGAGCGCCCCGGCTGCGCCCGGTCGTCGAGGTGATCTGCTCGCTGCCGCTGGTGGTGCCGCCGATCGCGTTCGTCGCCGGGATCGCCACCGTCCTCAAGTGGGGCCCCGACTACCTCTCGCGCACCCCGCTGTTCGAGACCTTCGTCGCCATCCAGAACCCGGACTTCCCGTTCGTCCTCGTCCTCGCCTACGTCGTGATGGCGCTGCCGTTCGTGTACCGGGCGCTGGACTCGGGGCTGCGCGCCATCGACGTGAAGACCCTCGTCGAGGCCGCCCGCAGCTGCGGCGCGAACTGGCCGCAGGCCCTCGTGCGGACCGTACTGCCCAATCTGCGGGGCGCGTTGCTCAACGCCTCCTTCCTCACGCTGGCCTTGGTCCTGGGTGAGTTCACCGTGGCCCAGCTCCTGGGCTTCCAGCCCTTCGCCGTGTGGATCTACAGCGTCGGCGGGTCCAACGCCCAGCTCTCCGTCGCCGTCTCCGTGCTCAGCCTGGTCGTCACCTGGGCACTCCTCCTCACGCTCGCCGGTGTCGGCGGGCGCGACAAAACCGCTTCGTCCCGGGGATGAACCATGACCGCCACCACGCTTGAGAAGACCACCACGGACCAGGCCGCCACCGTCGAATTCCGGGGCCTGCGCCGGGAGTTCGGCGCCACGGTCGCCCTCGACGGACTCGACCTGACCGTCCGCCCCGGCGAGTTCCTGGCCCTGCTCGGCCCCTCCGGCTGCGGCAAGACCACCGCCCTGCGCATGCTCGCCGGCTTCGAACACCCCACCTCCGGCGAGGTGCTGGTCGACGGCAAGGACGTCACCGACGTGCCCGCGCACCGCCGCGACGCCGGGATGGTCTTCCAGTCGTACAGCCTCTTCCCGCATCTCAACGCGCTCGACAACGTCGCCTTCGGCCTGCGCATGCGCAAGGTCCGTACGGCCGAACGGCGTTCCCGTGCGGCCGAGTTGCTCGACCTCGTCGGGCTCGGCGACAAGGGCGAGCGCTTCCCGCACCAGCTCTCCGGCGGCCAGCAGCAGCGCGTCGCCCTGGCCCGCGCGCTCGCCCTGCGCCCGCGCGTGCTGCTCCTGGACGAGCCGCTGTCGGCGCTCGACGCCAAGGTGCGGCTGTCCCTGCGCGAGGAGATCCGCCGCCTCCAGCAGGAACTCGGCATCACCACCCTCTTCGTGACGCACGATCAGGAGGAAGCCCTCTCCATGGCCGACCGGGTCGCCGTCATGCGCGCCGGACGGCTCGAACAGTGCGCCGCCCCGGCCGAGTTGTACGGCCGGCCCGCGACCCCGTTCGTCGCCGAGTTCGTCGGCACGATGAGCCGCATCCCGGGCCGGCTCACCGACGGCACGGTCGAGGTCCTCGGCCAGCGGCTGCCGGTCGACGGCGAGGCACCGGCGGGACCCGAGGTGGACGTGCTCGTACGCCCCGAGGCGATCGACGTCCGCGCGGACGAGACCGGCGGCGCGCGTGTCGTCGCAACCGCCTTCCTGGGCGCGGTCGTTCGCGTCACCGTACGGCTCGGCGACGACACCGAGGTCAAGGCCGACCTGCCCACGCACGAGGCGACCGCCCTGGGCGCCGGAGTCGCCGTACGCGTGTCGCTGCCCAAGCGACCGGTCCTCGTGGCGGACCGCATCAACCCGTAGGGCTTCAAGCGCCCGTAGTGAAAGAGAGAAACGTGACCCCCCACACCCAACTCCCGCTCCAGGCCGTTCTGTTCGACATGGACGGCACGCTCGTCGACACCGAGCGGCTGTGGTGGGAGGCGGTGGAGCAGGTCGCGGGCAGGACCCTGACGGACACGGACCAGCCGGAGGTGCTCGGCCGTCCGGTCGAGCACACCGCCGACTGGCTCGCCCGGGCCACGGGCGCCCCGGCGGCGGACCTCGCGACCGCGCTGCACCGGGAGTTCGCCGCCCGTGTCCGCACCGGCATCGTGCCCCGCCCCGGCGCGCTCGACCTGCTCGACGCCCTCGCCCGTGACGGCGTCCCCACGGCGCTCGTCACCGCCTCCCCCCGCGCGGTCGCCGACACCGTCCTCGACGCCCTCGGCGCCGGCCGCTTCGCGGTCTCCGTCACCGCCGACGACACCGGGCCCACCAAGCCCGCACCCGACCCCTACCTCGCCGCCTGCCGCGCCCTCGGCGTCGACCCGGCGGCCTGTGTGGCCGTGGAGGACACCCAGACCGGCGTCAGCTCCGCCGA
The DNA here is from genome assembly GCF_044763565.1 of Streptomyces sp. NPDC096013. NCBI lineage: Bacteria > Bacillati > Actinomycetota > Actinomycetes > Kitasatosporales > Streptomycetaceae > Streptomyces > Streptomyces sp. NPDC096013. Next base: position 80,945 of record NZ_JBIWGK010000005.1, on the reverse strand, counting down.
GGCGGCCGGCTGCGCGGTCCTCGCGGTGCCGTCGCTCGCCCCGATAGACGCGGCGCCCGGCCGGACCGTACGCGACAGTCTCGTCGGGGTCACCCCGGCCGCCCTGCGCGCGCTGGTGACGCCCCAACCGCCGTACGAGCTAAGCGTGTTGAGCTGGAATCTCTGGCTCGGCGGCAGCAAGGTCGACGACCACCGCACCAAGCAGCTGAAGGCCATCGCGGAGACCGGCGCGGACGTGGTCGGCCTCCAGGAGACCGGCGGCACGGCGGCGGAGGAACTCGCCGAGGCGCTCGGCTGGCACCACCACCGGGCGGGCGAGAATCTCGGCGTCATCAGCCGCCACCCGATCACGGCCCGCTTCGGTGACCCGGACGTCGGCTTCTACGGCGCGGCCGGGGTGCGGATCGCCGTGGGGGAGGGCCGGGAGGTCGACGTGTGGACCTGCCACCTCGACTACACGCCCTACGGCCCCTACGAGTCCGCGTTCGACGGGCTTCCGGCCGAGGATCTGATCGCCCACGAGGGCGTTCGGCTCGCCCAGATGCGGGATGCCCTCCGGCGGATCGCGGAGGTGGGCGACGACTCGGTGCCTGTCGTGCTGGTCGGGGACTTCAACTGCCCCTCGCATCTCGACTGGCCGGATGTGGAGTGGCCGGTGACCAAGGCGGCGGCGGACGCGGGGCTGCGGGACTCGTACCGGGAGGCGCATCCGGACCCGGTCGCATCGCCGGGGCACACCTGGTCGCCGATCCACCCTGTGCACGAGGACGGCAGTGGGCGCGCCGAGCCGCAGGACCGTATCGACTACGTCCTGTATCGGGGGCTGACCGTGCGGGAGTCCCGTACGGTCGTGGTCGGTACGCCCAACCCGTGGCCGGATGTGTCCGGCAATTGCTGGCCGTCCGACCACGCGGCCGTCCTCACGGTGTTCGCGGTGCCCGAGCGTTAGGCGGGCCGCGGAAGGGTCGTGCGTCGGCCGCGGGTCCGTTGTGGTCGGGCGCGCAGTTCCCCGCGCCCCTTTGGGGCGCTGTGGGCGGCCATGCTCACCGGGCGCGAAACGAATCGCCGCCCCACCCCACCCGCACGCAACAAACAGCTCACCGGCGCGCAACGGCTCCTTCTTGTCCGGCCCAGCCCCCGGCCGTACCGTCTAGGTGGGCCCCGAAAGGTGGCTCTTCAGCCTTTTCGTACCGGTGAGGGACATACATGCGCACCGCCCTGCTCCAGAGCTCCGGCCGCCCCGGCTCCGTCGTCGAGAACCTCAAGGTCCTCGACGAGGCGGCGGGCCGGGCCGGGGCCGACGGTGCCGGGCTGCTCGCCGCGCCGGAGATGTTCCTCACCGGATACGCGATCGGCGACGACATCGACCGGCTCGCCGAGCCCGCCGACGGCGACTCCGCCGACACCGTCGCCGAGATCGCCGGCCGCCACGGACTCGCGATCGCCTACGGCTACCCCGAGCGCGACGGCGCGTCCGTGTACAACTCGGCCCAGCTCATCTCCGCCGACGGCACCCGCCTCGCCAACTACCGCAAGACCCACCTCTTCGGCGACTTCGAGCGCGCCCACTTCACCCCGGGCGAACAGCCGGTCGTCCAGGCCGAGTTGGAAGGCCTGACCGTCGGCCTGATGATCTGCTACGACGTCGAGTTCCCGGAGCCGGTCCGCGCCCACGCAATCGCAGGCACCGACCTGCTCCTCGTCCCGACGGCGAACATGCACCCGTTCGAGTTCGTCGCCGAGTCCCTGGTCCCGGTGCGGGCCTGGGAGAACCAGATGTACGTGGCGTACGTCAACCGCAGCGGCCAGGAAGGGGAGTTCGAGTTCTTCGGCCTCTCCACGCTCGCCGGACCCGACGGAGTCGCCCGCACCCGCGCGGGCCGCGGCGAGGAACTCCTCCTCGCCGACCTGGACCCCGGGTTCCTGGCCGACTCCCGTGCGCTGAACCCGTATCTGACGGACCGTCGCCCCGGCCTCTACGGGTCCCTGTCCTGAATCCCCCCGCCTTCCCTGTAGTTGTTCCAGTTCCGCTAGGAGTCCGTACCCCATGACGTCCACGGTGCCCAACGCCGTCCAGCACGCCGACGAGCGACAGCCGCCGATCACCATGTTCGGGCCGGACTTCCCGTACGCGTACGACGACTTCCTCGCCCACCCGGCGGGCCTCGGCCAGATACCCGCGACCGAGCACGGCACCGAAGTCGCGGTGATCGGCGGCGGGTTGTCCGGCATCGTGGCCGCCTACGAGCTGATGAAGATGGGCCTCAAGCCCGTCGTCTACGAGGCCGACCGGATCGGCGGCCGACTGCGGACCGTCGGCTTCGACGGATGCGACCCCTCGCTCACCGCCGAGATGGGCGCGATGCGCTTCCCGCCCTCCTCGACCGCCCTCCAGCACTACATCGACCTGGTCGGACTCGAGACCCGGCCGTTCCCCAACCCCCTTGCGGAGGCGACCCCTTCGACCGTCGTCGACCTCAAGGGCGAATCCCACTACGCGACCACCGTCGACGACCTTCCGCAGGTCTACCGCGATGTGATGCACGCGTGGAACGCCTGCCTCGAAGAGGGCGCCGACTTCTCCGACATGAACCGCGCCATGCGCGAACGCGACGTCCCGCGCATCCGCGAGATCTGGTCGAAGCTCGTCGAGAAACTCGACAACCAGACCTTCTACGGCTTCCTCTGCGACTCCGAGTCCTTCAAGTCCTTCCGGCACCGCGAGATCTTCGGCCAGGTCGGCTTCGGCACCGGCGGCTGGGACACCGACTTCCCGAACTCCATCCTGGAGATCCTGCGCGTCGTCTACACCGAGGCCGACGACCACCACCGCGGCATCGTCGGCGGCTCCCAGCAACTCCCGCTGCGCCTCTGGGACCGCGAGCCGCAGAAGATCGTCCACTGGCCCTACGGCACCTCGCTCGCCTCCCTGCACGTCAACGGCGAACCCCGCCCGGCCGTGACCCGGCTGCACCGCACCGCGGGCAACGGCATCACGGTGACGGACGCGAACGGCGACATCCGCACCTACCGGGCGGCGATCTTCACCGCCCAGTCCTGGATGCTGCTCTCGAAGATCGCCTGTGACGACTCGCTCTTCCCGATCGACCACTGGACCGCGATCGAGCGCACCCACTACATGGAGTCCAGCAAGCTCTTCGTCCCGGTCGACCGGCCGTTCTGGCTGGACGAGGCCGTCGACGACAAGGGGAATCCGACCGGCCGGGACGTCATGTCGATGACCCTCACCGACCGTATGACGCGCGGGACCTACCTCCTCGACGACGGCCCGGACAAGCCCGCCGTCATCTGCCTCTCGTACACGTGGTGCGACGACAGCCTCAAGTGGCTGCCGCTGTCGGCCAACGAGCGGATGGAGGTCATGCTGAAGTCGCTCGGCGAGATCTACCCGAAGGTCGACATCAGGAAGCACATCATCGGCAGCCCGGTGACCGTGTCCTGGGAGAACGAGCCTTATTTCATGGGCGCGTTCAAGGCCAACCTGCCCGGCCACTACCGCTACCAGCGGCGCCTGTTCACCCACTTCATGCAGGACCGGCTGCCCGCGGACAAGCGGGGCGTCTTCCTCGCGGGCGACGACATCTCCTGGACGGCCGGCTGGGCCGAGGGTGCCGTCCAGACCGCGCTGAACGCGGTCTGGGGCGTCATGCACCAGTTGGGCGGCGCGACCGACCCGACGAACCCCGGCCCCGGGGACGTCTACGACGAGATCGCGCCGGTCGAACTCCCCGAGGACTGAGGGAAGTCCGGCCGGCTGGAGGGGTGCGGCCGGAGGTCAGACGCCGGCCGCGCGTGCCGCCGTGTACAGCTCGGCGGCCAGGTCCTTGAGCTCCTCGGCGTCCCGCGGGGCGGCGTTGAAGTCGACGAAGTACTCGTCGAGACCGACCTCGGCATGTGCCACGAGGTCGGCCACGATCTGGTCCATATTGCCGTGGAACGGCGGCCGGTCCGCGCCCTCGAAGGCCTTGGCCGTGTACCGCAGGTTGATCCGGGCCGCCGACTGGAGGGGCTCGGTACGGCCGCGCTCGGCGGCCAGCTCCTGCAACGTCCGCCATTCGGTGGCCAGTTGCTCGGCGCCCATCGCCACCGGCTGCCAGCCGTCGGCGCGGTCGACGAGACGGGTCAGCGCCTTCTTGCTGAGCGCGGGCAGCAGCACGGGGATCGGCCGGGCGGGCTTCGGACCGACCACCGAGGAGTTGATGGTCGTCAGCGTGCCCTCGTAGGCCACCGGGTCGGGCCCCCACACCGCGCGGCACACGTCCAGCACCTCGTCGAGCGATTTGCCGCGGTCCTTGAACGGGGCTATCCCGGCCGCCGCGTACTCGTCGAGGGACCAGCCGGTGCCGAGGCCGGCCACCACCCGGCCGCCGCTCGCCGCGTCCAACGTGCCGAGCGTCCGCGCCAGTTGGAACGGGCCGTGCAGCGGGGCCACCAGCACGCTGGTGCCGAGCCGGGCCCGCCGGGTGGCCGGGACGGCCAGCGTCAGCGTCACCAGGGGTTCGGCGACCGAGCGGTAGGAGTCGGGCCACGGGACGCCCTCCATGCCGTAGAGCCCCTGGGTCGCGGGCTCGGGGTAGAGGGCGCGTTCGAAGACCCACAGGCTTTCGTAGCCGATCTCCTCGGCCGCGCGGGCCACGTCGGGAACGTCCTTGCCGATGTCGTACTGATGCGTCTGAGGAAGACTGAGACCCAACCTGGTGGTCATGCTCGTGCTCCTTCGCAACAGGCATTTGAACCGTCAACGTAACGCTCCCGACGGCGTCCGGCGGGTCCCGCTCCCCGGTGTGGCCGGATCAGTCCGGCAGTGGCGTGAGCAGCATGCGTCCCGCGAGTCCCACCGCCGCGTCCAGCCGTTCGGTGAACTCCTCGGCGACCTCGGGCAGTCCACGTAGAGCCCACAGGGCCCGCGCCGCCGTCCAGGTCGCCTCCCGGGCGCGCTCCAGGCTCCATGAGCCGAGCAGATGCGTGAGCGGATCGGCGATCTGGAACAGATCGGGCCCGGGCATCAGCTCCTCGCGGATGCGCTCCTCCAGCGACACGAGGAGATCGCCCACGCGGTCGAACTCGTCCTCCAGTTCGGCCGGTTCACAGTCCAGCGTGCGACAGGCGTCCACGACGGCGAGCGCGAGATCGTGACCGATGTGCGCGTTGATACCCGACAGCGCGAACTGAAGCGGCCGTACGCCCGGATGGCGGCGGAGCTGGAACAGCGGGCGCCAACAGGCGGGCGTACGGCGCCCGTTGGCCGCCGCGTCCACGGCCGCGAGGTACCGCTCCGCGAACCGTACGTCCAGCGCGACCGCGGCCCGCGCGTCGGCGAACCGCCCGGCATCGACGCTCCGGTCGACCGCCTCCGTGACGGCGAGATAGACACGGTTGAACACCGCGACCCCGTCCCGCGCGGGCAGTTCCCCGTCGAGCGCGCGCAGCCGGGAGAGGACGATGTCCACGGGTGTGGTGATGTGTGCCAATTGCCCCATGAGGGCAGCGTCCCAGCCCCGGGCCGGCCCAGGTACCGCCGGGCCCGACACTTCCCCAGAACGGGGGAACGGGTCCGGGGCGAGGCCGGTCCCTCCGCGGTGTCGTACGCCTACGACTCGGCGCGCCGGCCCGGGCCGTCGGGGGAGTCGTACGACGACGTCCCCTCGTCCAACAGGGGTTGCTCCGCCTTGAGATGGGCGGGCGCGAGGTAGCGCAGGGCGTGGTAGCCGGTGATGACGACGAGCGTGCCGAGCGCGATGCCGCTGAGGGTGAAGTTGTCGCTGAACTTGATCGAGACACCGCCGACTCCGATGATGATCCCCGCCGCGGCCGGTACCAGGTTCAGCGGATTGCGCAGGTCCACGCCGGAGTTGAGCCAGATCTGCGCGCCGAGCAGGCCGATCATGCCGTAGAGGATGACGGTGATCCCGCCGAGGACGCCGCCCGGGATCGCGGCCACGATCGCGCCGAACTTGGGGCAGAGGCCGAAGAGGAGGGCGAAGCAGGCGGCGGCCCAGTAGGCGGCGGTGGAGTAGACGCGGGTCGCGGCCATCACGCCGATGTTCTCCGAGTAGGTGGTGTTGGGCGGGCCGCCGACGGCGGTCGACAGCATCGAGGCGACGCCGTCCGCCGAGATCGCGGTGCCGAGCTTGTCGTCGAGCGGGTCGCCGGTCATCTCGCCGACCGCCTTGACGTGTCCGGCGTTCTCGGCGACCAGCGCGATCACGACCGGCAGCGCGACCAGGATCGCCGACCACTGGAACGTCGGCCCGTGGAAGGACGGCAGCCCGACCCAGTCGGCCTTGCCGACACCGGAGAGGTCCAGGCGCCAGTGGTCGGTGACCTCGCCGCTCGCGCTCATCGAGTGGATGCGGCCGAAGATCCGGTCGAAGGCCCAGGAGATGCCGTAGCCGAAGACGAGGCCCAGGAAGATCGCGACGCGGGACCAGAAACCACGCAGACAGACGACGGCCAGACCGGTGAACGCCATGACCAGCAGGGCCGTCCACTGGTCCTGCGGCCAGTACGTGGCGGCGGTGACCGGGGCGAGGTTGAAGCCGATCAGCATCACCACCGCGCCGGTGACGATCGGCGGCATCGCGGCGTGGATGATCCGCGCCCCGAACCGCTGCACGGCGACCCCGACCAGGAACAGCACGACGCCGACGACGAACACCGCCCCGGTGACCGTCGCGCTGGTCCCGCCCTGCGCCCGGATCACCGCGGCCACGCCCACGAAGGAGAGCGAGCAGCCGAGGTAGCTGGGCACCCGGCCCCTGGTCGCGAGCAGGAAGATCACGGTCGCGACGCCGGACATCATGATCGCGAGGTTGGGGTCGAGGCCCATGAGCACCGGGGCCACGAAGGACGCGCCGAACATCGCCACCACGTGCTGGGCGCCGAGCCCGATCGTGCGCGGCCAGGACAGCCGTTCGTCGGGGCGGACGACCGCTCCGGGCGCGGGCGTCCGCCCGTCACCGTGCAGCTTCCAGCGCACGCCGAGGTCCATGGTGGGGTTCGCTTTCTCTGTAGCGGAATTCGCTAGCTGAATTCTGTCTATCTGAAGACGGTCCGGACCATTGTCACGGGTACCTCGGGGTTCTACGCTCGCACGGTTCCACTCATGAACTGCGTTCATATATCTGATCGGAGTTGATCGGTGAGTAGAAGACCCCGCCTGAGTGTTCTGCTGGTGGCCGCGGCAACGCTGACAGCCCTGTTCGCCCCCTCCGCCTCCGCGCACACGGAGCCGGCCGCCCCCAGGACCGCCGTCCTCGACGGCACCCGCCTTCAGCAGACCAAACTCCGCCTTGACCGCGGGGACCCCCAACTCCGCCGCGCGCTCAAGCAGTTGACGGCCCGCGCCGACAACTGGCTTGGCCAGGGCCCCTGGACGGTCGTCGACAAGCCGAAACCCGCCCCCGGAGGGGACGTTCACGAGTATCTGAGCCAGGCCCCGTACTGGTGGCCCACGACCACCCCGACCGCCGACAACCCCTGGGGCTGCCCGTACGTCCAGCGTGACGGACAGCGCAACCCCGAGGTCGACACCGGGACCGACCGCCAGGACGTGGAGAAGGTCTTCGACTCGACGTACGACCTCGCGCTCGCCTGGTACTACACCGGTGACCAGCGCTACGCCCACAAGGCCGACCAGGTCCTGCGCACCTGGTTCCTCGACCCGGCCACGAAGATGAACCCCGACCTGGACCACGCCCAGTTCATCCCCTGCAAGTACGACGGCCGCGCCATCGGCATCATCGACTTCTCCCAGTCGTACACCAGCGTCGTCGACGCCCTCGCGATCCTCGGCACCGGCGCCCCCGGCTGGACGCGCAACGACCGTACGGGGATGGCCCGTTGGAACGCCGATTTCCTCGGCTGGCTCAAGAACAGCGCCTTCGGCAAGGAGGAGGGCGCCGCCGCCAACAACCACGGCACCTTCTACGACATGGAGCTGGCCGCCCTCGCCTACGCGACCGGCGACACGGCGCTGGCCCGGCGGACCGTACTGGACGCGCGGGCCAAGCGCATCGACCCGCAGATCGCGGGCGACGGCAGCCAGCCGCAGGAGCTCGCCCGGACCCGGAGCTGGCACTACTCGACCTTCGACCTGGTCGCGTACACCCGGCTCGCCGCCATCGGCCGGCATGTCGGCGTGAACCTGTGGACCTATCAAGGCCCGGACGGACAGGGCCTGTTGAAGGCGGTCGACTATCTGCTGCCCGCCGCGACCGGGGCCGCCGCGTGGCCGCACCCGGAGCTGGAGTTCCACCGGTACGCGGCGAGCGACGTCGTCCACGCGGCGGCCGACGCGGGCGACGCCCGGGCGAAGGCGGCCGTACCGAAGCTGGAGGCGCCGCCCGGGGGTGACCTGTGGGCGCTGCGCCCGGCGGCCGAGCAGCTGGACTCGATCGCCGGCTGACCCGCCGCCGCAGGCCCACTCCGAAGATCCACCCCGAAGATCCACCGCGCGTAGGCCCGTCGATCCACCGCGCGTAGGCCCGTCCGACCAGGGCCTTCCCGACAGGGGCTCCTGAGCGGTCGCTTAGAATGGGGCGGTCCCCACAGTCTCCACCGCCCCACCAGCACCGCTCGGGAGTCCCGCCGTGACCGTCGAAAGCCCGCCCGCCACCGCCGTGTCCCACGGCAGGCTCGTCCCGGTCACCGTCCACTTCGACGACCTCGACGCACTCGGCATGCTGCACAACGCCCGCTACCCGCTCCTCGTCGAGCGCGCCTGGACCGAGCTGTGGCAGGAGCACGGGGTCCGCTTCGACGGCGACTGGGCGGCCGCCGGCGACGCCTGCAACGTGGTGAAGGAACTGCTGATCAGCTACGAGGCGCCGGTCACCAGACCGGGCCCGTACGCCGTGCACCTCTGGCTGGACCGGCTCGGCACCACCGGGCTGACGTACGGCTTCCGGTTCTGCTCGGCGGACGGGACGACGACGTATGCCACCGGGACCCGGGTGCTGGTCCGGCTGGACGCGGGCACGCTGCGTCCCGCGCCCTGGAGCGAGGCGTTCAGGACCGTGGGCCGGACACTGCTGCGCTCGGCGGACTGATCTTCGGGCGGTCCCGGTCCCCGGCGCGCAGCACGCCCGCGAAGACCGCGAGGCCGCCCGCCAACACCGTGACCAGGCAGAACGACACGACCAGGCTCGTGGCCTGCGCCACCCCGCCGATCAGACTGGGCGCGACCAGCCCCGAGGTGTAGGTGATCGTCGCGACGCCCGCGATGGCCTGGCTCGGGTTGGGGCCGCTGCGCCCCGCCGCCGCGAAGCAGAGCGGGACGACCACGGCGATGCCGAGGCCGAGCAGCGCGAAGCCGCCCATGGCCAGCGCCGGGCTGTCCGCGAGGACGATCAGCAGCCCGCCGCCCACGGCCAGCAACCCGCTCGCACGGACCGTACGCACCGAGCCGAAGCGGTTCACCACCGCGTCGCCCACCAGCCGGGCCACCGCCATCGTCAGCATGAAACCCGTCGTCGAGGCCGCCGCGAGACCGGCCGACGTGCCCAGCTGGTCCTGGAGGAACACCGCCGACCAGTCCAGGCTCGCCCCCTCCGCGAACACCGCGCAGAAGCCCACCGCGCCGATGAGCAGCGCGGACTTCGGCGGCAGCGTGAACCGGGGCGGGGCCTCCTCGGCGACGCCCGGGGGGATGTCCAGCACCCAGTGGCAGGCGCCCACACCGAGCGCGGTGAGGATCAGGGCCGCGATGAGGTGGTGCACGCGCGCGTCCGAGCCGAGATGCGCGGCGAGCGTGCCGCCCGCCGAACCGATCAGGGCACCCGCGCTCCACATGCCGTGCAGGCTCGACATGATCGACTTGTCGAGGAGGCGCTCGACCTCGACGCCGAGCGCGTTCATGGCGACATCGGCCATGCCCGCGCTCGCGCCGTACGTGAACATCGCCAGGCACAGGGTCACCAGGTTCGGCGCGAGCGACGGCAGCACCAGGGACATGGTCCACAGGGCGATCAGCCCGCGCAGCGCCGCGCGGCTGCCGAAGCGGTGGGTGATCCAGCCGGCCAGCGGCATCGCGCAGGACGCGCCGAACGCCCCGAAGGCGAGGGCGAATCCGAGCCAGCCCGCGGCGACCTGCGCGTGGTCCTGGATCCACGGCACCCGGGTCGCGAACGAGCCGGTGACCGCGCCGTGCACGGCGAAGACGGCCGCGACGGCGTACCGGGCACGCTTCGCCCCGTGTCGGTCGTAGACCACTTCGCTCATCGTCCGGCCCCTCCAGCTGGTCGTGTCCCGCTCGACTGTTCTGATCCCCACTCGCGCCGCGTAAACTATCAGGAAGCCTGCCTGATAGATAGAGAGTTACCGGACGCCCGTCGCACCGCCTCGATCTGGGAGGATTCCCGGCATGCCCGCATCCCCGAGCACCGCCCGGGCCATCAACGACCGGCTCGCCCTGCGGCTGCTCCAGCAGGAAGGCCCGCTGACGGCGGCGCAGTTGAAGCAGCTGACCGGACTGTCCCGGCCCACCGTCGCCGACCTCGTCGAACGCCTCACCGCCTCCGGACTGATCGAGATGGCCGGCGAGTCCGGCGAGCAACGGCGCGGTCCGAACGCCCGGTTGTACGGCATCGTCGCCGACCGCGCGTACCTCGCCGCGCTCGATGTCCGCCTCGAAGGCGTCTCGGTGCTCGTCTCCGACCTGGTCGGGCGGGTGCTCGCGGAGGCGTCCGTACCGATCGACGGCACGTCGGGCACGGGCCCCGCTGTCGAGCAGGCCGTGGCACTGGTGGGGCGCGCCGCGAAGGAGGCGGGCGCGGAACACCTCCACACGGTGGGCGTCGGCGCCCCCGGCCTCATCGACCCGGCCACGGGCGAACTCCGCGACACCACCGGCCTGCCCGCCTGGCACCGCCGCCTGGTCGCCGCCCTCCACGAGCGCCTGCCCGGCACCCGCATCGTCGTCGAGAACGAGACCAACCTCGCGGCCCTCGCCGAACAGCGCGACGGCGCGGCCCACGACCGCGGCACGTTCGTGCTGCTCTGGCTGGGGATGGGCATCGGCGCGGCGGTGGTCCTGGACGGGGCGTTGCGCCGGGGCGCGTCGGGCGGTGCGGGGGAGATCGGCTTCCTTCCGGTGCCGGGGACGCGGGGGCTCCCTTCGGCGACGGACTGCGAGGGCGGTTTCCACTCGCTGGCGGGGGCGGCGGCCGTACTCGAACTCGCGCGGGAGTGCGGGGTGTTGGGCTCGGCCGGGGAGTCTGCCGGGGCGGCCGGGGTGGTTCGGTGGGCTGTGGGAGAGGTGGGTGGGGGCGCCGGCTCCGCCGCCCGCTTCCTCGACGCCCTGGCCGACCGGCTCGCCCTCGGTGTCGCCTCCGTCGTCGCGCTGCTGGACCCCGGGTGCGTGGTGCTGGGCGGCGAGGTCGGCCAGGCCGGGGGCGACGACCTCGCCGGACGCGTGGCCGAACGGATCACCCGCATGTCCCCGCTGCCCGCGGAGGTCCGCCCGAGCGTCCTGGGCGGCGCCGCCGTCCTGCGCGGCGCCCTGCTGACCGCCCAGGACGGCGCCCAGGACGAGTTGTTCGGCTAGCCCGTCAACGCCCGCGCCCGACACGCCTGTTGCCGGTCACCCGCGTCTGGCCGTACAGGACGGCTTTCAGAGGCGATTGCCCGCCGACTCATCAACTTCCGCGCCCGCTCCGCCCTTTGCCGGTCACCCCGAATCCGACCCTCAAGGTCCGCACCCCGCCCGCGACTTGACCTTTTTAGGTCCGATTAGGCCCGCAACGTCCCATCCCGGCCAGGTGCCCCCACCCAGGGGCGCGGGGAACTGCGCGACCAGCCACGAACTCACCCGCACTCGGCATACTCGCTCACCACCCAGTCCGCGAAGCCGAGCATGCGCCAGGCCAGGCCAGGCTTGGTCGAGCGGCCGCGCACGGTGGCAGAGAACGCGTCGGTGAACGTCATGGGCTCAGCCCGACGGAGCCGCCCCAGAGCCGCCGGACGGCACGCGCGCTGAGTGGCCCGGCGGTGGGCAAGGGCCGTCGTCACCACCGCCGGACCGGTCCAGGGGTGTCCCCTCGGAGATCCGAAAAGGACTAGACCATATGATCCAGCAGGTGGGGGCCGGTTGAGAAGTCCAGCGACACTGTCTGTGAGCCAGCCCACACCCTTCACCTGTATGGACCCTTGCCCGGCGTGGCACACTGGCCGTGTACCAGAAGCAGCGCACTCCGGGGTCGGTGAAAGTCCGAACCGGCGGTTACAGTCCGCGACCCGTCCGCTTCCAGCGGCCGGTTGACCAGGTGAAATTCCTGGACCGACGGTTAAAGTCCGGATGGGAGGCAGTGCGCGGCGGGCGGGCATTCGTGCGCGCCGTCGTATCGGCTCGTCCTGTGTGGACGGGGTCTGTCCGGCGTCGTTCCCGGTGTTCTCGTCCGTTTCATTCTGTCGTCCTCGACAGGCCCCGGAGTCCGTGCCCCATGAGGCAGGAGGACCCGGGAAGTGTTCACCGGAATCGTCGAAGAGCTGGGTGAGGTCACCGCCGTCGAGAAACTCGACGACGCCTCCCGCTTTCGTCTGCGCGGCCCCATCGTCACCGAGGGCGCGAAGCACGGCGACTCCATCGCCGTGAACGGCGTCTGTCTCACCGTCGTGGAGTTCGAGGGTGACGAGTTCACCGCCGACGTCATGGCCGAGACCCTGAACCGCTCCAGCCTCGGCGTCCTCGCCGTCGGCTCCCGCGTCAACCTCGAACGCCCCATGGCCCTCGGCGCCCGCCTCGGCGGTCACATCGTGCAGGGGCACGTCGACGGCACCGGCGAGATCATCGAGCGCAAGCCGTCCGAGAACTGGGAGATCGTCAAGATCTCGCTCCCGGCCGACCTCACGCGCTACGTCGTCGAGAAGGGCTCCATCACCGTCGACGGCATCAGCCTCACCGTCGTCGACGCGGGCCCGGACTACTTCACCGTCAGCCTCATCCCCACCACCCTCGGCCTGACCACGCTGGGCCACAAGCAGCCCGGCGACCCAGTCAACCTCGAGGTCGACGTCATCGCCAAGTATGTGGAGCGGCTGATGGGTTCACGCGAGGTGACCCCGTGAACTGGCTCAACTCCGAGGCCTTCGTCCTGTTCGGCCAGCACATCAAGTGGTCGGACATGATCGGCAACGTCATCGGTCTGATAGGCCTCGCCTTCGGCTGGCGGCGGTCCATATGGAGCTGGCCCACCCAGTTCCTCTCCGGCCTGATCCTCTTCGCCGCGTTCGCCACCGCGCACCTCTCCGGCAGCGCGGGCAAGCAGATCGTCGTCATGGTCGTCGCGGGCTACGGCTGGTGGCAGTGGAACCGCGGCAAGGGCGGCTCCGCCGACGGCCACATCACCCCCCGCTTCGCCACCTGGCGCGAGCGCGCGATCCTGGCCGGCTCCGCCGCCGTCGGGACCGTGGCCGTGGCCGCCCTCTTCAAGGCGTACCCGTCCCTCTCCTGGGACCCGTGGCCCGACGCCTACATCTTCGTCGGCACCGTCGTCGCGATGTACGCCCAGGCCCGCGGCATGGTCGAGTTCTGGTTCGCCTGGCTCCTCGTCGACCTCGTCGGCGTCCCCCTCAACTTCGCCAACGGCTTCGCGTTCTCCGGCTTCGTCTACGTCATCTACGGCGCACTCGTCCTGTGGGGCATGCGCGACTGGTGGCTGCGCTCCCGCAAGGCCCCGCAGCCCGTCCTGGAAGGAGCGCCGGCATGACAGCCCGCCCGACACCCACCACCGCCCCGAACGAGACTCCCCCAGAGCCGAAAGCCTGGGGGGACCCCCATCGCGTCACCCCTTCCGTCCCGCCGATCCTGTACAGCACCGACGGTTTCGAGGACTTCTCGCTCGACCCGGTCGAGCAGGCCATCGCCGACATCGCGGCGGGCCGCCCCGTCGTGGTCGTGGACGACGAGGACCGCGAGAACGAGGGCGACCTCGTCATCGCCGCCGAGAAGGCCACCCCCGAGATCGTCGCGTTCATGATGAGCGAGTGCCGGGGCCTGATCTGCGCGCCCATGGAGGGCGACGAGCTGGACCGGCTCCGGCTCCCGCAGATGGTCGAGGACAACACCGAGTCCATGAAAACCGCGTTCACAGTCTCCGTGGACGCCTCGCCTGTTCACGGTGTGACCACCGGTATCTCGGCCGCCGACCGCGCGACCACGCTTCAGCTCCTCGCGAGCGGCAGCGCCCAGGCCGACGACCTCGTCCGCCCCGGCCACATCTTCCCGCTGCGCGCCCGCACCGGCGGCGTGCTGGTCCGCAACGGCCACACCGAGGCCGCCGTGGACCTCGCCCGCCTCGCGGGCCTGCGGCCGGCCGGCGCGATCGTCGAGATCGCGGGCGAGGACGGCCGTATGCTCCGCCTCCCCGAACTGATCCCCTTCGCCCGCAAGCACGGCCTGACGATCATCTCCATCGAGGACCTGATCGCCTACCGGCAGACCGCCGAACCCACCGTGCGCCGCGAGGCCGAGGTCCAACTCCCCACCCGTCACGGCGAGTTCACCGCCTACGGCTACCGCTCCACCGTCGACGGCGTCGAGCACGTCGCCCTCGTCCACGGCGAGATCGGCGACGGCGAGGACGTCCTGGTCCGCATGCACTCCGAGTGCCTCACCGGTGACGTCTTCCACTCCCTGCGCTGCGACTGCGGCCCCCAGCTGGAGGCCTCCCTGGAGCGCATCCAGGAGGAGGGCAGGGGAGTGGTGGTCTACCTCCGCGGCCACGAGGGACGCGGCATCGGCCTCCTCTCCAAGCTCCGCGCCTACGAGCTCCAGGAGCGCGGCCGGGACACCCTCGACGCCAACCTGGAACTCGGCCTGCCCGCCGACGCCCGTGACTACGGCGCCGGCGCGCAGATCCTGGAGGACCTCGGGGTGCGCAGCCTGCGCCTGATGACCAACAACCCCGACAAGACCGACGCGCTCGTCCGGCACGGCCTCAAGGTCACCGGCCGGGAGCCGATGCCCGTCACCGCGGGCGAGCACAACCTCCGCTACCTGCGCACCAAGCGGGACCGGATGGGGCACGACCTCCCCTGGCTGGACGCGGCCCCCGTGTCCACCTGCGGCAACCAGTAATCGCGCGATCGCACTTCTGCGCGGCAACGCACTTCTAGGAGACAAGAGAACGTGAGCGGCAAGGGCGCACCCGAACTGTCCGTACGCAACGTCGGAGACCTGCGGGTCGCCGTCGTCGCGGCGCAGTGGCACGAAAAGGTGATGGACGGTCTCGTGGACGGCGCCCTGCGCGCCCTGCACGACCTGGGGATCGACGAGCCGACCCTCCTCAGGGTCCCCGGCAGCTGGGAACTCCCGGTCGTGGCCAAGGTGTTGGCGGGCCGGGGCTACGACGCGATCGTCGCCCTCGGCGTCGTGATCCGCGGCGGCACCCCGCACTTCGAGTACGTGTGCCAGGGCGTGGTCCAGGGCCTCACCCAGGTCTCGGTGGAGACCGGCGTCCCGGTCGGCATGGGCGTGCTGACCTGCGACACCGAGGAGCAGGCCCTGGACCGGGCCGGCCTGGATGGCTCGAACGAGGACAAGGGGCACGAGGCGGTGACGGCCGCGGTGGCGACGGCGGCCACGCTCCGCTCAGTATCTGAACCGTGGCGTTAAGCCCACGATTGTTTGCAATAGGGTGGGCAGCACCATGTCCAATAAGACGTTCGAGGAGCTCTTCACCGAGCTCCAGCAGAAGGCCGCCACCGGCGACCCCGCCACTTCCCGCACCGCAGAGCTGGTCGGCAAGGGCGTCCATGCCATCGGCAAGAAGGTCGTCGAAGAGGCCGCAGAGGTCTGGATGGCCGCAGAGTACGAGGGCAAGGAGGCGGCCGCCGAGGAGATCTCGCAGCTGCTCTACCACGTCCAGGTGATGATGGTCGCCCGCGGAATCTCGCTGGACGACGTCTACGCCCACCTGTAAAAACCCCTGAGAACCGTTTCAGGCAGTTCACCCCTTTTCACGCGAAGGAAGCCGACCTCATGCTGCGCATCGCCGTCCCCAACAAGGGTTCCCTGTCAGGACCTGCGGCGGACATGCTGCATGAGGCCGGCTACCAGCAGCGCCGGGAGTCCAAGGAACTGCGGATCGTCGACCCGGTCAACGAGGTCGAGTTCTTCTACCTCCGCCCCCGCGACATCGCGATCTACGTCTCCTCCGGCCGCCTCGACATCGGCATCACCGGCCGTGACCTGCTGATCGACTCGGCCGCGAGCGCCGAGGAGATCCTCCCGCTCGGCTTCGCCCGCTCCACGTTCCGCTTCGCCTCCAAGCCCGGCGCCGCGAGCAGCATGGCGGACCTCAAGGGCAAGACGGTCGCCACCTCGTACGAGGGCATCGTCGCCAAGCACCTCGCGGACAGCGGCATCGACGCCTCCGTCGTCCACCTCGACGGAGCCGTGGAGACCGCCATCGAGCTGGGCGTCGCCGAGGTCATCGCGGACGTCGTCGAGACCGGCACCAGCCTGCGCAACGCGGGCCTAGAGGTCTTCGGCGACCCGATCATGAAGTCCGAGGCGGTCGTCATCCGCCGCAAGGACGCGCCGACGGACGACACCGCCGAGCCCAAGGTCCAGCAGTTCCTGCGCCGCCTCCAGGGCGTCCTGGTCGCCCGGACGTACGTGATGATGGACTACGACTGCCGCGTCGAGCAGTTGGAGAAGGCCGTCGCGCTCACCCCCGGCCTGGAGTCCCCGACCGTCTCCCCGCTGCACAACGAGGGCTGGGTGGCCGTCCGCGCGATGGTCCCCGCCAAGGAGGCGCAGCGGATCATGGACGACCTGTACGACATCGGCGCCCGGGCCATCCTGACGACGGCCATCCACGCCTGCCGTCTCTGAGGAACACGCCGAGGATCACGCCGACCATGTCCGAACTCCCCACCCTGCCGGTCACGTTCCGGCCGGGCCGCACCCGTGCCGTGCTGCTCACCGCGGGCCTCGCGATCTTCGTCGTCATCACGACCGTCGCGATGCTCCTGGAGCAGCTCACCCCGGGGGAGAAGCTCAGCTTCGTCCTCACCGGCGCCCTTCTCTTCGCCGTGCTGGCCCTGCTCGCCCGGGTGAAGGTCGTCGCCGACGAGACCGGTGTCACCGTCGTGAACATCGTCAGCAGGCGCCGGCTCGCCTGGGCCGAGATCCTCCAGGTGAATCTGCGCCCCGGCGATCCCTGGGTCTTCCTCAACCTCAGCGACGGCACCAGCCTGCCCGTTCTCGGGATTCAGCCCGGTATCGCCAAGGCGCGGGCCATCGCCGACGCGCGCACTCTGCGGGCCCTCGCCGAGGACCGGTCGCTGAGGGATCTGCCGTAGATGGCCATGTCTTGATTAATCTGTTGTCGGTGGCGTTTTCCTCGCGCCTCCGCCACCGGCATTCCCCCCTGTTTCCCCGAGGCCCCCTGCTACCCGAGGAGTGACTCCCTCCAGCGATGGACGGATCGTCCTGTAGTACCTGCGCCGCCCCCTCCCGACCTCTTGAGGCGGCGGCATGACCATCCCCTTGTTGCTCCTCGGAGCGGCGATCCTGCTGATTCTCGCCAACGGCTTCTTCGTGGCGGCCGAGTTCGGGCTCGTCACCGTGGAGCGTCCCGAGGCCGAGAAGGCCGCCGCCGAGGGCGACCGACGGGCCGCCACGGTCGTCGAGTCGCTCAAGGAGCTGTCCTTCCAGCTCTCCGGCACCCAGCTCGGCATCACCATCACCTCCCTGGTCGTCGGCATGCTCGCCGAACCGGCCCTCGCGGAGCTGCTGCACGGCCCGTTCAGCGCGATCGGCGTCCCCGAGGGCGCCGTCTCCGGCGTCGCCGTGGTCGTCGGCATGCTGCTGGCCTCGGCCGTGCAGATGGTGATCGGCGAACTCGTGCCCAAGAACTGGGCGGTGTCCCGGCCGCTCCAGGTCGCGCGTTTCGTCGCCGCCCCGCAGCACGCCTTCGCGAAGCTGTTCCGCCCGGTGATCTCCGCCCTGAACACCGTCGCCAACAAGCTCGTCCGCGCGCTCGGCGTCGAGCCCGCCGAGGAGCTGGCCTCGGCCCGCACCCCCGGCGAACTCGTCTCCCTGGCCCGGCACTCGGCACAGGCCGGCACGCTGGAGCAGGACACCGCCGATCTCTTCGTACGGACCCTGTCGCTGGGCGAGTTGACCGCGCAGCACGTCATGACCCCGCGCGTGAAGGTCAGCGCGTTGCAGTCGTCGGCGACGGCCGAGGACGTGGTCAACCTGACCCGCGCCACCGGTCTGTCCCGCTTCCCCGTCTACCGCGAGAAGATCGACGAGATCGTCGGCATGGTCCACCTCAAGGACGCGCTGGCCGTGCCCGCGCACGACCGGCTGCGCACCTCCGTCACCACCATCGCCAAGTCCCCGCTGCTGGTCCCCGAGACCCTGCCCGTCCAGCCCCTGCTGGGCCGGCTGCGCAGCGAACAGCCGATCGCCGTCGTCGTCGACGAGTACGGCGGTACGGCCGGGGTGGTCACCCTGGAGGACATCGTCGAGGAACTCGTCGGCGAGGTCCGCGACGAGCACGACGGCCTGGACGTCCCCGAACTCGCCGCGGCCCCGCCCGAGGACGGCAAGCCCGCCTGGGACGCCGACGGCAGCTGCCGGGTCGACATCCTCCAGCGCATAGGCCTCGACGTGCCCGAGGGCCCGTACGAGACGGTCGCCGGCCTGGTCGCCGACCTCCTCGGCCGCATCCCGGCCCCCGGCGACAAGGCCGAACTCCCCGGCTGGCGCCTGTCGGTCCGCCAGGTGGGCCACTACCGCGCCGAACGCGTCCGCCTCGTCCGCACGGTGCCCGCGGTCAACGTCATGGAGGCGGCCCGATGACCGTCCTCCAACTCCTCTTCGCCGTCCTGCTGGTGCTCGCCAACGGCTTCTTCGTCGGCGCCGAGTTCGCCCTCGTCTCCGTCCGCCGCAGCCAGATCGAACCCCTCGGCACGGCCCGCGCCCGCCAGGTCCTCTACGGCCTGGAGCGGCTGCCGCAGATGATGGCGGCGGCCCAATTCGGCATCACCGTCTGCTCGTTGACGCTCGGCGCGGTCGCCGAGCCGACGGTCGCGCATGTGCTGGAGCCGGTCTTCGAGTGGATGCACCTGCCCGAGGGCATGATCCACCCCCTCGGCTACATCCTCGCGCTGGCGGCCGTGGTCTTCTTCCACCTCGTCATCGGCGAGATGGTCCCGAAGAACCTCGCGATGGCGGCGCCGGAGAAGGCCGCGATGTGGCTCAGCCCCGGCCTGGTCGCCTTCGCCCGCGTCTGCAAGCCGATCACCGTGGCCCTCGGCGCCGTCGCCCAGGGCATCCTGCGGCTCTTCCACGTCGAGCCCAAGGACGAGGTCGAGGCCGTCTTCACCAGCGAACAGCTCAATCGCCTGGTGGAGGACTCGGGGCAGGCCGGTCTCCTCGACCCCGAGGAGCAGGAACGCCTGGAAGACGCCCTGGAGCTGGGCTCCCGCCCGGTCACGGACGTCCTCCTGCGCCGCGAGGGCCTGGTGACGGTCAGCCCCTCGGTCACGCCCGGCGAGATCGTCGCCCTCACCGCCCGCACCGGCTACTCCCGCTTCCCCGTCGCCACGGAGACCGGTGCCTTCATGGGCTACCTCCACGTCAAGGACGTCCTGGACCTGGAGGAGTCCGAGCGGGCGGTCCCGCAGCAGATCTGGCACCCCATGACGACCCTGCGGGCCGAACTCCCCCTGGACGACGCCCTCACGGTCATGCGCCGGGCAGCCACCCACCTGGCCCAGGTCGCCGACGCCTCCGGCAAGGTACTGGGCCTGGTGGCGATGGAAGACGTCCTGGAACTCCTGGTGGGCGAGGTCAACGACCCGGCCCACCGGGACATACCGGCACAGCCGAGAGCGACGGAAGCAAAGCAGGTGCTGGCGAGTCACGACCTGAAGCCAACGGTTCGTGCCTGACGCACGGCTCCCCGCGCCCCCCCGCTTTTCAGGGGCGCGGGGAACTGCGCGACCAGCCACGACGGCGCCGCGGCCGCGAGACAACAGATCCACCCCACCCGGTGCGTACCGCTCAGCCGCCGGTGGGCCCTCGCCCCGACAACACCTCGCCGTACGCCTGCATCAGATCCGGCAACCGCAGCGTCGACAGGTCGTCCCGAGACAGCATCCCGGGATACACCGACAGCCGCAGATCCCGGTACGCGCAGCTCTTCTCGTACAGCGTGCGCAAAAACCGCCCGTTCCCGAGCTCGTCGATCCACCCCTGATCCACGACATGCCCGGCGATCGACCGCAACTCGTCGAGCGCCTCCTCGTCCCAGATGTCCCCGTTCTCCGCCGCCAACACCTCACCGATGGAGGTGAGTTCAAGCGGCCGGTACGAGGGAAAGTCGACCCGCGTGGTGAACCGGGACGACAGCCCGGGGTTCGCGGCGAGCAGCCGGTCCATCCCCTCGGGATACCCGGCGAGGATCACCACGAGGTGATCGCGGTTGTCCTCGGCCCGCTTCAACAGCACTTGCAGGGCCTCGTCGCCGTACGCGTCGCCCTTGCCGTAGCCGGAGTTGGAGAGCGAGTAGGCCTCGTCGACGAAGAGGACGCCACCGATCGCGGAATCGATCAACTCGTTGGCCTTCACGGCCGTTTGACCGAGGTACTCACCGACCAGGTCGGCCCGCTGAGCCTCGACGAGATGATCTCCGCCGAGCAGCCCGAGGGCGTAGAAGACCCGCCCCAGAATGCGCGCCACGGTCGTCTTGCCGGTACCCGACGGCCCGGAGAAGACGAAGTGCCGTTTCGGCGGCTGGACCGGCAGCCCCTGCCCCGCGCGCAGCCGCGCCATGTTCAACTGGGCCGACAGCGCCTTGACTTGGCGCTTCACCGGCTCCAGCCCCACCATGCGCTCCAGTTCGTTGAGCGCCTCCTCCAGCAGGACGGGATCGGTGGGACCGGTCGGCAGCGGCGGCACCGGCACCGAGGTCTTCTCGCGCACCGAGTCGCCCGCGGAGGCCAGCGGTCCGGTCGGCGGGGGACCGGGCTCCGACAGCTTCAGCTCCCGCCCCTCCGCGCCGAACAGCGGATCGAGCCCGTCCGGCCCCTCCAGCGCGTCCTGCCCACCGGACAGCGTGATCGCCGCGAGGTCGGTCACGTCCTCGGAGCCGTCGTACCCGTCGGAGTCGGTGATCGCGGCGAGCCGCGCCGAGGTGTCCATGAACGCCGGGTCGACGCGGTGCACCGCCCGGTACAGGGGGAGCGCGGCGGCGCTGCGCCCGGTGCCCTCGTGGGCCCGTGCCAGCCAGTACCGCAGCTCCTTGCGCTGCGGCTGTTCGCTGCGGCAGCGCATCAGCGCGGAGGAGAGCAGCGGTTCGGCCTGGCCGTACATCTCCAGCCGGACCCGGGCCATCCCGCCGAACAACCCGGCCTCGATGCCCAGGAGTTGGTCGTTGATCAGCGGGTCGGTGTGCCGGACCAGCTGCTCCCAGTCCTTGACCAGATAGGCGCGGCACGCGTGCAGGAAGCGGACCTGGTGGTCGGTGTCCACGGGCGGCAGTCCGGCCAACGCCCGGTCCAGCTCCGGCACATGGCGGCCGTCCAGCCAGTGCGAGGCGTGCGCGAGCAGCAGATCACGCGGGCTCTCCAGCACGGGCTGGACCCACCAGCCCAGCCAGTACCAGGAGTTGAGCGTACGGCGGTGCCTGGTGCGCTGTTCCCCGAAGCGTTCCCGGTGCCGGTACATCCGCAGCAGCGCGGTCGTCGTGTCGACGCGCAGCGCGTGCAGTCCCAGCCAGCCGTCGGCCATCCCGGGGTCCATCCGGACCGCGGTGCGGAACTCCTCCTCCGCCTGCGGATAAGCGCCCATCGTGTAGGCGTCCACGCCTCGCAGCCACGCGAGGTCGGCCGGGGCCTCGGGGCCCTGCGTGCCGAAGTCCATCACGTCCCCCCACAAACCGTGCCCCCGTTGGTTCGCCGCCGGGCCGGCGCCCGTCGGCAGTCTGGGTCGAACCGCTGTGCCGTGGACGGGAGTTGCCGTGGTGCGCGAAGCAGCCGTCCGATGGTCGCACCCTGGGCATCGTACCTGCGGGGCAGTCGCCCATCTAAGGGTGCCGCACAGGCCGTTTGACGAGGTGGGAGCAGATGGGGCGCACTCAGGACGGTGACCCAGGGTGAGCAAATCACGGCTCGTGGCGGCCGGAAAACGCGCTGGGAGCAGAACGAAGCCCCCGATCACGGGGGAACAACCGGGGGCTTCGCGACTCTGGGCGGCTTCGAACGGCCGCACATTCAGAACGTAAGACCTGTACGGCCCCTGGGTCAAGCCGAGTTGAGGCACTCGGACAAGTTCGGCCGGAAGGGTCTTCACAAGTTCAGCACACTGCGGGCGGTCCGTCACCGTGGGTCACCTCGCGGTCCGGTCCAACCGTCCCGGAAGGCCCCTTGAGCACCTCGTACCCCTTGCTCAACTGCCGTACCAGGAAGTCCGCATGGGGGCGCGAAGGGTCTTTGGCGAAGTGTTCGCGCTCCGCCCGGACCCACCCGTCCCAGAAGTCCCGCTGCTCCGCCCCGTCCCGCGCCCGCCCCCGCGTCCAGGCCTCCTCGCGGGGCAGCTCCATCCACAGCAGCCCCGCGAGGAACGGGCGCACCGCGCGGCGTCCGGCGCCGACGCCCTCGACGAGGACCACCGGCGCGGGCGGCAGCGCGCGAGGCGTCGTGAAGCGGCGGGCGTGCCAGTCGTAGGGGGCGTAGTACGCGGTCTCGCCGCGGCCGAGCGGGGTGATCACCTGGCTCAGCAGTCGGCCGGTCCAGTCGAACAGTTCGTCGTGGGTGGCGAGGTCGTCCAGGTGCAGGACGGGGGCGCCGCCCAGGGCCTCGGCGAGCCGTCCGGCGAAGGTGGACTTCCCGGACCCCGCGTGTCCGTCGACGCCGACGAGCCGGACCGGGCCGCAGGACGGGGGCAGGAGGCCCAGGCGATGGGCGAGGTCGTGCATGACTGGTCCCGGGAGGTCGTGGGGCGGGTGATGCCGCAGGTCGCCGGGCCAGTCTAGAGAGAGGCGGCTCCCGTCCCAGGTCATGCCACTGGTCGATACCAATATTGCTTGGTGTGGCGAGGTTCGAAGTGCTGGCAGCGGGGTGCCCTGTGTGTCCATAGTGGGCGCACAGTCGTCCATCGGAACTGTCCCGATGGATCAGTCCCGACTCGGAACACCCGGGGGTCTTCCGCCCATGAGCAGAGCCGAACAGCCGTCCCGCAGAACCGTCCTGGCCGCCGCGGTCGCCGCCGCCGTGGTGAGCGGGGCGGGCCCGGCGGTCGCCGCGACCGCGCGCGTCAACGACGCCGCCGACTCCGACGGCGTGCCGTCGCGTCTGGTCGACAACCACGCCTGGACCTCCTACGCCGACTGGCGCGCCGGCACCGCCCGGGGCACCCGCGCCGTCGCGGGCTCCCGCCCGGGTCTCGCCATCGCCGCCGCCCTCGGCAGCGTCGACTACACGGACCCGCACACCCAGAAGACGGCGGCCTGGGAGTACGCGACCTGGACGTCCCCCGTCCACAGGCTCTCCGTCCCGGCGACGGAGACCATCGCGTCCTGGAACGCGCACACCCCGGCCGGCACCTGGATCCAGGTCGAGCTGCACGGCACGTACTCGGACGGCACGGAGACGCCCTGGTACGTGATGGGCCGCTGGGCGGCCGGCGACGAGGACATCAAGCGGACCTCCGTCGACGGGCAGACGGACGGCAAGTCCACGATCTGGACGGACACCTTCGCGATCGACGACGCGACGACGGGCCTGCGCCTCGCGTCGTACCAGCTCCGATTGACCCTCTACCGCAAGCCCGGCACCAAGCTCACCCCCGTGGTGTGGCGGCTCGGCGCGATGGGCTCGGACATCCCGGACCGCTTCACCGTTCCGGCCTCGACTCCCGGTCTGGCGCAGGAGTTGATCGTCCCGCGCTACTCGCAGGAGCTCCACGTCGGCCAGTACCCCGAGTACGACAACGGCGGCGAGGCCTGGTGCAGCCCCACCTCCTCGCAGATGATCATCGAGTACTGGGGCGGTCGGCTCACCCCGGAGCAACTCGCCTGGGTGGACCCGGCGTTCGCCGACCCGCAGGTCTGCAACGCGGCCCGCTTCACCTACGACTACCAGTACGAGGGCTGCGGCAACTGGCCGTTCAACGCCGCCTACGCGGCGACGTACAAGGGCCTCCAGGGCGTGGTCACCCGGCTCGGTTCGCTCGGTGACCTGGAGACGCTGATCGCGGCGGGCATCCCGGCCATAACGTCCCAGTCGTTCCTGGCCACCGAACTGACCGGCGCGGGCTACGGCACCTCGGGCCACCTGATGACCGTGATCGGGTTCACGGCGGACGGGGACGTGATCGCCAACGACCCCAACTCGCCCACCGATCCGGCCGTCCGCCGCGTCTACAACCGGCGCGAGTGGGAAAATATCTGGCTGCGTACCAAGCGGTACAACGCCTCCGGCAAGCTCTCCTCCGGCACCGGAGGCGTCTGCTACCTCTACTTCCCGGCGGAGCCGACCGCCCGCCAGCGCAAGGCCCTCGGGGCGGTGGGCGTCCGCTGATCCCGCGCCGGAGACCGAGGTCCCTGTGACCAAGGTCTCCGGCGCAAAAGCCGACAGGGATGGCAAGGTGGACGAAACGGGGGAGTCCATCGCACATCCGACCTCTGCGAGCCACCATGACCGCACACTCAGCCGGCGCCGCCCGCACCCGTACCCGCACCGGCGGCCCCAAGGACGACGGCCCGAAGATCGCCGAGCACATCATGGGCTGGACGCTCGTCGTGGTGATCGCGATGCTCGTGACCCAAATCGGCCTGCTGTGACCTGCTCCATACGCGACCTGCCATACTGCGGTTGACCAAGCCCAGTTGGAGAGCCAGAGTCGAAATTGGAAATCAGCGAGCAGCGTGACGTCGGACGTCCTCGGGCGCGCGGTACCGAGCGCTCTCTGGCGCGCCGCGCCGAACTCATCACCATCGGCCGGAAGTTGTTCGCCGACACGTCCTACGACGCGCTGTCCATGGACGACATCGCGCGGCAGGCCCATGTCGCCAAAGGGCTGATCTACTACTACTTCCAGTCCAAGCGCGGCTACTACCTGGCGATCATCAACGACTCGGTCGCCGACCTGGTGACCTTCGCGGCGAGCGGTCTCGAACTGCCCCAACTCGACCGCGTACAGCGGACGATGGACAGCTATCTGCGCTGGGCCGAGCACAACCAGGCCGCGTACCGCACCATCGTGAGCGGCGGTGTCGGCTTCGACACCGAGGTGCACGCCATCCGCGACGGAGTGCGCGCGGCGATCGTCGCCACCATCGCCGAGGGGGCGTACGGCCGCACCGACATCTCCCGGCTCGCCCGTATGGCCCTCTTCGGCTGGGTGTGCAGCGTCGAGGGCGCGACCCTGGAATGGATCAGCACCTCCGACCTCTCCCGCGAGACGATGCGCGAACTCCTCGTGAAGACCCTCGGCGGCACCCTGCGTGCCATCGAGGAACTGGACCCCGCGTACCCGACGCCGAAGCCCGCCCGCAGGGATGGCTGAAACGGCGCTCCCGCCGTGTTCCGGACGACCGGGTTATTCTTGAAGTGAGCGGTCGTTAACTGGTGACGCGAGACCTCCGATCGGGCATACTCACAGCGCAGAGCCGCTGGTCAGCCGCTTCCGAGACCCGGAAGCGGGAGCAGTGGCCGTACCGCGCGATACCCGGCGGAGCCGCCTCGACCCAAGGCGACGCCCGCCGCCGTGCCCGACAGGGAGGAGAGCGTCGCCATGCCCGACCGCGCCCCGCAGCCGGTGGACCGGCAGCTGCCCACGGACGAGGCCCGGGATCTGATCTCGCTGGCCCGCGACATCGCGCAGCGAGAGATCGCCCCGAGGGCGGCCGAGGAAGAGGACGCCGGACACTTCCCGCGCGAGATCTTCACCCTGCTCTCCCGGTCGGGACTGCTCGGCCTCCCGTACGACTCGGAGTACGGCGGCGGCGACCAGCCGTACGAGGTCTACCTCCAGGTCCTCGAAGAACTCGCGGCGGCCCGTCTCACCGTCGGCCTCGGCGTCAGCGTGCACTCGCTGTCCTGCCACGCACTGGCCAACTACGGCACCAAACAGCAGCAGGTCGAGCACCTCCCCGCGATGCTCGGCGGCGGTCTGCTCGGCGCCTACTGCCTCTCCGAACCGTCCTCCGGCTCCGACGCGGCCTCCCTGCGCACGAAGGCGGTGCGAGACGGCGGCCACTCCCGGTCGAGCGAAGCCGAGACGGGCGGAGACTGGGTGATCGACGGCACCAAGGCTTGGATCACACACGGCGGCATCGCCGACTTCTACACGGTCATGGCCCGCACCGGCGAGGACGGACCGCGCGGGATCAGCGCCTTCCTGGTGCCCGGCGACGCGGCCGGCCTCAGCGGCGGAGTACCGGAGAAGAAGATGGGCATGAAGGGCTCGCCCACCGCCCAGGTCCACTTCGACGGCGTCCGCGTCCCCGACGAGCGCCGCATCGGCGAGGAGGGCCAGGGTTTCGCGATCGCCCTGTCCGCGCTGGACTCCGGCCGACTCGGCATCGCGGCCTGCGCGATCGGCCTGGCCCAGGCGGCACTTGACGAGGCGCTGGCCTACGCGACCGGCAGGCAGCAGTTCGGCCGCCCGATCTCCGACTTCCAGGGCCTGCGCTTCATGCTCGCCGACATGGCCACCCAGATCGAGGCGGGCCGCGCCCTCTATCTGGCGGCGGCCCGGCTGCGCGACGCGGGCCGTCCGTTCGCCAAGCAGGCGGCCATGGCCAAACTCCACTGCACCGACACCGCGATGAAGGCCACCATCGACGCCGTCCAGGTCCTCGGCGGCTACGGCTACACCTCGGACTTCCCGGTCGAGCGCTACATGCGCGAGGCCAAGGTCCTACAGATCGTCGAGGGCACGAACCAGATCCAGCGGATGGTCATCGCCCGCCACCTGGCAGGCCCGGAGGCCCACCGGGCCGGCTGACGCCCGAGGTCCGTCCGGGGCCCCGGACCGCCGCGGTCCCGGTCCCCCGAGGGAGAACCCAACGCCGGTCAGGCGCCGTTGACCCCCTCCGCCCTGACCCACCGGGCGGACCCCGCCGGCGCCACCAGCCGCGCCCACTCCGGGTCGTGACGCCCCGGCAGGGTGCGGCCCCGGTCGGCCCAACTGCGCATGAGATCACGGTAGATGGGCGGGTCCTGGGGCTGCGGCGGCGCGGGCGGAACCGATTCTGCCGGTACGGGGACGTAGCTACGGCGCTGATGTCCGGTCGGCGCATAGGTGGCAGTC
Source organism: Streptomyces sp. NPDC096013 (assembly GCF_044763565.1). Lineage (NCBI taxonomy): Bacteria > Bacillati > Actinomycetota > Actinomycetes > Kitasatosporales > Streptomycetaceae > Streptomyces > Streptomyces sp. NPDC096013. Next base: position 53,647 of record NZ_JBIWGK010000005.1, on the reverse strand, counting down.
ATACCAAGGCAACGTAAAGGCGCGTCGGCAGGTCACCGGTGCTCGGAATCGAGCGTACGTTCACCGGCGTACGGCTCCCGGGTCTGGCTACCGCACGAAACCTGACGTACCGTCACCTTCACTGTCCCCAGGGGAGGTTAGCCGTGGCAGACGACCGTCCCGTGCCCCTCGACGAGTACCCCGTGCATCAGGTGCCCCTGTCGATGAAGCACACGGCGACCGGCGACCGGAACGCCTACGACCGCTGCATCTTCCACGTTCTCGACCACGAGGGCCGCGCCCTGCTCATCCTCGGCCTCGGCGTCTACCCCAACGTCGGGGTGATCGACGCCTACGCCACCCTCCGCACCGGCGACACCCTCCACGCGGTCCGCGCCTCGGACGCCCTCGGCGACGACCGCATGCGCCTCGCGGTCGGCCCCCTGCGCATCGAGGTCGAGGAACCCCTGCGCAGGCTCCGCCTCCGCTGCGAGAGCGACTCCCTCTCGTACGACCTCACGTGGACCGCCGAGTTCCCCGCTCTCTGGGAACCCCACCACGTCCAGTACCGCGGCGACCGGCTCACCCTCGAAGGGCGCCGGTTCGTCCAGGCGGGTGGGGCGGAGGGCGTGATCCGCGCCGGTGACGAGGAGTTCCGGGTCTCCCCGGGCGGCTGGACCGGTACCAGGGACCGGAGTTGGGGGGTGCGGCCGATCCCCGGCGAGGAGGGCGGCCGGCTCGCCGAGGACCACCCGACCGAGGGCTTCCACTGGATCTGGTGCCCCGTCCGCTTCGAGGACCGCTTCCTCATGGTCGTCGTCCAGGAGGACGCCGACGGCTACCGCACCCTGAACGACGCGACCGTCGTCCGCCCCGGTCACCGCGACCGCCAACTCGGCTGGCCCCAGGCCGAGATCGCCTACCGCTCCGGCACCCGTCACCCCGAGCGCGCCGTCATCCACCTCGGCGACACCCGCAAACCCCAGGAACTCGGCGTCGAGATCCTGACCTCCTCGCCCCTGGCGATCGGCGCCGGCTATCCACCCGCCGACGACTGGCAGCACGGCACCTGGCGGGGCCGCGCCTGGACCGACAGCCGCACCTACGACCTCACCCGGCCCGCGCCACTGGCCACCTACGGCGTCACGGACCACGCGGCCCGCTTCCGCCTCGACGGTCAGGTGGGCCACGGCATCTTCGAACACGGCTCCTTCGGCCGCCACGACCCGAGCGGCTTCACGGGCTTCGACTCGGTCGCGCCGTAGGGGAGCCGGCAGGGCCTCGCGGTAGTGCGGCATCGCGGAGACGAAGCAAGGGAGTTGAGACATGGCGACAGCACCCCGCCCCCGCACCACCACCCGGGACCCCGAGGAACTCGCCCACCGGCTCACCGCCTGGCTCGGTGCCCGGCTGCCCGGTGCCAAGGCGGTCGACATCAGGGTTCCCGCGTCGAACGGCATGTCGAGCGAGACCTTGCTGTTCGACATCGAGCATCCCGAACCCCCGCTCCGCGCCTGCGCGTTGAGGCTCGCGGCCGATCCGGCGGCGTACACCGTCTTCCCGGTCTACGACATCCCGCGCCAGTTCCGGACCATGCGCCTGGTCGCCGACCGGACCGATCTGCCGGTGCCGGACGTGCGCTGGCTGGAGGAGGACCCCGGCCCGCTCGGCGCGCCGTTCTTCGTCATGGAGCGTGCCGAGGGGCGGGTGCCGCCTGACGTCATGCCCTATACGTACGAGGGCAATTGGCTGCACGCGGCGACCGACGCGGAGCGCGAACACCTGGAGGCCGCCTCGGTGGCGCTCATCGCCCGCCTGCATGACCAAGTCCCGGTGTCCGAGGCCGAGTTCCTCACCCTTCCGGGTGACGGCGACGCACTGACCCGTCATGTGGCATCCCAACGGGCGTACTACGCATGGGTGGTTGGCGGTATCGCCCGCTCACCCCTCATCGAGAGCGCCTTCGACCGGCTCACCGACCTCTGGCCGGCCGATCCCGGCGAACCGGTCCTCAACTGGGGTGACGCCCGCATCGGGAACGTCGTCTACGACGGGTTCGACCCCGTCGCCGTCCTCGACTGGGAGATGGCGGCCCTGGCCCCGCGCGAGGTGGACCTCGGCTGGACCGTCTATCTGCACCGCTTCTTCCAGGACCTGACGGTCGCCTTCGGCCAGCCGGGGCTGCCGGAGTTCTTCCGCCGGGACCGGGTGGAGGCGCGGTACGCCGAACTCACCGGCCACACCCCGCGCGACATGGAGTTCTACACCCTGTACGCGGCCCTGCGGCACGCGATCGTGATGCTCCGTATCGCCTACCGGCAGGTGCACTTCGGCGAGGCGGACATCCCGGCGGACCCGGACACACTGATCCTGCACCACGGCAGTCTGCGGGCCATGGTGCAGGGCAGCTACTGGGGTTGAGCGAGCGCGCTCAGGCGGCGCGGCGCAGGTCCGGCAGGCGCATCGGGCGCGAGCTGGGACCGCCGACGTGCGAGAAGGGCTGCGTCCGCCAGTCGAGGCCCTGAGGGAGCGTCAACAGCAGGGCGGTGTCCTGCTCCTGGGGCTCCGCGGACTCGTCGGCGGAGCGGGCGTCGGCCGCCTCACGGCCCGTACCGGCACAGACCGTCAGCCCGAACGGGTTCCACGGCGAGGCGCACAGCGCGTGCTCCGGCAGGACCTCCTCGTCGGCGAGGAGCGCGATGGGCTGCACGCAGTCCGGGCAGATCACCCGGTACATCTCGAAGGTGTCGTACACATCGAGGTCGTCGGAGTCGAAGCCGTCCGGTTCGACGCCCTCCGGCTCGGGCTCGACGACGAGTTGCGGCCGCTTGGGCGCGGTGCGTCCAGGGCGCTTGAGACTCTGCATGGGTTTCTCCCCCTACTGGGCTGGGCCGTGAAGGCGCTGCGGCCTCGACCACAGCAAGCACTTCCCGTCCCGTCTCCGCGGTAATCACGAGACCATCACGGAGACCGTCCGGGACCTGTGGCGTTCGTCACATGCCGCCCGCAGGTGCCCGGTGCGGTGTTTTTGTCCCCAGCCGTCTCACCAGCCGCTCCCGGCCACATCACGAACCGGGTATGACCTGCGCCGCTGAGGTATCGGTGGAGATCAGACGCACTGTAGGTTCTTGCGTCATGGAGGAGCTGGACCGACAAATCGTGCAGCTGCTCGTCAAGGACGGGCGGATGAGCTACACAGACCTGGGCAAGGCCACGGGCCTGTCCACGTCGGCCGTGCACCAGCGGGTGCGCCGGCTGGAGCAGCGGGGCGTCATCCGCGGGTACGCCGCGGTCGTCGACCCGGAGGCGGTGGGGCTGCCCATGACCGCCTTCATCTCGGTGAAACCGTTCGACCCCAGCGCCCCCGACGACATCGCGGACCGGCTCTCCGACGTCCCCGAGATCGAGGCCTGCCACAGCGTCGCGGGCGACGAGAACTACATCCTCAAGGTGCGGGTCGCCACCCCGCACGAACTGGAGGAACTGCTGGCCAGGCTGCGCGGCCTGGCGGGCGTCTCGACGCGGACCACGGTGGTGCTGTCGACGCCGTACGAGGCGCGTCCGCCCCGCATCTGACCGACCTGGGTTCGGGGCGGTGCCGGTGAGGCGCGAGACTGTTCCCCATGAGTGAGCGCACCCCCGAGCCGTCGACCGTCCTGCTCCGCCGCGGCGAAGTCCACAGTCCCGCCGATCCCTTCGCGACCGCGATGGTCGTGGAACGCGGCCAGGTCGCCTGGGTCGGCTCCGAGGGCGCCGCCGACGCCTTCGCGGACGGCGTCGACGAGGTGGTCGACCTGGACGGCGCGCTGGTCACCCCGGCGTTCACCGACGCACACGTCCACACCACGGCCACCGGCCTCGCGCTCACCGGCCTCGACCTGTCCGACGCGCCGTCCCTGGACGCGGCCCTGTCCCTGGTCCGGGACTTCGCCGCCGCCCGCCCGGCCGACCGCGTCCTGCTCGGCCACGGCTGGGACGCCGCCCGCTGGCCCGGGGGCCGCCCGCCGACCCGCGCCGAACTCGACACGGCGACCGGCGGACGCCCGCTCTACCTCTCCCGCATCGACGTCCACTCCGCCGTCGTCACCTCTGCCCTGCTCGACCTCGTCCCCGGCCTCGACGCACCCGACGGCCCCCTCACCGCCGACGCCCACCACGCCGTCCGCTCCACCGCGCTCGCCGCCATCACACCGGCGCAGCGCGTCGAGGCCCAGCGCACCGCCCTCGCCCGCGCGGCCTCCCTGGGCGTCGGCTCGGTCCACGAGTGCGCGGGCCCGGACATCTCCTCCGAGGACGACTTCACCGGCCTGCTGCGGCTCGCCGCCGAGGAGCCGGGGCCGCGTGTCGTCGGCTACTGGGCCGAGCAGGACGTCGAGAAGGCGCGGGAACTGGGCGCCGCAGGAGCGGCCGGGGATCTGTTCGTGGACGGGGCGCTCGGGTCGCACACCGCGTGTCTGCACCAGCCGTACGCCGACGCCGGGCACGGGGGCATCGCCTACCTCGACGCGGACGCCGTCGCCGCGCATGTCGTCGCCTGCACCGAGGCGGGGCTCCAAGCGGGCTTCCACGCCATCGGGGACGCCGCCGTGACCGCGGTGGTCGAGGGGGTACGGGCCGCCGCCGAGAAGGTCGGCCTGCCCCGCGTCCGCGCCGCCCGTCATCGCGTCGAACACGCCGAGATGCTCACCCCGGAGACGATCGCCGCCTTCGCCGAACTGGGGCTGACCGCTTCCGTGCAGCCCGCCTTCGACGCGCTGTGGGGCGGCGAGGAGGGCATGTACGCCCAGCGGCTCGGCGTGGAGCGGGCGCGTGCCCTGAACCCCTTCGCCGCCCTGCTGCGGGCCGGGGTGCCGCTCGCCTTCGGCTCGGACAGCCCGGTCACCCCGATCGACCCGTGGGGCACGGTCCGCGCCGCCGCGTTCCACCGTACGGCTGAACATCGCGTCTCGGTCCGGGCCGCGTTCACCGCACATACGCGGGGCGGCTGGCGCGCCGTGGGACGGGACGACGCGGGTGTTCTGGTCCCGGGCGCGCCCGCCGACTACGCCGTCTGGCGGACCGACGCCCTGGTCGTGCAGGCGCCCGACGACCGGGTCGCGCGCTGGTCGACCGACCCGCGCTCCGGCACACCCGGACTGCCCGATCTGACACCGGGCGGTGAACTCCCCGTCTGCCTGCGCACGGTCGTGGGCGGACGGACGGTGTTCGTACGGCCGGGCGAGTGATCTCCCGGGGTGGCGCGCCCCCGATCCGGGGCCGCCGCTCCGTCGCACGACCTGCGCGTCCTCTGCCCTGACCAGCCGGTCGAGGGGGAAAGGCCAGGTCAAACGAGTGTTGACAGGCGGGCGCAGGGGGCCGGTAGGTTCGTCCGAGTCCACCACCGGACGCCCGACCGGGGAACCTCCGAGCACTCGTCGGAGCGCCGCTGGGTCAGGGTCGGTGCCGCACCGGGCACCGTCACTGGGAGCCAGGCTCAGCGCCCGCGCCACGGCGAGGGAACGTTCCGGCCGGTCGGCTGGTGTGACCCGGGTGGGGCCCGGACGTCCAGTAGACAACGGCCTTGGTCGACCCGCAGCCGGCGGGTCCCAGGTCGGCCCGAAGGGCGCCGGGCCCCCATCCGTAGTAGGCGGGTGCCAAAAGGGGCAGTCTTACCCCGTTCTTGTCGAATCGACACCACCGTACGAACGACGTGGCACGTCATCCCAGGCCGCGGCCACTATGGTGGACGCCTGCGTACGGACATGAAGGGGCAGCAGTGAACGACGGCGACGGAGCCCTCGCGGCACAGGCCCAGGGGCGGAAGTTCGGCCCGCTCGGCACGGCCTTGGTGATCATCCCGACCTACAACGAGGCGGAGAACATCAAGTCCATCGTCGGTCGGGTGCGGAAGTCGGTCCCCGAGGCTCATGTCCTCGTGGCCGACGACAACAGCCCCGACGGCACCGGCAAACTTGCCGATGAGCTGGCGGCCGAGGACGAACAGGTCCAGGTGCTGCACCGCAAGGGCAAGGAGGGCCTCGGCGCCGCGTACCTCGCGGGCTTCCGCTGGGGCATCGAGAACGGCTACGGCGTCCTCGTCGAGATGGATGCGGACGGCTCCCACCAGCCCGAGGAGCTGCCCCGGCTGCTCACCGCGCTCAAGGGCGCGGACCTGGTGCTCGGCTCCCGCTGGGTGCCCGGCGGCCGGGTGGTGAACTGGCCGAAGTCCCGGGAGTTCATCTCCCGCGGCGGCAGCCTCTACTCGCGTGTGGCACTCGACCTGCCGCTGCGCGACATCACGGGTGGCTATCGCGCCTTCCGCCGCGAGACCCTCGAAGGCCTCGGCCTGGACGACGTGGCCTCCCAGGGCTACTGCTTCCAGGTGGACCTGGCCCGCCGTGCCGTCAAGGCCGGCTATCACGTCGTCGAGGTCCCCATCACCTTCGTGGAGCGCGAACTCGGCGACTCCAAGATGAGCCGCGACATCCTCGTCGAGGCCCTGTGGCGGGTCACGACCTGGGGCGTGGGCGAGCGCGTCGGCAAACTCCGCGGCCGCGCCAACCCCGGAGGAAAGCCCGCACAGCCGTAGCCCGGCGACCTCACAGGTCTCGTTGATCGTCCGCTTATCCCGCACTGAGCCGGGCCCAGGCACACTGGACGTATGACGACTGGCGCACCCACCCCTTCCTCCGCCGCCCGGCCTCCGCGTTCCCGGCTGCGTACGTTCCTGCCGTTGGGCATCGCCGTGTGGCTGGTGCTGGAGATCTGGCTGCTGACCGTGGTCGCGGGCGCGTCGAGCGGGCTCACGGTCTTCCTGCTGCTGCTCGCCGGGTTCGTGCTCGGTGCCGTGGTGATCAAGCGGGCGGGCCGCCGGGCCTTCCAGAACCTGAGCCAGGCCGTGCAGCAGGGCACCGCCCCGGCCAGCGGCGGTGGCAGCGGCCTGATGATGCTGGGCGGGCTGCTGCTGATGATCCCCGGCCTGATCTCCGACGCGGCCGGTCTGCTCCTGCTGATCCCGCCGGTCCAGAAGGCCCTGGCGCGCTACGCGGAGCGCCTGGTCGAGCGGAAGCTCGGCAAGGCCACCCCCGGCACCCTCGGAGACGTCTTCCAGCAGGCCCGTATGCACCGCCCGGACGGCAAGGTCGTCCAGGGCGAGGTCATCCGTCAGGAGCCCGGCAGCGAGACCCCGCAGGGCCCGCGCCCGCCGCTCACCCGCTGACCCGGTCGCGGACAGGCAAAAGCGCGGGCGCCGTACGAATCCGTACGGCGCCCGCGCTCACTTGCTTTGTGCCTTGTGCGGTAGAACCGCTCCGCACCTTCAGGACTAGGCCGACTTGCGGCTGTCCCTCGGGTGAACCGCGATATTCATCGCGCCGGAACGGAGAACGGCAAGACGCTCCTCGAGGACCTCTTCGAGTTCCTCGCGGGTGCGCCGCTCCATCAGCATGTCCCAGTGGGTACGCGCGGGCTTGGCCTTCTTTTCCTCAGGGCCGTCGCCGTCGACCAGGAGTGCCTGGGCCCCGCAGACCTTGCACTCCCACTCCGGCGGGATCTCCGCCTCGACCGAGAAGGGCATCTCAAAGCGATGTCCCTTCTCGCATGCGTACTCCACGGCCTGGCGTGGTGCCAGGTCGATACCGCGGTCCGTCTCGTAGCTGGTCACCACGAGGCGCGTGCCGCGAAGAGCTCGCTCACTCATGAATCGTGCCTCCCGGGCTTGTCGCCCACAGGACAGGTGTCGCTGTCGTCGTCATCCGGTCAACGTCCGGTCGGCGGTAAAGATTCCCGTACGGGGTCATGCGTCGCCGTCGTAGCCGCCCCTTGTTGTACCCACCAGCGCCCGGTTTGTCACATCTACTAGCAGATGTCACCTAGCGATTCGTCATCTTTGACGCGCAGTAACGGTACGCCAGGCAGGCCAAACGCGTACACTACCGCCCTTTCGCCTCCAGCGCTAAATCCTCTCGGGAAGAGGATTGCCCGCGTCGCCGATCGCCCGCGCCACGGGGACCCGCGCGAGCAGCACGAATCCCGCCACGAAGAAGACCACCAGGGAGATGATCGCGTCCCGGTAACTTCCGGTCAGCTGGTAGGTCACCCCGAACAGAAGCGGTCCCAGCCAGCTCATGCCCCGATCGCTCATCTCGTACGCGGAGAAGTACTCGGCCTCTTTCCCGGGCGGCACCAGATGGGAGAACAGGGACCGGGACAGCGCCTGGCTGCCGCCCAGGACCAGGCCGATCCCGGCGGCCAGCACGAAGAACCAGACGGGCGCGCCGGCGGGCAGGAAGTACCCGGCGGCCAGCGTCACCGTCCACGCGATCAACGAACCGAGAATCGTCCGCTTGGCCCCGTACGCCCGGGCGAGTCGCCCCATGCCGAGCGCGCCCGCCACCGCGAGCACCTGGACCATCAGGACGGCCGTGATGAGCGTGGACTGGCTCAGGCCCAGCTCCTCGGAGCCGTACACGGACGCCTGGGAGATCACCGTCTGGATGCCGTCGTTGTAGATCAGATAGGCGAACAGGAAGGACAGGGTGAGCGGTTTGCCGCGCATGTCCCGGACGGTCGCCGCGAGCTGCCGCCAGCCCCGCGCCGTCGGCGCCTCGGACGGCGCACGGCCGCGGTCGCGCAGCCGTTTCAGCGGTACGAGGGTGAAGGCGCCCCACCAGATGCCCGCCGAGGCGAGACAGATGCGCACCGCCATCGACTCCGAGAGGCCGAACGAGTCGTGGGCGGTGAACAGGATCAGGTTCAGGACGAGGACCAGGGAGCCCGCCGCGTAGCCGAAGGCCCAGCCCCGGGAGGAGACCGCGTCGCGCTCCTCAGGAGGGGCGATCTGCGGAAGGTAGGAGTTGTACACGACCATCGAGACGGCCACCGACGAGTTGGCGACGACCAGCAGGAGGCCGCCGAGCAGATAGCGGTCGCCGTCCAGGAAGAACAGGCCCGTGGTGGCGGTCGCGCCCACATAGGCGGCCAGCGCCAGGAGGGGCTTCTTGCGGCCCGTGCGGTCGGCCGCCGCGCCCGCCAGGGGCATGACCAGGATCGACACGATGACCGACGCGGAGACGGTGTAGGCGAAGAAGGAGCCCGCCCGGACCGGTATCCCCAGGGGATGCACGAAGCCGTCCGGGTCCGCCGCCGACTTCGCGACCGAGGTCAGATAGGGGCCCAGGAACACGGTGAGCACGCTCGTGGAGTAGACGGAGCAGGCCCAGTCGTAGAAGTACCAGCCGCGCTGTTCGCGCCGCCGTTCGGCGGCCTCGTCGGCCGGCCGTGACCGCAGGGTGTCGGTACCCACCCGTGCCCTCGCTTCCCCGTGAGCGCGTCGACCCCGGGGCTCAGGCCCAGACGCCCCGCTCCACCATGACCTCGCGCAGTGTGTCGATGTGATCGGTCATGATGCCATCGACGCCCAGGTCCAGAAGCCGGTGCATGCGATCGGCCTCGTTGATGGTCCACACGTGGACCTGCACTCCACGCGCGTGTGCGGCCCGCACGAAGCTCCGGTCGACCACCGGGACGCCCGACTGCTCCTCGGGCACCTGGGCGGCGACCGCCGAGCGGCGCACCGGAAGGGGCGCGCCCCAGGACCGCAGCCGCAGGTTCAGCACCCCGCGCGTGCCGAACGACGTGGCCAGGCGCGGCCCGGCCAGGTGCTGGGCGCGGACCACGCGCTTCTCCGAGAAGGAGCCGACGAGGACGCGGTTCCAGGAGTCGGTGCGCTCCAGCAGGTCCAAGAGCGGGCGCAGCGCGGGCTCCGCCTTGATGTCCACGTTCCAGCGCACCTCGGGGAAGGTCTCCAGCAACTCCTCGAAGAGGGGCACCGGCTCCTTGCCCGCCACGCGCGCGTGGCTCACGTCCGACCAGAACAGGTCCGCGATCCGTCCGGCGCCGTCGGTGACCCGGTCCAGGGTCTCGTCGTGGAAGGCGACGAGCTTTCCGTCCGCCGTGGCGTGGACGTCGGTCTCGATGTACCGGTAGCCCAGCTCGACCGCGCGGCGGAACTGGAACACGGTGTTCTCCAGGCCGTCCGCCGCGCCGCCCCGGTGGGCGAAGGGGATCGGACCGGGGTGGTCGAGATAGGGATGACGTATGAGCGTGGTCACCGGGGCAGTATGGCCCGTTCCGGTGACCCGGTGGCTACGACCGTGCTGCCGCCGGATGCCGGCGGGGCGGCGAACACGCGCAGGAACAGCTGGGCGAGCGGGCCGATCGCCAGGGCGTACAGCAGGGTGCCGATGCCGACGGTGCCGCCGAGCGCGAAGCCGGTGGCCACGACCGCGACCTCGATCGCCGTCCGGATCAGCCGGATGGACCGGCCGGTGCGCTGGTGCAGCCCGGTCATCAGCCCGTCGCGCGGTCCGGGACCGAAGCTCGCGGAGATGTAGAGCCCGGTGGCCACCCCGTTGAGGACGATGCCCGCCAGCAGCAGCGGAATCCGTACGGCCAGGCCGTGCGCGTCGGGCAGCAGCGCGAGCGTGCCGTCCATGGCCAGGCCGACCACGAACACGTTGGAGACCGTGCCCAGGCCCGGGCGCTGGCGCAGCGGAATCCACAGGAGCAGCACCGCCGCGCCCACGATGATCGAGACGACGCCGATCGTCAGGCCGGTGAGTTCGGCGAGGCCCTGATGCAGCACGTTCCAGGGCTCCAGTCCCAGACCCGAGGCCACCAGGAGCGCCGAACTGGCGCCGTAGAGCGCGAGTCCGACGTAGAGCTGGACCAACCGTCGCCCGAGACGGTTCCGCGTGGACAAAGGGTGCCCCCTGGTGGTGGTAGTGGCCTGACGCGTGTCACTCTGTGGCTTGAGAACGCAGGCCATCCATGGCCAATTCCAGGAAGGTGGACTGGTTTCCATGGCGCAGTGGACCTCGGCGATGGGCGCCGCGCAGCTGGCCCGGCTGCTCAACTCCCAGCAGGACCGCCCGGCCGGGCCCGGCACCCGCCGCCCGCCCGCCTACCGGGCGCTCGCGGACGGCATCCGGCTGCTCGTGCTGGAGGGCCGCGTCCCGGTGGCCGCCCGGCTGCCCGCCGAACGGGAACTGGCCCTCGCGCTCTCCGTCAGCCGCACCACCGTCGCCGCCGCCTATGAGGCGCTGCGCGCCGAAGGGTTCCTGGAGTCCCGGCGCGGGGCCGGGAGCTGGACCGCCGTACCGGCCGGAAACCCGCTCCCCGCGCGCGGGCTGGAGCCGTTGCCCCCGGAGGCGCTCGGTTCGGTGATCGACCTGGGCTGCGCCTCGCTGCCCGCGCCCGAGCCGTGGCTCACCCGGGCCGTGCAGGGCGCCCTGGAGGAGCTGCCGCCGTACGCCCACACGCACGGCGACTACCCGGCCGGGCTGCCCGCGCTGCGCGCGATGATCGCCGAGCGGTACACCCTGCGCGGCATCCCGACCATGCCCGAGCAGATCATGGTCACGACCGGTGCGATGGGCGCCATCGACGCCATCTGCCACCTCTTCGCGGGGCGCGGCGAGCGGGTCGCCGTCGAGTCGCCGTCCTACGCCAACATCCTCCAGCTGATGCGGGAGGCGGGCGCGCGACTGGTGCCCGTGGCGATGGCGGACGGGCTCTCCGGCTGGGACATGGACCGCTGGCGGCAGGTCCTGCGGGACGCGGCGCCCCGGCTCGCGTACGTCGTCGCGGACTTCCACAACCCGACCGGCGCCCTCGCCGACGACGACCAGCGGCGCCAGCTCGTCGACGCGGCCCGCTCGGCGGGCACCGTGCTCGTCGCCGACGAGACGATGACCGAGCTGTGGCTGGACGAAGGCGTCGACATGCCCAGGCCCGTCTGCGGCTTCGACCCGGCCGGCTCGACGGTGATCACCGTGGGCTCCGCCAGCAAGGCCTTCTGGGCGGGCATGCGCATCGGCTGGGTCCGCGCGGCCCCCGACGTCATCCGCAGCCTGGTCGCCGCCCGCGCCTACGCCGACCTCGGCACCCCCGTGCTGGAACAGCTCGCCGTCAACTGGCTGTTCAGCACCGGCGGCTGGGAGCAGGCCGTCGACATCCGGCGCGCCCAGGCCCGCGAGAACCGGGACGCGCTGGTCGGCGCGCTGCGACGGCAGCTGCCCGACTGGGAGTTCGAGGTGCCCCGGGGCGGGCTCACGCTCTGGGTGCGCACCGGCGGACTGTCGGGCTCACGGCTCGCCGAGATGGGGGAGCGGGTGGGCCTGCGGGTCCCGTCCGGGCCGCGTTTCGGTGTCGACGGTGCCTTCGAGGGGTATGTGCGGCTGCCGTTCACCGTGGGCGGCGCGGTGGCCGAGGAGGCGGCGGTACGGCTGGCCGCGGCGGCCCGGCTGGTGGAGAACGGCGTCACCGGGGGCGGCGACTCGCCGCGCACGTTCGTGGCGTAGAGAGCCTCCGGACGCCGGTTTTGGTGCGGGCGACTTCCGGCCGCCCGCACCACGACCGGGCTGCTACGAAGTCTCCGCCACGGCGGCCTCCACCACCGCTTCCGTCCCCACCGTCTCCTCCGCGTCCGCCGGTGTCGTGCGCGGCGGGAGCAGGGCCAGGACGGCCTGGCGGTGCGCGTCGTTCGTCGCGTCGTCGTACGGGTCCGGGGTGGCCGGCACCTGGAGCCGGTGGACCGGGCCGCTGCCCAGGCGGGCGTAACCGCGGCCCGGGGGCACCTGGGCGACGGGCGTGGTGTGCGGGGGAGCGCCCAGCACCGCTTCCAGCTGCCCGGCGGTGGCCGGGCCGAGGACGACACGCGCGCGTGTGTGCTGTCGTACGGCATCGCTGAGGGTGTCCGCGCTGTCGAACTGCTCGGCCACCACGACCGTCACGTTGGCCGCGCGGCCGTGCCGCAGGGGGACCTGGAGCAGGGACTGCGGGTCCTGGTGCCCGTCGGCCTGGGCGAGGTGGGCGAAGGCGCTCGGGCGGTCCAGGATGATCCACAGAGGGCGCCTGGTGTCGTCCGGTGCCGGATGGCCCGACTGGCGCGCGTGGTTGGCCGCGATCAGCCGGCGCTCGGTCTCCTGCGAGGCCCACTCCAGGCTGGCCAGCGCGCCGGTCAGCCCGCACTCGACCGCGAGGACGCCGTCCCGGCCGGTGAGGCACGCGTACTCGCCGGTGCCGCCGCCTTCGACGATCAGGACGTCGCCGTACTGGAGCGCCTGGAGGGCGATCGAGCGCAGCAGGGTGGAGGTGCCGCTCCCGGGCTGGCCCATGACCAGGAGGTTCGGCTCGGTGGAGCGGATGCCGGTGCGCCAGACGACCGGCGGGACGTCACGCTGTTCCTCACCGTGGGTGAGGGGGAGCGTGCGGTGGACCTGGGACGGGTCGGTGAAGCCGAGGACGGTCTCGCCGGGGGCGGTGACGAAGCGCTGGGCGGCGATGTCGGTGGGGAGCGGGGCGAGCACACCGATCGTCAGCTGGTTGCCCTCCTCGTCCCATGCGAAGTGGTACTCCCGGCCGCGGCCCGACTTCGCGGTGAGCAGCTGCTCGATCCGCGCGCGGGAGTCGGCCTCGCCGTCGGTGAAGTACGCCGGATAGCGGACGACCAGATGGGAGATCCGGCCCGCGCCGTCGAACTCGTAGGCGGGGAACGCCTTCTCCCAGTCGCCGCCGTGGGCGAACAGTGGCGCCGGGTCCTCGGCGGCCGAGAAGTAGGGGACCAGCGCCTCGTAGAGGGACTGGAGGCGCTGGGTCTGGGACTCGTCGGGCCCTTCGGGCGCCGGCGGTGTGCGGTCCCGGCCGTGCCATGCCGCCGCCGCCATCAGGGTGATGGCGGCGAGCAGCGGGCCGTACGGGACCAGTGCCACGACCAGGATCACCGAGGCCACCAGGAAGAACAGCGGCCCGCGCTTGTCCTTCGGGGTGTCGGCCCATCTGCGCCGCCCGGCGGATGCCAGCCGGCGCAGACCCCGGGTGATCGTGATCAGTGGATGGAGGACATCGGTGGCGCTGTCGGCCGCCGTCCGGGCCAGCTCCCGGCTCCGGGCGATCTGGGCGGTGCCGTTGCTCAGGATGCGGGGGAGGGGGCGCCGGGCCACTGCTGTCTCCTGAAGGTGCGTACGGGTGGGTGCGTCAGAACTTGATGCCGCCGAGGAGGCTCGCCAGGCTCTCGCCGCCGGCCTTGATGCTCGGCGCGATGGCCGTGCTGGCCATGTAGAAGCCGAAGAGTGTGGCCACCAGGGCGTGGGAGGCCTTGAGTCCGTCCTTCTTGAAGAAGAGGAAGACGATGATGCCGAGAAGGACGACGCCTGACATGGACAGGATCATTTGAGCTCTCCTGGTTCGTGGGGACAGTCACCATGAGTTCTTCCAGGATCACAGGATGTATCCATACGATAAAAGGTGCAACCGGGTGAATTTCGGCAGATTTCCCTCGGATGGTGGAGCGCATTCGGGCCGTCTGAGCAGGGGTTTCACCGGTATCGGGCCCATTGGTGATCTTTGCCGCCGAGGGGACCCGTCATGTGTCGGCGGAGCCAGTACGCTGGCGATTCACCCGTACTAGTGAGAGGCGGTCAGGCCGATGAGTGAAGCCCCCGACCCCGAGGTCGTGGAGTTCGCGACCAAGATCTTCGATCTGGCCCGCCAGGGCGGGACCGAGACGCTGGTCGCCTACGTGGACGCGGGCGTCCCGGCCAACCTCACGAACGACCGCGGTGACTCCCTGGTGATGCTCGCCGCCTATCACGGGCACGCCGACGCCGTACGGGCCCTGCTGACCCGGGGCGCCGAGGCCGACCGGATCAACGACCGGGGGCAGACCCCGCTCGCCGGGGCCGTCTTCAAGGGTGAGCAAGAGGTGATCGAGGTGCTCCTGGAGGCCGGTGCCGATCCGGCCGCGGGCACCCCGTCGGCGGTCGACACGGCCCGGATGTTCGGCAAGGCCGAGCTGCTGGAGCTGTTCGGCGCGCAGTGACACACGGCCCGTCGGCGGCAAAGACGGGCCTTCTGACCAGGTACGACAAGGAAAACGGGGGAAAACGGGGGAAGGCAGCACCGAGCCGCCCGAAATTTCGGTCGCGGCATCGAGAACCGCCGGGTCATCATGACGTCGTGATTTACGGACGCGATGGCTGGGCAGGTGTTGCCGCACCGCGCGGGCCGTAGTTGCGGCCCGCATGGGCCACCTACGAGAGGCAGAGGAAAATGGTCTACAGCAAGCAGGAAACGGCGGGCGCCCCGACGTGTTGTCACGCGGCCAGGTAGTGCACGTCCCCCGGTTGCGTCGACGCTTGATGTGAGGCTGTTTCCCATGTTCGATCCGGTCATAGCGCCCAGCGGTACGCTGCTCGGCCTGCTTCAGCGGGGCCGCGGCGACGGCACACTGCACGCGCTCACCGCACCCCGTGCCGAGGCACTCGCGGCACTGAACCACTGTGTGCTGCGCGACCCCCGCCACGACTGGCAGGTGGAGAACCGCTCCCTGTACTACGCCCGTCTGTACCTCGATCTGAACGGCGACCTGGACGCCGTCGAGGCCCACCTCTTCGACGCCGAGGACGTCCTCGACACCGAGGAGTCCCGCACCGGCCTCGCGCTCGCGGTCCTCGGCCATCTCGCCTCCTACGGACGGCGGGACGCGCTCGACCTGCTGCGCAGGTACGCGGCCTCCGGCAGCAACTGGGCCTGGGCCCTGGACGAGCTGGCGCTCCGGGACGACGACGCGGGCCTGCGCGCCCTCGCCGCCCCCGTGCTGGCGCGTTTCCCCGCCGACCCCGAGGGCGAGGCCGAACTCGTCACGGCCGTGCGCGACGCCTTCGAACCCCGGCCCTGGCGGCTGTGGGCCGAGGACTCACGCGAAGCGATCGCCACGCGCGTGCGTGCCGCCCAGGAAGCCGGCTGTTTCGACCGCTGGCAACGCCAGATGCGACCTACCGGGCCCCGTCCGGGGTGGAGCGTCCGAGCGGTGTTCGAATGGGCCCAACAGGGCCTCGAACGCGGCGCCGCGCTGCACGTCCCCGCCGCCCGCTGCCTCACCGCCGTGGCAGGCCCCGAGGACCGGCCCGAGATCGTCGAGGCCGCTAAGGACGGCGACGAGGGAGCCCGCTGCACCGCCCTGAGGTACCTCGCCGACAGCAATGATCCCGAGGCCCTCCAACTGATCGAACGCGCGGTGGCCACCGGCTCGGCACCCGTCGTGGAGGCCGCCGTCGACGCCTTCGAACGGATGCGCTCCGTCGCCGCCGTCGACCGCGCCCGCGGCTGGGCCCGCCGGCCGGACCCGCTCGGCGCCGCCGCCGGCCGGATGCTCGCCTGCCGGGGCGGGGCCCAGGACAGCGACCTCGTCCTCGGCGCCCTCAGGGAGGCCGTCATGGGCGAGGGGCCCGACGCCCCTACCCTGTGGACCCTCGTCGACGGGGCGGGACGCCTCGGCATCGCCTGCGCGGCCCCCGTCCTGCGCCATGTGTACCGCGAGACCGCCTCGTCCCATCTCCGCGGCCGGGCCGCCCGGGCCCTGGCCGCCACCGACCCCTCCTATCCCACCGGCTTCGCCGTCGAGTGCCTCTGGGACTGCGAGGAGACCACCCGCGAGATCGCCGCACGGCACGCCGAGACCGGTGACGCCCGCGTCGTGGAACAGCTCCGCAGGCTCGCCGCAGACCCGGCCGAGGAAGCGGAGGTCCAGACAGCCGTACGGAGCCGGATCGGGCCCGACGCCCCCGCAGTGTGAACGTGGGATGACCCGCGGGTCAGACGGGCATGGACGCCGTCTGACCTGCTCGGGTGCGCAGCGCAACGCTCATGGGACGTTCACCGTTCGCATAGATCCACGTTGACGCGGCCACGTCCAGCACGGCGACAACACGGGTATGCGTGTCGTCATCGTGACCGAATCCTTTCCCCCCGATGTGAACGGCGTGGCTCACTGCGCGCTCCAGACCGCCCGGCACCTCGTGGATCGCGGTCATCATCCGCTCGTCGTCGCGCCGGCCACCTCGGCCGGTAGCGGGCCCGACGCCCAGTCGCCGTGCCCCGTCATCCGTGTCCCCTCCCTACCGCTCCCGGGCTACCCCCAGGTCCGTGTCGCCCTCCCCAGCCGACGCGTCGCCGCGGCCATCACCGAGCACCGCGCCGACATCGTGCACCTGGCCAGCCCGTTCATCCTCGGCGTCCGCGGCATGGCCGCCGCCGCACGGCTCGGCATCCCCGCCGTGGCCGTCTACCAGACCGACCTGGCCGGATACGCCCGTACGTACGTCGGCGCGGGCGAGGCCACCGCATGGCGCCGCATCCGTTCCGTGCACGCCGCCGCCGACCGCACCCTCGCGCCCTCCAGCGCGGCCCTGAGCGACCTGGAGGCGCACGGGGTGCCCCGGGTCCGGCTGTGGCCGCGCGGCGTCGACACCGAGCGTTTCCGCCCCGAGTACCGGGACGAGGCGCTGCGCCGCGAACTCGCCCCGAACGGCGAACTGCTCGTCGGCTACGTCGGCCGGCTCGCCCCCGAGAAGCAGATCGAGCTCCTCTCCGGAACCTGCGGCCTCAAGGGCGTCCGGGTCGTGGTCGTCGGCGACGGACCCAGCCGGCCGCACCTCGACGAGGCGCTGCCCGGCGCGGTCTTCCTCGGCCGGCGTACCGGTGACGAGCTCGCCCGTATCTTCGCCTCGTTGGACATATTCGTGCACACCGGACCTTTTGAGACCTTCTGTCAGACCGTCCAGGAAGCCATGGCCAGCGGCGTCCCCGTCGTCGCGCCCGCCGCCGGCGGCCCGCTGGACCTGGTCGCCCACGGGCGCACCGGGTTCCTCTTCCCGCCGCGTGACGAGGCCGCCGTCACGGACGCCGTGCGGACCCTGGCCGCCGATCCCGCACTGCGGGCCGAGTACGGCACCGCCGCGCGGGCCATGGTCGAGGGCCGCACCTGGGCGGCCGTCGGCGACCAGCTGATCGCGCACTACGGCGACATCCTCGCCGGGCGCAGGACGGCGGTGGCCGCATGAACACCGCCTCCCTGCGCATCGTCCGGCTCGCCAACTTCGTGGCCCCCTCCTCCGGGGGGCTGCGCACCGCCCTGCGTGAGCTGGGCAAGGGCTTCAAGGAGGCCGGGCACGACCCGGTCCTCATCGTCCCCGGCGAGCGCCACACCGACCGCGAGACCGAGCAGGGCCGGGTCATCACCCTGCCGGGACCGCTGCTGCCCGGCACCGGCGGCTACCGCGTCCTCGCCGACAAGCGGCGCGTCGCCAACCTCCTGGAACACCTCGCCCCCGACCGCCTGGAGGTCTCCGACCGAACGACCCTGCGCTGGACCGGCAAATGGGCCAGGCGGGCCCGCGTCCCCGCCGTGATGGTGTCCCACGAGACCGCCGACGGCGTCCTGCGCACCTGGGGCCTGTCCGAGAACATGTCCCGGCGCACCGCGGACGCCCTCAACGTCCGCACGGCGCACACCTACGCGCGCGTGGTGTGCACCACCGAGTTCGCCGAGCGGGAGTTCGTCCGCATCGGCGCCCGCAATGTCGTACGGGCACCGCTGGGCGTCGACCTGGTGGGGCGCAGTCCGGCGTTGCGGGACCCGGTGGTGCGGGCGGAGTACGCGCGCGTGGACCAGGTTCTGCTGGTGACGTGCACCAGGCTCTCCGTGGAGAAGAAGCCCGGCACGGCGCTCGACGCCCTGGAGGCGCTGGTACGGCGCGGACGGCGGGCCGTCCTGGTGGTCGCCGGGGACGGGCCGCTGCGGGCCCGGCTCGAACAGCGGGCGCGGGAGCGGGGGTTGCCTGTCACCTTCCTCGGACACGTCTCCGACCGGCGGCTGCTCGGCGCGCTCCAGGCCTCCGCCGACGTGTGCCTGGCACCGGGTCCCGCCGAGACCTTCGGGCTCGCCGCGCTGGAGGCCATGGCCTGCGGCACGCCCGTGGTGGCCAGCGCCTCGTCCGCGCTGCCCGAGGTCATCGGCTCCGCGGGCGCCACGGCCGCGGACAACGGGCGTGCCTTCGCGGACGCCGTCGACATGCTCCTTGAACGCTCCGAGGTGGAGCGCCGCGAGATCGCACGCGCGCGTGCCGAGTGTTTCGGCTGGCACACGGCGGTCGACGCGTTCCTGTCCGCCCACGACGCGGATGTTCCGGTACGGCGGTACGTGCCCGGAGGCGTGGCATGAGAACGGTCCGTTTCGTCGCCCTCGGTGACTCGCTCACCGAGGGCGTGGGCGATCCCGTCGGCGAGGCATGGCGCGGTTGGGCCGCGCTGCTCGCCGACGGCCTTGCCGAACCGCCGGACGGGTCCGTGGAGTTCACGAACCTGGCGGTCAGCGGGGCGCAGACCCGGGACGTCCTGGAACGGCAGACCCCGGCCGGGCTCGCCCTCGACCCGGACGTCGTGTCCGTCGTCATAGGCGTCAACGACACCCTGCGCTGCACCTTCGACATCCAGGCCGTCGCCGCCCGGCTCGACGAGGTCTACGCCGCCTTCACGGCGCGGGGCGCCGTCCTGCTCACGGCCTGTCTGCCCGACCCGGGTGCGATGCTCGGCCTCCCGGGCGCGCTGGCCCGCCCGCTCGCCCGCCGCCAACGTGCCGTCAACGCCGTGGTGCACGCCCTCTCCGAGCGCTACGGGGCCGTGCATCTGCACGCGGCGGAAGGCGAGTGGATCATGGGCCGTGAGATCTGGAGCGCGGACCGGCTGCACCCCGGCGAGCGGGGACACCGTCAACTGGCCCTCCGCTTCCACGCGTTGCTCGCCCAGGAGGGCGTCGCCTCGGGGGCCGCGCCGTCGCCCGAGCCCGAGTTCCCGGTCCCCACCAGGTCGGCAAGCCTGCTGTGGCTGGCGACCGCGGGCACCGGATGGGTCGCTCGCCGCTGCACCGACCTGCTGCCGCAGCTCCTGAGGCTGGCCGCCGACGAGATGCGGCACCGCGCGCGGGGCACCAGCGCGCGTCTCGACCTGAGCGCGTCCCACGCCGTGTCGATGGCGCTGGCCTCCCTGTCGGTGCCGCAGGAGCAACCGGACGCCGCCTGAAGGCCTTCAGCGGCTAAAGGCCTTCAGCGGCGCCGTACGGCCACGAAACGGACCGGGGTGCCGGGTACCGCCTGCGCGGCGGCAGGGAGGTCCGCAGGGCGGACGACGGCGATCACCGGGTACCCGCCGGTGGTCGGATGGTCGGCGAGGAACACCACCGGGCGGCCGTCCGGGGGGACCTGCACCGCTCCGAGGACCATGCCCTCGCTGGGGAGTTCACCGGTCAGGGCCCGCTCCAGGGCGGGCCCCTCGGTGCGCAGCCCGATGCGGTTGCTCGCCGAGGACACCCGGTACACCCGGGACGTGAACGCGCGTACGGCTTCCGGTGTGAACCAGTCGTCGCGGGGACCGAGCGTCACCCGCAGGACGAGTTCGGCCGGAGCGCCGGGCTGCGGGGCGACGTCCACGCACGCGTGGCGGCTCGTCGGGGAACCCAACGGCAGTATGGCGCCGTTCGTGAGCGGCGCCGGACCGAGCCCGGACAACAGGTCCGTGGAGCGGCTGCCGAGCACCGGCTCGACCCCGACACCGCCCGCGAAGGCGACGTAGGACCGCACTCCGGAGACGGCCGTTCCGATGTCGAGCAGTGCTCCGGCGGGGACGCGCACGGGGGCGCCCCAGGCGGCGGGCCGTCCGTCCACCGTGACCGGGCAGGGGGCGCCGCCGACCGCCACGAGGATCGCTGAACGAGGCCGTACGGCACAGCCGTTGAGGGTCGTCTCCAGGACGGCCGCTCCGGGCGGGTTGCCGACCAGCCGGTTGACGAGCGCCGCCGCCGGCCCGTCGAGCGCCCCGGAACGCGGCACCCCCAGGTGCGCGTGTCCGGGCCGTCCCAGATCCTGCACCGTGGTCAGGGCGCCGGCCCGGACGACGGCGACCGCTACATCTGTCATGCGTCCGCTACCGGGACGAAGCGCACGCGCGTGCCCGGCGACAGCAGCGCGGCCGGCTCGCGGGCGGTGTCCCACAGGACGGCGTCCGTGGTGCCGATCAACTGCCAACCGCCGGGCGACGCACGGGGATACACGCCGGTGTACGGGCCCGCCAGGCCCACCGCACCGGCGTGCACGGCCGTGCGCGGAGTGGCCCGGCGCGGGACGTCGTAGCGGGCCGGGAGGCCGGTGAGGTAGCCGAAGCCGGGGGCGAAGCCGCAGAAGGCGACGCGGAACTCGGTGGCCGCGTGGATGCGGGCCACCTCCCGCTCGGGCACGCCCCACAGGGCGGCGACGTCGGCGAGATCCGGGCCGTCGTAGCGCACCGGGAGTTCGATGACCTCACGCGCGCGTGGGGGAGCGGGTGGTACGTCCGCGGTGGTGAGTTCGGAGGCCAGGCGGGCCGGGTCGGTGAGGCCGTCGAGGAGGACCGTGCGGGCGGCCGGGACGATCTCGCGGACGCTGAGCAGGCCCTCCGCGCGCCGGCGCAGCAGCTCCGCGTGGACGGCCTGGGCCTCCTCCCCGGAGGCGACCTCGATGAGCAGGGCGTCGTCCCCGACGAGCAGGGCCCTCATGCGAAGGCCTCCACCCGGACACCCGACTCCAGCAGCCGCGCGCGGACCCTGCGGGCCAGATCGACCGCGCCGGGCGTGTCCCCGTGCAGGCACAAGGAGCGGGCCTTCACCTCGATACGGGCCCCGGAGAGAGCGTCGACCGCCCCGGAGCGGGCCAGGCTCAGCGAACGCTCCACCACGGCCTCGGGGTCGGTGACCACCGCGCCGTCCCTGCCACGCGGCACGAGCGTGCCCTCGTCGGTGTACGCGCGGTCCGCGAACGCCTCCGTGACGGCCGGCAGCCCGGCCTTCGCGGCCAGGTCGAGCACGACCGAGCCGGGCAGCCCGAGCACGGGCAGCGAAGCGTCCGCCAGGAGCACGCCCTCGATCACCGCGGCGGCCTGCTCCGGGTCGCGCACCACCCGGTTGTAGAGCGCCCCGTGCGGCTTGACGTACGACACGCGCGTGCCCGCCGCCCGGGCGAACACCTCCAAGGCACCGATCTGGTACGCCACTTCGGCCGCCAGCTCGGCGGACGGCACGTCCATCGCGCGCCGCCCGAACCCCGCGAGGTCCCGGTAGGACACCTGCGCGCCGACCCGTACCCCGCGCTCGGCCGCCAGCTCGCACACCCGCCGCATGGTGACCGGGTCACCGGCGTGGAAGCCGCAGGCCACGTTGGCACTGGTGACGACGGACAACAGCTGTTCGTCGTCGGTGAGGTGCCAGCGGCCGAAGCCCTCGCCGAGGTCGGCGTTCAGATCGATCATCATCTCTCCTGGTCAGGCGACGCGGTACTGCTCGTCGCGGGCGTCGGTGACGAACATCTGGCCCGGCGCGTGCGTGATCGCGAACGGCGGGCGGGAGGCCATCACCGCGGCCTGCGGGGTCACTCCGCAGGCCCAGAACACCGGAATGTCGTCCGGCGCTGCCTCCACCGGATTGCCGAAGTCCGGACGGCCGAGGTCCGCGATGCCGAGCCCTGAGGGATCGCCGCAGTGTACGGGGCTGCCGTGCACCGCCGGGAGCAGCGCGGTCTCCCGGATCGCCGTCGCCAGGTGCTCCGGCGGCACCGGGCGCATCGACACCACCATCGGGCCGTGCAGCCGCCCCGCCGGACGACAGGGGCGGCCGGTGACGTACATCGGGACGTTGCGGCCCTGCTCGATGTGGCGGATCGGGACACCCGCCTCGCTCAGCGACCACTCGAAGGTGAAGCTGCAACCGATCAGGAACGACACCAGGTCGTCGCGCCAGTACGCCCGCACGTCCGTCGGCTCGTCCGTCAACTCGCCGTCCCGCCACACCCGGTAGCGCGGCAGATCGGTGCGCAGGTCCGCGCCGTCCGCGAGCACCGTCGTCCAGGAGCCGGCGTCCGTGACGTCGAGCACCGGACAGGGCTTCGGGTTGCGCTGGCAGAACAGCAGCATGTCGTAGGCCCAGTCGGCGGGCACCGAGATCAGGTTGACCTGGGTGTGGCCCGCCGCGACCCCGGCCGTGGGGCCCGTCAGCCCGGCCCGGAAGCGGGCCCGGGCGGAACGCGGGCTCCACGCGTGCGCGTGCTCGTCGACGAGGGTCAGGGGGCGGTCCTCCGTGCGGTTCACACCAGTTCCTTTCCGCGCGTCTCCGGCAGTCCCAGGAGCGCCAGCGCCGCGATGCCGTAACCGATGGCCCCGAAGACGAGCGCTCCGCCCACACCCCAACTGTCGGCCAGGAAGCCCACCAGGGTCGGGAAGACGGCGCCCACCGCGCGGCCCGTGTTGTACGTGAAGCCCTGCCCCGTGCCGCGCAGTGCCGTCGGGTACAGCTCGCTCAGGTACGAGCCGAAGCCGCTGAAGATCGCCGACATGCAGAATCCGAGCGGGAAACCGAGCACCAGGAGAAGGGTGTTGGCGCCGCTGGGGATGTGCGTGTACGCCAGGATGCAGATCGCCGAGAGCAGGGCGAAGAGCCAGATGTTGCGTTTCCGGCCGAGCACGTCGGTGAGGTAGCCGCCGGTCAGGTAGCCCAGGAAGGCGCCGGAGATCAGGAACGTCAGATAGCCGCCGGTGCCGACGACCGACAGGCCGCGCTCCGTCTTGAGGTAGGTCGGCACCCAGGTGGCCAGGGTGTAGTACCCGCCCTGGACGCCGGTCGAGAGCAGCCCCGCGAAGACCGTCGTGCGCAGCAGGCCCGGCGCCTCGGCCGTGCCCGGCTTGAAGATCGCCGCGAACGACCCCTTCTGGGTGTTCTGTTCGCGAACGGCCGTCGCCTCCGGGGCGTCGTGCACCCGGCGCCGCACCCAGAGGACCAGCAGCGCGGGCAGCGCGCCGGTCCAGAACATCACCCGCCAGGCCAGGTCGTCGCCGAGGAACGAGAACACCAGCGTGTAGACGACCGCCGCCAGCGCCCAGCCCACCGCCCAGGAGCTCTGGACCGCGCCGAGCGTACGGCCGCGGTGCTTCGCGCTCGCGTACTCGGCGACCAGGATCGCGCCGACCGCCCACTCGCCGCCGAAACCGAGCCCCTGGAGGGCCCGGAACACCAGCAGGGTCTCGTAGTTGGGCGCGAAGCCGCAGGCCACCGTGAAGACGGCGTAGGTGATCACCGTGATCATCAGCGCCTTGACGCGGCCGACCCGGTCGGCGAAGACGCCCGCCATGGCGCCTCCCACCGCGGAGACCACCAGCGTGACCGTGGTGAACAGTCCGGTCTGGCCGCTGTCCAGGCCGAAGTACGCGGCCAGCGCGACCATGCTCAGCGGCAGCGTGAAGTAGTCGTAGGAGTCCAGGGCGTAGCCGCCGAACGCGCCGGCGAAGGCGCGGCGGCCGTTCGGACCGAGCGCGCGCAACCAGGCGAACGCGCCGTCGTCGGCGGTCGGTTCGTCCGTGGCGGGCTGTGTTCCGGTGTTCAGGGCCTGAGGTGGAGGGGTCGTGCTCATGGGCACCTCGCAGAAGGAGGACGGAGGGTGCTGGGACTGAGCAGTGCCGTGCGGGAGGCGGTGGCGCCGGGGTGAGCGGTGGCGCCATGTCGAGAAAGGTAGAGGATCGTTGAACGATTCCTCAATACCCATGTTGTTTCGTTCTTGTATCTGCGGTTGAATTCCGGGCATGGCAGAGCAACTGGCGGGACTGGCCGACGACCGCGCCCTCCTGGGTCGTACGAGCACCGCGGAGCGCGTCTCGGACATCCTCAGGAGCCGTATCGCGGAGGGCTATTTCCCACCGGGCACCCGGCTCTCGGAGGACAGCATCGGCGGGGCGCTCGGTGTGTCGCGCAACACACTCCGCGAGGCGTTCCGGCTGCTCACCCATGAGCGGCTGCTCGTCCACGAGTTGAACCGGGGTGTCTTCGTCCGGGTCCTGAGCGTCGAGGATGTCGAGGACATCTACCGCACTCGCCGCCTCGTCGAGTGCGCCGTCGTGCGCGGACTGGGCGAGCCGCCCTACGCCCTCGAACAACTCGCCTCGGCCGTCACGGAAGGGCAGTCGGCGTCCGTCGAGGATGACTGGAAAGGCGTGGGTACGGCCAATATCCACTTCCACCGGGAACTCGTCGCCCTCGCCGGCAGCGCCCGCACCGGCGAGCTGATGCGCAGCGTCTTCGCCGAACTCCGGCTCGCCTTCCACCTCGTGGACGACCCGAAGGCCCTCCACGAGCCGTACCTCCAGCGCAACCGCCTGATCCTCCAGGCCCTCCAGGCGGGCCACCGCACCGAGGCCGAGAAGCTGCTCGCGGTCTACCTCGACGACTCCCTCGAACGGGTCGTCGAGGCCTATCGGAACAGGGTGGGCGAGGACGGCAAGACGCTCGACTGAGGGCGGCGCGGTGCGTGGCTTATGGCGGAAGCGGTGCGCGGCCGGGGATGGTGCGGTGCGTGGCCGGCGACGGAAGCGGTGCGCGGCCGAGGGCGGTGCGGGTGCGCGGCTGAGGGCGGCCAGGTGTTCTGCTGACGACGGCTCGGTATTCGGCTGACGTCGGCTCGGTGTTGGCTGACGGCCGTACGGGGTTGGCTGACGGCCGTGCGGTGTTCGGCGGGGCCCTTGCACGCGGCTGGGGCGGGAGTCGCTTCTGCGTCGTTTGGGTCGTTGTCAGACCGAGGACCTAGGCTGTGCACCGTGACTTCGCCTGCATCGACGGACAGCGTTCCGCCCCAGTTCAGCGCGGGGCCGCGCCCCGCCCCGGGCCGGGCCGCCGACGAGGGACTGGCGCGGCGGCTGCGCGCGCTCGCATGCACCGCGCCGCTGCACGACCTCGACGTACGCAAGGCCAACCTGGCCGGCGAGTACTCGGTCTACGGCATGGCTGAAGTGGCCCTCGCCGCCATCGACCTGGTCACCCTGAACATGGACTTCGACACCGGCGCGGACCACGACCAGATAGTGGCCAGGCTCATCCCGCGCATCGCCGCCCAGGCCCCCCAGCGCCCCGTCGCCGAGCACGAGCGCGTGGCCCGCTGGGTCCTGGAGAACCTGATCAACGTCGGCAGCGTCGACCGCGGCTTCCGCACGGTGTACGGCACGTTCGCCCAGGACGGCACGTATGTGCGCCGCGACTACGACTTCAAGCTGATCGAAGAGGTCCCCGGCTACGGCGGCAGCGTCTACCTCCGGACGACCGACGAGGCCGTCAACGTCCTGGTGGGCGCCCTCGACACCGACGTCACCAGCGCGCAGATCGCCGCCGAGGTCAAGCTGGAGGTGCTGATCAGCCGGGGCCGGCTCGCCGACGCGCAGCTCGCCGCGGAGCAGGCCCGGTACCGGACCGTGCAGTACTCGGAGACGCTCCGGCGCGCGCTGGACGCCACGCGGCGCAATGTCCGCGCGGTGGACTGGCTCAACGCCGTGCCGGACATGATCGCCGAGGCCCTCGACCATGTCGCCGATCGGTATCGCCATGAGAACGCGATCCTGACCAACATCCGCAAGGCCCGTGACGAGTCCGAGGACGCCGAACAGAAGCGGCGGGCGGCCGAGTTGGTCGACATCGTCAAGGACTGCATCCGGCGGCACACCCAGCTTCAGTCGCGTCTGCTGGAGGCCGGGCCGTTGTTCCGGGCCGAGCAGGACCGGCAGGCGTTCGCCACCCCGATGACCACATCGGGGATAGACCTCTACGGACATCTCGTGTCGCCGGTGCTGCCGTTGCCCCTGGAGCAGGCGATCCGGGTCACGGACGCGTTCTTCGCTCGCGGGACCGGGCTGCGTACGCCGGTGTCCGTCCGGGTGGGGGATCTCGTCGACGTTCTGCTGACGCCGCCCCAGGAGCGGGAGCATCTCGGGGCGGAGATGCCTGAGCCGGATCTCATCGCGACACCGGATGACAGCCGGTTCAGTGAGGAGCAACTGGCCGCGGCCATGGAGTTGCTCGATCTGCCGGCGGACGCGCCTCGGCGGCTGTCGGGGCTGCTGGCGGACGCGCGGCGGCGGGATCCCGAACTTCCTTATCTGGTCGCCCTGTTGGCTGTGCATGCGGCCAGTCCGCCCGTCGGTACCGCGTATCGGCAGGGCGAGCCCAAGTTGTTGTTCGCCGTGGATGACGGGACGGAGCTGGACGATCCGGAGTTCGGTGGGGCCGATCTCATCGTCGGGATGGCCCTTCTGGACACGGTGGGGATGGCGGCCGGGCGGAGTGAGGCGGCGTGACGGATCTGCCGATGGCCGGGTGCGCGTCCCCTGTGGCCGGTCGCGCCCACGCGGCGGAGCCGCACCTGTCACCTCCCCGCGCCCCCTCCGGGGCGCTTGGCCGCACCCCCGTTACCGAGTTCAAGGAGTCGTCGTCGTGAGTGAGTCCGTCGAGTGGAGCGAGCCGGACGCAGCCGCCGCGCCGGTGACCGCTGTCATCACGCCCGCCGACGCCGCCGACGCCGCTCGGCTCGTCGCGTTCGGTTTGCAGCCCAAACTGCAGCCCGCGCGGGATCAGGAGTACGCGGAACTGCTGCGCCGCTACCGGGAGGACCCGCCGTTCGCCCGGCTCGCCGACGCCGTCGCCGCCGGACTCGGGCTGGTCGTGCTGGAGGTGTCCCCGCGCGCGGGGATGGCCGTGACCGCCGCCGAGGACTCGGTGTTCGCCGTGCGGATGGGGGACTACGCGCGTCGTACGGCCGCCGACTCCGGGGACCGGTTCCTGCACGGACTCGCGCATCTCGCCGTGGCCGCCCTTGCGTTTCCGCGGCCCGAGGACCTCGCCGACGACGGATACATCGGGCGGGTCACGGTCAACGGGGTCGACGCCTTCGTGCGGCAGGCCTGTCGGCGGCTGGAGGAACGGGCGGACGAGCAGGGCATGAACACCGACCCGGCCACCGACGCCCCCGGCCTGGAGGCCGCCTGGCGGATCTGGGTCAGACGCAGCGCCACCGGAGCCACCAAGGACGCCCGGAGACTGGCCGGTTCGACCACCGGGATCGTCGGCAAGGCCGCCGCCTTCCTCACCGACTCCGGATTCCTCCAGCGCACCGGTGACGACAACGGCGGGACCTATCGCACGACCGCGCGTTATCAGCTCCAGGTCCGTGACATGGCCGGAAGCGCCGCCATGGCCGAGCTGTTGGAGCTGGGCGTCGTCCCGGTCACCGACGGCACCGCGAGCCTGATGCCCGCCGAGGACACCGAGGATCTGGAGCTGGTGGCCGAGGCCGGTCTGCCCTTCCACTCCTGAGCTTCCTCAACTCCCCCCACCTGCCGAAGACTTACGACGAGAGTCCGCCATGTACGAGCTGTCCCGGGTCCGCCTCTACTCCATCGGGCCCGCCGGTGCGCGCTACGCCGACACCGTGCTTGACCTGCGAGGCGTGGGCAAGCCCGTGCCCGACCCCGCGCCCACCCAGGCGGAGTTCTTCGCGGACGAGCCCGTCGGGCCGCCCCTGCGCCCCGCGCCCGCCGGCGTGCTCTTCCTGGAGAACGGCGGCGGCAAGTCCGTCCTGCTCAAGCTGATCTTCTCCGTGATGCTGCCCGGCCACCGCAACACCCTGGGCGGCGCCAGCTCCGGAGTGCTGCGCAAGTTCCTCCTCGCGGACGACTGCGGCCATGTCGCCCTGGAGTGGCAGCACACACTGACCGGCGAGTGCGTCGTCGTCGGCAAGGTCAGCGAGTGGCGGGGACGCCAAGTCTCCAACGACCCGCGGAAGTTCGCCGAGGCCTGGTACTCGTTCCGGCCCGGGCCCGGGCTCAGCCTGGACAACCTCCCCGTCGCCGAGGCCACTTCCGTACGGCCGTCCGTCGAGGGCGTGTCCGGCGCGCAGGGCCGCAGGCGCACGATGAAGGGCTTCCGGGACGCGCTCACCGAGGCCGGCAAGGCGTATCCGCACCTCGAAGTGCACTGGGAGGAGATCCACGACCGCTGGATCGAGCACCTCGGCGACCTCGGTCTCGACCCCGAACTCTTCCGCTACCAGCGGGAGATGAACGCCGACGAGGGCGAGGCCGCCGGCCTCTTCGCGGTCAAGAAGGACTCCGACTTCACCGACCTGCTGCTCCGCGCGGTCACCGACACCCGGGACACCGACGGCCTCGCCGACCTGGTCGGCGGCTTCGGCAACAAGCTGGGGCGGCGGGCCGAACTGATCGCCGAGCGGGACTTCACGGCCGGTTCCGTGGACCTCCTCGGCCGGATCGTCGAGGCCGCCGAGGCACGGGCACGCGCGCGTGACATCCACACCGCCGCCGAGCGCCGTACGCGCACTCTGGCCCGACGCCTGTCCGCGCGGGGCGCGCAGGAGCGGGTGCGGGCCGCCGACCTCGCCCAGCGGGTCACCGCCGCCGCGTACGCCGTCACCCACGCCGAGGGGGCCCGGGAGCGCAGCGCGCTGATCGCGGCCGAACTGGCGTACCGGCACGCCTCGTTGGCGCTCGCCACGATGGAGAAGTCCGCCGCCGCGCAGAAGCGCGAACTGGCCGACGCCCGCACCCTGCACGCCGCCTGGCAGGCCGCCGAGGCCGTTCTGCGGCACCGTGCCGCCGCCGACCGCTCCGCACGCGTGGCCGTCGCGATCCGCGAGGCCGAGCGCGACGCCGCACCGGCGCTCGCCGCCCGCGCCAAGGCCGCCGTCGACCTCGTACGGGCCCTGCACTCGGCCGCCGAGAGCGCCGAGAACCTCGCCAACGAGGGCGAGGAGCGCTCCGCCGCGCTCCAGGAGGTCGGCGAGACCTCCCACCGGGACGCGACCTCCGCCGCCACCGAGGCGCAGCGCGCCCGCAGCGAGGTCGGGCATCTGCGCCAGCGGCTGTCCGAGGTCGAGCAGGAGACCGCCGAAGCGGTGCGCGCCGGCTGGCTCGACGACAGCGCCCCCGACGCCGATCCGGCCCGCGCGGCCCTCGCCGCGAGCGACGCCGAGAAGACCGCCGTGGCCGCCTGGGACGCCGCGCGCGAGGCATCCCGCAAGGCCTCCGAGCACGCCCGCGAGGCCGCTTCCGCCGAATCCCGCGCCGAGTTGACGGCGGCCCGCGCGTCCGACGCGGCGACCGCCGCCGAGCGCACGTACGACGCGGAGCGGCGCCTCGCGGAGGGGCTCGCGGGGGAGGAGCGGCTGGCCGAACTGCTCAGCCTGCCCGGTGCCGGCGCCGTAGGCGTCGGAGGTGGTGTGCCGGTACCTCGTGGTGCCGACGGGGCGATGACCGGGCAGGGCGATGCCGGAGCCGTAGGCCGTGCCGGTCAAGGTGGCGATGGCGTCGCCGGAGACGGTGGCGCGCCGGACGCACGCACCGGTGCCTCGGCCGAGGGTGGTGCGGGAAGCGGCCGTTCCGCCGTCAAGGCCGCCCGCCCCCTCGCCGAAGGCCCCCTGACCCCCGAGGAACTCGACCGCTTCGCCGACGAGTTGCGAGAGCTGCTCGACGACGGCGTCTCTTCAGCCGAGCGGCACCTCTTCGACCTGCGCACCGCCGCCGCCGACGACTCCCGGATCCTCGGGGCGCTTGGCGACGGCGGGCTGCTGCCGCCCGGGCCCGACGTGCTGGCCACCGTCGAGTTCCTCGGCGAGCACGGCATCCCCGCCCTGCCCGGCTGGCGTTACCTCGCCCAGGCCGTCGACCCCACCGACCACGCGCGTGTGCTGGCAGCCCGGCCCGAGCTGGTCGACGGCGTGATCATCACTGACCCCGACACGCACGCGCGTGCCCGTGAGGCCCTCGGCGAAGCGGCCCTGCTGCCCCGGTCCGCCGTGGCCGTCGGTACGGCCGCCGCCCTCCTCGCCCCGACCCCCGCGCCCGACGCGCAGCCTGGCGACGTCTTCCTCGTACCGCCGAACCCGGCCATGCACGACGAGCACGCCGCCGACGAGGAGCGGCAGGCGCTGCGCGCGCGGGCGGGGCAGCGGGACGAGGAGATCCGCACGCTCGCCGCGCGGCTCGGCAAGGACCGGGAACTGGCGGCACGGCTCGCGTCCTGGCGCACCGGGTGCCCGAGCGGGCGGCTGGTCGAGCTGGCGCGGGCCGCGCAGGACGCGCGCGCCTTCGCCGAGGAGGCCGAGGCCGAGCTCGCCGAGGCGCGGACCCTGCGGGCCGAGGCCGACGAAGCAGCCGCCGAGGCCGCCCAGGTGCGCGACGAGCGGCAGGAGACCGCCCAGAAGGCCCGCCGCGCCGCCGACGCCCTCGCCGGACTCGCCTTCCGGCTCAGGGAACGCGCCGGCTGGCAGGTCAGACTCCGTGAACTCGCCGACGAGGCAAGCGAGTCGGAGGCCCGCGCCCAGTCCTGCCTGGAACGCGCCCGCGCCGCCGACGAGGACCGCCGCGCCGCCCAGCGCGCCGCCGACGACGCCCGTCGCACGGCCCGTGCGCTGCGCGCCGAGCGCTCCGAGATCGCGGGCGCCCCCGACGACGTACCGGACGACGACGCGGACGCCCCCAAGCCCGCGCTGGCCGCCCTCCGCGAGGCCTATCGGGCCGCTTCGCAGCTCTACGAGAAGGTCGGCGTCGGCGCCGATCTGCGGGCCGAGCAGGCGCGGGCGGAGAGCGACGAGAGCGCGGCGATCGCGGAGCTGGACCGGCTCAGCAACAAGGTCCGCACCCGCGCGGCACAGTTGTTGGAGTCGCCCGACGGCTCCGACGGACCCTCCCGGCAGGCCGCCGCGGCGCGCGCCGAGGAACTGGTCCAGCTGCTGGAGACCCGGGTGTCCACCGCGAGCGAGCAACTCGGCCGGCTGCGCGGCGAGGCCGAGCGGCACGCGCCCGAGGACGGCGAGGCGCACACCGAGCTGACCGAGGACCTGGTCCCGCGTGACGCCGAGCACGCCCAGGCCCTGCTGCGCACGGCGACGGCCGAACTCGGTTCCCGCACCGACGCGTTGGGCCGGGCCCGCGAGGCGCACGCCGAACTCCTCGACTCCCACCGCGCCGCCGAGGACGGGGCAGGCGGCTTCGACGAGACCGCCGCGATGCTCCGTGACCTGCTGCGCGAGCACGCCTCGGACGAGGAGCAGGAGGAGCCCGAGCCGTACCCGGGCAGCCTGGAGGAGGCTCGGAACTCCGCCGCCGAGGCCCGCCGCTCACTGCGCGGCTGCGCCACCGACCTGTCCGCCGCCGAGAGCGCCGTCCGCGAGGCGAGCGATGTCCTCGTGCGGCACGCCAACTCCACCCGCTACGAGCAGGTACGGACCCCCGCGCGCCAGCAGATCCGTGAACTGCCCGCGTCCGCGCTGCCCGAGCACGCGCAGAAGTGGGCCGATGCCTTCGCGCCCCGACTCCGCGTCCTCACCGACGAGTTGGCGCAGCTGGAGCGCAACCGGGACTCGATCGTGGACCGGCTCCGCGGGCTCGTCGAATCGGCGCTGGCCACCCTGCGGTCCGCGCAGCGGCTGTCCCGGCTGCCCGAGGGGCTCGGCGAGTGGTCCGGGCAGGAGTTCCTCCGCATCCGCTTCGAGGAGCCCGACCAGGCCACGCTCACCGAGCGGCTCGGTGTGGTCGTCGACGAGGCGACCCGGGCCGCGGTGAAGAAGAACTCCGACATGCGCCGCGACGGAATGTCCCTGCTGCTGCGGGGAGTCGGCGCCGCGCTGGAGCCCAAGGGTGTCGCCGTCGAGATCCTCAAGCCGGACGCCGTCCTGCGCGCGGAGCGGGTGCCCGTCGGGCAGATGGGCGACGTCTTCTCCGGCGGTCAGCTGCTCACCGCCGCCATCGCCCTGTACTGCACGATGGCCGCGCTGCGCTCGAACGACCGCGGCCGGGACAAGCACCGGCACGCCGGCACGCTCTTCCTCGACAACCCCATCGGGCGGGCCAACGCCACCTATCTGCTGGAGCTCCAGCGCGCCGTGTCCGACGCGCTCGGTGTCCAACTCCTGTACACCACCGGCCTGTTCGACACCACGGCACTCGCCGAGTTCCCGCTGGTGATCCGGCTGCGCAACGACGCCGACCTGCGGGCCGGCCTCAAGTACATCAGCGTGGAGGAGCACCTCCGGCCGGGGCTGCCGCAGCAGGCCCCCGCCGGAGAAGGCGAGTCGGTGCACAGCGAGATCACGGCGACCCGGATGTTCAAGCGTCCGGCGCCCGACCGCTCCGGTGACGAACGTCAGCCGACCGCTCCGTAGGCCCCGTGGGCGAAGCTCAGGAGTGGGACAGCTGGCCCGAGCCGGCCTTGCGGGCTATCCGCTCCTGGGCACGCTCGCTGGACCGCGCCTGACGCTGGGCCCGACGCCGCTCGCGGCGGAGGGCCCTCGCCGTGCTGCTGGGCTCCGAGACCACGCCGTTGCGCTGGTTCCACATCTGGCGGGTCACCCAGATGTCCAGGGCGCCCCACGTGGCCACCACCGTGCTGACCACGCTGCTGATCACCATCGGGAACGCCAGCCAGGAGCCGGCCATCGTGCACAGGAAGGCCACCGTCGCCTGCATCAGTGTCACCGCGATGATGATCACGGCCCGCACGGCTGCCGTGCGCACCGGGTCGGGCAGCCGGCGTCTGCGCGCGGGCTCCTCGATCCACAACGGCCGGTAGTACTCCCGCTGTTGCGTGCGTGCGCGCGCCGGACGCGGCTCGTCGAACTCCGCCGCCATGGGCTCCCCCGACCCTTCCGGAGCCTCGCCGCCCGTCGTCACGTGACCCTGTGCCGGAATGCCGCGATCCGGTGTCTCACGGCGCCGCTGCGCCGTCGACCGCGTCACCACGCCGTCCTCAAGCGCCTCTTGCCGCTCCGCCGTGCCCATCAACGTGTCCTCCCCACCGCCGGTGACCCACTCGCCCCGAGTCCGAAGACTTCGGCTCCCCAGTGGGTGCCCGGCTTGCGCTGCTTTACGCCGCCCGGTTGCGGATGCGGCTCCTGTGGCCTGTTCCGCTCCCCATGTCCCGTAGAGAAAGACGAACAACTTGCCACGAAGATTCCCAACAGACGAAAAATTCCGGCCAACTGGCCAAGTGGACCGATCGGGTGGGGTGTGGCGATCCTGGGGATATCCGGGCGGCAATCTCCCGCAATGACCTGACAACTCCCCATGTCTCGCCGCTGCGGCGGGTGTTCAGGCTCCGGACAGCTCTTCGAGTTACCTTTGCGTCAGTAGTAGGCTCGCGCCGTTTGTTGACGCACATGTGTACCCCCGGCCGGCGGGGGTCCAGCTGGGGGAGGCCATGCGCTTTCGCGGGAAGTCCATCCGCCGGAAGATCGTGGCGCTCCTTCTCGTGCCGCTCGTGTCCCTGACCGCGATCTGGGCTTTCGCCACGGTCCTCACCGGCCGGGCGGCCGGAGACCTGTTCAACGTGTCGTCGGTGGTCGAGAAGATCGGCTATCCCACCGAGGACACCGTCCGCGTCATCCAGCGCGAACGCCGTCAGTCGCTCGTCTACCTCGCCGACCCCCGCGCCGCCGACGGCCTCACCGACCTCCGGCGCAGCCGCGCCGCGACCGACGAGGCCGTCGCCAAGATCCGCAAGAACGCCCAGAACCCGGACGTCCGCAACGCGATGGGCCAGGCCACCGACAGCCGGGTCTCCGCGGTCCTCGACGCCTTCGACGGACTCCAGTCCCTGCGCCGCAGCGTCGACGACGGCACCGTCAACCGGGCCCAGGCCCTCGGTCTCTACAACCACCTCGTCGACCCGTGCTACGTCCTGCTGACCAACCTCCACGTCGTCGACAACGTGGAGATGGACAAGGAGTACCGCGCCCTCGTCAACCTCGCCCGGGCCCGCGAGTTCCTCTCCCGTGAGGACGCCCTCCTCGGCTCCTCCCTGATCGTCGGCAAGCTCACCCGGGACGAGACCCGCGACATCTCCGACCTCGTCGCGCAGCGCACCCTGCTGTACGACGTCAACCTGCCGCTGCTGCCCGCCTCGGAGCGCGAGCACTTCGAACGCTTCTGGAAGAACGCGGCCAGCGCCCCCCTGCGCGTGGCCGAACAGGCCGCCGCCTCCTCGGAGTCGGGATCGCCCCGCAACGTCACCGCGCAGACCTGGAACACCGCGGCCGGCGCCGTGCTGGACAAGCTCGGAACCCTCGACGACCAGGCCAACGACCGCTACCAGGACCGCGTCCGTCCCGTCGCGATGAGCGTCATCCTCAAGGCGGCCGTCGCCGGTGTCCTGGGCCTCATCGCCCTTCTGTTCTCGCTCTTCCTGTCCGTCCGCATCGGCCGCGGCCTCATCCGCGACCTGCGTCAACTGCGCCTGGACGCCCACGAGGCGTCCGGCGTCCGGCTGCCCAGCGTGATGCGCCGCCTGTCCGTGGGCGAGGTGGTCGACGTGGAGACCGAGGTCCCGCGCCTGGAGTACGACCGGAACGAGATCGGCGACGTCGGCCAGGCCCTGAACACCCTCCAGCGCGCGGCCGTCGAAGCCGCCGTCAAGCAGGCCGAGTTGCGCTCCGGTGTCTCCGAGGTCTTCGTCAACCTCGCCCGTCGCAGCCAGGTCCTGCTGCACAAGCAGCTCACCCTGCTCGACACCATGGAGCGCAGGACCGAGGACACCGACGAACTCGCCGACCTGTTCCGCCTCGACCACCTGACGACCCGTATGCGCCGCCACGCCGAGGGCCTGGTGATCCTCTCCGGGGCCGCCCCGTCCCGGCAGTGGCGCAAGCCGGTCCAGCTCATGGACATCGTCCGCGCGGCCGTCGCCGAGGTCGAGGACTACGAACGCATCGAGGTCCGCAGGCTGCCGCGCATCGCCGTCACCGGCCCCGCCGTCGCGGACCTCACCCACCTGGTGGCCGAACTCCTGGAGAACGCCACGGTGTTCTCCCCGCCGCACACCGCCGTCCAGGTCGTGGGGGAGCGGGTCGCCAACGGCTTCACCCTGGAGATCCACGACCGGGGCCTCGGCATGGCGGCCGAAGCACTCCTGGACGCCAATCTCCGGCTCGCCGAGACCCCGGAGTTCGAACTCTCCGACACCGACCGCCTCGGCCTCTTCGTGGTCAGCCGGCTCGCCCAGCGGCAGAACGTCCGCGTCTCGCTCCAGCCGTCGCCCTACGGGGGCACCACCGCCGTCGTCTTCATCCCCGACGCCCTGCTGAGCGACGAGATCCCGGACACCAACGGCGTCGGCTTCCGCCTCGACCGGCCCCGGCCGACCAAGGAGGCCGAGCTGGAGGAGAGCCACCGCTCCGCGCTCTCCCAGCTGCCCGTGAAGCTCCCCGGCCTGCCGCCCGCCCTCCTGGACGGTCCGGTCGAACTCGAGGCCCCCGTCGACCTCGACGCCCTCGAAGGCTTCCCGAACACCCTCGACGACGAAGACGGCGAGCGCGGCGGGATCTTCCGCCCCCGCCGCGCCTCCACCCACCGCGACGACCTCGCTCCCGTGCGCCCCGTGGAACAGCATCAGCAGCTCCCCGAGGCCGACACGGACGGCCGCCGCGGCGAGCCGCTTCCGCTGCCCAGGCGTCGTACGCCCAAGCTGGTCAGCTCCCATGGACGCCCGGTCGTCGAGCAGCGCTCCCGGCATGAAACGGGGGACCCCGGAGAGGCCGATCTCGGCGGTCCCTCCACGGCCCCGACCCTGGGCGGACCGGAGCCGGACGGCCCCGCACCGCTCCCGGCCCGGCGGCGCGGTGACACGCCGCTACGGCGCCGTACCGACGTCCCCGGGGGGCGTGCCGAAGCCGCACAGCCACCCGCTTCCCCGGGACGCGGCCTCGGTGAGCCGCCCGAGCCGCCCTCGCTGCCCCGGCGCACCCGGCGTGCCGAGATCGCGTCGAGCGCGCCGGACTCCGAGGTCCCGCCGGGCCGGACCGGCCCCGACACGGGAGCGTTGCCCCGGCGTGTACGTCAGGCCAATCTGGCCCCGCAGCTGAAACAGGACCCCGAGCGGCGCGCCGCGAGCCCGGCCGAGGTCGCCGAGCGCGACGCCGACGAGGTGCGCAGCCGTATGGCCTCGCTCCAGCGCGGCTGGCAGCGCGGCCGTGAGGAGAACGCCGCGGGCGACGACGCCCAAGGCGGCACAGCACAAGGAACGAAGGGGGACGGTCGATGACCGCACCGAAGGCGACCGGCCACAGCACCGACCAGCGTGGCCTGAACTGGCTCCTCGACGACCTCGTCGAGCGTGTCGCCAGCATCCGCAAGGCCATCGTTCTCTCCGGCGACGGCCTGGCCACCGGCGTGTCCCAGGATCTGACCCGCGAGGACAGCGAACACCTGGCCGCCGTGGCCTCCGGCTTCCACAGCCTCGCCAAGGGCGTCGGCCGCCACTTCGAGGCGGGCAGCGTGCGGCAGACGGTCGTCGAACTCGACGAGGCCTTCCTGTTCGTCACGGCCGCCGGCGACGGCAGCTGCC
The DNA here is from genome assembly GCF_044763565.1 of Streptomyces sp. NPDC096013. NCBI lineage: Bacteria > Bacillati > Actinomycetota > Actinomycetes > Kitasatosporales > Streptomycetaceae > Streptomyces > Streptomyces sp. NPDC096013. The sequence goes on along the minus strand of NZ_JBIWGK010000005.1, from coordinate 16,605 downwards.
TCGCCGTCCTCGCGGACGCCGACTCGGACGTCGGACAGGTCGCCTACGAGATGACCCTGCTCGTGAAGCGGGTCGGTGTGCATCTGGGGGCGGCTCCGCGCACCGACCTGCCCCTGGGTGGGTAGTTGAATGACATGAGCGGAGACGGTCAGGGAAGCAGCCACTGGTTCGACGACGAGGCCGGACCGGTCGTCAGGCCGTACGCGATGACGCGCGGCCGCACGACCAGTGCGGCCCAGCACCGCCTCGACCTCATCGCGGTGGTCATCGCGGAGTCCCAGGACGACGGCTCGGAGGCGGACCACGCGCTGTCCCCGGAGCACGTGGACATCGTCGGCCTCTGCCGTGACGCCCCGCAGTCGGTCGCCGAACTCGCCGCCGAACTCGACCTGCCCATCGGGGTGATACGGGTCCTCATCGGCGATCTCGTGGACGGGGAACTCGTCCATGTGTCACGTCCCGTGCCCCCTGCCGAACTGGTGGACGAGAGTATTCTGCGCGACGTGATCTCCGGCCTCCGGGCCCTGTGAGCGGTGCGAGCCACCGCCCCCCTACCCCATCGAGCAGGAGTACAGATCGATGATCTTCGGGCGTTCTGAGCGAGGCAAGCCTCCGGTCGAGCCCGTCACGCTCAAGATCCTGGTGGCCGGCGGCTTCGGCGTCGGCAAGACGACCCTCGTCGGCGCGGTCAGCGAGATCAGGCCGCTGCGCACGGAGGAACTGCTCACCGAGGCCGGGCGCCCGGTCGACGACACCAGCGGGGTGGAGGGCAAGCACACCACCACGGTGGCCATGGACTTCGGCCGTATCACCCTGCGGGAGGACCTGGTGCTGTACCTCTTCGGTACGCCGGGGCAGGAGCGGTTCTGGTTCATGTGGGACGAGCTGTCCGAGGGCTCGCTCGGTGCCGTCGTGCTCGCCGACACCCGGCGCCTGGAGGACTGCTTCGCCGCCCTCGACTACTTCGAGCGGCGCTCCATACCCTTCGTCGTCGGCGTCAACTGCTTCGAAGGCGCGGACCGTTACCCCGTGGACGCCGTACGCCAGGCGCTCGACCTCGACGAGGACGTCCCCCTCATGCTCTGCGACGCACGCGACCGGGCATCGGTCAAGGAGGTCCTCATCGAGGTCGTCCAGCACGCGATGGCGTTCGGCGCGAAACTCCGCCAGACCGTCCCGAGTTGAGGCGGGGGCGACCCGTACCCCCGCCGACCGGAGTACGGGCCGCAGCTCGCGGAACGGCACGCACGCGCGTGTGCCTAGTTGTCGCCGTCCTCCTCCCAGCCGAAGCTCTTCTCCACCGCCTTGCGCCAGTTGTGGTACTCGCGGTCCCGTACCGACGGCTCCATGGAGGGCGTCCACTCGACGTCCTTCTGCCAGTGCGCCTTCAGTTCGTCCAGGCTGTTCCATACCCCGGTGGCGAGCCCTGCCGCGTAGGCGGCGCCCAGGCAGGTCGTCTCGGACACCCTGGGCCGGATCACCGGTACGTCGAGGACGTCCGCCTGATGCTGCATCAGGAGGTTGTTCTTGGTCATGCCGCCGTCCACCTTCAGGGTGGTGATCTGCACCCCGGAGTCCTGGAACATGGCGTCCACCACCTCCCGCGTCTGCCAGCTCGTCGCCTCCAGGACGGCGCGCGCGAGGTGCCCCTTGGTGACGTACCGGGTCAGCCCGGTGACGACGCCGCGCGCGTCGGAGCGCCAGTAGGGGGCGAACAGACCGGAGAACGCGGGCACGATGTACGCGCCCCCGTTGTCGTCCACGCTCGCGGCGAGGGACTCGATCTCGTCGGCGCTGCGGATGATGCCGAGCTGGTCGCGGAACCACTGGACGAGCGCGCCCGTGATGGCGATCGAGCCCTCCAGGCAGTAGACCGGCGCCTCACCGCCGATCTTGTAGCCCATCGTCGTCAGGAGCCCGTTCTTCGAAGGGACGGGCCGGTTCCCGGTGTTGAGCAGCAGGAAGCTGCCCGTGCCGTAGGTGTTCTTCGCGCTGCCCACGTCGTAGCAGGCCTGTCCGAACACGGCCGCCTGCTGGTCGCCCAGTGCCGAAGCGACGGGCACGCCCGCGAGTTGGCCGACCGCGGTGCCGTAGACCTCGGCGGAGGACTTGATCTCGGGGAGGATCGCCTCGGGCACGTTCATCGCGGCGAGGATGGCCTGGTCCCACTGGAGGGTCTCCAGGTTCATCAGCATGGTGCGCCCGGCGTTCGTCACGTCGGTGACGTGCCGGCCGCCGTCGGTGCCGCCGGTGAGGTTCCAGATCAGCCAGGAGTCGATCGTCCCGAAGGCGATCTCGCCCCGCTCGGCACGGTCCCTGAGGCCCGGCACGTTGTCGAGCAGCCAGGCCGCCTTCGGGCCGGAGAAGTAGCTGGCGAGCGGCAGCCCGGTCTGCTCGCGGAAGCGGTCGGGGCCGTCCGAGCCGCCCAACTGCTTGCACAGGGCCGCGGTGCGGGTGTCCTGCCACACGATCGCGTTGTGCACGGGTTTGCCGGTGGCGCGGTCCCAAAGGACCGTCGTCTCCCGCTGGTTGGTGATGCCCAGCGCGCTCAGCTGGTCGGCGCGCAGTCCCGCCTTGGCGATCGCCCCGGCGACCACCGCCTGCACCTTGGACCAGATCTCGGTGGCGTCGTGCTCCACCCAGCCCGGCTTGGGGAAGATCTGGCGGTGCTCGCGCTGGTCGACGGCGACGATCGCGCCGTCCTGGTTGAAGACGATGCAGCGGCTGGAGGTGGTGCCCTGGTCGATTGCGGCGACGAACCTGTCCGTCATGACGACCCCTTTGTCGTGTCCTTCGGCTCCTGCGGAGGGCTGCCCCCGTCCTGCGGAGGGTGCTCCTCGAAGACCGTTGTCAGAAGGCTGCGTTGAAGATGAGCCCGGCCAGTGCCCCGCCGATCAGCGGTCCCACCACCGGGATCCACGCGTAGCTCCAGTCCGAGGTGCCCTTGTTAGGGATCGGGAGCAGCGCGTGGACGATGCGCGGGCCCAGGTCGCGGGCCGGGTTGATGGCGTACCCGGTGGGACCGCCGAGGGACAGGCCGATGCCGACCACCAGGAAGGAGACCACCAGCACCGCTGTCCCGGACGTGCCGAGTCCCTTGGTCAGCCCGAAGGCCAGGATCGGCAGCACCAGCGCGATCGTCGCGATGATCTCCGTCATCAGGTTCGCCACCACGTTGCGGATCGTGGGCGAGGTGGAGAAGATCCCGAGCGTGGGCTGCGCCATCTCCTCCTCGGCGTTGGCCTGGAACTGCGCGTAGTAGACCAGCCAGCACAGCACCGCGCCGAGCATGGCGCCCACCATCTGGCCCGCGATGTAGAGCGGGACCTTGTCCCACTTCCCGGTGTCGATGGCGATGCCGATGGTGACCGCCGGGTTGAGCTGCCCGCCGGACAGCGGGGCGGCGGTGTACGCCCCGGCCATCACGCCGAAGCCCCAGCCGAACGCGATGACGATCCAGCCGCCGTCCTTCGCCTTCGAGTAGTTGAGTACGACGGCGGCGACCACACCGGCGCCGAAGAGGATCAGGATCGCGGTGCCGATGACCTCACCGAGGAATATGTCTCCATTGCTCATGGCGGCTCCTAGGCCCTCGCCCGGGACGGTCGGCCCCGGTCCTCCGTGCAGGGTGCGGTTCCCTTGGCGACTTCAGCCGAAGGCAGGGAGGGTCCCGAGCCCCGCCCGGCGTCCGTGACGAGCGTGCCGTCGTGGCCGAATCGCCCATGGGAAGTGGGCCTGAGCGCAGGCGGAGCCAGCGCGGCGCAGTGCCTGGTACGCCGAGAATGTACGGCGATGTCGACCGACACCGGGAAGTGTTCACCGGCGCCCAGGGAGCGTCAAGGTCGTGGACCGCAACGGTGACACCCGCTCAGACGGCCCCTGAAGCCCCGCAGAAGGCCGCGGGGCCGCGCTCAGCGCCCGGGGGACTCCGCGGCCCTGCGGTCGGCCTGTACGGGCGTCACGCGCGTTCCGCGCAGGATCTCGTACTCGGTCAGCCCCGCCCGGTTCAGCACCCAACTCGTGCCGTGCAGCGCCTTGGCCGCCTTCTTCAGCGGCGCCAGACACGCGGCCGCCTGCCGGTGGTCGGTCACGCTGCCCGGCGGACACAGGACGGTCGCCAGCGACAGCGTCACGGGCCGCCCGCCCGCCTCCCAGCGCACGTCGAGCACGGCGGCGGCCAGCGGAGCCAGGCCCTCCGGATCGGTGAGCACCAGGAAGTCGTCCCCGCCGATGTGCCCCACGCGCGTGTGCCCGGCCGCCGCCGACTGCAGCGCGCGCCCGACCGAGCGGATCAGCTCGTCGCCCGCCGCGAATCCGGCCCCGTCGTTGACCTGCTTGAAGTGGTCGACATCCAGCCAACTCAGCGCGAACGTCCGCCCGTCGACGATCCGCCGGTCCACCTCACCGGTGATCGCGTCCGAACCGGGCAGCCTGGTCAGCGGATTGAGCCCCGCCGCCTCCTCCACCCGCGTCTCGGCCAGCGCCCGCACCAGATCCGCGAGCCGCACGACGCCGACGCACCGCCCGTAGCGGTCGACCACCGCCACATCGTCCGACGTACGGTCCGCGTCGCCGACCGCGACGACGTCCAGGACCTCCCAGGCGGTCGCGTCGTCGCCCACCGTCCGCGGCACGTCACCGAGTCTGGCGGCGGGCCGGTCGGCGTACAGGGCGTGGCCGTAGCGCCCCGACATCGACAGCAGGAAACGGGAGCGGTGCACCGACCGGACCGGCACCCCGTCCCGGTCCACGAGCACCACCCCGGACACGTCCGGCGAGCCGGTCAGCAGCGCCCGCACCTGACCGGCGGACGCCGTGTCGGGCAGCAGCGCGGCCGGCCGGACGAACTCCCGCACCCACGGCCCCGACGGCGGTGTCGCCGCGAGCCCCGGAGCGCGCGGCGGAACGTATACGTCCGCCGCCGGTATCCGCGTCGGCGGCGCGAACAGCTCGCCCTGCGCCAACTGCGCCCCGGCCGCCCGCGCGGCGGCACACTGCGCCTCGGTCTCCACGCCCTCCACCGACAGCAGGGCACCCAACTGCTCGCACAGCGTCCGCATCGCCCGCACCGCGGCCGGCCGCTCCAGCAGCGACGCGTCGAGCTTCACCAGATCGGGCGCGAGATCCGTGAGCAGCCGAAGGGGTACGTCACCGTCGCCGACGCCGTCCGCGCAGATCCGGAACCCCTGGCTCCGCAGCTCGGACACCGCCTCCAGGAGCGCCCGCCGGGGCACGTGTGTGTACGGCGGCCCGATGTCGACCGTGACCTCCCACGGCAGGCGTCCCGCCTCGCGCACCGCGCGGTGCAGCGGGGTGAGGCCGCCGAGGTCGGCGAGCGTGCCGGCGAACACATTGATGTGCAGCGGCAGCAGCGTCTCCTTGCGCGCGGCGGCGCGAACCGCCAACACGGCCAGTCTGCCGTCGAGTTCGGGGTCGCGGCGGGCCTCGGCCAGGATGTCGCCGGTCTCCGGGCGGACGAGGATCTCCAGCCCCGCGATCCCTCCGGTGGTCAGATTGACCACCGGCTGGAAGGCGAAGCGGAGAGTGTCCGTCGAGGAGCGCACGGCAGCATGATGACGTCACCGGCGTACGCCCAGGGCCAGTTCATAAGACGTTCACGCAGCCTTGCGGGCCGATCGCACGGCATGGGGACCCCCTGTCGCTCACCGCACGGCGAGCACCGCCGACCCGTGCCCGAACAGCCCCTGGTTCGCGGTGAGTCCCACCCGCGCCCCCGGGATCTGCCGCTCGCCCGCGTCGCCCCTCAACTGCCAGGTCAGCTCGCAGACCTGGGCGATCGCCTGCGCCGGAACCGCCTCCCCGAAGGAGGCCAGTCCGCCGCTCGCGTTCACCGGTATGCGCCCGCCCAGGGCCGTCGCGCCCTCCCGCAGCAACTTGGCGCCCTCACCCTCGCCGCACAGCCCCAGGTCCTCGTACCACTGCAACTCCAGGGCGGTGGACAGGTCGTACACCTCGGCCAGCGACAGGTCCTCCGGGCCGACGCCCGCCTCCTCGTAGGCCGCGCGCGCGATCGACGCCCGGAACGTCTCGTCCGGCGGTGCCACCGCCGCCGCCGAGTCGGTGGCGATGTCCGGAAGGTCCAGCACCGTGTTGGGATAGCGCGGCGTCACCGTGGACACCGCCCGGATCCGCACCGGGTCCGCCGCTCCGTGCCGGCGCGCGAACTCCATGGTGGACAGCACCAGGGCGGCCCCGCCGTCCGACGTGGCGCAGATGTCGAGCAGCCGCAGCGGATCGGCGACCACCGCGGAGGCGGCGACCTCCTCGGCGGAGACCCGCTTGCGGTAGCGCGCGTACGGATTCAGCGCCCCCAGGGCCGCGTTCTTCACCTTGACCTGGGCGAAGTCCTCGGGGGTGTCCCCGTAGAGGGCCATCCGCCGACGCGCGTACAGCCCGAAGTACGTGGGATTCGTCGCCCCCAGGACCCGGAAGCGCAGCCAGTCCGGATCGTCGTGCCGCTCCCCGCCGGCCGGCCGGAAGAACCCCTTGGGCGCGGCGTCGGCGCCTACGACCAGCACCACGTCCGCGAGCCCCGAAAGGAGCTGCGCCCGCGCCGCGTTGACGGCCTGCGCCCCGGACGCGCACGCCGCGTACACACTCGCCACCCGGGCGCCCTGCCAGCCCAGCGCCTTCGCGAACGTCGCGCCCGCCACATACCCCGGATAACCGCCACGCACCGTGTCTGCGCCGACGATCGAGCCGACGTCCCGCCACTCCAGTCCCGCGTCGGCGAGCGCCGCCCGGGCCGCCGCCGTCCCGTACTCGACGAAGCCGCGCCCCCACTTGCCCCAGGGGTGCATGCCCGCGCCGAGCACCGCCACGTCCGCCGTCATCACGCCACCCCCGCAGGCCGCCAGTGCCAGGTCGTCCAGGTCGTCTCCGTGTCCTCACTGAGCACCCCGGGGACGACCTCCACCTCCATGCCCACCGTCAGGTCGGCGACGGTGATCCCGGGAACCGCCTGTCCCAGCACGACGATCCGCTCGGACTCCAGCTCCACAGCGATCAACGCGTACGGTTCCCACGGAAGTTCCGGATCGCTCACGTACGGTGACGGTGGCCGGTACCGGCTGTCCGTGTACGACCAGACACGGCCGCGCCGCGACAAGGGGACCTCCTCCAGATCGCCGCCCCGGCAGGCCGGATTGCGGCAGTGGACGTCCTCCCGCGGGAAGAAGACCGAGGCACACGCCGAGCAGCGCGTGCCCAGCAGCCGGAAGCCGTCCCCGTCCCCGGTGAACCAATCGGTGACCACAGGTGTGCGTGTCCGCGACAACGTCCCTCCACAGCACTGGATCTGACGGAACGTCAGAAGTGTGCCACGGGCAACGGAAAATGAGCAGGGCGTTTCGGTGAACCATCGAGCCGCTCACGGCGTCGTCGTATCGGGAGAGACGGCCGGGGCCCACGGGGGTGGTTCCGGCCGTCTCCCGTTCATGTGTGCGGCCCCTGGAAAGACGCCCTCCGCTTGATCGGATACAGTCCGCCGGGTGTCCGAAACTCAAGCCTCCGTCCCCAACTCCGGGCCGAACAGCCACTGTTCGAGCTGCGGATCGCCCTACGGAGAGGGCGTCTCCGGCTGGCCCCGCACCTGCCCGGCCTGCGGCACCGTCGCGTACCGCAACCCGCTGCCGGTAGCCGTCGCGCTCCAGCCCGTGTACGACACCAAGGGCACCGCCCTGGTCGTCATCACCCGAACCGTCGCCCCCGCGCGCGGAGGCGTCGCCCTCCCGGGCGGTTACGTCGACGACCGCGAGGACTGGCGCCAGGCCCTGGTCCGCGAACTCAGGGAGGAGACGGGCATCGAAACAGCGAGCCGCGACGTACGGCTCGTCGACGCCATCAGCTCGCCCGACGGGCATCTGCTGCTCTTCGGGGTCCTCCCCGAGCGCCCGGTCGAGGGACTGCCCAAGTCCGTCGCCACCGACGAGACGGAGGGCTGGCACCTCCTGCGCAGGCCGGAGGAGCTCGCCTTCCCGCTGCACTCCGTGGCCGTCAGAGCATGGTTCGAAGGCCGGTACATCTGAGGTCAGCCCTCACCGAGCCCCCGCACCCGCACCGGGTAGGACGGCGCGCTCACGCCGTCCTCCCCCTCCCGCTCCACGACCACCCGCCGGCCCTCCCAGCGGGCGACGTACCGCTCGATCTCCGGTTCGTCCCAGCCGTCGCCCGCGTCCGGCACCACCAGCCCGCCTCCGGTCCGCCCCCGGGCGGGCGCCCACACCTCCAGCTCCAGCCCGCCCTCCGCTCCCCGCACCGGCAGCACGGCACCCGCGCGCGCGAGCACCGGAATCCGCGACAACGGGGCGTCGACGAGAACCTGGGCCGGCCCCTCGTAGACCCGCTCCGTCGCCGTGTCGTACCAACGCCCCCTCGGCAACTGCACCGCCCGCCGGTCCGACCCGGGATCGAGCACCGGCGCCACCAGAAGGCAGTCGCCCAGCAGAAAGGCGTCCTCGCAGTCCCGTAGCGCGCGATCCTCGGGAGCGCCCCACCACAGGGGCCGCACATAAGACGCCCCGGTCCGCCGCGCCAGATGGGCCAGCGTCATGAAGTACGGCAGCAGCCGCCGCCGTTCGACGAGCGCCACGCGCGCGTGCTCCAGCACCTCGGCACCGAACTCCCAGGGCTCCCGACGCCCCGCCCGCAGACTCGCGTGCGTCCGGAACAGCGGCAGATACGCGCCCAGTTGGAACCAGCGCAGATACAGCTCCGGCGACGGACTCCCCTCGAAACCGCCCACGTCAGGACCCGAGTACGGCACCCCGCACAGCCCGAGCCCCATGACCAGCGACAGCGAGGCCCGCAGCCCCGGCCAGCCGGTCGCCACATCACCGGACCACGTGCCCCCGTAGACCTGCATCCCGGCCCACCCGGATCGAGAGAAGACGAACGGCCGCTCCTGGGGGGCCAGTTCACGCAACGCCTCGTAGGCGGCTCTCGCCATGCACAGCGCGAACACGTTGTGCGCCTCGCGATGGTCGCCGCCCCGCCCGTCGAGGTCGTGCCGGGCCGAACGCGGCAGCGTCGACTCCCCGAAGGCAGCGAACGACGTCGGTTCGTTCCTGTCGTGCCAGAAGCCCATGAACCCCTGCGCGAGCCGCTCCTTGTAGAGCCCGCCCCACCACTCCCGCACACGCGCGTGCGTGAAGTCCGGGAAAACGGCCTCCCCGGGCCATACGACTCCGCGCACCAGCCTCCCCGAGGCGTCCCGCACGAAGGCGTCCTCGGCCGTCCCGCTGTCGTAGACCGCGTTCCCGGGCTCGGCCTTCACCGCGGGGTCGACAACCGACACCAGGCGGATGCCGTCCCGCCGCAACTCCTCGGCGAGCACCGGCAGCTTCGGGAAGCGCTCGTGGTCGACGGTGAACACCTGATGCTCGTCGTAGTGGTCGATGTCCAGATGGACGGCGTCCAGCGGCAGACCGCGCGCCTGGTAGCCGGCGACGATCCGCCGCACCTCCTGCTCGCTGCCGAAGCCCCACCGCGCGTGCTGGTACCCCAGGGCCCACGACGGCGGAAGCGCGGGAGCACCGGTCAGCGACGCCCAGGCGTGCAGCACGCGCGCGGGGGTGCCCACCACCACCCAGCAGCGCAGCGGACCGCCGTCCATCCGCAGCTCGGACGTCCCGGCCCGGTCGTGCCCGGAACCGGCACCCTCCTCGCCCTCCCGCAGCGTCACCGTGCCGTCCCAGGAGGTGTCGTGGAACACCAGATGCGTCGCCGCGTCGGCCACCACCAGCTGGACGGGCATGGTGACGTACAGGGGATCGTCACCCGGCCCGAAGGCATGCCCGGGGTCGGTGTTCCACAACCGGTACGTCCCGTCCCGCAACCGGGGTCCCGAAGCGCGCCCGCCGAGCCCGAAGAACCGCGCGTCCGCCGCCACCTCCGAGCGCTGCATCCAGCGCGCCGTGCCACCGCCGACCGGCTCCCACCACCGCGGCGGCAGATCCCGGCGCAGCGTCACACCTCCGGGCGTACGCACCTCGACCGCGCCGTGCCGCGACACGGTGACCGTCACCCGCTCCGCCACGACCCGCCAGCCGCCGTCCTTGTCCGGCTCCAGGACCGCCCGGGGATCCGGCTCCGGGCACCGCCCGCCGAGCGCGTACGACGGCTCGGGACCGGCGCCGTCCCAGCCCCAGAAGACGGCTCCGTTCACGGCGACCGTGATGCGCAGCTCCGAGCGGCTGAACCGGACGATCCCGCCCCCGGGACCCGGCTCCGCGTCCCGCACCGGCCCGGGCACCCGCGCCCGCTCCGCCCCGCGCGCGGGCAGCCCGCTGGCGTCGGCCCGCCTCCTGCGCCACGCCGCCCGTACGGTACGCAAACCCTGCGCCGCCCCCGTCGAACCGACCACCTTCACCGAACGCACCAGGTCACGACCGTCCATGCTGCTCACCCTGCCATTACAAGCCCCGCATAACCGTGTCGTTCAACTGCCGTTCACCCGTGGTGGGACCACATCTTCATGACACGGACTATGTGGAGCGCGCCCTGGTGTAGAAGTCGATCACATGGCATCGTCCGTGTCAGCCGCGTCACGCGCACACCCCCGCCCGTGCGCGACCGACGCACACGACGCGCACAGTCCCGGGAGCCGCCCCATGTCGACCGCGAACCCCCTGCCGCTCTGGCAGCCAGATCCGGAACGCATCGCCCAGGCACAGGTCACCACGTTCCAGTCCTGGGCCGCCGAACACCACGGAGCCCCCGCCGAGGGCGGCTACGCGGCACTGCACCGCTGGTCCGTCGACGAACTGGACACCTTCTGGCAGGCCGTCACCGAGTGGTTCGACGTCCGCTTCTCCACCCCCTACGCGCGCGTGCTCGGCGACCGCTCGATGCCCGGCGCCCAATGGTTCCCCGGAGCGACCCTCAACTACGCCGAGCACGCCCTGCGCGCAACGGCGACCCGCGCGGACGAACCGGCCCTCCTGTACGTCGACGAGACCCACGAACCGACCCCGGTCACCTGGTCGCAGCTGCGCCGCCAAGTGGGCTCCCTGGCCGCCGAGCTGCGCGCCCTCGGCGTCCGCCCCGGAGACCGCGTCAGCGGCTACCTCCCGAACATTCCCCAGGCCGTCGTCGCCCTGCTCGCCACAGCGGCCGTGGGCGGCGTCTGGACGTCCTGTGCCCCCGACTTCGGCGCCCGCAGCGTCCTCGACCGCTTCCAACAGGTCGAGCCGGTCGTCCTGTTCACCGTCGACGGCTACCGCTACGGCGGCAAGGAGCACGACCGCCGCGACACGGTCGCCGAACTCCGCCGCGAACTGCCCACCCTGCGCGCGGTCGTCCACATCCCCCTGCTCGGCACCGAAGCCCCCGAAGGCGCCCTGGAATGGTCGTCCCTGACCTCGGCCGACGTGGAGCCCTTCTTCGAGCAGGTCCCCTTCGAGCACCCCTTGTGGGTCCTCTACTCCTCGGGCACGACCGGCCTCCCCAAGGCCATCGTCCAGTCCCAGGGCGGCATCCTCGTCGAGCACCTCAAACAGCTCGGCCTGCACTGCGACCTGGGACCCGAGGACCGCTTCTTCTGGTACACGTCCACCGGCTGGATGATGTGGAACTTCCTCGTCTCCGGCCTCCTGACCGGCACGACGATCGTCCTCTACGACGGCAGCCCCGGGTACCCCGACACAGCCGCCCAGTGGCGCATCGCCGAACGCACCGGAGCGACCCTCTACGGCACCTCGGCCGCATACGTCATGGCCTGCCGCAAGGCCGGCGTGCACCCGTCGGGCGACTTCGACCTCTCCAAGGTGAAGTGCGTCGCCACCACCGGCTCACCGCTGCCCCCGGACGGCTTCCGCTGGCTGCACGACGAGGTCCGCGACGACCTCTGGATCGCCTCGGTCAGCGGCGGCACGGATGTCTGCTCGTGCTTCGCGGGAGCCGTACCGACCCTCCCGGTGTACATCGGCGAACTCCAGGCCCCCGGACTCGGCACCGACCTCCAGTCCTGGGACCCGAACGGCCAACCCCTGGTCGACGAGGTCGGCGAACTCGTGGTCACCAACCCGATGCCGTCCATGCCGATCTACTTCTGGAACGACCCCGAAGGCACCCGCTACCACGACAGCTACTTCGACACGTACCCCGGAGTGTGGCGCCACGGCGACTGGATCACCGTCACCTCCCGGGGCTCCGTCGTCATCCACGGCCGCTCCGACTCCACGCTCAACCGGCAGGGCGTACGCATGGGTTCGGCCGACATCTACGAGGCGGTCGAACGGCTCCCGGAGATCAAGGAGTCCCTCGTCATCGGCATCGAGCAGCCCGACGGCGGCTATTGGATGCCCCTTTTCGTGCACCTCGCCCCGGGAGCCGTCCTCGACGACGCCCTCCTGGGCCGCATCAAACAGACGATCCGCGAACAACTCTCCCCACGCCACGTGCCCGACGAGGTCATCGAGGTCCCCGGCGTCCCGCACACCCTCACCGGGAAGCGCATCGAGGTACCCGTCAAACGCCTCCTCCAGGGCACCCCGTTGGAGAAGGCGGTCAACCCGGGCTCCATCGACAACCTCGGCCTGCTGGACTTCTACGAGGAACTCGCGCGCAAACGCGCCTGATCGGCCTCCCGTAGCGGACGATCAGCCCCCATAGGTGGCCTCGGACTCACAGAGAACAGCGCCGAAGTCCGAGGCCGACCGCACCGCGTCGCGGGCGCACCCCTCTTCACCCTGGCCGAGATGCCGCACGCCACCGTCTCGTGGGAACTCTCCGTCGCCCTCGCACCCGACACCGCGCAGGGCGCCTACCTCGGCGTGCACGGACTCGCCCCGTCCATCCAGCGCAGCATCGGCCCACTCGCCGTCACCGCGGCCGTCGCCACCGGCCCCCTCGACTGGACAGCGTTCGGCGCCGCCATCGCTCTGACCTGCATGAATCAGCACTGTTTGGTCCGCCGCCCGCTCGCTCGGACGCCGTTGTCAGTGCCGCCAGTTACTGTGAGTGAGCATTGATCGACAGCGCACAGGGGGAAACATGGCGCACACCGACCACCTGACCATCCGCCGCGTTCTGCGCCGCGAAATCGCGGGCACCATCGGCCTGTTGACCGACGAGCAGGACTTCAGCGCCATGCGGCGCTACCGCAGCTTCACCTTCGACGACCACACCGCCTACCTCCAGCAGGTGGAGGCCCTCCTCAGGAGCCGCGCCTCCCAGGGCAGCCACACCAGCGTGGCCCTCTTCGACCCGGAGGAATACGCCGAATTCTGCGCCGCCCGCGACCTGGAGCCCGACCTCTCGTCGAGCCGCGCCCGCTTCACGGCCGAACTCGCGGCCACCGGCCCCACCCTGCTCTACGAGGGACAGCCACTGGTGGATCTCGTGCCGGCCCTGGTCGACGAGGCCGTCCGCCAGGCCACCTGGGAGTACGCGACCACACTCCTGTCCCGCCTCGGCGCCTGCGCCTCCTGCGGCGAGGACATCGGCCGCGCGGCCTTCACCCGAGCCTCCGGCCTCCTCGTCCGCATCCTCGACACATCCCGCTCCGGCAACCGGCACCTGGTCTGCAGCGTGTCGGGAGCACCGGAAACCCTCGTCTCCGTCCTCCACGCCGACCAGGACGAGGACGGCACCACCCACCTGGACGACGCCGAGGCACTCGAATTCACCACGGTCCTCGCCCTCGGCCTCGCGACCCGAAGCCCCGGCGGCCTCGTCATGCGCACCACCAGCCCGAACACCACCGACTGCGTCTACGGCTGGCGCCTGCGCGGCGACGGGCTGGAACCCCTGACCGCGGGCGAGGTCTTCGACGCCTACTGCACCGACGTCGAATCCGGCGACCTCATCTCCCCGGAATCAGGCGTCGACTACTGCGTACCGCCGGACCTCGGAGACCTGGAACCGCCCCAAGGAGGACACCACCACTGAACACACCAGGGGCGCCCCACCCACTGGTGAGGCGCCCCTGGACACAGCCGACGGACGGCCGCCCGACTACTCGCCGGACAGCACCGCCTGCGCCGCCGCGCGCGCCTCCTCGGCACTGTCCGCGGCCCGCGCCGCCAGCGCGGCCCGCTCGCACTGCGCCAGCGTGTACTTCGCCAGCGTCGACCGCACATAAGGAATCGAAGCAGCACCCATCGAAAGGGAGGTGACCCCCAGACCGGTCAGCACACAGGCCAGCAGCGGGTCGGACGCGGCCTCACCGCAGACACCACAGCTCTTGCCCTCGGCCCTCGCCCCCTCGGCGGACATCGCGACCAGGTCGAGCAGAGCGGGCTGCCACGGATCCTGAAGCCGGGACACCGCACCCACCTGACGGTCGGCGGCGAACGTGTACTGCGCGAGGTCGTTGGTCCCCAGCGACAGGAACTCGACCTCCTGCAGAATCGAGCGCGCCCGCAGCGCGGCCGACGGAATCTCGACCATCGCGCCGAACTTGGCCCGCAGCCCGGCCTCCCGGCACGCGTCGGCGAACGCCTTGGCGTCCGCACGGTCCGCGACCATCGGAGCCATGACCTCCAGATACACCGGCAAGCCCTCGGCGGCTTTCGCGAGCGCCGTCAACTGGGTACGCAGGACGTCCGGGTGGTCGAGCAGCGACCGCAGACCCCGCACTCCCAGCGCAGGGTTCGGCTCGTCGGCCGGCGTCAGGAAGTCCAGCGGCTTGTCAGCGCCCGCGTCCAGCACCCGCACCACGACACGCCCCTCGGGGAACGCCTCGAGCACCTGCCGATAGGCCTCGACCTGCTTCTCCTCGGACGGCGCGTTCTTGCTGTCGTCCAGGAAAAGGAACTCGGTACGGAAGAGACCCACACCCTCGGCCCCCGCCTCCAGCGCGGCCGGCAGATCAGCGGGCCCGCCGACATTGGCCAGCAGCGGCACCTTGTGCCCGTCGGAGGTGGCACCCGGGCCAGTGGAAGCGGAGAGAGCGGCCTTGCGCGCGGCAGCGGCGGCCTCCAGCTGCTCCTTCTTCTCTGCACTCGGGTTCACGAAGATCTCACCGGTGCTGCCGTCGACAGCGACGACCGTGCCCTCGGCCAGCTCCCCGGCGCCCGGCAGCGCCACCACGGCCGGCACACCGAGCGCCCGCGCCAGGATCGCGCTGTGACTCGTCGGCCCGCCCTCCTCGGTCACGAAACCGAGCACCAGCGCGGGGTCGAGCAGTGCCGTGTCCGCGGGCGCGAGATCACGGGCGATAAGGACGTACGGCTCGTCACTGTCCGGAACACCCGGCATGGGCACCCCGAGCAGCCGGGCGACGATACGGTTCCGCACGTCATCGAGGTCGGCCACCCGACCGGCGAGATACTCACCCGCACCGGCCAGCAGAGCACGGTAGGCGGCGAAGGCGTCGTACACACCACGCTCCGCGGTACTGCCGACCGCGATACGGCGTTCCACGTCCGCCATCAGCTCGGGGTCCTGGGCCATCATGGCCTGCGCCTCGAGCACCGCCTGGGCTTCGCCCCCCGCCAGATTGCCGCGCGCCATCAGGTCGGCCGCCACCGCGTCCACGGCTTGGCGGGCGCGCCCCTGTTCACGCTCCGCGTCCTCCACCGGGATCTGCTTGGCAGGCGGTTCCAGAACCGCCGTCCCCATGTGCCGAACCTCGCCGATCGCCACACCGTGGCTCACACCGACGCCTCGCAGCGTTGTCTCCATCTCACCCGTCTCCGATAGTGCGGCGGGTCCCGCCGCCGCGGTGGTTGTCCTGCTCACCGTCATCACGACGGCACTGACGTCACGCCCAGGCGAAGAGGAGGTCGCCGGTCTTCACATCGCCGTCCTCACGCAGGTCGGCGAGGGATTCGGCGGTCGCTTCGAGAGCCACGATCGGGCACACCGGGGACTTGCCGGCGGCCTCGACGGCGGCCGGGTTCCAGCGCACGACGCTCTGGCCGCGGGTCACGGTGTCGCCCTTGTTGACGAGCAGCTCGAAGCCCTCGCCGTTCAGCTGCACGGTGTCGATACCGAGGTGGGTGAGCACACCGTGTCCCTCGTCGTCCACGACGACGAAGGCGTGCGGGTGGAGGGAGACGATGACTCCGTCCACGGGAGAAACGGCCTCGGAAGGCTCGCGTACGGGGTCGATGGCCGTGCCGGGGCCGACCATGGCCCCGGAGAAGACCGGATCCGGCACCGCGGCCAGTCCGATGGCACGTCCTGCGAGAGGGGACGTCACGCTGGTCATGGGAAGCCTCCCAGAGGTGGGAAATGTGATGGGGCCGTCACTGCCTGTCCCGGACGGCACACTGAGCAGCAGGGTATGTCATATGTAGTAACGGTTCCGCCCGAGAGGTCCGGATTAGTGGTCTAGACCACACCTCTAATCGATTTGCACCTGCTCTGCGGCCGCATGTACAGTCGTACTCCTGCTTGAGGCCGAGCGACGCAACCAAGCGTCTTTGCTTGGCCTGGCAGCACCCAACTTGTCAGATTCTATCTCGGGGTCACCTTCCGCATGCCTGCGGGACGGTGGTCAGGGGGCCGGAAAAACACTGATAGAGTTTGGAACACCGAAGGGAAGCCCGGAGGAAAGCCCGAGAGGGTGAGTACAAAGGAAGCGTCCGTTCCTTGAGAACTCAACAGCGTGCCAAAAATCAACGCCAGATATGTTGA
>NZ_JBIWGK010000004.1:88019-730287 GCF_044763565.1 Streptomyces sp. NPDC096013 | reverse complement strand
GGGCTGCTCGGGGGCGTCCCACCAGTTGGGGGGGCGCCCCGGGGGGCCCGGGGGGGGGGGGGGGCCCCCGGGGGGGGGGGGGGGGGGGGGGGGGGGGGGGGGGCCCCCCCCCCCCCCCCGACTCCTTGGCCTCAGCCCGCTGCCGGGAGCGTGAACTCGTAGATCAGGGCCTCCTGTTGGGCCTCCACCACCAGGTCGGTGATCTCCAGCGGGCGCGCGTACTGGTCGTGCACGCGCCGGGTCACCCGGACCGAGGACGCGTGCGCGGTCCGGGTGATGACGTCACGGTGGTGCAGGGTCAGGCCCGCACGGCGCATCCAGTCGTAGGCGCGCCGGAGTTGGGCGGCGGCCGAGCCGTCGGCGCGGTCGCGGTAGCGGGCCAGCTCCTCCACCTCGGCCAGTGCCACCGCCGAGAAGGACGTGACGGCCGTCCGCAGTCCGCTGCCGTCGGCCGCCGCCGACGTGTAGCGGTGCACCAGCGTCGGCCGGTGCGGGGCGATGCCCAGGGCCTCGGCGTGATCGGGCGGGGGTGTCTCCCAGGTGACGGTGGCCCGGTCGAAGCCGGACGGCTCAGGGCTGCGGGCGCCGACCGGAAAGGTGAGGGAGGACGGGTTCTCGACGGGGTGTCCGCTCAGGGTGGCATGGCTGCCGCGCCGGTCGGTGGAGACCAGACCGTCCCTGCGCAGCACCTCCAGCGCCTGTCGTACGGTCTCCCGGCTGACTTGGAAGTGTTCGGCCAAGTGCCGTTCGCCGGGCAGGCGTTCACCCGGCGGGATGGTGCCGTCGTGGAGCTCGCCGAGCAGTTGCGCGGCCACCTTTCCGTAGAGGGGCTGGTCGTCGGCGGTCGGGTGGTCGTGGCGGGTGGTGCGGGCCATGCCGCGCCTCCTGTTGGTGACAAGACTGAGAGCTGAACTGGTGACGATTCGTAGCCGTGCGGGCTCGTTGCGCGACCAGATCTAGCATTGGTCTAAACCACCAGGGAAGAGCGGCAGGGCAGTTAGGCCGAAACCGACCCGCGCCGATCACCCCTCACAGCGCGCTGTACACCGCGTCGATGAGGACCATCTTCCGCGGGTCGTCGGCGATATGAGGCCCCATCCGGTTCATCGCATAGCCGATCGACACCCCCGCATCGGGGTCGGCGAGACCGAAGGAGCCGCCGAAGCCGTCGTGTCCGAAAGCCTTCGGGTCGGGGCCGTACGATCCGTTCGGGCCGCTCAGCCACAGGCCGAGCCCGACCTCCGTCTCGTGCGCGAAACCGGCGCCGAGCACCAGGTCGCGGCAGCTGCCCTGCCCCTCGCGCACCCGCTCGGCCGCCTCGGGGGAGAGGACGCGGTGGCCGTCGTAGGAGCCGCGCCCGGCGAAGATGCCGTAGAGCGCGGCGATCGCGCGTGCCGTGCCGTGGCCGTTCGCGGCCGGGATCTCGGCGGCGCGCCACTCCGGGGTGTTGGCCTCGGCCGCGCCCACCACCGGGTTGGTCAGCGCGGCGATGGCGACGGGCGCCAACTGGCTGAAGACGGCGGCCTGTTCACTCGCCGACGCGGCGGGCGGATGCACCAGCTCGGCCGCACGCCCGGCCTCCTTCTCCGGCAGCCCGATGGTGAAGTCGATCCCGAGCGGGCCGGTGACCTCGCGCTCCAGGAAGGCGCTCGGGAGCAGCCCCGAGACGCGGCGCACGACTTCGCCGACGAGGAAGCCGTAGGTCAGCGCGTGGTACCCGGACCGGGTGCCCGGCTCCCACCAGGGCTCCGTCGACGCGAGGGCTTCGGTGGTCGACTCCCAGTCGTAGAGCCGCGCGAGGGAGTGCGGCTCGCGCAGGCCGGCCAGTCCGGCACGGTGCGAGAGGAGGTGGCGTACGAGGACGTTCTCCTTGCCCGCGGCGGCGAACTCCGGCCAGTACGCGGCCACCGGGGCGTCCAGGTCGAGCAGGCCCCGGTCGGCGAGGACGTGGGCGCACAGGGCCACCGGGCCCTTCGTCGTCGACCACACGTTGACCAGCGTGTCCCGCTCCCAGGGGCGCGTCCGGGCGGCGTCGGCCCAGCCGCCCCACAGGTCGGCCACGGTCTCGCCGCCGACGGTGACGGTGACCGCGGCGCCCAGTTCGCCCCGGTCCCGGAAGTTCTCCTCGACTGCTGCGCGCACCGCCGTGAAGCGGGGGTCGCAGTGGCCTTCGACGGCTGGCTGGTGCTCGGACATGGGGCCTCCGCGGTGTGCCGGACGTCCGGGCCGCGACGCTGCGGCCCGGACCCCCCTGAACATACCGACTGGTCGGACTGACCGGAAGGTGTGGTGGGCTCAGTTCAGGAACAGGGTGCCGGCCGGCTCCCGGTGACCCGCCTCCGTGTGCCAGTAGTCGCGGGTCTCCACCGCGAGACCGGCGCCGTCGAAGCGCGCGAGGACACACCCGGCGAGCGTGGACGGCTCACCGTCCTCCTCGGCCAGCACCCTGAACTCGGCGACGGCGACGCCATGTCGACCTACGACGGGCGCCGAGAACCGCACCTCCCTCACCCGCTCCGAGGCGAACGACCACCGGAGATAGCCGCCCAACTCGGCCCGCCCCCGGTGCGGTTCACGGAACGGCATCGAGCGGTGCACGCAGTCCTCGGCGTACAGCTCCAGCAGCGCGTCCACGTCGTGCTCCGCCCAGGCGCGCGCCCAGACCCTCACGAACCGCTCGGCGGCCTCACCCGTGTCCATACGGCACCCCTCACGCGTGCGACCGCAGCCAGTCCAGCTTGGCCGCCTCCTGGTAAGGGCCGCCGCCCTCATGGTCGTTGAAGTCGTAGACCTCGATCTTCTTGTCCTCGTGCGCCCACGCGTTGAACGCGGCGAACACCGTCGAGGGCGGGCAGGTCTGGTCCTCAAGGGCCGCCGAGAAGAGGGCGGGGGCGCGGCCCCGGGACGCGAAGTGGACTCCGTCGAAGTACGAGAGCGTGCGCAGGACGTCCTCGGTGCGGCCGCGATGGGTCTTCAGGTAGTTGCCGATCTCGCGGTACGGATGGCGGTCCGTGAGGCGCGCGGCGCGTGGGTAGTCGCACAGGAACGGCACGTCCGGCGCGATCCCCGCCAGGTCGCCGACCAGCCCGCCCACCGCGATGGTGATCCCGCCGCCCTGGCTGGTGCCGATCGCCACCGTGCGCGCCGGATCGGCCAGCGGGTGCGAACGGGCCGCCTCGACGGCCCGCACGCCGTCCGTGAACACGCGGCGGTAGTAGTAGTTCTCGGGGGCGTCGATGCCCCGGGTCATGAAGCCGGGGAACGCGGGCGCGCCGCCCACCGGATCCGGGGTGCCGCCGCCACCGCCCCACGCGCTGCCCTGGCCGCGCGTGTCCATCATGAAGTGCGCGCGGCCCGACGACGCCCACAGCAGGTTCTCGTGCGGGAGGCCCCGGCCGCCGCCGTACCCCACGAACTCCACGATCAGCGGCAGGGGTTGGGCCGCGTCGGCCGGCAGCCGCAGCCAGCCCTTCACCGGGTGGCCGCCGAACCCGGCGAACGTCACGTCGTACACCTTCACCGTGGACAGTCCCGTGTCGACCGGTTCGAAGCGGGCGGCCAGGTCGTGCTCGCGGGTCTCCTGGAGGTTCTTCGACCAGAAGGCGTCGAAGTCCTCGGGCTCCGTGGAATCGCTGCGGTAGGCGCGGAGTTCGTCGAGCGGAAGGTCGAACAGGGCCATCGATGACCGCCTTTGGGAAGCGTGGGTGCGGATGATCACACCGTACGTGTGACATCGGAGGACTCGCCAGGCTCGCGCGATGCCCCGACCTGCCGTCCCGGCCTGTCGCTCGGCGTCACGCCCGGCGTCGGGTCCACTGCGGTTCGGTCAGGGCCCAGTCCCGTTCCCATTCGGCCAGCCGGTGGCGCAGGGAGACGCGTCGGATCACCGTGGAGGTGAGCAGGACCAGCGCGGCCATGCCGCCCGCCGCCCACACGCCGATGGTCAACGTGTGCTGCCAGACGGCGACTTCGCCCGGGGGAGGGGCGACGTCGTGCCCTTTGGCGTCGAGCCACACGTCGACCACGTCGCCGTGCCCCGTTCCTGTCGGGACCGCGACCGTCGCGGTGCGGGGTGCCTTTCCCGGTTCCGTCCAGCGCACCGCGACCAGGAAGCCGTGGGGGCGGCTTTCCTCGACCGAGGGGAGGTCGGCGGGCGGGGAGCCGATGACCGTCGCGTGGACGCGGTGCCGGTCGGCCCGCTCGGCGGTGGCGATGGTCCGGGCCCGGTCGTGCGCCCACAGGCCGGCGGCGGCGCCGACCAGGGGCGCGCCGAGGAACAGCAGCAGGGCGACGGCCAGCGCCGTCCACCTCTCCACGACATCCGAACGGCGCCGCAACGGATTCTGCCGTCGGCGTCGACTCCGCACCCGGGTCCGCATGTCGACCTCCTCGCCGTCACCGGTGCCGGGGAACCGGACCCGCCCCTGTCAGGGCCGGGCCACCGCTCCCTCGACGCCGCGCACGCATGCGAGCGTCCACACAGATGTCGTACTCCCTATGAGGCACCCTGCTCAACCGGAGGCGCAAGCGGACCTCGGTAATCCGGCCTCGACGAGCGGGTCCGGGGGAGCGGGTCCCGGCGAGCGGGCGTCCGGGAGCGGGCCCTCAGCCGAACCGCTCGATGCGGATACGGTCCACCGGCTGTCCCGCGTTCACCAGCAGCCGTGACGCGTGCTCGGCGAAGCCGTTGGAGCCGCACACATATGCCTCCCACCCACCCGCGGGCTGCTCGGCCAGGAGCGGGGCCACATGTGCGGCGGCCATACGTCCCACCGGCACACCCTCCGGCGCACGGCGCGTGAAGACCGCCGCGGTCTCCGCGCCGTACTCCCGCGCGTAGATCAGTTCCTCGGGGCTGCGCGCCGACACCACCAGCCGCAGCGGCACGGACAGGCCGCGCGCCCGGTGCTGGCGGAGCATCGACATCAGCGGTACGACGCCGGAACCGGCGCCGAGGAGCAGCGCGGGCCGGTCGCCGGGCCAGGCGAAGAAGCCGCTCAGGGGGCCGCGCACCTCGACCTCGTCACCGGGCCGGGCGACGGTGTGGAACCAGCCGGACACCTCGCCGCCCTCGACGTGGTCCAGGGTCAGCTCCACATGCCCGGTGCCGTCCGGATGGGAGGCGATCGAGTAGTGGCGCTGGGCCACGTACCCGTCCTCGGCGCGCAGCCGCAGCATGAGGTGCTGGCCTGCCAGATGTCCGGCCCAGCCGGGCACCGCGAAGCGGAACGTCGAGGCGTGCGGGGTCTCGCGGCGGATCTCGGTGAGGGTGGCGGTCTGCCACACGGCGGCGGCGCGGTTGCTCACGGCGATACGGCCCGGCACCGCGAACCGGGTCTCGGGCGCGGTGGTCTCAGTCACCGGAGTACCGCTGTTCCTCCCAGGGGTTGCCCCGGGCGTGATAGCCGTTCTGCTCCCAGAAGCCGGGCTCGTCGTGGTCGAGGAGGCGCAGGCCCGCGATCCACTTGGCGCTCTTCCAGAAGTACAGGTGCGGCACCAGCAGCCGGGCGGGGCCGCCGTGCTCGGCGGGCAGCGGCCTGCCGTCGTACTCCCACGCGATCCAGGCGCGTCCGCCGGTCACGTCGGAGAGGGGGAGGTTCGTGGTGTACCCGGTGTGCGAGTACGCGAGCACATGTGTGGCGGACACATGGGGCCGGACCACATTGAGGAACGCGTCCAGGGAGACGCCCCCGAACCGCACGCCGAACTTCGACCAGCTCGTCACACAGTGGATGTCACCCTCGTAGGCCGACGACGGCAGGTCGTGCGCCTGCGTCCAGTTCCACGTGTGCGGCTCCTCGACCAGGCCGTCCACGCGGAACGTCCAGTCCGCGGGCGCCAGTTCGGGGGTGACCTCGGCGGACAGGACGGGCCAGTCGTCGCCCGCGTCGTACTGACCGGGCGGCAGGCCGGCGTCGGGGACGCGCGGGCGTCCGGTGAAGCCTCGGGTGACGTGCATACGGGTGGAGCCTCCAGGCCGCTGCGGCGCGGGTCCGCCGGGCGAGCGTGATCAGTGGGTTCTCGTTTCAACGGTACGCGTCCACGAGGTATGCCCAGGTCCGGGGGTGACCGCCGATCATTGCGGCCGTATGAACTCTCCGCGCGGAGGGGAATAGCCGCTGGGTGATCGCCCTTGGTCTTCAGTGCGGCTGGAACACGGACTGCCTGTGGTCGCGGCGCCGGCCGTGATCGGGCGGTGACCGCCGGTGATCCGATGACTGCGAAGGAGAGTGAGGGAGCAGATGCCGAAGGCGTACGTCTTCACGCGCTACGGGGGACCCGAGACCGAGGCGCTCGTCGAGGTGGACCGGCCCAGCCCCGGCGCCGGTGAGATCCTCGTCGCGGTGCGCGCGGCCGGGGTGAACCCCGTCGACTGGAAGCAGCGCACCGGATACCGGCGGCCCGGCGAGACCGGCTCGCACGCGTTCCCCGCGGTCTTCGGCAACGAGGCCGCGGGTGTCGTCGAGGAGATCGGCGCCGGAGTGGACGGATTCGCCGTCGGCGACGAGGTGTTCGGCAGCGCCGTGGCCGGCGCGTACGCCGAGTACGCGCTGCTGGCCGCGCCGGTCACCGCGCACCGGCCCGCGGAGCTGTCGTTCACGGACGCGGCCACCCTGCCGGTCGCCGCGGCGACCGCCTACGACGGCGTCCGTCAGTTGGACCTGCCCTCCGGCGCGACCCTGCTGGTCACCGGCGCGGGCGGCGGCGTCGGCTCCGCGGCCCTCCAGATCGCCCGCGCGCTGGGCCTGCGCGCCGTGGGCGTGGCGAGCGAGGGCAAGAAGGACTTCGTGGAGTCGCTCGGCGCGGTCCACGTCCCCTCCGGACCGGACCTGGCCACACGGGTGCGGGCAGCCGCCCCGGACGGCGTCGACGGCGTCTACGACCTCGTCGGCGGCGACGTGCTCGCCGAGGCCGCCACCCTCCTCACCGACCGCACCAGGCTGATCACCGCCGGGGCACCGGCCCCCGAGGTGGAGAAGCTCGGCGGCGCCCGGGTCGAGCGCGCCCGCACCGCCGCCGTCCTCGACGCCGTCGCACAGCTGGTGGTCGACGGACAGCTCGACCCGCACGTGACGCGAACCTTCCCGCTCGACCGGGCGGGCGAGGCCCTGCGCACCGTCGAGGAAGGCCACGCCCGCGGCAAGATCGTGATCGAGGTCGCCGCATGAGCGCCGCCGAACGGCACATACTCGACAACCCCGCCCGCGCCGCCCTCACCGGCCCGCACGCCCATTTCGCCGAGCGGCGGGGCCGCATCCTGCGCTACCCGGTCGACGTGACCCCCTGGATCGCGCTGCCCGACGAGCCGGACGCCGACGACTGGGCGGACGTGGTCGCGCTCTCCGGACCCGGCACCGAGATCCCGCTCCTCGGCTTCCGGGGGCGGGTCCCGGACGGCTGGGAGGTCACCTTCGACATCGACGGCGTACAGATGGTCGACGACGGGCTGGCCGCCGCACCGGACCCGGAGGCGGTCGTCCTCGGCCCGGCCGACGTCCCCGAGATGCTCGACCTCGTGGAGCGGACCAAGCCCGGCCCCTTCCTGCCCCGCACCGTCGAACTCGGCACCTACCTCGGCATCCGCCGCGAAGGCGCCCTCGTCGCCATGGCCGGCGAACGGCTCCACCCGCCCGGCTGGACCGAGATCAGCGCCGTCTGCACCGACCCCGTCGCCCGTGGCGAGGGCCTCGCCAGCCGTCTGATCCTCGCCGTCGCGCACGGCATCCGCGAACGCGGCGAGACCCCGTTCCTGCACACCGGCGCGGGCAACACCAACGCGATCCGCCTCTACGAGTCGCTCGGCTTCCGGCTGCGCAGGACCACCGCGTTCCTCGCCGCCCGGGCGCCGGAACACCTCACCGAGACGCGGGCCGTGGGGGTGTCGTAGAACCGCCGTACGGCCCAGGGCGACCGGGCCGTCGTCAGTCGTCGTCCGTGGGCTCGCCGGGCCAGGAGTTGTAGCGCTCCAGGTAACCGGCGAACCGGGCCAGGTCCTCCTCCGGCCACTCCGCCAGACGTTCGCGGAACGCGGCCTGGCGGTTCTCGGTGACCTGGGCGAGGATCCGGCGGCCGGCGTCGGTCAGGTGCAGGACCTGGACGCGGTGGTCCTCGGGGTCGAGGCGGCGCTCGATGAGGTCGGCGCGTTCCAGCGCGGCGACCTGGCGGCTGACCGTGGACTTGTCGAGGGCGTAGTGCGCGGCGAGGTCGGTGGCCCGGCAGCCGCTCTGCTCCTCCAGGTGACTGAGCAGGGTGTACGACACCAGCGACAGCTCCGGGTGCAGACGGCCCGCCGAGGCCCGGGCGCGCCGGGCGAAGGCCGTCATCTCGCGCTGGATGGTCTCCACGGCCTGGTCCGCTCGCACTGGGATCTCCCTCGCTCTCCTGGTCGTTGCAGAGTACAACTCGGCGGGTGAGGCGGCCTCTCGCGGGCCCGGGGGGTGGGGTAGTGTTGCTCCCCGGTCGCGGACGGTCGCGGCCCTGAACTCCCGGGAGGTGAGACCCATCAACGCTGTGTCAGGCCGGGTGCTCTCACCTCAGGACGGCTCGGATCACCACCGCTAGGTGACCGCGGGAGCGCCCTTCGGCTACCTCCCGAAAGGCTCTCGGCTCTCATGCCCTCTCTTTCCCCCGCCTCCGTCGTCGCCGCGCTCCGTGCCGCGGGCTGTGTCTTCGCCGAGGACGAGGCGCGAATGATCCTCTCCGCCGCCCGCACCCCCGGCGAACTCGCCGCGATGGTCGACCGCCGCGTCACGGGCCTGCCCCTCGAACACGTCGTCGGCTGGGCCGAGTTCGGCGGTCTGCGCATCCATGTGGAACCCGGTGTGTTCGTGCCCCGCCGCCGCACCGAGTACCTCGTCGAGCAGGCCGTCGCGCAGGCCCCGGACGCGTCCGTCGTCGTGGACCTGTGCTGCGGCTCCGGCGCGGTCGGCGCGGCCCTCGCCGCGGCCCTCGGCCCGGTCGAACTGCACGCCGCCGACATCGACCCCGCCGCCACCCGCTGCGCCCGCCGCAACATCGCGCCCTACGGCGGTCACGTCCACACCGGCGACCTGTTCGCCGCGCTGCCCACCGCGTTGCGCGGCCGCGTCGACATCCTCGCGGCCAACGTGCCCTACGTCCCCACCGAGGAGGTCGGCCTCCTCCCCGCCGAGGCCCGCGAACACGAACCCCTGGTCGCCCTCGACGGCGGCACGGACGGCCTCGACATACTCCGGGAGGTCGCCACGGGGGCGTCCGACTGGCTGGCCCCTGGCGGTTGCCTGCTCGTGGAGACGAGCGAGCGTCAACTGCCCTCGGCGGTCGGGGTGTTCAGGGGGGCGGGGCTGGAGACGCGGGTCGCGGTGTCGGAGGAGCTGTACGCGAATGTGGTGATGGGGGTCAGGGCGGCGGGGGCTGAGTAGCCGTGCCGTGTCGGCGGGGCGGGTGAGGGGCTTGGCTCGGGCCAGGGAGCCCTGTCAGGTCGTGGCGCCGCTGCCGGACGGGCTCGGGCTGGATGGAGCGCCCGGGCCCTGGCCGTGGTTGCCGCGGCCCCAGGGGCCGGGGCCTCGGTCGTCCGGGCCGGTGCCCCGGCCGTTGCCCGGTCCCTTGTGGTCGAAGGTGCCGGTGAAGGCCCGGTCGGCGGTGCGGGGGCGGGTGCCGGAGTCGGAGCGGGTGCCGGTCAGAGAGGCCGTGGTGCCCTTCTTGAGGGTGCCCGTGCCCCGGGTCGTCACGTCGGAGGCCACGGTCCAGGTCCATGAGGTGCCGTCGTCGCTCCTGACGGTGACCTGGTCGCCGTCGACCTTCGTGACCGTGCCGCGCTGCCAGATCCGCACGACCCACTTGCCGGTGGCGTCGTCCTTGACCGTCGCCTCGCCGTGCACGGCCGCGCCGCCGAGGCCGAAGCCGCCGCCGTGCCGGAAGCCGGGACCGCCGGGCGACGGAGTGCCCGAGGGGGAGGCTGCCGCGGCCGGTACGGCGTCGCTGCCCGAGCCTCCCGAGGTCGCCGCGTAGGCCACGGTCCCGCCGAGCGCCAGCACACCCACCGTGGCCGCGGCGATCACCGCGCGGGCCCGCCGCGACCGCAGTCGCCACAGCCGGTCGATGCCGACGCGCTCGTGCTCCGCGCCACCGGGGCCCGTGAGGACCTCCCACTCGGGGGCGTGGTCCGGCATCGGAGGCACCGCCGCGCTCTCGCCGGCTTCGTGCTGAGGATCGTGCGTCACGGCTCGCTCCCTAGGCCCCGCGCGCGGCATCCCACCGGCACGCCTGCCTGTGATTCTCCGGGGCGGCCGATAAAGAACCGGTAATAGATCCCTGTGAATCCGGGGCCCGCGGGCTCATCGGTCTTTATGCAACTAGTTGCACAAACGCCCTCCCGTCCTCTACAACAGAGGCACGACACCGCGCACGGAGGGCCCGATGAGCCGTTACCCGCACCTGCTGAACCCCCTCGACCTGGGCTTCACCACGCTGCCCAACCGCGTCCTCATGGGCTCCATGCATGTCGGCCTGGAAGAGGCCGAGCGCGGTTTCGAGCGCATGGCGGAGTTCTACGCGGCACGCGCGCGCGGCGGCGTGGGCCTGATCGTCACCGGTGGCATCGCGCCCAACGAAGCAGGCCGCCCGTACGAAGGCGGCGCCAAGCTGACCACCGACGCCGAGGCCGCGCAGCACACGGAGATCACCGCCGCCGTGCACCGCGAGGGCGGCCGGATCGCGATGCAGATCCTGCACTTCGGGCGGTACGCCTACCACCAGGACCTCGTCGCGCCGAGCGCCGTCCAGGCGCCGATCAGCCCCTTCCCGCCCCGCGCGCTCACCGACGACGAGGTCGAGGGGACCGTCGAGGACTACGTCCGCGCGGCCCGCCTCGCCCGGCAGGCCGGTTACGACGGCGTCGAGATCATGGGCTCCGAGGGCTACCTCATCAACGAGTTCATCGCCGCGCAGACCAACCACCGCGACGACCGCTGGGGCGGCTCGTACGAGAACCGGATGCGCTTCCCCGTCGAGATCGTGCGCCGGGTGCGCGAAGCGGTCGGCGAGGACTTCATCATCGTCTACCGGCTGTCGATGCTGGACCTCGTGCCGGGCGGCTCCACGCTCGACGAAGTCATCATGCTGGCCAAGGCGGTCGAGGCCGCCGGGGCGACCATCATCAACACCGGCATCGGCTGGCACGAGGCCCGCATCCCGACCATCGCGACCTCGGTACCGCGCGGGGCGTACACCTGGGTGACGAAGAAGCTGATGGGCGCGGTCTCGGTCCCGCTGGTCACCACCAACCGCATCAACACCCCTGAACTGGCAGAGCAGTTGCTCGCCGACGGCTACGCCGACATGGTGTCGATGGCCCGCCCGATGCTCGCCGACCCGGACTTCGTCGCCAAGGCCGCGGCCGGCCGTTCCGACGCGATCAACACCTGCATCGGCTGCAACCAGGCCTGCCTCGACCACACCTTCAGCGGCAGGATCACCTCCTGCCTGGTCAACCCGCGCGCCTGCCACGAGACCGAACTCGTCCTCGCCCCCACGCGGTTGCGCAAACGCGTCGCGGTGGTGGGCGCGGGCCCGGCCGGTCTGGCGTGCGCGGTCTCGGCCGCCGAACGCGGCCACGAGGTCACCCTCTTCGACGCCGCGAGCGAGATCGGCGGACAGCTCAACGTGGCCCGACAGGTCCCGGGCAAGCAGGAGTTCGACGAGACACTGCGCTACTTCCGCACCCGGCTCGCCGAGCACGAGGTCGACGTACGCCTCAACACCCCTGTCAGCGCAGGGGACTTGGACGCCTACGACGAGATCGTCGTCGCCACCGGCGTCAGCCCCCGCACCCCCGACATCCCCGGCGTCGACCACCCCAGCGTCGTCGGCTACCTCGACGTGCTGCGCGACCGCGTCCCCGTCGGCGACCGCGTCGCGATCCTCGGCGCGGGCGGCATCGGCTTCGACGTCGCCGAGTTCCTCACGGACGGCGGCGACAAGGCGAGCGAGGACCCGGCGACGTACTTCCGCGCCTGGGGCGTCGACATGGACTACGCGGCCCCCGGCGGCCTTACCGCCCCCGAGCGCCCCGCCCCGCCCCGCAGCGTCCACCTCCTCCAGCGCAAGGCGACCAAGGTCGGTGCGGGACTCGGCAAGACCACGGGCTGGATCCACCGCACCGAACTCAAGTACCGAGGCGTCACCATGGTCCCGGGCGTCCAGTACGACCTGATCGACGACGCCGGACTGCACGTCACCGTCGACGGCACGAGCACCGTCCTGGAGGTCGACACGGTCGTGCTGTGCACGGGCCAGGACCCGCGCCGCGACCTCTACGACGAGTTGACCGCCGCCGGCCGGTCCGTGCACCTCATCGGCGGCGCCGACGTGGCAGCTGAACTGGACGCCAAGCGCGCCATCAAGCAGGGCACCGAGGTCGCGGCGGCCCTCTGAGGGCCGTCCCTAGGATGACCCCATGTCACTCCCGCACGCGATCCTCACCGCCCTCCTGGAGAAGCCGTCCTCGGGCCTTGAGCTGACCCGGCGCTTCGACCGGTCGATCGGTTACTTCTGGTCGGCGACGCACCAGCAGATCTATCGCGAGCTGGGAAGACTGGAGGCGGACGGCCAGATCAGGGCGCTCGCGTCCGAGCAGCCGGCCCGCGGCCAGAAGAAGCGCTACGAGGTCCTCCCGGCGGGCCGCGCCGAACTGGCCCGCTGGACCGCGTCGTCCCAGGACCCCAAGCCGCTGCGCGACACGATGCTGCTGCGGCTGCGCGCGGCGGCGGTGGTCGGCACGGCCGGTGTCGAGGAGGACCTGCGCCGCCATCTCGCCCTGCACCAGCGGCAGTTGGCCGAGTACGAGGAGATCGAGAAGCGCGACTTCCCGCCGGGCCGGGACAGCGCGCAGGACCGGCTCCAGCACCTGGTGCTGCGCGCCGGGATCGACCTGGAGACGTTCTGGACGCGGTGGCTCACGCACGCGATCGAGGAGTTCGCGGAGCTGCAGTAGGGGAGCGTCGGCGGGAAAGCGGCCGTAGGGAATGTTCGCGGAGCCGGTGTCGGCCGGGTCGTCGCAGGACATGGGGGAGGGGCCGTCCGGGTGCGGGCGGCCCCTCGTGGTCGGGGGAGGTCAGAGGCGGTACGGCTTCGCGCGTCTGCGCAGGAACCAGGCCGTCGCGATGACGCCGGCACCCACCAGGCCCCCGCCCACTCCCAGCGTGAGCGGGCCGTAGTCCTTGGTGGAACCGCCGAGGCCGCCCATGACACCGCGCGAGGGCGAGGCCGTGGCGGTGACCCTGGGGGTCGGGGTGGTGGACCTGGTCACGATCACGGTCTGGGTGCCCGCGGGCGTGCTGGCGTTCTGGCACATGACGATCACGGTGTAGGTGCCCGGAGTGACGTTCGTCCAGGCGGTGGACTGGCTGACGGTCGTCCCCGCCAGGGTCGCCTTGCGGCCCTCGGCGAAGCTGCCCTGGCTGCTGGTCAGGAGTGAGCCGGTGCCCCAGACGCCGGTGGTGCGGTTCTGGGAGCACGCGCTGGTCGTGACCGAGACCGTGGTCCCGGTCGTGCTCACGGAGATCCCCGATGCCGCGCCCGCGGTGGTGGCGGTCAGGGCGAGGGGAAGAGTGGCGGCTGTCACGGTCAGGCCGGAGCGGAGTAGTAGCTGAGAAGTGCGCATGGGACTGCCCTCCGGCGGCACGGTTGGCGGAACATCCCTTGCGCCGCCGGGGTCGGGAAACGGCCGTGCTGCCTCCAAGGAAGCCAACGCGTCCCCGGGCCGTACCGCGAGCGGACGGCGACCGGGCAGGTGACGGATTCCTTCGTCCGGGTCAGGGGGCCGGGGGTGCCGAGGGTGGGTGGTCGGCGTGGGGGCGCCCCGGGGAGCACCTATGGCTCGGTGGCGCCCGTCGTCACCGTCCGCTCCACCGAGAACCCGCCCCAGGTACCGTCCGGCAACCGCGCCCGCAGCCGAACCCGGTGGCTGACTCCGGCGTCCCCGCCCGCGTAGAAGCTGTACGTCGCCCGGCCGCGCGGCGCGGTCCCGCCCCAGACCAGCGAGGTGGCCGGCTGTCCGTCGAGGCGGATCTGGTACTCCGTGACCACTCCGTCCGTGCGCGGCGGCACCCAGGACAGGTCGATGTAGTACGCCCCGTCGTCGCCCTTGTGCGTCGCCGCGCGGAAGTCGGTGGGCGCGGTGCCGCTCCCGTCGTCGCTGCCGGGCGCGGTGGTGAGCGGGACGACCGTGCTCGCGACGGAGAGGTTGTCGGCGGCGTCCCGCGCCCGCACGGTGAACGAGTACTGCGTGCTCGGCCGCAACCCCGTCACCACGGTCGCGGTCTGTGCTCCGCCCACACTGTGGATCTTCGCCCCGCCCTGATAGATGTCGTACGACACCACACCCCGGTCGTCCGTCGAGGCGTTCCAGGAGAGTTGGGCCGCGCGGCTGCCGATGGCCCGGCCCTGGGCGGCGCCCGGACGGGTGGGTGCCGAGTGGTCGGCCGCCACGGCGACCGGGGTCCGCGCCCGGACCTCCCGGCTGCGCGGACCCAGGCGGCCGTCGCTGTCCCGGGCCCGCACGGTGAAGGCATACAGGGTGGACGGCCTGAGCCTGATGACATCCACCATGTGCTCGGAACCCGGTACTTCCCTCACCTTGGTGGTGCCCCGATATATCTCGTAGGTGCGGACGGCCGGGTCCGCCGTCACCGCGTCCCACATGACGTGCACGCTGGTCGCGCTCCCCGCCGCGGCCGTGACGCCGGCCGGGGCTCCGGGGGCGTGTCCGTCCTCCTCGTCGCCCGGCCCGCCCCAGCCGCAGGAGGCGAGCGCGGCGAGCAGCAGGAGTACCGCGCACGGCAGGGCGGTGCGGGGGAGTGCGAGGGCGGTGGTACGGACGCGTCGCACGATTCTGCCTCCCCGGCATGGCGTGGGCACCACCGACTGCAAAGGTCCGGACCAATATGACGCGCGGGACGCGACCGCATCAAGGGGGCGTCGCCGTCGACCGCTCAGGGGCATTACGTATGCTGAAGTCCGCACGGCTGAACTCGCCCCCGAGGGTGGGCAGTTCAGGCCGGTGGCGCGGACCGCTGTCGTCGCTGATCCCGCGCCGGCGCGGGCGGCCGGGTGACCTGAGCCGACACGGGCTCAGGTCCTCGGCCCCCGTCGGGGAATGACGGGGGCTCAGGGCCCGGCTGTGGTTCGGGAGGGGCGTGCGCTCAAGGCCGCGGTCCCCGTCGGGAATGACACCGGATCAGCGACCCTGCCTCCCCCGCGAGTTACGGCGTGCACCGTCCGGCCCTCTACCGGTGGCCGAGCCGCCGGACCGGCACCAGGGTGGGCTGAGTGTCCGTCAGATCCCCCAGGAGAGGGTCCTCTATCGTGCGTGTCCAGTCGCTGACGCTGGCCGCGGCCGGCGCCGCCCTGCTCACCCCGACCACACTGCCCGCCGCACCCGTCGCCTCCGTCCGCCCCCAGGCGGGACCGGCGGCGGTCCGCGAAGGTGACGTCCGCGCCGCCGACCTGCTGGCCAAGGTGCGCGACTGCGTCCCCGTCTCGCGGGGCCAATACCGCAGCGACGACGGGGAGCGCGCGACGATCCCGGTCTGCGGCACCAAGGAGGCCGTCTACTGGAAGGCCGACCTGGACATCGACTGCGACGGCCAGGCCGGGGCCCACTGCAACGCGCGCACCGACCCGCTCTTCTCCTCCATGACGGCGTTCCAGCAGTCCGACGGGCGCTATCTGAACGCCGAACGGCTCCCGTACATCGTCGTCCCCGCCGCCAGCGCCCTCTGGAACCACCGCGACCACGGCATCGGCGGCGGCTCGGTCGCCGCGGTCGTCTACCGGAACCGGGTGCAGTACGCCGTCGTAGGAGACGTCGGTCCGCGGGACATCATCGGCGAGGCGTCCTACGCCACCGCGAAGGGCCTCGGTATCCGCACCGACCCGCGCGGCGGCGGGACGAGCGGCGGGGTCACCTACATCGTGTTCAAGGACTCGCAGGTCAAGCCCATCGAGGACCACGCGGCGGCGGTGGAGACGGGGCAGCGGCTGGCACGGCTCTTCGTGGACGCGGACTGAGCCGTCGGTAGGAGCGTCCCGGGTGTCGTCAGACCGCCGACCAGCCGTCGTCTACGGGCAGGATCGCGCCGTTGATGTTGCTCGCCGCGTCCGAGGCGAGGAACACGATCGCGGCGGCCTGCTCCTCGGCCCCGGCCAGCCGGCCGACGTTGACGAAGTGCGGGCCGAGCGCCGCCGGACCGTGGGCGGCACCGTCGGCCTCCACGGAGATGTTCGTCGCCGTGCCGCCCGGGGCGATGGCGTTCGCGCGGATGCCCTGCTTGCGGTACATCACCGCGAGGTTCTTGGTCAGGCCGACCACCCCGTGCTTCGAGGCCGTGTAGGCGGCGCCCGCCGCGCTGCCCCGCAGGCCCGCCTCGGAGGCGGTGTTCACGATCGCGCCCCTGCCCGCCGCCAGCATGTGCGGCAGCACGGCCCGGGTGAGCAGGAAGGGCGCGGTCAGGTTGACCCGGATGACCCGCTCCCACTCCGCGTCGTCCACGTCCGCCAGCGCCGACATGCGGTCCATGATCCCGGCGTTGTTCACCAGCACGTCGACCCCGCCGAACCGCTCCACGGCGGTCGCCGTCACCGCGTCCACGACCGCCTGCTCGCTCAGGTCGCCGGTGACCGCGACGGCCTCACCGCCCGCCTGCTCGATCTCCTTGACGACCGCCTCGGCGCCCTTGGCGTTCAGATCGGCCACCAGCACCCTGGCGCCCTCCGCCGCGAAGGCCAGCGCGGCGGCCCGGCCGATGCCCGAGCCCGCTCCGGTGACGATGACGCCGCGTCCGTCGAGTCCACTGGCCATGAGGTGCTCCTGTCCTGATGCGAGGGCTCTGCGCCGCCCGGGATCTCCCCACCATACGACTTAATGTCTTCAAGTGACATAAAGTCTTGATGGGAGAATCCCGGGAGGTCACGACCGCAGCCGGAGAGGAACTGATGACCGCACCCAGCGGACGCACCGGACGACCACCGCTCACCGAGACTCGCAAGACCGAGATCCGCCTGGAGATCGCCCGGGCCGCGGTGGAGCTCTTCGTCGCCCAGGGCGTCGCGGCGACCACCGGCGAACAGATCGGCCAGGCGGTCGGCGTCTCCGCGCGCACCGTGTGGCGCTACTTCCCGAGCAAGGAGGCCTGCGTACGCCCGCTCTTCTCGGCCGGTATCGACGTGATCGCCGCCCGCCTGCGGGAGTGGCGCCCCGGCCACCCCCTGTCCGAACTCTTCGACCCCGACCTCGCCACCGGCCTCCTCGCCGCCACCGGCCCCGACGGCGCGACCGGCTCCGCCCTGGTCCGCCTCACCCGCACCGAACCGGGCCTGCGCGCGATCTGGCTCCAGACCTACGACGAGGCGGAACCCGCGTTCGCCCGAGCCCTCGCCGACCGCGCCGGCCTGCCACCGGACGACCTGCGGCCCATGATCCAGGCGGCGATGCTCAACGCGGCGCTCCGGGCGGCGGTGGAGCGGTTCGCGTGGGGCGCGGGGGAGAGCGGGTCAGGCGTTGGGACGGGGGAGGCGCCGGTGGGGGACGCCGAGGTGGCGGAGACATTGCGGGCGGCGCTGGCGATCGCGGCGGAGGGGCTGTCGTAGCCCTCGCAGGGCGGAGTGGGTGTCGTAGGAGCTATGGGTGCGCGTGGGTGGCGCGGGGGAGCACCCGCTATGGGTGCTCACACCTTTCGATAGGCGTACGCCTCCGTGGCCGCCGCCTCGACCGCGTCCAGGTCCGCTCCCGTCGACGCCGTGACGACCGCGGCCACCGCGCCCTCGACGAACGGGGCGTCCACCAGGCGGGTGCCGACCGGGAGTTCGTCGCCCTCGGCGAGCAGGGCCTTCACGGTGAGTACGGAGCTGCCCAGGTCGGTGAGGACGGCCACGCCGGCGCCCCGGTCGACGGACGCGGCCGCCGCGGCGATGAGTTCGGAACTCGTGCCCAGCCCACCGCCCTCGGTGCCGCCGGCCGGGGCGACCGGTACCGAGGTGCCCGAACCGGACAGCCCGCGCGCCAACTCGGCCACGGAGGCGGCGACTTCGGCGCTGTGGGACACCAGTACGATCCCCACGAGCTTCTCGCCGCTCACGTCACTCACCGGTCGCCTCCGAGGCTTCCTGGAGCGCGGCGATCAGGAGCGACGAGGACGTGGCGCCCGGGTCCTGGTGCCCGATGCTCCGCTCCCCGAGGTAGCTCGCGCGTCCCTTGCGGGCCTGTAGGGGCGTGGTGGCGATGGCACCTGCCTCGGCGGCGGACCGTGCGGCGGCGAAACCGTCCGGGAGCGCGTCGAGGGCCGGGACGAGGGCGTCGATCATGGTCTTGTCGCCGGGCGCGGCTCCGCCCAGGGTCATGACCGCCTCGACACCCGTGCGCAGCGCCTGGGCGAACTCCTCCTCGCTCACCTCGGGGGCGTCCCCGAGCGCCTTGCCGGTACGGCGCAGCAGCGTGCCGTAGAGCGGGCCCGACGCGCCGCCGACCGTGGAGATGAGCTGCCGCCCCGCGAGGGTGAGGACGGCGCCCGGGGTGTCCGGCGCCTCCTTCTCCAGGGTGGCGGTCACGGTGGTGAACCCGCGCTGGAGGTTCGCGCCGTGGTCGGCGTCGCCGATGGGCGAGTCGAGATCGGTGAGCCGGTCCGCCTCGCGGGCGACGGAAGCGGCGGTCGCCGTCATCCAACGGCGGAAGAAGTCGGCGTCGAGCACTGGATCTCCTTGCGTGGTGAGCGAGTTGGCCGGATGCGTTGTCGGGTCACATGCCCCAGCGCAGCCCCGGCGTCTTCACCGGCGCGTCCCACAGCCGCAGCAGTTCCTCGTCGATCTGGCACAGGGTGACGGAGGCCCCCGCCATGTCGAGGGACGTGACGTAGTTGCCGACCAGTGTGCGGGCGACGGCGACGCCGCGCTCGGCGAGCACGCGGTGGACCTCGGCGTTGAAGCCGTAGAGCTCCAGGAGCGGGGTGGCGCCCATGCCGTTGACGAGGACCAGCACCGGGTTGCGCGGGGTCATGTCCTCCAGGATCGCGTGGACGGAGAAGTCGGCGATCTCGCCTGAGGTCATCATCGCGCGCCGCTCGCGGCCCGGTTCGCCGTGGATGCCGACGCCCAACTCCAGCTCGCCCGCAGGGAGATCGAAGGTGGGGCTGCCCTTGGCCGGGGTGGTGCAGGCGCTGAGGGCGACGCCGAAGCTGCGCGAGTTCTCGTTGACCTGCCGGGCGATCGCGGCGACCCGGTCGAGTGGCTGGCCCTCGGCCGCGGCGGCCCCGGCGATCTTCTCCACGAAGAGCGTCGCGCCGGTACCGCGCCGCCCCGCGGTGTAGAGGCTGTCGGTGACGGCGACGTCATCATTGACCAGC
Source organism: Streptomyces sp. NPDC096013 (assembly GCF_044763565.1). Classification (NCBI taxonomy): domain Bacteria; kingdom Bacillati; phylum Actinomycetota; class Actinomycetes; order Kitasatosporales; family Streptomycetaceae; genus Streptomyces; species Streptomyces sp. NPDC096013. The sequence continues at coordinate 710,911 of NZ_JBIWGK010000004.1, read as the reverse complement.
ACTTTCGCGGTCTGGATGCCCTCGTCCTCGGCCAGCTCGGCCGCCATGTCGAAGTTGAGGACGTCCCCGGTGTAGTTCTTCACGATGAAGAGGACCCCGGCCCCGCTGTCCACGGCGGCCGCGGCCCGCACCATCTGATCGGGCACCGGCGATGTGAACACCTCACCAGGGCAGGCGGCCGACAGCATCCCCGGCCCGACGAACCCACCGTGCAACGGCTCGTGCCCCGACCCCCCGCCGGAAACCAGCCCCACCTGCCCGGCGACGGGAGCGTCCCGCCGCACGATCACCCGGTTCTCCACGTCCACGGTCAGCTCGGGATGAGCGGCAGCCATACCCCGCAACGCGTCCGTGACCACGGTCTCCGCGACGTTGATCAACATCTTCATCGGTACCTCCTGGCAAGGCTGGCAGATGTGCGTCTGAGCTGTGTCTTTACTGGTCGGAGCGGGGTTGTGCCGGTCGTCGGTGACGGGTCGTCGGGTGTCTGGAGCCGGCCGGTCGAGGGTGGCTGGAACGCCCTTGCGACCAGTATCGACCTTGGAGCAGTGAAGGTCACGGGCTGGGACGGTCGCGGGGGTGCCTGGCTGGGCGTGTCCGGGTCGACACGGCACGGACTCGCCGGTGTCGTCGTCGGTGGCGGCCCTGCCGTCCACCCCGGTGAGTGCTGCCGTCCTCGTCGGGGACCTGACGCAGCCGCCGCCGCGGGGGAGTCCATCCCGGTGGACTCCAGTTCTCCACCCTTACTTCCACCCACGGGTCCAGGCGTGGAATGGCCGGTGAGAGCAGCCTTGAGGACATGAACACAACGGACTGGATCACCGACATCGCGCTCGTCCTCATCGTCTTCCGCCAGCTGCGTGAAGGACGACTCGATCTCAAGTCCTATCTGATCCCCCTCGGCATCGTGACCTTCGTGGCCTCCCACTACCTGCACTCCGTGCCGACCGCGGGCAACGACCTCGTCCTGATCGGTACCTTGATCGCGGCCGGCGCGGCGCTCGGCATCGCGGGGGGCGTCTTCACGCGTATCCGTGGTGCGGGAGAGCATCTCTACATCAAGGCGGGCGCGGTCTCGGCGATCCTGTGGGTCCTGGGAATGGGCGCGCGCATGGGGTTCCAGGTGTGGGTCGACCACGGCGGAGCCGGCAACGTGGCACGGTTCAGCATCGCCCACCAGATCACCACCGACCAGGCCTGGGTCGCGGCCTTCGTGCTGATGGCGCTCACCGAGGTCGTCACCCGCCTGGCCACGATCTTCCTCCGCAGCCGTCATGCCGTCCGTGAGATCGTCCCGGGCACGCGTCCGGCAGCGGTCCTCGGCCACACGGCCTGACCGAGAGCGGTCGTCGCAGCGTCGGCACCGGAGGACGCACCCGCCCCCGGGCCGGGCTCCCGAGAGGGAGTCCGGCCCGGGGGCGTACTCCGTCAGGCCCCCGTCTGTACGGGATCGTGACCCTGTGTACGGGATCGTCACCCTGGCGGTCGTCGTCATCGCCTTCGCCACCGTCAGGCCCCTGGGCTCCACCGGGCGAACTCGGGGCGACGGAGGGCGCTTAGCCAGGCGCCGACGACGGGCGCCGGTTCCCGTGTCCTGTCGCGGCACCCGGGAATGCGCGGCGGGTCTGTGTGGTTGGAGAAAGCGTGGGAATGGAGGGGACAGTGTCCCCGGGCCTCACCTATAGCCTGCGGGGACGATCGTCCGGCTGAAGCCCCGCAGAGCACATCGCCGCGTAGGCGACCGCCCCTCCCTTTCCGCGACGCGCAGAGCGGCCCCGAGTGCTTCGATCGCCTCGGGGCCGCGGTGTGTCGTCGCCGTGTCGCGACCGGCCGACTTCCCCAACTCCCCGCCAGCGCAAGGGCGTAGCGTCCGCCCGTTGCTGCCGCAGGGGTTGACGGACGCATTGGTCTAGGCCTTAATGGCTCCAGTTCGTTCACATGAACAGAGAGTGTTCATGGATATGAACGGATGTGGTTTCCTCTACCCCCCACCAGCGCATCGGGTGCGCTGCGTCCTGGAGGACTCATGCGTCGAAACAGCAGCTCCAAGCTGGCCGTTGCCGTTGCCGCAGGTGCGGCGGTGGCAGCCGCCCTCGCCCCCTCGGCATCCGCCGCGCCGACGGCGGCGAACCCCGGTCCCGGCTTTCCCGCCCGGTACTCGGCGCCCTACGCCGAGACCTGGAACTCCCCGTCCGCCCTCACCAACGCACGCAACGCCACCGGGCAGAAGTACTTCACCCTCGCGTTCGTCATCGCCGGAAACGGCTGCAACGCGACCTTCAATGGCGACACGTCCATCACCGACTCCTCCTGGACCGCCGCCATCAACTCCACCAGGGCGGCGGGCGGCGATGTCATCGCGTCCTTCGGCGGCGCCTCCGGCACCGAACTGGGCCTCGCCTGTACCTCGGTGTCGTCCCTCAAGGCCCAGTACAAGCGGGTCATCGACAGCCTCAACCTCACCCGCGTCGACCTCGACATCGAGGGCTCGACCCTCAACAACACCGCTGCCAACGACCGGCGCAACAAGGCCCTGGCGCAGTTGCAGAGCGAATACGCGACGGCGGGGCGCCGGCTCGACGTCCAGTACACCCTCCCGGTCAACCCGACCGGTCTGGAGCAGAACTCGATCAACCTGCTGAACAACGCCAAGAGCAACGCCCTGACGGTCAACCTGGTCAACATCATGACCATGGACTACGGCCCGGCCATGGACATGGGCAAGGCGGCCACCGACGCGGCGACCGCTCTGCACGACCAACTGGGCCGGATCTGGACCACCAAGAGCTCCGCGCAACTGTGGGCCATGGAGGGCAACACCCCCATGATCGGCGTGAACGACACCACGGCCGAGGTGTTCACCACCGCCAACGCCACCACACTCGCCAACTTCGCGGCGAGCAAGGGCATCCAGGAGCTGTCCTTCTGGTCGCTCGGGCGCGACAAGGCCTGCGCCACCAACGGTCAGCTCTCCGACACGTGCAGCGGTACGTCACAGAGCGCGTACCAGTTCACCCGCACGCTCCGCTGACCCGGCCGACGGTCCCCAGCGGCAGCGGAGTTCGGCGCACCGGCACCGGCACTGGCACCGGCACCGGCGTCGGCACTGGCATCGGTGGCCGGCGGCCGGTGAGGGCGGTGCTCAGGACATCCGGCGGTCGGTGTGCCGACCCAGTCGCTTCAACTGTCCGCTCCGCTGCCGCCGTGGACCCGTGCCGGAGCCCGCCCGCGCCGTGATCGTCACGGTGCGGGCGGAGTCGTCTCCGGGCAGGGCGGATGGCACCCGCTCCGGGACACCGCCCTCGGGCATGTGCGGCCGTAATGCCGTACAGGACACGGCTGTTGGACCGGCCCGGGGTCGGGCCGGTTACCCCGGTGTGGTGGCTCGCGTCGCGCGATCCGGTCGTAGGCACGCCGTCGGGTTTCGAGCCTCCTTCATCCGGCGAATCGGCCGGCCCTCGGCGAGCTGTACGACCCGTCGAGGGCGAGGATCATCCCTGGAGTTCCTTCGCCTTCGCGTCCCTGCGGGAGCGGAACACCTCGGCGGCGAGCGGAATCAGGGACAGTGCCACGATCACCGCGACCATCGGCAGCAGATACCGGTCCACGTTCGGCACGGACGAGCCCAGTGCGTAGCCCGCCAGGGTGAGACCCAGGCTCCAGACCAGGCCTCCGACCACCTGCCACACGGTGAAGGTGCGCACCGGTACCCCCAGTGCGCCCGCCATCGGGTTCAGGACCGTGCGCACCACCGGGACGAAGCGGGCCAGCACGATCGCCTTCGCGTAGCCATAGCGCTCCAGCAGTTCCTCAGCCCGCTTCGCCCCCTGGTGCAGGCGGGCCGAGCTGCTGCGGGCCAGCAGGGCGCCGCCCGCTCGTCGGCCCAGGAGGTAACCGCACTGCGAGCCCGCCAGCGCCCCCACCGCCGCCGCGACCAGGAGCGGGCCGAGCGACAGCTTCAGGCCGCGGTCGGCGGTGCCGGTGCACAGCAGACCCGCCGTGAACAGCAGTGAGTCGCCTGGGAGGAAGAAACCGACGAGCAGTCCCGTCTCCGCGAACAGCACCACGCCCACGCCCAACACGCCGAAGGCGGACAGCAAGGACCGCGCATCCAGCACATTGACAGCGAGCTGCGACGCCAGGTGCATGGCTGTGGTCATCGTGGAGCCCCTTCGTCCTTCGTCCGGACCGTCGGATCACTGCGACGCCTGCATCCGTCAAGTGACTACAATCCTGTAGACGGTCTACTGAACTGTAGACGAAAGAGGAGCGCGGACCGTTCCCCTGACCCACGCGAGTTGTGGGAAGCGGTCGCCGGGTGAGCTTGAGACGGCGGTCATGGCCGCGTTGCATTGCGTGGCGCGGGGGCGGGAAGGGCGAGGCTTCACGCTATCCGCCATGCGGACGCAGCTGGTGCTCGTAGGCGAAGATCACGACCTGGACCCGGTGACTTCGCCGCTGTGATCCTCGGACTTGGCACATCGGCCTCGTCCTTCGTCTTTCTGGGGATCATTCAGGAATCGTCGGAATGATCGGATCACGACACCGTGTGGCGATGCGGGGACAGGCCGCCGGAGTGGGCTGAGCTGCCGAACCTCCTGGCGCGTGCGGGGCCCTCCGCAGGGAGCCCGGGTAACCAACTACAATTTTGTAGACAGTCTGCTGAACCGCAGACGGCGGCGGAGTGAGGATGTTCCCCATGACCGACGAGAGGCGGCCGGCCGGTGAGCTCGAAGCCGCTGTCATGGCTGTGCTGTTGACCGCCGGTGTCCCGCTCACGCCGGGGCGGGTGCAGACCGGGCTCGGCTTCGGACTGGCCCGCACGACGGTGACGACGATACTGACCCGGCTGCACGAGAAGGGCGTCGTCAGCCGTGAACGGCAGGGCCGGGGATACGCCTACTCTCCCGTGCAGGATGCTCCCGGTCTGACCGCCCGGCGCATGCACACGGTTCTCGACAGGGACGCCGACCGGGAGACGGTCCTGGCCCGTTTCGTCGCCCAGCTCAACTCCGGCGACGAGGAGTTCCTGCGTCGGCTTCTGGAGGGTGACGGGCGATGATCGCTCTGCTGCTCGTGCCGTTGGTCCTGCCCTTCCTGGCGCCGAGGCTGGCCCGCCGAACCTTCGACCGTCTGGCCCCCGCCACCGCGCTGTGGGTTCTCACCACCTCGGCCCTGGCGCTGGCGGGTGCCTGCGTCGCGGCTCTCGGGGCCCTGGTGCTGACGGGACTGCTGAAGGTTCCCGCGTTCGCCGCCCTCGGCGAGTTCGTTCGCCCCCTGCACACCCCCTCGGACTACCTCGTCCTGCCCGCCGCCGCGGCGGCCACCGGAGTGCTCACCCTCGGCGCCTGGACCCTTGTGCGCTCGGCCTTCCTCCAGACGCGTGCCTTCCGTACCGCTCGGACGCAGGCTGACCGCCGCCCTGCCGCCGGCGACCTGTGCGTCGTCGATTCACCGCATCCGGACGCGTACGCGCTGCCCGGACGGCCGCACCGGATCGTCGTCACCACCGCGATGCTGCGCAGTTTGGAACCTGCCGAGCGCGAAGCCCTCTTCGCCCATGAACGCGCCCACAACCGGGCCGGTCACCACTACTTCCTGGCCGCCGCCGAGGTGTCCGCCCACTGCCACCCCGCGCTGCGCGCCGTCCGCGACACCATTCGGCTCGCCGCCGAGCGGGACGCCGACGAGGCCGCGGCCGGCGCCATCGGCGACCGGCGCCTGATCGCCACGGCCATCGCCCGCGCCGCTCTGGCCAGCCACGCCGCGCGGTCCACCCGTCCGGACTTCGCGCCCGCGGCGACGACCGGCCCGGTTCCGCAGCGCGTCACCGCGCTCCTCGCATCCGCCGAGGGGCGCTCGCGCCCCACGCGCTGGACCGCGTTCCTCCTTGTGGCCTGTACGGTCCTGTCCGTCGCCGCCGGGACAACCGGCGTCGTCGCCTTTCACCACCAGGTGGAGATCGCCCAGGGCGAGGAAGGCCCGTGACCGGTTCGGCCCGGTGACCGACCGGCGCGCTCCTTCGCCCTTCGCCGGGCCCGCGCCGGGTTCGCGGTCAGGTGTTCCGGAGCCGCCGACTCCACCAGGTGCGTGACGCCCGCACCCTCGGATGGAACTGCCCGGGCCTCTCGTCGTGCCGATCCGTGGTGGCGTCCGGGACCGTCCACCCGCTGACGGACCCTGTCTTCGAGGGCGCGCGTTCCCTCCGACTTGGGGAAAACCAGGCTTGCTTGGCGAAGATCCGACCGCCCATTCCGGGTTTGTTCACGCATGGGCCGTTTCCGGTCCACAAAACGGGACTCTGCTGGGGCCCGCATCCGCAGCCCGCCCCGAACACCCCGGAGAGACCAGATGCCCAGACGTCACGTCAGGCCCGCAGCCGTCCTCGTCGCCACCGGAGTTCTGGCCGGGGTGACCGCCGCCCAGCCCGCCGCGTTCGCCGCCTCCCACCACCGGCCCGCCACCAGGCACGTCCTGCTGATCTCCGTGGACGGGCTGCACCAGTCGGACCTGTCCTGGTACATGGCCAGGCACCCCGACTCCGCGCTGGCCCGTCTGACCGGCAGCGGGGTCGAATACACCCATGCCAGGACCACCACCCCGTCCGACTCCTTCCCCGGCATGGTCGCCCAGGCGACCGGCGGCAGCCCCGGCACCACGGGCGTCTACTACGACGACACCTACAACGCCGCGCTCCTCCCGGCGGGAACCAGCAGCTGCAAGGGCGTGAAGCCCGGGGTCGAGGTGGACCTCACGGAGGACCTGGACCGGAACCAGGCCTCCATCGACGCAGGCCAGGGCCTCACGGGCCTGCCGGACAGCATCCTGTCGATGACTGGCCACCCGGCGAGCCTGATCAACGCATCCAAGCTGCCGGTCGACCCGAAGACCTGCCGACCCGTGTACCCGCACTCGTACCTCAAGGTGAACACGATCTTCGAGGTTGCCCGCCAGGCGGGTCTGCGTACGGCCTGGTCGGACAAGCACGCGGCCTACGAGATCCTCAACGGCCCCTCGGGCACCGGCGTCCAGGACCTGTTCACCCCGGAGATCAACAGCGACGCCCCCGGGTACGCCGCCGGCGGTGACTGGACCACGGACAACAAGGCCACCGAGCAGTACGACACCTACAAGGTGAAGGCCGTCCTCAACGAGATCGACGGCTACGACCACACCGGCACCCGCAAGGTCGGCACCCCGGCGATCTTCGGCCTCAACTTCCAGTCGGTCTCCACCGCGCAGAAACTGCCCGCCTCGGACGGCCTCACCGGCGGCTACACCGCCAAGAACGTCCCCGGCCCGCTGCTGGCGAAGAACCTCGACTACGTCAACGACGAGATCGGCGCCCTGACCGCCGAGATCGCCAAGCGGCACCTCTCAGGCAGCACCACCGTCATCCTCTCCGCCAAGCACGGCCAGTCGCCCACCGACCCCGCCGCGCTCACCCGCGTCGCCGACGGCCCGCTGCTGGACGGCCTCAACGCCGCCTGGAAGAAGCTCCACCCCGGCGCCGCCGACCTGGTGACGCACGCCGTGGACGACGACGCCGTGCTGCTCTGGCTCTCCGACCGCTCCGCGGCGGCCACCGCCTTCGCCAAGAAGTACCTGCTCGCGCAGAACGGCACCGGCACCGACATCAACGCCAAGCCCAAGGCCTACACCCACAGCGGGCTCGGCAAGGTCTACGCCGGCCAGGCCGCGGCCGACTACTTCCACGTCAGGGCCGGCGACGCCCGGGTCCCAGACCTCCTCGGTGTCGCGCAGTACGGCGTGGTCTACACCGGCGGCACCAAGAAGATCGCGGAGCACGGCGGCGGCCACTCCGACGACCTCGCCGTGCCCCTCGTCGTGTCCGGAGCCTCCGTCCCGGACGGCGTGCGCGACTCCGCGAGCGTGCAGACCAAGCAGATCGCACCGACGATCCTGAGCCTGCTCGGTCTCAACCCCCGCTCCCTTCAGGCCGTGCGCGAGGAACACACCACCGTGCTGCCGGTCCGCTGACCCGTCCGCTCGGGAGAGCCGGGGGCCGCCCGACTGGCAATCAGCCGGGCGGCCTCAGGCACCACCATTCGATGATCTTCGAGGACGGACCCTAGTCCGGGCGTGGGCCCGCCTCGCCCGCCACCGCGCGCAGCAGCGGACGGCTCGCCGCGCTCGCGCCGGCCAGACCCGCGAAGCCCAGTGCCAGGCAACCGGAGAGGAGCAGGGCGCCACGGCCGTCCAGGTGCGGGGCGCCCCCGGCGAGCGTCAGCGGCGCGGCGCAGAACAGCCCCGTGAGCAGCGCGCCGCCCGCGAGCACGGCGGCGGGCAGCACCGCCTCCTTACGCCGGGCCGTGTCCAGGACCCGCAGCGGGGTGCCCGCGAGATGCAGCAGGCCGTAGGTGCGGCGGCGGTCCAGGACGGAGGAGGCGGCCGTGATGCCCGTGGCGGCGATGGCGATGGCGAAACTCGCACCGAGCACCGCCAGCGTCACCAGGTGGAAGTCACGGTCGAACTGCCGTGACTGCCAGGCGACATCGGGACCGGTGACCGGATACTGACCGGGCGCCAGACCGGCGAGCACACCGCGCGCCGCGTCCAACCGGCCCGGGCCCGTGACGGTCGCCGTGACCTGACGCTCGCCGTCCGCACCCGCGCCGGTGGCGACCCAGTCGTCGTTCGTGCCCACGGTGGCGTGGATGCCCGCGTGGTGCAGCCGGGCGGTGGCCTCCTGGCGTACGGCGGCGACGCGCTCCTTCGGTACGGACAGGGCGAGTTGGTCCGCGCTGCCCCAGGGCGAGTCGCCGCCGAGGCTGAACAGGGCGAAGAAACCGGCCACGAAGGCCGCCAGCGTCAGCGCCGACACCGCCCGCCACACGGACTTGGGGTCGTCGAGCAGACGGCGCCCCGCGAGCAGTGTCGCCGGTCGCCGCGCAGACCCGGCGACGAGGGCGCCGAGCACCCCGACCACCCAGGGGCCGATGACGGACAGTGCGGCGAAGACGGCGACGCAGCTGTACACCACCGCGTCGATGTCCATCGACTTGCCCTTGGACAGCAGCCCGTAGCCAACCAGTACGGCGACGAACAGCACCGCGCGTACGGCCTTCAGACGGGGGGTGCGTGAGCGGCGTACGACGCCGAGCGGGCCTACGACCACCTGCCGCAGTCCCGCGAGTGCGCTGGCCGCCACCGTCAGCACCACGCCGGCGAGTACGGCGAGCAGGACATCCGTACCGACCCAGAGATCGGCGACGTACCAACTGCCGCCTTCCAAGGGGACCTTGGCCGCGAGCGGCAGCAGTACCGCGTAGCCCAGCGCGCCCGCGACGGCCCCCGCGGTACCGGTCAGGGCCGCCTCGGCCACCGCGATCCCCGCGATCCGGCCCGGCGTCGCGCCCAGCAGCCGCAGCGTGGCCAGCCGGGTGTCGCGGCGCGAGACGGACAGCCGGGCCGAGGAGGCGCCGAGCACGAGCAGCGGCACGATCAGCAGTACCGTGGCGATCTTCATCAGGGCCTGGTACTGGGCGCCGAGGCCGTCCGCCGTGCGCTTTCCCGCGAAGTCCGCGACGGGTGTGGGCGTGACGATGTCACCCGGTCGGCGCGGGTCGGTGCCGCGCTCGACCGTCATCGCCAGGTCATCGGCGCGGTGCCCGACGACGGCCACCTTCTCGCCGGGCCTGACCAGCGCGGCGCGGCCGAGCGTGCCGGTCGTGCTGCTGCCGCCGGGCAGCGTGCCGAGCGCGGGCGAGGTCCATACCTCACCCGGCTTCGGGAAGTGCGGCATACCGGGAGGAGCGGGCGCCTCGCCGCTCCGGCCCGGCAGCGCCGCGACATCGACGACCGTCACGGGCTCACCGCCGATGAAGGTGGTGCTCACCGCCTCGACGGCCACCGCGCGCGACGGCCCGGCCTTGGCCGGGGTACGCCAGTCGGCGTGCGCGGCGCGCGAGGTGAAGCCGAGGTTGGCGCCGACGCACAGGAGCAGCAGCGTGGTGCAGATCGCCGCGGCCGCGACGGACAGCCCGGCGCCGAGCCGGCCGTGCCTGCCGCCGCCGCGCAGCAGCCGCCAGGTCAGGGTCCAGGTGGTGCGGTCCAGGGCCCGCGCGGTCCTCATCGCGCAACTCCGCCGGTGATGGCGGCCGTCACGTCGGCCGGCGCGCGGGTCCCGGCCGGTCCCGCGTCAGTCTCAGCCGCCGCCTCCGACTCCCGTACGATCCGCCCGTCCCGCACCCGCACAGTACGGTCGCACCAGCGGGCCACCGACGGGTCGTGGGTGACCACGACCAGCGCCGCGTTCTGCCGCCTGGTGACCTCCGTCAGCATCCGGATCACGTCCTGCCCGGTGGCCTGGTCGAGGGCGCCCGTCGGCTCGTCGGCGAAGACGACCTGGGCGCCCGCGACCAACGCCCGTGCGAGCGCCACCCGTTGGGCCTGACCGCCGGACAACTGGCCGGGACGGCTGTCCTCCTTGCCTTCCAGGCCCAGCGGTGCGAACCACTCGCGCGCACGCCGCTCCGCCTCGCGGCGCAGGGTACCGCCGAGCATCAACGGGAGCGCCACGTTTTCCACGGCGGGCAGCTCGGGCAGCAACTGACCGAACTGGAACACGAAGCCGAAGCGGGTCCGGCGCAGTTCGCTGCGGTGCGGCTCGCGCAACTGGTCGATGCGCTCGCCGTTCAGCAGCACTTGGCCGCCGTCCGGGCGCTCGATGTTCGCCAGGCAGTGCAGCAGCGTCGACTTGCCGGACCCGGAAGGCCCCATCACGGCCAGCGACTCGCCCGCCCGCACGGCGACGTCCACACCGTCGAGCGCACGGGTGGACCCGAACGACTTGGACAGACCGATGCCGCTCAGCACAGGCGGCGAAGAGGTGTTGTTCATGTGGTCCAACATCCGCTTCCGGCGCGGCCCTTCGCCTCGGCCGACCGACCGGTTCGCAGCGGCGGCGTCGTCCTTTCGGCCGAGGCCGTACGACCGGGACCGCGCCTACGCTGCGAGATGTGTCAGACAGAGACGATCACACCTGGAACTCCCCGCTGCCCCACCGCACAGCCCTCACCGCACTGGGGGTGGTCATGGCGCTGTTGTGGGTGGTCGACGTGGCCGGCGTCGCGTCCGACGCCGGACTCGAGGGCGGCGGCGCGTGGTGGCGGCTGGCCCCGGGCCTCATGGCGGCCGTCGCGCTGCTGCTGCCCGGCAGACGTCTCGCGCCGGCCTGGAGCGCGGCTGCCGCGGTGCTCGTCTCGTGGATGGTGACGCTGGTCTTCCTCACGTCCGTGACGTCGTCGCTGCCGGTCGGCTGGGGTCTGCTGGAGACGGTGTGCCTGCTGCTCGTGCTGGTGCGCACCGCGAGAGACGTACCGCAGCCCTGGCTGGCCGCCTCGCTGGGCACCGCACTCGCCTCCGCCGTGATCGCGGCGCCGATGCGGATGCGCGGCAGCGGCAACGTCTACTTCTCCTTCGCCCTGATCTTCTTCACGGGCGGCGCCGTGGCCATCGGCTCCTACCTCCGCAGCCTCGACGACCGCAGGAGCCGTGCCGTCACCGAGACACGTCAGAACGAACGTCTGGAACTCGCCCGCGAACTGCATGACTTCGTCGCCCACCACGTCACGGGCATCGTCGTCCAGGCTCAGGCGGCCCAGGCGATCCGTGAGATCGCGCCCGAGCAGGTGGATCCGCTGCTGCGCGGCATAGAGCGGGCCGGGGGCGAGACCCTTCAGTCGATGCGGAAGCTGGTGCGCGTGCTGCGCGACGACACCACGCGGGCGGTGCGGCCGGGGGAGCTGTACGCCGAACTGGGCGAACTCGTCGCCGCGTTCTCCGAACACGACGCCCCTGCCACCCTCCAGGTCGCGGTCGAGGCCCGGCAGGCGCGGCCCGCGCCCGAGGTGGAGACCTCCGTGCGCAACGTCGTACGCGAGGCACTGACGAACGTACGCCGCCACGCACCGGGAGCACCGTCCGTCTCTGTACGGGTCGCTCTGTCGGACGACGGCGGCGATCGCGGCGACGGCGACGGAGGTGAGGGCGCGGCTGCCCGGCGGCTTCGGGTCGAGGTGCACAACACACCACCGCCCGGGTCGGCGGCGCCGAACGCCGAACCTCTCGGGGGACGCGGCGGCCTCGGCCTCATCGGGCTGACCGAACGCGCCGAGGCGGTTGGCGGCACGCTCCACGCGAGCCCGGCCGAGGACGGCGGCTGGAGGCTGACGGCGGAGTTCCCGCTGCGCGGCGCTGTGGCAGGATCCCCCGCATGACCAACGCCGGCGGATCAAGCGCATCGGGTGCATCGGGTGCAGCGGAGGGATCGGGCGGATCGGCGATCCGGGTCCTGATCGCCGACGACCAGGAAATGGTGCGCACGGGCTTCCGGTTGATCCTCCAGACACAGCCCGGTATCGATGTCGTGGGCGAGGCGGCCGACGGCGCGGAGTGCGTGGAGATGGCCAGGAAGCTGCGCCCCGACGTGTGCCTGGTCGACATCCGCATGCCGAGACTCGACGGGCTGGAGGTGACCCGGCTGCTCGCGGGCCCCAAGGCCGTCGATCCGCTGCGCGTGGTGGTCGTGACCACCTTCGACCAGGACGACTATGTCTACGGGGCGTTGAGCAACGGTGCCTGCGGGTTTCTGCTCAAGGACGCGGGCCCCGGACTGCTGGTGGAGGCCGTCCGCGCGGCGGCGCGCGGGGACGCCCTGATCTCGCCGTCCGTGACCGTACGGCTCCTGAAGCGGATCGGTGAACAGCGACCCGCCCCGGGCGGCGAGGTGTCTTCCGGCCCGCTGACGGAACGGGAGTTGGATGTGGCCCGGCTGGTCGCCGACGGACGGACCAATCAGGAGCTCTGCGCCGAGCTGTGTGTCTCGCTCTCCACCGTCAAGTCCCATCTGACCAACATCCAGACCAAGTTGGGGCTGCGGAACCGCGTGGAGATCGCGGCCTGGGCATGGCGCCGCGGCGTGGTCGGCGACCGCTGAACCCTCCTCACTTCTCCAGGCCGTAGTCGAAGCTCACCCGGTCGCCGTGCACCCCGGTCACGGAGATCAGCATCGTCTTCGGCTTGCCTTTGAAGACGGCGGTGCACCTCACGGTGTAGTCCATCTTCGCGCGCAGTCCGCTCGGGCAGCTCACGGACTGCGGGCCGTCCTGGACGAAGGGGATGCCGTAGTTCTCCTTGGCCAGCTTCTCGACCACCGCGCGCGAGATCGTGTGGTCCGTGCCGCCCGCGGTGGCGACCGACGAGTTGTCGAACAGGTTCCACGCCGTCACCACGCCGCCTGCCAGTACGGCGGCCGCGGCCAGGGCAATGACGATGCGCTTCATGGGGTGCTCCTCGGTTCCTGTGACGGCCGGACCCTACCGGCCGTTCCTCACAGAGCCTCCTCCGCCACCCGCTCAACTGCCTCGGCACAAAGGCCGGTTGTGAGATCCGGGCACCGGCCGAAAGGACGACGGCCGAACGCGCCTCCTCGTCTCTGCCGCTCGACGGGACCCGTCAGAGTTCCAGGCGGTAGCCGTGCCCCCGCAGGGTGGTGATGCGGGGCAGGCTGCCGACGTGGGCCGAGAGGTCGGCGGCCTCGGTGAGTCGGCGGCGCAGGCCGGCCATGGTGACGTCGAGGGTCTTGGTGGAGCCGAACCAGTTCTCGTCCCAGACCTCGGCCATCAGGGTCTCCCGGGAGACGGCCTCGCCCGGATGCTGGGCGAGGACGGCGAGCAGGTCGAACTCCTTGGGGCGGAGCGGGACTTCCTCGTCCTGGAGGGTGCAGCGGCGGGCGGAGACGTCGAGGACGAGGTCGGCCAGGCGGACGGGTTCCTGTGGCGGCGAGGCGACGACGCGACGGCGCAGATGGGCGCGGAGGCGGGCGAGCAGGACGGAGAGGCTGAAGGGTTTGACGAGGTAGTCGTCGGCTCCGGCGTCCAGCCCGGCGATGACGTCGATGTCGTCGGTGCGCGCGGTGAGGATGATGATCAGCAGGTCGGGACGGCGGGCGCGCAGGGCGCGGGCGACGTCGAGGCCGTCCATGTCGGGCAGGCCCAGGTCCAGCAGGAGCACGTCGTACGAGGACCGCGCGGCCTCGGTCAGGGCGCCGGAGCCGGTGCGGCTCCAGGTGGGCGCGTAGTCGTTGCCGCGCAGGCCGTTCTGAAGGTGACGGCCGATGGTGTCGTCGTCCTCGACGACCAGGACGCGTGGGCGGCCGCGGTCGGCGGTGGCGGGCATGCGCATGGGCGACAGCCTAGAAGCAGGCGGCGCGCCGGTCCGGTACGGCACGGTCACAGGTCACGCAGTTCCTCTACGGCCGGGCGTCCGGCGCTGCGGATGCCGTTGAGGGCGGCGGCCAGTACGGCGGCCACCGCGGCGCCCGCGGTCAGGATCAGGTAGCCGGACGGCACGGACAGACTCGCCGGAGGCGGGTCGAAGACGCCCGTGAGGACCTTCACCAGCATCTCCGACAACGCCCAGCCGATGAGCGCGCCGCCCGCCAGTCCGCCGGCGGTCAGCAGCAGGGCCTCGGTGAGGACCATGCCGCGCAGCTGGCCGGGCTTCGCACCCAGCACGGTGGCGATGGCGAAGGTGCGGCGGCGTTCGGCCAGGCCGAGGGCGAGGACGAGTCCGCCCGCTCCGGCGGCGAGCAGTACGGCGAAGGCGAGTTCGATACGGGTCAGGCCGGCCAGGTCGACGGAGGTGAGGCTGGTGCCCACGGCGCCGCGGGTCTGGGTGAGGTCGGTGACGGTCGCGCTGGTGCCGAGCTGCTTCCGCAGATGGCCGGCGATCTGCTGCTGGTGGGTCCCGCCGGTGTCGAGCAGGAACGCGCCCACCGCGTCGCTGCCGGTCGCCCTGGCCACATAGGCGGCGTTGGCGACGAAGAAGCTGTCCTTGGGGGCGGTCGGGAACTCCTTGACGATTCCGGCGTAGTGGAAGGGGACGGTGCGCAGCGCCTTGGTGCGGGCGTCCTGCACGCGGAGGTTGACGGTGTCGCCGGGGGAGAGCTGGAAGTCGTGGACGGTCTCCACGCTGACCAGGAGGTTGTCGGGGCGTTGGGCGAGGCTCCGCATGAGCTGCTGGGCGGTGCCGCCCGCGAAGTACGCGTCCTGGAGCGAGGTGGCGTGGGCGATGGTGCCGGGGCGGACGCCGTAGAGGTCCTGGAGGTCGGAGCCGACGTAGGCGAAGCGGTGCTGGACGGGCTCGACGTGCCGTACGCCGGAGACCTTGAGCGTGCTCGCGGCGCGGGGCGGGACGTGGGCGCCGGGCGGCTGGGTGACGGTGACGTCGGCGCCGTTGGTCAGTCGGGCGTCGGCCTCGGCCTGCTGGTGATAGGTGGAGTTGAAGACGGCGGTGGAGACGGCGAAGGACACCGCGAGGGCGAGCAGCACCACGGAGCGGGCCAGCGGGCGGCGACGCCGGGACAGTACGGCGGCCGTGGTGCCGGCGAGGGCGGCGGTCAGCGGGCGGGCGAGGCGGGCCAGGGCCGGGCGGCCGTGGGTGAGGGCGAGCAGGGTCAGGCGCCACAGCAGCAGGGCGGCGCCGATCCACAGCAGGGCGGGTCCGAGGAAGGCCCAGTAGGAGACGGAGAGGGTGGGGACGCCCTCGGGCGCGAGGACGAGGGCGTACTGGTTGCCGGAGGAGGCGCGGAAGACCAGCCAGGAGCCGATGAGGAGCGCGAAGTCGAGGCCGTAGCGCAGCCACCAGGGGGAGCGGGTGGCGCGGACGCCGGCCTCCTTGCGGGTGTCGGAGACGGTCACCGAGCGCAGGTCGCGCAGGGCGGGGACGAGGACGGCACAGGCGGCCACGGCGGCCCCGAGGACGAAGGCGATGCCGTACCAGATCGCCCAGGTGCCCGCGCTCGCGCCGAAGGAGACGGCGCCGAAGGCGAGGCGCCCGGTCAGCGCCGCGATGCCCAGACCGGCGAATCCGCCCACGCCACCCACGAGTGCGGCCTCCAGGCCCGCGAGCGCGGTGACCTGACGGGGACGCAGTCCGCGCAGCCGCAGCAACCCCTGTTCCTGACGGCGCCGTTGGCCGCCCGCCGAGGCGACCGCGGCGGTCAGCGCGGCGGCCAGGACCGCGCCGGGGACGCCGAGGAAGAGGAAGAGGATCTGGGCGTAGAGCGCGTCCTGGCGGGCGGAGTCGAGGGCGGCACCGAGATTGTTGCCGACCAGCGCGCCGCCCGCCGTCTTGGCTTCGAGGTGATGGGCGGCGCCGGTGACGGCGCTGAAGGCGGCGGCCGGGTCGGCGGGCAGCCTGGAGTCGCGGGCGACGTGGATCTGGTTGGTGAGGGTGGTGGCGCCGCGGGTGAGGGAGGTGAACTGAGCGGTGGGCAGGAGGATGACGTTGTCGGGGGGTGCGGCCGGCTGGGACTGGGTGGGGGCGCCGACCTTCTGGAACAGGGAGTCGGCCTGGGGCAGGTCGACCACGCCGTCCACGCGCACCTGCCGCGCTCCGGCGCCCGGCAGTCGGACGGTGACGGTGTCGCCGGGGGCGGCGTGCAGGTTGGAGGCGGTCTGCTGGGCGAGGAGCACGCCGGTGGGCGAACCGGAGAGCGAGCGGATTGCGTCGGGGAACAGGTTGCGGTAGCCGGGTGGCAGGCCGAGGGCCACGCCGGGGCCCGTCGTCTGGGTGCTGCCCTGCGCTTGGGCGCTGAAGCCGGTGGTGCGGGCGTATGCCACGGGGAGGGCGGCCCGGGTGCCCGGGTCGCTGCGGACCTGCCGCAGAACGGAGTTGGCGTCCGCGCCGGGCTGCACCTCGACCTGCCAGTCCACGGCGACCGAGCGGATGGCGCGCTGGGTCATGGTCGCTTTCGAGGCGGTGAGGAAGGAGCCGAGGGAGGCGACGAGGGCGACGGCGAGCGCGATGCCGGTCATGGCGGCCAGCAGCCGACCAGCACGATGGCGGGCAAGGCTCCTGGCCCACGAGGTGATCATGGCGTGTCCTCCGGTGCGAGCAGCCGTCCGTCGCGCATGGCCCGCCGGACGGTGAGCCGGGCGGCGACGGCGGGGTCGTGGGTGGTGACGACGAGGGCGGCGCCCGTGCGGTCCGCCGCCATCAGCACGGCGTCCAGCACGCGGGCGCCGGTGGCGTGGTCGACGCGGCCGGTGGGCTCGTCGGCGAGGATCAGGCGCGGTTCCTGGGCGAGAACGCGGGCTACGGCGACCCGCTGGGCCTGGCCGCCGGAAATCTCCTCGGGCAGCCGGTCGGCGAGGTCGGCCGCCCCGACCAGACCCAGGGCCTCGGCGACCGGCCGACGCGTCTGCGCCTCCGACCGGCCCGCGAGGACGAGGGGAAGCGCGGTGTTCTCCGCGACGTCCAGGGCGGGGACGAGGCTGTCGGCCTGGAAGACCAGCCCGATGTCGGCGCTCCCGCCGAGACCGGGCCAGGAGACGGCACCGCTGGTGGGGCGTTCGAGCCCGGCCAGCAGATGCAACAGGGACGACTTGCCCGACCCGGACGGCCCCACGATCGCCAGCCGGTCACCGGCCCGGATGCTCAGATCGGTCCCGTGCACAGCCACGACCGCCGTCGCACCGCGCCCGAAGGTCAACGCCGCGTCTTGGCAGCGGACGAGCACGTCAGTGCCGGGCATCGCTGGCCTCCTGTGTTTCCCGCGCCCGCCTGTCGGTCGGGGTGAAGAGCGGGTCGGTGATCGGGCCGTGCCGGGGCGTGACCGCCGTGGTCGTCGTGTCGCGTCCGAGGGTCAGTGCGGCGTCTTGGCAGCGGCCGGGGGCGTCAGTGGGGGACATCGTTCGCCTCCGGTGTCTCCTGCGCCCGTCTGTCGGTTGGGGCGGTGATCGGGTCGGTCCGGGGCGTGACCGCCGTGGTCGTCGTGTCGCGTCCGAGGGTCAGTGCCGATTCTTGGTAGCGGCCGGGGGCGTCAGTGCCGGACATCGGTTGCCTCCGGTGTCTCCCGTGTCCGCCTGTCGGTCGGGGCGATGGGCCGGTCGGTGATCCGGCCGGTCCGGGGCAGGGCCTCCACGGCAGTCGTGCCGCGTCCTGGGAGTGGATGAGGGCGTCAGTGCCGGACATCGCTTGCCTCCCGTGTCTCCCGCGCTCGTCCGTCGGTCAGGGTGATCACTCGGTCGGCGATCCGGACGGCCTCCGCGCTGTGGGTGACGATCAGTACCGCGCAGCCGTCCGCGGCCCGCTCCCGTACCATCCGCAGCACCAACTGCTCGGTGCCGCCGTCGAGTTCACCGGTCGGTTCGTCCGCCAGGAGCACGGCGGGGGAGTTCGCGAGGGCCACGGCCAGTCCGGCGCGCGCCAGTTCACCACCAGACAGATGCCGCGGCAGGGCGCGGGTGCGCTGGCCGAGCCCCACCTGCTCCAGCAGCGCCTCGGCGGAGACGGAGGGACGGCCGCGAACCGCCCGCTGCGCCAAGCGGATGTTGTCCCGCACGGTCAGGTGCGGGAGCAGATTGCGGCTCTGGAGCAGGACGCCGACGTGGCGGGCGCGCAGCCGGGCCCGCTCGGTCTCCGGCCGGTGGCTGATGCGGACGCCGTCCACATGGACGTCGCCGCCCGAGGGCTCGTCGAGTCCGGCCAGACACCCCAGCAGGGTGGACTTGCCCGCCCCCGAGGGGCCGACGACGGCGACCGTCTCGCCCCGCCGCACCGTCAGCGACACCCCGCGCAGGGCCAGGGTCTCCTCCTCGCCCGCACGGTAGAAGCGGTACAACTCGCGGGCGGCGAGGGCGTCGTCGTGCGACCGGGTGGGCATGACGGTCACCGCCACGCGAAGGAGTCGCTGACGATCCGCCACGGGTCGACGTTGTCCGCGTTGACCGGCCCGGACAATGTCAGGTCGACCTCGTGACCCTGCCGGTAGAAGGCGTACCGCTCGAACGCGTCCCGCACCACCTTGCCGGTGACCGGGTCCTTGGCGGAGTCGCCCTGGTAGGTCAGCCGGACGACGCGCCCGGCGTGCCGGGTCACCTCGGTCGCCTTCGGCCCCGCGAACTTCGCCACCTGCGTCTTGAGTTGGGGCACGACGGTGTTCGTGACGGAGCCGACCGTGGGCGCGGCGGACGCGGTGGCCGTGGTCACGCGGACGGTGTTCAGCTTGTCCGTGAACACGGTCGTGGCCCCTTGCCCGGTACGGGCCCAGCCCTCGGGCACCTTCACCGTGAAGCCGGTGAAACCGCCGGTGGGCCGGTACGCCACGTACACCTGGTTGTCGGGGATGTCGCCCGGCGGATTCGACTCGGTGGGCGCGGGGGACGCCGGGGCGTTGCCTCCGCCGACCGGGGCGGCAGTCGTAGCGGACGCCGCGTGCGAGCCGGAGCTCGAACATCCGGTGATCACCACCGCGACCAGCGCCAGTCCAACGGCGGCGGGTGTGCGTGCAGGTGCCATGGTCACTGCCCTCCCGGAAAGCCTGCGACCGGGGATCGGTCATGGCACCGACGCTAGGAGGATGCCGGTTAACGCCCGGCACGCCGAGGGTTAGACGACGGCAAAAGCGCGTGGCGCACCACCCCCGGGAAGGCCGGCGGACCGCAGGATGAGGACATGAGACAGCGTGTCGTGCGCGTCGCCCTCACCGCCGCCCTGGTCGCCGTGGTCCTCCTCGCCGTCCCGCTGGCCCTGGCCATCAGGTCGTCCCTGTACGCCGACCAGCGCGACACCCTGGAGCGCGCGGCCCTGTCGGGTGCCGTGCGGGTCAGTCCGGACTACACGACCGGCGACCCGGTGGAACTGCCCGCGCCGCCGGCCGGAGGCCGCCTCGGTCTGTACGACACCCAGCTGCGCCTGCGGGCGGGCAGCGGCCCCGGGACCGGTGACGCGGCGGTGCGGAAGGCCTTCGGCGCGACGGTGGTGCGCGGTCGCTCGGCCGGTGACCTCATCGTCACCGTGCCGGTCTCGCACGCCGAGCGGGTCATCGGCGTCGTCCGCGCCTCCTCGCCCACCGACGCCGTACGCAAGCGCGTACTCGCCGTGTGGGGCGTCCTCGCCTGCGCCTGCGCCCTCGCGCTGACCGTCGCGGTCCTGGTCGCCCGCCGCCAGGCACGGGTGCTGGCCGCGCCGTTGGAGGACCTCTCCCGCCACAGCCGGGCCGTCACCGCCGGTGACCTGAGCGCACGCGCCACACCCAGCAGCATCGAGGAGATCGACCAGGTCGCCCGCACCCACAACGAGATGCTGCACAGCCTCACCGAACTCCTGCGCCACGAAAGGGACTTCACCGACAACGCCTCCCACCAGCTGCGCACCCCGCTGACCGGGCTTCAGCTCACTCTGGAGGCGGGCCTCGCCCAGGACGACGACGCCCTGCTGCGCCCGGCGCTGGAGGAGGCACTGGCCACCACCCGCCGCCTGCACGGCACGGTGGAGGAGGTGCTGCGGCTGTCCCGGTCCCCCGGCCTGCGCGGCACCCGGGTCTCTGCCGTGCCCGTCGCACGGCTGGTGGGGGAGACCGAGGAGCACTGGCACGGGCTGTTCGCCCGCGAGGGCAGGCGGCTGCTGTGCACGACGGGCGACACGCCGGACGACATCCGCGTCCCCGGTGCCCCGGTCACCGAGATCCTCGGCATCCTGCTGGACAACGCGCGCGTGCACGGCCGCGGCACCGTCCGTCTGACGGTCCGGGACCTCGGTGACGCCCTCGCCTTCGACGTCGCCGACGAGGGCGCCATCGAGACGACCCGCCCCTTCGAGCGCGGACGCACCGGCGACGGAGAAGGAGAGGGCATCGGTCTCGCGCTGGCCCGGGACCTCACCGTCACCCTCGGCGGCAGGCTCTCCTTGACCGGCCGCCGCCCCACCACCTTCACCGTGCTGGTACCGGTCCGCCAGGACGGGACCGGAAGCATGACGGGGAACGGTGATGGCTGAGGCCGCCGGGCCGCTGCCGGCGGCGAACAACGCGTCGGTGGTCTTCGACGACGGCGAAGACTCCGACCGCGTCAACCACATCGGTCGGGCACCCGGGCGCGAATCACCGGTTCACGCAGGCGGCCGGGTTACGGTGCTGTCCAAGATCGCACCGAGACGTGTGCGAGCGGGTTGTGACGCCCGGCAGGGCGGGCGGCTCGGTCGCTGCCGGACCACGATTCGACGGTCGATGACCCGCGTATGCACCCGCGGTCCGGCCGCCGACCCCGAGGCACGACCGTGCGAAGCCCGAACGTCTGGAGGTCTGCGCGTCCGGTGGAAACTACGGATCAACTAGACACGAAGCGCACGGATCGTTCCGCGCTGCTTCGGGAGGTCGCGAGATTCGGTGCCGTCGGCGGGCTCGGCGTCGGGGTGAATCTCGCCGTGTTCAACCTCAGTCGAGCGCTGACGTCCATGCCCGTCGTGCGATGCAGCATCATCGCGACCTGCGTGGCCATAGTCTTCAACTACCTGGGTTTCCGGTACTTCACCTATCGACACCGCGACCCGCAGGGCCGTGCCGCGGAGTTCGCTCTCTTCTGTTTCTTCAGTGTCGTCGGCCTGATCATCGAGAACGGGGTGCTGTACGTCGCGACATACGACTTCGGCTGGGACTCGGCCCTTGAGAGCAACATCTTCAAGGTCATGGGGATCGTGTGCGGGACCCTCTTCCGCTTCTGGTCCTACCGCACGTGGGTGTTCCGGGTGCGGCGCTGAGCGCGGGCGGAGCAATCATCTGGTGGGGGCGATGTAGGCGTACACGGCACCGTCCAGCCGGACGAGCCTCCAGCCGCGGGCGTAGGACGGCGGACGGGCCCCGCCGGCGGTGAGGACGGCGACGGGTATCCGCCGGGCCGTCCGGGCGATCGCCGCAGTATCGGTGTTGGCGTTGGGTCCCTGGGTACTGGCGGAGCCGCACTCCGCGTAGAAGGCGATGGGGAGCGTCGACGGCCCGGTGAGCAGACACGGTGGGCGTACGCCCTCCCGGCGCAGTGCGGCGGCGGTGCGCTCCCAGCCCTTGTGGCCGGCCGTGGTGCGCTGAACGGTGTGTGCCAGCACCGCGTACTGCACCGCCAGATGCCCGGCCAGACCCAACGCCACCAGCGTCACGGCGACCGGGCGCCAGGCCCCTCCCGGCGCGGTGACCAGCCGTGTGAGCGCGTCGGCGACCGGGATGGCCAGCAGCGCGTAGGTGGGCAGCAGGAAGCGGGGCGCGGCGTATCCGATGAGGAACAGATACGGGATGGCCGCCGTCATCGCGCAGGCCAGCAGCAGCGCGGTGGGCGGTGTGCGCCGGCCTCGCACGGCCACCGCCAGCCCGATGGCCGCCAGCACCGGCAGGGCGAACCACCAGGCTGTCACCAGGGGGTTCGGCATCGCGCCGGTGCACGGGCGGCACAGCGATCGCCCGCTCAGACTGCGCAGCTGGTCACCGATGGCGATGTGCCAGCCCAGACCTCCCTGGATGTCCGATCCCTCGGACAGCCGCCGGCCGAGGCCCCCGAAGCGGACGTACGCCTCGATCACCCATTCGGCCGCCCCGGCCACCAGCCCACCCGTCAGAGCGAAGAGCAGCCGTCCGTGCCGCCACCGGCGGGGCACCGCTGAGAGGAAGAGCAGCGGCAGGCTCACCCATACCGCGTCCGTGGGCCGCATCCACGCCATCAGCAGGGCACTCGCGGCCAGCCCCCACACCGGACCACGCCGGGTGCGATCGGTCTGGGCCTGAAGGAAGCAGCCGACGCCCGCCAGAGCGCCGACCGCCACCCAGTAGTTGGGCATGGCCTGGGGGCCGTAGAAGACGGTCACCCACAGGCTCGCGAACAGGGCGCCGCCCAGCGCGAGCACCCTGACCGGGAACAGGCCGCGCCAGGCGCGCAGTGCCAGGAACAGCCCGAGACCCGCCAGCAGCGCCAGGTAGACCCGCAGCAGCGGGGTGGACGACGACCAGCCGGCGACCGGTGCCACCAGCAGCGAGATGCCGCGGGCGCGCGGGGCGCTGAAGAACGATGCCGGGGCGTGGGAGCTGACCTGGCTGACGTACACCGACTCGTCCCAGCCCAGCCCCATCCCAGGGCCTACGAGCACCAACTGGGCCAGGACGAAGGCGCCCGCCACCGCCGCCAGCCACCACTGGCCCCTGCGGCTCCAGCCCGTGGCCGGTCCGAGCGGCGGCTCATGGCTGCCGATGCGGTCGAGTGTCACGGTCCGCACAGGTCTCGTCATCATCCGCCCCTCGCGCCCTACAGCCTGTAGGGTATTCAGGACCTTACAGGCTGTAGGGTCACCTGTAGGAGCCAGGTCGAACATGGTCAAACTAGCTCGCACACCCCCGGAGCGCACCGCGAAGGCCGACGAGGTCCGGCCGCGGCCGGGACGGATGGCGGGCGCAGCCGGCGGATCGGCCGCCGTGCAGGCTTCGACGCCGACGTCTCCGCCCGGTGTGACGCCCGTCCGGCGAACGAGACCCGGCGGGACAGACACGACCGGGCGTCCGCGGAACCAGGAGAAGCGACCACACGGCGTGAGCCGGAGAGCGAGTTCCCCGGTGTGCTGCCGGCCACCACCAGGGCCCTGGCGCCGGTCGACATCCAGGAAGACGTCGCAGCAGTCTCCCCGCCGATCTGGTGCAGGCCCGCCTTCGGCGCCTTCGCGCGCGGGGTCCGGTCCAGCCCGACGGCGACGACCTCGGCGCGTGGGAATCCCGTACGATGCGCCGCCGAAGGAACAACCCAGGTCATGCATCAGATCCCTCCTCCGCGAAACCGCCGACCCGGCCTCTCTGCCGTCCGTCCCCCGTCCCCCGTCCACGCCGGTGACCCCGGCCTTCCTCCGAGGTGAAACCCCAAGGTGCCCGCACACCTCTCGCCCTCGAACCTCCGACAGCCCACGCCCACGCCCACGGACCGCGTTCCCTCCCCGACCGGACCCCCGCGCCCCCGTACACGGCTGCGCAGGGGCGCGGCCGCGGCCACGGTCTGGTACCTGCGGGTGCTCGCCGTGCTCAACCTGGTCGCGGTCGTCTCGCTGTCGTTCCGCGACGAGGTCCAGGAGCACAACGTCGGTGAGTACTTCACCCCGTATCTGGCCACCGCCGGGCTCATCTCGGCGGCCCTGGCGATCTTCCTCGCCGCGGTCATGCGGCGCCGCAAACGGGCCGCGTGGATCTTCAACCTGCTGCTGGCCGGCGGGCTGTTCGCGCTGTACACGCTCGCCATGACCCAGCAGGCGTACCGCGAGCACATCACCAACTGGGGCTCCCTGCTGCTCACCGGCCTGTTCGTGGCCGCGCTGCTCCTCGGGCGCGGGGAGTTCAAGGCCGTCGGGGACCGCTCCAACCCGAAGCTGGCCCTCGCCACGGGCGCGGGCGGTCTCCTCGTCAGCGGCACGATCGGCACGCTGCTGGTCGCCGCCACCAACAAGCTGCCCGGCGCCACGCTGACCGACGAGATCGCCTACACCCTGCTGCGCGGCATCAGCGTCGGCCCGCTCGCCGACCGCGTGGACGCCGTGCACGCGCCGCGCTGGGTCGACGCCCTCATCAACATCCTGATCGCGGCGACCTTCCTGCTCGTCCTGTACGCCTGCTTCCGTGCCCCGCGCGGCCGGGCCCTGCTCGGTGAGGACGACGAACAGCGGCTGCGCGACCTGCTCGCCCGGCACGGAGAGCGGGACTCCCTCGGCTACTTCGCCCTGCGCCGCGACAAGGCCGCCATCTTCTCCGCGAGCGGCAAGGCGGCTGTCACCTACCGGGTGGTCAGTGGCGTCAGCCTCGCCTCCGGCGACCCCGTCGGCGACCCCGAGGCATGGCCCGGTGCCATCGACGCGTGGCTGGAGGAGGCCCGCCGGCACGCCTGGACCCCGGCGGTGATGGGCGCGAGCGAGGAGGCCGGCACCATCTACGCCCGGCACGGGCTGGACGCGCTGGAACTGGGCGACGAGGCCATCGTGGAGATCGCCGACTTCACCCTCGAAGGACGTGCCATGCGGGGCGTGCGGCAGGCGCACAGCCGAGTGCGCCGGGCCGGATACACGGTGACCGTCCGGCGCCACGAGGACATCCCGGACCACGAGATGGCACTGCTGATCGACAAGGCCGACCACTGGCGCGACGGACCGACCGAACGCGGCTTCTCCATGGCGCTGGGACGGCTCGGTGATCCCGGCGACGGCCGCTGCGTGATGCTGGAATGCCGCGACGCCGACGGTGAACCGCGCGCCCTGCTCAGCTTCGTCCCCTGGGGCGAGCGCGGTCTCTCACTGGATCTGATGCGCCGGGAACGTGCCTGCGAGAACGGCCTGATGGAGTTCATGGTCGTGGAACTGCTGCTGCGTGCCGAGGAGTTGGGCATCCGGCGGGTGTCGCTGAACTTCGCCATGTTCCGCTCGGTCTTCGAACGCGGCGCGCGCCTCGGCGCGGGCCCGGTACTGCGGCTGTGGCGCTCGATGCTCACCTTCTTCTCCCGCTGGTGGCAGATCGAGTCGCTCTATCGAGCCAACGCCAAGTACCGGCCCGTGTGGGAGCCCCGCTTCCTGCTGTTCGCCAAGAGCGGCGACATCCCTCGCATCGGCCTGGCCAGCGCCCGCGCCGAGGGCTTCCTCACCCCGCCGCCGCTGCCCGCCCTTCGGCGCCGCAGGCGGTCCTCCGCCGCCGAGGGAGAACCGGCTCCGGCAACCCACAGCTCGTAAGGCGGCTCCCTCGCGGGTACGTCTCCCGTCGGCGAAGCCGAACCGAACGGCGCCGGCGCCCGGGTTCGTCGCTCATGACGGGTGCGGGGACACCGCGGGGGACGGGGGCCGCAGTCGGGCGACGACCCGGTTGGCGGCCGTCTTCTGCAGCAGCCCGTAAGCGAGCACAGGCAGCAGCAGGTGGGGCTTGTCGGGCAGTGAGGTCGTGATCAGTACCGCGCTCGCGCTGCTGTTGTTCATGCCGCAGGCCAGGGTCAGCGACGAGGCCACCGGAGCGTCCAGCCGCAGGACACGGGCGGCCAGACGGCCCAGCACGAAGGACAGGACGCACACCAGGGCGGCCACGGCGAGGGCGGCGGTGAACAGCAGCGGGCGCGGCCGGGTCAGGAAGGTACCGAGCGCGCCGCTGGCGTTGACGTAGGTCAGGACCAGCGAGCCGGCCAGAGCCGAGGGCACCACGGCCCGCAGAAGACGGCCGTGCCACGACGGCGGCAGCACGAGCGCACACAGGAGACCTGCGGCGCACGGCAGGACGACGGTGGCGAGGGTGAATCCGCTGTGGGCGGAGCCGCTCGTACTGGTGAGCGTTCGTGCGTAGCCGCCGCTGAGCAGGGGTGCCAGGGCCGCCAGCAGGAGCGGTGTGGTGAGGGGACTGAGGAGGGTGGAGGCGAGGACGAGTCCGACCATGGTCGGCTGGTCCCCCTCGCCCTTGGCGGTCCATACGGTGGCACCGGCGGCCACGGGCATGGCCACGATCAGGATCATCGCGGTGAGCAGTCCGCTGCCGCCGTCGGAGTCGGGGGTGCGGCGCAGCAGGAAGGCGACGAACGGCACGACGAGCAGCGGAATCGCCAGATGCAGTGCGAGTCCGGCCACCATGGCCTTGGGGCGCCGCAGCACACGGCCGAGCGCGCGGACCGGTACCTGGAGCCCGGCAGAGAGGAGCACCAGGGACAGCAGGAGCGAGGTGGTGTTCAGGGTCAGGTGGGCCGGTCCGCCCAGCGGCACGGTGTGCGGGCGGCGCAGCCACAGGCCGACGCCCGGAAGGAGGAGAGCGGCGGCGTAGGAGACAAGGACCGCGCGGCCGAGCCGACGGCGCAGCCAGTTCGTCGCACGGTCGACAGGCGAGTGGGAAGCGGCGGGAGGGTGCACGAACGGCCTTCTTCCGCGAGAGCGGGGGCGGGGCCCGGCACGCGCACCGCCTCCGCCTGAACAAAGTCCCCGAGATCACCGTCTACTTCTGGATCACCAGGGTCTTGTGCGCGGCGGTCGGTGATGAACTGTTCTGGTCGGTGGTGCCCTCGATGCGGGCGGTGCTGATCGTCATGGGTGTTCCGGTCACGGCGATGAGGTACATGCGCCGCTGCGCGCCGGGCATGGCGCGGTGGCCGCCGGCCGGTCGTACGACGTACACGGCCGTGCTGTGCGGGGCGAGGGTGGCGGGGCCCGAGGCGATGGTCCACCAGTTGGAGGCGCCCTGGCCGAGACGGCTGGCGAAGTGGGGGGTGAGGGCGGTGTCGGTGGTGTTGGCCGCGCGTACCGTGACGGAGGTGACGGAGGGGTGGGACCGGCCGGTGAGGTGCGGGGTGAGCGCCATACGCAGGGGCGGCGGGCTGGCGGCGGCGACGCAGACGCACAACAGTGCGGGTATCACCAGCGCCGTCGCCACGGCCGCCCTCGCGACGCGGCCGGTGAGGCGGGGTAGCCGTGGCTGCCAGGCATGCGCCAGGGCCGAGGAGGGGACCGTCGCGGCGGCGGCCAGCCACAGCGGGGTCATCATCAGGAAGTAGCCGTCCTGGGAACGGGTGGCGAGGTAGAAGGACAGCCAGGGCAGCACGGTCAGCGCCGCTCCCAGGCGGCGGACGAACAGCAGGGTGGCGGCGAGCAGGCCGAGGAGCAGGAGTTCGCTGGCGTAGGAGTAGTAGTCGAGGCGGCTGCTGCCGTCGGTGAAGTAGTAGGAGATGCCCATCAGGCCCTGGCCGTGCAGGATCGCCTTCTGGGTGAGGGGCAGCAGCAGTCCGTGCAGCCAGGCGGAGAAGTCCTGGGCGGCGAAGTAGGCGTTGATGCCCGCCCAGGTCAGTGCGGCGACTCCGGCGAAGCGTGCCAGCACGGCCGCCGCGGGGCGCCCCCCGAGTTCGCCGCGCCGTACCGCGTACAGGCCGATCAGCAGGAACGGGGCGAAGAACCAGGCCAGTTGCTGGGCGGCGCAGGCGGCACCCAGGCACACGGCCCGCAGCACCCCGCTCCGTCCCAGACGTCCACCCGCTCCCGTGGTCGGCCAGTAGACGGCCACGGGGATCAGCAGGGCCAGGGCGACGATCGCCGGGTAGCCGGAGCGGGCGTAGCCGGGGAGGATGCCGAAGCCGAGGCACACGGTGGTGGCCGCCGACCGCCAGGGGGCGGGCAGCAGCAGCCACAGCGTGACCGTTCCGGCGAGCAGCGCCCCGGTGGTGACCAGGGTGGCGGCGGCCGACGTGTGCAGGAGGGCGTGGACCGGGGCGGCGAGCAGGGCGGTCAGCGGCGGATAGCCGTACGTGTAGTCCGCCGAGCCGGACATCGTCTTGGTCAGGCCGGAATGGGAGGTACCGAACAGCCAGGGCCAGGGCTGCCCGTAGACGGGGCGGCCGTGCGCGATCTGGTTCGCGGCCTGCGCGGTCAGTACGCCCTCGTCGGTACCGGCGTGGTTCAGCCAGTATCCGCAGACCACGAGGACCACCGCGAGGACGAGAACGCCGACGTCCACCCGGACCAGGGCCCGACGGCCCCGAACGACCAGTGCGAGGACCCCGCACACGAGGATCCCGGCGTAGCAGACGGATATGACCCCGGCGACGGGCGGGTCGGAGAGCATCGCCTGGGTCCAGGCCGAGCGGGTGCCGATGAACAGGCTGATCGTGCCGATCAGCGTCATGCCCCGGTGCCACTGCTGGGGGCTGTCCGCGTCGCCGGAGGCCCACGACCGGCCGACTGCGGGCGGGCGCGTGTGGTCCCGCGGCAGTCCGGTATCGACGGTATGGGCGGCCATGTCCACCTTCTCCATACTCAGCAACTACATCATGTAGAGGTGAGTGTGAGCACGCTGGATTAGTCCTATTGAGGTGAGAGCGTCATAAGAATGTGGCCCGGTGTTCAACCGCGACCCGGTCTCCAGGGTGCTCGCCGCGTCACCTTGAGCCGCGGCCGAAACGAGGGCCGGCTTCTCATCGGCTGGGCGTCTCTCCTGCTTGGGGAGGTGCGGGCCCGCTCAGGGATCGGGCCGGGGAGCGTTGGCCGGTCCACTGGGCGGAACGGAGGGCGACTGCGCGCTGTCGCCGGAACACGCTGTCCACGAGCGAGACGGAATCGGGTTTCCGGTCGACAAGTCATAGGAGTTGCGACGATGAAGATCGACAACAGGATCACTGTCCCGGCGGCGACGCTTGTGAGCTGTGCGGGCATGGTCACGTTGGCGACGGGGGCGAGCGCCGCCGCGTCGACGCCGGACCCCACGGCGGTCGTGTCCGCCCGCGTCGCGGCCGCCGCGGCCGCGAGCAGCTATCACACGATCAAGAACATGGCCTACAGCCAGTGCGTGGACGCGCCCGGCGGGGTGCTCAACGTCAGACTCCAGCTGGCCAACTGCAACGGTTCCACCACTCAGAACTGGGCGTTCGTGTCGACCGGTTCGACGGACACCTACTACCTGGTGAACCAGGCGAGTGGGTACTGCGCCGAGGTCAACAACGGCACGAGCGTTCCGGGCGAGACCGTCGACGAGTACCTCTGTGACGGGCTGGCGTCGGAACAGTGGGTCGAAGCCACGGCGATCGCCGACCAGAGGGTCGGCGCGAAGTCCAGGCACGTGGGCACCAATCTGTGCCTCGACACGGTCGGCGGTACCGGCAGCCAGCTCATGCAATGGAGTTGTGACGACGCGCACCCGGCAGCGGCCCAGGTCTGGACCGTGAATTAGGCCGTTTCCCGGAAGCCTGCCGCTCACCCTTCGGCGGGCTCGATCGGCCGAACGCCGTTCCTGCTCGGGCGATCTCTTGGCAGCCGCGGCACAACGGAAGGGCCTCTTGGCAGTTCGGGGTGTGATCCCGGCCGACTGCCAGGAGGCTCTGCTGCGGCAGCGCTGCTCCCTGGTCGAGCTGCGCACGGCGGTCGCCGAACAGGAGCGCGGGGTGGTCCGCCCGAAGACGCCCGTGTTGCTCCGGGACCAATCCTCGGTGGGGTTCAGGATCGGATTACGTCCGGAGATGTCCCCCTCACGAAGGATCCTTGTGAAAGAAGCCGTCAGTATCGGTCGAAATCCGGCAATGCAGCCAGATCTGCAAGAACTGGTGGGCCGGGTCGCCCTCGGCGACGAAAAGGCCTTCGCCGCCGTCTACGACGCCGTGGCGGGTCCGGTGCTGGGAGTCGCCCGTGCCGTCCTGCGCGACCACGCGCAGTCGGAGGAGGTCGCCCAGGAAGTGCTGGTGGAGGTGTGGCGCACGGCACCCCGCTACCGCTCCGACCGAGGGACGGCCATCAACTGGATCCTCACCCTGGCCCACCGCCGGGCGATCGACCGGGTGCGTTCGGCGGACGCGGCGGCGGCCCGGGACCACAAGGCCGCGCTGCTCGCCCGTACCCCTGAGTTCGACGAGGTCACCGAGCAGGTCGAGGCGCGGCTGGAGCGCGAACAGGTACGGCGCTGTCTGCGCACGCTGACCGAGATCCAGCGCCAGGCCGTCACCCTCGCCTACTACCGGGGACTGACCTACCGCGGAGTGGCCGAGGCGCTCGCGCTGCCGCTCGGCACCGTCAAAACCCGGCTGAGGGACGGCCTCATCCGGCTCCGCGACTGCCTGGGAGTGACCGCGTGATCACCGACGACCTGCACCTGCTGACCGGTGCCTACGCCCTGCACGCCCTGTCCGACGAGGAGCGTGAGGTCTTCGAGCGGCACCTCGCGGGCTGCGAGGCATGCGCCCAGGAAACCGCCGAACTGTCCGCCACCGCGGCCCGGTTGGGCCTCGCCGTGTCCGTGGAACCCGACCGGGAGACGCGCGGGCGGGTACTGCGCCGCATCACCACGGTCCGTCAGGAGACACCGGTCGAGAGCACCGCGCCGCGTTCCGGCCGCGCGGTGCTGCGGGCGCGTCTGCTGTCGCGGTGGGCGCTGGCCGCCTGCCTGGCCGCGGCCGCCGCGCTCGGCGGGACGGCCGTATGGCAGCACCAGCGGGCCGAGAGCGCGCTCGCCCAGGCGCACCGGGCCGAACAGGGAACGGCACAGATCAGTGCCGTGCTCGCCGCGCCCGACGCCCGGACCCGGGCGGTGGCGCTGCCCGGCGGGGCCACCGGCACCGTGGTCGTCTCACACGGCCGGGACCAGGCGGTGTTCGTGGTGGCCGGGATGACCCGGGCGCCGGCCGGGAAGGTCTACCAGCTCTGGTTCGACGACGGTGGCACCATGCGGTCGGCCGGCCTGATGAACCCCGACCGCGCCGACCAGACCGTGCTGCTGCGGGGTGCCGTGGACGGGGCCTCGGGCATGGGGATCACCGTCGAACCCGCGGGCGGTTCGCAACGGCCCACGACCTTGCCGCTCGCCCTGACCCGCTTCCCCGCCTGAGCGGACACGGCACCGCGGTCCGGCGGGGCCATGGCCGCCGTCAGGCGATGCGTGAGGGAAGGTCGGCCCAGACCGGGGGGCCCGGGGGGTTGGGCGGGGCGCCCCCGGCGGGGGCGCGCGCCCCCCCCCGCCGGAGACCCCGGCCGCCGCCGCTCGGGGGGGCGCACGGACGTGTCCACGCGGCCCGGATCGCCTTCGTGTCGAAACCCGGGCTCGTGTCGCTGACCTGGATCATCAGCGACTGGTGACCGGCCCGCCCGTGCAGAGCGAGCGACAGACGGACCGGTGTCGTGCCGTGCCCGAAGGCGTTGCCGAGCAGTTCGCTGACGACGAGCAGGGCGTCGTCGACGAGTTCACCGCGCCCCCACCGTGCCAGCTGGTCGCGTACGGCACCGCGCACGGGACGCAGCCCGTTCTCCGGTGTGGGCGCGAAGCTCACGTAGGAGCGTTCCATCGCAGATCAGCTCCTTTCCTTCGCACAGGTAATCCGTCGCGGGCACCGCGGCGGACGGGTGTGGAAAATGCGAATTCCCGGCGTACTCGTAAGACCGCGCCCCAGGTATCCGTAGCCGGTCGGACTGCGGATTGGTCCGGAAAAAAGATTCATCCGATCCGGCAGACGGCCAATCCGCCGGGCTTTCGGAGCCGGATTCCCCACGTGACCGACAACGAGAAGGAAAACGCGAACCACCAGGAATTCCCCGGGCGTTCGGCGATGTCCTCCGGCCGGTCGGCAGACCTCGAACACTCTTCGCTTCCCCGTCTACAGGCGGCATGTGCCGCACGAGCAACAGGAGAAACATCATGAGTACCCGCATTCGCCGTACCGCCGTCGTCCTCGCCGCCTCCGCCGTACTGCCGCTGGCCCTCAGCGCCTGCGGCAGCAGCGGCAGCGACTCCGCGAAGTCCGATGCCTCCACCAAGGCGTCCTCGTCCGCTTCGGGCGACAGCATGAACAACGCCGGCGCCACGACGGCCGACCAGCCCTTCGGCACGGCCTGTGCCGGCGTCCCGAAGAGCGGTGCCGGCTCCTTCGACGGCATGGCCAAGGACCCCGTCGCCACCGCCGCGTCCAACAACCCGGCACTGTCCACGCTGGTGGCCGCAGTGAAGAAGGCCGGGCTCGTCGACACCCTCAACAACGCCCAGAACATCACCGTGTTCGCGCCGACCAACGACGCCTTCGCGAAGATCCCGAAGGCCACCCTGGACAAGGTCCTCAACGACAAGGCCCAGCTGACGAAGATCCTCACCTACCACGTCGTGGGTCAGCAACTCACCCCCAAGGACCTGGAGAAGGGCTCCTTCACCACGCTGGAGAAGTCGAAGCTCACCACCTCCGGCTCGGGCGAGAACTACATGGTCAACGACTCCGCCAAGGTCGTCTGCGGCAACGTCAAGACCTCCAACGCCACCGTCTACATCATCGACACCGTCCTGATGCCCACCAGCTGACGGATCGTCAGCAGGCGGACCACCAGCAGACGGACCACCAGCAGAGCCGGGCACCCGACATCGCGGTGCCCGGCCGCCCGACTCCTGTGACGGGGAGACGGTGAGGGGCGGGGCACATGCCCCGCCCCTCACCGCTTTGCCCAACTCCCGTGCCCCTTACGGGACATGCCGAGAGATGACGGAGCTCAGCACATGTCGGCACTCTTCCGCGTCCGAGTCCTCGCCGTCTCGGACACCCGACTCTGGTGCGCCGCCGCGGGCACACTGACCCCGGCCACCAGCCGGACCCTGCGCGCCGAGCTGACCGTCCGAATGCCACTGCACCACGGTGGTCGGGCTCGACCTACGCCAACTCCGCTTTACCGGCGACGAGTTCCTGCCGGACACACCGTGGCCGGAAGGCCCCCACACCATTCATCTCCTGGCCCCGGACCCCCTCCGCTCCCTGACGGCCGACGACGTACGCCTGCATTGGCACACCGACCTCCACAGCGCTTGGCGGGCATGGTCCGCGCTCTCCCTCTGAACCTCGCCGTGCCTGCGGCTCTCGACCCGGTTCCGCCCGACACGAGCGCGAGCCCACGGCAGGGCGTCACATGACGGATCACATCCTTTCCGCACGGGAAATAGTTCATCCGAATCGGCTGGACGGCCAATCCGCCGGCCTTTCGGAGCCGGATTCCCCACGTGACCGAAGATGAGAAGAAAACGCGACACCGCCTCCCTTGGGCACGCATGGTCCTTGGTGCGTGCAGCGGTTTGCTGGCCGGTATCGTCTCGCTCGGCGTCGCCGAGCTGGTGTCGGCCGCCGTGCGTCCGCAGGCCGGTCCGGTCGTGGCGGTCGGCGGTGCGGCGATCGACCGTACCCCGGCCGCTGTGAAGGACTGGGCGATCCGGCACTTCGGAACCAACGACAAGCTGATTCTCCAGCTCGGAATTCTCGCGGTGCTGGCGCTTTTCGCGCTGGTGCTGGGAATTGTCGCACTGCGTTTCCGGCGCGGCGGTGCTGCCGGTGTGCTGCTCTTCGGAATCGTCGGGGCGGTATCGGCCACCAGTCGGCCGGATTCGACGAGTCTCTCCGACGCGCTGCCCTCCGTGGCCGGCGCGCTCGCGGGAGCCGTAGCGCTCTACGTACTGGCGGGCCGCCTGACACCGCGGGTCCCGGGCGCGGAACCGGCCGGCGGCGAGCGCGAAGACCCGGCCTCCGGAGCGGGTTGGGACCGTCGTGGCTTCGTGATCGCGGCGACAGCCGCTGCCGCCGCCTCCGCCGGGGCAGGCGTGCTGGGCCGGGCGCTGAACAGCGCGAGCGGCCAGAACGCGGTCGCCTCACGCAACAAGGTCGTCCTGCCCCGCCCCATCTCCGCAGCCGCCGCCGTCCCCAGGGGCGCCCAGGTGCGGATTCCCGGGATCAGCGCCTTCACCACCCCCAACAGCGACTTCTACCGTGTCGACACCGCCCTCGTGGTGCCCAAGGTGAACGCCGCGACCTGGCGGCTGCGCATCCACGGAACGGGCGTACGACGCCCGGTCACCCTCTCCTACGACGACCTGCTGCGGCGCGAACTGATCGAGCGCGACATCACCCTCACCTGTGTGTCGAACGAGGTCGGCGGCCCATACGTCGGCAACGCCCGCTGGATCGGCGTACGACTGGCCGATCTGCTGGCCGAATGCGGGGTGAGGCCGCCCTCGAAGGGCGGGACCGCCGACCAGTTGGTGGCGCGCTCGGTGGACGGCATGACGATCGGCAGCCCGGTCGAGGACGTGATGGACGGCCGGGACGCCCTCCTCGCCCTCGGCATGAACGGGGAACCGCTGCCCTTCGCGCACGGCTTCCCGGTCCGCATGGTCGTGCCCGGCCTCTACGGGTTCGTCTCGGCCTGCAAATGGATCAAGGACATCGAACTCACCACGTTCGACTCCTACGACCCCTACTGGGTCAAGCGCGGCTGGGCCCGCAAGGCCCCCATCAAGACCGAGTCGCGCATCGACACCCCCAAGCCGTTCGCCCGGCCCGGCGCCGGGACGGTGATGGTCGGTGGGGTCGCGTGGGCCCAGCATCGCGGTATCGACAAGGTCGAGGTCCGCGTCGACGACGGCCCGTGGCGGGAGGCGCGGCTCGCCGCCGAGGACACCCGCGACACCTGGCGCCAGTGGTCCTTCCCCTGGGAGGCCACCAAGGGCGGCCACACCCTCACCGTCCGCGCCACCGACCGCACCGGCCGGTTGCAGACCGACAAGCGCACCCACACCATTCCCGACGGCGCGAGCGGGTGGCACTCCGTGGTCGTGACCGTCGACTGACCCCATGAGCCGCCTGCCCCGACGCCGGGGAGGCAGCCCGATTGGTGCGCGAGGCTGACGGAACCGGGTAACGTCCTGGCATGTTCTTCCAGACGCCGATTGACGAGTGAGAGCGTGATGGGCCTCTGCTGACGTCTTTCGACGTCGCCCCCTCCACCGATGAATCCGCAGATCACTTCACATCACCACCGGGAGAACCCGTGACCGTGAGCAAGAACATCAACAACCCCGTGGGCATGGGCGGCGGCCAGCGCAAGAGGCAGTCCCGCGCCGAGCGGCAGAACCACGGTCCGCACCGCAACCTCGACCGCCAGGGTGCCGCCGACCAGAAGGCCGAACTGGTGCGCAAGATGCGCGAGAAGGCACGCGCGGCCGAGGGCACCGGGCAGACGGGCGACGACACCGCACAGAGCTGACGTACCGCCGCCGCGAGGCGGCTGCTCGCGCGCCCGCCGTCGCCCGGCCCGAGGCTCAGACCGTCGTGTGTCCCAGCGTGTGCGCGACTGTCGCGAGGAGCAGTTCCTCAAGGGTCGTGGCCTGGTGCTCGGCGCGTTCCAGGAGGGTGTCGAGGTGGTCGGCGTAGAGGCGGTCGTCGTTCTCGGACAGGACGCGCAGGGTGCGCCAGCAGGACGCCTTGCCCTGTACGCCGAGGAGCATCGACTCCAGCTCCAGGACGTCACTGAGCGGTGAGCGGGAGAAGAGGTGCCCGTTCGGCTTGAGCCGCCCGGCCTTCTCGGCCAGCCAGCCGAGCGCGACCTTGGAGTGATCGGTGGAGACGCCCAGGTCGAACATGATCTGCACCAGGGAGTCGCGGTCCTCCTCGACCTGTTTGGCCAGGGCGGAGAAGGCGGCGGCCCGCTCCTGGTCCCGCTGTCCCTGCGCGGCACGGCGGCAGAGTTCCAGGCCGCCGGTCGCGCCCGCCAGATGGTCGTTGAGGTAGATCGCCAGCAGAGCGGGGGCCTTCGACGACTCCGCCGACTGCTCGGTGCCCTCCCCGGGGGTCTCGCCCTCGGCTCGCATCTCACGGTCCACCGTGGCGCCCAGTTCGGCCCAGCTGTCCTCGAACTTGGCCAGCCCTTCGCGTTCCAGGGTGTCGGTCACATCGGTGAAGTCGATGCCGGTGCGGCCCAGTTCCTCGAAGTGGGCGGCGGCCGCGGCATAGGCGTCGGCGAGGGGACCGGCGGCCGGGACGTGACCGTGGTCGGCGAACGCGTCGAGCGTGCCGGCCGGCATGGTGTTCACGGTCCCCGGGATGACCAGTTCACTCACGTACATGGTGTCGGGATAGTCGGGATTCTTGACGCCGGTCGACGCCCAGAGGGGCCGTTGCGGACGCGCGCCCGCCGCCGCCAGTTCCTGCCAGCGGGGCGAGCGGGCCGTCTCCTCGAAGGCCTGGTGCGCCAGCCGGGCGTTGGCCACGGCGGTCCGGCCGCGGAGCGCGAGCGCTTCCGGCGTGCCGAGGGCGGTCAGGCGTGCGTCCACCTCCGAGTCGACGCGGGAGACGAAGAAGGAGGCGACCGAGTGGATGTCCGCCAGGTCGTGTCCGGCTGCCCGTGCCTGTTCGAGTCCGGTCAGGTAGGCGTCCTGGACGGCGCGGTAGCGCTCCAGCGAGAAGATGAGGGTGACGTTGACGCTGATGCCCCGGGCGGTGACGGCGGTGATCGCGGCCAGGCCCTCGCGGGTGGCGGGGATCTTGACGAACAGGTTGGGTTCGCCGACGGTGTCCCACAGCTTCTGAGCCTGGGCCACGGTGGCGTCCGCGTCCTTGGCAAGCCGCGGGTCCACCTCGATGGAGACCCGGCCGTCGGTCCCGCCGGTCCGCCGGTATATCGGCGCGAACGCCTGGCAGCCGGCGCGGACGTCGTCGGTGGTGAGCGTGAAGACGGCGTCGTCGACACTCGCCCCCTCGGCGCCCAGCTCCCGTAGCTGGTCGTTGTAGCGCTCGCCCTTGGACAGCGCGGACGCGAAGATCGTCGGGTTCGTGGTCACCCCCACCACGTGCTTGCGCGCGATCAGCTCCGCCAGGCCACCGCCGGCCAGCAGCTCGCGGGACAGGTCGTCCAGCCAGACCGAGACTCCGGCGGCGGACAGGTCGGCGAGCGGATCGGACGCGATGGCGTCGGACATACGAACCTCCAGGAAGTGCTGGGCATCGGTCACGCGAGAAGCGCGCGGTCCGCCCGTCCTCTGCGGGGGCGGGCGTTTCGGAGCAGTGCTGGGGGCGGATACCGGGCACGCCGGAAGCCGGACGGTCCTTCCGTGTGCGGCGGTGCGGACAGGCAGCTGTCGTCCGCCGCGGGGCGGGCTGTCAGGGGCGGTCGCCGGTGCCGCCTTCGGTGGGGGCGGAGGTCTGGCGGTGGCCGCCGGGGCGCGGGGCGTGGCCGGCGTCGCGAATGCTGTCGTGGGCTGCCGCGGCCACTGCCTCGGGGGTGAGGCCGAACTCGGTGTACAGGCGCTGGTAGTCGGCGGAGGCGCCGTAGTGCTCCAGGCCTACGATCCGTCCGGCGTCGCCGACCACGTCCCGCCAGCCCTGCCCCACCGCGGCCTCGACGCTGACCCGGGCCCGCACTGAGGGCGGCAGGACCTCGTCCTGGTAGGCCTGCGGCTGAGCGGCGAACCACTCCCGGCAGGGCATCGACACGACCCGCACCGCGAGGCCTTCGGCAGCCAGCAGCTCGCGCGCCGCCAGGGCGATGTGCACCTCGGAACCGGTCGCCACGAGGATGACGTCCGGGCCGGAGCCGTCCTCGTCCGTGTCGGCGAGCACGTATCCGCCGCGCGCGGCATCCCGCGCCGGAGCGCAGGCATCGCCGCCGCGGTCGAGCACGGGCACGTCCTGCCTGGTCAGGATCAACGCGGCCGGGCGGTCGTGGTGTTCGAGGACGGTACGCCAGCAGGCGGTGGTCTCGTTGGCGTCGGCGGGGCGGACCACGTCCAGGCCGGGAATGGCCCGCAGCGCGGCCAGATGCTCCACGGGCTGGTGGGTGGGGCCGTCCTCGCCGAGGCCGATGGAGTCGTGGGTCCACACGTAGACGGTGGGCAGTTTCATCAGCGCGGCCAGGCGTACGGCCGGGCGCATGTAGTCCGAGAAGGTCAGGAACGTACCGCCGTAGGGGCGGGTCAGACTCTGGAGGGCGATGCCGTTGAGGATTGCGCCCATGGCGTGCTCGCGGATGCCGAAGTGGAGGGTGCGGCCGTAGGGGCCGCCCTTCCAGTTCTTGGTCTGGCGGTCGGCGGGGACGAAGGACGGTTCGCCGTCCATGGTGGTGTTGTTGCTCCCCGCCAGGTCGGCGGAGCCGCCCCACAGCTCCGGCAGCACCGGCGCGAGCGCGCTGAGCACCGCGCCGGACGCGGCTCGGGTGGCCATCCCCTCGGAGTCGGCCGGGAACTCGGGCAGGGCGTCGGTCCAGCCGTCCGGCAGCCGCTGCGCCAGCAGCCGGTCCAGCAGTTCGGCCCGCTCGGGGTGGGCCGACCGCCAAGCCGCGTAGGCCTCGTCCCACTCGGCGTGGGCGCGGCGCCCGCGGTCGGCGGCCTGGCGGGTGCGGGCCAGTACCGCGTCCTCCACGACGAAGTCGCGCTCGGGGTCGAAGGCGAGCAGCCGTTTGGTCGCGGCGACCTCGTCCGCGCCGAGTGCGGAGCCGTGGGCCTTGCCGGTGTTCTGCTTGGTGGGTGCGGGCCAGCCGATCAGCGTGCGCAGCATGATCAGCGAGGGCCTGCCGTCCTCGTCGCGGGCGGCGCGCACCGCGGCCAGCAGCGCGTCCACGTCCTCGACGTAATCGCCCGTGCGCGTCCAGTCGACGGTCTGCACGTGCCAGCCGTACGCGGCGAAGCGGCCCGGTACGTCCTCGCTGAAGGCGACGTCGGTGTCGTCCTCGATCGAGATGTGGTTGGAGTCGTAGAAGACGACGAGGTTGCCCAGCTCCTGGTGGCCGGCGAGGGAGGCGGCCTCGGAGGTGACGCCCTCCATCATGTCGCCGTCGGAGGCGATGACGTAGACGTGGTGGTCGAAGGGGCTGCTGCCCGGCTCGGCGTCGGGGTCGAGCAGACCGCGCTCCCTGCGGGCCGCCATCGCCATCCCGACCGCGCTGGCCAGCCCCTGGCCCAGCGGGCCGGTGGTGATCTCGACGCCGGGGGTGTGCCGGTGCTCCGGGTGTCCGGGAGTGGCCGAACCCCAGGTGCGGTAGGCCTCCAGGTCCGCCAGCTCCAGGCCGTAGCCGGTCAGGTAGAGCTGGATGTACAGGGTCAGGCTGGAGTGGCCGCAGGAGAGGACGAACCGGTCGCGGCCCAGCCACTGGTCGTCGCCCGGGTCGTGCCGCATGACGTTCTGGAACAGCAGATGCGCCAGCGGGGCGAGGCTCATCGCCGTGCCGGGATGGCCGTTGCCTACTTTCTGCACCGCGTCGGCGGCCAGCACTCGTACGGTGTCCACCGCCCGTACGTCGACCTGGTCCCACCCGGCGTCGTCCGCCACGGGCATCGTCACGGACCGGCCCGGTGAGGTCGTGTTGCCGGAAGGTTCAGTCGTCATGCCGTCGCTCCTTGGGAAGGTCGGTGGTCGGTTCCGCGGTCGTGGCCGTCATTCGTGCGCGCTGGGGACCCGCAGGGGATCGTGGGGAGCGTCGGCCTTGGCGGTGGCGAGCTGCTCGCCCAGTTCACCGAGTCGGTTGCGGCCGAGAGCGGAGCGGACCTGGGGGAACCACTCCTTCTCCTCTTCCTCGACGTGGTGGCGGACGTTCTCCATGAGGACCGTCATCTTGGCGTCGAAGCGCTCGTCCTCGGGGTCGAGGCCCGCCAGCTCGGACAGCATCCACAGCACGACGTGGTGCTCCTCGACGCTCTCCAGCACGTGATCGGTGGTGTCCGGCACGGCGGCACGGGCGGCGGGGTAGAAGATCTCCTCCTCGATCCAGGTGTGGACCGTCAGCTCCTCGATCACCTTGTCGGCGATCTTCCGCTTGGTCTTGTAGGCGCGGTCACCGGCCTGCTCGAACTCCTTGAAGAGCTTCTCGACCGTCTGGTGGTCTTCCTTGAGCAGCACAATCGCGTCCATGGCCCGCCTTCGCCTCGTCGGAATTCCGGGAGCCGGTCGGCTCCCGCACTCCGGCTACCCCCGGCATCGCATCCGACCCACTTGAAGCGCACCTTTTGCCGGGTTCGGCTCGGCCGCGGTGTCGCCCCGTTCGACAGCGGCGGCGGATCGGCCCGCGTCGCCTTGCCCGCGGGCGGGTGCCGTCAGCGGAGGGGCCGCCGACCGCGCCGGGACAGCCGTACGGCCGCGAGGGCGATGTCGGCCAGCAGGACCACGATGCCGATGGCCAGCAGATAGCCCAGGCCGTTCGCTGCCACGCCGATGATTCCCAGTACCACGGCCACGAGGACCAGCAGCAGGAAGAGCACCACGACTCGAACACCTCCCTTGGACCCGACCCGGTCGCTCGGCGCACGGACTCCGGCGTATACCCAGTGTTGATTTTACTGCGGTCCGTCCGACGGCAGCTGATCCGCGGGGTGACAGGTAGGACGCGGATATGTGGGCACTCGGCCCGCAGCCGTCGCTGTTTCCCCCGGGGGAATGTGATGGTCAGGTTCTTCCGGTTCGGACCGTGTGCCGGAAGAACCGCCGGGGCCGGTCAGTCCATGCGGCGGCGGTCCTTCTTGCTCCAGGCGCGGGTGTCCCGGGGCGGGACGTACGGCTCCTCACCCTTCGGGTGTCCGCCGGCGACGGCACGCTCGCGGGCCAGTTCCGCGTCGAATTCGAGGCCGAGCAGGACGGCGATGTTGCTGAGCCACAGCCACATCAGGAACACGATCACGCCGGCGAGCGTGCCGTAGGTCTTGTTGTACGACGCGAAGTGCGCCACGTAGAACGCGAAGCCCCCCGAGGCGATCATCCAGACCACCAGGGCCAGCACGCTGCCCGGAGTGACCCAACGGAAGCCGCGGCCCTTCACGTTGGGCGCCGCCCAGTACAGGATCGCGATCATCGCCATGACCAGGACGACCAGTCCCGGCCACTTCGCGATCGACCACACGCTCAGCGCGGCGTCACCGATGCCGAGGGCGGAACCCGCCGCGCGGGCCAGGCCGCCGGTGAACACCACGATGAGCGCGCTGATCACCGTCAGGACGAGCAGGACCACGGTGACGCCGACCCGGATCGGCAGGACCTTCCACACGGGGCGGCCCTCGGGCATGTCGTAGACGACGTTGGCGCTGCGGATGAACGCCGCTATGTAGCCGGAGGCCGACCACACCGCGACCACGATGCCGACCACGGCGACGATCGAGCCGAGGCTGCCGGGCCCTTGGAGCTGGCGTACCGCGTTGCTGATGATGTCCCGGGCCGAACTCGGCGCCAGTTTCTCGATGTTGTCCAGGACCTGCTGTGTCGCCGACTTGCCGGCGATGCCGAGCAGCGAGACCAGGACCAGCAGGGCCGGAAACAGCGACAGCACCCCGTAGTACGTCAACGCCGCGGCCCGGTCGGCGAGTTCGTCGGCCTGGAACTCCCTGACCGTGCCCTTCAGCACCGCCCACCATGACCGCTTCGGCAGTTTGCTGGGCCGGTCCGGCGCCTGGCGCTCGACCTGTTCATCTGGTCCCGGTGTCCGTGGCATACCAGTGGGGTTACCCGGCTCGGCCCGACCATGCCTGGAGTGCGTACGGCAACCCGCAGGCGGCAGGTCCGGTTCCGGTACCGCGGCGGATTGACGACCTCGCGCATCCCGTGACGCCGGCCGTCCTGCCTTGGAAAGGGCCGCTGTCTCGCCCTGTTCAGAGTTCGAGGCCGAAGAGCGCCGCCGCGTTGGCGGAGGAGAACTTCCGCCGGTCCTCGTCGGAGGTGAAGTGTCCGAGGAAGGAGTCGATCTCGTCCCGGGTCGGGTGCTGGAAGGGGTAGTCGGTGGAGAAGATCAGCCGGTCGACGGTGGTGACGGACAGAGCGTGGTGGAGCAGTGCGGGGTTGAGCATGCCGGAGGTGGTGATGTGGAAGTTGGTCCGGATGTAGTCCGAGACGGGCCGTCGCAGGCCGGCGAGGCGGGAGAGGCTGTCGGCCCGGTCGAGCCAGAACAGCAGCATCTCGCCCCAGTGGCCGAGCACCACCTGTAGCGCGGGGTTGCGGTCGAAGGTGCCGCGCAGGATGAGCCGGAGGGCCGCGGTCGCGGTGTCGAGATGCCAGCCCCATCCGAAGGTGGCCAGGCCGAGATCGGTCAGCTCGCCGAGGCCCCGGTAGGAGGCGTCGCGCACCGCGTCCGAGGGGATCTGCGGGTGGATGAAGACCGGCTGGCCGAGTTCCGCCGCGGCGGCGAAGAACTCGTCGTAGGCCGGGTCGTCGAGGAAGCGGTCGCCGGAGCGGCCGTAGACCATCGTGCCGACGTGGCCCAGGCCCTTCGCGCGCACGAGTTCGTCGACGACGTGCTCGGGTGAGGACATCGGCAGCGTCGAAAGCGCCCGCAGCCGCGTCGGGTTCTTGTCGACGGCCGCGCCGGCCATGTCGTTCGCGGCGCGGCTCAGCTGCCGGGCCCGCTCGGGGGAGAGCGGCTGGGTTCCGGGCGGGGTCAGGGCGAGGAGCGAGATGTCGATGCCCTGGGCGTCCATCGCGGCGATCCGGCCCTCGCCCAGATCCTCCAGGCGGCCTTGGTGGTCGCCCATCTCGTTGAATGCGAGGCTCTCGTCGGGCCGCGGCAGGGCTTTGAGAGCGGAAGTGAGGCCCGGGGTCACCCAGTGTTCTTCGATGGCGATGAGGGTCATGGTCGTCGTCCTTCGATCGGGCGGGCGACACGTCCGGTGGCTTCGTTCCACCGATACCTGTCAGTTGACAGCAAAGCTAACGCCCGGACTAAAGTAGCTGTCAACTGACAGCAATCGAAGGTGACGGCGGAGGTCTGGCGCATGGACGAGGAGCAGGCTTCGCGGCTGTTCGAACTCGCCGACCGGATTCTGGCGGTGGGCCGCCACATCGGGGCGTCGAAGGAGGGCGAGGTCGAGTCGGGATCGCCGTTGCAGGGAGCGGTGATGCGCTACATCGACCGCCACCCGGGCACGACGGCCCGCGAGGCGGCCGAAGCCACCCAGATGATCTCCAGCAACTTCAGCCGCGCGGTGCGGGGCCTGGAGCAGGCGGGCCTGGTACGGCGCGACACCGATCAGCACGATGCGCGGCGGGTGCGCCTCTATCCCACCGAGAAGGCGCAGGAGAACCTGCGACGACTGCGTGAGGTCTGGAGCCGCCTTCTCGAGGAGGCCGTGACCGATGCCGACGACATCGACACCGTGATCTCGACCCTGCGCATCATCGAGACCCGGCTCGTCGCCCGAACCCGCCCCGGGGCCCGGTGAATCCGGCGATCCTGGCGGGTCCGATGCGCCGAGTCGTTCGAAGCTCGCTCCAGGTCGACGTGCGGGGGCGTCGATGAGGGCGGCGCCGCCCTCATCGACACCGGAATCGGCCCTGGATTCGGCGATGGCCGTCCTCGGGCGGGGGTCAGGCCGCCTGGGTGAGTTCGGCTCGGCCGAAGAGCAGGGCGTAGCCGGAGGGGAGTTGGGTGAGGATGCGGGAGAGGAGGTCCTCGCCGGCGAGCCGCGCCACGACGCGGAAGACGGTGCCGGTGTCCCAGCGGGTGGTGGCCGGGCTGCCGCCGGTGGTACTCGCCAGGTCCTTGACGAAGGCCCAGCCGCTGAGGGCTTCGGTGGCGGGGATCTGGGAGGTGAAGGTGGCCGCGGCCTCGTAGGGCAGCCGGGCGGCGAGGCTGACCCTCTCCTCGCCGGTGATCTGGCGTCCGAGGGCGGCCAGTACGGCGTGCACGGCCTGCTCGGCCTGGGCGCGGGTGGCGTAGGCGCCTTCGTATCGCACCTGTGCCAGCATCTGCTCGAACGTCATGCCCGCGGTGGACCGGAACGGCTGCTGCTGGTGATTCATCGCTGACACGGTTGCCTTTCTCATGTGCGGTGGGCGTGTCACCGGTGGCCGGGGCCCATGTCTCGAGCCCTCGGTGACTACAGGGGTCGGGGAAAAGGGGTGTGGTCGCCTGTCGGCCGGGTGGGGTCAGGCGGCCTGGGGGTGGCCGAACAGCAGGTCGTAGCCCACCGGGAGCTGGAGCAGGATGTGGCCGGTGAGTTCCTCGCCCGCGGCATCGGCGGCCACGCTGAGGACAGCGCTCACGTCCCAGGCGGCGGTCTGCTCGGTGGCTCCCTCGATCCAGGCCGCGGTGGCCCGTACGAAGCGCTCGGGCGACAGCGGCTCGCGTGCCTGGAGCGGATTGAGCAGGACCAGGGCCAGGTCCTCCGGCAGCCGGGCGGCCAGGTCCGCGCGCACCTCGCCCACCAGGTGCGCGCCCAACAGGGCCAGCACCGTGCGCGTGGCCCGCTCGGCCTCCTCGGTGCTCTCGTACGCGCCGCGTTCCCTGACCTGGTCGAGGAACGCCTCCCAACGCATCACCATCACTGCTCCCGTGCGTGTACGCGGGCCGGCCGGAGGACGGGGGTGACCGCGGGGGAGGTCGGCTCCCCGTCCTCCGGTGGGGCTGGGCGCCGACTCAGCCCCTGATCTCCTTGCGCGCGGACCCGCCGCCGATGGCGATCTTGCGGGGCTTGGCGCGCTCGGCGATCGGGATGCGCAGGGTCAGCACCCCCGCGTCGTAGTCCGCGTCGATGTGCTCGGTGTCCAGGGTGTCGGCCAGCATCACCTGGCGGGAGAAGACGCCCAGGGGCCGCTCGGAGAGCTCCATCTGTACGTCGTCCGCCTTGGTGACGGGCCTCCGCTCGGCCTTGACCGTCAGCATGTTCCGCTCGACGTCGATGTCGATCGCGTCCTTGGCCACGCCGGGCAGGTCGAAGGCGATCACGTACTGGTCGCCC
Source organism: Streptomyces sp. NPDC096013 (assembly GCF_044763565.1). NCBI lineage: Bacteria > Bacillati > Actinomycetota > Actinomycetes > Kitasatosporales > Streptomycetaceae > Streptomyces > Streptomyces sp. NPDC096013. The sequence goes on along the minus strand of NZ_JBIWGK010000004.1, from coordinate 666,162 downwards.
TCGCGGTAGGCGTCCATCGGCATCGCCGACGGCCGAGACCAGGTCCCCGTCGTGTTCAGGACCTGCTGGGCGAGCCGGTCGAGCTCGCGGAAGGGGTCGGTACGCATCAACATCGTCAAACACCTCCAGGGTTCCGGTTGGTCACTGCCAATGCGTTCACCTGTCATCCGTTGTAACATGTCATCCAAGTGATGACAAGTTCGCAGTCATCGAGAGGATGACAACAGGGTTGGAGGCCCGATGACCAAGGACGATGAGCCCACTCCGCGCGCCCCCGGTCCCGCGCCGGCATCCTTCCTTGCCGCCGCCGCGGCGCTGGACACCATCCAGGAGGCCCTGCACACCGCCCGGGCCCTGCCGGACGGCACCGCCCCCGCCCCGGACCCCGGCAGCTCCGAGCAGGTGCTCGCCGCGCTGCTCGTGCTGCGTGAAGCACGCGAGCAACTCGCCGAGTGGGAACCGGGCCTGATCGAGGCCGCACGGGAGGCCGGCGCCAGCTGGGCCGATCTCGCTCACCCCCTGGGCGTGTCCAGCCGCCAGGCCGCTGAACGCCGCTACTTGCGCGTCCGCCCCGGAAGGCCGGGGACCACGGGTGAGCAGCGGGTGACGGCCACCCGCGACCGCCGTGCCGCCGACCGCACGGTCACCGCGTGGGCCCGCGCCAACGCCGCCACCCTGCGCCAGCTCGCCGGACAGATCACCGCCCTGCCCGACCTCTCCGCCGCCGCCCCGCTCGCCGAACTCACCACCGCTCTCGCCGACAACGACCCGGCTGCCCTCGTCGCACCCCTGACGGACACACACCCCTACCTGGCGTCCGGCCATCCCGACCTCGCCGCACGCGTCGACGACCTCACCCGCCACACCGACGGACTCCGCCGACGCAGCGGCGACCGGCGCCGCAACCGCGACTGACCCCTGACCCCCACCAGCAGCCCCACGGCCGACACAGGAACGCTGCTGCCGGGGGCCGGCCCGGTGCGGTGTGGAAAGCGCCGCTCGCGCGGAGTCGGAGGTTCATCGCATGCGTGTCGTGCGGAGACGCGGGCACACGTGCCGATCATGCGACCTCGACAGTCGTCAGCCGGGAGGGCTCCGCGATGACCGTTTCCGATCCCCGACCCGCACGTCCCGCGCCGCCCCCGTGGGCCGTGGTGCTGGGCGGTGCCGCTACTTCACCGACATCCGGCGACGATCTGCCGGAGCTGGTGCGACAGGCCCGCGCGCGGGATGGTGTCGCCTGGATCATGGTGAACGGCGATGACGGTGACGGTCTGCGGCGGGCCGCCGACGCATGCGGTCTGGCCCGAGGCCTCGCGGAGCGAGCGAGTGTGCCGGGCACACGGCCGGGGCTCGACCGGGTGGACGACGTCACCGTCCTGACGCTTCGGACGTGCGGCCTCGACGGATCTGCGGGCGCTGCTGGCGAGCTGCCTCGTGTGAGCCGTTCCGGATGTGTGGTCCTGTTCGCCGGACCGGGGTTCGCGCTGGCCGTGGAGCACGGCCGGACCGGGCTGAGAAAAGCCCTGGAACGGAAATTCGACGATCGGTTCACGGGCGGCGGGGACTCGACCGAGCTGGTACGGCTGGTGACCGGCGTGGTCACGGACCAGTACGAGGAGATCGCCGAAGCGCTGGAGGAGGCGACCGAGGAGGCGGACCCGGAGCCCGATGACGACGTGCTGACGAAGATGGGGCGCCGGGCCGAGCGGAGCGAACGGCGGCGCCGGCTCGCGGCCGCCCACCACCTGCACCGGCAGATCTTCCGGCTCCGGCGCACCGCCGGGCCCGCCGCGCTGGCCTTCGGGGCGGCGGCGGAGGCCCTGGCCGCGTCGGGGCCGGGCGGCGATCCGCTGCGTGACCTCGCGCACCGGCTGCGTCGCGTCGTGGAGCAGACCGAGCAGCTCGGGGAGATGCTCGACAGCGCGAGGGACGCCTGGACCGCGGAGATCGGCGTCGGCCAGAACGACGACATGCGGCGCATCAGCGCGGTCGCCGCTCTGGCCGCGGTGCCGACGGTGGTGGTCGGGAACTACGGCATGAATTTCGACAACATGCCGGAGCTGCACTGGCGTTGGGGCTACCCGATGACCATCGTCGCCACCGCGGCGATCTGCGGAATCCTCTACGCGCTGTTCAGGCGCCTGAAATGGCTGTGACCGGTTCCCGCCCGGCGCGGGTCGCGCCGCCCCCTTGCTCCGCCGGTCAGCGTTCGTACCGCGGGACCCATCGCGTGCGGGTGACCGCCGCCCGGAGTTCGTCCTCGGTCGCCTCCGGTGCCACGCCGTCCTCGACCGCCGCCACCGCCGCGGCCACGGCGATTTCGAGGGCGGCTTCCCGCATGCCCCGCAAGGGTGGCAGCAGGGGTGCGGGGCCGGCGTCGTCCGGCACGGATCGTGCGGCGCACCGGCCGACGGCGCGGGCGGCGGCGACCAGCATCCGGTCGGTGACCCTGGTCGCGCGGGCGGCCGTGACCGCGAGGCCGATCGCCGGGAAGACGTACACGTTGTTCGCCTGGGCCACCGGTACTTCGCGGCCGTCGGTCTTCAGCGGCGGGAACGGTGAGCCGGTGGCGATCAGCGCCCTGCCGTCCGTCCAGCGGGCCAGGTCGGCGGGGTCGGCCTCGGAGTGGGAGGTCGGGTTGGACAGCGGGAAGATCACCGGGCGCTCGCACGTGGACGCCATGTGCCGGACGATCTCCTCGGTGAAGGCGCCCTTCGCGGTGGACAGCCCGATCAGCACCGTCGGCTCCACCCGGCGGACCACCTCGGCCAGGTCATAGGACTCCGGCATGTCGCCGCGGGCGTAGACGCGCTGCTCCTCGCTCAGGCCGTCACGGGAGTCCACGAGCAGTCCGTCGACGTCCACGAACCAGAACCGCGAACGGGCCTCGTCCGGTGACAGGCCCTCGTCCGTCATCGCCGTACGGATCATGTCGGCCACCCCGACCGCGGCGGAGCCCGCGCCGAGGACCACGATCCGCTGGTCGGTCAGGCGGCTGCCCGCGACCGTCGTGGCCGTGGTGAGTGCGCCGAGGGCGACGGCGGCGGTGCCCTGGATGTCGTCGTTGAAGGTCAGCAGCCTGTCCTGGTAGCGGGTGAGGATCGGGCGGGCGTGGGCGGTCGCGAAGTCCTCCCACTGGAGCAGCGTGCCGGGCAGTTCGGCCTCCACCGCCGACACCAGTGCCTCCACCAGTTCGTCGTACGCGTCACCGGTGACCCGGTGCTCGCGGCGGCCCAGGTAGTGCGGGTCGGCCAGCAGTTCCTCGTTGTCCGTCCCGGCGTCCAGCAGGATCGGCAGCGTGCGGGCCGGGTGGATGCCGCCGATCGCGGTGTAGAGGCTGAGCTTGCCGACCGGGATGCCCATGCCGCCGACGCCCTGGTCGCCCAGTCCCAGGATGCGCTGGCCGTCGGTGACGACGATGACGTCCACGTCCCGGTGCGGTCGGTTGCGCAGGATCTCCCGGAAGCGATGCCGGTCCTCGTACGACAGGAACAGTCCGCGCGGGCGGCGGTAGATCTCGCTGAAGCGCCGGCACGCCTCCCCGACGGTCGGCGTGTAGACGACGGGCAGTGTCTCCTCCAGATGGCCGGTGACCAGGTGGTGGAAGAGGACCTCGTTGGTGTCCTGCAACTGGCGCAGATAGATGTGCCGGTTCAGCGGCTTGTCGTAGCCGAGGAACGCCTCGTAGGCGCGGTCGGCCTGCTGGTCGAGCGTCTCCACCGCGGGCGGGAGCAGCCCTTCGAGGCCGAGTTCCGCCCGCTCCTGGGGGCCGAACGCGGTGCCTTTGTTGCGCAGGGGGTCCGCGAGCAGGGTCGTGCCGCGGGGGGATCTGTTCGCTGTCATGCGAGTTCTCCTTCCCGGGAACGGGTGCGCGGCGGCAAAGCCGTCGGCAAGGAACGGTCATCACTCCGACGGGACCCGGTCGTTACCGCGCGATTCAGGTCGTCACCCGGGAGCGGGACCGGACTGGTCACGGCCGTCCGTCACGGGTCGGTCTGGTCGGGGAAGCGGACCTCGTTCGCGGTCGTGATGTGCGCGCCCATGTTGCGTTCCATCATCTCCAGGGCGGCTTCGGCCAGGTCCTGGTGGATGTGCGCGACGGCGTCGCGCGGCACCGTGACGTCCAGATGCCGGATGTGGGCGTCGAGCGCCGAGTACAGCACGCACTGCTCGGTGACCTGCCCGCACAGCACCACGTGGTCGACGCCTTCCTGGCCGAGCAGATAACTGAGCGGGGTTTCGTAGAACGCCGAGTGCCGTGCCTTGACGACGAACAGCGACGTGTCGTCGGGGGCGACGGCCCGCACCAGTTCCGCGTGCGGTCCGCGGAGCGCGGCCTCCAGGAGTTCGCCGTGGTGCGAGCGCCACTGCCCGAAGTTGTCGTTGACGTAGATCACCGGCACGTCGTGCCGACGGGCGCTCTCCAGCAGCCTGGTCACCCCCGGCAGGGACGCCTTCACCGAGGGCAGCAGCAGATCGGCGTCGTCGTGGTCGTACGTGTTGATCATGTCGATGACGATCAGCGCGGTCTTTGCCATGTGTTCCAGCCTGCACCTTCGAGCGGATTCTTCGCCTCCGGAGCCGTTCCGTGGGTCGGGCCGGAGCGGACGGGTACCCGGTCCGTGACCTCGTGAGCCTCGGGCGGGCGTCTCGTACCGGGCTCGCGCCCCCGAGAGCGCGGAAAGGCGGGCTCGACGTGACGGACAAGGACCCCCTGCGGACGTACCACGGAAAGCGCGACTTCGGCCGGACCGCCGAGCCCCGGGGCCGGTCCGGCGGGAGCGGGGCGGAGCCGCGGTTCGTGGTGCAGATCCATGACGCGAGCACGATGCACTTCGACTTCCGGCTCCAGGTCGGCGACGTGCTGAAGTCGTGGTCCGTGCCCAAAGGTCCTTCCGCCGATCCGGGGGACAAGCGGCTCGCCGTCCCCACCGAGGACCATCCGCTGGAGTACGAGGAGTTCGAGGGCGTCATCCCCGAGGGCGAGTACGGCGGCGGGACCGTCATCGTCTGGGACCACGGCACCTACCGCCCGCAGAGCCACGACCGGCAGGGCCGGCCCGTCCCGTTCGACGAGGCACTCGACCACGGACACGTCACCTTCCGGCTCCACGGCTCGAAACTGCACGGCGAGTACGCGCTCACCCGGTTCCGCGGCGGTGCGGGCGGCGGCAAGGACGAGGCCTGGCTGCTGGTGAAGACCAAGGAGCAAAGCTCCCGTACGGCGGCCCGGGCGACCCCCGACCCGCGCCGGGCCCGCTCGGTGCGCAGCGGCCGTACCCTCCACCAGGTCGCCGCGGAGGCGCGGGGGTCTGACGGGCGCTGACCGGTCTCCCGGGCACGGTGCCCGCGGGCGAGGCCGGCCTGTCGCGCGAGGCACGGCCGGGCCGAAGGTCTCCCTTACGGACAGGCCCTAGGGGCGGATGTCGTCCTCGTCCGGGATGCGGTGGACGGCCGCTTCCTCCGCGGAGGCCGCACCGCCGTCGATGCCCACGTCCTCGGCGAGCATGTCCTTCTCGGCGTCCTCGTGGGCGCCCTCGTCCGGTGCCACGAGGCGACCGGCCCGGTCCGCCCCCACCTCGTCGTCCAGCGGCTCGCCCGCGCCGTCCGGGAGATCCCCTACGCCGTCGTCCGCGCCGGGCTCCTCCAGCGCCGGGTCGCGACGCTCCTCCGCCAGCCGCTGGTCCAGGCTCTCGCCCTCGCGCTGCTCACGCGCCGTCGTGCCCTCGTGTTCCACCGCGAGGGGACGCTCGGGCGGCGACCAGCCCTCGTCATAGGGGTCGCTGACCCGGTCGGTGAGCGTGTCCTCGGGGTCGAGGATGCCCTCGTCCTCCCGGTCGTCGGGGCCCTCGGGCTGGTAGACCTCGTCGCCCATGACGTCGTCGTGGTTCTGGCTCCCCATGGTGTGCGTACCTTTCGGACGATTCGGATTGCTCCACTCCACGTATCCACGTGGGCCTGATCCACACACCGGTGCCCGCGTGTGTGTCGGGGAGCCGAGGACTCCTCCTGCGGGAGGTCGTCAGCCCGCCGTCAGCAAGGAGTCGTCCTGAGGACGGGCGCCGGGGAGCCGATGGCGGGCGGCGACGAGGGCCACGTCCATGTCACGGGTACCGGTCGACACGCACAGCGTGTAGGCGATGTCGTCCATGCGTCGGCGAGCGGCGGGGCCGCCGTTCTCGGCATGCAGCGCGCGCAGCGTCTCGTACTGCTCGACCAGGTCCTTCAACACCGCGGGGTGTGCCATCAGCACCAGGGGCCTCCATTCACCTGAACCTGTTGTCCGCGGGCCGAATACCCCGCGTCGACATACGCATGCACAGCGCTTTCCCGGCCGTGCGAACCCGACTGCCATCCGCTCCTCTTGACCGGTTTGCTACTTTTCGCGATGATTTGTTCACCCGCTGTCATTGTCCCCATATGACTGTTTCGGGGGCGTTCGAGCGGGAAAACGGGCTGTGAGTGCTTCGGACAGGAGGCACGTCCGTGGGAGTCGGCACATGTCGGATCGCGGGTGTGTTCCACCTGGTCGGCGTGGGTTCGCTCCCATGGGGATCGTCCATTCGACACCCCTTGAGGGAGTTGTGAGCACCATGGACACTGCCACCAGGAAGCGCCACCCGCACGACGACGCCCCCGACACCGCCGCCGCGTTCGCCCGCCTCGCCCGTCTGCCGGAAGGCCCCGAACGCGACGCCCTGCGCGACGAACTCGTGCGCGTCTGGCTGCCCATGTCCGAACGCATCGCCGGCCGCTACCGGGGGAGGGGCGAGTCCTACGAGGACCTGCGCCAGGTCGCGGCACTGGGCCTGGTCAAGGCGGTCGACGGCTACGACCCCGGGCGCGGCCACGCCTTCGAGAGCTACGCGGTCCCGACCGTCACCGGTGAGATCAAGCGGCACTTCCGCGACCACATGTGGGCCCTGCACGTGCCCCGGCGCGTCCAGGAACTCCGCAACCGGGTGCGTATCGCCGTACGGGAGCTGTCGGGAGCGGGGTCGGGCGCGGAGCGGTGCCCGGGCATCGCGGAGATCGCCGAGTACACGCACCTGAGCGAGGAGGACGTGCGGATCGGGCTTGAGGCACTGGACAGTTTCACCGCGCTCTCGCTGGATGCCGAGACGCCGGGCGAGGACGGCGGGTCGACGCTTGCCGGGCTGCTGGGGGAGTGGGACGCGGGGTTCGACCTGGTCGTCGACCGGGAAGCGGTCAAGCCGGTCCTGCGGAAGCTGCCCAGGCGTGAACGCACCATCCTGTACCTGCGCTTCTTCCGGGGCATGACGCAGAGCTGCATAGCGGAGGAACTCGGTGTCTCCCAGATGCACATCTCCCGGCTGATCAGCACCTCGTGCGCCACTGTGCGCGAAGGCGTCATGGCCGACGCCGCGTAGCGCCCGCGCGCCAGGACCGGGTGTCAGGAGGGCGGCGGAGCCCCGGGAATCCGGGACGGCCGGCTCGGTGACGTCCGTGTCCGGGCCCCGGAACCTCAGCTCACGTCGGGCGGCACGGCGGCGCGCTGGGGCACCACGGTGTATTTCGGGTCCTCCGCCGAGGCGACCCCGGCCGCGAAGACGCCGAAGCGGGTGCACGCGGAGCCCGCGAGAAGGGCGAGTCCGCTCGCCACGCCGGCCGCCCGACTGCGCCGGGCGAGCAGCACACCGCCGCTGGCTCCGGCGGCGGTGAGCAGCCGGGCGGCCCGCAACAGGGTCCCGGCCCGCCCCTCTCGATAGGTCTCGGCGACCATGCCCAGCCGCTTCTCCGCCGCCCGGAGCGCCGTCGCCTCGGCCGCGGCTGCCAGCAGCGCCGCGCTGCGGGCCGGGCCGGACTCCTCCGCGGCACCGACGACCAGCCCCATCCCGGCCGCGGCCGCGGTCGCCGACGCGGCGAAGACGTACGGGAGTTCACGGTGCGCGCCGTGCCAGGCCGGCACGGCGGTGTCCGCCGCCAGGACCGCCGTGTACGAGGCCACCGCCGGACCCAGCAGCGCGGCCGCGGCGGTCGCCGCCGCACCGGCCCGGGGCAGCCGCCCGGTGACCGCGCTCAGGGCAGCCGCGCCGGCGGCCGGACCGTACCCCGCCAGCAGCCACGAACCCACGCTCATGGGAGAGGTCGGCTTGAGGACCCGCAGCATGTTCGGGAACCGGCTCGGTACCCCGAGGTCGTGCACGAGCGCGGCGGCCGACAGGGAGACCGCGGCGAGCGAGGACACCTTCATCGCCGTGGCGGTGGTCCTGCGTCCGGTGAGCTGGGCGCCGGCCGCGAGCACGGAGCCCGCACCGGCGAGCCCGCCGAGGAAGAAGTACCCGGCGATGTCGCGTGCGCCCCATGACGGTGCCTTGATGACCGGGCGGCCGTAGTACGACTCGAACTCGGCGCGGGGGACCATGAGTTGCTCTCCGCGACGACCTCGACGACCGCGTCGTCCGCCGCGCCCGCGGGGACCGCCCTGCTCGTTCCGCTCTACCGCCGTCATCGTGTTCCCTTCCTGCCCCGGAGGGCGGGCAGTGCGAAGGAGAGCGCGATGCCGCCGACCAGCGAGAGGGCCGCCGCACCCGCGTGCTTCCACATGGTGGGGAGGTCGCGGGTGGTGACCACTGGGTTCGGGGGCAGTCCGTAGACCTCGGGCTCGTCGAGGAGCAGGAAGAACGCGCCGTCGCCGCCGACCCCGTCATCGGGTTCGTGGCCGTAGAGCCGGGCGCCGTCCACGCCCGCCTCGTGCAACTGGTCCACGCGCAGCGCGGCCCGTTCGCGCAGTTCGTCCAGGCGGCCGAACTGGATGGACTCCGTGGGGCAGGCCTTGGCGCAGGCGGGTTCCTGTCCGGCGCCGAGCCGGTCGTAGCACATCGTGCACTTGAACGCCCGTCCGTCGTCCGGGCGTTGCTCGATCACGCCGTACGGGCAGGCGGGTACGCAGTAGCCGCAGCCGTTGCAGATGTCCTCCTGGACGACGACCGTGCCGAACTCGGTGCGGAAGAGGGAGCCGGTGGGGCAGACGTCCAGGCAGGCCGCGTGGGTGCAGTGCTTGCACACGTCGGACGACATCAGCCAGCGCATCTCTCCGGGATCGGCCCGCGTCTCGGACTCCGGGTCCACCAGCTGGAGTTGGGTGCGTCCCTCCGGCGCCGGAACCTGAGGTTTCTCCTGCTCGATGAAGGCGACATGGCGCCAGGTGGAGGCGCCGAGCCCCTGGGTGTTGTCGTAGCTCATTCCCGTGAGGGAGAGGCCGTCCTCCGGGATGGCGTTCCACTCCTTGCACGCCACCTCGCACGCCTTGCAGCCGATGCAGACGGACGTGTCGGTGAAGAAGCCGACGCGGGGCGGGGGTTGGGAGTGTCCGGCGTCGCGGGCGGGATCGGGTTCGGTGCCGCTCAGCAGATGACGGTCCGTCATTTCCTCGTCTCCGTCCCTGTTTCGGCGGTGATGCCCGCGCGCCTGCGGTACTCGGCGACCAGCTTCGGCAGGTCCGGGCCGCGTGGCCGGCGCCCCGGGCGGATGTCGGCGGTGAGCGCCTTGTCCTCCTGGATATGGGCGTTGGGGTCGAGGGCGATGGCGACGAGTTCGTTGGCGGCGTCGCCGGTGGCCACGCCGTTGGGACCCCAGTGGAACGGCAGCCCGATCTGGTGGACCGTACGGCCGCCCACGGTCAGCGGCCTGATGCGCGCGGTGACCATCACACGGGCCTCGACGGCGTTGCGGGCCGTGACGATGGTGGCCCACCCCATGTGCTCCAGGCCGCGTTCGGCGGCCAGTTGGGGGGAGACCTCGCAGAAGAACTCCGGCTGGAGCTCGGCGAGATAGGGCGACCAGCGGCTCATGCCGCCCGCCGTGAAGTGTTCGGTCAGCCGGTGCGTGGTGACGACGTACGGGAAGACCTCGGCGCCCTTCTCGTCGCCGCTGGGGTGGTAGCGGTTGCCCTCGCGGGGCAGCAACTGGCGCACGGGGGAACGTGGTGTGGAGGGGTGGAGGGCGTTGGTGAAGGGGGAGTCCTGCGGTTCGTAGTGCGTGGGGAGCGGGCCGTCCTCCAGCCCGGCGGGCGCGTACAGCCAGCCCTTGCCGTCGGCCTGCATGATGAACGGGTCGTCGCCGCGCAGGGCGTCCGGACCCGTCGCGTCCTCGTCCGGTACGAAGTCCGGGGCCCGGTCGGGCACGAAGTCGGGGATGTCGTGACCGGTCCACTTCCCCGCGTCGCCGTCCCACCAGACGTACGCCTTGCGCTCGCTCCACGGGGTGCCGTCGGGTGCGGCCGAGGCCCGGTTGTAGAGGATGCGCCGGTTGGCGGGCCAGGCCCAGGCCCACTCGGCGGCCACCCAGTCCTGTTCGCTGCCGGGCCTGCGGAGGGCGGCCCGGTTCACGCCGTCCGCGAAGACCCCGCAGTAGATCCAGCAGCCGCACCGCGTCGAGCCGTCGTCCTTGAGCTCGGTGTACGCGGAGAGCGGCGCGCCGTCCGGGCCGTGGCCGTTGATCTCGGCGAGCACGGCGGCAGCGACCGGCTCCCGCAACGGACCGTCCACCGGGTAGTCCCAGGTCAGATCCTGCACGGGCCGGTCCATCGGGTCGGTCGACGTGCTCAGCCTCTCCTTGATGCGGCGGCCCAGGTGGTACATGAACCACAGGTCGCTGCGGGCATCGCCCTCGGGTTCCACGGCCGCGTGGTGCCACTGGAGCCAGCGGTTGGTGTTGGTGAAGGAGCCGGCCTTCTCGGTGTGGGCGGCGGCCGGGAAGAAGAACACCTCGGTGCCGATGTCCTCGGTGCGCAGCTCGCCGGTCTCGATCTCCGGGCCGTCCTGCCACCAGGTCGCCGACTCGATGAGGGAGAAGTCCCGGACGACCAGCCACTCCAGGTTGGCCATCCCGAGCCGCTGGAGCCGGGTGTTGGCGGAGCCGACCGCGGGGTTCTCGCCCATCAGGAAGTAGCCCTTGCACACGCCGTCCAGCTGGGCCAGCACGGTGTCGTAGGTGGAGTGGGAGCCGGTCAGGCGTGGCAGGTGGTCGAAGCAGAAGTCGTTGGCGGCGGTGGCCGCGTCGCCGTAGTACGCCTTGAGGAGGCTCACGAAGTAGGCCCGCATGTTGCCCCAGAAGCCCTTGTCCGTGCGGCTGGCGTCGATGAAGGCTTCGAGGTCCTCGTGGGCGTGGGCGTGCGGCATGGGGAGGTAGCCGGGCAGCAGGTTGAAGAGGGTGGGGATGTCGCTGGAGCCCTGGATGGAGGCGTGGCCGCGCAGGGCCTGGATGCCGCCGCCGGGGCGGCCGATGTTCCCGAGCAGCAGCTGGAGCACGCTCGCCGCGCGGATGTACTGGGCGCCGACCGAGTGCTGGGTCCAGCCGACCGCGTACACGAACGCGCTCGTCCGCTCCCGGCCCGAGTTGGCGGTCAGGTCCTCGCACACCCGGAGGAACGTCTCGCGCGGTACACCGCAGACCTCCTCCACCAACTCCGGTGTGTAGCGGGCGTAGTGGCGCTTGAGGATCTGGTAGACGCAGCGCGGGTGGCGCAGTGTCTCGTCCCGGGGTGGCCTGCCCGAGGTCTGCGCACCACCCGAACCGTGTGTCTCGGAGCCGCCGGAGCCCTGGACACGCTCCTCGTACTGCTCGTCGACCTCACCCGTGGGCTGCTGCACCTCGACGCCCTCGTACTGCCAGCTGCTCGGGTCGTAGTGGTGCTTGCCCTCGTCCAAGCCGGAGAAGACGCCGTCGAGGTCCTCGGTGTCGCGGAAATCCTCGCTCACCAGGGTGGCGGCGTTGGTGTAGGCGAGGACGTACTCGCGGAAGTCCTTCTCCTCGGTGAGGACGTGGTTGATGATCCCGCCCAGGAACGCGATGTCGCTGCCGGCCCGGATCGGGACGTGCAGGTCGGCCAGCGCGCTGGTGCGGGTGAAGCGCGGGTCGACATGGATGACGCGGGCACCGCGCTTCTTGGCCTCCATCACCCACTGGAAGCCGACCGGGTGCGCCTCGGCGAAGTTGGAGCCCTGGATGACGATGCAGTCGGCGTGCTGGAGGTCCTGCATGAAGGTGGTGGCGCCGCCCCGCCCGAAGGAGGTGCCGAGCCCGGCGACCGTGGAGCTGTGGCAGACCCGGGCCTGGTTCTCCACCTGGACCACGCCGAGACCGGTCAGCAGCTTCTTGATCAGGTAGTTCTCCTCGTTGTCGAGGGTCGCGCCACCGAGACTGGCGATGCCGAGGGTGCGCGCGGTGCGCAGCCCCTCCGACTCCCACTCCCAGGTCCGGCGCCGTGTCTCGATCACCCGGTCGGCCACCATGTCCATGGCCGTCTCCAGGTCCAGGGGCTCCCAGTCGGTGGCGTACGGCCGCCGGTACAGCACCTCGTGGCGACGGGCCGGTCCGGTGGTGAGCTGGAGCGTCGCCGAGCCCTTGGGGCACAGGCGGCCCCGGCTGATGGGGGAGTCCGGGTCGCCCTCGATCTGGACGACCTTGTCGTCCTTGACGTAGACCTGCTGGCCGCAGCCCACGGCACAGTACGGGCACACGGACTTCACCACCCGGTCGGCTGTGTCCGTGCGCGGTCTGAGCTGTCGGGTGCGCGTCGACATCGCGGCCCGGCCCCGGCCCAGCGGGTCCGTTCCGGTGAGCTGACGGAAGGCGGGCCACTCGCTGATCCAGGTACGCACACCCATGGTGTGTCCTCTCGACGGCTGGGACTCCGACGGCGGCAGTGGCGCCGTCTCCAGACTGGCCCACCGGGGCCGCTACGGCGCGCGGAATGTCAGCCGGACGGCTCGTCGGGCACCGGGTGCTCGGGGCGGGGGCTTCCGGAGCGCGGGGAACCATGCCTACCCGTGCCGGCCTCGTCCGTGTCGGGGACCTGCGGGTCGGGCTGTTCGTCCTCGGCCGACCGAGGCGCGTCGCCGTCGGGCTCCCAGGCATCCCCGGCGGCGCCCGCCTGCTGGTCGGGCATGTCCCTCGGCACGGGCTTGGTCTCCCGGCCCTCGCCGTCCCCGTGACTGCCCGGACTGTACTCGTTCACGCTTCTCTCCCTGTGTCTGCGGAACCTCGACCCGACGCCGGGTACCCCACGCGGGGCGGAGTCACACGGGGCGCCGGCACTCTCCTGCGGTGCCCCGCCGCCCGACGAGCCGCAGGCCAGGTCAACCGGCTGCGCCACGGTGCCCGTCGCGGTGCTCGTCCGCGTCCTCGCGGGCGAAGAAGTCCGCGAGGGAGGAGGCGAGCGTCTCCGGAGCCTGCTCGGCCACGTGGTGCCCCGAGTCGATGCCGTGACCCCGCACGTCCGGCGCCCACGCGCGCCAGATCTTCAGCGGGTCGCCGTACAGGTCCTCCAGGTCGTCCCTGAGCGACCACAGGACCAGCGCCGGACACCGGATGCGCACCCCGGCCGCCCGGTCCTGCTCCTCGTGCCGCCGGTCGACGGTGAGCCCGGCCCGGTAGTCCTCCAGCATCCCCCGGACGACATCGGGGTTTCTCATGGCCTCCCGCCACTCGGCGTGGTTCTCCTCGCCCATGCTCCGCGGGTCGCCGCTGTACCAGCTGTCCGGGTCGGCGTTGATGACCCGCTCGGGGACGTCCGGCTGGGCGAAGAAGAACCAGTGCCACCACTGGGTGGCGAACTCCGGCGTGATCCGGGACAGATGCTCGGAGATGGGCAGGCCGTCGATCAGGGCCACCTTCGACACCGCGTCCGGGTGGTCGAGCGCGAGCCGCAGGGCGACGCCGCTGCCGCGGTCGTGCCCGGCTAGGGCGAACCGGCTGTGGCCGAGGCGGCGCATCACCGCGACGACATCGGCGGCGACGGCCCGCTTGGAGTACCCGGTGTGGTCCGCCGTGGGCACCGGCCCGCGCGAGCGGCCGTAGCCTCGCAGGTCGGGACAGACCACGGTGAAACCGCGCCGTACCAGCAGCGGTGCCACCCGATGCCAGGTCGCGGACGTGCGGGGATGACCGTGCAGCAGGACCACGGGTGGGCCCTCGCCGCCGTGGCGGACGAAGATCGACGCGTCGTCGACCTCGAACCGGCTGATCTCGAAGCCCTCGAACAAGCCACTGCCTCCCATACGAACGGCCACAGAGTCGGTCGATGGCTCGCGTACCCGGGATGTGCGGTTTTCCGCTCGCCGAGCGGGCTCCTCCGGGCGGCGCAGGGAACACGTCGCGGGGACGTGTGGTCAGGGGCGGTTCCTCGGACGGGGGGCGTGGAGCCGGGCGAGTGCCCGCGAGGCGGTGCGGTGTACGACGGGGACGACGCGACAGGGGCACCGGAGACCACTTCGGGCACAGCGTTTGCGCTGGCCGTCCCTGGAAACACGGGCGCATGTTCGGATTTGTCGCACCTGAAGGAGTCCGCGGTGATCACGTCCACCGATGTCGCCCATTTCGGAGTTTCCTCAGCCGACGGAGGGAGAGTGTCCGACGTCGGCGAGGGGAGAGAGCCCGATGCCTCCGAGGGGAGGACGCCGGACACCGGTGCGCGGCGGACGTCCGGGCTGTTCGCCGGGTTCGTCGAGCGGGAGGCGCCCGCCGTACCGCTGCCGGGGCGCTCGACGGGCCGTAGATTCGCCGTCCTCACCGCGCTGGGACGGCGTGACCTGTCGCTCGCCCGGCTGGCCGAGGGACATCTTGACGCGGCCGCGATCCTCCACGAGGTCGACGGTTCGCTGCCCGAGCCGGGGGAGCGCTGGGGAGTGTGGGCGGCACGGCCGCCGAGCCCCGTCGTGAACGCGACGCGCACGGCGGACGGATGGAGGCTGAGCGGTGTCAAACCGTACTGTTCCGGAGCCAGGTGCTGCACCCACGCGCTCGTGACCGCCGAGGCGGACGACGGGTACCGCCTCTTCGCCGTGGCGCTGGACCACCCCGGCGTGACGCCGCTGCCCGGGACCTGGCCGGCGGTCGGGATGGCCGACAGCGACAGCCTGGACGTGTCCTTCGCCGACGTGCCCGCCCGCGCGGTGGGCGAGCCCGGCGCCTACGTGGACCGGCCCGGTTTCCTGCACGGAGGGGTGGGCGTGGCGGCCTGCTGGCTCGGGGGCGCGTACGCGGTCGCGGCACCGCTGTACGAGCGCTCCGCGGCCGGTCGGCTCAACGAGCACGCGGCGGCCCACGCGGGCGCGGTGGACGTGCTGCTCAGCACCGCCGACACGGTCATGCGCCGGGCGGCCGAGGACATCGACGCCGATCCTCTCGACGAGCGAGGCGAGGCCCGGGTGCGCGGTCTGCGGGTGAGGGCTCTGGTCGAGAAGGTGTGCGCAGAGGTCCTCGACCACACCGGGCGGGCCCTGGGCGCCGGTCCGCTCTGCCACGACGAACGCCATGCCCGTGCGGTGGCCGACCTGACCGTCTACATCCGGCAGCACCACGCCGAGGGCGACCTCGCACAGCTGGGGCACGCGTTGGGTGACGGTTCCCGGGAGACGCGATGAGGGCGGCGCGGGGCGCCCTGTCCGCGCAGGAGCGCGAGGCGGCCGCCGCGGAGATCGACGCGCCCGGAACCGACGAGAAGGACTGGCGCGCGGCCCGGCTGCCCGACCGCCTGCCGCACCTGGACCTTCCCGAGGGGCCCGTCGTGGTCGTGGCGGCCCATCCCGACGACGAGGTCCTGGGCTTCGGCGGCACCATGGCCGCCCTCGTCGGCGCGGGCACCGCCGTGCACACGATCTGCCTGACCGACGGGGAGGCCTCGCACGGCGACGGCGACGCACCGGCACGCGACACGCTGGCCGCGCTGCGCCGCCGCGAACTCACCGCCGCGCTGGACGAACTCGGCCCGCTCCACGCACCCCTGCACACCGGCCTCCCGGACACGGCCCTGGACCGGCACGAGGACGAGGCGACCGCGGCCGTCGCCGCTCTCCTCGCCGAGACGGACGCGCGCCTGTGCCTGGCACCGTGGGACGGCGACCTGCACAGCGACCACGAAGCCGCCGGACGCGCGGCGCGCCGCGCCTGCCGCGCGACGGGCACCACGCTGTGGTCCTTCCCGGTGTGGATGTGGCACTGGGCCCGCCCCGACGACCCCCGGGTGCCCTGGCGGCGGGCCGGTGTGCTGCCGCTTACCCCCGTGGCGCTGGGACGCAAGAAGGCCGCGCTGGCGCGCTTCGCCAGCCAGCTCGACGCACGCGGCCCCGGAGTCCCGCCCGTGCTGCCGCCCGAGGAACTGGCCCACCACATCCGCACGTTCGAAACGGTGATCCGGTGAACACCCCCGCCGCCTACTTCGAGGACCAGTACGCCGGCGCCGCCGACCCCTGGCACCTCGCGGACCGCTGGTACGACCGCCGCAAGTACGGCCTGACCATCGCCGCCCTGCCCCGCCCCCGCTACGAGCGGGCCTTCGAACCGGGCTGCTCGGTGGGCGTGCTGACCACACTGCTGGCCGCCCGCTGCGACCGGTTGCTCTCCACCGACCGCGTCGCCTCGGCGGTGGCGACGACGGCCCGGCGCACCCAGGGGACGGACCACGTCACCGTCCGGCGGATGACGGTCCCCGACGAGTGGCCCGACGCACGGTTCGACCTCGTGGTCCTCTCGGAACTGCTCTACTACTTCGACGACAGCACACGGGCGCGGCTGCTGCGCCGGACCACCGAGAGCCTGACCGCGGGCGGCCATCTCGTCACGGCGCACTGGAACCATCCCGTCGCCGAACACGCCTGCACGGGCCGGGACATCGCCGAAGAGGTCGACGCCCTGGCGGGCCTGAAGCGGCTCGCCCGCTACGACGACCCCGACTTCACCCTCACCGTCCACGAGTACGGCCGCGAGGACGGCCCCGTTCTCTCCCCGGCCCGGGCGGAGGGCCTGGCGTGACGCCCATGGCCGTCGCCGTCGTCGTCCCCGCGCACAACGAGGAGCACCGGATCGGCGCCTGCCTGCGCAGTGTGCGGCGCGCGGCCGCGGAGGTGGCGCCGCTGCCGGTCGTGACGGTGGTGGCGGCGGACGCCTGCACGGACGCCACGGCCGTCGTCGCCGCGCGGGCCGGGGCACACGTGGTGCGTCTCGAACACCGCACCGTAGGAGTCGCGCGCGCCGCCGGGACCGCCCACGCGCTGCACCTCCTCGCGGGCACCGGCCGGGACGTCTGGCTGGCGATGACGGACGCCGACACGACCGTGCCCGACACCTGGCTCACCGACCAGATCGACTGGGCGCGGCAGGGGTACGACGTGGTGCTGGGCACCGTCCGGCTGGCCGGAGGGTCACGCAGGCTGACCGCCCTGCACGACGCCCACTACTTCCGGACCAGGCCCGCCGGGGCGGGGGAGCCGTGGCACCATCCGCATGTCCACGGGGCGAACCTGGGTCTCTCGGCCACGGCCTACCTGCGGGCGGGTGGTTTCGCCGCGCTGCCCACCGGCGAGGACCGCGACCTGGTGGCCCGTCTCACCGCGCAGGGCCATCGCATCGCCCGCACCGACCGGCACCCCGTCCGTACGGCGGCCCGACTGCGCGGCCGGGCACCCGACGGCCTCGCCGACCTGCTCGCCGCCCTCCGCCCCTCGGTGTGGGACAGGCCGCTGCCGGAACTCCGTTCCACGCCGGCGGCCCGAAGTGGCCCGGGGCGGGCGGGAGAACCCGGGGACGCCCCGCTCGTCCCACCCCTCTCCTGACGCGGCGACGGACCGCCGATGTTTGACCGGGCCCCAGATGTGTACGCGCACACCATGACCGAGACGCAACGAGAGACAGAGCGGAAGTACGAAGCACCCTCGGCCGACGACACCTCGTGGCTGCCCGACCTCACCGGTACGGACGCGATCGCGTCCGTCGTGGACCGGGGCACCGAGGACCTGGACGCCGTGTACTACGACACCGACGACCTGAGGCTGGCCCGCGCCTCGGCCACGCTCCGGCGCAGGACGGGCGGAAGCGACGCGGGCTGGCACCTCAAACTGCCGCTGTCCGGCGACAGCCGGGAGGAGGTGCGGGCCCCGCTGTCCGAAGAACTCCCGGACGCCTTGCGGGAGTTGACGCTCTCCCGGACCCGGGGCGCGGAGCTGCGGCCGGTGGTCCGCATCCGTTCCGCCCGCGGCGTACGGCAGCTCGTCGACTCCGGCGGAGGGGCCCTCGCCGAGCTGAGCGTGGACGCGGTCCGCGCCGAGTCGCTGCTCGGCACGGGTACCCGGGCCGCGTGGACCGAGATGGAGGTCGAACTCGCGACGGACAGCGACCCCGGGCTGCTGGACGCCGTGGAGAAGACGCTGGGCTCCCACGGCATCCGCCGCGCGCACAGCCCCTCCAAGCTGGCTCGCGCCCTGGAGGAGACGGAGATCGGGGCGCCCCGGGTGCCGGACGCGCGTGCCGAGACCGTGGTGCCGGGGTCCGCCGGCGACGAGATCCTGCGGTATGTGGACGAACGGGTCCGCGCCCTGGTGGACCTGGACCCCGCCGTCCGCCGCGGCCTGCCCGACGCCGTGCACCAGATGCGCACCACGTGCCGACGGCTGCGCAGCGTCCTGCGCTCCTACCGGTCGGTCCTGGACCGCGAGGTCACCGACCCCGTCCGCGACGAACTCAAGTGGCTGGGCGCCGAACTGGGCGCGGAACGCGACCATGAGGTCCTTCGGGAGCGACTGGCCGCCCGGATCGAGGAGTTGCCCCGCGAACTCGTCTTCGGCGAGACCGCCGCACGCTTTCAGGTGTGGGACGTCGGCGACACCTCCGAGGCCCGCCTGCGCACGCTCGCCGCCCTGAACTCCCCCCGCCACCTCGCCCTGTTGAACAGTCTGGCGACGCTGACGGAACGCCCCCCGCTGCGCGGCAGGGCCGCCCGGCCGCCGGAGAAGGTCATGGCCAAGGCCGTCCTCAAGGAGTACGACCGCCTGTCCGACCGCATGGCCCATGCGCTGGACCTCCCGCCGGGAACGAAACGCGACAAGGCCCTGCACGAGGCCCGCAAGGCGGCCAAGAAGACGCGGTACGCCACCGAACCGGCCCGCGCCGCGCTCGGCAAACCGGCCAAGCGGCTGGGCAGGCGGGTCAAGGCCGTCCAGCAGGTGCTCGGCGACCACCAGGACAGCGTCGTGGCGCGCGACGCCGTGCGGACGGTGGCCCTGGCGGCGCACGCGGCGGGTGAACCGAGCTTCACCTGGGGCCTGTTGTACGGCCAGGAGCAGGCCGCGGCCGAGCGGGACGAACGGGAAATCCCGCCCGTGTGGGCCGAGGCGTCGCGCCGGGCGCTGCGCAAGGCGCTCAGCCGTTGAGGACACCCGGCAGCGCCAGCGCAGCCAGCACGGTCGTGCCCACCAGCAGCCACGCCACGTAGTCGCCGATGTGGCCGGACTGGAGGCGTCGTAGCGGAGCCGTCCATGAGGGGTCGCCGAGTGGCTTCGGGTGGGTCACGGCGAGTGCGGCCAGGGCGAGGGCCAGCAGGGTCGAGGCGAGGCCGAGGAGCACGCCGGCGAGAGTCCAGTGCGGGGCGGGGGCGGCCCGGCCCGACACCGCGTGTCCGACCGCTGTGGCGAAGCCGGGCAACGCGCCCATGGCGAGGGACAGGACCAACAGCACGGCGGGCACCGCGGTCATGGTGTCCGGCACCCGGCTCAGCCGGTTCCGCGTCTCCGGTTCCTCCCGCTCGCCGGTGGTCTCGTACGACGACTCGTCGCCGGGCCGGGGGCCGAGGCCGAAGAACACGCGTGCGGCGACCCGGAGCACCGCGCCCGCGGTGACCGCCGACACGGCGACGACCAGGACGGTCAACGGGCCGCCCACCGCCTCCTCCAGCACCGCCTTCCCGAGGCCGATGCCGAAGGGCGGCAGCCCGGCGAGGCTCAGCGCGCCGACGACGTACAGCACGGCCACCGCGCGCAGTTCGCGGGCGCGTCCGTGCAGGGCGTGTTCGTCCACCGAGCCGTAGCGGTCCAGGAGAGCGCCGGTGCAGGCGAACAGGGCGGCCTTCACACCCGCGTGGCCCAGGAGATACAGGGCGACTCCGTCGTCGGCCTCGGGGCCGAGGCTGCCGATGCCGATGAGGAAGAGCCCCATGTGGGCGACCGTGGAGTACGCCAGCAGCCGTTTGATGTGCCGCTGGTACCAGCACATCACCGCGCCGACCAGGCCGGTCAGGGCACCGAGGACGACCAGGGCGCGTTCGAGGTCCGACGCCGGGATGCCGCCCGGGCCCGAGAAGACCCTGTGGTAGACCCGCCAGACGCCGTACGCGCCGAGTTCGACCATGACGCCGGACAGCAGCATGCACACGGGCGTCGGCGCGACCGCGTGCGCGTCCGGCAGCCAGAAGTGGAACGGCACGGCGGCGGCCTTGACCAGCAGTCCGGTCAGGACGAGCGCGAAGGCCGCGAGGGTGAGGGCGTCGGGGCCACCGTGCCGGTCGAGGCCCGCGCCGATCTTCGTCATGGCGAGTTCGCCGGTGCGCGCGTACAGCAGGCCGATGCCCATCAACATGGCGTACGCGCCGAGGGAGTTGAGGACGCCGAAGGACAACGCGCCCTGGACGGCCTTGGGTTCCTCCACACGGTGTCCGGTCAGCGCGTATGCCACGACGCCCATCAGCTCGAAGAACACGAAGGCGTCGAACAGGTCGCCCGCGATCGCGAAGCCGCACATGCCGCCCTGGAAGAGCAGCATCAGGGCGGGGAAGGAGCCCGCGTGGCGGTGGGGCGCCGCGTCGAAGTAGTGCCAGGAGTACACCAGCGCCGCCACGGTCAGCAGCGAGGCGAGCGCGGCCATGCCGAGTCCGGGGCCGTCCCCGACCAGGACGATGCCGACGCTCTCGCCGCCCTTCGGGTTCCAGCCGCCGACCCAGTCGACAAGCGGCGGTGAGGAGTTGAGGAGGAGTACGACGGCGAGTCCGGCCGTGCCCGCGGCGAAGACGCAGCCGAGCGTCTCGGCGGCGGCGCGGGGCAGGTGGCGTCCGGCGGCGACGAGGAGAGTGGCTCCGAGCAGGGGGAGGGCGACGAGGACCGGGAGCAGGTGGTGCATCAGCCGCGCAGCTCCGAGAGTTCGTCCGGGTCGAGCGTGCCGTGGAGCTTGGAGACCTGGAGGACGAGGGCGAGGAGTACGGCGGTCACCGTGGCCCCCACGACCACGTCGGTGAGAGCGAGGGCCTGGACCACCGGGTCGACGACGGGGCGTGAGCCGGGCTTCAGGTCGGAGAAGACGGGCGCGGTGGCGCCGTCGCGGTAGCCGACGGCCAGCAGCAGGACATAGGTGGCTGACTGGCAGACGGCCAGGCAGCCCACGGCGTGGATGAGGTTCCGGCTGGTCGCCAGCCCGTAGCAGCCGACGAGGAACACCCAGGCGGCGACGAGGTACGGGAACACCGACATCACTTCGCGTCTCCGCTCTCGATCTCGACAGCCTGGTCCAGGAAGTGGGCGAGCAGGACGACGACCGAGCAGGCGACCTCCATGCCGATGGCCGCGTTCAGGAGGGGGACCGTGCCGCCCGAGGAGAGGGTGTTGAAGGTGCCGTAGGGAAGGAAGTTGGCGAGGAACGCTGTGCCGGCGACCAGTCCCGCCAGGCCCAGGACGAGGTAGGCGGAGGCGGCGAGGGCGTCGGCGATCTCGTAGGTGCCGACCGGGCGGACGCGTTCCAGGGCGCGGTAGTCGGCGCCGAGGTAGAGCAGGTGGAGGGCGGTCGCCACGACGACACCGCCCTGGAAGCCGCCGCCGGGGCTGAGCTGGCCGTGCGCGATCACGTACAGGCCGGTGACGACGGCGACGGGGAGGACGAGGAGGGCGTACCGGCGTACGGGGAGGGCGACGTGCCCGGGTTCGGGGGCGGCGCGGTGTTCGTCGCGGGTCTGGCGCAGCAGGACGACGGTGCCCAGGACGGACGCGAAGAGGATGCTCATCTCGCCGAGGGTGTCGAAGGCGCGCTGGTCGAAGTTGACGGAGGCGATGGTGTTCGCGGTGTGCCGGGCGAGGGAGGCGCGCACCACCCGGTCCCCGTAGGGGTGTCGGGCCCCGCCGAAGCCCGGCAGGTCGAAGCAGGCGGCGACCAGCAGGACCGCGAGGCCCGTGCCGCCGACGGCCATGACGAGCAGCCGTGCCCGCCGGGTCATCGTTCCGTCTCCTTGCGTCGCTCCGGCCGCCGGACCTTGCGCACGGACAGCATGATCAGCAGGGGAGTGAGGGCGGAGCCCACGGCGAGTTGGGACAGCGCCACGTCGGGGGCCTGGAGCACGGTGAACAGGACGGCGAGGACCGTTCCGAGGACGGCCAGGACGAGCGCCTGCCGTGCGGGGTCGCGGACGGCCACGGCGGCGGTCGCGGACGCGGCGACCAGCAGCAGCGCGACGACGATCAGCGGATCATCCACGCCGGCTCCCCGCGAAGCCGCCGGACAGGGCACGGGACGCGGTGAGGTTCCCGCCGATCAACAGGGCGCCGACGACCAGGAGTTTGGCCAGGGCGCGCCCCGGGCCCGCGGCCACGCACACGGCGATCACGACGGCACCGCCGAACCCCGCGACCGCGTACGTGAGTCCCCAAGCGCGAGGAGGATCGTCCGCAAGGTCCTCCGCGAGCAGCCGGGCGAAGACGAGTGTGCCGACCGGGCCCAACAGGGCCAGCAGCAGCGCGAGATCGACGTACGACGGGCGGTCGTAGCCCTGGGACAGGAGGAGCAGTACGGGGCAGGCCAGCGAGGTGGACAGGTTCTGCGCCACGACCCGGCGGCGCAGCGGGCCCGTGGCGACGCCCCAGACCGCGGCCCCGACGCCCGCGGTGAGCGCGGCGGTCGCGGCGACGGTCCAGCCGTTCACCACCCGCTCACCGCGCGGCGCGCACCCCACGCGGCGAACGCGCCGATCAGCGCGGCGGACGCCCCCACGACGAGTTCCAGGGTGTCCACCGCGCTGATGAAGACCAGCCACAGCAGGGCGAGAACGGCCCACCATGCCAGGACCTCACCCGCGCCCAGGAGCGTTCTACGCCGGTTCACATGGCACCTCCGCCGGGACCCGTCCACCCGAATTCAACCGGTTTGCTTCCGTGGCGTCATCCAAGCACCGCCGATCCTCCTGGCGGTGGCGGCACGCGACGACCTGCCGTTCCGAGTGCGCGGGTGTCCTCGGAGCGGCGGGACAAACCTCCGTGTCGGAATGGCGTCCACCGGGTACGCGGTGGCGGTACCCGAAGATCCGGGACTCCACCGCAGAGGAGACAGCATGCTCCGCCTCCGCAACCGGCCCGCCGGGACCGAGGAGTCCCTGCCCTTCACCGCCCTGATGTGCCTGTACGGCGATCGGGTCACATCCCTCGCGCACGGCGGGCGTTCGGACCCGAGCGCCCGGTGCCTCGTGCTGCCGCACTGACCCAGGGCTGCCAGGGACCCGCACAGAACCGGTCCACGACGTGGCCACATGGCAACCCGCAGAAGGAGATCGAACACGATGCGTATCGCATTCCTGATGGCGCCCGAAGGCGTCGAGCAGATCGAACTGACCGAGCCGTGGCAGGCGGTCATCGACCAGGGACACGAGCCGGTCCTCGTGTCGACCGAACCCGGACAGATCCAGGCGTTCAACCACCTTGACAAGGCCGAGGTGTTCCCGGTCCAGCTGACCGTGCGCGACGCGTCGGCCGACACCTTCGACGGCCTGGTGCTCCCGGGCGGGGTCGCCAACCCCGACATGCTGCGCACCGACGAGGGCGCCGTGGCGTTGGTCCGCGGCTTCTTCGACCTGGGCCGTCCGGTCGCCGCGATCTGTCACGCGCCGTGGACGCTGATCGAGGCGGACGTGGTCACGGGCCGCACGCTGACCTCGTGGCCGAGTCTGCGCACGGACATCCGCAACGCGGGCGGCACCTGGGTCGACGAACAGGTGAGCGTGTGCGATCACGGCCCGAACACGCTCGTCACAAGCCGTAAGCCCGACGACCTGAAGGCGTTCTGCGAAACCTTCCTCGACGAGTTCGCCAAGGCCCGGAAGGCACCCTGACCGGACCCCCTGACAGGACGTCCGCCCCCCTCGATCACCGGGAACCCGCCTCAGCGCATCCAGCGGCCCGCCACGTCGGGCCGCTCGCAGAGGGGAGTCGGCGGTGGTCGAGGCACGCGGACCGACGGCGGCACTGGACACCCGGGCCCTGGAGATTCTGAGCTACAACGGCATTCAGGCGCGTCGATATGGGCGTCACTTCCCGATCGATCTGGGTGTCACTTCCCCAGTCGGGGCAGCACCTTGGTGCGGTAGAAGTCGAAGAAGCCCTGTTGGTCCGGGCCGATCTGGTTGATGTAGACGGTGTCGAACCCGGCGTCGGTGTACTGCTCGACCGCCTTCACATGGGCGTCCGGATCGTCGCCGCAGGTGACGCCGGCCGCGACACGATCGGGGCCGACGAGTTCCGAGGCCTGCTCGAAGTGGCGTGGGGTGGGCAGGAGTTGAGCGAGTTCGCCAGGCAGCTGTTCATTGGCCCACAGGCGGTGCGCCGTACGCACGGCTTCTTCCTTGTCGGTCCCCCAGCACACCTTGAGTCCGGCGGAGACGGGCTTGGTTCCGCCGCCGCTGCGCCGGAACCGCTCGATGGCGGGGGCGTCCGGTGCCATGGTGATGAATCCGTCCCCGACGCGGCCGGCGACCTCGGCGGCGTGCGGGCCGAAGGCGGATACATCGATGGGCACCGGCTCGTCCGGGACCGTGTACAGCCGGGCGTTCTCCACCGTGTAATGCTCGCCCCGGTGGCTGATCTGCTTCCCGGTGAACAGTTCCCGCATCACGTGCACCGCTTCCTCCAGCATCGCCAGGCGCACATCGGCCTCGGGCCACGCGTCACCGAGGATGTGCTCGTTGAGCGCCTCGCCGCTGCCGATACCCAGCCGGAACCGGCCGTTCAGCTGTACGGCACTGGTGGCCGCGGCCTGGGCGACCACCGCCGGGTGCATACGGATGAGGGGGCAGGTCACGGCGGTCTGCACGGGCAGTGAGACGGCCTGTGAGAGGGCGCCGATCACCGACCAGACGAACGGGCTCTGCCCTTGCGCGTCGTTCCAGGGGTGGTAGTGGTCGGAGATCCACAACGACGTGAACCCCGCCTGTTCCGCCATCCTGGCCTGCTCCACCAGCTCGGCGGGACCGTGCTCCTCGCACGACAGGAAGTATCCGAACTCCGTCATGGCGCTCTCCTCGCGGGTAGCGGATCGTGCGCCCACGGGTGACCCGGACGGGCACCGGGAAACGTCGGCCCCGGATGCCCCTAAGCCGGGCCGGAGACCGCGTCGACCGCCGCGGACAGCTGTTGCCGCAGAGACGGGGACAGCGGGGGCCCATTGACCGATTCGACGAGTTCTTCGGCGAGTTGGTGGAGTTTGGTGTTCGTGTGCTGGGAGACGTCGGCCAGGACGTTCCAGGCGTCCTCGGGACTGAGGCCGAAGGTGGCCATCAGGGTTCCGCGGGCCAGGTCGATGACCGGCCGGGTCAGCATCGCGCGCTTGAGCTGCGCGACCTCGACGCGCAGCTCCTCGACCTCGTCGGAGACCCCGTACTCCTCCATGAGGCCGTGCGGTGCGGGGGAATGCCGGTGCCCGTCGTGGACCACGCCGTCGACGGGCGTAGGCGCATCGGTGAACAGCGACGACGTGTCGGTGAGGGCCAGCAGTCTCTCGACCCCCGGGGCGGCGGCTCGGATGCGGAGGGTCTTGCCGTCCGTCAGGGCGATACGGCGGACACGCAGCAGGACGTTGAGCCCCGAACAGTCGCAGAAGCCGACTCCTGTCAGGTCGAGGTCCACTCCTTCGGACGACCGGGCGAGCGCCAGGCGCAGGGCGCGCCGCAGCGTCTGTTCGGTGTCTATGTCGAGCTCTCCGGAGACCACCACGACCGTCCGGGTCCCGGCCGGACGCGTCACGATCTCCAGGTAGGCCGGCGGGGCGACCGGCGCCGGGACGCAGGGGGTCGCCTGGACGGCTGCGCTGCTCCTGGGGGGAGCGGAAGGGTCGTGTTCCGGCATGGCGGTCTCTCCCGAAGCCTTCGCCTGTCCTCTGCCGGTACAAGTTTCTTCCGGTGCATGAAACACGTCAAGAGATGCATGAAATTTATTTCGCGTCTTGATATGCGTGAAACCTGGCTCCTATGCTGGGTTCATGGGTGAAGCATCCGAGACGCACACTGGATGGACGTTCCTCACCAGCCATGCCCGGGTGCTGGCCGCGATCGCCGAGGATCGCCGCACGCGCATCCGTGACATCGCCGCGCGATGCCGGCTCACCGAGAGGGCCGTCCAGAAGATCATTTCCGATCTGGAGGAGGGCGGCTATCTCACCCACACGCGGGAGGGGCGGACCAACGCCTATCGCATCCACCGCGGGACCATCCTGCGGCACCCGGCCGAGGCGGGAGTGAAGGTCGACGTACTGCTGTCCGCGCTTGCGCAGCAGGACGCGCGGAGGAATGCGAGGCAGGACGCAGAGCGTGACGGGCGGCGGGACGCAGAGCGGGACGCGAGGCAGGGCGTGCAGCGGGATGCGCGGCAGGGCGTACAGCGTGACGCGCGGCGGGGCGCAGAGCGTGACCCGCGGCAGGACGTGCAGCGTGGCGCACGGCAGGACGTGCAGCGTGGCGCGCCGCTTGGGATGCCGCGTGAGCGAGACTCCGAATCTGCCAGGTGAGACGGCGGCAGCCGCTCAGCCACATTGATTCATCAGCGCTTCGCCGCTTTTGGCCGCCGAGACGGGGTATGCCATACGCCCGTCTCGGTGAGCGCGGTGCGGGAACTCCCCGACACGCTGCTGCCTTCGCCTATGGCTGTTCAAGGACTGCGTCGACGGGTCTCGTGAGTTCGGGCGACCTGGATCTTCGGTAGGCGTGCCGTCGACCGGCTGTCAGGTGTGGGCGGCTTCGAGGATGGCCGGAGGGGCCTTCTTGTCGAGAGCGACACGGACCAGGGCTGCGGCTACCACAGCGGGCTCCGCGCCGTCCGCCAGGCCAAGCAGGGCCGAGGGTTTCGTGGGCAGATCCAGGGCGCGGGCGCCTTCGAGTGCTTTGGCGTCGAGATACGGCGCGGTCTCGGGCCAGACCGCCTGTGCCTCGCGCAGGAAGATGTCGGCGCCGGCCGGTCCCACTCCGGGGAACTCCTGGAGCAGGCGTCGCATCGTCGCCGTGTCGCCCTCGGCATGGTCGCGCAACCGTCGCAGGTCGCCGCCGTAGCGTTCGGTGGCCAGTTTCGCGCCGTCGCCGAGTTGGGTGGCGGTGCGTTCGTCGTAGCGCCGGTAGCCGCCTCGGCCGAGCGCGTCGACGCGCTGCTGCCAGGTGGCCTGTGCCATCCGGCGTGGATCACGCATTCCGGCGGCGGCCAGTTCTCGGGCAGCGGCGACCGCGATGTCGGCCCGGATACGCGCACTGAGCAGGCAGGCGAGCACGAGCAGCCGGTACAACGGCTGAGGGGTGTCCTTGAGCGGGATGCCCGCCTCGTCGGCGTAGGTGCGGCCGTGGGCGTCCAGCAGCGCCCGCATCACCCCGCGTTGAGTGGTCGTCGCCATTCGATCTCACCTCCGAAGACCGCGGACGGTGTTCCGTATGGGTGGGGGAGGACGCGATGACACCCCTCGAAGGGGAGGGAAGCGTGCCTGCCGGGCCGAATCGCGTTATGGGAGTCCCGTGTGCCCGCTCTGCGTGGCCCGAAACGGACCGGGGCTGGGACAGGCGTGTCCGAAACGGACCGGGCCGGGACAGGCGCTGTCCCACGGGCGCCGGAACGGGAGGCGGTAATCCCTGATACGCGAGCCGACTAGGAGCGAACCCCAACAGGTCTTTTCCACCACGGGGTTGCCCTTCGGTTTCCGGTCGCGACACCGGGGCACTCGGGCCGGGATGCGGACGGACGAGCGGAATTCGGGGCAAGTCATGGAGGAGGCGTTCATGGAATGGGCACAGCGGGCTGCCTGCGTTGATGAGGACCCGGAGTTGTTCTTTCCCCTCAGTTCCACAGGACCGGCGCTTCGGCAGGAACTCGCCGCCAAGCGCGTCTGCCTCCGGTGCCCCGTGATTCGGCAGTGCCTCGACTGGGCGATGGGCAGCGGTCAGGTCCACGGCGTGTGGGGCGGAACGAGCGAACGGGAGCGCGCCGAACTGCACAGGACGACTGCCCTGGTGACCGCGCACGAACGAACCCGTTGAGCCCTTGCGCCCCTCGGTGATCGAGACCGGCGTCCGGAATCCGGTGGGCGGCTCTTGGGCGGAGGCCGCCCCCGCCGTCGGTGTCGACGGCGGGGGCAAGCATGACCTTCTCTGTCGGCACGCTTCCTCGCCCGGAGCCACGATCAAGCGGCCACCGCTGTCCGTCTTCGCCTCGTCGTCCAGCGGCTCTTCCCGTCCGCGAGACTCCCGGACCGTCGCCCCGCAGGAGGGGTCGGGACGGGAGGGGCCGGGAGGGTGCGCCGCCTGTCACCGGCCCACTCGCGGAGGTCGTCAGTGCGCGGAACGCGACGCCCCGCCGAACAATCGTGCGAGTGCCCGGAACGGCAGCGTGACGACGGTGGCGATCGCACTGCCGATGCTGCGGAGCACGTCAGCGATGGCGCGGAACATGGATGCCTCCAGGATCTGTCTGTTTCTCGGGCGGCTGTCGACTCGCCGGGTACCCGCCAAGGCGTCAGGTACTCGGTACCGCGAGGCGGGACCGGCGCGGCGAAGAGATCCCGGGCCTCGAACTCGTCGGAGCGCCCCGGTCCGCCGTGACCGATGTGACGATTCCGCCGTTTGGGAGGGTGTGAGCACCCGGCCGTGGATCGTGGACGACGACTTGTGGGCGCCGATCGAGCCGCTGTCGCCGCCCCAGCCGGGGAAGCCGCCGGGTCCGCTGTCGGCGCCGGACCGGCCCTGTCCGCAGGGCATCCCGTACGTTCCGCACAACGACATGGTTCGGCAACGCCTGCCGTTGGAGCTGGAGTTCGGCTCTTCCTCCTCGGAGAGAGGGGCTACGACTCCCCTCCCGACCGGCGGGTGCACGAGCGGCAGATCCCGTCGGTCATCTCCCGCAAGGGCTCCCCGACCATCAAGGGGCTGGGCAGACTTCCCTGCGCCGGGGAGGAGGCCCTTGCCCCGCTCCACCCTGGACCGCGTCACGAGCACTTACAGATCCTTTAGGGCTTGCGCAAGCCAAGAACCATTACACTCTCCACCCCTTGGCGCTCACGCGCATGCGGTCGGCTCCAGTCACCGCAGTTTTCGTTCATCGGGGGAGATGCATGCCGGATTCTGAGCTTGTGAGGGAGGACGTCGGTGTCGCCTTCGAGGTGATCCTGGACCGTGCTCTCAACTCCGGGCGGGTCAGGGAAGCGCTGGACCGTGCCGGGGAGGCGGTCGACCGGGAGGAACTGCGGACGCAGGCGCTCCAGGCCCGTGACGCCATCGGTGAGGCCGCCGACGCGGGCTATCGCGACTACCTGGCCTCCGGCGACGTGCAGGGCGGTCAGCGCGGCTCCGCTTGTCTCGACGCGGCCGGTGCGCGTCGTGGCGGATGGCTCATGGCCGTGCTCGTCCTGGTGGCCGTCGTCGCGGCGGGGTTGCTGGCCGTCGGTTTCGGGCTACGGGTTTTCGGCGGGCGGCCCTACGTCGGCGACGGGCTGATCACGGCGGGGTTGATCACCGGAGCCGTGGCCGCCGGGGCGCTGGTGGGTGATGTCGTCTGGGCGCTCATGGCGGGGGCCCGCGACCGTCGCGGCGTGGACGACAGCGCGGACGGCGGAGCGGACGACGGTCGGGGGCCGGAGGCCGCCTGGGTGCGGGAGGAGTGGGAACTCGCCCTCCTGGAGTGGGGGATGGTGCCGTTCCTGCTGGAGTGCATCGAGGAGTCGAGCGTGAAGAATCAGCCCACGTCCACGCCTCCCACCTCCTGACCCAATTCGGCCTGCTTTGGCCTGCGCGGTCAGGGTCCGAATCCATCCTGGTATCTTCTACAGCGTTGTAGATATAAGGAATGGGACGGCCGACCGGGACGCCTCGTGCGCGGCTCCGGCGGCCCGGGACAATCGGAGTTGGCATGGCCCTGTGGGACCGCTTCAAGGAGTCCGCGTCGACGATGCAGACCCAACTCGTGGCGAAGAAGAACGACCTGAAGAGCGGAGCCTTCCGCGACGCGAGCATGGCGATGTGCGCGCTCGTCGCCGCCGCCGACGGGAAGATCGACCCGTCCGAGCGGCAGCGCGTCGCCCAACTCATCTTCAGCAACGAGGTGTTGCAGAACTTCCCGGCCGACGACCTCCAGCGCCGTTTCGACGACAACCTCAACAAGCTGACCGCCGACTTCGACTTCGGCAAGGTGGGTGTGTTGCAGGAGATCGCCAAGGCGAAGAAGAAGCCGGCCGAGGCGCGTGCCGTCATCCAGATCGGCATCGTCATCGGCGGCGCCGACGGGGACTTCGACGCCACGGAGCGGGCCGTCGTCCGCGACGCGTGCTTCGCGCTGGGGCTGCCGCCGCACGAGTTCGACCTCTGACCCGCTCTCGCCGCTGAGCGCAACACCACCGTGGCCGGCGGGACTCAACTCCCGTCGGCCACGGTGGTGTTGTCGTCCGCGACGGGACTCGACCCCCGCCAGGCGCGGTGGTGTGGTCGGGTGCAACGCGCCGGGCCGGCGACACTCCGCCTACAGCGGTGTCGCCGCGTGCAGGAGCAGCAACAGCGTCACCGCCGAGTTCGCCGAGAACATCGCGGACAGAGCCGCACCCGTCGCCGCGCTCCAGAGCGCCAGGCCCACCGTGGTGAAAAGGGGCGGCCAGGTGCGGGCCGGGGGCGGTGGGGCCAGCAGGGCGGCGACCCGGCGGGGGAGTGGGCCCGGTGCCGCGAGGGCCGCCAGGGTCGGTGCCGGGGTGCCGCGCGAGACGAGGGCCGCCTTGCCGATCGCGCGGGCGACGGCCTTGCGGCTGCCGACGGACTGGGCGGCCTCCTCGTCCGCCCAGCGCTCCGTGACGTAGGAGACCGCCGTGCGCAGGGGGAGCAGGAACGGGTTCGCCTGTGCGGCCAGTTGGGCGATCAGCAGGTGGCGGTGGTGCCGGGCGGTGAGGTGGGCCCGCTCGTGGGCGAACAGGGCGCGGCGTTCCCGGGAGTTCAGGCAGGCGAGCATCGCCGTGGTGACCACGACGCGGTCGCGTGGGCCGGCGGGCAGGGCGTAGGCGTACGGCTCGTCGTCGGGGAGGACCGCGACCGACGTGTCGCGCAGGCCGGCGAGTGCCGCATGGGCCGTGCGCCGAACTCGGCGGTGGCGCAGGAGAGTTCGGCCGCAGCCGAGGACGACCGCGAGGAGCACGGGAATCGCGGCCTTTCCCACGATCTCGTCGTGCGGCACGCTCTCCCGTACCTCGGGGTCCGACCAGCCGTCCGGCAGCGGGTTGCCCGGGAGTTGGGCGGTGCCGACCACCATCAGCAGGCCCACGCACAGCGTGCTGCACAGGGCCATGACGGCGGCCATGACGCTCAACAGGCCTGTGGCGGTGCGTGGATGGAGGTGCTCGGTGGCCAGGCGGGCGATCGGCCAGGCCGTCAGCGGCAGGACGAGCGGCAGCAGGACGAAGAAGCCCACGGAACGTCAGCCCGCCGACTCGTCGGCGGCCTGGTCGAGCAGGTCGCGCAGCAGTTGCTCGTCGTCGTCGGGGAGTGCCGTGATGAAGCTGGCCAGCACCGCCCGGCGGTCCTGCTCGCGGTCGAGCACCTTGCGCATCTTCAGCGCGGCGAGTCCCGCCTCGTCCGCGGCGGGCGACCAGACGAACGAGCGGCCCTCCCGTACGCGGGTCACGGCCTGCTTCTCCAGCAGCCGGCTCAGCACGGTCATCACCGTCGTGTAGGCGAGCGCGGCGTCCAGCCGCTCCTGCACCCAGGCCGCGGTCACGGGTGCGCCGGCCGTACGCAGCACGCCGAGCACCTGGATCTCCAGCTCGCCCTGCGCTCTGCGCTGCGGGCGCGGATCAGGCTCCGCCACGTTCCGTCTCCTGCCTGCCGGTGCGGGGTCGTGAGCGTCCCATCGTATCGACGCGGTGTCGGTGGGCCTGTCGACCCGGTGACGGTCGGTGTACCCACGCGGTTCCGGTCGACCGTGCCGTCCGCCCTCGATTATTTCTACATTGTTGTAGATTCTAGTGCGGGCCCGCGCCGCGCGGGCCCGGACCATCGGCGTGTGTGGAGGGACGATTCATGGGTGTTTCCCTGTCCAAGGGCGGCAACGTTTCGCTGAGCAAGGAGGCGCCGGGTCTTTCGGCGGTGCTGGTCGGGCTCGGCTGGGACGTGCGCACCACCACCGGCACCGACTTCGACCTGGACGCCTCGGCGCTGCTGCTCACCGCCTCGGGCAAGGTCCTCTCGGACCAGCACTTCGTCTTCTACAACAACCTCAAGAGCCCCGACGGTTCGGTGGAGCACACCGGCGACAACACCACCGGTGAGGGCGAGGGCGACGACGAGTCCCTCAAGGTGGACCTCGCCGCCGTACCCGCGGAGGTCGACAAGATCGTGTTCCCCGTCTCGATCCACGACGGCGAGTCCCGCGGGCAGAGCTTCGGCCAGGTCCGCAACGCCTTCATCCGCGTCGTCAACCAGGCCGGTGGCGCCGAACTCGCCCGCTACGACCTCTCCGAGGACGCCTCGACCGAGACCGCGATGGTCTTCGGCGAGCTGTACCGCAACGGCGCCGAGTGGAAGTTCCGTGCCGTGGGTCAGGGTTACGCGTCCGGGCTGGCAGGGATCGCCTCCGACTTCGGCGTGGGCGTCTGAGAACCGCCGGAAGGAGAGGTCACCCATGTCGGTCAACCTGGGCAAGGGCCAGCAGATCAGCCTGAGCAAGTCGGACGGCAGCGCCCTGAGTTCGGTACGGATGGGGCTCGGCTGGCAGGCCGCGCCCCGCAAGGGTTTCCTGGCCAAGCTGGCCGGGTCCCGCGATATCGACCTGGACGCGTCGGCGCTGCTCTTCGCCGGCCGTGAGCCGGTCGATGTCGTCTTCTTCCAGCATCTGACGAGCGACGACGGCTCGGTCCGGCACACCGGGGACAACCTGACCGGGGGCGCGGGCGCCGGGGGCGACGACGAGACGATCCTCGTCGACCTCGGCCGAGTGCCCGACCGCGTCGACCAGATCGTCTTCACGGTCAACTCGTTCACCGGGCAGACCTTCGCCGAAGTGCAGAACGCCTTCTGCCGGCTGGTCGACGAGACCACCGGGCAGGAGCTGGCCCGCTACACGCTCAGCGGCGGCGGCACGCACACCGCGCAGATCATGGCGAAGCTCCACCGAGTCGGCGGGAGCTGGCAGTTGAAGGCGATCGGCGAGCCCGCGGCCGGCCGGACGTTCCAGGACCTGCTGCCCGCCGTCGCCGCCCATCTGTGACAGCGCCCCCGAACTGCCGGGTCAGTCGCGGGAGTTGCCGAACAGGACGCGGTAGGCGATGAGCAGGACGAGGGAGCCGCCGATCGCCGCACCCCAGGTGTAGAGGTCGAAGAAGTGCTTCTCCACCGGGCGGTCGAAGAACCGGGCCGAGATCCAGCCGCCCACGAACGCGCCCGCGACACCGATGAGGGTCGTGCCGAAGAAACCGCCCGGGTCGCGTCCGGGGAGCAGGAGCTTGGCGATGCCTCCGGCGAGCAGACCGAGGATGATCCAGCCGATGATGCCCACGTCGTTGTCCTCCAGAGAATGTCAGTTGCCCGGTTGCGCAACTCCAAGACATTGGTGAGGACGCGATTCCGGGCGGGTGCGGTTGCGGAGACGGAGCGGCGCCCGCCCCTCCGGGGGCGCTGGATCAGGCGCCTGGGGCGGGTGCCGTCCGACGGGCGTGCGCGGCCGGACACCTAGACTGGAGCGGCGCGGGTACGGCGCGTGACGATCGGGGCGGGACGGGAGCGGGTTGTGGCAGCGGGCATCGGTGGTTTCGAGGATCCATCCGCCGAGGTGCTGGCGGAGGCGGCCGCCGCGTTCGGGCTGCTGGCGTCCGCGGCCCGGCTGCACCTGATGTGGGCGCTGGCCCAGGGCGAGTGCGACGTCACCCACCTCGCGGACCGCGTCGGCGGCGCCCTGCCCGCCGTCAGCCAGCACCTGGCCAAGCTGAAACTGGCGGGCCTCGTACGCTCCCGCCGGGACGGCCGACGCCAGATCTACTACGTCGACGACCCCGACGTCGTCACCGTCGTCCGGGTCATGGTCGGCCAGCTGGCCGCGCGTGCCGAGGGGGCCTACCCACCCGCCCGCAGCCTGCGCGGGACCGGTGGCTGACACCACCGCGGCCTCGGACGACGGCGTACTCCTTCCCGAGCCCGCACACGGCGACGACGGCCCGATACCGGGACTGCCGACCGTGCTCCAGACGCTGCGCCGGCTCGACAGCGGTCCGCGGGGGCTGACGGAGGCGGAGGCCGAGGACCGCATGGCCCGCCACGGGGCCAACGTCCTGCCGGCCCACGGGGAGGCTTCCTGGCCGCGCGTGCTGATACGGAGTCTGCGCGATCCGTTCACCGCCGTACTGCTGGGCCTCGGCCTGGTCTCGGCGGCGGTCGCGTCCTGGGGCACCGCGTGCGTCATCCTCCTGCTGGTCGCGGTCAGTTGTGTGCTGCGGACCTCGGGGGAGTACCGGGCCGGCCGGTCCATGGCCGGACTGCGTGGACTGGTCGCCACCACCGCCACCGTGCTGCGCCGCCCGGACGAGGACGCGCCGCCGGACGCCCGGGAGATCCCCGTCGACGACCTGGTGCCCGGCGATGTGATCCGGCTCGGCCCGGGCGACCTCGTCCCGGCCGACGTACGACTGCTGCGTACCCAGGGACTGACCGTGCACCAGGCCGCGCTCACGGGCGAGTCGGCGCCCGTACCGAAGGCCGCCGACGACACGGCGAGCGCGGCTTCCGGCGGAGTGTTCGACCAGCCCCAGCTCTGTTTCCAGGGCAGCGGTGTCGCGTCCGGGAGCGCCACCGCGGTCGTCGTGGAGACCGGTGCGCGGACCCGGTTCGCCGCCGCTCACGGCCGGGGCGGTGCCCGGCGCGAGGCGAGCGCCTTCGACCGGTCGGTCCACGGCATCTCCTGGATCCTCATCCGGTTCATGCTGCTGACCCCGCCCCTGGTGCTCATGGCCAACGCGACCCTGCGCGACCGCGGCCTGGAGACGCTGCCCTTCTCCGTCGCGGTGGCCGTCGGACTGACCCCCGAGATGCTGCCGGTCATCGTCACCATCTGCCTGGCGCGCGGCGCCTCCCTGCTGGCCCGCACCCACGGCGTCATCGTCAAGCGGCTGCCCGCGCTGCACGACCTCGGCGCCGTCGACGTGCTCTGCCTGGACAAGACGGGCACGCTCACCCAGGACCGGCCGGTCCTCGACCGCGCCCTCGGCCCGGACGGCCAGGACGACCCCGAGGTGCTCCGCTGGGCCGCCGTGAACGCCTGGTGGACCCTCCAACTCGCCGACCTGCCCGCCCCGGACGCCCTCGACGAAGCGGTCCTGGACGCCGTCCACGAGGACGACCTGACGGCCTACGACGGGGTGGCGGCCCTTCCCTTCGATCCGGTACGGCGCCTCGCCACCGCCGTCGTCCGCACGCCCGGCAGGCTCGGCACGCACACCCTCGTCGTCAAGGGCGCCGTGGAAGCCGTACTGGAACGCTGTGCCCTGACGGCGGAGGAGCGCGACAAGCTGCTCGCCCTCGCCGCCACCCACGCCGACGACGGACTGCGCGTCCTGGCGGTCGCCCTCGCCGAACTCCCCCACTCTCGGCTTCGCTCGAGCGGGGGGACCCCCATCGCCCGCAGCCGCGACCTCGTCCCAGCCGATGAACGCGGGCTCGCCTTCCGGGGGTTCGTCACCCTGAAGGACGCCCTCGCCCCCACCGCCGCCGAAGCGCTGAAGGTCCTCGCCGACCGTGGCGTCACCGTCAAGATCCTCACCGGCGACCACCCGGGCACCGCCGCCCGCGCCTGCCGAGACCTGGGCATCCCCGTGCCCCCTGACGGCGTCCTCACCGCCGACCGCATCGAGCGGCTCGACGACGGCGACCTCGCCACGACCGCGTCCCGCACCACCGTCTTCGCCCGCTGCACCCCCGAGCACAAGGCCCGCATCGCGACGGCCCTGCGCGCGGGCGGACACACCGTCGGCTACCTCGGCGACGGCGTCAACGACCTGCCCGCCCTGCGCGCCGCCGACGTGGGCATCGCCCCGCGCGAGGCCGTGGCCGTCGCCAGGGACAGCGCCGACGTGGTCCTCGCCGAGAAGGACCTCACCGCGATCGGCCACAGCATCGCCGCCGGACGGCACGCGGGCGGCAACATCGCCACCTACCTGCGGATCACCCTCTCCTCGAACCTCGGCAACGTCATCGCGATGCTCGCCGCCGGCCTCCTGCTGCCCTATCTGCCGATGCTCCCGGCCCAGGTGCTCGCGCAGAACCTGTGCTTCGACGCCGCCCAGCTCGCCTTCGCCCACGACCGCCCCCACCCCGCGGTGCTCCGCCGCCCGACCGTGCTCCGCCCGCGCGACCTGCTCCGCTTCATCGTCGGCTTCGGCGCCCTGAACGCCGTCGCCGACCTCGCCACCTTCGGCGCCCTCGCCTTCGCCCTCTACGGCCCGGACGGCCGCGACGACCAGGCGGTGTTCCACTCCGGCTGGTTCACCGAGAACCTGATCACCCAGGCCCTCGTGATGCTGCTCCTGCGCGCCGGACGCCACTCGGCCGAGGGCCGCAGGCCCGGTCCGATCGGCTGGGCGGCGGGCGCGCTCACCGCCGTAGGACTGCTGCTGCCGTTCACTCCGTTCGGCTCGCTGCTCGGCCTCACCCCGCTGCCCGCCGTCTACTACCTGCTGCTGGCCGCGGTCCTCGTGCTCTACGCGGCCGGTCTGACGGCGGTCAGGTCGCGGGCGGAACGGCACCTGACCGATCCCGGCCGAATGGCTCCCGGCGCTTCACACGGGCCTTAATCCGCCTGCTGTACAAGGGTTTACCGGTACTTTCGGGTGCCGGACGCACAGGCGGCCCCGAGAGAAGGCGGGAGATGGCCGAACCCCGGACACGGCGGCGCTGGCTCACGCTGGTGATCTTCGCGGTCGTCGTCTACGTGATCGTGCGGGCGGCCGACACCCCGCAGGCCGCCACGCCCCCCTCGACCGGGACGACCGGGACGACGAAACCGGCCACGCCCGCCGCCCCGACCAGCCCCTCCGCCACAGCCACCTCCTCGGCCTACGATCCCGCCGCCTACGCCGCCCAGGTCCGAACCCGGGCCCAACAGGCCGATGTCAGCGCCCAGTTGGTGATGGCGGTCCTCTACAACGAGGCGTACAAGCCGCACGACCCGGCCCTGGAGCGGGCCTGGCAGAAGTACAAGCCGGACGCCGCCTTCGGTATCGCGAACATGCACCGCGCCACCTTCGACGAGGTCAAGAAGGGCCGGGACTTCGCCGCCCGGAGCTGGGACGAACTGCCCGACGACCACGACCTCGCCATCGAGGCCGAGGCCTGGTACCTGCACGACCTGTCGGCCCAACTGCCCCCGACCTGGCGCTCCTCGCTCAGCCGGGACCAACTCCTCGCGCTCGGCTACAACACCGGCACCGGGAACATGCTCGCCTTCGCGGCCGGTACGGCACCGGGCCCCCAGGCGCAGTCGTACCTCGACCGGCTGCACTCCGACTGGGCCAAGGCAGGCAAAGCCGTCGGAGGGTGAACTCCCTTGCACGCCAAGGGAACGACCACGGAGTGCGGGTCAGGTGGCGTCGGGATCGAAGGCGGCTTCCTCGGGGCGCCGGGCGGCCTTCTCCAACGTCACCGCGGGCGCCGCCGCTCGCGGTGACGTGTCCTCCGCGGCCGTCCGCACGGCGTCGGCCACCTCCGCCAACTCCCGCCTCGGATCAAGGGCGTTGCGGATGTCGTCCAGGCCCAGATCGAGGCCGGTGCCATCGCCGTCGAGCACGTGCTTGCGCACGAACGTCCTCGGACGCAGATCCTCGAACTCGAAGTCCTTGAACTCCGGCCCCAGTTCGGAGCGGATTCCCTCCTTCGCGCTGTCGGACATCGCCCGCACCTTGCGCACGAACTCCGCCGCGCTCTGGATGATCTCGGGCAACTTGTCCGGACCGAAGAGCAGGACGGCCAGAATCGCCAGTGTGAACAGTTCCGGCAGTCCTACGTCCGGGAACATCCGCCGCTCCTCGCTGTCCGTACCGGCCGACTCGCCTGTCCGCATGGCCCCGCCCGGTGCAGATCACTTTAGCGGTTGCGCAAGTGTGGGAACCGTCGGGCCGGGTACCGCGTTGATTCAAGTGACGTACAGAAGGCGACAGGCAGGAGGAAAGGGCCGTGGGAGTTTCCCTGGGCAAGGGCGGCAACGTTTCACTGAGCAAGGAGGTGCCGGGTCTTACGGCGGTGCTCGTCGGTCTCGGCTGGGACGTGCGCACCACGACCGGTGCGGACTACGACCTGGACGCCTCCGCCCTGTTGTTGAACGCGTCGGGCAAGGTCGCTTCCGACCAGCACTTCGTCTTCTACAACAACCTCAGGAGCCCGGACGGCTCGGTGGAGCACACCGGCGACAACCTCACCGGTGAGGGTGAGGGGGACGACGAGAGCATCAAGGTGAACCTCGCGGCCGTACCCGCCGAGATCGACAAGATCGTCTTCCCGGTGTCCATCCACGACGCGGAAGCGCGCGGCCAGAGCTTCGGCCAGGTGCGCAACGCGTTCATCCGGGTGGTGAACCAGGCGAACAACGGGGAGATCGCCCGGTACGACCTCTCCGAGGACGCGTCCTCGGAGACCGCGATGGTCTTCGGCGAGCTGTACCGCCACGGCGCGGAGTGGAAGTTCCGGGCGGTCGGCCAGGGCTATGCCTCCGGACTGGCGGGCATCGCCTCGGACTTCGGGGTCAACGTCTGACGCTGCCGTGAGCGCGGGCCCGCTGTGGGGGCGGGTCCGCGCGGCGAGGAGCGGGGGAAGCGCCGAGGGCGGGGAGCGCGGGGAGCGGCGAGGGCTGGGGGTCCGCGAAGGGCGCGGCGCCGGGTCCGGAGCCCGTCCGTCGCGGCTCCTGACCCCGCCTGTCCGCCCACCCCCGCCCGCGCGTCCCGCGCCGTCACGGCCGCCGGGTGTCGTCCTCCTTGAGTGCCCTGGCCTCGCTCTTGAAGATCCGGGTCGCCTTGCCCGCCGAACGTGTCAGCTCCGGCAGCTTCTTGATGCCCAGGACGACCACGACGACGAGGAGGATCACGGCCAGTTCGCTCAAGCCGAACATCAGGTCTGCTTTCTCCCGGGGAACGAGCCGCTACGGCGTACCGGCCACACGCGTGAATCTACAGTGCTGTAGAAGTCTCTCCTGAGGTGTGATCTCTCAACAACCCCGCCCGCCGGTCCGGTTGGCCGGGGCGAGAGCCGGCGCGAAGGAGCAGAGGCAGCAGGATGCCGTACCCACACGACCCCGCCATCGAGACGGCACCCCGACCGGCCAGGCAGGAACTGGCACGCCGCTGCCGGGCCATCACCGACGCGCGCTGGTTCGCCCTCACCGTCTTCGGCGTCATCCTCGCCAACGCCGCGCTTCTGGGCATCGAGACGTACCCG
This sequence comes from Streptomyces sp. NPDC096013, assembly GCF_044763565.1. NCBI lineage: Bacteria > Bacillati > Actinomycetota > Actinomycetes > Kitasatosporales > Streptomycetaceae > Streptomyces > Streptomyces sp. NPDC096013. The sequence continues at coordinate 626,714 of NZ_JBIWGK010000004.1, read as the reverse complement.
GGCCTGGTCGCCGAGTGGCGCCACTGGTTACGGCTCGCCGAGCACGCCTGCCTGGTCGCGTTCACCGTCGAGATCCTGCTCCGCGTGGCCGCCCACGCCGACCGCCCGCGGGACTTCGCCAAGGACCCCTGGAACCTCTTCGACCTGGCCGTCGTCCTGTGTGCCTTCCTGCCCGTCGTACGCGAGAACACCACGGTGCTACGACTGCTGCGCCTCGCCCGCGTCCTGCGCACCGCCCGCTTCCTGCCCCAACTGCGGGTCGTCCTGGTCGCCGTCGCCCGCAGCCTGCCCGGCACGCTGAGCTTCCTGCTCGTCGGCGGTCTTGTGCTGTACGTCTACGCGATGGTCGGCTGGGTCTTCTTCGGCCGCCACGACCCCGAGCACTACGGCTCCATCGGCCGCGCGGTCCTCACCCTGTTCCTGCTGATGACCCTGGACGGCATCGGTGACGCCGTCCACACCGGTCTTGAGATCTCCCGCTGGAGCCTGCTGTACTACGCCTCCTACGTGCTGCTGGCCTCGTTCGTCCTGGTCAACGTCCTGATCGGGGTGGTCCTGACGTCGCTGGACGACGCACGCGAGACGGAGCGGGACGAGCCGCGGCAGCGGCCCGCGCCGAGACCGGGCGACGAGGACAGCCGCCTGCTGCTGGAACGCGTCGCCGCCGCCCGCCGGGCACTCGACGACCTCGAACAGGACCTCGCCCGGTCGGCCGGACGGCCCGTGGACGAGCGGCGGCCCGTGGCGTGAGACATCCGGCCGTACGGCCGCGCGGCACTGTGAGAGATGCCTCAGCCGGAAGGGGGCCGATACCTCGGCGCATGTCCGGTGTCTGAAGGCGCGGGGTGTGGGTCCCGGGCAGCCGACACCCACACCCGCACCCCGCGCCGACGAACAGCCCGTGAAGCGGTCGAGCGACCTGCGACGTTCGGCCCGGACCGCATGGCGGTGCGTCGGCGCGAAACCGGTCGAGGTCGCTCGACAGCGTGGTGCTCAGTACTGCTCGGTCTCCACGAAACCGGCGTCCACGTCGTCGTCGGCACCGTAGGTGTCGGCGGCGGCGGCCAGGTTCAGTCCGGGCGGGCTGTCCTTCAGGGCCAGGCCCATGCCGGCCAGCTTCTCCTTGACCTCGTCGATGGACTTCGCACCGAAGTTGCGGATGTCCATCAGGTCGGCCTCGGAACGCGCGAGAAGCTCGCCCACCGAGTGGACGCCTTCGCGCTTGAGGCAGTTGTAGGAGCGGACCGTGAGCTCCAGCTCCTCGATCGGCAGGGCGAGATCGGCGGCAAGGGCGGTGTCCACGGGGGACGGGCCCATGTCGATGCCCTCGGCGTCGATGTTCAGCTCGCGGGCGAGACCGAACAGCTCGACCAGGGTCTTGCCGGCCGACGCCATGGCGTCACGGGGACGCATGGCCTGCTTGGTCTCGACGTCGACGATCAGCTTGTCGAAGTCGGTGCGCTGCTCGACACGGGTCGCCTCGACCTTGTACGTGACCTTCAGCACGGGCGAGTAGATCGAGTCGACCGGGATGCGCCCGATCTCCTGACCGACCTGCTTGTTCTGCACGGCGGAGACGTAGCCGCGACCGCGCTCGACGGTCAGCTCCATCTCCAGTTTGCCCTTGCTGTTGAGCGTGGCGAGGACGAGGTCGGGGTTGTGCACCTCGACACCGGCCGGGGGCGCGATGTCGGCGGCGGTGACCAGACCCGGGCCCTGCTTGCGCAGGTACATCACGACCGGCTCGTCGTGCTCCGAGGAGACGACCAGCTGCTTGATGTTGAGGATCAGGTCGGTGACGTCCTCCTTGACGCCCGGCACGGTGGTGAACTCGTGCAGGACACCGTCGATCCGGATGCTGGTGACAGCAGCGCCGGGGATCGAGGAGAGGAGCGTACGACGCAGAGAGTTGCCGAGGGTGTAGCCGAAGCCCGGCTCCAGCGGCTCGATGACGAACCGGGAGCGGAACTCGTCGACGACCTCTTCGGTGAGGGACGGACGCTGAGCGATCAGCACGTGGTGTTGCCTCCAGTGGTGTGGCGCCCGCTATGTGACGCCGTGGACACCACGAAGCGTACGGGGCGGCGCGGGGGATACGGTCTCCGCCGTGGCCGAACCGCCCGTTTACCCGACGCGGCGAAGAGGCTATCGCGCTTTTTCCTCCGTCATTGACGACCGAGGATCACCCTACCCGTGAACGGTGGACCGGCCCGGCGGACCGGGCTCGGTCCCGAACCGCACCGGGGCGGTCGCGTCAGACGGCGGCCGCCGCGGCGTGCAGGTTCTTCGCGGCCAGGGCGAGGCCGTCGGTCTGTGAGTACGCGGCGTCCTCGTGCTCGATGTTCACGGCCATCTCCGGGTCGACCTCGGCGAGGGCACGCAGGAACTCGGTCCAGTACGCGATGTCGTGGCCAACGCCGACGGCGACGAACTTCCATGCCGGGTTCTCGGGCCAGGCGTTGCACCAGAAGCCGTAGCCGGTGGGCACCTTGCCGGGTGCGTCGGCGGGGACGCGGGTGAACGACGTGTCCAGCACACCGCGGATGTCGGCGCCGGGACAGAGCGTCGCGTCCTTCGCCGCGGCGTGGAACACCAGCGGGCCCAGCCACTTGATGGAGGCGACGATGTCCATGCCCTGCCACATCAGATGCGAGGGGTCCATCTCCGCACCGACGTTGGTCGCACCCGTCGCGTCGACGAGCCGCTTCAGGGTGACCGGGGAGAAGACGACGTTGTGCGGGTGCATCTCGATGGCGACCCGGACGTCGTGCTCCCGGGCCAGCGCGTCGATCTCCTTCCAGAACTCGACGGCCACACCCCACTGGTAGTCCAGGACGTCCAGGTAGACGCCGTCCCACGGATTCACCACCCAGGAGGGGTACCTGGCGTCCGGGTCCGAGCCCGGCGTACCGGACATGGTGACCACGTGCCGCACCCCCAGCAGCCCCGCCAGGCGGATCGTACGGCGCAGGTCGTCCGCGTGCTTCGGGCCGACTCCCGGGAGCGGGCTGAGCGGATTCCCGTTGCAGTTTAGGCCGGTCAGCTCCATGCCGCGCTCGGCGAACGTCGCGAGGTACTCCTCGCGCGCGGTCGCCGAGGACAGCAGCAGGTCGACCGGACAGTGCGGGGAGGGGATGAACCCGCCGGTGTTGACCTCGACGGAGGTCAGACCGTTCTCCTTGAGGAAGTCGAGGGCCTCGGCCAGCGGGCGGTCGTGCAGACAGGCGGTGTAGGCGCCGAGCTTGAGGGACACGCGGGTGCTCCTTGGATACGCGGGGACGGTCAGACGGCGGGCGGGACCTGGACGACGGCGCCGTCGGCCCGCGAGGACTCGACGACCGCGCGGATGATCTCCAGGGTCCGCAGCCCCTCGGCGAACGAGGCACAGGCCGGCAGCGGATCGGCGACCCCCGCGACCTGGTCGAGGAACGCACGGGCCTGGTAGGTGAAGTTGTCGGCGTTGCTCGCGCCCACCCCCGGCGCCTCCATCGGCACCCCGCCCGCGAAGTACGGAAGCCGGGGACCCACGATGATCTGGCGGGCGCCCCGGGAACGAACGTCGGGCTGGGCGTCGTCGAAGAGGTACTCCGCCGGCCGATGCTGGTCGAACGCGGCCCGGCCGCCGACCCCCAGGACGTCGAACGCGAGCCCGTTGGGCAGACCGAAACCCGTACGGGTGACGGAGATGGTGCCGACGAGCCCTGACTCGAAACGGACGGTGAAGGACGCGGTGTCCTCGTTCTCCACCTCGCCGAACTCGTCCGAAATGGGAGCCGAGTTGTGCCCGACAACCGCGCCCAGCGGCAGCGGACGCTTCGCGATCTGGGTGGACAGCGTGGCACCGGCGACCGAGGCGATGGGCCCGGCGACATACTCCGCGGCGTCGATGACGTGCGAGCCGACATCCCCCAGCGCGCCGGAACCGGCACCCCCCTTGTAGCGCCAACTCAGCGGCCCCCGGGGGTCGGTGGCGTAGTCGCACCAGTAACGACCGCTGAACAGGGTGAGGTCACCCAGCTCGCCCCGCCGCACATGCTCGCGGATCGCGGCGATGCCGGGGGAGCGGCGGAAGGTGTAGCCCACGGCGGTGACGACATCGGCGGACCGCTCCAACTCGGCCATCGCCAGGGCGTCTTCGAGTGAACCGGCGAGCGGCTTCTCGCACAGCACATGTTTCCCGGCGGCGACCAGCGCCTCGGCGATCGGCCGGTGCAGCGCGTTTCCCACCACGATGCTGACGGCGTCGATCGTCGGGTCCTCGGCCACGGCCTCCCAGCTGGGCAGCGCCTTCTCGAATCCGTAGCGGCGCGCGCCGTCCTCGGCGAGCGCGGTGTTGGCGTCGGCTATCGCGGCCAGCCGGACCGGCGGCAGTCCGGCCCCGAACACGGTGTTGACGTTGCGGTACCCGGCGGCATGGCTGCGGCCTGCCATACCGGCTCCGATCACCGCGACGGACAGGGGCTTGGCGGAGGAGGTCATGAATGTCCCTTGAGAAGAAGAGAGTTCGGCTGGAGGGAGGCAAGTCGACGCCTTGGGTGGCCAGTTGGAGGTCTGCGGGCGGTGCCCTATGGGCGGACGTCGATGGCGATCGCTGGTTATGAGGACGCGGCGAGGTACTCGTCGATCTTCGAACGCATCAGCAGCGAGGACTCCTTGGCCCGTTCCTCCCAGGCGAAGACACACGCCGTGAGGGTGCCGTCGAAGTCGTTGTCCCGCAGGGCCCGGAACAGCTCGGAGAAGTCGACCTCGCCCTCGCCCATGTCGAGATGCTGGTGGATGCGGGCCGTGGTGCCGGGCGGGTTGAGGATGTAGCGGTTGCCCGAGGACGCGGTGTGGTCGAACGCGTCGGCCAGGTGGACATGGGTGAGCAGGTCGCCCGCGTGCCGGATGATGCCGGGGGCATCGTCGCCGATGTGGAAGGTGTGCGGGGCGCAGTAGAGGAAGCTGACGCTCGGGTGGTTGATGCCCCGGATGAAGTCGACCGCCTGGTGGCCGTCCTCGATGAAGTCGTCGGGGTGCGGTTCCAGCGTCAGGCGGATGCCCTCCTGCTCGAAGAGCGGGAGGAGTTCGTCCATCGACTTCCAGAACTGCGCTTCGCTGCGGTCGGCTTCCTCGGGCCGGCCGTTGAACTCCGAGATCATGCTGTCGACGCCCAGTTCGGCAGCGATCTGGATCGACCGCTTCCAGTAGCGCACGGCGGCCTGCCGCGCATCCTCGTCGGGGCCGGACCAGCGGAACAGCGGCAGCAGGGACGAGATGCCCACACCCGCCGCGTCCAGCACCTTGCGGAACTTGCGCACAGTGGCGTCGTCCACGCGTGGATGACGGAAGAACGGGATGAAGTCCTCGCGGGGCGACAGCTCGATCCACTCGTAGCCCAACTCGGCGACCACACCGGGCAGTTCGAGGAGCGGGAGATGGCGGATCATGTACGGGTCGACTGCGATCTTCATGAGGGAGTGCCTTCGGGTGCGGAGGGGTGGGGAGTCGGGGCGGCGGGGCCCAACTGCCTTATCGGCAAGGGAAGTTCGGCGGTCCTGCCGTAGTGGCCCGTGGCCCGGGTGCCCGTGGCCCGGGGTCCGGCGGTGAGGTCACCGCCGGCTCGGCGTGGTGGGTCGTGCTCGTCAGCGGGTGCCCTTCGCGGCGAACTTCGCGACCGCGTCGACGTTGGTCTTGTCGACGAAGGCCGGGCCGGTCAGTACGGGCTGCTCACCGCCACCGCTGTAGTTGCCGTTGTTCTTGTAGAGCCACAGCGAGTCGATCGCCAAGTAGCCCTGGAGGTAGGGCTGTTGGTCGACGGCGAACTGGATGGTGCCCTTCTCGATGGCGGAGATCAGGTCCTTGTTGAGGTCGAAGGTGGCCACCTTCGCCTTGCTGCCCGCGTCGGACAGCGACTGCACGGCCGTCAGCGCGAAGGGCGCGCCGAGGGTGACGACCTCGTCGATGGACTTGTCCTGGGTGAGCTTCGCGGTGATCGTCGACTTCACCGACGGCATGTCCGTGCCGTTGACGTAGAGGACCTCGGTCCTGCCGCTGAAGGTCTTCTTCACGCCGGCGCAGCGCTGTTCGAGGTTGACGTCGCCCTGAGCCTGGATCACGCACAACGCGTGCTTCGCGCCGGTGGAGTTGAGCTTGCTGCCGAGGGCCTGGCCGGAGACGGACTCGTCCTGGCCGAAGAAGGACAGCAGGCCCTGCTTCTTCCAGTCGCTCAGCCCCGCGTTGAAGCCCACGACGGGGATGCCGGCCTGCTCCGCCTTGGCGACGACGGCCTTCATGGCGTCCGGCTTGGCGAGGGTGACCGCGATGCCGTCGACCTTCTGGTCGATCGCGTTCTGCACCAGGTTGGCCTGGTCGGCGGCCGTCTCGTCGTTCGAGTAGATGAGCTTGACGTTGTCCTTGGCGGCGGCGGCCTCGGCGCCCTTGCGGATGGTGTCCCAGAAGGTGTCGCCCGAGGGGGCGTGGGTGACCATCGCGATCGTCATGCGCGGGGTGGTGGCCCTGCCCGCCGAGGCGTTGCCGGTCGACTCCTCGGACTTCTTGCCGCCGGAGCTGCTGGAACAGCCCGCGAGAGCGAGGGCGGCCACGGTGGCCGCGGCCACGACGGGGAGGGCTCTGCGGGAACGGGGGAGGGATGTACGGCTCATGGTTCGTGCACCTCGCTGTGCGGCTGGATGAGGGAGCAGGGAGGCGAGTCCGCTGCTGCTTGACGGGCCGGGTTCGGGGTGGGGGATCGGAGTCGGCCCGCATGGATCTGCGGCGGCCGGATGCGCCGTCCGTGTCCGCTTGGTCCGCCTTGTGGGCGGCGTCGACGGAGTGGAGGTGTCCCCGTCGGTCGCGGGCGATGGGCCGGCTGCCTTCGGTGGAACGTCAGGACAATTTAAAGCGCTTTAATTCCTGGTACTATCGGCTCGTTCCGAGAGCGTGTCAAGGGTGTTGCGCGAGAAGACCGCGGCCGGGAGGCACAGTGGAGGAGGTCGGGGTGGAAGGCCACCGGGCAGCGGCGAAGAAGCGCCCGCGACTGGAGGACGTGGCCGCGCGGGTGGGTGTCTCCACCGCGTCCGTCTCCCTCGTGCTGCGCGGTGTGGCGGGGCCCAGCGAGCGCACCCGGCAGCGGGTCCTGAAGGCCGCTGCCGACCTCGGCTATCAGGTGGACCGCACCGCCAGCCTGCTGGCCAGCAGACGGACGAGGATGCTCGGTGTCATGGTCGACGTGCACAGCCCCTTCCACGCGGACTTGGTCGAGCAGCTGCACTCGGCCGCCGAGGACGTCGGCTACGACCTCGTCCTGAGCACCCAGACCCGTACCCGCGACGAACGCACCGCCGTCGAGACGCTGCTCGCCTTTCGCAGTGAGGCGCTGATCCTGCTCGGGCCGACCGCCCCCGTCGCCGAACTCGCCGCGCTCGACGGCAAGGCCCCCGTGATCGTCGTGGGCCGCCGTATCGAGGCGGGCGGGCTGGACGTGGTGCGCACCGCCGACGACGACGGCGTCGGGCAGATCGTCGACCGTCTCGTGGCACTCGGGCACCGCGAGATCACGTACGTCGACGGAGGCAGGGGAGTGATCGCGACCGACCGGCGCCGCGGATACCGCAGCGCCATGCGGCGCCACGGTCTGGACGCGCACATCAGCGTGCTGCGCGGTGACAACACCGAGGCGGCCGGTGAGCGTGCGGCCCGCCATCTTCTCGACGCGAGTGAACTGCCCACTGCCGTGGTCGCGTTCAACGACCAGAGCGCGATCGGTGTCCTGGCCGCTCTCGCCCGCGCCGGTGTCTCCGTCCCCGGTGAGGTGTCGGTCGCGGGATACGACGACGACAGGCTCTCCCGTCTGAGCTGCTTCGACCTGACGACGGTCAGTCAGGGAGCGGAGGAGCAGGCGCGTTACGCGGTGGCTGCCGCGGTGGAGCGCCTCGACCAGGGGCGCACCGAACCCCGGGAGGTGGTCCTCGCTCCGCATCTCGTCGAGCGGCGGACTACGGCGGGGCCGCGCTGAGCGGGAGGCGTCAGGCAGGCTTCCGTGCCGCCGGAGCCGGCGGCGGCCCTTCACCCGGAGCAGCGTCTGCCGGCCGTTCGCGGCAAGTCCGGGTGTCGTCGAGCTGGACGCCGTAGACCTCCGGCTGGCGGACGGTCTGGGTGCGGCGGGTCTTCCACCTGGGTGCTCTCCCCAGGTCCGGGCCGGGTTCCTCAGTGGGTCAGGCGTTCCACCAGCAGGAAGCCGCCGATGGCGAGCATCATGGCGCCGCTGACGCGGGTGACGGCCAGGGCGGCCGAGGGGCGGGTGCTCAGGACCGTGCGGGACAGGACGCCGACGCCGAGGTAGACGACGGCGCACGCGGTCAGGTGCACGGTGCTGAGCAGCCCGGTCTGCGCGGCGACCGGCCAGCCCGTGGCCGGGTGGATGAACTGCGGGAACAGCGAGAAGTACAGCAGCAGCGCCTTGGGGTTCAGGCCGCTTGTCCCGGCGCCCTTGAGGACGGCCTGAAGGCGGGAGGTGTCCGCGCTGTCGTCGGCGGCCGTCGCCGGTACGGCCGGTTGCCGCAGGACGCCCCAGCCCAGCCACAGCAGGTAACCGGCCCCCGCCACGGTCAGGGCGGTGAGCGCGGCCGGGGAGTTCGCGACGATCACCGCCAGGCCCGCGACGGCCACCAGCGCGTAGGCCGCGTGCCCGGCTATCAGCCCCGTGACGGCCGGGACGACCGAGCGCCCCCGCAGTCCGGCGGAGACCGCGTAGGCCCAGTCGGCGCCGGGCGTGAACACCAGCAGCAGGTCCACGGCCAGGAAGGCGGCCAGTGTCGTCGTATCCATCGCTCGTTCCCTCTCGCACGTCTTGCTCCGGAGGGAAAGCTAGGCGGGATACGCCCGAAGGTGTTTGCGCATTTACCTCGCGATCGGGCGATCCGAGGGAGAATCTTCTCCATGGACGCCCTGGACCGGAAGATTCTGACCGAGCTACAGCTCGACGGCCGCCTGACCATCACCGAACTGGCCGCGCGCGTACAGCTCAGCGTGTCGCCGTGCCACCGCCGACTGCGCGACCTCGAACGCCAGGGTGCGATCCGCGGCTACCGTGCCGTCGTCGACCCCGCCGCCGTAGGGCTGGACTTCGAGGCACTCGTCTTCGTCACCCTGCGGTGGGAGACCCCCGACACCGTCACCGCCTTCGAAGAGGCCGTGGCCGCCGTGCCGCATGTGCTCCAGGCGCAACGGCTGTTCGGCGAGCCCGACTACCTCCTCCGGGTCGCGACCGCGGACCTCGACGCGTTCCAGCAGCTCTACGACCGGCAGCTCGCCCGGCTCCCGGGTGTCCAGCGGCTGACGTCCACCCTGGTCATGAAGAACGTCGTGCAGGACCGGCCGCTGCCGGAGTAGCCGCCGAGGGGGCCAGCGGTCGAGCCGCAGCACGCTGCCCTGTCGTCGTAGCGGATCAGAGGTGTCAACTCACCCTGCGGACGGGTTGGTTGGCCGGACTCCGCCGAGTGGATCAGCCGGCGCACACCTCGTCCGGACCGCCCCGTGGAGACCCTCACCGCGACCGTGCCGCTGGGCACGACGGCTGCTGTCACGGAGGGTCGGTGCGGGAATCAAACGGGGCTCTAGGACGCTGTGACCTGCGTGAAGAAGATAGGTTTCCTTTCGTTCGGTCACTGGTCGCCGAGTCCGCACTCCAAGACCCGGTCCGCCGCCGACTTCCTGCACCAGTCCATCGATCTGGCGGTCGCCGCCGAGGAACTGGGCGTGGACGGCGCGTACTTCCGCGTGCACCACTTCGCGCAGCAGGCGGGCAGCCCGTTCCCGCTGCTCTCGGCCATCGGGGCGCGGACCTCGAAGATCGAGATCGGCACCGGCGTGATCGACATGCGGTACGAGAACCCGCTGTACATGGCCGAGAACGCGGGCGCCGCCGACCTCATCTCCGGCGGCCGGCTCCAGCTCGGCATCAGCCGTGGGTCACCGGAGCAGGTGATCGACGGCTGGCGGTACTTCGGTTACGCGCCCGCGGAGGGCGAGACCGGCGCGGACATGGCACGCCACCACGCCGAGGCATTCCTCAAGGTGATCGAGGGCGACGGTTTCGCGCGGCCGAACCCGCGGCCGATGTTCCCCAACCCGCCGGGCCTGCTGCGCGTCGAGCCGTACTCCGAGGGGCTGCGCGACCGGATCTGGTGGGGCTCCAGCTCGAACGCGACCGCCGTATGGGCCGCGCGGCTGGGGATGAACCTCCAGAGCTCCACCCTGAAGGACGACGAGACCGGCGAACCGCTGCACGTCCAGCAGCGCAAGCAGATCGAGGCGTACCGCGAGGCGTACAAGGAGGCGGGGCACACGCGTGAGCCGCGGGTGTCCGTCAGCCGCAGCATCTTCGCCCTGACCAACGACATGGACCGGGCCTACTTCGGCCACGACCGCGAGTCACGGGACCAGGTCGGCATGATCGACGACACGACCAGGGCGATCTTCGGTCGCTCGTACGCCGCCGAGCCGGACGTGCTGGTGAAGCAGCTCCGCGAGGACGAGGCAGTCCAGGCCGCGGACACCCTCCTGCTCACCGTCCCGAACCAGCTCGGCGTCGACTACAACGCCCATGTCCTGGAGAGCATCCTGACCCAGGTGGCACCGGAGCTCGGCTGGCGCTGAACCCCCGCACGAAAACGCCGGTGGCGTCCCGCGACGGAGACGCTGTCGCGGGACGCCACCAAGGTGGACGGGGTGCGGAAGGTCAGGCGCCGCGCTGGACCGGGCCGATCTGGGTGCCGACGGCGACCTTGAGCCGGCCCTCGGCGAAGGACTTGCCGGGGATCTGGCCGCCGCCCGGGGTGCGCAGCGTGAACGACGCCTCGTTCGCGGCCTTGCTCCGGGCGTTGTTCGGGACCTGGATGTCGAAGTGGACCGGGTGGCCCGGGCCGAAGGTCACGGCGGTCCGCTGGCCGCCGTAGCTGTGCGGCGTGACCCCGGTGCCCGTGCCGTGGTCGGTGAACCGCACGCCGGTGGGCGAACCGGCGAGCTTGCACGAGGCGTAGCCGCGCGGCGCCGTCAGGGTGACACGGTAGTGACGGTGTCCCGCGCTGGAGGTGTCCGCGGTGATCTTCGCGGTGTGGTTGGCCGGTCGGCAGGCGGAGGGGGCGGCGCTCCCGTTCGCCGCCGGTGCCGCCTGCGCGATCCCCGCTCCTCCGACGCCCGCCAGGACGGCGGCTGCGACGAGGCTGACGGCGATCTTCCGGTTGGTACGCATCAAGAACACTCCTTGCCTTGTTCTATGCCCCTGACGGGTGTTCACCGTCAGAAACATGGTCAACGCCCATCCTGCCCTCACATCCCTATGCGATATGTCCTGGTTCAGTGACAGTTGCCCCAAAGGTTCCTCAAGCATCGCCACGGTCCCCGAACTACCAGACGGGATCGACCAGTTGGTCGTTGCCTCGGTCACCCGGGTTCCGTCGGCGATCAGTTCGACCGTGCGTCCAGGGCGGGTTCAGGCCGTCGGGCGGTGGCTGTGGGCAGCAGTGAGGGGCGAGGCCATGGGTGCCTCGCCCCTCACCGTCTCCCGTTTCCCCGTCACAGGAGCCGTACGGCCGGACGCCGTGACATCGGGTACCCGGCCTGCCAGTGGACCCTCAGCTGGTGGGCATCAGGACGGTGTCGACGATGTAGACGGTGGCGTTGGCGGTCTTGACGTCGCCGCAGACGACCTTGGACGAGCCGTTGACGGTGTAGTTCTCGCCCGAGCCGGAGGTGGTCACCTTCGACTTCTCCAGCGTGGTGAAGGAGCCCTTCTCCAGGTCCTTGGGCGTCAGTTGCTGGCCCACGACGTGGTAGGTGAGGATCTTCGTCAGCTGGGCCTTGTCGTTGAGGACCTTGTCCAGGGTGGCCTTCGGGATCTTCGCAAAGGCGTCGTTGGTCGGCGCGAACACCGTGATGTTCTGGGCGTTGTTGAGAGTGTCGACCAGCCCGGCCTTCTTCACCGCGGCCACCAGCGTCGACAGCGCGGGATTGTTCGACGCGGCGGTGGCCACCGGGTCCTGAGCCATGCCGTCGAAGGAACCGGAACCGCTCTTCGGCACGGCGGCACACCCGGTACCGAGGGGCTGACCGGACGTCGTGGCACCGGCACCGGTCATGCCGTTGTCGGCGGCGGTCGCGGTCGACGACGCCTTGGTGGAGGCATCGGACTTCGCGGAGTCACTGCCGCTGCTGCCGCAGGCGCTGAGGGCCAGCGGCAGCACGGCGGAGGCGGCGAGGACAAGGGCGGTACGGCGCATACGGATGCGGGTGGTCATGGTGTTTCTCCTGTTGCTCGTGCGGCGCGTGCCGGCAGAGGGGGGTGAGAAAGGTCGTACGTGGTCAGCCGGGCCGACTCGTCGAGATGTCCGCGCCGACGTACCGGAATCGCCGTGCGAAAACCGCACCGTGCGCATTCCGGGCCGGGGGATCTGCTCGTCGTCGGTCACGTGGGGAATCCGGTTCCGAATGGCCGCCGGATTGGCCGTCTGCCCGATCTGATGAAACTTTCCCTCAGACCAATCCGGGGAGCGGGGTGGCTACGGATATATGGCCTCCGGAATTGCCGTATCCAGGGAATTGGCGAAAGGGGTTAGGTCCCTCCGGAGCATCGAGCTCCCCGCACCCCGCACCCCGCACGTCGGCCGACAGGGCCGCGCTCCCGATCCCCGCTCACCCACCCCGGCAAGTCGCCCACGCGGGGTGAAATGATCCGGGCGCCATGGATCAACTCCCGTACTCGGCCGCATGGTTGTCACGTTGGCGTGAGGAGATCACGGACGCGGTCGGCGCGATGGTGTCCACCTTCGAGGCGGCACACGGATATCCGCCGGGCCGTAACGAGATCCGCGTCGCCGATGACGACGATCGCCGGGCCGCCCGTGAGTACGCCCGCGAGACGCTGGGGTTCGAGATCCCCGACGCCGATGATCCGCTCGGCGTGGTGATCGGCTCGATTCGCGGAGGCGGGGAAACCCGGTTACCCATGAGCGCGCGGAGCGGCAACCCGCCAGCCGCCCCCTGAGCCTCCTCGGCCAAGGGCGACACGCCAGGCACTCGCGGTCGTTAGCCGTCCGGAGAGTCGTTCTTAGGTGGCGGGAGAGCCGGCATGAGGCAGTTTCCCCTGGAGGCGCTCGACTTGGCGCCCGGGCGGTTGGTGGAGTGGCGGCTTCATCGGACGGGGGAGCGGGGTGGCGGTGCTGGTGAAGGGCTGGTCAAACAGGCCTCGTTCAACCAGGACAAGCACTTCACCGTGGCCGAGGAAGGACGGCGCGAGGACGACGGGTTCTCGTCCTGGCTCGCCGTCACGTTCGAGGTGCCGGGCGCCCTCGACCGGCGGGCGCTGGAGTCCGCGCTGCTGCACTTCGCCCGGCGGCATGAGGTGCTGCGGTGCGAATTCCGGCGCCTGGCCGGGGAGTTGGCGTGCGAACCGCTGCGGCCGGAGGACATCGGACTGACCGCGGTCGACGTAGGGGAATTCGCATCCACCGAGGAGCTCCGGACGTTCCTGGGCGACGGTTTCAAGGAGCAGATCGACACGCTTTCGTGGCCGCTGTTCCTGATGGGGGCCGTGGTCAGGGACGACGTCTCGACGGTGTACCTCGCTTTCGACCACATCGTGTGCGACGGAATGTCGATGCCGAACGTCGTCAGCGACGTCCGCACCGCGTACGCCTCGTACGCGGCCGGACGTGACGTCGTACTCCCGGCTGCCGGGAGTTATCTGGACTTCGCGCAGGAACAGCGCCACCACTATCTGTCCATCAGCGAGTCGGACGGCCGGCTGGACTACTGGAAGTCCTTCATCGCGCGGAACGGCGAGTTCTTCCCGAGGTTCCCGCTGGACCTCGGCATCGAGCCCGGCCGCACCTACCCCACCGTCAACGAGGCGGGCCCGCTCCTCGACGCCCGGCAGACCGCCGAGCTGGAGAGCCGCTGCCGTGCCGTCGGCGGGAAGGCGTTCATGGGGGTGCTGGCCGCCGTGGCGATCGCGCTGCGGCAGGCGGGCGGTCCCGGGGTCTACCGCGGGCTGATGCCGGTCAGCGAACGCGGCCGGGGCGAGTGGCTGCACTCGATGGGCTGGTTCGTGAACACCATGCCCATCGAGTTCTCCGTCGCCGAGGACGAGGACTTCGCCGAGGTGATGGCGAACGTGCGGGCCGGTTTCGCGGAGATGCTGCGCAGCGTCGACGTACCGTTCGTGCGGGTGTGGGAGCTGCTCGCGCCGGACGAGTTCGCCCTGCGCACCTGGCCGTTCCCGGTGAACTTCTTCTCCTACGTCGACATGCGGAAGTGCCCGGGAGCGGAGCACCACGAGGACTGGCGGCCCACGGCCCACGTCTGGGCGTCACGCTCCAACGGGACCTCCTCCTGGTTCCAGCGGGACACCTCCGGCCTGCACATCAACTCGATCTACGCCGACACACCGCGGTCCCGCCGCACGATGACGGACCTGCGCCACAGGCTGCGGCGCGTCCTGCTGGAGATCTCACGCTGCGGCACGATCCCGGCCCAGCGGCACGGGGATTGGGAGTTTCTGCATACCCGCGCGTATTCAAGGTAGGAGCGATGGGGAGGACGGCGGGAGGCCGTGCCGGGGAGTGGCGGCCGGTGACGCGGAGTGCTCGCGGGCCCGGGTCACCCGGTGCGTACGGAATCTTGAGACACGCTTTACGCGCCGCACGCAACTGCCGCCCCCGCAGTCGCTGTCTGACTGTGAGTCGGGCCCGTCAGGGCCGGGGAACCGAGAGAGAGCGGGGCACGTCGTGGGACGGCGCAAGGGCAGCATAGGGATCGCACTCGTGACGGGTGCGGTGCTGGTGGGCGCGAGTGCCTGTGGCGGGGGTGGCAGCGACAAGGCGAGCGGCAACGACGCGAAGGCGTCGGGCAAGGCGACCGTGAGCACCTCTCCGTCGCCGACGAAACCCGCCGGCCCGCCGATGCTGCTGGACACGATCACCCCGCAGACCGGCACCACGGTCGGCGTGGCCATGCCGATCTCGGTGATCTTCACCAACCCGGTGTCCGCCAAGGCGCGTGCCACCGTCGAGAAGCACATGAAGGTCAGCGCCTCGCAGTCGGTGGTCGGCGCCTGGCACTGGATGGGCGACAGGCGCGCCGACTGGCGTCCGAAGACGTACTGGCCCGCCGGCACGACCGTGAAGATCGACGCCGACATGACGGGCGTCAGCAACGGCAACGGCCGCTACGGCGTGCACAACTACACCCACACCTTCAAGGTCGGCGACGACGTCCGCGCGGACGTCTCGGTCACCAACCACACCATGAAGGTGACCAAGAACGGCCAGGCCGTGCGCACCCTGTCGATCAACGCGGGCAGCGCCCAGTACCCGACCTGGGACGGCACGATGGCCGTCATCGACAAGCAGGAGAAGGTCCACATGACCTCCTGCAGCGTCGGCATCAGCTGCGACAAGGGCAGCCCCAACTACTACGACCTGACGCTGCCCTGGGACATCCACCTCACCCAGTCCGGCACCTACGTCCACTACTCGACCGGCGACCCGAACCCCGGTTCCGGCAGCGCCCGTGGTTCGCACGGCTGCGTCCACCTGTCGATGTCGGACGCCAAGTGGTTCTACGGCCAGGTCAAGCAGGGCGACCCCATCACCATCACCGGCTCGCCCCGCGGCAAGGCCCCGGCCGACAACGGCTACGCCGACTTCAACCTCGACTGGTCCCAGTGGCTCGCGGGCAGCGGCTCCGGCGAGGGGACGACCGCCGCGCTGTGACACACCCGTCGACGACTCGGGGCCGCCCCTCGCGAGAGGGGCGGCCCCGCGCCGTATGCGGGCCGGTGTCAGCAGGTGCGGCCCGTGTAGTGAGCGCCCTGGATCTTGCGGGCGGAGCCCAGCCAGGTCGTGCCCCGCGCGACACACCGTTCGTAGTCGCGCGCCCGGGCGACCTCCACCTTGATGACGACCCGCGAGCCGTCGGTGGTGCAGTGGCGGTAGAAGGCGTCGGACCCGGTCTCGTAGAAACCGCAGGGCTCGCCCGAGGCGATGGGGCTCGCGGCGGCCACCGCGCCCAGCGAGGTCAGCACGAGGGCGGCGGCACCGAGGGCGCTGGTCACCGTACGACGAAGACGCAAAGGGACTCCTTGGTCAGGGGAGAGGACGGTCCTGGAAGGGCTGTCGCCGCGGCTCGGCGGACAGCCGTTCCAGGATCGCCGTGCTGACCGGTGCGGTCGGCCGGACGCCGGCGCGTTCACCCGGCGAATCGATTTGTCGCTCCGTCGATCGGATGGTTCCGGCGGCGGGACCGCATGGATCGCCGCCGCACGGAACCGATCGTCGTGCGGTGCGCCGGTCGGCTACGCCCAGCAGCCGTTGACCGTGGCCGCGAGACCGTCGAGGGCGTCCTTGGTGGCGTCCGGAGCGGCCGTGGAGTTGTTCTCGATGAACGAGAAGATCTTCCAGCGCCCGTCCTCGGCCTTCGTCAGACCGCTCAGCGCGATCGCGCCGGTGAGCGTGCCGGTCTTGGCGCTGACCTTTCCTACGGCGCACTTCGAGTCCGCGGTGTCGAAGCGGCCCCACTCCGGGCCCAGCGTCGAACCCGCCTCCCCCGAGACGGGCAGCCCGTCGACGATGTACTTCAGGGTCGGGGCGTTGGCCGGGTCGTCGGCCAGGTCCAGGATGTCGGCGATCGCCCGGGCCGGAATGCGGTTCGAGCGGGACAGCCCGCTGCCGTCGTGGATCTCGTAATCGGCTAGCGATACGCCGTACTGCGTGAGGACCTCGCGGACGACCGCCGTGCCGTCCTCGAAGGTGGCCGGGCGGCCGGCGGCCAGCGCGGTCATCCGCAGCAGGGTCTCGGCGATGTCGTTGTCGCTCACCTTGAGCATGTGCTCCACGATGGCCGACAGGGCCGCGGAGTCGTGCCGCGCCACGGGGACGGCCCCGGTGCCCGCGGTGGCGTGCTTGACCGTCCCGGTGACGGTGACCCCCTGCCCCGCGACGAGCTTCGCGAAGCTCTGACCGGCGTCCAGCGACGTGTCCGTGACATGGCGGCCGTCGACCACCAGCGCGCGTACCGGCGCGACGGAGTCGGGGTAGTAGCCGTCGTTCCAGCCGGTGGCGAGCGTGGGCTCGGGGAAGAGACTGTCGTCGACCGCCACCTTCACCGACGTCAGGCCCGCCTTCTTCAGGCCCGCCACGGCGGTTTTCGCCATCGTGGTGAGGTCGGCGGTGGTCAGGGTGCGGTCCCCGCCTCCGACCAGCGTGAGGGTGCCGTTGTCGTAGACGACCTTCGTGGTGAAGCGGTGACCGGGGCCGAGGATCGTCAACGCGGCCGTGGACGTGCCGAGTTTGGTGTTGGACGCGGGCATCAGCGCCGTGGTCGCGTCATGGCCCCAGATCGGTGTCCTCTCCGTGGAGTCGATGACGACACCGCTGAACGTGCTGCCCAGACGGGTGTCCTGGACCCGGGCGTCGAGATTGGCCGCGATCTTCTGCTCCGCCGGGTCGAGCGTCGCGGTGGTGGCCGTGCCGGCGGTCTGGCCGGCGGCGAAGGCGGAGCCGCCGAACAGGATCGTGCCGGCGACGGGAGCGGCCACGACGACGACGGCGGCGCGGCGGAGCGCCGGACTGAGTGGTCTGCTCTTGCGGTGGCGTCCGCTGATGCCGTCTACGGAAGGGGAGTTGGGCATGCATGCCTCGCCGCGGGGTGTGTGGGTGGGGGACGCGATCCAGTGGATCACGCAAAGGAAACTAACAGTTCCGAAGGCCCCCTCGCCGGGCGATCGGCAAGGCCGTGCCCTTGACGCACATCGAACTGCCCACACGGGGCACGCGAGAGTACGGGACGTGCACCGAGCGTCCGTGTTCCGGACCGTCCGGCGTTACCGGGAGGGCATCATGACCTCGTCGCAGACGCACAAGTGGGGCCTGGGGAGGGCGAGTTCCACCGCCCGGAACCGCGCACCCCGAGAGGCCGAGGGCAAGCGGGCGCTGGCCGTCACGGGCCGCGCCGGATTCGTCGCACGCGGCGTCGTGTACGTCCTCGTCGGCGTCCTCGCCCTTCGGATCGCGTTCGGCGGCGGGGGCCGCGAGGCGGACCGGCAGGGCGCGTTGCAAGAGGTCGCCGCGCAGCCCTTCGGCAAGGCGATGCTGTGGCTGCTCGTCATCGGCTTCGGCTGCATGGCCATCTGGCGCGCCTCCCAGGCGCTGCTCGCCAACGGCCCTCGGAACAAGGTCGGTTCACGCCTGATGAACGGCGGCCGGGCGGTGTTCTACGGCTTCGTCTGCTGGGGTACGGCGTCCTTCGCGGCCGGCACCGGCGGCTCGTCCGGCAGTGACAGCAAGTCGCAGGACTGGACCGCCTCGGCGCTGAAGTGGCCGGGCGGGCGGTGGCTCGTGGGTCTTGTCGGCTGCGTCCTCATCGGCGTCGGTGTGGTCCTCGCGGTGCGTGCCCTGATGCGGCGTTTCCTGCGGAAGCTGGAGACCGGGCGGATGAGCCGCCGGGTGCGGCAGGTCGTCACCGCGCTGGGCGTGGGCGGGGGTGCCGCGCGCGGTGTCGTGTTCTCCGGGGTCGGCGTGTTCGCGCTGGTGGCCGCGATCCGCTTCGACCCGCACCAGGCCAAGGGCCTGGACGCCACCCTGCGCACCTTCGCGCACACCCCGGCGGGGCCGTGGCTGCTGGTCGCCGTCGCTGTGGGCCTGGTCCTCTTCGGCGGCTTCTCCTTCGCCTCGGCCCGCTGGCGGCGCCTGTGAACCCCGGCGCATGACAGCGTCGTAGAACATCTGAAATGGTGTGAAACCAGGAGGTATTCGCGTGACGGGGGCGGTTCGCGGGAAAGTTTTCGGGGGCTCGGCGGAATTGTGAGGTGCGGGGAGACATGCACGGCTCCAATGGGGGCACGCGACGTTCGTCCTGTTCTCCAAGCTAAGGCGGCATCGTGGCTTCCTCCGTGAAGGCCCTCGCGGCAACTGCTCCTGTCCGCACGGGAGCCCCGGAGGTCATCGACGACCTGCCGTGGATCGAGGACGGGGCGAAGGTCGCTCCCAAGGACGCCCGCGCGCTGTCCAAGCTCTTCCTCGACCGGCTCCAGGAGCTGGAGGAGGGCACCCGTGAGTACCAGTACGCGCGGAACACCCTCATCGAGATGAACCTGTCGCTGGTGCACTTCGCGGCGCGCCGGTTCCGCAACCGGGGCAGCGGTGACATGGAGGACGTCATCCAGGTCGGCACCATCGGCCTCATCAAGGCCATCGACCGGTTCGACCTGACCCGCGAGGTCGAGTTCACCTCCTTCGCGATCCCCTACATCCTCGGTGAGATCAAGCGGTTCTTCCGGGACACCACCTGGGCCGTGCACGTCCCGCGCCGCCTGCAGGAACTCCGGGTCGACCTCGCGAAGAGCAAGGAGACCCTCGCCACCGAGCTGGGCCGCACCCCCACGGTGAAGGAACTCGCCGCCCATCTGAAGCTGTCCGAGGACGAGATCATCGAGGGCCTGGTCGCCGCGAACGGCTATGTCGCCGGCTCCATCGACACCCCGAGCGGCGACGACGAGGCCGACAGCGCGCCGAAGTACGCCGACACGATGGGCGACGACGACCCGGCGATGGAGCTCTTCGAGGACCTGCACACGCTCGCGCCGCTGCTCCAGCAGCTCGACGAGCGGGAGCGCGCCATCATCGAGATGCGCTTCGGCCAGGAGCTGACCCAGGCGGAGATCGGCCGCGAGCTGAACCTCTCGCAGATGCACATCTCCCGGCTGCTCAACCGCACCCTCGCCAAGCTGAAGACCGGCCTGCTCCCCACGTGATCCCCCCCCGCCCGACAGACTTCACCGCGCGCGGCCCCGAAAGGATCACTCCGCATGAGCACCACGAGCACCGACCACGATCCCCTGCACCAGCCCGCCGCACCGATCGTGACGGAGCCGGTCCCCGACCTCCAACTCCAGCTGCTGGTACGGCTGATCGCCCAGGACGCGCAGGCGGCCCTGCCCATCACACTCACCGTCGGAGGCGCCTTCCTCCACGGCGACCTGATCTCCCACGAGGCATGGACCACCGACTGGGCGCGCAGCCTGCACGGCATGGAGGGCTCCGGAGCCCAGCTGCTGGAGCGGTTCCCGCAGCAGGTCGACGAGGTCGTCGAGGACCGGCAGGGCGGACCCGTCCCGCAGCGCCTGCCGCAGTGGATCCACCTGCGCGACGCCACCGGAGTCGCCGGAAACGGCGGGACCGTCGTCATGCCGCTGTGGCGCGGGCGGCTCACGGACGTCTCCGGCTGGTCCCTCGGCAAGCCACAGCAGGCCTGAACGCGTCGGCACGGGTGGGTTTCGACGGGTGGGGCGGGACGCGGTCTGTGAGGATGAGCCGCATGGGTGTGCGGAGCAGGAACCACGTGACGGTGTCGGGCCGGGCCGGAGGGCCGGTCGTGATGCCGGCGCACGGGTTCGGGTGCGGCCGGCGCATGTGGCGGCTGGCGGTACCGCTCCCGGAACACGACGTGCTCGCCCCCTCGCCGTGCTTCATCGGCGACCCGGCGACCGGCTACCGCGGCGGATTCAGCGCCGAGGACATCGACGAACTCCTGGAATCGCCGGACGCGAACCACCTCGGCCGGTCGGGCGCCTTGGCGCCGGTGATCATGGGCAACCCCGAACGCCCGGAACGGGGCGAGGAGTTGACCAACAGCTTCTGCCGCACCGATCCCGACATCGCCCGCGTCACCGACTTCGTCCGAGCCGTGCGCTGATGGGCGGCGACGGCGAGAGCGGCGATCACCGGGCGCCCGAGAGACCCCACGGGACAGCGCCCGGCAAGTCGCCCGGTGTCGACCACGCGGCGTTCTCCGCGCTCCTGGAGGACAGCGCCGAGGACCTGTACGAGCACGCGCCGTGCGGCTTCCTCTCCACCCTGCTGGACGGCACCATCGCCAAGATCAACACGACGCTGCTCGACTGGCTCGGCTACGACCACGGCGACCTGGTGGGCCGCAGGACCTTCGCCGACCTGCTGACCGTGGGCGGCCGGCTCTACCACGAGACCCACTTCGCCCCGCTGCTGCGCATGCAGGGCGAGGTCAGCGGCATCGCCCTCGAACTGAGGGCGGCCGACGGCGCCCGGCTGCCCGTGCTGGTCACCTCCACCGTCAAGACCGGCGGCGACGGCCGGCCGCTGCTGATCCGCACCACCGTCTTCGACGCCCGCGACCGCCGCGCCTACGAGACGGAACTGCTGCGCGCCCGCCAGCAGGCGGAACGCGAACGCGAGGAGCTCAAGCGCCTCAACGTCACCCTCCAGCAGACCCTGCTGCCCCCGGCCCTCGTGAACGTGCCGGGACTTGACGTCGCCGCGCACTACCACGTGGCCTCCACCGACATGGTCGGCGGCGACTTCTACGACCTCTTCCCGCTCTCCGCCGGCACCTGGGGACTCTTCCTCGGCGACGTGTGCGGCAAGGGCGCCGCGGCGGCGGCCGTCACCTCGCTGGCCCGCTACACCCTGCGCGCCGCCGCCGTCTACGACCCCGACCCGGCCGCCGTCCTCAGCAACCTCAACACCGTCCTCAGCCACGAGTACAACGGCCACGACCCCCGGTTCTGCACCGTCGTCTTCGGCCTGCTCACCCCCGAGGGCGACCGCGGCGGCTTCCGCATCACCCTGGCCAGCGGCGGCCACCCCCCGGCCCTGCTGCTGCGCGCCGACGGCAGCGCCGACCCCGTGGAGACCCCCGGCGGACAGCTCATCGGCGCGCTGCCCGACGCCCATATCGCCACCGCCACCGTGCACCTGGCGGCGGGCGACACCCTCCTGCTGCACACGGACGGCCTCACCGAGGCCCACCCGGACCGCACCGGCGAGGGCGACCGCTACGGCGACGAGGCCCTCCTCGACTTCGCCCGCGCCCTGGCCCCCACCACCGCCTCAGCGGCCGTCGCCGCGATCCGCGACCTGCTCGACACCTTCGGCACCGGCGTCGACGACGACACCGCCGTCCTCGCCATCAACGTGCCCCGACCCACCAGCGAAGAGCAGCCGTGACCCAACTCGCCATCCGTACCCGCACCACGCCCGCCGGCCCCGTCGTCGAACTGGCCGGAGAACTCGACTACGACAGCTCCTCCGAGGTGCGCGACCTGCTGCCCGCGCTGGCGCTCCACGACGGCCAGCAACTCGTCGTCGACCTGGCCGGTGTCACGTTCTGCGACTCCAGCGGCATCACGGCCCTACTGGCGGCCCGCAATCACGCCCTCGCCGCCCGGGCGACCATCGCGCTGGCGGCGGTCCCCGCGCACGTCAGCCGGATCTTCCGAATGGTCGGCCTCGACCGGGTCTTCCCCGCCCACGCGACCGCGCGGGAGGCGGAAGCGGCCTGGACACCGCCGGCCGCACACCCCTGACGCGTCAACGGGCCAGGTAGAAACGGATGGTGGTGCCGTCCGGAGCCGTGTGGACGCGGACGAGATCGGCGACATGGTGCACCAACAGCAGCCCCCGCCCGCCGGGCTGGTCGCGTGACGCCGGTCGCCGGCCGGCCAGCGCGTCCTTGAACTGCCCCCGGTCCCGCACCTCGCAGACGATCCGCTCGTCCTCGGCCCAGATCCGCAGCGTCCCCGAACCGCCGCCGTGCAGCACGCTGTTGGTGGTCAGCTCCGCGACGGCCAGGGTCAGATCCTGAAGCCGTACACCCGCCAGGCCCAGCCGCTCGGCCTCCTGCACCGCGAAATAGCGGGACTTGGGGAGTTCGCCCGCGTCGAACGCGACGGACGCGGCGCCCGGCGGATGGGGGAGCGGCTCGTTGTAGCGGGCGATCACGCCCCGCGGATCGTAGGCGGCGCTGGGCAGCCGGGTGTCCCCCTCGATGAGGACCGGATGGGTGGCGTGGGCGTCGGCCAGCACTCCGGGCGCCAGCCGGTCCGCGTCGTACGGGCACAGGATCGTCACGTCACGGTCCGCGAACGCGGAGTTGATGAGCGCCCCGTGCTGCACGCACGCGGGGTACTCGGCGGCGCTGCGGCCCGGCCAGATCGGTTCCCCGATGATCCGCACCCGGCGGTCGGTGTGGGCGTCGGCGAAGGCCCGCAGCACGCCCGGGATGATCCGCCCGGGGTTGCGCCCGACCTCCGTCATGTCGAGGAACCGCACACCGTCGGCGCCAACTCCGAGTCCGGCCCTGATCAGGTCGAGTCGCGGACCGGGAACGGCGACCGCGACGGCCTCCCCGGCGGCCAGTCCGTCCCGCACGAAGGGGACTGTACCGGCGGTGTACTGCTCCTCGCCGCGGTAGAACAGCGCGGGATGGACGAACGCTCGACCCTCGGTGGCCGTACTCATCGCACCGCCACCTCGATCCTTGTCGGGCCGGGACAGGACATGTCCAGGACGTTGCGATGACAAGGCGGACGGCGGTCACCGCACCGGCAGTCTACGGGGGCGGCGGAAACGGGGTGGGGGCACCGACGGATTGTCGGTGCCCCCACCCCGCGGTACGCCAGGTGTCGATCAGATGCGCGGGTTGCCGTAGTAGCCGCCGACCTCGTCGCGGTAACCGGGATCACCCACGTGCTTGTCCTTGTCGAACTCCGGGGAGTTCTTGATCTCTTCCTTCGTCCGGTCGACGTGGATCGTCCGCTCGGCGACGTCGATGGACGCGATGGTCCCGACGGGCAGCAGTACGTGCTTGCCGAAGATCCACACACCGGTGTCGACCACGATGTACATCGCGCCGACGTCCTCGGAGTGCTTGTCGACCTTGCCGATCGAGCCGTCGGTCGCCTCGACCTTGAATCCGGTCAGATCGGTACCGGCCTGGTGACCCGACTCGGCCTGGTAGTCCCACATGTGGTCCGCCATGTCAAACCTCACTTCAGTGGTGCGGGAAATTCGGGGAACGTTGCATTCCGCGATATCGCGGATATTCGCGCAGCGGTTTATCCGCTACCAGCGGTACCAACGACCCCGGCGGCCACCGACACCCGGCGAACGCGCCACAAAGCCCAGCAGCCACAGGACGAGAACGACAATGGCGACCCACCAGAGAATCTTGACGGCGAATCCGGCACCGAAAAGAAGCAGTGCCAACAGAAGAACCAGGAGCAAGGGAACCATGTTTATCAACCTCCAGGCGTCCGAGTGCCCTGCCGGAAATGAATCATGCGCCGGAGGCAGTGAAATAATTCGGGAGGCTGGAGAATGCCTGTTCGCGGACGATTTTCCGCTCCGCGAACCGGCCTAACGGGCGGGCCTGCCGAGGTCGAGCCGGCCGACCCGGGCCACGTTCTCCCGGTCCTCGGTGTCCGCGCTGGGCTCCGCCGCGAACCAGGCGTCGAGGATCTCCTTGAGCAGCGGCTCGGACGTCAGCCGCAGACTGAGCGCCAGCACATTGGCGTCGTTCCAGCGGCGCGCGCCGTCCGCCGTACCGGCGTCCGTGCACAGGGCCGCCCGCACCCCCGGCACCTTGTTCGCGGCGATCGACGCGCCCGTCCCGGTCCAGCAGCACACGACCGCCTGGTCCGACACCCTGTCGGCGACCTCACGCGCCGCCACCTCCGAACACACTGCCCACCGCGGGTCGTCCCCGGGCCGCAACGCCCCGTGCGCCACCACCTCATGACCCCGGTCACGCAGTTCCACGACGAGCGCCCGCGCCACAGGTTCGTCCATGTCCGAGGAAACAGAGATCCGCATGGACCGGAGGCTACTCAGACGACGAGCGCGATGCCATCCCGGAGCGCGCACAGGCAGCGGTCCCCGCCGGGTCACGGACAACTGCGGTCCTACGACCCGGCGGGGACCGGTCCCGCTACGACCGGCGCCAGCTCTGGTTGGCGCCGCCGGTGCAGGTCCAGATGTCCAGCGCCGTGCTGTTCGCCGTGCCGTGGCCGACCGCGTCCAGGCACTTGCCGGAGCCGACGTTGACGACACTGCCGTCGGCCCGCACCCGC
This sequence comes from Streptomyces sp. NPDC096013, assembly GCF_044763565.1. Classification (NCBI taxonomy): domain Bacteria; kingdom Bacillati; phylum Actinomycetota; class Actinomycetes; order Kitasatosporales; family Streptomycetaceae; genus Streptomyces; species Streptomyces sp. NPDC096013. The sequence goes on along the minus strand of NZ_JBIWGK010000004.1, from coordinate 601,792 downwards.
CACTGCTGGCCGGCACCGCCGTCGCAGTCCCAGATCTCCACCGGGCTGCCGTCGGCGGTCGCACCGCCCGTGACCTCAAGGCACTTGGAGTCGTAGACGGTCAGTTGGTTGGTGGTCGTGGACGTCCAGGTCTGGTTCGCGCCGCCGTTGCAGTCCCACAGCGCGGGCCGCGTGCCGCTGGTCTGGTCGGCGCCGGGGACATCGACGCAGCGGCCGGACTCCTGGCCGGTGAGCGGCGCCGCGACCGCGCCGCGCAGCCAGCTCTGGTTGGCTCCGCCGGTGCAGGTCCACAACTCCAGCAGGGTGCCCGGAGCGGTGGCCTCCGCGGTGGCGTCCAGGCACTTGCCCGAGGCGGGGTTGACCACCCTGCCGTCGCCGCCCACGGTCCACTTCTGGGCCGCGGAGTTGTCGCAGTCGCCGATCTGCGCGGGGGTGCCGTCGGTCGTGCCGCCGCCCTTGGCCTCCAGGCACTTCGCGCCGCCGTAGACGGTGAGGCGGGCGGCGGGCGTCAGGGTCCAGGACTGGTTGGCACCGCCGTTGCAGTCCCAGAGGGCGAGTTGGGTGCGGTTGGCGCGGCTCGCCCCGGGAACGTCCGCGCACAGGCCGGACTGGCGGCCCTTGAGGATGCCGGCGTGGTTGCCCGGCGGGTTCGCGGTGACGGACAGGTTGTCGAACTGGTCGGTCCGGTAGCCCACCACCCCGATGCCGATCTGGCCGGCCGCATACGAACTGTCGTCGGTGGCACCGAGGTTGACCCCGTCCGCGGTGACCGTGATCCGGTCACCGGAGAAACCCAGGGCAAGGGTGTGCCACGCGTGCGTGCCGAGTGCCGCCCTGGTTCCGGAGAGCAGCGTGGTCAGGGTGCCCGCCGCCGAACTCCTCACCAGGGACCAGGCGCCCGTGTCGCTCACCCGGAACAGATAGGCGGCCTGGTGGCTCTGCGGACGGTTCTGGGTGTTGGCCCGGCCCAACAGCTCGACCGTACCGGCCTGTTGGAGGTTCACATCGGCCTTGACGGTGTAGTCGGTCCACGTCGGATCGCCGAGCAGCGAGAAGGCGTCGGAGTCGTCCTGCCACTCGATCGGCTTGACCGGCGTCACCTGCTGCACACACTGTCCGCCACGGCCGTCCGCGCACGGCCGTGCCTCGAACGAGCCCTGCATGTCGGACAGATAGGTGGCCTCGGTCCCGGAGACATCGTTGTCGAAGGAGTCGGTGTAGGGCAGCGCGAGGGCATGCGCGGCCGGCGCGCCGGCGGTGCCCTTGCCCTGGCCGGTGGTCGTGGTGACCGTGTAGATCCAGCCCGGTTGCAGCGTCAGGGAGTACGCGCCCCCGGCCGGGGTGATGTCCTGCGTGTGCACGAAGTCCGTTGACGGGCTGGGGCTGTTGACCCGGGTCGCCCACACATGCACCGCACCGGTGGAAAGACCGCCCCGCACCTGGACGTCGACCGTCTGCGCGGCCGTGGCGGTGGTGGTCTCCAGCACCGTGGAGTAGTCCGCCCCGCCCGGTGACGTGAGCGTGGCGTAGGTGCCGTTGGACTCGGTGCCGCCGAGGTAGCCCGACGCGGAGTCGATGAACTTCCAGCCGGGCTGGGCGAATTGGGTGACCTGCGCGGTCGCCCAGGTGTTCTCGCCGATCGAGTAGTTCCCGGACCAGGGCGAGTTCGTGGTGGCCAGGCCGACCGTGCCGTAGGGAAGGTTGGGGTAGATGGCCGCGACCAGCGGCCAGTTGAGGTAGGCGGTCATGCGGGCGTCCACGTAGCCGCGCACGATGGAGCGGATCAGCGCCGGTGCTCCGGCGTCCATGTCCAGGGAGCCGTTCTCCGAGGCCCAGAGCGGTTTGCCGTTGTTCTTCGCGGTGGTGGTGCTGGAGCAGGTGTCGGCGCTGCCGCCGTCGCCGCCCGCGCACGGGTAGTGGGCGCCGATGACCGACACGGCGTTGTCGAACGCGGAGTCGGCCGCCATGTCGTCGGCGACGCTCCAACCGGAGTCGTCGGCGACGATCCGCACACTGCCGTACCCCGCGCTGTCGAGCGCGGTCCGCAGCTGGACGTACCAGGCGGCGTCGTGGCCCCGCTCGTTCCAGCCGCCGAGGTAGCTGATCGGCAGACCGTGCTGCCGGGCGCAACCCAGCCAGGAGATCAGGTAGTCGATGGTGTCGGTGGACCAGAAGCCGCCGCTGATCCAGCCGGGGGCGGCCCACGCCAGGCCGTACAGCTTGATGTCCGGGTTACGGGCCCTGGCCTGCTCGGCGAGCCAGAATTCGTACCCGGCGTCGCAGTTGATCTGGCCCTTGGTGTGCTCGATGGACGGTTCGGAGCCGTCGGTGGAGTTGGCGTCTCCGCCGATCTCCAGCTTGAGCAGCTGGAGGTTCGCGCCGTAGCCCGGCTTGAACAGGTAGTCCAGGATCTGCGACTGCTGGGCGGGCGGATAGTCGCGCAGCAGACGGGAGTTGCCTCCGCCGCCGCTGATCGCCCCGATCCCGTCGAATGTCCGGCCGCTCTGGCCGCCGTCCACGGTGATCGAGGTGGCCGCGGCCGCCGCCAGGGCCGGTTGCGCACCTGTCGAGCAGAGGGCGGCGATCAGGGCCATGACCCATAAGGGCAGGAGGCGTCTCAGGGTTCTTCTCACGGTGTCGTCCTTCTCCAGCGGGGGGTGAGGACAGGTGAGGAGAGCGCTCTCAGACGCGGGCGCGGTCCCGGCTGTCCGTGGAGGTTCGGGCGACAGTGTGGAGTTGTGCTGACTGATCGTCAAGGCGTGGGCCCGTCCTGCCTCAAAGCCTCTGTCCGCTCGTGAATCCGGGCCCGGACCGCTCTCGGTTCTGTTCGTTCGTGCCGCTGTCCGGTTTCCGCCCCGCCGACCGGGGCGGGGTCAGCGGACGACGTCGAGGACGTTCAGCTGAAGTCCGTTGGCGTACACGGCGTGCTCGACCAGCTTCAGCCTCTGGGTGTCCTTGTCGGTCGCGGGGAACAGCCGCTTTCCGGCGCCGAGCAGCAGCGGGTAGACGAGCAGGTGGTAGCGGTCGACCAGACCGGCGTCCGCGAGGCCGTGGTTCAGGGCCGCGCTGCCGTGCACGGTGATCGCCCCGCCCTCGGTCTCCTTGAGGGCGGCGACCTCGTCGAGCGAGCGCAGGATCGTGGTCTCGCCCCAGTTCGACACCAGCGCGTCGTCGGTGAGGGTGGTGGAGACGACGTACTTCGGCAGGGCGTTGTAGTGGGCGAACTCCTCCATGCCCGGCCACACCGGACTGAACGCCTCGTAGCTGGCCCGGCCCATCAGGAGCGCCGTGGACTCCAGCTGCTCGCGCCCCTTGATGTCGAACGCCTCCGGCAGGAAGTCGACCTCCTTGAAGGTCCATCCGGCGTTGCGGTAGCCGGGCTCGCCGCCCGGGGCCTCCATGACGCCGTCGAGGGAGAGGAAGGCGGTGCTGATCAGAGTGCGCATCGTGGGTCCTCGGGTGGATGGGTGCTCTGTGTGCGGACCACTCCAGCATCTAGCCGACAAAAAATATTGTCAAGGCGGAGGAAGTTGTCGGAGGGGCATGGTCTCGCGCGTCCGGGTAGGGGCAATGCCGTGACAGGGAGCAGGAAGGGAGATCCCGCATGGCCGGACTGGCGGTCCCGATGTGGGACGTGAGCAATGGACAGGGGCTGCGCCAGCTCGCCGAACTGGGGCTCGCGCTGCTGCTGTCGACCCTGATCGGCTGGGAGCGTGCGGCACAGCAGAAGAGCGCCGGGCTGCGCACGCACACCCTGGTCGGGATCGCGAGCGCGCTGATGATGGAGGTCTCCCAGCACGGCTTCACCAACGTCCTCGGGCTGGACAACGTCTCCTTCGACCCCTCGCGCGTGGCGGCCCAGATCGTCTCGGGTATCGGCTTCATCGGCGGCGGCCTGATCTTCGTGCGCCGGGACGCGGTCCGCGGGCTGACGACCGCCGCCACCATCTGGCTCACCTGTGCCGTCGGCATGGCCTGCGGAGGCGGCCTGCCGATCCTGGCCCTGGCCACCACCGCCGTGCACTTCCTCGTCGTGCGCGGCTACCCCCTGCTCTTCGCGCACCTGGCACCCGGCGTCGACCCGGCGGCCTTCGAGGTGCGGCTGACCTACCGCACCGGCACGGCGCTGCTGCCCCAACTGATGGAGACCTGTACGCGGCGGGGTTTCCGCATCCAGGCGGTCAAGGTCGACCGGCTGCCCGAGCGGGCCGACCCGGCAGCGCAGGTCCTGCTGCGGCTCGAAGGCACCGCCGACGCCGGGCAGTTGACGTCCGAGCTGTTCCAGAACGACGGCGTGAGCGAGGTCGAACTGATGGCGGCCACGGACGACGAATAGGGCGCATGCCCGCCGAAGCGGGCGGGGTCGTTTTCGGCTATACGCCGCGCGTATACGTTCCGTGTATACGCCGCATGTATAGTCCGGGTCATGGCCACCGCGACCGCGTCCCCTCGGGACACCCCCGTCACCGTCCTCACCGCTACCGCCGCCTTCGGGCTGCTGCTCGGCTGGGCGACGTACAGCCTGCACGGCACGACACCCCTGCTGGAGCGGGCGACCAACTCGGTGTCCGCCTGGATCATCTGGACCGCCGCGGCCGGTGCGCTGATCCGGTCCCGGCCGCTCGCCGTCTGGGGCGGGGCGCTGATGATGCTCGCCACCTGTGTCGGCTACTACACGGCCTCCACGCTCGGGGACACCTTCGGCGCCGGCGGTCTCGGCAGCGCCGCCGTGTGGTCGCTGGCGGGGCTGGCCGGGGGGCCGCTGCTGGGCTGGGCCGGGTGGACCGTGCGGCGCGGGCCGGAACGCGTGCGGCCGGTGGCCGGGGCGGTCGTCGCGATGGTGGTGCTGGGGGAGGCGCTCTGGCTGGGCCCCACGCTCCACTACTGGGATGAGGCGACCGCGTTCCTGGTCATCGGCGCGCTGCTCGTCGCTGTCCTGACCGGATACCTGGCGCGCGCCGGAGTGCGGCGCGCCTGGCTGTGCGCCGTGCTCGCCCCCGTGGGCGGTCTCGCCTTCCATCTCGCCGAGAAGGGAATCCTCGACGGCCTGCTCGGTTCGGTGTGAACCGGCGGGCCTACGGCACCGGTCCCGTCGTCCCCTGATCGTGCGCGACGCTCCACTCGCGGTACGCGGCCACGGCCGTCGGCAGGGTCGGGAAGATGTGGTCCGTGCCGACGGAGTCCACCAGGCCGTAGGCCCGCAGGTCGGCGAGGAGATCCTGTTTGACCCGGGCCAGGGCGAACACCACGCCCTGGTGGGCAAGTTCGCGGCGGAGTTCGTCGACCGCGTCCAGGGCGGTGATGTCCACCTCGACATTGGCCTCGGCGTTGAGGACGAACCAGCGGACAGGGGTGGTCTGTTGGGCCACGGCGGCCAGGGCGCGGCGGCGGAAGTTCTCCGCGTTGGCGAAGAACAGCGGTGAGTCGTAGCGGTAGACGAGCAGGCCGGGGATCGTGCGGGCCTGCGGGTAGTCGTCCACGTCGTGCATGCCGGCCACGCCCGGGACCAGGCCCTCGACGGCGTCGTGCGGACGGGCCACCCGGGTGAGGAGTTCGGCCACCGACAGGCCCACGGCGACGATCACGCCGTAGAGGATGTCGAGGGCGAGGACTCCGGCCAAACAGCCCAGGGCGAGCAGGAGTTCGCGGCGGCGGAAGGTGGCCAGGCGGTGGAAGCCGGTGAGGTCGATCATGCGGACGGCCGCGTAGACGACGAGGGCGCCGAGGACCGCCGAGGGCGTGCGGGACAGCAGGGGGCTCAGGAAGAGCAGGACCGCCAGGACGACCGCTCCGGCGATCAGTGAGTACGCCTGGCTGCGGGCGCCCGCCGAGGAGGCCAGCGCGGTGCGGCTGGCGCTGCTGCTCACGGGGAAGCCGTGGAGCGCTCCGGCGCCGAGGTTGGCCGCGCCCAGGGCCAGGAACTCCTGGTCGGCGTCGAGACCCGGGCCGTCGTCGTCCTCGCCGCCGGTGAAGGCCCGTGCGGTGAGGATGAAGTCGGTGTAGGCGACGAGCAGGACACCGAGCGCGGGCAGTACCAGGTGGGGGAGTTGGGTGAAGTCGGGCAGGCCGAGCGTGGGAAGTCCCGCCGGGACGTGGCCGATCACCTTGATGTCGTAGCGGTCGTCGAGGTCGAGGGCGGCCACGGCCGCCGTGCCCAGCACCACGGCAAGCAGCGGTCCCGGCACCATCCGGGACAGCCGTGCCACCGTGAACAGGAACGCGAGTGTGACGGCGGCGAACAGCACGGTGGGCGCGTGGAGTCGGTGCAAGTGCCGCAGAAAGGACCAGAGTTGGGGGAAGAACGCCGAGCCGGTCGTCGACACCCCGGTGAGCTTGGGGAGTTGGTCCACGATCATGATCAGGGCCACGCCCGACAGGTAGCCGATCAGCACCGGGCGGGAGAGGAGGTCGGCGACGAAGCCGAGGCGTACCGCCCACGCGGCGAGGCAGAGCAGGCCGACCGTGACCGCGAGGGCGGCGGCCAGCGTGGCGTAGCGGCCCGGGTCACCGCCCGCGAGCGGGCCCACCACCGTCGCCGTCATCAGCGCGGTCGTCGACTCGGGGCCCACCGAGAGCAGCCGGGACGAGCCCAGCACGGCGTACAGGGCGAGCGCCGGCAGGATCGCCCACAGGCCCGCGACCGGTGGCAGCCCGGCGACCCCGGCGTAGGCCATGACCTGCGGGACGAGGTACGCGGCGACCGTGACACCGGCCAGCAGATCGCCGCGCAGCCAGGCGCGCCGGTAGCCGGCCAGTGATGCGATGCCGGGCGTCAGGCGCCGCCACTCCAGGGCGCGCCCGCCGGGGGACACGGTGTTCCTCGCCCCGACCGCCTCAGAGACTCGCCGCGTGGTCCGGGACGTACGTCTGGAGATCGCGCGGCGGACGCTCGTAGCCGGTGGACGGCGGGCGGGGCGGGAGTTCGAGGACCGGGGGCGCCACCTCGTGGTAGGGGAGGGAGCCGAGGAGATGGGCGATCATGTTCAGCCGGGCCCGGCGCTTGTCGTCGCTCTCGACGACGGCCCAGGGAGCCTCGGAGATGTCGGTGTGCACCAGCATCTCGTCCTTCGCCCGCGAGTACGCCTCCCAGTGGGTGATGGACTCCAGGTCCATCGGCGACAGCTTCCAGCGCCGCAGCGGATCCTCCAGCCGCCGGCGGAACCGGTCCTGCTGCACGGAGTCGCTCACCGAGAACCAGTACTTGCGCAGCACGATCCCGTCCTCCACCAGCATCCGCTCGAAGATCGGGCACTGGCGCAGGAACAGCTGGTACTCCTCCTTGGTGCAGAAGCCCATCACGCGCTCGACCCCGGCGCGGTTGTACCAGGAGCGGTCGAACAGGACGATCTCGCCCGCGGCCGGGAGATGTTCGACGTAGCGCTGGAAGTACCACTGGGTGCGCTGGCGGTCGGTCGGTTTGGGCAGCGCGGCGATGCGCGCGACACGGGGGTTGAGGTGCTCCGCGACCCGCTTGATGGTGCCGCCCTTGCCCGCCGCGTCCCGGCCCTCGAAGACGATCACCAGCCGGGCGCCCTCGGCCCGCACCCACTCCTGGAGCTTGACCAACTCGGTCTGAAGGCGCAGCAGTTCGGTCTCGTACTTCTCGCGCGGCAGCTTCGTCGCCTTCTTGCCGGCCATGCCGCCTCAACCCCTCGATGACGTGCGCTGTTTCCCGTGTCCAAGGTCGAACACCTGGACAGCACCGTACTGACCGGCGGGGGAGCGCGCACCCTGGATGCCCCCTCCGCCGGGTTTGCCGCGCGCGGCAACGGCAACCCGGACCATGTGACAGCGATGACCACACAACAGGAACTCGTCCGTTTCCTGGAGGACCGCTTCGCCTGCGCACAGGCCTGCACCGACTGTTCGCGGGCCTGCGTGCTGCGCGTCAGCCGCTCGGGTCCGGACGCCACCGATCACGAGGCGCTCGTACGGCGCAAGGCGCTGCTGTGCGCCGAGGTGTGCGACGCGACCTGCCGGATGCTCGCCGAACAGAACCTCCAGGAGGAGCCGTCCCTGCGCGTGCAGGCCAAGTGGTGCCTGCTCGTCTGTCTGGAGTGCGCGCAGGTCCTGGACGCCCAGCCCGGCGCCGAGGCGGACGCCCAGGCGTGCCGGGACTGCGCACAGGCGTGCACGGACTTCCTGGCGACACTGAACTGACGGCGGCCCGCGGCCACTTGGCCGACGGGTGACTGCGCCCTCTTGAGGGCATCGACGCCTCGCCATTCCCTATTTCTGGAACGCGTTCTACGGTGTGCGCCGTCAGGACCGGCCTTGGGGAGCCTGGAGGCGCCGTGCATCTCGACTACACGCCCGAGCAGCAGCGGCTGCGCACCGAACTGCGCGCCTACTTCGCCGAGTTGGTACCCGATCACGCCTACTCGCGCTACGACGACCCCGCCGCCCAGAAGCGCTTCTACCGCGAGACGATCCGGCGGCTCGGCGCGGACGGCTGGCTCGGGGTCGGCTGGCCCGAGGAGTTCGGCGGGCGCGGGCTGACGCCGATGGAACAGTTCATCTTCTTCGACGAGGCCGCGCAGGCCGGCGTACCGCTGCCGCTGATGGCGCTGAACACCGTCGGACCGACGATCATGCGGTTCGGCACCGACGAACAGAAGGCGTACTTCCTCCCGAAGATCCTCTCCGGCGAGATCGACTTCGCGATCGGCTACAGCGAGCCCGAGGCCGGCACCGACCTGGCCGCCCTGAAGACCCGGGCGGTACGTGACGGCGACGAGTACGTCGTCAACGGCCAGAAGATCTGGACCACCAACGGCGACACCGCCGACTGGGTCTGGCTCGCCGTCCGCACCGATCCCGAGGCCCCGCCGCACAAGGGCATCACCATGCTCCTCGTGCCGACCGCCGACCCCGGCTACACCTGCACGGTGATCAACACCCTCGCCTCGCACGACACCACCGCCAGCTACTACGAGAACATCCGCGTCCCCGTCACCCGCCGCGTGGGCGCGGAGAACCAGGGCTGGCGCCTGATCACCAACCAGCTCAACCACGAGCGCGTCACCCTCGCCGCCCACGGCACCATGGCGATCCGCGCCCTGCACGACGTCCAGCACTGGGCGATGGAGACCAAGCTCGCCGACGGCCGCCGCGTCGTCGACCTCCCCTGGGTCCGCCGCCTCCTCGCCCGCACCCACGCGAGGCTCGACGCGATGAAACTCCTCAACTGGCAGATGGTGAACGCCGTCCAGGAAGGCACCCTCACCCCCCAGGACGCCTCCGCCGTCAAGGTCTACGGCTCCGAGGCCCGCCGCGACGCCTACGCCTGGCTGATGGAGACCGTCGCCGCCGCAGGCGCCCTGAAGGAGGGCTCGGCGGGCGCGGTCCTGCACGGCGAACTGGAACGCGGCTACCGCTCCGCCGTCATCTTCACCTTCGGCGGCGGCAACAACGAGATCCAGCGGGAGATCATCTCGTGGATCGGGCTGGGGATGCCGAGGGTGCGGCGCTAGGCCGTGTCCGCAAAGTCCCGCCTGCCTCGCGACGCCCGGCACGCACGCTCGCCGCACCGCCCGGAAGCCCAAGTACGTCCAGTACGGGGGCTTCCGGGCGGCACACCGAGCGCACGCACCGGACGCCGCGAGGCCCGCCCTCCGGGCGGACGACGGGACTTTGCGGACACGACCTAGCCCGGGTCGTGCACCGCCACAGGAAGGCGCGAGCGCCGAGCAGGGGTGGCTTCAGATGCAGTATCCGCTGCAGGGTCCCAGCCACAGCGGACCGCAGCCGCGGTCGGTCCAGTTGCAGTAGAACGGTGAGGCGTAGCACACGGTGTCGCAGCTTCCGGTCCCCGCGCACTGGGAATTGCAGTCGAGAACCTGGCCGCTCTGATCGCTCCGAGGAGTCACGCCTTGTGTGTCGGCGGGGCCCAGCGTCATGAGCACCGCCCGCGCCCCGCTCTCGCCGAACGCCGCCACAGCCGCCGCCTTCAGGTCTTCGGCGCCCGCTTCCTGCCGGCGCCCCGCGATGATCTGCGGTGCCGACCGCGTCGCGTGATCCAGCACGGCGGACTGCTCGGCCGAGAGGCCGGGGTGCGTCTTCCGGTAGTCCGCGAAGTGCGCCACCCACAGGTCACTCCGGGCCGACGCGGACAGCGCGCCGTAGATGGCGCGCCGGTAGTCCGCGGGGTAGGAGGCGAACTCGGAGTAGCCGGAGGGCAGCCGGTCGAGGTTGGCCTTCACCCATCGCGACGCCTTACTGCCCCGGGCGCGGGTCACGGCCTGCGCGGGGGAGGCTGCCAGGCCGCCGGTGACCAGAAACGTTCCCAGAGCCAGCCCCGGGACGGCCTTGAGGATTCCGCGACGGCTCGGAGGCCGCAGCCCATCGAGGTCGCGCAGCGCACGCACCACCCGCAGCGAGTCGGAGGGCCCCAGCAGCCGCCCCAGACGGAGGGACAGCGCGGTTCCGGTCCAGGCGCGCACGTGGTCGCCGTCGACCGCCAGCAGGGTCGGGGCCCACTCCGCCCCTTCTCCCAGGGCACGCACCCGCAGGTCGCGAATTCGGGGTTCCGCGAGGCCCGCGGTGGTCAACGTGCCCTCGACGGACACCCGGACCCGGTCCACCACGTCTTCGCAGAATCGACAGTCCGCGTCGAACGCCAATATCCACTCGGTCACAGGAATCTCCCCACGATGATGTGACGAACCGCCCATGGTGTTCGTGCGGTACGCGATGTGAGTTCTCACGCCGATCGGCAGCGCGCGGGCCGCTCTTCCCGAGCGCTGTGCGTCTGCCTGAAGGGAAACCATTCGCCGGGGCGCCCGGGAGCGTCAATCACTTCGGTGAGGATCGAAATGCTTCCCTTCCGAGGGCCGTCCGGCCCGCCACCGGCTCCCGCGGCAACTGCCCGCCGCAGGCATCCTGTTGCTCTGTGCTCCCGCCCGTGCGCCGGTACGCCCCCCGTCCCGGCATATTCTCCGGGCAGTGCGACGGCACGCGCCCGGGCCCGTACAAAGTCGGACGATCGCTCGCCATACTGGACGAGCCAGGGGAGGGCGGGACGAACACCGACGGGGGCGATCGCGGGAGATGGGGGACAGCAGGCTGATCCAGGGCCGCTACCGGCTGCTCGAACTGATCGGGCGCGGCGGCATGGGCGAGGTGTGGCGCGCGCGGGACGAGTCGCTCGGGCGGCATGTCGCCGTGAAGTGCCTCAAGCCGCTGGGTGCGCACCACGACCAGTCGTTCACCGGCGTGCTGCGCGAGCGGTTCCGGCGCGAGGCCCGGGTGGCGGCGGCGCTCCAGCACCGAGGCGTGACCGTCGTCCACGACTTCGGCGAGTCCGACGGAGTCCTCTACCTGGTGATGGAACTCCTCGACGGCCGCAACCTCTGCCAGCTCCTGGAGGACAACGAGCAGCGGCCACTGCCCGTCGGCGACGTCGTCGACATCGCCGAACAGGTCGCCTCCGCCCTCGCCTACACCCACCAACAAGGCATCGTGCACCGGGACTTGAAGCCCGCGAACATCATGCGGCTGACCGACGGCACGGTGAAGATCTGCGACTTCGGCATCGCCCGCCTCGGCGCCGACATCGGCTTCACCTCCCGGCTCACCGGCACCGGCATCGCGATGGGCACCCCGCACTACATGTCGCCGGAACAGATCAGCGGCTCCGAGGTCGACCAGCGCAGCGACCTCTACTCCTTCGGCTGCGTGCTGTACGAACTCACCACCGGGGCACCGCCGTTCGACCTCGGCGACGCCTGGGCCATCCTCATCGGCCACCGCGACACCGCGCCCACCCCGCCCCGCACCCGGCGCCCCGAGGTACCCGAGTACCTGGAGAAGGTCATCCTCGACCTGCTGGCCAAGCTCCCGGAACAACGTCCCTACGACGCGCGGGAGTTGGGCCGCCGGATCAACCTGGGCCGTACGACACCCCTGTACGTGCCGACCGTTGTGACCCCGCAGCCCCCACTCCGCCCGGCCGAACCGGCGTCCGGTGAGCCGCGTCTGCCGTCCTGGACGCACGGGATGACCACCGGCCACAAGGCGACCGGCGCCGGACTGCGCACCACCCCGCCCGACGCCGGAGCCGGCCTCACCAGCGAATGGATCGCCCGCCCGGCCACCGGCCACGCCGAGGAGCCGGTGCCCGAGTCCGCCTCCCCACCGTCCCGGGAGATCCTCGACGGCCTCGCGGGACGGCACAACGCGGGCCTGAGCCTGGGGAGGCTGGGCCGCTGGGCCGAGGCGGGCGAGGTGCACCGCGCGGTCGCCGCCGAACGCCGGAACCTGCTGGGCCCCGACCACCCCGACACCCTCGCCAGCCGCTACGAACTCGGCTTCACCCTCAGCCGCACCGGCCGCACCGCCGACGCCCTGCACGAGTACACCCACGTCGCCCGCGTCAGAGAACGGGCGCTGGGCGCCGACCACGCCGACACGCTCGCCGCCCGGCAGGAAATGGCGTACGTCCTGGGCCAGTTGGGCCGCCACTTCGACGCACACCAGGTGTACACGTCCGTGCTCGCCGCCCGGGAACGCACCATGGGCCCCGACCACCCGGACACCCTGCGCTGCCGCCACAACCTCGCCTTCAACCTCAGCAGACTCGGCCGTCTGGAGGACTCGTACCGCATGGCCCGCGAGGTCGCCGCCGCCCGCGCCCGCGTGCTCGGCCCCAGTCACCCCGACACCCTGGTCACCCGCTACGAAGTCGCCTACGCGCTGGGCCAGTTGGGCCGCTGGCCCGAGGCCCTCCAGACGTACGGCGAGGTCGCCGAGGCCCGCGCCAAGGCACTCGGCCCCGACCATGCCGACACCCTCGCCGCCCGCTACGAGATCGGCATCAGCCTCGGCCGCCTCGGCCGCAGCGCCGACGCCCTCAAGCTCTACCGCGACCTCATCGACGACCGCACCCGCGTCCACGGCCCCGCCCACCCCGAGACCCTCCGCGCCCGGCACGGCCTCGGCGTCAACCTCGGACGCCTCGGCCGCTGGGAGGAGGCCCTCGCCGAGTCCCGCGACGTCTGCGCCATCCGCGAGCGCGTCCTGGGCGCCGACCACACCGACACCCTGGTCAGCCGCCGCGAGGTCGCCGTAGGCCTCGGCTGGCTCGGCCGCTGGGCCGACGCCCTCACCGAGTACCGGCGCGTGGCCACCGCCCGCGAACGCGTCCTCGGCGCCGCCCACCCGGACACCCTCTCCAGCCGCACCGACGAGGCCCACTGCCTGGAACAACTCGGCCGGAGCACGGAGGCGGCCGAACTGTACCGCCGGGTGGCCGCGCTACGGCAGGGGCCGGCATCCGGCGGGCACTGAGGGGCCGGGGCGCCGACTCCGGCCTCGGACGCCCGGTACCGTCCGCTCTCCTCGGGCCGTGATCGCGGACGGCCACACCAGCGCAGCAGCCCAGCCGCCAGGGCCCGACGCCGTGAAGAGGCGTGGGGAACCGCGCGACCAGCCCCCGCCCCGCGGCACCCACGAAACAACCCGAGGACGCACAGCCAAACGCGCCCCGCACCCCGCCCACCCCTGGCCGACCTAGATCACCTCGTGTTACCAAGAACCATGCCTGCACACGAGGGACCCGGACACCGGACGTACGACGCCGTCATCGTCGGCGGTGGCCACAACGGCCTGGTCGCCGCCGCCTACCTGGCCCGGGCCGGGCGCTCCGTGCTCGTCCTGGAACGGCTCGACGGCACCGGCGGCGCCGCCGTGTCGACGCGCCCTTTCGCCGGGGTCGACGCCCGGCTGTCCCGGTACTCGTACCTGGTCAGCCTGCTGCCCAAGAAGATCGTGCGGGACCTCGGCCTCGACTTCCGCGTCCGCGGACGCACCATCTCGTCGTACACCCCCGTCGAACGCGACGGACGCCCCACCGGCCTCCTCGTCGGCGGCGGCGAGCGCCGCACCCGCGACGCCTTCGCCCGGCTGACCGGCGGCGACCGCGAGTACGCGGCCTGGCAGCGGCTCTACGGCTTGACCGGCCGCCTCGCGCAACGCGTCTTCCCCACGCTCACCGAACCGCTGCCCACCCGAGAAGAACTGCGCCGACGCGTCGACGACGAGGACGCCTGGCGGATGCTGTTCGAGGAGCCGATCGGTGTCGCGATCGAGGAGAACTTCACCGACGACCTGGTCCGGGGCGTCGTCCTCACCGACGCCCTCATCGGCACCTTCGCCGACGCCCACGACCCCACGCTCGCCCAGAACCGCTGCTTCCTCTACCACGTCATCGGCGGCGGAACCGGCGCCTGGGACGTGCCCGTCGGCGGCATGGGCGCCCTGACCGACGCGCTCGCCACCGCCGCGCGCGAGGCCGGCGCCGTACTCGCCACCGGGCACGAGGCCGTACGCATCGACACGGACGGGCGCGCCGCTGAGATCACCTACCGCACCGCCGAGGGCGAGGGCACCGCGGCCGCCCGGCACGTCCTGGTCGGCGCGTCCCCGCAGCAACTGGCCGCCCTCACCGGCGACGAGCCGCCCGCGCCCGCCGAGGGCGCCCAGCTCAAGGTCAACATGCTGCTCAAGCGGCTGCCCCGGCTGCGCGACACCTCGGTCGACCCCCGCGAGGCCTTCGCCGGCACCTTCCACATCGCCGAGGGCTACGACCAACTGGCCGCCGCCCACGCCCAGGCCGCGTCCGGCTCGCTGCCCGCCGCACCGCCCTCCGAGATCTACTGCCACTCGCTCACCGACCCGAGCATCCTCGGCCGGGACCTCGTCGAGGACGGCTACCAGACCCTCACGCTCTTCGGCCTGCACACCCCGGCCCGCCTGTTCGAGCAGGACAACGACGCCGTACGGGAAGAGCTGCTGAAGGCGACGCTGGCCCAGTTGGACCATCACCTCGCCGAACCCCTCGCCGACTGCCTGGCCACCGACGCGGACGGCCGCCCCTGCATCGAGGCGAAGACCCCGCTCGACCTGGAACGCGACCTCAGGCTCCCCGGCGGCAACATCTTCCACCGCGAACTGACCTGGCCCTACGCCCAGGACGACACCGGCCGCTGGGGCGTCGAGACCCGGCACGCGAACGTACTGCTGTGCGGCGCCGGCGCGGTGCGCGGCGGGGGCGTAAGCGGGGTGCCCGGGCACAACGCGGCGATGGCGGTACTGGAGGCGGGGGAGCGCTGAGGAGGTACCGGGCGGGATGATGCGGTGGCCGGGAGGAAGGGAGGGTGCTCGTGTCATCGGTCGGTGACTTCTACGACGTGCTCGCCGCCGACTACCACCTGATCTTCCCGGACTGGGACGCGAGCATGACCGCCCAGGCCCGGGCGCTCGACGGAGTCGTCCGGGCACGGCTGGGGCCGGGGCCGCACCGGGTGCTGGACTGCTCGTGCGGAATCGGCACCCAGGCGATCGGGCTTGCGAGGGCCGGGCACCGTGTGGTCGGCGGCGATCTGAGCCCGGCCGCGGTCGCACGCGCCGCCGCGGAGGCCGCCGCCCGGGGTGCCGTCCTTCCGGTGACCGTGGCGGACATGCGCGAACTCCCCTACCGGGCAGCCGTGTTCGACGCCGTCGTGTGCGCCGACAACTCGCTGCCGCACCTGCTCACGACGGCCGACGTACGCACCGCGCTGGCCGGTATGCGCCGAGTCCTCCGCGACGGCGGGCTGTTGCTGCTGACCGTCCGGGACTACGACGAGGTCCGCGCCGCCCGCCCCACGTCCACGCCCCCGCAGGTGTCGACGACCGCCCGGGGCCGCGCCGTCACCTTCCAGTTGTGGCACTGGCACGACGACGGCGAACGCTACGACCTGGAGCACTTCCAGCTGGTACCGGCGACGGGCGGCGGCTGGGAGGTGCGGGTACGGCGTACCGCGTACTGGGCGCTGACGCGCGCGGAGGTGAGCGACGCGGTGGCCGACTCCGGCTTCTCGGAGGTCAGTTGGCACGACCCGGAGGCCAGCGGTTTCTACCAGCCCCTACTCACCGCGCGACGCGTCTAGCCTCCGAAAAATCTGACGGAGCATCAGAAAAGCTCTTCCGTCGTCCGGAGGACTGCGGCATTCTGCGCCCATGCAGACGGAGTTGAGCAAGAAACTGGGAGTCGAGCACGCCATTTTCGGCTTCACGCCGTTCCCCGCCGTCGCCGCGGCCATCAGCCGGGCCGGCGGTTTCGGAGTGCTCGGCGCGGTCCGCTACACCGCACCCGACGACCTCAAGCGTGACCTCGACTGGCTGGAGGCACACGTCGAGGGGATGCCGTACGGCCTGGACGTCGTCATGCCGGCGAAGAAGGTCGAGGGCGTCACCGAGGCCCAGGTCGAGGCGATGATCCCGGAAGGGCACCGGAGGTTCGTCACCGAGACCCTGGCCAAGTACGGTGTGCCCGAACTCGCCGAGGGCGAGGCGTCCGGCTGGCGCATCACCGGGTGGATGGAACAGGTCGCCCGCAACCAGCTCGACGTCGCCTTCGACTACCCGATCAAGCTGCTCGCCAACGCCCTCGGCTCCCCGCCCGCCGACGTCGTCGCCCGCGCCCACGACCGGAACGTGCTCGTCGCAGCCCTCGCCGGCAGCGCCCGGCACGCCCGCAAGCACGCCGAGGGCGGCATCGACATCGTGGTGGCCCAGGGCTACGAGGCGGGCGGGCACACCGGTGAGATCGCCTCCATGGTGCTCACGCCCGAGGTCGTCGAGGCCGTCGATCCCCTGCCCGTACTGGCCGCCGGCGGCATCGGCAGCGGACAGCAGGTGGCCGCCGCGCTCAGCCTCGGCGCGCAAGGTGTGTGGCTGGGCTCCCTGTGGCTGACCACCACGGAAGCCGACATGCACTCGCCCGGCGTGACCCGCAAACTGCTCGCCGCCGGGTCCGGCGACACCGTCCGCTCGCGCGCCCTGACCGGCAAACCGGCCCGTCAGCTGCGCACCGAGTGGACCGACGCCTGGGACGACCCGGACGGCCCCGGCACCCTCCCGATGCCGTTGCAGGGCCTGCTGGTCGCCGACGCCGTCTCCCGCATCCAGAAGTACGAGATCGAACCACTCCTCGGCACACCCGTCGGCCAGATCGTCGGCCGCATGAACAGCGAACGCAGCGTCCAGGCCGTCTTCGACGACCTCACCCACGGCTTCGAGCAGGCCGTCGACCGCATCAACCGCATCGCCGGAAGGAGCGGACAGTCGTGAGCACACCTCCCACCGGATTCTGGGCCCAGGCCGCTCAGAACCCCCACCGCACGGTCCTCGTCGCGCCCGACGGCGAGGAGTGGACGGCCGGCCGGCTGCTCGCCGCCACCAATCAGCTCGTCCACGGTCTGCGCGCCGCCGGGCTCGAACGCGGTGACGCCTTCGCGGTCGTGCTGCCCAACGGCGTCGAGTTCTTCACGGCCCATCTGGCCGCCAGCCAGGCCGGGTTCTACCTCGTCCCCGTCAACCACCACTTCGTCGCACCCGAGATCGCCTGGATCGTCGCCGACTCCGGCGCCAAGGTCCTCATCGCGCACGAGCGGTTCGCCGAGCCCGTCCGCCAGGCCGCCGACGAGGCAGGGCTGCCCGCCACCCACCGGTACGCGGTCGGCACGGTCGAGGGCTTCCGGCCGTACACCGAACTCCTCGACGGGCAGCCGGAGTCGGCGCCCGAGGACCGCACCCTCGGCTGGGTCATGAACTACACCTCCGGCACCACGGGACGCCCCCGAGGCATCCGCCGCCCCCTGCCGGGAAAGCCCCCCGAGTCCGCGTACCTCGGCGGTTTCCTCGGCATCTTCGGCATCAAGCCGTTCGACGACAACGTGCACCTGGTCTGCTCGCCGCTCTACCACACGGCCGTCCTCCAGTTCGCCGGCGCGAGCCTGCACATCGGGCACCGCCTGGTCCTGATGGACAAGTGGACCCCGGAGGAGATGCTGCGCCTCATCGACCGCGAGAAGTGCACCCACACCCACATGGTCCCCACCCAGTTCCACCGCCTCCTCGCCCTCCCGGCGGACACACGGGCGCGCTACGACGTCTCCTCCATGCGGCACGCCATCCACGGCGCCGCCCCCTGCCCCGACCATGTGAAACGGGCGATGATCGACTGGTGGGGCCACTGCGTGGAGGAGTACTACGCGGCCAGCGAGGGCGGTGGTGCCTTCGCGACCGCCGAGGACTGGCTGAAGAAGCCCGGCACGGTCGGCAAGGCCTGGCCCATCAGCGAACTCGCGGTCTTCGACGACGACGGCAAGCGGCTCCCGCCCGGCGAACTCGGCACGGTCTACATGAAGATGAGCACCGGCGGCTTCGCCTACCACAAGGACGAGGACAAGACGCGGAAGAACCGCATCGGCGACTTCTTCACCGTCGGCGACCTCGGCTACCTCGACGAGGACGGCTACCTCTTCCTCCGCGACCGCAAGATCGACATGATCATCTCGGGCGGCGTCAACATCTATCCGGCCGAGATCGAGTCCGCACTCCTCGCCCACCCCGCCGTCGCCGACGCCGCCGCCTTCGGCATCCCGCACGACGACTGGGGCGAGGAGGTCAAGGCCGTCGTCGAACCGTCCCCCGGCCACGAACCAGGACCCGCCCTCGCCGCCGCCCTCCTCGACCACTGCGCCGGACAACTCGCCGGCTACAAACGGCCCAAGAGCATCGACTTCATCGCCGAGATGCCCCGCGACCCCAACGGCAAGCTCTACAAGCGCCGACTGCGGGAGCCGTACTGGGAGGGACGGACCCGGCCCATGTGAGGAGGGCGTGGGTGGTGAGCAGTGGCGCGGGACCACCCCGCCCCCGCTTGACCTGCCCGGGCGGCGGACCGAGGATCATGTGTCATGACGCCCGGACACGGCAGCACGGTTGACGGGGTACTGCGACGCAGTGCCCGGCGCACTCCCGCCCGCGTGGCGGTGGACTACGGCGAGCGCTCCTGGACGTACGAGGAACTCGACGACGCCGTCTCCCGCGCGGCGACCGTGCTCCTCGACCGGGGACTCACACCGGGCGACCGGGTCGGCTCCTACGGCCACAACTCGGACGCCTACCTGATCGGCTTCCTCGCCTGCGCCCGCGCGGGCCTCGTGCACGTGCCGGTCAACCACAACCTCACCGGCGACGACCTCGCGTACATCGTCGGCCAGTCCGGCAGCAGGCTGGTACTCACCGATCCCGACCTCGCCGGGCAACTCCCCGACGACGTGACGACGTTGCCGCTGCGGAACGCGGACGGCTCGCTGCTGGAGCGGCTGCCGTCCGCCGAACCGTACGACGGGCCCGAGCCGCGCACCGAGGACCTGGTGCAACTGCTCTACACCTCGGGGACGACCGCCCTCCCCAAGGGCGCGATGCTGACCCACCGCGCCCTGGTGCACGAGTACTTGAGCGCGATCACCGCCCTGGACCTGAGCGCCGGTGACCGGCCCGCGCACTCGCTGCCGCTGTACCACTCGGCGCAGATGCATGTGTTCCTGCTGCCCTACCTCGCGGTCGGGGCGACCAACATCATCCTCGACGCACCCGACGGCGACCGGCTCTTCGACCTGATCGAGGCCGGGCGCGTGGACAGCCTGTTCGCGCCGCCCACCGTGTGGATCGGCCTCGCCAACCGGCCCGACTTCGCGACCCGTGACCTGAGCGGGCTGCGCAAGGCGTACTACGGCGCGTCGATCATGCCGGTGCCCGTCCTGGAACGGCTGCGCGAGCGGCTGCCCAAGCTCGCCTTCTACAACTGCTTCGGGCAGAGCGAGATCGGCCCGCTCGCCACGGTCCTGGGCCCCGACGAGCACAAGGGCCGGATGGACTCCTGCGGCCGGCCCGTCCTGTTCGTGGACGCGCGGGTGGTCGACGAGGAGGGCAAGGACGTGCCCGACGGCACACCCGGTGAAGTCGTCTACCGCTCACCGCAGTTGTGCGAGGGCTACTGGGACAAGCCCGAGGAGACGGCCGCCGCCTTCCGCGACGGCTGGTTCCACTCCGGCGACCTCGCGGTACGGGACGCGCACGGCTTCTTCACCGTCGTCGACCGGGTGAAGGACGTCATCAACTCCGGTGGCGTACTCGTCGCTTCACGCCAGGTCGAGGACGCGCTCTACACCCACGAGGGCGTCGCCGAGGTAGCCGTGATCGGCCTCCCCGACGACCGCTGGATCGAGGCCGTCACCGCGGTCGTCGTCCCGCGCGGCGAGGTCACCGAGTCCCAGCTCATCGACCACGCACGGGAGAAGCTCGCCCACTTCAAGGCACCCAAGCGGGTCGTGTTCGTGGAAGAGCTGCCGCGCAACGCCAGCGGAAAGATCCTGAAGCGGGAGCTGCGCGAGCGGTTCGGCAACTGAGCCTTCCCAGCGGGCGGTTGACGCCGGGGTGTGCCGCGCACGACGGTGGAACGGGTCACGTCCTCGGGCGAGGTGTGCGACCGGGTGCTGGGCGGGAACCTCGCGGAGCTGCTGGGGCCGGCGTGACGGGGTGATCAGGGCATGCGGAGGTCCACGATGCGCCGGATCTCAGCCACGCCGCGCTCCGGCGACTCCGGGGAACTGCCTTGCGGCGGACGCCGGTTGACGGTGAGGATCGACCGCATGCCCACCTTCACCGCTACCGACGGCACCCAACTCGCCTACCACGTCCGGGGTGAGGGCGAGCCCCTGGTCGTGCTCCCCGGCGGGCCCATGCGGGCCTCCGGCTATCTCGGGGACCTGGGTGGACTGGCCGCCCACCGGCGGCTGATCCTGCTCGACCTCCGGGGCACCGGGGACTCCGCGACGCCGGCCGACCGGGCGTCGTACCGCTGCGACCGGCTGGTCGACGACGTGGAAGTGCTGCGCGCCCACCTGGGGTTGGATCACATGGATCTGCTCGCGCACTCGGCGGGCGGCAGCCTGGCGATGCTGTACTCGGCCCGGTATCCCGAGCGGGTGGCGCGGCTGGCGCTCATCACCGCCACGCCGTGGGCGCTCGGCAGGCCGGCCACGGCCGAGGACCGGCTCGCCGCGGCACGGCTGCGGAAGGGGGAGACCTGGTTCGAGGACGCGTACCCCGCGTTCGAGGCATGGCTGGCCGGCACCGCGGACTTCGACCCGGCCATCGAGCCCTTCTTCTACGGCAGTTGGGACGCCGCCGCCGCGCAGCACAGCGCGGCGGCCGACGAGCAGTGCAACGACGAGGCCGCCGAGCTCTACTTCTCCGAGGGCGCCTTCGACCCGCCCGCCACCCTGGCCGCCCTCGCGGACCTGCCCGCGCCCGCCCTGGTCCTCGCGGGCGAGTTGGACGGCGGCCCCCGGCCCGACCTCGCCCGCCGCACCGCCGACGCCTTCCGCGAGGCCGAGTCGGCGGTGCAGCCGGGCGCCGGGCACTACCCGTGGCTCGACGACCCGGTGTGGTTCGTGCGCCGGGTCACCGCGTTCCTCGAAGGGTGAGGGCTACTTCGCGTACGCCGTCATGAAGCGGTCCCGGAACTTGTCCATGCCCAGCACCGGTGCGCGGTCGGCCGGCTTGAGCCCGTCCGTCCAGCCCCAGCTGGAGATCTTGTCCAGCACCTTCGGGTCGTGGGCGACGATAGTGATCGGCACGTCCCGGTCGCTGGTGCCGCCGGTGACCGTCGGCACGGGCTGGTGGTCGCCGAGGAAGACGAGGACGGTGTTCTTGTTGCCGTAGCGCTGGACCCATTGGGTCAGGCTGTCCACGGAGTACTGGATGGCCTTGCGGTACTCGGTCCGCACGCGCTTCGCGCTCTTCCAGACCTCCGTCGGGTTCGTGCCCTCCTTCTTGATCTGGTTGAAGATCGTGCCGTCCCCGAGCTGGTTCCACGGGATGGTGTGGGCGATCGGGGACCAGGGGTTGTGGCTGGAGGCCAGGATGATCTCCGCCATGATCGGGTCGCGGTTCTTCTTGCCGTACTCGAGCTTCTCGAAGGACTCCAGGCTGAACTGGTCCGGCACCGGCGTCCAGCTGAAGTACGGGCCCTGGTACCCGAGATGGGTCGAGTCGTAGATGTTGTCGAGGCCGAAGTACTTGCCCTCGGGCCACGACTTGCGCACCCCGGGGACGATGCCGACCGTGCGCCAGGCGCCGGTCTTCTGGAAGTAGCTGGTGAGGGTCGCGCGGGTGCTGGTGGTGACGGTCCGGTAGCGCTGCTGGTTCTTGATCCACAGGCCGGACAGGAACGTCGAGTGGGCGAGCCAGCTGCCCGCGCCCGTCACCGGGGACCTGAGCCAGGCGCTGCGCGAGGAGAACCCGGCCGCCTTCAGCCGGGCGTCGCCCGCCGTGAGCGTCTTGTCCATCTCCGGCGCCATCGTCGGGTCGTCGAGCGCGACACGGCCGTAGCTCTCGATGAACGTCAACAGCACGTCCTTGCCGCGCAGTCCGGTCAGCAGCTGGTCGGGCGGGGTCTTCGCGAAGGCGTCCACCGTGAGCTGCTTCTTGAAGACGTCGGCGTCACCGAGGCCCTCGCGGACGTACTTCACCCGGTTGGAGAGGAACTGGCTGTAGCCCTTGGTCGCGAGCGTGACACCGCCGACCTGCACGCTCAGCGTGAAGCACATGATCCACACGACACCGAGGACGAGGGTGGTGCGTACGGCCGCGGGGCGGTGCCTGGCCAGCACGTCCGCCAGCCGCACCATCGCGAGCGCGCTGCCCGCGAGCACCGCGATCAGCAGGGCGATCACCCCGATGATCGCGAGCACCTCGCCCGAGTGACCGAACGAGTCCTTCATCCAGTCCGCCGCGTCGCTCAGCAGGACCCAGTCGAAGACCAGGTCGAACGGCCGCGCCAGAGTCTCGTAGAAGCCCATGTCGAGGCACTTCAGGACGGTGGACAGCCCGACGATCGCACCCGTGACCACGGCGGCGATCCGCCGCGCCCGCGACGGCAGCACGAGCAGCACCACCGCGAGCACGATCAGCTCCACGGGCAGCCGCAGGAACGACTGGAACGACATCCGGTCGAGCCGGTCGGGCATGACCAGCGCGACGACCAGCAGCGCACCGGCCAGCACACTCGTCCCCACGCGGACGACACGCGCCGCGAGGGGGAAACGGGTGCGCCAGCCGAACCAGCCCGCGCGGGGCGGGAGCGGGGATGAGGGGTCGTCGGATTCCGCCGAGTCGGCAGATTCCGCCGAGTCGACCGCGTCGGCCGAGTCGGGCTTCGTGGTGGGATCTGCTGCGCCCGCAGGATCAGTTGCCTTGGCCGAGTCGGCCGTATCGGTCGGGTCGGTCTGGTCCGTCGGGTCGGTCTGATCCGTCTGGTCCGCGGAGGCAGTCGCCTCGCCGGAGTCGGCGCCGTCGGGGGAATCCGCCGACCCGGTCTCGCCGCTCGGCTCGTCCGGTGCGACCGGCTCGGGTGGTTCATGCCGTTCGGGCGATGTCGCGGCCTCCGGCGCCGCTGTCGGGTCGGTCTCCCCGGTGGCCTTCCGCTGCGCCAATGGGTGAGAGCGAGTGAAGAGCGGCACCCGAACGTCCTTCCGTGCTGAGCCCGGTGATGGCATGACGTAGCCGGCCCGGGCCACCGGATCCGTCACCATCAGTACGGCCGCACGCTACCGCCAGTTCAAACTGGCCCGCGCGTTGACCCACTGTTGACTCACTGAGCTGCGGCGACCGCCACCTCCCGGGCCCACCGGTAGTCCGCCTTGCCGCTCGGCGAGCGCTGGATGGAGTCGGCGAACACCAGTTGGCGCGGGATCTTGTACCCGGCGAGATGGGTACGGCAGTGCGTCTGGATGTCGTCCAGGGACGGCCGTTCCGCGCCCGGGCGCAGTTCTACGACGGCCGCGACATGGTTGCCCCACTTCGCGTCCGGCACCCCGGCCACCAGCGCGTCGTAGACATCCGGATGCGACTTGAGCGCCTGCTCGACCTCCTCCGGATACACCTTCTCCCCACCGGTGTTGATGCACTGCGAGCCCCGGCCGAGGACCGTGACGACGCCCTCCTCGTCCACGGTCGCCATGTCACCGAGCAGCACCCACCGCTGCCCGCCCTTCTCGAAGAACGTCTCGGCGGTTTTCCTCGGGTCGTTGTAGTAGCCGAGCGGTACATGGCCGCACTGGGCGACCCGGCCGATCTCGCCGACGGCGACGGGTTCGTAGGTGGCCGGATCGACCACCTGCGTACGGGAGTTGACCCGGATGCGGAAGGACTTGCCGGCGCCGGAGTCGGCCGTCGCCGTGCCGTTGAAGCCGGACTCGGACGAGCCGTAGTTGTTCAGCAGCATCGTGTTCGGGAGCAGCTCCTGGAACTGCCGCCGCACCGTCTCCGACATGATCGCGCCGGACGACGAGACACTGAAGAGCGACGAGCAGTCGGTGCCCTTCATGGGCCCGTTGAGGGCGTCGATCAGCGGGCGGAGCATCGCGTCCCCGACCAGGGACATGCTGCTGACCTTCTCCTTCTCGACGGTCCGCAGCACCTCCTCCGGCACGAACTTCCGGTGGATCACGACGCGTTGGCCGAAGTTGAAGCCGATGAACGCGGTGAGCGTGGAGGTGCCGTGCATCAGCGGGGGAGTGGGGAAGAACGTGATCCCCGCCCCGCCGGCCGCGACCCGTTCGGCCAACTCCTGTGGCTTCTTGACGGGTTCACCTGTCGGCGCACCGCCGCCGAGTCCCGAGAAGAACAGGTCCTCCTGACGCCACATCACACCCTTGGGCATCCCGGTCGTGCCGCCGGTGTAGATGATGAACTGGTCGTCCGGCGACCGTGCGGGGAACCCGCGCTCGGGTGACCCGGCGGCCTCGGCGTCGGCGAAGGCCACGGCAGGCACGTCCGGCCCCTCCGCCGACGGCGCTCCCACCCGTACCAGATGCCGCAGTTGCTCCGCGCGCGGCAGCGCGGCGGACACCCGCTCGGTGAACTCCGTGTCGAAGACCAACGCCACGAGGTCGGCGTCCCGGTAGAGGTAGACCAGCTCCTCCTCGACGTAGCGGTAGTTGACGTTGACCGGTACGACCCGCGCCTTCAGGCAGCCCAGCACCGTCTGCACGTACTCGACGCCGTTGTAGAGATGGAGCCCGAGATGCTCACCCGGGCGGATTCCGGTGTCGATCAGATGGTGGGCGATCCGGTTGGCCGCCGCGTCCAACTCCGCGTAGGTCAGGCGGCGTTCCGCGCCCGTGCCCGGGTGGTCGATGTACACGAGCGCCTCGCGGTCCGGGACCACGTCGACGACCGACTCGAACAGGTCGGCAATGTTGTACTCCACCACTCCTCCTGACGTCGGTTCGCCGGTCATCAGAGCAAAGGGCGCGGCAACTGTGAAGGGTCCGCGCAGAAGAAATCTGACTGAGTGTCAGAAACCTCTTGTACTGCCACGGCACCTCCTGCAACCTGTTCTCGTTCCGGAGGCGGTACGGCGACGGGAGGACGGCAATGGGCGGTACGGAACACCTGACCGTGCGGCGTGAGGGTGCCACGCTCGTGCTCACGCTCAACAGGCCCGAGGCCAAGAACGCGCTCTCGTTGCCGATGCTGGTCGGGCTGTACGACGGGTGGGTCGAGGCCGACGCGGACGACGCGGTCCGGTCGATCGTGCTGACGGGTGCGGGTGGCTCGTTCTGTGCGGGCATGGACCTCAAGGCGCTTGCCGGCAAGGGGATGGAGGGGCAGGAGTACCGGGATCGGCTCACCGCTGATCCGGATCTGCACTGGAAGGCGATGCTGCGGCACCATCGGCCCCGAAAACCGGTGATCGCCGCCGTCGAGGGGTATTGCGTGGCCGGCGGTACGGAGATCCTCCAGGGCACCGATATTCGGGTCGCGGGGGAGTCGGCGACCTTCGGGTTGTTCGAGGTGAAGCGGGGGTTGTTCCCCATCGGGGGGTCGACCGTGCGGCTTCAGCGGCAGATTCCGCGGACGCATGCGCTGGAGATGCTGCTCACCGGGCGGCCGTACAGCGCTCGGGAAGCGGCGGACATCGGGTTGGTCGGGCATGTCGTGCCTGAGGGTTGTGCCCTCGACAAGGCTCTGGAGATCGCCGAACTCGTCAATTCGTGTGGGCCGTTGGCTGTCGAGGCGGTCAAGGCGTCGGTGTACGAGACGGCCGAGCTGACCGAG
Organism: Streptomyces sp. NPDC096013; assembly: GCF_044763565.1. NCBI lineage: Bacteria > Bacillati > Actinomycetota > Actinomycetes > Kitasatosporales > Streptomycetaceae > Streptomyces > Streptomyces sp. NPDC096013. Next base: position 575,833 of record NZ_JBIWGK010000004.1, on the reverse strand, counting down.
ACGGAGGGGCTTGCGGCTGAGCTCAAGCGGGGGTGGCCGATCTTCGACACCGCCGACGCCAAGGAAGGGGCCCGGGCTTTCGCGGAGAAGCGGGCGGCTGTTTACCGGCGGGCGTAGGCGGGTCGGTCCGGTTGTGTCCGCGGGTTCGTTGTGGCTGGTCGCGCACACGCGGCGGAGCCGCATATACGACACAGCCCCGCGCCCCCGGGTGGGGATGCGCGGGCCCAACTGTTCAGTCAGGAGAATGTCGTGACCGAAGTGCTGAAAGCTCCCCTCATCCTCGAATTTCCCTTCACCCGTTCCCTCGGGCCCGTCCAGAGCGCATTTCTCACCGGGCTGCGCGAGCGCGTCGTCCTCGGGGTGAGGACCGGGGACGGGCGGACTCTTGTGCCTCCCGTCGAGTACGACCCCGTGACCGCTGAGGAGATCCGGGATCTCGTCGAGGTCGGGGACAGCGGGACGGTCACCACCTGGGCCTGGAATCACGAACCCCGGCGCGGGCAGCCGCTCGACACGCCCTTCGCGTGGGTGCTGGTGCGGCTCGACGGTGCCGATACCGCGTTGCTGCACGCCCTCGATGTCACCGGACCCGATGCCGTGCGTACCGGTATGCGGGTACGCGTCCGGTGGGCCGGGGAACGCACCGGTGCCATCACCGACATCGCCTGCTTCGAGCCGTACGACGGGGAGGAAGGGCGTCAACCCGTCGCCCACAGCGGTGAGTTCGAGGACATGGTCACGGGCATCGTGGCCCAGGCGCGGCTCGACTACGTCTACTCGCCCGGGCGGGCCCAGACCGACTACATCCGCGCGCTCTCCGAACAGCGCACCGTCGGAGAACGCTGCCCCTCCTGCCGGAAGGTGTACGTCCCGCCCAGGGGTGCGTGTCCCACCTGCGGGGTCGCCACGGCGGAGCACGTCGAAGTGGGTCCGCGGGGCACGGTGACCACGTTCTGCATCGTCAACATCAAGGCGAAGAACCTCGACATCGAAGTGCCGTACGTCTACGCGCACATCGCCCTCGACGGCGCCGACCTCGCGCTGCACGGGCGGATCGGCGGGATTCCGTACGACCAGGTGCGCATGGGGCTGCGGGTCGAGGCGGTGTGGAGCGAGGGGGGCCGCTATCCGGACCACTACCGGCCCACCGGCGAACCCGACGCGGACTACGACGCCTACAAGGAGCTGCTGTGATGTCAGGAGACCCCGCACCGCGCGAGATCGCCGTGGTCGCCTTCGCGCAGACCGACCACCGGCGGACCACCGACGAGCTGTCCGAGGTGGAGATGCTGATGCCGGTGCTGCACGGCGTCCTCGAACAGACCGGCCTCAGGACCGCCGACATCGACTTCACCTGCTCCGGTTCCAGCGACTACCTCGCTGGCCGGGCCTTCTCCTTCACCCTCGCCCTCGACGGCGTCGGAGCCTGGCCGCCGATCTCCGAGTCGCACGTCGAGATGGACGGCGCCTGGGCGCTCTACGAGGCCTGGGTCAAACTCGTCACCGGCGACGCCGACACCGCGCTCGTGTACTCGTACGGCAAGTCGTCCCCCGGCTCCGTACGCGACGTAATGACCCGGCAGCTGGACCCGTACTACGTCGCCCCGTTGTGGCCGGACGCGGTCGCCCTGGCCGCCCTCCAGGCGCAGGCCCTCATCGACGCCGGCGACACCGACGAACCCGCGCTCGCCGCCGTCGCGGCCCGCAGCCGGACCGACGCGAGCGCCAACTCCCATGCCCAGGTGCGCGGTTCGGTACCGCAGGGCGACTATGTCGTACGGCCGCTGCGCACCGGTGACTGTCCGCCGATCGGTGACGGCGCCGCCGCCGTGATCCTCGCGGCCGGGGACCGGGCCCGCGAGCTGTGCCCACGGCCCGCCTGGATCAGGGGGATCGACCACCGCATCGAGGCACACGGGCTCGGCGTGCGGGAGTTGACGGACTCGCCGTCCGCGCGGCTCGCCGCCGAGAAGGCCGGTACCTTCGAACGGCCCGTGGACACCGCCGAGTTGCACGCGCCGTTCACCGCGCAGGAGGTCGTCCTGCGCAAGGCGCTGCGCCTCGGTGACGACGTGCGCGTCAACCCGTCCGGGGGCGCCCTCGCCGCGAACCCCGTCATGGCCGCCGGGCTCATCCGCATCGGCGAGGCCGCCGCCCGCATCCACCGGGGCGAGTCCGACCGGGCCCTCGCCCACGCGACCTCCGGTCCCTGTCTCCAGCAGAACCTGGTCGCCGTACTCGAAGGGGATCCGCGATGAGCAAGGAGCCCGTGGCCGTCGTAGGGATCGGCCAGACCAAGCATGTCGCCGCGCGGCGGGACGTCTCCATCGCGGGGCTGGTCCGGGAGGCGGCCCAACGCGCCCTGGAAGACGCCGAGTTGACGTGGGCCGACATCGACGCCGTCGTCATCGGGAAGGCGCCCGACTTCTTCGAGGGCGTCATGATGCCCGAGCTGTATCTCGCGGACGCGCTGGGCGCCGTGGGGAAACCGATGCTGCGGGTGCACACCGCCGGTTCAGTGGGCGGGTCGACGGCGCTCGTCGCCGCGAACCTCGTCGCGGCCCGGGTGCACGGCACGGTGCTCACGCTGGCCTTCGAGAAGCAGTCCGAGTCGAACGCCATGTGGGGGCTGTCCCTGCCGATCCCCTTCCAGCAGCCGTTGCTCGCGGGTGCGGGCGGGTTCTTCGCGCCGCATGTGCGGGCCTACATGCGGCGGACCGGGGCGCCCGAAACGGTTGGCTCGCTGGTCGCGTACAAGGACCGGCGGAACGCGCTGAAGAACCCGTACGCGCATCTCCACGAGCACGACATCACGCTGGAGAAGGTCCAGGCCTCGCCGATGCTGTGGGACCCGATCCGGTACTCGGAGACCTGTCCGTCCTCGGACGGCGCCTGCGCGATGGTCCTCACCGACCGGGCGGGCGCGGCCCGCGCACCACGTCCGGCGGCCTGGATGCTGGGGGGCGCCATGCGGAGCGAACCCACACTGTTCGCGGGAAAGGACTGTGTGTCGCCACAGGCCGGCAAGGACTGCGCGGCCGATGTGTACCGGCAGGCGGGGATCGCCGATCCGCGGCGGGACATCGACGCCGTGGAGATGTACGTGCCGTTCTCCTGGTACGAGCCCATGTGGCTGGAGAACCTCGGCTTCGCCGACGAGGGAGAGGGCTGGAAACTCACCGAATCGGGGGTGACCGAGCTGGACGGCGACCTTCCCGTGAACATGTCAGGGGGAGTGCTCTCGACCAATCCGATCGGCGCCTCGGGCATGATCCGCTTCGCGGAGGCCGCCCTCCAGGTGCGGGGCCAGGCCGGAGAACACCAGGTGGAAGGCGCTCGACGGGTTCTCGGGCACGCCTACGGCGGCGGATCGCAGTTCTTCTCGATGTGGCTCGTGGGCAGCGAACCCCCCGCCTCCTGAAAGGTCCCCCTCACGTGGCCTGTTGGCATCAGAAACCGATCGCTAGGCTGGCCGCGGACGACGAATCGGGAGGAGCACGGACGTGGCCGAGAGCACCATCCAGCAGCACCCGCTTGCGGGCTGGGACAAGCCGGAGCTGGACCTCAGTGACGCCGATTGGCACTCGAGCAGCCGTGGCCTGGGGGATGTCCAGATCGCCTTTGTCGAGGGATTCATCGCGATGCGCAACAGCGGCCGCCCGGAAAGCCCTTCCCTGATCTTCACGCCCGCGGAATGGGGCGCGTTCGTGTCGGGGGCGCGGGAAGGGGAGTTCGACCTCACCTGAAGGTGACGGTTTCCCGGCCGAGCGGCGGGGACATGCGCACATCCTCCGCCCGGCCTTCACCCGTGAGGGTGGCGGCCGGGCTGCGTGCCGCACGCGGCTGTCTCCGGTCGGTTTCCCCGAGCGGCTGGTCATGTCCCGCGAGAGCGCCCGCGGACGGCGTCGCGGCGACGGGTCGTACGACCGCGGGCCGGCGCGGACCGCCTTGGGATCTCCCCGTCGCCGTCCGCGTACAGCCGCCGCTCGCAAGGGTGCCCCGCGCGATTTTCCGGACACGCGACCTTGAGAACCCTTTCGGTGCCGTTGCCTGAGCCAGGCTGGCCCCGGAGGGGAAGGTCCCGTTACTCCGGAGGAGAGGAACCCATGAGCACCCTGCCGGTCATCGCGGCGGTCGACGGTTCGGACGACAGCCTGCGCGCCCTGGACTGGGCCGTCGACGCGGCCCGCGGACGCGGGGCACCGCTGCGGGTGGTCCACGTGTGGCAGTACGCCGCCGCCTGGACACCGCCCGGCGTCCTGGTCGCCGGACCACCGGAACCGGATGAGGACGACGTGCTCGACCAGGTCCGTACACATCTCGAAGGGCGTGCCGACCTGCCGGTCACCGAGTACGTCGGGATGCAGGGCGCCCCCGGCGCCGTCCTGCCCGAACTCGGCTCCGGCGCACAGCTGTTGGTGCTCGGCTCGCGTGGCCGGGGCGGCTTCGCCAGCCTGCTGCTCGGCTCGAACGGCATGGCCGCCGCCCGTGACGCGGACTGTCCCGTCGTCGTGGTGCCGCGTCCCGGGCGCGAGGTGCACGGCGAGGTCCCGGCCGGACCCGGACCCCGCGTGGTCGTGGGACTGAAGGTGGACAGCCCCGACGAGACCACCCTCTCCTTCGCCTTCGCCGAGGCGGCCCTGCGCGGCGCCCGCGTCCAGGTCGTCGCCGCCTACCCGTGGCCGCCGCAGGCCTGGGCGGCCCCCGGCGAACTCGTCCCGCCGGTCATCGACCAGGACGCCGTCGAGGACGAGACCCGCACCCTCACCGAGGCCCTCCTCGCCCCGCACCGCAAGCGCCACCCGGACCTCGACACCGAGTCGTACGTCGCACCCGGCGACGCGGCCGGCCACCTCGTCGCCGCCTCCGGGAATGCCGACATGGTCGTGGTCGGCCGCCACCGCCGCCGCCTGCTGTCCCCGGCCCGCCTGCTCGGCTCGGTCACCCAGGCGGTCCTGCTGCACGCGGCGAGCCCGGTGGCCGTGGTACCGCCGACAGCGCCGGAGGAGTGACCAACTCCCCTGCCGCTACGGCGACTTGCCCGACGGCGTCACGCCTCGAGTGGTGCGCCGGCGGGCGGGGCGCCGGTCACGGCCACAGCAACTGCTTCCGCCAGCCCCCGACTTCACGCAGATAGACCAGCCGCGTGTGCCGCCGCTCCTTGTCGCCCTGCCAGAACTCGACCGACTCCGGACGCACCGTGTACAGGGTCCAGCCGGGTGCCACGAGATCCGGCTCGTCCGCCAGCCGCTCCAGTGACTCCTCGACGGCGGCGTCCCGTTGGGCCGGATCCGCGAGCGGCTGTGACTGGCGGCCGACGAGCGCCTCCGCGCGGGCCCCGATGCTCCGGGCGAGGAAGTCCGCCGCACTCTCCTCCGCGTCCGCCGCCACCACGGGACCGCGCACCCGGATCTGACGGGCCAGCGGCGACCAGTAGAACGTCAGGGCGGCGAACGGCCGTTGGGCGAGATCGCGGGCCTTGACGCTGCCGCCGTCCGACGCGAACCGCCAGCCGTCGGGCCCAACGCCCTTGAGGATCAGGGTCCTTGCCGTCGGGTTGCCGTCCGCACCGGCCGTGGACACCGTCATCGCGTGCGGCTCGCGCACCCCGGCCTCCAGCGCCCCCAGCAGCCACTCCGTGAACAACTCGGACGGGGTGTCCGGCGCGATCAGCGGGTCGAAGACGGGCAGTTCACCAGCGAAGACCTCCACATCGCGCAGCAGCCGCCGTAGATCATCCATCGATACTCCCCCGTGCCTCCGCCGTCCCCCGGGACCCGGGAGAACCGGCCGATACGCTTTCGGCCACTACCGGGTCGCGCGACCTTCGGAAAGCGTACGCTGAGGTCCCTGTAGCTCACGGTGCGCGTTCGCTCCCCGCGCGGGCGCACCACCGTGGCAGGGGGTATGGGCATGGGGCAGCGGAGCGCGCGCGGTCGACGGACGCTCTTCGAACGGGAGAATGAACTCACCGCCGTGGACGAGGCGTTGGGCGAACTGACCGGACTGCGCACGGACGGCGGCGAGCCGGGCGACCGCCCGCGCGGTGCCCTCCTCGCCTTCGCGGGACGGGCCGGCATCGGCAAGACCACCCTCCTCACCGAAGTGCGCCGCCGCGCCGCCGCCCAGGGCTGCACCGTCCTCTCCGCGCGAGGCGGCGACCAGGAACAGCGGGTCGCCTTCCACGTCGCCCGCCAGCTCCTGCAACCGCAGTTCGCCGGGTCGGCCGACGTCGATCTCCGCGCCGCGCTGGGCAGTTGGTACGACATCGTCGGCCCCGCCCTCGGACTGTGCGCGCCCACCCAGGGCTCCCCGCCCGACCAGCAGGGTCTGCGCGACGGCCTCGACTGGGTGCTCACCCACCTCGCGGTGAAGCGTGCCCCGATGGTCCTCGTCCTCGACGACGCGCACTGGGCCGACCCCGAATCCCTGGGCTGGCTGGCCGCGTTCGCACCCCGCGCCGAGCAACTCCCGCTGCTGGTCGTCGTCGCCTACCGGCCCGACGAACTCCCGGCCCACGCCGAGTCGTTCAGGGGACTGCCCGGCCGGGCCGGGGGCCGACCCCGTGACCTGGAGCCGCTCAGCGTCGAAGCCGTCACCGACCTCGTGCGGGAGACGCTCGGCGAGCACGCGGACGACGCGTTCTGCCACGAGTGCTGGGCCGTCACCGCCGGGAACCCCTTCGAGACCGTCGAACTCACCGCCAAGGTCCACGACCGCGGCCTGACCCCCACCGAGGCCGGGGCCCACCAACTGCGCGACCTCGCCGCCGCCGTCAAGGGCAGCGGCCTCACCACCCGCCTCGAACGCCTCGGCGCCTCGACCGTCCGCTTCGCCTGGGCCTGCGCCGTCCTCGGCACCGAGACCCATCCGATGCTCGCCGCCGCCGTCGCCGGACTCGGCCACGAGGAGGCGGCCGACGCCGCCGACGCACTGCGCGGCGCCCGTATCCTCACCGGTACACCGACCGCCTCGGGCCGGCTCGAGTTCGCGCACCCGCTCATCGCCACCGCCGTCTACCGGGCCATCCCCGCAGGCGTCCGCGTCGCCCTGCACGGCCAGGCCGCCTGGTGCGTCATCGACGAAGGCCAGGGCCCCTCCGCCGCCGCCCGCCACCTCATGGAGACCCACCCCGACGGCGACAACTGGGTGGTCCGGCAACTCCGCGCCGCAGCGGGCGAGACCCTGCGCGCGGGCGCCCCCGACACCGCCCGCAGCTACCTCGCCCGCGCCCTGCGCGAACCCCCGCCCTTCGACGACCGTGCCGCCGTCCTCCACGAACTGGGCTGCGCCTCCCTGCTCACCGAACCGGCGACCACCGTCAACCATCTGCGGGCCGCCCTCGAAGAGCCCATCAGCGACGCAGGTCTGCGGCAGAACATCGTCTACCGCCTCTCCCAGGTCCTCGCCCACAGCGACCGCCTCGCCGAGGCCTCCGAGACCCTCGCCCGCGAGATCCGTGTCACCGACGACGCCCGGGTCAAACTGCGCATGCTCTCCGAGCAGTTCATGTGGGACGCCTTCCGCGCCGACGAACCCGACCACCCCTCGCGCTCCCGCCGCCTCACCAAACTCGCCGACCGGCTCAAGGGCCGCGACCTCACCGAGCGGTACATCATCGGCCTGCGCACCTGGGACGCCGTACTCCGCGGTGAACCCGCACAGGTGGCCCTGCACCATGCCGAGCGCGCGTTGAGCGGTGGCCTCGGCTGGGCCGAGGCCGACCGCGGGTTCGAGGTGCCGGTGCTGGTCGCCCTCGCCTTCATGTACTGCGACCGGCCGGGCCGCGCCGAGGAACTGTTCGCCACCGGCATCGCCGACTTCGAACAGCAGGGCTGGCGCGGCGCCCACCTGTCCTTCGGCTACACCCTCCTCGGCTACCTCCGCTACCGGCGCGGCCGCCTCGCCGAGGCCGAGGACTTCGCCCGCGCGGGCCTGCGCCTCGCCGAACGCGTCGGACCCGGCACCCCTGTCTACTGGTACGGCACCGGCATCCTCATCGAGGTCCTGCTCGCCCGCGGCCGGGTCGAGGAGGCCACCCGGCTGGCCGAGGACCACGATTTCGCGGCGCCCTTCCCGGCGGCCGTGGTCTTCCCGGACGCCCAGACCGTCTACGGCGAACTGCTCCTCGCCCGCGGCCTCGCCAAGGAAGCCGCCGCCGAACTCGCCTCCGCCGGCCGCCGCCTCGGCCCGCGCGGCATCCGCAACCCGGCCTGGTGCCCCTGGCAGCTCCACCTCGCCCGCGCCGAACGCCACGACACCCCCGAGCGCGCCGTCGCCACCGCCCACGAAGCGGTCGCCCGCGCCCGCCAGTTCGGCACCCCGTCCGCCATCGGCCAGGCCCTGCGCATCGCCGCCGAGGTCTCCTCGGGCCCGGCCCGCGCCAAACTCCTCGAAGAGTCCGTCACCCACCTCGAACGCTCCCCGGCCGCCTACGAGTTGGCCTGCGCCCTGGTCGCCCTCGGCACCGAACTCCGCCGCACCGGCAGGTCCAGGGAAGCCGGCGACCACCTCTACCGGGGCCTCGACGCGGCCGTCCAGTGCGGCGCCGACGGCCTCGCCGACACCACCCGCGCCGAACTGGTCGCGGCAGGACTGCGCCCCCGCCTCCTCCACAGCACGGAAACCGACACCCTGACCACCCAGGAACGCGCCGCCGCGACCCTGGCCGCGAAAGGCCGCACGGACCACGAACTGGCCGTAGCACTCCACACGGACGAACAGACGGCCGTACGGCTGCTCTCGGCGGCCTACCGGAAACTGGGCACGGACCGCACAGGCTTGGACACGGCACTGTTCAACCTCGCGTGAGCCCCACACCTCAGGGGCGCGAGGCCGTGCCGATATGCGGCTCCGCGGCGTGGGCGCGACAAGCTCCCACGGCCCGCACTCGACGGCGCGCCCACTACGGCTCCACCGCCGGACAGCACCCCGTACCATGGCCACATGTCGTTCCTCCGCCGCCGCAGCGCCACCCCCGCCGGCCCCGAATTCGATGTGCTGGCCATGGACCCGGGCGACTGGCCCGGGAACCTCGGTGCCGGTCTGCTGCCCGCTCCCGACGGCACGTGCCAGGGTGTGTTCCTGCGGTACGACCTGTTCGGCGGTCGCGGCCCCGCGATGGTCATCGGCAATCTGCCGGAGGGCTCCCCGGCCCGTGACGTCGCCGAGGACGAGATCCCGTTCGAGGTCGCGCAACTGCTCCTCGCGCTGGAGAACGACGAGGAGGTGACCGTCGTGGGAGCCGAGGACATGCCGGTGATGCAGGGCGACAACCTGCTGATCGTGCGCCGCCTCAAGCTCTCCGAGAGCCGGATCTCCTGCGTGCAGTTCGACCGCAGCGACAACGTCCTGGTCACCATCGCCGCCTGGGACCGCCCCATCACGGACGACCTCTACGCCCTGCTGAAACCGCTCCCGGCGGAACTGTTCCAGCAGGGCTGAGGCGCGGCTACCGGCTGGACCGCTCCAGCTGGACGTCCGCGGCACGCACGTACTCCACCCGGTGGCCGTACTGGATCTCGTAGTAGAGATCCTTTCCTACGACCACCTTGTGCGAGTCGGTGGTGAAGGTGACCGCGTAGTAGTACTCGCCGGGCACCTTGTCACCGACCACGTACTTCTGGCCCTTGAGCAGGGTGTACGGCAGCGGGGAGACCGCCTGGGCGGGCACTCCCGTCGGATAGGCCGAGGCCTCCGGGTAGGCGCGGCCGTACACCGGGACGCTGTCCGCGCCCGCCTTCGGTGTCACCACCAGACCGGCCGCCGCCACGGCGGTGGGCTGCTTCTTCGGGTTCTTGAACCAGGCCTCCTGTCCCAGGTACCAGATCGCGGTCCAGTCCCCGGCACGGTCGGCCACCGCGTACTGCTGCCCGGTGGACACCCGTGAGGACAGGTCGTTGACGTCGGTGGTCGGTGCCGTACCGCGGCCGATGTCCTTGATCAGGGGATAGGTCTCGCCCGGCCCGGAGTAGAGCCGGACCTCGCTGGAACCGTGCACCGCGCACGGCTGGCCCGCGGTGACGCAGCCCGTGTACACCGGCTGGTTGGCCGCATAGTCGGGGCGGATCGTCACCAGGCCGCCGCTCCTGTGCGCGGTCTGCCTGACCGGGTGGCCCAGCAGGTCGAAGTAGTGCGCCCAGTCCCAGTACGGGCCCGGGTCCGTGTGCATCCCGGGGACCGTGGACGTGGTCGGCCCCGGCACGTTGTCGTGGCCGAGGATGTGCTGCCGGTCCAGCGGGATGCCGTACTTCTTGGTCAGGTACGCCACCAGGCGTGCCGACGAGCGGTACATCGCCTCCGTGTACCAGGCATCCGGCGCGGCGAGGAATCCCTCGTGCTCGATGCCGATCGACTTGGCGTTGATGTACCAGTTGCCCGCGTGCCAGGCCACGTCCTTGGCCTTCACATGCTGGGCGATCAGACCGTCGGTGGAGCGGATCGTGTAGTTCCACGACACATAGGTGGGGTCCTGGACCAGATTCAGGACACCGTCCCACTGGCCTTCCGTGTCATGGATGACGATGTACTTGATGCTCTGCGACGCGGGCCGGTCACCGAGGTCGTGGTTGCCGTAGTCGTCGTTCCCGAACTGGGAGTACGGCGCCGGGATCCACTCGCACGACACCTTCTTCGGGCACTCCGCACCGTCCGCGGAGACCGTGCGCAGACCGGTCCGCCGCAGCTGCGCGGTGTCGGGCGCGAGACCCGGCCGCGCGGCCAGGGAGACCCGCTCACCGGCGTCCGTGGTGCGCTGCTCACCGGTGTGGATCACGTCGTAGACATCGTTGGCATACGCCGCCGCCGTCGCCGTGTCGTCCGCGCCGGAGAAGCGCGCGATCGCGCCGTACCAGTCGGCGGGGTCCGCGCTCAGCGACTCGCCGAGATCCTTCTGGGCGTCGGCCAGGAGAGCCGCGCCGCCCGCCACGTTCGCGGTCTCGTCGGTACGCAGGTCGGCCGCCGGGAGCCCGGTCAGCTCGGCCGCCTTCGCCAACGTCCGGAGGCGGGCGGGGAGTCGGGACTCCGCCGGGAGCTGCGCGGTCGGGTGCAGGGCCGTGCGGGCGCCGTCGCCGCGCGGGTCCTCGGTGCCCTCGCTCAGGTGCTCCGTCGCGGCGAGGGCGGCGCGGGCGTCGGTGAGGTGCATCGGGCCGTAGCCCCCGGTCACACTCGGCGCTCCGCCGTGCGTGTCCCAGCGGGACTGGAGATAGGAGACGGCCAGCAACACCGTCTGCGGCACGTGGTACTCGGCGGACGCCGAAGCGAACGCCCGCTGGAGGGTGGAGGCGGAGGAGTCGGTGGGGCTCTCCGACGGGGCCGCGCCCAGCAGCGGCAGCAGCAGGGCGGCGGTGGCGAGCGCGCCGGCGGACCGGCGCGCGCGTCTGTGCCCGGGAGAGCGGGTGGGGTCGGTCGAGGTTCCTCGCAATGCAGCCTCCTGGGACGGCGGGATTGTCATGAACCGTGCGGGGCCGGACGTGGGTCAGTGGTACCGGCTTGCCGACGATCCGTCAATCATGCCCAGAGGACGGCGATTTCCCATGTCAACGGGGGATGCGGGGAGTTTCGTGGCGGTGGTGTCCGGGCCTGCGGGGCGTCAGTGGAGTACACCAATGGGGGGTGAGCGGCGCGGCGCGGGCCGACATATGGCGGGTCGACATATGGAGGCCGGGCACATGGAGGTCCGCCATATGGCGGCCTGACACACGAAGGTCCGCGGTGCGCCGCTGCAGGGCGTACCGCGGACCTTGTCCCCGTCAGCGAGTGCCGACCGCCGCCCGCACGGCCCGGCGGGCCATCTGGCAGTCGTCGTGCAGCCGCCTCAGCAGCAGCCGTTGTTCCTCGCCGGTCGGCGCGGCGCCCGGGTGGGCCGTTCCCGGAGCCGCCGGGGCCGACTCGTGCATCGAACGCTGCACGGCCATCTCGTAGGTACGGATCTCCCGGGTCAGCACCAGCATCAGGTTCACCAGGAACGCGTCACGCGAGGCCGGTCCCGCCGACTGCGCGATCTGGCTGATCTGCCGCCGGGCCACCGGCGCGTCCCCGAGGACCGCCCACAGCGTGGCCAGGTCGTATCCCGGCAGATACCAGCCCGCGTGCTCCCAGTCCACCAGCACTGGACCGGCCGGTGACAGGAGGATGTTGGACAACAGGGCGTCACCGTGGCAGAACTGGCCCATCCCGCCGCGGCCCGCCGAGTGCGCGATGCCGTGCAGCAGCTTCTGCAGGTCTCCCAGGTCCCGGTCGGTGAGCAGCCCCAGCTCGTGATAGCGGGAGATGCGCGCCGCGTAGTCCAGCGGTGCGTCGAACGTGCCCGCCGGCGGCCGCCAGGCGTTCAGCCGGCAGACCGCGCCCAGCGCCGCCCGGATGTCCGCCCGCGGCGGGGCCTCCGCCGGGTGCCGGTGCAACGCCGCCACCCGGCCCGGCATCCGCTCGATGACGAGCGTGCAGTTGTCCGGGTCCGCCGCGATCAGACGCGGCACACGCACCGGCGGACGGTGCCGGACGAACGAGCGGTAGGCGGCTATTTCGTGCCTGATCCGCTCGGCCCACGCGGGGGAGTGGTCCAGTAAACACTTCGCTACGGCCGTGCTGCGTCCGGTCGTTCCGACCAGAAGCACGGAGCGCCCGTTGCGGCGTAGCACCTGCACCGGAGCGAACTCCGGGCAGATCCGGTGCACCGACGCGATCGCCGTACGCAGCTGGGCGCCCTGAGGGCCGGACAAGTCGAGTCTCCCGCTGAGGGGTTGGGGGCCGAGCCCGGGAACGCGCCGCGGCCTGCCCGCACCGAGCACGGGGCCGGCCGCCGGACGAGCCGGGTCGAGGTAGGGGCCGCCGGCGCCCGGGCGGGGGTGCAGCGACCGGGGCGGGGCGGACACGGAGGACGATGCTGTGTACATGGGAGAAACAGATCCCTTCGTGTGCCTGCAGTGCCTGTCCAAGCAAGCGCGCTCCCGGCCCGGTCCCGCTGGTGCACCCTGGGGAGTGTTCCTCGGGGACCGGGTCGGGGTGGCGCGTTCCTACCTGACACCAGATGCGCAGTGGCACACCATCTGGCGCACCCTGGCGAACCCTGGCGAATAGTCGCCCGGCAAGGCGCACCGGGCTATGTTCAAGTCAGCCGAGAACCTGGGGGCTTGACGTGAACGGACAACCCAACTCCCGTCTCTCGGACCTGTTCGGCATGGCCGGCTGGTCCAAGGGCGAACTCGCGCGGCGGGTCAACCGGCAGGCGGCGGCCATGGGCCACCCCCAGCTGTCGACCGACACCTCGCGGGTACGGCGTTGGATCGACATGGGAGAGATCCCGCGCGATCCGGTGCCGAGGGTGTTGGCGGCTCTGTTCACCGAGCGTCTCGGCCGTGTCGTGACCATCGAGGACCTCGGTCTGGTCCGGCACGGGCGTACAGGGAAACGGCCCGACGACGGGAATGTGGAACATCCCGACGGTGTGCCGTGGGCGCCCGAACGGACTGCTGCGGTCCTCACCGAATTCACGGGAATGGACCTCATGCTCAACCGACGCGGCTTGGTGGGCGCGGGCGCCGCGCTCGCCGCAGGCTCCGCACTCAGCAGTGCCATGTACGACTGGCTGCACTCCGATCCGACTCTTTCCGCCGATGCTCCCCGGTACGACGATCCCCTGCACGCCGACCCCGCTGGGTTCGACCGCTATGAGGCCGCCCCCATCGGGTCGCAGGAGATCGAGGAACTGGAGGAGTCCGTCGAGGTGTTCCGCGCCTGGGACGCGGCCCGCGGCGGCGGGCTGCAGCGCAAGGCTGTGGTGGGACAGCTCAACGAGGTGGGCGGCATGCTCGCCTACCGTCACCCCGACCATCTGCAGCGGCGCCTGTGGGGCGTCGCCGCCAACCTCGCCGTGCTCGCGGGCTGGATGTCGCACGACGTCGGCCTGGAACCCACGGCCCAGAAGTACTTCGTCATCGCCGCCCACGCGGCCCGTGAGGGCGGCGACCGGCCCCGTGCCGGGGAGGCGCTCTCCCGGGCGGCTCGCCAGATGGTGCACCTGGGCCGGCCCGACGACGCGCTCGACCTGATGAAACTCGCCAAGGCCGGCTCCGGGGACGAGGTGCTGCCGCGCACCCGGGCGATGCTCTACACCGTCGAGGCCTGGGCACAGGCGTCGATGGGCAAGGGCCAGGCCATGCGCCGCACCCTCGGCCAGGCGGAGGACCTCTTTGTCTCCGACCGCGGCGACGTACCGGCACCGGGCTGGATGCAGACCTTCAAGGAGGAGGACCTCTACGGCATGCAGGCCCTGGCCTACCGCACACTGGCCGAGCACGAGCCGGGCGCGGCCGTGCACGCCCAGTACTTCGCGGAGAAGGCCCTGGCGCTGCGGGTCGACGGACGGCAGCGGTCGAAGATCTTCGACTTCCTGTCGATGGCCTCGGCCTGCTTCATCGCCGACGACCCCGAACAGGCGGACAGGTACGCGCGGTTGGCCCTGATGTCGATGGGATCGAACTCCTCCCACCGCACCTGGGACCGGCTGCGCGAGATGTACCGCCTCACCGCCCAGTACTCCGGCTATCCGAAGATCCACGAACTCCGGGAGGAGATCAAACTCGCGCTGCCGAGGACACCGTCGAAGAGCCCGCGGGCCAAGGGCGCCAACAGCGCGCAGGCATAGGGGGTTTGTGCGGCTCACGGTCCATCAGGGATCTGACGGTACTTCAAAGCGCTTGCGTTGAGGGGTAGTTGCTCAGGTCGTCCTGGCGACGAGCACACACGCGTCATCCGTGCGCTCGGTGTCGCCGAACTCCTCCACGACCATCCGTACGCAGTCCTGTGCGGTGCGCGCCTCGCCGAACCGCGGGGCCAGGTCGAGGAGTCGGTCCACGGCCTCCGGTCCGCTGTGCCCGGGCACCAGTCCGTCCGTGTGCAGCAGCAGGACGTCGCCCGCCTCCAGAGTCTCCTCGGCCTGTCCATAGGCCGCTCCCGAGGTGGCGCCGAGCAGCACGCCGTCCGGTGCGCTCAGCACGCGCCCCGTCCCGCCGCGGAACAGCAGCGGGGCGGGGTGTCCCGCCTGCGCCCAGACCAGGGTGCGGGTCTCGGGCCGGTAGCGGCAGCACACCGCGCTGCCCAGGGCCGGCTGGACGGTGGCGTCCAGTAACTGGTTGAGCCAGGACATCAGTTGACCCGGTTCGGTGCCCGCCATCGCCATCCCGCGCAGGGCGCCGAGCAGCATCGCCATGCCCGAGGTGACGGCGACACCGTGGCCGGTGAGGTCGCCGACGCTCAACAGGGTGGCGCCGTCCGCGAGTTGGAGCGCGTCGTACCAGTCGCCGCCGATCAGCGCGCTCGTCGAGGAGGGCAGATAGCGGGCGGCCAGGTCCAAGGTCTCCGGCCCCTGGTGCGGGAGCCGCAGGGAGCCGCGCCACGGCGGCAGCACGGCCTCCTGCAACTCGACCGCGAGCCGGCGCTCGGTTTGCGCGTGGTGCCGGTGGAGCTGTAGCGAGTCACGGGTCTCGCTCACCGTCCGCTGGCTGCGGCGCAGTTCGCTGACGTCCCGCAGCACGGCCCACATCGAGGCGGTGCCGCCGTCGGCGTCGAGCACGGGCTCGCCCATCATGTGCACCGTCCGCACGGCGCCGTCGGGCAGTACGACGCGGAACTCGCCGTCGATGGGCTTGGCGTCGATCAGGCAGTCCGTGACCATCGCGGTCAGGCCCGGCCGGTCCTCGTCGAGCACCAGGGACGGCAGTTCGTCGAGGGTGAGCGGGGGAGCGGCCGGGTCACGGCCGAGGATCTGGTACAGCTCCCCGGACCAACTCGCCTCGTCCGTCAGCAGGTTCCACTCGGCGCTGCCCACCCGGGTGAGCAGCGGGTCCTGTCGGGGCGCTTCCGGTACGGCGGCCGGGGTGGGCGGCTCCTCGACGGCGGCAGGCACGGGGGGCGGGCCGTCCCGCAGCTGGGCCAAGTGCTCGTCGAGATCGCTGAGTTGATGCAGTGCCAGATCGCACAGCGCCCGCTGCCACCGCTCCCGGGGGTCCGATCCGTCGTGCTGCGCGTCCCGTCGTACGGCGTCCACGTCGCCCATGAGCCGCCGCGCCTGCGATATCAGCGCCTCGACCGAGCCGCGCGCGGGCGGCTGGGCGGCGGGGCGGTCCGCAGAGAGATGGGACGGCATGACGCACTCCGATGCGGGGGACGGTACGACCAAGGCGGATGGAGGGACCGGTTACGACTGTCGCACAGCCTGCGACGCCCTGTAAGGGATTTGGCAACACACGATCCGGTGGTGCTTCTGGCATATGCCAGCGTCTTCACGGGTGGTTTGCGCCGTGCTCGTGGCGTAGCTGTCCTGGTGGGGCAACTCGTATGCACCGTAGGCGAGTTGAAGGATTGGTTACCCTTCCGCGTCCACATTCAACCACCTGTTCGACGGGTTCGTGTTCGTGTGCGGTGCCGTGGCTCTCCGTGCGGCCGAAAAGTGTCGCTCAGGTGAGTGATCCGCAGTTCGCAACAGTCATTTTGAGTCGTTGATTTGTTGTAGCCATGACAATCCTGTGGCCGTGATGCCACGCTGCTGGCACCACGCTCACCGAGCGTTCACTTGCTCCTCACCCTTCCTCCTCACCGTTCTCTCTCACACCCGCGCGCCCGCCGGACGGCCGTACCCCGGCCCGACCCGCTCTCCAGGACTCCACCGAGTCCGACCACCCCACAAAGGAGAACGCCTTGACCCGGCATGACCGCTTTCCGCACCACCCCAGATACACCGCCGCCCTGGTGCTGACCGCCGTCGGCACCCTGCTGGCCGCCGGCATGCAGACCGGTGCCGCCTCCGCCGTTCCCGGCGGCGACCGCGCCCCCGCGAAGATCCTGGCCACCCCCCGGGCCGGAGCGGCCCCGGCCGCGCTGTCGCCCGCGAAGCACGCCGCCCTCCTCAAGAGCGCCGGCGCCGCCGTCAAGAACACGTCGCGGACCCTCGGCCTCGGCGCCAAGGAGAAGCTCGTCGTCAAGGACGTCACGCAGGACGCCGACGGCACCACCCACACCCGCTACGAGCGCACCTACTCCGGACTGCCGGTCCTCGGCGGCGACCTGGTCGTCCACGCCAAGAGTGGCCGTCTCACCGTGTCGAAGGCCGCGAAGGCCGACCTGACCCTGCCCGACATCACCGCGAACGTGTCGTCGGCGACCGTCAAGGCCAAGGCCCTCACGACCGCCGCGAAGGCGGGCGGCGAACGGGCCGAGCTCGACGGCGCCCCGCGGCTCGTCGTCTGGGCCGCCGGAGCCAAGCCCGTCCTCGCCTGGGAGGCGGTGGTCGGCGGCTTCCAGGAGGACGGCACGCCCAGCGAACTCCACGTCATCACCGACGCCGACTCGGGCAAGGCCCTCTTCCACTACCAGGGCATCGAAACGGGCACCGGCACCGGCCAGTTCAACGGAACGGTCCCGCTCAGCACCACGCTCTCCGGCTCGACATACCAGCTCGTCGACGGCGACCGGGCGGGCCACCGCACCTACGACCTGAACCAGGGCACCTCCGGCACGGGCACCCTCTTCACCGATGACAACGATGTCTGGGGTGACGGGACCCAGAGCAACCGGCAGACCGCGGGCGTGGACGTCGCGTTCGGCGCCGCGGCGACCTGGGACTACTACAAGGACGTCTTCGGCCGCAACGGCATACGCGACGACGGGGTCGCCGCCTACAGCCGGGCCCACTACGGCAACAACTACGTGAACGCGTTCTGGGACGACAGCTGCTTCTGCATGACCTACGGCGACGGCTCGGGCAACACCCACCCGCTGACCGCGCTCGACGTGGCCGCGCACGAGATGAGCCACGGCGTCACCGCGGCGACCGCGGGCCTCACCTACTCCGGCGAGTCGGGTGGCCTCAACGAGGCCACCTCCGACATCTTCGCCGCCGCCGTGGAGTTCCACGAGAACCTGCCCGCCGATCCGCCGGACTACCTCGTCGGCGAGAAGATCGACATCAACGGCAATGGCACACCGCTGCGTTACATGGACAAGCCGTCCAAGGACGGTGCCTCCCGCGACTACTGGAGTTCGACCCTCGGCAGCGTCGACGTCCACTACTCATCGGGCCCGGCGAACCACCTCTTCTACCTGCTGTCCGAGGGCAGCGGCGCGAAGACCGTCAACGGCGTCTCCTACGACAGCCCCACCTACGACGGCCAGCCGGTCACCGGCATCGGCATCGACAACGCCCAGAAGGTCTGGTACCGGGCCCTCACCACGTACATGACCTCGTCCACCAACTACGCCGGCGCCCGCACCGCGACCCTCCAGGCCGCAGCGGACCTCTTCGGCGCCTACAGCCCGACCTACCTCGCCGTGGCCGACGCCTGGGCGGCGATCAACGTCGGCAGCCGGATCGCCCTCGGCGTGAACGTGGCCCCGATCACCGGCCAACTCAGCGGCGTAGGACAGGCGGTGTCCCTCCAGACGGACGCCTACACCACCAACTCCGGTGCGAGCCTGACCTATTCGGCGACGGGACTGCCCGACGGGCTGACCATCAGCGACACCGGTCTGATCTCCGGCGTCCCGACCACCCTCGGGACCAGTGACGTCACGGTGACCGTCACCGACGACACCGGCGCGAGCGCCACCACCGCCTTCACCTGGCGCGTGGCCAACATCTACGCCAGCAGCACCCGCGTCGACATCCCCGACAACGCCGGCGCCGTGGAGTCCCCGATCACGGTCACCGGCCGCGACGGCAACGCCTCGGCCACCACCCAGGTCTACGTCAAGATCGTCCACACCTACCGGGGCGACCTGACCGTCGACCTCGTCGGGCCGAACGGCACCGTCTACTCGCTGCTGAACCGCTCGGGCGGCTCCGCCGACAACGTCGACCAGACCTTCACCGTCGACGCCTCCGCGCAACCGGTCGACGGCACCTGGACGTTGCGGGTGCAGGACCACGCGGCGATCGACGTCGGCTACATCGAGCAGTGGCAGCTCACCCCGTGAACAGGCCGGTCCGGCCGCGTGGTTAGCGGCTGAGCGGACTCGGATCGGACGGCCGCGTCCGGGTGACGGCACACCAGCCGCCACCCGGACGCGGCCACAACTGCTGCGCGTGACAGGTCAGTTGATCCATGCCTCGCGGTCACGGTGTGATCAGCTGGTCCTGTTCCACCGGCGGGGTGCCGCCGTGCCAGTCCAGGGCCTTGCCGAAGCGGACCAACTCGCCGTAGTGCGTGGGGTCCACGTGCTCGCTGAAGACGAGGTCGAGCACGGCGCCCGCCGCCTCGGCCGGGGACCGGGCCTGGCTGAAGTCGCTGAACCACGGGCGGGACGTGGCCGTGTCGACCATGCCCGGGCAGACGGCGGCGACCAGGGTGCCGGTCGCGAGGTCGTGCTCGCGGCGCTCCGCGGCGACCGCGCGGACGGCGGCGACCTGAGCCACCTTCGAGGGCACGTTCAGCCACAGCGGCCAGCCCGCCTCGGCCGTCGTCCGGTGGTGGACGGCGCTGCGCCAGGACTCGACGGCGTACTCGACCTGGTCCAGGCTCGCGCCGTCGAACAGGTGGTGCAGGGCCGGGTCCAGGTGACCGAGGGTGCCGAGGCTGCTGGCCACGACGAGGAACCGGCCGCCGGGGCGCAGGACGGGCCCGAAGGAGCGGAGCATCGCGTGGGTGGCGGTGTTGGAGACGTCGATGAACTCGTCGGCGCGCGCGGCCTGCGACTCCCCGGGCAGCATCCGGGTCACGGCGTTCGAAATGACGATGTCGACCCCGCCGTACCGCCGCCGCAGGTCGGTGGCTAGGCCGGCGATGGCGTCGGTGTCGGTGACGTCCAGGACCCGGCCCTCCACACGGCCGCGGGTGCCGGGCAGGTTGGCGACCTCCTGGGCCGCGTCGGTGACCCGTGCCTGGTCGCGGCCGGTGAGCAGGACGAGGTCGGCGGGGCCCAGCCGGGCCGCCAGTCCTTCGACGAGGGCGCGGCCGAGTCCTTGGTTGGAGCCCGTGACGAGGGCGATGCGTGCAGCGTTCATGACTGCCACGGTAGAAACGCGCCGGGTGTGCGTCCAACGAGAGTTACGCACCGCTAGTATGCGTAAACGTCATGGACTTCACGGATGTGTCACTCACCGCCCTGCGTGTCTTCCGCGCGGTCGCGGAACAAGGAACCTTCACCGCGGCCGCCGCCTCGCTGGGCTACACCCAGTCCGCGGTGTCCCGCCAGATCGCCGCGATCGAACGGGCCGCGGGCGCTGAACTGCTCGAACGGCGCCGCGACGGCGTACGGCTGACTCCGGCCGGCCGGGTCGTCCTGCGCCGGGCGACCGTCGTGGTGGACGAGATCGACGCGACCGCGCGCGAGCTGTCCGGGCTGCCGACGGAGGGCGCGACCGTCCGCCTGGGCTGGTTCCCCAGCGCGGGCGCGGTCCTGGTGCCCCGCGCGCTGGCCGCCCTGCGCCGCACCGACCCGGACCTGCACGTCGTCAGCCGGGAGGGCGGCACCCCGGCCCTCGTCCGCGCCCTGCGCGCCGGGAGTCTCGACCTCGCGCTGCTGGCGTCGGCACCGCCGTTCCGGCCGCCGGACACCGAGTCGCCGCCGCTGGTGCTGCGCACCCTGACCGAACGCCCGCTGTGCCTCGCGGTGCCCGCGACGCATCCGCTGGCACGCGGCGACTACGTCGACGTAGCGGATCTGCGCGGCCGGCGCTGGATCGCGAGCGCCTCCTCCGGCGAGGACCGCCTCATGGGGGTGTGGCCGGGTCTGGACGAGCGCCCCGAGATCGCCCACACCGCCCGCGACTGGCTGGCCAAGCTCCACCTCGTCGCCGCGGGCGCCGGCTTGACCACGGTCGCCGGCTCCCTCGCCCCCGCCGCCCCACCAGGCGTCCGCGTCCTGCCGGTACGCGGCGGCCCCCAGGAGCAACGCCGCCTCCTCCTGGCCCACCTGCCCGGAACACCTTCGGAGGCGGTCACGCGGGTGGCGGCCGCGATTCGGGGGGCGGCGCTCGATGCGGACGATCCGCATACGGGGGGTGCGCGGGAGTGAGCGCCTGGCCGGCCGGGCCGGGTTGATCAACTCGCCTTTGGCTGTACGGGTGTTGGTACAGGCCGAGCATGCCCGCCGCCAGTACGGTTCCGAACCTACGGACGTCCGGACAGGTGCCGTAGGCGGCCCGCTCCTCGTCGGGCGCGAAGGGGCCCGCGCCGACCGGTCCCGTCACGGTCCGGAACGGCGCCCGGGCGAGCGTGGTCGGCGGGCGTGCCGTGAGGACCCCCGACGTGTGGCACCGCGTCCGTCGTCCCTGTTCCGGGGCCCTCTTCACGGGGTCCACCGCACCGGACCCGCCCGTCCCGCCGGAAACGAATGCACCGGCGGCCCCACCTGACGACGCTGATGTGATGCAGGTCACATGGATTCATTCGGGGTTCCGCGTAATGCGAAGGGCACCTGCGAGGTCGTACAGGCACACGGCAATCCGGCCGACCTCACACCCGGAGTGGAGACCGACCATGGACATCACCCTCGAACAGCCCACCCGGGCCCGGCTGATCACGGCGGACGACAGCGAGATCCCCGTGTCCGCCACGCTCCGCTACCTCGCGTCGGACCCGCTGGCCGTGCACCTCGACTTCCCGCCCGATGTCTCCCTCGACGGCGAGGGCGTCACCTGGACCTTCGCCCGCTCGCTGCTGGAGGAGGGGCTGCGCAGGCCGGCCGGCGGCGGTGATGTGCACCTGTGGCCGTGCGGCCGGGACCGGACGGTGCTGGAGTTCCACTCGCCGTTCGGCCTCGCCCTGCTTCACTTCCACACCCCGGAACTGCGCCGCTTCCTGCTGCGGACCTACGACCTCGTCGCCACCGGACAGGAGGACATGGACGCGGTCGTCGACCGGGGCCTGACCGCCCTGTTCGGGATCGTCTGAGCGCGACCCGGCACCCCGGAGGCGGTTTTGACTTTTGTTCACCTCCGCCTAACCGTCCGGGTATGGACCTTGGCGATCACCCCGTGCACCCTTGCGCGCGGTGTGCCGCTCGGGCACGCCTGTGACGAGGGCGGGGCGTATGACACCGATCAGCCGAAGAGGCTTCGTGGGGCTCGGTGCCACCGTGGCGGCGGGCATGGCGACGGGCACCGGCGCACGGCCGGCGGTCGCGGCGCAGCGGGCGACGGCGGCGACCGGCACGATCTCGGACGTGAAGCACGTGGTGATCCTGATGCAGGAGAACCGCAGCTTCGACCACTACTTCGGACGCCTCAAGGGCGTCCGCGGCTTCGACGACCGCAGCGGTCTCACCCTGAGCGGCGGCTACCCGGTCTTCAACCAGCCCAACGGCGGCGGCCGGCAGTACCCGTGGAAGCTGAGCGCCACCCCTGCCGCGGGCGGCCAGGACGGCGAGACCCTCGCCCAGTGCAACGGCGACCTGCCGCACTCCTGGTCATCGCAGCACTCGGCATGGAACAAGGGCCGCCTCGACAACTGGGTCTCGGGCGTGGGCAACGTCCGCTCGCTGGGCTATCTGGACCGCTCGGACATCCCGTTCCACTACGCGCTCGCCGACAACTACACCATCTGCGACGCCTACTTCTGCTCCACGCTCAGCGCGACCGGCCCCAACCGCACCTATCTGTGGAGCGGCAAGGTCGACTCCTCCAGCTACGACGGCGGTGACGAGTCCGGCCTCACCTGGCAGACCTACGCCGAGTCCCTCCAGAACGCCGGAGTGACCTGGAAGGTCTACCAGAACGCGGCCGACAACTACGGCGACAACGGCTGCGCCTACTTCAAGAACTTCGCCGGTTCCAAGGCGGGCAGCGCCCTTTACGACCGCGGCATGTCCTCCGTCCCGGCCGCCACCGGCTCCACCCCGGACGACATCGCCGCCGCCATCAAGGCCGACGTCCTCGCGGGCACCCTCCCGCAGGTCTCCTGGGTGGTCCCCAACCAGGCGTTCTCCGAGCACCCCTACGCCCCGCCGGGCGACGGCGCGCACTTCGTCAGCCTCGTCTACCAGGCCCTCGCCGCCGACCCGGCCGTCTTCGACTCGACGGTCCTGTTCCTCAACTACGACGAGAACGACGGCTACTTCGACCACGTCCCGCCGCCCGCCCCGCCGACCGGCACCGACGGCGAGTTCCTCAACGGCGTGCCCTACGGCTTCGGCTTCCGCGTCCCGATGATCGTCATCTCGCCCTGGACGCGCGGCGGTTGGGTCTCCTCCGAGGTCTTCGAGCACACGTCGGTCCTGCGCTTCCTGGAGACCTGGACCACGGCCCTCGGCAAGCCGGCCGCCTGCCCCAACATCAGTACCTGGCGCCGCAAGGTCAGCGGCGACCTGACCGGCGTCTTCGACTTCGCGAACCCGGTCCACGGCGCGGTGTCCCTGCCCGCGACCAGCGTCATCGGCATCTCCACCTGCGGCCCGCTGCCCAACCCGGTGCCGACGACCAACGCCCTGCCCGTCCAGGAGACCGGCACCCGGCCCGCCCGTGCGCTGCCGTACCAGCCCAACGGGTACCTGGATCACCTGGAGTTCGGGACGAGCGGCAAGATTCTCGCCTGGTTCGCCATGAGCAACCAGGGCGGCGCAGCGAAGAGCGCCGCCCACCTGTCGATCCACCCCAACGCCTACCGGGACACCACGCCCTGGCAGTACACGATCGACCCGGGCGGCACCGCCTCCGACTACTTCAACATCGGGACGGGCTACGGCAGCGGCAAGTACGACCTCACCATGGCCGGCCCCAACCGCTTCCTGCGCCGCTTCCAGGGCGACGCGACGAAGGCGGGCAAGTCCGTCGAGGTGAGCACCCGTTACGCCGTCGAGCCGGGCACGGGCAAGCTCGCGATCTACTTCAAGATGACCAACTCGTCGGCTGCCCCGGTGAAGTTCACCATCACCTCCAACCACTACCGCGGCGACGGACCGTGGACCTACACCGTCGCCGCGGGCGCCTCCACGGAGGACTTCTTCAACGCCGTGGCGTACCAGAGCGGTTGGTACGACTTCACGGTGACCGTGGACTCCGACGCGACCTGGTCGCGCCGGTTCACCGGGCACCTGGAGTCGGGCGCGGCGAGCGTCAGCGGCTGACGTCGGCGTACAGCTCCGGGCGCGGGGCGAGCTCGACGGCCACCCGGCCGCCGCTCTCCAGCGCCCGGACCCCGGCCTCGGCGATCGCGGAGGACGCGTAGCCGTCCCAGGCGCTCGGGCCGGTGACCAGGCCGCGCCGGGTGGCGTCGACCCAGGACTGCACCTCGCGGTCGTAGGCCGCCGCGAACCGGACCAGATAGTCCAGCGGCACGTCCTCGTGGGAGCTGCCCCGGGTGGTGACGACCATCGAGTGATCCTCGCCGATCCGGGCGCTGCCCGCCTCGCACACGGCCTCGCAGCGCACCTGGTAGCCGAAGCCGCTGTTGACGAAGATCTCGACGTCGACCAGGGCGCCCCCGTCGGTCTCGAAGAGCACCAGCTGCGGGTCGACCAGACCCTCGGGGGCGTTCGCCGACGAGCGCGGGCTGAGCACCGTCACCGCGGTGAGTTCCTGGCGAAGCAGCCAGCGGGCCGCGTCGATCTCGTGCGACACCGAGCTGTCGATCAGCATCGCCGAGGTGAAGTACGAGGGCGACGACACGTTGCGGTGGGTGCAGTGCAGCATCAGGGGGCGCCCCAACTGTCCGCTGTCCAGCAGAGACTTGAGGCGCCGGTACTCCGCGTCGTAGCGCCGCATGAACCCGATCTGCGCCAGCCGCCGCCCGAGCCGCGCCTCGGCCTCCACCACGCGCAGCGCCCCGGCCGAGTCCGGCACCATGGGCTTCTCGCACAGCACCGGAAGGCCGCGCGCGAAGGCCGCGAGCAGCGCCTCCTCGTGTGCGGGACCCGGTGAGGCGATGAGCACCGCCTCGACCCCGGGGGCGTCCAGCGCGGCCACGGCGTCCTCGTGCACCGCGACCGCGTCGAGGCCGGCCACCGCCTGCTTGGCGCGATCCGTGTCCGGGTCGGCCACGGCGGCGACCCTGGCGCCGCTCACCACCTGATCGAGGCGTCGTATGTGGTCGGCTCCCATGTGTCCCGCACCCAGTACGGCCACACCCAGCAGGTCACCCACGTGCGCACTCCCTCTCCGTCGACGATCACGCCGTAGCGTACGCCGCAGGGGAGGGGTGGCCTCAGGAGTGCGGGGCGGCCTCAGGAGTGCGCCGGGCTCCGGGGCACGGCGGGCTCAGTAGCGCAGGACGCCCGCGATGCCCTCCGCGTCGTTCAGGGTGCCGTCGGGGACGAAGCGGACCTCGGCGCCGGTCTCCAGGCACTGTTCGACGATCTCGTCCACGATGTCCTCGCGGGCGTCGAGATCGTCGCTGTCGGCGGGGACCAGATGCTCGCCGTGGTCGTCGCGGACCGTGACACGGTAGTTCTCCTCGACGGCCAGCAGCCGGACCCGGCCCTCCCGGGCGTTCTGCCAGACCTCGTCGACGCCAGCCGCGAACTCCTTGCGCCCGCGCGCCGATTCGAGCTCGCGGGTGACGGTGACGGTGTTCTTGCGCGCCTCGGCGTCGACCAGCGGCCGTACGGCCTGCCACACGGCGTCGGGTGTGCCGTGCGCGAGGCCGCCGTGCGCGATGTGCACCGCGTCCTTGGTGGCGCTGCCGACCTCGTCGAAGGCGGACAGGGCGGCCTGGTCGCCGGTGACGTAGAGCGGGCGCCGGTGCTCGCGCAGGACCCGGCCCATCGCGGTGTCCGCCTCGCGCAGGAAGTGCCGGGTGTCCTCGTCGCGGAAGGTGCTCGGGATGTCGCCGATCCGCTCCAGGCGCTCGGCGTCGAAGTTGTCCCGGTGGTCGCGGGTCAGCGGAAAGCCGCCCACATGGTCCTCGACGACCCGGTCGACGCCGCCGTTCCACAGCGTGACGCGGTCCGCGGCGAGCGACAGCACCCAGAACGGACGCTCGGAGGCCTGCGCGGAGACGAGATTGCGGGTCAGGAACGTGTCCGAGAGCACCACACGCTCCGGTACCGACCTGGCGAGGGACCACACCTGGTGCTCGCCCGGCGCGGCGAAGATCACCAGACCGTCCTCGGCGTGCGCCAGATCGACCTCGGCGAGGGCCTGGTCGAGCTGGTGGACGACGTCGATGCGCCGGTCCCGGGGGACCGCGGGATCGGCCTCCAACTGCTTCTTGGCCTCGGCCACCACGTTGCGCAGCCGGACCGGGTCCTGGGCGTTGTCGGGCTCGCGGCGATGGGTCGGGGTGAGCACGGAGACCGCGGGGTAAGGGCGCGGGCGCCGCAGTTCGGTCAGGGTGGCAGAACTCAGTGCGTGCTCCATAACAGCACGATAGGGCCGATTCGCGGATGGGGCATATGGGGGAAGCCCACCAGGCAATAGGGGCATTTGGTTGCTAACGTCCCTCGGGTGACGGAAGCCGCCACCACCGCCCCAGGGACCACAGCCGCCAAACTGACCCTGCCGACGCTCACGACCATGGTGGTCGGCTCCATGGTCGGGGCCGGCGTGTTCTCGCTCCCGCGCCGCTTCGCGCAGGAGACGGGCGTCGCCGGCGCCCTGATCGCCTGGGCCGTCGCCGGTACGGGCATGCTGATGCTGGCCTTCGTCTTCCAGACCCTCGCGGTCCGCAGACCCGACCTGGACGCCGGTGTCTACGCCTACGCCAAGGCCGGCTTCGGCGAATACCTCGGCTTCTTCTCCGCGTTCGGCTACTGGGCCAGCGCCTGCGTCGGCAATGTGACGTACTGGGTGCTGATCATGTCGACGATCGGCACGATCGCGCCCGCGCTCGGCGAGGGCGACACCGTCCTCGCGGTGGTCCTCTCCTCGGTCGGGCTGTGGCTCTTCTTCCTGTTGATCAGCCGCGGGGTGAAGGAGGCGGCGGCCATCAACCGCGTCGTCACCGTCGCCAAGGTCGTGCCGATCCTCGTCTTCGTCGTCCTGGCGCTCTTCTACCTCAAGCCCCATGTCTTCGCCGAGAACTTCGGTGGCGCCGACTACGCGGGCTCCCTGTTCCAGCAGGTCAAGGGCACCATGCTGGCCACCGTCTTCGTGTTCCTCGGCGTCGAGGGCGCCAGCGTCTACTCCCGCCATGCCAAGCGCCGCGAGGACGTCGGCCGCGCGACCGTCCTCGGCTTCCTCAGCGTCTTCGCCGTCTTCGCGTCGGTCACGATCGTGTCCTACGGCCTGATGCCGATGGGTGAGATCGCCGAACTGCGCCAGCCCTCCATGGCGGGCGTGCTGGAACACGCGGTCGGCACCTGGGGGAAGGCCTTCGTCAGCGTCGGGCTGATCATCTCCGTGCTGGGCGCCTATCTCGCCTGGACGCTGATGGCCGCCGAGGTGCTGTTCGTCGCCGCCAAGGACGACGACATGCCGCGCTTCCTGAAGAGGTCCACGGCGGCCGATGTGCCCGTCCCCGCCCTGGTGATGACCACCCTGCTCAGCCAAGTCGTCCTGATCGTCACCTACTTCTCCGACGATGCCTTCAACTTCGCCCTGGACCTGACGAGTTCACTGACCCTGATCCCGTTCCTGCTCGCGGCCGGCTTCGCCGTGCGGATCGCCCTCGCCGAAACCCGGGCCGGACGCGGCGAGTTGACGGTCGCGGTCCTCGCCACGATCTACACCGCGTTCCTCCTCTACGCGGCCGGGCTCAAGTACCTCCTCGTCTCGTTGATCATCTACGCGCCCGCCACCTTCCTGTTCGTCAAGGCCCGCAGGGAACAGGGGCGTTCGCCGTTCTCGGCCCGAGAACTGGTGATCCTCGCCGTCTCGATCGCCGGCGCCGCCGTCGGGATCGTCGCCCTGACGCTGGGCTGGATCAGCCTCTGACCCGCCCCCGACCCCCGGAGAGGTGCACCGTGACCAGCCAGGACAGCGTGAACCGACATGAGTACGGCGTCCACTCCGAGGTCGGCCGCCTCCGCAAGGTGCTGGTCTGCGCGCCGGGCCTGGCCCACCGCAGGCTCACCCCGACCAACTCCGACGACCTGCTCTTCGACGACGTGATGTGGGTCGAGAACGCCCAGCGCGACCACGCCGACTTCGTCAACAAACTCCGCGAACGCGGCGTCGACGTCGTCGAGTTGCACGAACTGCTCGCCCAGACCATGACGATCCCCGCCGCCAGGGACTGGCTCCTGGACCGGAAGATCATCGCCAACGAGGTCGGCCTCGGCCTCATCGACGCGACCCGCGCCTACCTGGAGAGCCTCGAACCGGCCGACCTGGCGAAGTATCTGATCGGCGGCCTGGCCACCGCCGACCTCCCGGACGAGTACCGCACCGACTACGTCGCCCTCGTCCGCGAGTCGACCGGCGTCCGCGAATACCTGATGCCGCCGCTGCCCAACACCCTCTACACCCGCGACACCACCTGCTGGCTCTACGGCGGCCTCACCCTCAACCCGCTGTACTGGCCCGCCCGGCACGACGAGACCCTCCTGATGAAGGCGATCTACACCTTCCACCCCGACTTCGCGGGTTCCGTAGTCTGGTGGGGCGACCCCGAACTCGACTGGGGGCAGGCCACGTTCGAGGGCGGCGACATCATGCCCGTCGGCAACGGCGTCGTCCTGATGGGCATGAGCGAGCGCACCTCGCGCCAGGCCATCACCCAAGTCGCCAAAGCCCTCTTCGAGTTGGGCGCCGCCGAGCACGTCGTCGTCGCCGGGATGCCGAAGCTGCGCTCCGCGATGCACCTCGACACGGTCTTCACCTTCGCCGACCGCGACCTGGTGACCCTCTACCCGGCGATCATGGACGCCGTCCACACCTTCTCCCTGCGCCCCGGCGACAAGGCGCCCGGCATCGACATCGTCGACGAGGGCTCGGCCCCCTTCACCGACGTCGTCGCCAAGGCGCTCGGCCTGCCCGGACTGCGGGTCGTCGAGACGGGCGGCGACATCTACGCCTCCGAACGCCAGCAGTGGGACAGCGGCAACAACGCGGTCGCGCTGGAGCCGGGCGTGGTCTTCACCTACGACCGCAACACCCAGACCAACACCCTGCTGCGCAAGGCGGGCGTCGAGGTCACCACGATCGTCGGCGCCGAACTCGGGCGCGGCCGGGGCGGCGGCCACTGCATGACCTGCCCGATCGTGCGGGACCCGGTGGAGTTCTGAGGTTCCGGGCGCCGACGGGATGTTGAGCAACTCTTTGCCCATGGCCGATTCCTGACGAGCGCTGCCCGGTGGGGCCCCGACGCATGGACCTCGGGTGCGCAAAGCGCGGCTCAAAACCGGGGGTCGGGGCGGCCGTTCAGGTTACGGGCGTGTTGACCGGCCCGGTGGGTGTGACACACGCTCGTCATATAGGTGCTGAATACATCTGGTTCGCCGGATGCGGGCCTGGCGTGCGGGAACACGCAGGTCAACGCCCCATCTCCGGCGGACCGAACGCAGGAGGTAACGCATGTGCGGCATCACCGGCTGGGTCTCCTTCGACCGTGAACTGCGCTCCGAGGTCGCCGCATTGGATGCAATGACGGAGACGATGGCCTGCCGCGGCCCGGACGACCGCGGTACCTGGGTGCAGGGTCCCGCCGCCCTCGGACACCGCCGGCTCGCGATCATCGACCTGCCCGGCGGCCGTCAGCCGATGACCGCCGACACGGCGGACGGCACGGTCGCGCTCGTCTACTCGGGGGAGGCCTACAACTTCACCGAGCTGCGCCGCGAACTCGCCGACAGGGGGCACCGGTTCACCACCGAATCCGACACCGAGGTCGTCCTGCGCGGCTATCTCGAATGGGGCGACGGCGTCGCCGAACGCCTCAACGGCATGTACGCCTTCGCGATCTGGGACGGCCGCCGCGACCAACTCGTCATGATCCGCGACCGCATGGGCATCAAGCCCTTCTACTACCACCCGACGTCGGACGGCGTCCTGTTCGGCTCCGAGCCGAAGGCGATCCTCGCCAACCCGCTGGCCCGCCCCAAGGTCACCCTGGACGGCCTGCGCGAACTCTTCACCATGATCAAGACCCCCGGACACGCCATCTGGGACGGCATGCACGAGGTCGAGCCCGGCACCGTCGTCACCGTCGACCGCTCGGGTCTTCGGCGGCGCGTCTACTGGCAGTTGGAGACCCGCCCGCACACCGACGACCGCGACGCCACCGTCACCCACGTCCGCACCCTCCTCGACGACATCGTCCGCCGCCAGCTCGTCGCCGACGTACCGCGCTGCACCCTGCTCTCCGGCGGCCTCGACTCCTCCGCCATGACCGCGATCGCCGCCCGCCAACTCGCCGAGCACGGCGAGAAGGTGCGCAGCTTCGCCGTCGACTTCGCCGGCCAGAACGAGAACTTCGTCGCCGACGAACTGCGCGGCACCCCCGACACCCCGTACGTCCACGATGTGGCCAGGGCCTCCGGCACCGACCACCAGGACATCGTGCTCGACGCACAGGCCCTCGCCGACCTCGACGTCCGCGCGAAGATGCTCCGCGCCCGCGATCTCCCCCTGGGCTTCGGCGACATGGACGCCTCGCTGTACCTGCTGTTCCGCGCCATCCGCGACCAGTCCACGGTCGCCCTGTCCGGCGAGTCCGCCGACGAGGTCTTCGGCGGCTACCTCCAGTTCTTCGACGAGGAGGCCCGGCGCGCCGACACTTTCCCCTGGCTGGTCCGCTTCGGCCAGCACTTCGGCGACGACGCCGACGTCCTGCGCCCCGACCTGACCAAGGCCCTCGACACCCAGGCCTACATCGCCGACGGCTACCGCACCGCCGTCGCCGGCATCCAACGCCTCGACGGCGAGAGCGACTTCGAGTACCGCATGCGCCGCATCTGCCACCTCCACCTCTCCCGCTTCGTCCGCATCCTCCTCGACCGCAAGGACCGCGCGAGCATGGCCGTCGGCCTGGAGGTCCGCGTCCCGTTCTGCGACCACCGGCTCGTCGAGTACGTCTTCAACACCCCCTGGGCCCTCAAGTCCTACGACGGCCGGGAGAAGACCCTGCTCAGGGAGGCCACCGCGGACGTCCTCCCGCAGTCCGTCTACGACCGGGTCAAGAGCCCCTACCCGTCCACCCAGGACCCCAAGTACGCGGTCGCCCTCCAGGACCACGCCAAGGACCTCCTGGCTCGGCCCTCCCACCCGGTCTTCGACCTCGTCGACCGCGAGAGGCTCCACCAGGCCGCCCACCGCGACACCCCCATCAGCACCCAGGCGGGCCGCCGGGGACTGGAACGTGCCCTCGACCTGGCGCTCTGGATGGACCTCTACAAGCCCGAGATCTCACTCGACTGAACAACTCGCGCGAACTCAGGGCGTGGGCACGGTGTCCGGCGGGCACGAACTCCCGCTGGGCGGCAGGGAACCGTAGAGCAGGAAGTCGTCGACCTTGCCGTGCACGCACTTCGAGGACGCGTAACCGGTGTGGCCCTCGCCCTTGTTGTCGAGCACCACGGCCGAGGACCCCAGCCGCTGGGCCGTCTCCACGGTCCAGCGGTACGGCGTCGCCGGGTCGCCCCGGGTGCCGACGAGGAGCATCTTCGACGTGTCCACGTCCTTGACGTCGTCGCGGATGTAGTCGGTGCCCTTGGGGCGGCCGTAGCACATCAGCACCTCGGTGAGCCGGTAGCGGCCGAAGACCGGAGACGCCTGCTCGTACTCGGCGCGCAGCGCGCCCAGGTGCCTGGTGATCTGGTCGGCGGTGGGGCGGTCCGGGTCGTCGGCGCAGTTGACGGCCATCAGGGCGGCCGGGAGGTTGTCGAGCGGGACGTCCTGCGCGTCGACGATCCCGCCGCTGCCGCCGAGCCGGGGGACACCGGTGCCGCCCGAGGAGAACCCCATGACGGCCCGCGTGTCACCGTCCTCCACCAGGGAGGCGATGGCCCGCTCCAGCGCCGGCCACAGCTGCCTGCTGTACAGCGCCTGACTGATGGAGCCGACCAGGTCCTGGCCGGAGAACGTGTCGCCGAAGTCCGTCTGCACCGGGTCCTTGTCGAGGGACCGGACGAGCTGGACGACCCGGTCCGGCGCCTCGCGCCCGTCCGTCCCGAAGGGGCACGCGATGTCCTGCACGCACCAGTCGAGGAAGTCCTCCAGCGCCGTCTGCTGCCCCTGGGCGCCCGCCACCCCCTGCTCGGACAGCGGTTCGGTGAGGGTGTCGACGCCGTCGAGCACCAACCGGCCCACCTTCTTGGGGAATTGGGCCGCGTACACCGCGCCGAGCCGTGTCCCGTACGAGAAGCCGAAGTAGTTGAGCTTCTTGTCGCCGAGGGCCTGACGCATCACGTCCAGGTCCCGGGAGGCGTTGACCGTGCCGATGTGCGGCAGGACGGGCCCGGAGTACTTGGCGCAGATCGCCGCCGCCTTCCGCAGCTGCCGCATGACGACCTTCGGGTCGCTGCTGTCGGACGGGTCCTCCCCGCCCGCGGTCGAGCCCTCCTCGGTACCCGCGCCACAACTGACCGGCGAGGACTGGCCGACGCCGCGCGGATCGAAGGTGACGACGTCGTAGCCGTTCGTCAGATCCATGAACTCCTTGCCGTCCGAGGCGAGTTCACTCACCCCCGCGCCACCGGGACCGCCGAAGTTCAGCAGCACGGAACCCCGCGACTTGCCGGTCGCGCGGTACCGGGCCAGCGCGAGGTCGAGCGTCCGCGCGCCGGGCTTCGCGTAGTCGAGCGGGACCGTGACCTTCCCGCACTCCAGGTCCTTGGGCGCGTCCATGTCCTTGCATGCGGCCCACTTCACCTTCTGCCGGTAGAACCGGGACAGGTCGGGCTGCGGCCGGTCGTCGGCCGTGGCGAGCGCGGGCACCCCCGCGCCGAGCAGCGCCAGCGTGAGGACCCCGGTGAACGCGCGGCGCCGGAACGCGGGCCGCGTTGACAGCTTGGCCAGCATCAATGCCTCCAAGAACGCGCCGTGACCAGCGCCTCCGATCACGATAAGTGCGCCGAACGGGCCGCGCCTCCCGGCGAGCGGGGTGGCGTCCGGTGCCGTATTCTGCGCTCCTTCCATAGTCCTAAGAGGTTTTCCGACTAATGGTTTTCCGACTGATCGGGAATTTTTACGGGCAGTTCGATAATCGCGACGCTCGATGGAGTGAAAGGCAGATAAGCCATAACTCGCATGGTGCGCCCGCGTTTTATCCGGTGCGGGTGTGTGCCCGCTACATCTCTGGAAGGCAGGGATTCTATGAAACGGGTTGCCCGAAACGGTGTGATCGCCGTAGCCGCCGCATCCGGTGCGCTGACCGCGGCGATGCCCGCGTTCGCGGACTCCGGCGCGGAGGGCGCCGCGGCCGGTTCGCCCGGGGTGATCTCCGGCAACACCATTCAGCTCCCGGTGCACGTACCGGTGAACGTGTGCGGGAACACCGTGAACGTGGTGGGACTCCTCAATCCGGCCGCGGGGAACAGCTGCGCCAATGACAGCGGAGCGAAAGCCGCAGGCGTCCACAGGAGCGGCGGGAAGAACACCGGCGGGACGCACGGCGGTGCCGTCGCACAGGGCGGCGAAAAGGATTCGCCGGGTCTGCTCTCCGGCAACGGGGTGCAACTCCCGATCCACCTCCCCGTCAACCTCAGCGGCAATTCCGTGAGCGTGGTCGGCGTCGGCAACCCGAGCGTGGGCAACCACTCCGAGAACACCTCGGGCGACCACCCCGACCACCCCGACCAGCCCGCGCCCCCGACCCCCGCGCCGCCCGCCCCGGTGAAGTCGCACCCCGGCCCCGAACCGATGACGGAGGTGAAGGGGCACCCCGCCCAGCCCGTGGCCGAGGCGTCCCTCGCCCACACGGGCGCCGACGGCACCATCCCGGCCGCCGTCGCGAGCGCGGCCCTCCTCCTGGGCGGCACCGCCCTCTACCGGCGCCACCGCCCCAAGGCGGGACGCTGACCCCAGCACCCGCACCAGGACGGAAGGCCCCGCCGGGTGTGCGACCGGTGGGGCCTCCGCCGTTCCGGGGGAGGGCGGAGGGCATCAACTCCTAGGAAACGGTGGGGAGTTCATCGGGCCGCGCCGACGGCGCCCTGAGCAGCGCGCGGGCGGACTTCCGGAACGCGGTCAGCAGACGGTGGTGCTCGCCGGCGCGGGTCGCGAGGGCGACATGGCTCGGCTCCACGCCGTGGAGCGGGATCGCCGTGATGTCGGGGCGGACCGTCTGGCCGGGCCGGAGACCGGCCACGATCGCCACGGCCTGGCCGTCGGCGACGAACTCGAACTTGTCCTCCACCACCCGGATGACCGGACCGCCGGGTGCCGGGCGGCCGTCCGGCCGGGGGTCGATGCGCCAGAAGGCGGTCCACGCCGGGTCCGCGCCGGGCATCTGGGGAAGCGGCTCGTCGGCGATGTCGTCCAGGGTCACGGACTCCTTGCCCGCGAGGCGGTGGTCGAGCGGGACGAGCAGGAAGCGCGGCTCGTCGTAGAGGATCGTGACGTCCAACCGACCGGTGGGGAAAGGCAGTCGGGCCACCGCCACGTCCACCCGCCGGTCGAGCAGCGCCGTCCGCACGTCGTCGTAGGCGAGATGTACGACGTGCACATCGGCGTCCGGATGCCTGCGCCGTACGTCGCGCACCGCCGGGGTGACGAACAGGTTCGCCATGTAGCCGACGGTGAGGCGGCCGGGCTGGGCGGCTGCGCGGGTCTCGGCGGCGGCCTGCGCGGTGGAGCGCAACAGCGCCTTCGCGCGCGGCAGGAAGACCTCCCCGGCCTCCGTGAGCCGGGTGCCCTGCGGGGTACGGTCCAGCAGGCGCGCCCCCAACTGGTCCTCCAGGCGCCGTACTTGACGGCTGAGTGACGGCTGGGTGATGTGCAGTGCCTCGGCGGCGCGGCCGAAGTGCCGCTGCTCGGCGACGGCGATGAAGTACCGCACGAGACGCAGTTCGAGGTCGGGGGCGGGAGGGAGGTCCGTCATGCCTGGAGTGTACTGCGGAGCACGGGGGCCTGCTCGTTGGATGTGTACCTTGAGCTGCTGTGATGCCTGAAACGTATTGCTCCATACGTAACAGGCTTTGGACCCCGAGCCCGCGTGATGCCCACGATGGAGACACATCGGAGTTCCACCCCCACCTCTTCGAAGGAACGCACCATGCGTGTTTTCGTCACCGGCGCCAGCGGCTTCATCGGCTCCGCCGTGGTCCGTGAACTGCTCGACGCCGGGCACACGGTCACCGGACTGGCCCGCTCGGACGCGTCCGCCGAGGCGCTGACCGCGGCCGGGGCGGCCGTGCACCGGGGATCGCTCGACGACCTCGACAGTCTGCGCGCGGGCGCCGAAGCGGCGGACGGCGTGTGCCATCTGGCCTTCATCCACGACTTCTCCGACTTCGCCGCCAACTGCGCCACCGACCTGCGCGCCATCGAGGCCATCGGCGACGCGCTCGCGGGCACCGACAAGCCCTTCGTCGTCACCTCCGGCACACCCGGGCTGCCCGGCGGGGAGGTGGCGACGGAGGAGGACCACGTCGACCCCGAGTCCTTCGCGGCGATTCGGCAGCCGTCCGAACTCGCGGCGGTCGCGCTGGCGGAGCGGGGGGTGCGGTCGTCGGTGGTGCGGCTGCCTCGGTCCGTGCACGGTACGGGGGACCAGGGCTTCGTGCCTCAACTCATCGCCACCGCCCGGGAGAAGGGCGTGTCGGCGTACGTCGGCGACGGCAGCGCGCGGTGGCCCGCCGTGCATCGGCTCGACGCGGCGCGGTTGTACCGGTGGGCGCTGGAGTCGGCTCCGGCGGGTTCCCAGTACCACGCGGTCGGTGACGAGGGGTTGCCGTTGCGGTCGATCGCGGAGGTCATCGGGCGGCGACTCGATGTGCCGACCGGAAGCGTGCCGGCCGACCAGGCGGTCGATCACTTCGGCTTCCTCGGCGTGGTCGCTTCGTTGGACTGCCCGGCGTCGAGTGCGCTCACGCGGAAGCAGACGGGGTGGGAGCCGGTGGAGGTGGGATTGCTGGCCGATCTTGAGGGTGGGGACTACTTCGGGGAGCTGTAGGAAGTCGGGGGGTGGTCGGGAGTTGTCGTTCGGCTGCGGGTCGGTGGGGGCTGGTCGCGCGGTTCCCCGCGCCCCTTTGGGGCGCCGGCCGGGAATCCTCGTCGGCTCAGTACGACGACGGTGAGTGCGAGCGCCACCAGTGGCGACGCCGTCCAGGGCAAGGCTCCGGCGCCCCACTCCGACAGCGCGAGCCCGCCGGTGAACGAGCCCCCGGCGATACCCGCGTTGTACACCGTGGTCTGCAACGACGTTGCCACGTCGGCGTGTTGGGGGCCGGAGGCATTGACGAGGGCGGTCTGGATCAGGGTGGGGGCGCCACCGAAGGCAACTCCCCACGTGGCGACGGACGTCAGCAGGACGGCAGGGGAGTCGGAGCACAGGGCGAGTACGCACATGACGGTCACGATCAGAGTCAGCGCGCCGAGCAGGGTGGGGCGTCCCCAGCGGTCCACGAGTACGCCGGTGGCCCAGACGCCCACGACCGTGGCGGCCCCGAACACCAGCAGGACGACGTCCGTACGGCCGTGGCCGGTGTGCGCGGTGAACGGGGCGACGTACGTGTACATCACCTGATGGCCCAGCAGCAGGAACAGGGTGACCGACAGGACGGCCGGGATTCCGGGGAGTGCGGCGACCCGCCTCAACGGGACGCGTGTGCCCGGGAGTTCGCCGGGGAAGGCGGGCACCCGGCGCCGTATCCAGACCACCACCAGCAGCGCGAGCCCGGACAGCGTGCCGAACGCCGGGCGCCAGCCGATGGCGTCGGCTAGGGCGGTGCCGGCGGGAATGCCCAGGGAGAGGGCGAGGGTGATGCCGGCCAGGACGACCGCGATGGCCCGGCCGCGCCGCTCGGCGGGCACCATCCGGGCGGCGTACCCGGCGAGCATCGCCCACATCGTGCCGCCCATGACCCCGGCCAGCAGGCGGGCGCCGAAGGCGACGGCGTACGACGACGACAGCGCGACCACCGCGTCGGCGCAGGCGAAGCCCAGCAGCGTACCGACGAGGACCGGGCGGCGCGGAAGTCCGCGCAGCGCCGCGGTGACCGGGATCGCGGCCAGGAAGGACGCGACCGCGTAACCGGTGACGAGGAAGCCGACCCGCGCCTCGGAGACGCCGAGCGCCGGTGCCATCCGGGGCAGCAGACCCGCGGGGAGGAGTTCCGTCAGGACGGCGGTGAAGGCGGCCGTGGACAGGGCGAGGAGCCCGGACCAGGGCAGGGCGGTGCCCTTGGCCGGGGATACGGTGGTCATGGGACCATGGTCGAACCCTCACATCAGTGTGAAGGCAAGCGCGCCCCGCGACCGGGCCCCGCACGCTGTCCCCGGAGGCAGGCATGAAGATCGGCGAGCTCTCCCGCCGCACCGGCGTCCCGACCCGCCTCCTGCGCTACTACGAGGAACAGGACCTGCTCCACCCCGACCGCACCGAGAACGGCTACCGGTTCTACGGCGAGCCCGCGGTCCGGGACGTCCAGCAGATCCGCGGACTGCTGGACTCGGGTCTGACCACGGAGATGATTCGCGCGATCCTGCCGTACCTCTCCGGGCCGGAGGAGATCCACGTTCCCGCGGACTGTCTGACTCCGGAGACGGCCGCCCTGCTCAGCGGCCATATCGAGCGGATTCAGGCCCGCATCGACTGTCTGGCCCGCAACCGTGACCGGCTCAGCGCGTATCTGGCGGCGGTGCGGCCCGACGTGCCCGCGCAGGGGTCGTAATCCCGTTGCCCGGTCCGCCGGCGGATGGTGGAGTGAGCGCATGGATCATGCCTCGGTACTCGCCCTCCACGACCGCGACCTGCGCGAGCGCGCCCGCCCCGACGGACCCGGCGCCCGTGTAGAGCGGGTCGGGGGAGTGGTGCGCCATGTCGCCGACGAGCACGGGTGGAACGGCATCCTGTGGTCGGACCTGGACGCCGCCGAGGCGGACGCGGTGATCGCCGAGCAGATCGCGTTCTTCACCGGGCTCGGCCGCGACTTCGAGTGGAAGCTCTACGGCCACGACCTGCCGACGGATCTCGGACAGCGGCTGACGGCGGCCGGGTTCACGCCCGAGCCGCAGGAGACGCTGATGGTCGGCGAGATCACCGAACTCGCCCTCGACGCCGAACTCCCTGACGGTGTGCGGCTGTTGGCCGCCACCGACCTCGCCGGTGTCGACATGGTGGCGGACGTCCACGAGAAGGCGTTCGGCACGGACAGTTCCCGGCTGCGCGCCCGGCTGCTCGACCAACTGGCCGCCGATCCCGACACCGTTGTGGCCGTGGTCGCCCTCGCGGGAGACGAACCGGTGAGCGCGGCGCGGATGGAACTCGTCCCCGGTACCCGCTTCGCCGGTCTGTGGGGCGGCGGCACGGTCGAGGCATGGCGGGGCCGCGGCATCTACCGCGCCCTGGTCGCCCACCGCGCCCGCATCGCCGCGGACCACGGCTACCGCTACCTCCAGGTCGACGCCTCCGACCAGAGCCGCCCCATCCTCGAACGCCTCGGCCTCGCCCCGCTGACCACGACCACGCCGTACGTCTACGAGCCGTAGAGCAGCGGTCCGGCCCGGATGTCACATCCGCGGCGGCCCGATGCGTCTTATCGGTATGACGACGAACGAGAGCAGTCCCAGCAGTCAGGAGATCCTCCTCGCCGGTGGGAGCGGCGTCCTCGGCGGCCACATCGCCCGGGCCCTGACCGACGCCGGTCACAAGGTCACCGGCCTCGGCCGCGGGCCGGGCAACGACATCCGCGCCGACCTCATGGACCGTGACGCACTGCTGCGCGCGGTCGACGGACACCACTTCGACACGGTGATCCACGCCGCGACCGCCCTGCGCAAGGCACCCATGCGCCACCGCGACATGCGCGCCACCGACGCCCTGCGCATCGAAGGAACCGCCCACCTCATCGAGGCGGCGCGAGCCACCGGAGCCCGTCGCTTCATCGTCGAGTCGATCGTCCTCGGCTACGGCTACGGGGACTTCGGCACCCGCACCCTCACCGAGGACGACCCCTTCGGCCCACGGGGCACCACCCCGCAGCTGGAAGAGCATCTGGCGGGCATGCGCGACAAGGAACAACTGACCTTCGAGGCGCAGGACTTGGAAGGCATCGCCCTCCGCTTCGGCCTCCTCTACGGCCCCGGCGGCACCGACCCCCTCCTCCCCATGCTGCGCGGGCGCCGGCTCCCCGCCCCCGACGACGACGGCCGGGTCCTGCCCTGGGTCGAACTCACCGACGCGGCCCGCGCGGTGGCCGCCGCCGTCGAACGCGGGCGCCCGGGGGAGGCGTACAACATCGCCGACCGCACGCCCCTCGGCTTCCGCGCCCATCTCCTGTGCGTGGCAGAGGAGTTCGACCTCCCGAAGCCAATGGCCGTACCGCTGTGGGCAGTTCGCCCGATGGCGTACGTCCACACGATGATGACCTGCAACCTGCGGGTGTCCAGCGCGAAGGCGGAACGGGAACTGGGCTGGACCCCGGTGTACTCGTCGAGCAGCGAGGGGCTCGCGGCCCTGCACGCGGCGCGTTGAGCAGGAGAACGCCTGCCCCTCCCTGGTGCAGGGAGGGGCAGGCGCACGGAAGCCGGCCCGCGGCTCGGCGGGCCGGACCTCGGATCGACGAGCGGGATGATGCCTGGTGACAGGGGTCGCCCGTCAGGAGCGCGGGACGAGGGGAACCGGGCGACAGGCCCGCACGTGCGACCCTCCGCCCGGTCTCACCCGCGGCTCGTCCCGGCCCCTGCTCAGCGGCGCACCCTCGACCGGTCCAGTGCGGCGATGCCGACCGCTGCCAGGCCGACCTGGATGAGCCACTCGATCCAGTCGATGCCCTTGGTGTCGGCGACCCCGAGGCCCGATGCGATCGCCGCTCCGATCAACGCGGCCACGATGCCGACCACGATCGTCAGCAGCACGCCGATGTGCTGGCGGCCCGGAACGACGAGCCGTCCCAACACGCCAATGATGATGCCGATGATGATGGCACTGATGATGCCCGAGATCTCCATCTCCGCCCCTCTTTTTTGTCGATATCCCCGCTCTCTTCATGTGCCCGCTGCACGCCAAGGCAGTCCGGCCGACTTCCGTCGCCTGTTATTGCCGGGACTTTCTGTTCACGACCCCGTCATGCCATGTACCTTTCAATCGTTCAACGCGTGTAGAACTCCCCAACTACCGTTCTACGCGCGCAGATCAGGCGCCCGCATCGCACCTTTCCCCATCCCCTCACGGAGGTTCGCCGGATGCTTGGATCCAGAAGATCCCGCCGCAGACTCACCACCGCCCTCGCCGGCCTCGGACTTTTCGTCACGGGGGCGGCGCTTCAGGTCACCACCACCGCCACACCCGCGCACGCGGCCACCACCCACCGGGTCCTGTTCGACGACGGGCACGCCGAGGAGGCCGGGAACGCGGACTGGATCATCTCCACCAGCAAGCCGGACCCGCTCTCCCAGGACTCCTCCCCGTCCGCCGAGACCGACTGGACCGGCGCGCTCTCCTCATGGGGCGTCGCCCTCCAGAAGACCGGCAGTTACAGCCTGAAGACCGCCACCAGCGCGCTGACATACGGCGGTTCGTCGACGACCGACCTGTCGAACTTCGACACGCTGGTCCTGCCCGAGCCGAACACGCTGTTCACGACCGCCGAGAAGACCGCGATCATGACGTTCGTCAAGAACGGCGGCGGCCTGTTCATGATCTCCGACCACACCGGCGCCGACCGCAACAACGACGGCGAGGACGCCGTCGAGATCCTGAACGACCTGATGACGAACAACAGCGTGGACTCCACCGACCCGTTCGGCTTCTCCATCGACTCGCTCGACATCAGCTCCGGCTACCCGGCCGCGATCAGCGACAGCACGGACCCGGTCCTGCACGGCTCCTTCGGCACGGTCACCAAGAGCCTGATCGCCGACGGCACGACGGCCACGCTGAAGCCCGCCGACAACTCGGCCGTCAAGGGCCTTGTGTACCGCAGCGGTTACTCCGGGAACACCGGCGCCTTCTTCGCGACCAGCACCTTCGGCAGCGGTCGCGTGGCGTTCTGGGGCGACAGCTCACCGATCGACGACGGCACCGGCCAGTCGGGCAACACGCTCTACGACGGCTGGAACGACACCGGCGCCACCAACGCCGCCCTCGCCCTCAACGCCACCGCCTGGCTGGCCGGCGAGGGCACCAGCGGAGGCGGAGGCGGCGGAGGAGGCGGGACCACCTGCACCGCCTCGCAGCTCCTCGGCAACAACGGCTTCGAGTCGGGCAACACCACCTGGAGCGCCTCCAGCGGTGTGATCACCAACTCCAGCAGCGAGGCCGCCCGAACCGGTTCGTACAAGGCCTGGCTCGACGGCTACGGCACCGCCACCACCGACACCCTGTCCCAGTCGGTGTCCATCCCGTCCGGCTGCACCACCGCCGCGCTGAGCTTCTATCTCCACGTCGACACGGCGGAGACGACCACCAGCACGGCGTACGACACGCTCAAGGTCCAGGTCCTCAACAGCTCCGGCACCGTCCTGAGCACCCTGGCGACCTACTCCAACCTGAACGCGGCCAGCGGCTACACCCAGCGCAGCTTCAGTCTCGCGAGCTATGCCGGGCAGACCGTCACCCTCAAGTTCACCGGCGTGGAGGGTTCCACGCTCCAGACGTCCTTCGTCATCGACGACACGGCGCTGAACGTCAGCTGACGAGGAACGACCGGTGGGGCCCGGCGGCGGCCGGGCCCCACCGGTTCACCGCGCCGGGACCGTGAGCTCCGGGGCGTTCCAGCCGGAGACCCGCACCCGTGGCACCGAGCCGTGCAGATCGGCCGTCCGGTAGGTCGCCGTCAGTGTGGTCGACTCCCCGGGCCACAGGCTCACGTCGTTGTCGGACCACCGCACCGGCAGCACCGGCCTGCCCGCCGAGTCCACGAGATGGACGTCGGTGAGGAGCGAAGGCGTCTTCCCCTTACCGGAGTTGCGCACCGTGACCGTCGTCGTCGACGTGCCGCCCGGACCCGCCTCGGTCGACGCCGTCGCCGAAACCGGCGTCCGCGCCATCGAGTCGAGCCCCTTGAGGTCGGCGTAGCTCGTCGTCGGCGTGTAGTACCAGTCGGTGTGCGCCCAGTCGAGCGTGTCGGGCCTGCCGGAGAGCCAGTACACGTTCCGGCTCACCTCCTTGCCGGACGCGTCGGTCAGGGTGAGGCGTACCAGGTACGTCGTCGACAGTCCGCGCACCGACGAGGGCGCGGGGAGGGTGAGCGCCGTACTGTGCGCGCCGCCCCCGGAGACCTTCACCCCGGGCACCTCCTTGTCGTACTTCCGGGTGCCGTCGGTGTTGAACAGGGTCGCGCGGGCGGTGAGTTGGCGTGCCGGTGCGTTGCGGTTGTTCACCACGACGACCGAGCGGTCGTCGTACGAGTACTGGATGTGCAGCGGCTCGTTGGCCTTCTTCGCGCCGAAGTAGGCGCCGCCCTGGTCGAGGTACCGGTCCATCAACTGCCAGTGCAGGGAGGTCCAGCCGCTGTTGAACATCCAGTAGACGACCCCGGTCGCCGGCTTCGAGGCGTCGGTGGCGTTGCGCTCGTAGGCCTCGAACTGGGCCCGCACGTTCTCGTACTGGGCGAGCTGGGCCTTGCGGACGTAGTCGGTGAGGCTCGTCGGCGGGCCGTAGCGGCCGGTGAGGGCGTTGTCGTAGAGCTTGAGGGTGTTGAAGGTGGAGGACGGGGAGCGGTGGTACTGCTTGGCGTTCGGGTCCTTCCAGAGGGTGGCGAGTTCCGCCGGGCTCATCATGCGGCGCAGGGTGTCGAGGGTGGGGATGTCGGGGCCCGCGCTGGTCTCGGAGTTGAAGCCGGTGGCGCCGCCCTCGCGTTTGGCGTACCAGTAGCCGGGCGGGACCCAGTCGTAGGGGCCGGTCATCTTCATGCCCGAACTGCCGCTGACGGGTGAGGAGTTGTCGGAGGCGGCGGCTACCACCGGGGTGTGCCAGTCGGCGGCCTTCAGGGCGTCCAGGTAGGTCTTCTCGATCCTCGCGTCGGGGGCGAAGTCGCTGCCGATGAGGAAGGAGATCACGCTCGGGTGGTCGCGCAGCCTGGCTGCCTCGGCGGCCATCGACGCCTTGGCGACCGGGTAGTCGGCGGCGGTCCACCTGTCCCCGGTCTCGTCCCCGTTGACCTGGCCCTCCCACTTGTCGCAGCACTCCCAGCCGGGAAGCGTCAGGATGCCGTAGCGGTCGGCGAGGTCGAAGAACTCGTCCGGCTCGATGTGGCCTTCGAGGCGGATGGTGTTGAGGCCCAGGTCGAGGGCGTACTTCAGACGGTCCTC
The DNA here is from genome assembly GCF_044763565.1 of Streptomyces sp. NPDC096013. NCBI lineage: Bacteria > Bacillati > Actinomycetota > Actinomycetes > Kitasatosporales > Streptomycetaceae > Streptomyces > Streptomyces sp. NPDC096013. Next base: position 532,611 of record NZ_JBIWGK010000004.1, on the reverse strand, counting down.
GACGTAGGTCCTGTCCCAGCGCAGGAACTCGTCGGGTGACCAACCGCCGCCCTTGATGAGCAACGCGCGGCCGTTGACGAGGTAGTGGCGGTCACCGGCGGAGTTCAGCGGGGCCCGCACGTCGCGGATGCCGAAGGTCTGGTGCGCGGTGTCGGAGGGGGTGCCCGCGACGGAGACGGTGAGGTCGAGGGCGTAGAGCGGCTGGCCGCCCATGCCCGCGGGCCACCAGACCTTCGGGGAGGTGAGGTGGAGGGCGAAGGTGACGGGCTTCGTCTGGTGGGCGGCGAGGGAGACCGTCCGCTCGAAGGCCGTCCCGCCGACGCTGCCCCTGACCTTCGCGGTGACGGGCGCGCCCGAGTCGTTGCGGGCCCGCGCCTTCACCGTCAGGTCCGCGGAGGCGAGCGAGGGGACGGCCAGCTTGGTCACCACGTGCGCGTCGCGCAGCGCGACCGGGCCGCCGCGCCGGAGGAGGACGTCACGGACGACGCCCATGTTCTCGTCGGGCGGCGGCTGGAGCCAGTCGATCCAGCCCATGGTGAGGTTCTTGTTCGGGTCGTTCGGCCGGATACGGAAGGCGACCGTGTTCGTCCCGGAGCGGACCAGCGAGGTGACGTCCAACTCGTGCTGTGTGTAAGCCCCGTTGACGTCGGCGGCCTTGGCGATCTGCTTGCCGTTGACATAGACGTCGGCCGCCGAGATCACCCCGCTGAAGTCGAGGTAGGTGCGCCTGCCGGTGTCCGCGACCGTGAAGTCGCTGCGGTACCACCACGGCACCTGGAAGTCGGCCTTCGGGATCTTCCGCTGGTTGGTCGAGTAGAAGGGGTCGGGGAAGACACCGTCGGCGATCAGGGCCGCGAGGACGGTCGAGCGGGCCCCGGCTGGATACCAGCCGGTCGCCGGATAGCCGGGGGAGGAGACGGCCGCGGCCGAGTCGGGGACCTTCGCGGACGACTGGATCGCGTAGCCGGACAGCGGGGTGGCGGTCCCGGCGGTCGAGCGTACGGCGGTCACCGGGACCCGCGTGTGCTGTGGCGGGGACGACTCCTGTGCCCCCGCCCACGCGCCGGTGGTGAGGCAGCCCATGAGGCCGAGGGCGACGGCGGCCGTGGTGAGACGGCTTCTGCGGAGTGGGGGGACGGCGGGGCGATGGAACACGGCGGTCTCCAGCCTCGTCAAGTTAGGAAGCTTTACTAACCGCACCAGAAGGTAGGGCGCCCGACGGTGCCTGTCAAACACCTGTGTCCGTGGGTGAGTTGCTCAGGACGCCGAGTGGCGCTCGAACACCAGGTCCCGCGCGGTGCCGAGCGCGGTGGCCACGGCACCCAGCAGCACCGCGTCCTCGCCCAGCGCGCTGGGCGCGACCTTCGGGCGGAGGGGAGTGAGCGCGCGGAGGTTCTCCCGCACCGGGCGCAGCAGCAGATCCACGCTGTGTCCGACCCCGCCGCCCAGCACCACGAGGTCCGGGTCGAGCACCGCCGCCGCTGCCGCCACGGTGTGCGCGATCCGCTCGCCCTCCAGCTCGACCGCCTTGATCGCGGCGGCGTTTTTCTGCCTCGCCGCGTCGAACACGGCCTTCGCGGTGAGCTGCTGGCCGCTCATGCCGAACCTGCGGGCCGCCTCCACCACGGCCACCCCGGACACCGCGTCCTCCAGTGTCTCCGGCTTCTGCCGCCCGGGCCACGGCAGGAACCCGATCTCCCCGGCACCGCCGTGCGCCCCCGTGAAGAGCCGCCCCTCGCTCACCACGCCCATGCCGAGACCGGTGCCGATCAGGATGTACGCGAACAGCCGGCTGCCCGCGCCGACGCCGTACGTGTACTCGCCCAGTGCCGCGAGGTTCGCGTCGTTGTGCACCTCCAGCGGGACGCCCAGCTCCTCCCGCATCCGGTCGAACAGCCCGGCCCGGCCCCAGCCCGGCAGATGCATCGCGTACCGCACCCGGCGCCGCTGCTCGTCGTAGACACCGGGCGTGCCCACCACGGCGTGCACCACCGCCGCCGGTTCCACCCCGGAGTTGGCGACGACCTGGTGGGCGGTGGCGACCACCAGCTCGGCCATCGCGCCCGAGCTGCGGGCCCGGTTGCGGACATCGGCCCGGGCCACCACCTCGCCGTCCAGATTCGCCACCGCGACCCGCAGCCAGCTGCGCCCGACGTCGATCCCCAGCGCGTAACCGGCGGACGGGTCAGGGGCGTAGAGCACGGCGGTCCGGCCGCGCTCGGGGGCCTGCGTGCCGACCTCGTGGACGAGGCCCGCCTCCTCCAGCGCGGCCAGCGCGCTGGAGACCGTCGGCTTCGACAGGCCTGTCTCGCGGGCGAGTTGGGCCCGCGAGGCGGCACCGGCGGTGCGCAGCCGGTCGAGCAGCAGCCGCGCGTTCGTACTGCGCAGCCGCTGACGGCTCCATGGCTGGTCCGGTCGCTCCACGGCGTCACTGACGGGCATCGCATCATTCTCCGGTATCCGGGACAGCCTCTTGACGAGTCTAGTAAGGCTCCTTAACTTTATCGCCCAGTCAGCCACCGGATACCGGCCCGCACGCCGCACCCCCTCTCCCTTCGTCACGCACACCCTCAGGAGCCTCCATGTCCGGCAGTCCGCCCCCAGACGGCGGTTTCGTCCGCCGCGTCGGCCTCTTCCAGGCCACCGCCATCAACATGAGCCAGATGTGCGGCATCGGGCCTTTCGTGACGATCCCGCTGATGGTCGCCGCGTTCGGCGGCCCGCAGGCCGTGATCGGCTTCGTCGCGGGAGCGATCCTCGCGCTGGCCGACGGGCTCGTGTGGGCCGAGATGGGCGCCGCGATGCCCGGTTCCGGCGGGAGCTACGTCTATCTGCGGCAGGCCTTCCAGTACCGCACCGGGCGGCTGATGCCGTTCCTGTTCGTGTGGACGGCGATGCTCTTCATCCCGCTGATCATGTCGACCGGCGTCGTCGGCTTCGTGCAGTATCTCGGCTATCTGGCACCGGACATGGGCAAGACGTCGGGCGATCTCATCGGCCTCGGGGTGATCGCCCTGGTGGTGCTCCTGCTGTGGCGCGGCATCGAGAACATCGCGCGGATCACCGCCGTGATGTGGGCGGTGATGATCGCGGCGGTGTTCCTGGTCATCGTGGCCGCCGCGAGCGATTTCAGCGCGCACCTCGCCTTCACGTACCCGTCGGGCGCCTTCGACCTGGGCAGCAACCACTTCTGGCTCGGGTTCGCCGGCGGCCTGACCATCGGCATCTACGACTACCTCGGCTACAACACCACCGCCTACATGGGCGCCGAGATCAAGGACCCGGGCCGCACCCTCCCGCGCTCGATCCTCTTCTCCATCGTCGGCATCATGGCGATCTACCTGATGCTCCAGATCGGCACCCTCGGGGTCATCGACTGGCACCGGATGACCCACGTCAACGACATCGCCTCGACCTCCGTGGCCTCGGCGGTCCTGGAGAAGACCTGGGGCAAGGGCGCCGCCGACACGGTCACCGTCCTGATCCTGATCACGGCCTTCGCCTCCGTCTTCACCGGCCTCCTCGGCGGCTCCCGGGTCCCCTACGACGCGGCCCGCGAACGCGTCTTCTTCCGCCCCTACGCCAAGCTCCACCCCAAGCACCGCTTCCCGATGCTGGGCCTCGCCACCATGGGCGTGTTCACCGCGATCGGCTTCCTCATCGGCCGCCACACGGATCTGGCGACCCTGATCCAGCTCCTGACCACCGTCATGGTCATCGTCCAGGCACTGGCCCAGATCATCGCTCTCACGGTCCTGCGCCGACGCCAGCCGACGCTGCGCCGCCCGTACCGCATGTGGCTCTATCCCGTCCCCAGCATCATCGCCTTCGTCGGCTGGTGTGTGATCTACGGCTACGCCGACAAGAACTCCCCGGGCCGCCACCCCATCGAATGGTCCCTGGCCTGGCTCGCCCTCGGCTGCGTCGCGTTCGTCCTCTGGGCCCGCTTCGAGAAGGTCTGGCCGTTCGGCCCGAAGGAGATCTCGGAGGAGTACCTCACGGAGGCGACCCCGGAACCCGCGGGCGCCTAGGCCGTGTCCGCAAAGTCCCGCCTGCCTCGCGACGCCCGGCACGCACGCTCGCCGCACCGCCCGGAAGCCCAAGTACGTCCAGTACGGGGGCTTCCGGGCGGCACACCGAGCGCACGCACCGGACGCCGCGGGGCCCGCCCTCCGGGCGGACGACGGGACTTTGCGGACACGACCTAGGTGTATTGACCCACCCGGTCGCGGCGAGCACGTCCTCCACGACGTCGACGACCGGGCGCCCGTCGGCCACCACCCGGACGGTGCCGGCGGGCGCGCGCGGTCACACGGCGGTCGAGTCGGCCTCGCCGATCGCCGCCCGATGCGTGAGGCCTCCGCGTGATCCACAGGGGCGGGGTGCCGAGCGATACTCGTGCGGGCGAACCAGTTCGGGAGGCGGGCCACGTGGAGGAATCGGCGCTCGGCGGAGGCGCGGTCAACGAGGTCGTCCGGGTCGGCGAGACCGTGCGGCGCACTCCGGCGTCGCCGGAACGGTCGGGCTATGCGACCGGACTCCTCGCGCACTTCGAGCGCCGGGGCTGGCCGGGCGCGCCCCGGTTCCTCGGCACGGACGAGCGAGGGCGGGAGACCTTCCGGTACATCGAGGGCCGGGCGGCTGTCAGTGCCGAGGAACGGGCTGCCGCCCGCACCGACGACAGCCTCGTGCGCGTCGCACGGCTTGTGCGGGCCTTCCACGATCTGACCCACGGCACACCGCAGGCCGGTGACCAGGACGTCGTCTGCCACAACGACCTGGCGCCCAAGAACACCGTCTACGACGACGCGTGGCACCCCCTGGCGTTCGTCGACTGGGACCTCGCGGCCCCCGGTGAGCGCGTCCACGACGTCGCCCATGTCTGCTGGCAGTACCTCGACCTCGGCCCCGACATCACCGACGTCCCCGCGACCGCCCGCCGCATCGCGCTGATCTGCGAGGCGTACGGCCTCGACGACACCCACCGGCTCCTCGACACCGTGCTGTGGTGGCAGGACCGGTGCCGGCGGGGCATCGAGGCCGGTGCCGAGCGCGGCGAGCGGGGCATGGCCGAGCTGCGGGCGCGCGGGGTCCTGGACGAGATCCGGGACGCGCGGAACTGGGTGGCCGCGCACCGCCGCGAGCTGGGCGCATTCCTGGGCTGAGCCGTCGTAGACCAGGCCATCGCGAACCGGGCACACCGGGCGAAGTCGCTCACCTTGACATGCAGTTAATCGCCTGCATAACGTTGAGTGTGCGATCCGAACAGGACTCAGGGATGGACAAGGTCTTCAAGGCGCTGGCAGACGAGACCCGCAGGCGTCTGCTCGACCGGCTGCACGAGGAGAACGGGCAGACGCTCGGGGAGCTGTGCGGGCGGATCGACATGACCCGTCAGTCGGTGACGCAGCACCTCGCCGTCCTGGAGGCCGCCAACCTGGTCAGTACGGTGCGGCGCGGGCGGGAGAAGCTGCACTACCTCAACCCGGTCCCGCTGCACGAGATGCAGGAGCGCTGGATCGACAAGTTCGAGCGCCCGCGTCTGCGCGCGCTCGGTGCCCTCAAACGACGAGCCGAGGAAGCCATGACCGACAAGCCGACATTCGTCTACGTCACCTACATCGCGAGCACCCCGGAGAAGGTCTGGGACGCGCTCACCGACGCCGATCTGACCGCCGCCTACTGGGGTCACAGCAACGTGTCCGACTGGCGGCGCGGCTCCCGCTGGGAACACCGGCGCATCGACGGCTCCGGCATCGCCGACGTCGTCGGCAGGGTGGTGGAGAGTGAGCGCCCGACCCGGCTGGTGACCACGTGGTCCTCGCCGGACAAGGAGGACCAGGAGGACGCGCACTCCCGGGTCACCTACGACATCCGGCCGCACGAGGACATCGTGCGCCTCACCGTCACCCACGAGGACCTCGCCGACGAGGGCGAACTCTCCGACGTCTCCGGCGGCTGGCCGGCCGTGCTGTCGAACCTGAAGTCGCTGCTCGAAACCGGCAGCCCCCTCCCGCAGTCGCCCTGGCAGGTGCCGGGCGGCCACTGAAGGGGGCGTGGCTTCCTTCCGGAGTCCGGGGTTCCGGGGTCGGCCCGGGGTCCCTACGGTTTGGGGGTGCTCCGCGCCGCCGTACCAGCGCACACCAGGCCCATGAGCACGGCGAGTCCGCCGATGATCACGTTGTTCAGGATGACGCCCTTGTCGGGGTTGCTGCCGACGATCCACGGCGAGACGATCATCCAGACACCCAGGGCGCTCATGGCCCAGCTCAGGCCGTACATGCGTTCCGGTGCCCTGGTGAAACCGAGCGCCAGCAGGCCGATCGCGATGCCGATGATGAGGTTGTGCGGCACGAGCGCGGGCTGGCTCGTCGTGTAGTGGAGGATCCACGGGGATACGGCGCAGTACAGACCGAGCAGGAACACCGGTCCGTCCACGAGCGCCACATCGCGTCCACCGAGCATGCGGGCGTAGCGCGCCTGCATCTCGGAGACGTCGGGGTGGCTCGCCATGTCACCCCTGGTGTGCGAGACGTTGGCCATGACTCGTCTCCTTTGCCTTGCCTTGCTGGCCTGACCGCGTCTGGTGCGGTCCGCGGTAGGAGCCGCTTCATTCCATTGTGCTCTTATTTCACCTTTATGTGTAGAGTTCAGGCGGTTCGTCGTCGTGAGGGCGGCGCCCCAACTGATGCAGCCCGCGTCGCGCGATCTGCGTCTGGGTCAGGTCCGCGTAGTGCGTCAGCCGCAGCGCCCGCCGCTGGGGCGCGGGTAGTCGGGCCAGTTTGCCCAGCACGAGGACACGGTCGAGCACCGCCTCGGGCGTCGGTACGACCGGCTCCGGCTTGGTGAGTGTCAGTGACGCCCCGGCGGCGGCCGTCAGACGCAGGCGCCGGGTGCGGGCGGACAGGGTGTCGGCGATCGTGCGCCGGGCGATGCCGATGATCCAGCCGCCGACCGTGCAGCGCTCGGGCCGGAAACCCCCGCGCCCGCGCCACACCCCGAGAAACACCTGCTGGGTCACGTCCTACGGCGACCGCCGGGGGCCAGGCTGTGGTGCACGGCGGTTCGCGTTGTCTGCCGGGTATGCCCGGTTGCGTCCATCGTGAGAGGCCGGGGCAAGTTGCTCAACTCGCGTCGATTCTGCGTCGTATAGTCGACGCATGAGCGAGTTGTCCGCCGACCAGGACCCCGCGCACCCCTCCGCGGCCCAAGTGCCCCTGACGACCGGCGCGTTGGCCCGCCGACTGGGTGTGGCGCCGACCACCCTGCGGTCCTGGGAGCGGCGCTACGGCATCGGGCCCGCGGTCCGCGCCGAGGGACGGCACCGGCGCTGGGCTCCCGGGGACGTGGCAGCGCTGGAGGAGATGTGCCGGCTGACCTCGTCGGGCGTGCCCCCGGCCGAGGCCGCGCGGGTGGCGAGGGGAGCCACCGGTGCGGACCCCGGGCAGGCCGCCCGGGCCCGCGGGTCCTCGCGGGCGGCCGGAACCCTGCCCCTCGGTGATGTGCGCCAGGAGTGCCGCGGGCTGGCGCGGGCCGCGGTCCGGCTCGACGCGCCCGCCGTCGAGCGCCAACTCGCCGACGCCGTCGGCCAGTACGGCATCGTCGTCGCCTGGCAGGAGGTGATGATGCCGACCCTGCACGCGGTGGGACGCAAGTGGGCCTCGTCCGGGGACCGTTACGTGGAGGTGGAGCACCTGCTGTCCTGGCACGTGTCCACCGCCCTGCGCCGACGCACTCCAGCCGCCGGTCCGCGGCCGGACACCCCGCCCGCCGGGCCCGTCATGCTGGCCTGCGTACCCGGCGAGCAGCACACCCTCCCGATCGAGGCGCTCAACGCCGCGCTGAGTGAACTCGGCCTGCCCACAAGGATGTTCGGCGCCGCCGTCCCCGCCGAGGCGCTCACCGCCGCGGTACGGCGACTGGGCCCGGCGGCCGTCGTCCTGTGGGCACAGGCACGCTCCACCGCGAGCCTGCCGCTGGCCCGGCACGTCGCCGACCTCCGCTGGGGAGTGAAGGGCGCCCGGCGCCAGCCCTCGGTGGTGCTGGCCGGACCCGGCTGGTCCGGGCCATCGGTGCGGGGGGCGGTGCGGCCCGCGAGCCTTCAGGACGCGGTGGAGCTCGTGGCGGGGGCGTACGGGACGCACGGGGCGGGCCGCTGACGGGCGGGGGAGGCGCCCCGCCGACGGGTGTGCGGAGCGCCCCGCAGAGCGTGTGCAGAGGGCGGCTCGCTGACCGTGCGCGGACGGCGTGGCGCTGAAAGGGCGTGCCGGGGCCTCAGTCGCCCGCCGAGTCGCCCGACCGGCCCTGCCGGAACCGCGCGAGTCCGTCGGAGAGCTCGACGATCGGGTCCGGATAGTCACCGAGAGCGGCACGGTCAAGCCCCTGGAGTTTCCACGGCTCGTGCACCAACCGCCCGTCCAGCTCGGCGAGTTCGGGCACCCAGCGGCGGACGTACGCGCCGTCCGGGTCGTAGCGCTTCGCCTGAGTGACGGGGTTCAGGACCCGGTTGGGCCGTGAGTCCGTGCCGGTGCCCGCCATCCACTGCCAGTTGAGCTGGTTGTTGGCCACGTCGCCGTCGACCAGCAGATCGAGGAAGTGCCGGGCGCCCACGCGCCAGTCGACGTAGAGCGTCTTGGTGAGGAAGCTCGCCGTCAGGAGCCGTCCGCGGTTGTGCATCCAGCCCTCGTGGAGCAGTTGGCGCATCGCCGCGTCGATCACGGGATAGCCGGTGCGGCCCTCCTTCCAGGCCGCGATGTCCTCGCGGGCCGTGCTTTCGGAGCGCCAACGGTCGTGCTTCGTACGGTAGTCGGCGCCCGCGGCCGAGGGTCTGGCCGCCAGTACCTGGCGGTGGAAGTCCCGCCACGCGAGCTGCCGTACGAACGCCTCGGCGCCCGGTCCGCCCGCTTGCCGTGCCCGGTGGACCAGTTCCACGGGGGAGAGGGTGCCGAAGTGGAGATGGGGCGAGAGGTGGGAGGTGGAGTCGGCGGCCAGGTCGTCGTGCAGGTCCTCGTACGACGCGATGCCGTCGCGCAGCCAACGGCCCACCATCTTACGGCCGTTGGTCTCCCCGCCGGCCGCCAGACCCGGTGACAGCTCTTCGGCGCCGGGGCGGTCGGGCAGCTCCTCGGAGCCGACGCCGTCCGGGACCCGCACGGTGCGCGGTGCGGCCAGCGCCGGGCGCAGATGCTGCCCGGACCACTGCCTGAAGTACGGCGTGAAGACGGCGAAGTGGTCCGAGGACGCCGGTGTCACCGCGCCCGGGGCGACGGCCGTCGTCACCGTGTCGTGGACGTGCAGCCGCCGCCCCTCCGCCTCCAGCGCCCGCCGCAGCCGCTGCTCGCGCCGCCGCGCGTAGGCGCTGACGTCCGCCGCCAGGTGCACCTCGTCGGCGTCGGTCTCGGCGGCCACCTTGCACACCTCGTCGACGACGTCGCCGGACCGGAGCACCAGCCGGCCGCCCCGCTCGCGCAGGCCCGCGTCGAGATCGCGCAGACAGTCGGCGAGGAACGCCAGCCGGTTCGGCGCGGCGAACCCGGCGTCCAGCACACCCCGGTCGCGCACGAACAGGGGGACCACCTCGCGGGCCTCGGCGGCGGCGCGCAGCGCGGGGTGGTCGTGCAGACGCAGGTCGGAGGTGAACAGGACGACCGAGACGTTCATGGTGCGCGCTCCGGGAGACGGGAAAAAGGGTGTCATGTGATGCTTCCCGTGCGAAGCGCCCGGCGGATGCGGCTGTCACCCGACGGGCGTACACGCTCCCGGCGCCCTCCGGCCGTCGGCGAACTTGGCATGTAGGCGTCGATCGCGGGCATGCGAACAGCTACGAAGGCCCCGGTGGGGAGCCGAAGAACGATGCTGGAGGTGTCTGCGGACATGGGCGCGAAGGTGTTGAAGCGGTTTTCGGCGGGGGCTCCGCGCGGATCATGGCCTGCCGAGGAGTTCGCGGCCCGGCGCCGCGCCGAGGGCGAACCCGCCAAGGTCGTCATGGACCTGAAGTCCGACGCGTTCCTCGTGGTGATTCCGGTGGGCGACGAGGACTGACGTCCGGTCCCGGCGGGCGACGAGGACGTGAGGGCCGAGGGCTGACGTTCGGCCCGGTCTCAGACCCCTGCCCCGCTCAGCTCCCGTGCCCGCCGTACGAACGCCTCGTGCAGATCCCCGGCCGCCTGCGGTACGGAGTCGGCGCGGCGGCGGCGCAGCATCAGCAGGACACGGGCCGTGTCGCCGGCGATCGGCCGGAAGGTGATCGCCCCAAGCCGCTCCAGCGGGTCCCCGACCACGCTGAAGTCCGGCAGGACCGTCACCCCGAGCCCCTCCGCGACCATGAGCTTGCCCATCTCGGCGCCGTCGGTCGAGTACGCGAAGGCGGGGCCCCGGCCGTCGAGCAGCCGGTGCACATAGCGGTGCATCACATAGCCGGACCGCATACCGATCAGCGGCTCGGTGAGTAGTTCCTCCACACTCACGGTCGGGCGGGACGCGAGGGGGCTGTCGGGGCGCACGCACACCACCGGCAGCCCGGACAGCAGCTCCGTGGACTCGAAGTCGGCCGGCATGTCGTCGCCGTCGAGATGGTTGACCAGGCCGAGATCGAAGCCGCCCTCCGACAGTGCCCGGTGGATGTCGGTCTGCTGCGCGCCGACCACCTCGACCTGGGTCAGTGGATGCGAGGCGCGGAAGTCGCGGACGACGGGCAGCAGCAGCGGCACGGTCGCCGCGTTGACCGTGCCCACCCGCACCATGCGGCTGATCCTGTGCTGCTCGCCTGCCGCCGCCCGCAGCCGGTCCACCGCGTCCAGCACATCGACGATCTTCGGCAGCAACTCCCGCCCCTCCGCGCTCATCGTCGCCCCGGACCGTTTGCGCTCCAGGAGATCGACGCCGAGTTCGCGTTCGAGGTTCCGCACCGTCTCGCTCAACGCGGGCTGCGACAGGCGCAGTTCCTCGGCGGCCCGGCGCAGCGAGCCGAGCCGGGTCACGGCCGCTATGTATTCCAGCTGTTCGGTCCGCATGCCCGCAGAATGCGGCCGATTTCCCGGCCTGTTCAAGGGTTTCCCTGTCACACCTTCGTGAAATTCAATGGTCCGGGATACGAGACCGGTCGGGTTTTCCTTGACGGCTCTCGCCGACGGCTGCCACGATCGACGGCATGATGATGCGACTGGACCTCACGCGGCGACGCCATGTCGACCTCGCGCGCGTCTCCAGCGCCTCCTGTTGCACCGCGGCCTGATCCCCATCACCTCCGTCCTGTGATCCGCCGCCCACTTTTCCCTCGCACCTGATATTCGCCGGATATCGCTCCGGCCGGATTCGGCGTGCCCGAAAACGCATTCCGCAACAGGAGTTCCGCATGCCCGCAGAGCCCGTGAAATTCGCCTACTGGGTCCCCAACGTCAGCGGGGGACTCGTCACCAGCAAGATCGAGCAGCGCACCGACTGGGGCTACGAGTACAACCGCGAACTCGCGGTCCTCGCCGAGAACAACGGCTTCGAGTACGCGCTCAGCCAGGTCCGCTACATGGCCAGCTACGGCGCCGAGTTCCAGCACGAGTCGACCAGCTTCAGCCTCGCCCTGCTGCTCGCCACCCAGCGTCTGAAGGTCATCGCCGCCGTCCACCCCGGCCTGTGGCACCCGGGCGTCCTCGCCAAACTCGGCGCCACCGCCGACCACTTGTCGAACGGGCGCTTCGCCGTCAACGTCGTCTCCGGCTGGTTCAAGGGCGAGTTCACCGCGCTGGGCGAACCCTGGCTGGAGCACGACGAGCGCTACCGCCGCTCCGAGGAGTTCATCCAGGCCCTGCGCCAGATCTGGACCGAGGACCACACCGAACTCGCCGGTGACTTCTACCGGTTGCGCGACTTCTCCCTCAAGCCCAAGCCCCTCAACACCCCCGAGCGTCCGCACCCGGAGATCTTCCAGGGCGGCAACTCCACCGCCGCCCGCGCGATGGCCGGCCGCGTCTCCGACTGGTACTTCTCCAACGGCAAGGACTTCGACGGCGTCACCGAGCAGCTCGCCGACGTACGCCACTCGGCGGCCCAAGTCGGCCGTACCGCACCGAAGTTCGGCCTCAACGGCTTTCTCATCGCCCGCGACACCGAGGCCGAGGCGCGCGACACGCTCCGGGAGATCGTCGCCAAGGCCGACCGTGAGGCCGTCGAGGGCTTCGGGGCCGCGGTGAAGCAGGCCGGGCAGTCCTCGGCCGACGGCAGGGGCATGTGGCAGGACTCCACGTTCGAGGACCTCGTGCAGTACAACGACGGGTTCCGCACGGGACTCATCGGCACCCCCGAGCAGATCGCCGAACGGATCGTCGCCTACAAGAAGCTGGGCGTCGACCTGCTCCTGCTGGGCTTCCTCCACTACCACGAGGAGGTCGAGTACTTCGGCAAGCGCGTGCTGCCCCTCGTGCGCGAACTGGAGGCTCAACTCCCCGACGCCGAGGCCGAGTCCGTCTCCGTGCACGCCTGATCGCACCCCACTGCGAAAGAGGACCCCAGCATGAGCACCGTCACGCCCACCCACTGGCAGACCGGCCCCGCCCCGCAGTCCGCCCAGGACTGGATCGCCCGCGCCGCCGAGGTCGCCGCCCTCCTCGACACCGACGCCGCCGCCCGCGACCGGGCCGGCGCCACCCCGCACGCCGAGGTCCGACTCCTCAAGGACTCCGGCCTCGTCACCCTGCTCGGCCCGACGGAGCACGGCGGCGGAGGCCAGGACTGGCCCACCGCCTACCGGGTGGTCCGCGAGGTCGCCAAGGCCGACGGCTCCATCGGCCAGCTCCTCGGCTACCACTACCTGTGGAACTGGGCCGCCCGCCTGGTCGGCACCCGCGAGCAGTGGGAGCACGTCGAGGCCGAGGCCGCCCGCAACCAGTGGTTCTTCGGCGGCGCCGTCAACCCGCGCGACAAGGACGTCACCGTCACCGAGGACGGCGACGACCTCGTCTTCACCGGCCGCAAGTCCTTCTCCACCGGCAGCAAGGTCTCCGACGTCACCGTCCTCGAAGGCGTCCTGGAAGGCACCGACCAGCACGTCTTCGCGATCGTGCCGTCCGACAGCGAGGGCCTGACCTTCCTCGACGACTGGGACAACATCGGCCAGCGCCTCACCGAGAGCGGCGGCGTCATCCTCGACGGCGTCCGCACCCCGTGGTCCTCGGCGGCCGGTTACGTCGACAAGGAATTCACCCCGCGCACGTACAACACGCTCAACGTCCCCACGATCCAACTCGTCTTCGTCAACTTCTACCTGGGCATCGCCGCGGGCGCCCTGGAGACGGCCGCCACCTACACCCGCACCAAGGCCCGCTCCTGGCTGCACGGGGGTTACGAGCGCGCCGTCGACGAGCCCTACGTCATCGACACCTACGGCGACCTCACCGCCAAGCTCTGGGCGGTCGAGGCCCTCGCCGACACCGTCGCCGCCGAGGGACAGAAACTGCACGACGACCCCGACGCCGTCACCGCGCAGACACGCGGCGACTTCGAGGTCAGGGTGGCCGCCGTCAAGGCACGCGCCACCGATGTCGCCCTGGAGATCGGCAACCGCATCTTCGAGGTCACCGGCGCCCGCTCCACCGCCACCACGGAGGGCCTGGACCGGTTCTGGCGCAACGTCCGCACCCACACCCTGCACGATCCCGTCGCCTACAAGCGGCGCGAGGTCGGCCGCTGGGTCCTGGAAGGCGAACTGCCCGAACCCACCTGGTACTCCTGACCGAACTGCCCCGGGGCGCCCGTCAGTCGACCGGGCGCCCCGCCTCCCCGAAAGAGGACCCATGGCCACCGTCCTGTCCGTCTCCGGCAGCCCCTCCGTCTCCTCCCGCACCAACCGCCTGCTACGGCACCTGGACCAGCGGCTGATCGCCCAGGGCCACGAGGTGATCCCGCTCGACGTGCGCACCATCCCCGCCGAGGCCCTGCTCGGCGCGGACTTCCGCCACCCGGCCATCGTCGAGGCCACCGAACTCTTCGCCCGCGCCGACGGGGTCGTCGTAGGGACTCCCGTCTACAAGGCTTCCTACTCCGGGGTCCTCAAGGCGCTGCTCGACCTGCTGCCGCAGTACGCCCTCACCGGCAAGACCGTGCTGCCGCTCGCCACGGGTGGGTCCACCGCACATGTGCTCGCCATCGACTACGCGCTCCGCCCGGTGCTGAACTCCATGGGTGCCGCCCATATAGTCCAGGGCTGGTTCACCCTGGACAGGGACATCACCGCCCACGAGGACGGCTCGCTCACCGTCACCCCGGCCGCCACCGAGGCGCTCACACAGGTGGTGGACCACTTCTCGGCGGCCCTCAGCCGCACCCCGCTCCTGGCCGCGGCGAGCTGAGCGCCATGACCGACCGTGCGACCGCCCACGTGATCGCGGACGACGCCGAGGCCCTCGCCCTGGCCGCCGCGCTCGCCGACGAGTTCCGGGCCGGTGCCTCCGCGCGCGACACCGAACGCAGGCTCCCGCGCGCCGAGTTGGACCGCCTCTCCGGCGCCGGACTGCTCGCGGTCACCGTGCCCGCCGAGCACGGCGGCGCCGACGTGAGCGCGGAGACCCTCGCCGAGATCTTCCGCCTCCTCGGCTCGGCCGACGGCAGCCTCGCCCAGATCCCGCAGAGCCACTTCGCCTACGTCAATGTGATCCGCCGTCAGGGCACCCCGGACCAGCAGAAGTTCTTCTTCGCCGAGCTCCTCGCCGGCCGCCGCTTCGGCAACGCCCAGTCCGAGGCCGGCACCAGGCACGTCCAGGACATCCGCACCCGGCTGACACTCCGGCCCGACGGCTCCTACCGGCTGACCGGAGTCAAGCACTACTCCACCGGCGCCCTCTTCGCCGACTGGATCCCCGTCCTCGCCCGCACCGAGGACGACAACCTCCATGTCGCGTACGTCCCGAGCGACGCCGAGGGCGTCACGGTCGTCGACGACTGGGACGGCATGGGCCAGCGCACGACGGCCAGCGGCACGGTCCGCCTGGAGGCGGTCGCCGTGCCAGCCGACCGGGTCCTGCCGCACCACCTCACCTTCGAGGGACCCCAACTCCACGGCGCCGTCGCCCAGTTGCTGCACGCGGCCATCGACGCCGGGATCGCCGGGGGAGCGCTGGCCGAGGCCGCCGAGTTCGTACGGACGAAGAGCCGCCCCTGGTTCGAGAGCGGGGTCGAGACCGCCGCCGAGGACCCCCTGCTGATCCAGAGATTCGGCGAACTCGCCATCCAGGTGCGGGCGTCCGAGGCCCTGCTCGTCCAGGCCGCGCGCGCCGTGGACGCGGCCCGCGCCGACCTCGACGACGACTCGGCGGCGGAGGCGTCCATCGCGGTCGCGGCGGCCAAGGTGCACGCGGCGCAGGCGGCCGTGGAGGTGGCGGGCGCGCTGTTCGAGGTGTCCGGCACCCGCTCGGCGCTCAACTCGCTGAATCTGCACCGGCATTGGCGGGACGCCCGCACCCACACGCTGCACGATCCGGCCCGCTGGAAGATCCAGCACATCGGCCGGTACGTGCTGAACGGCACCAGGCCGCCCCGCCACGGCCTTCTCTGACTCCCTTGCAGGACAGCCCAGATCGGAGACCCCACGTGTCCCTCACCTTCCACTGGTTCCTCCCCACCAACGGGGACAGCCGTCATGTCGTGGGCGGTGGTCACGGCACCCCCGCCACCGCATCCGGCCGGGACCGGCCGCCGACGGTCGCCTACCTGAGCCAGATCGCCCGCGCGGCGGAGGACCTCGGTTTCGTGGGCGCCCTCACGCCCACCGGCGCCTGGTGCGAGGACGCGTGGCTCACCACCGCGATGGTCAGCCAGAACACCGAACGCCTGAAGTTCCTCGTCGCCTTCCGCCCCGGCTTCGTCTCGCCGACGCTCGCCGCGCAGATGGCGTCCACCTACCAGCGGCAGACCGGCGGGCGCCTGCTCCTCAACGTCGTCACCGGCGGCGAGAGCCACGAACAGCGGGCCTACGGCGACTTCCTCGACAAGGACGACCGATACCGTCGTACCGGCGAATTCCTGGAGGTCGTACGGCAGTTGTGGGACGGGAAGACCGTCGATCTGGCCGGTGAGCATCTGCGGGTCGAGGACGCCAAGCTGGCGCGGCTGCCCGACCCGGTGCCCGAGGTGTACTTCGGGGGATCGTCGCCGATCGCCGGGGAGATCGCCGCCAAGTACGTGGACGTGTACCTCACATGGGGCGAACCGCCGGCCCAGGTCGCCGAGAAGATCGCGTTGATCAGGGGGCTCGCGGCGAAGGAGGGGCGCACCCTGAGGTTCGGGATCCGGCTGCACGTCATCACACGTGACACGTCCGAGGAGGCCTGGGCGGAGGCGAACCGGCTGCTGGAGGGGTTCGACTCCGAGACCGTGCGGTCCGTCCAGGCGGGACTCGCCCGGAGTGAGTCGGAGGGGCAGCGGCGGATGCTCGCCCTGCACGGCGGGAGCCGGGACGGGCTGGAGATCCATCCCAATCTGTGGGCCGGCATCGGCCTGGTCCGGGGCGGGGCGGGGACCGCGCTCGTCGGCAGCCACGAGGAGGTCGCCGAGCGGATCAAGGAGTACGCGGCGCTGGGCATCGAGGAGTTCGTGCTGTCCGGCTATCCGCACCTGGAGGAGGCGTACTGGTTCGGGGAGGGCGTGCTGCCGAGGCTGGCGGCGGACGGGGTGTGGCAGCACCCCGTCGGCGAGCGGAGGACCGCTGCCGCACAGGTGCCGTTCGCCGGCTGACGGGTTCCGCCGACGGACCGACTCCGCGCCCCGCGGGCGTCGTTGCCGGGCGCGGGGTCAGAACCAGTGCAGACAGTGCGGGGAGCGGTCGGTGCGGAAGAGGGTGTCGGCGCGGGCGGCCGCGTCCGGGTGGTGGGCCCGGATGTGTCCGGCCCGGACCAGCGTGCTCGGGGCGGTGCCGCCGAGGTAGAGCGAGCCCAAGTCGTCGATGTCCAGGGACAGGTCGGGCTCCCGGCCCGTCGGCACGCAGTCGGCCTTGCCGTTCCGGACGGTCAGCAGGTACCGGCCGTGTCCGTCCAGGAACGGGTCGTCGACGGCGAGCACCAGCTCGCCGTCCGCGAACCAGCCGCGCGCGGTCAGCGCTCGCGGCACGTCGAGCAGCCGTACCCAGAGCCAGTCCGTGTCGCCGCTCACCTCGGCGGCGCGGAAGTCCGCGAGCTGCCAGCGCAGCGGGTGCCAGGACGGGACATGCCTGAACACGACCTGGGAGACGAGGTCGTGGCCGAGCGCGAACCGGGCCAGGGCCGTGAAGACGGCGTCGTCTACGGCGATGGTCTCATCGACGGTCAGGGTGGTGGCCTCACCGAGCGAGTAGCTGGCGTACCCGTCCGGGACGCCGTCGGCGTCCCGGTGGAGGGCGACGTAGCGCGGTGCCGGTGAGATCGGGGGCTGCCCCGCGCGTAGCGCCCACCAGCGGTGCGGCCGGGACAGTGCGCCGGGCTGGGCGCGGCGGTAGCGGTCGTAGACCTCCTCCAGGATCTCGCCGCACTCGGCACGGCGCAGCACCTCGACCGAGCCGGCCGCCGTCGCGCCGCCGGCCCGGGGAGCGGCGAAAGCGGCCCGGTGGCGAGGCACGGTGAGGCGCGCGGTGTAGGTCGCCGGTCCGTAGCCGAACCTGCGGTAGATCAGGGCCTCGGAGGCCAGCAGTACGGAGAGGGCCTCCCCGCTGTCCCGCAGGGCGGTGAGCTGATGCCGCATCATCGCGCTGAGCACGCCCTGGCGCCGGTGCGAGGGCAGGACGCCGACGGCGGTCACCCCGGGGGCCGGGAGGAGCGTCTCGCCGGGCAGGGTGAGTTCGAAGGGGTAGGTGGCCGCGGTGCCGATGGGCCGCCCGTCATCCGTCAGGGCGAGCAGACAGCGGTCCATCTCGATCGCCGACCACCAGAGCCCGCCCCCGTCGGTCGGGGTCTCCGGGAAGCTGCCGAACGCGGCATGGACGGTGTCGACGAAGACGTCACGGTCCTCGTCGGTCGTGGAACGGATCTCCATCGCTGCCGCTGCCTCCCCTGACACGTCACCACTCCCGTGGTGTCCCGCCACAGTGCAGCGCCGCTCGGTGACCAGGTCAAGCGAATTACGACAGGTCATCCCACAACCCCGGAAGGCCGGGCGGCCAACTGCCGTCCGTGCTAGGCGAAAGAGCCGGCCAGCGCCTTCAGATGCACCCCTCTCGACTCGGCGGTCTGACCCTGCACCAGCAGGAACAGGGCTTCCCTCGCGAGGCGTTGGGCCCTGTTCGTCAGGGACAGCGACCGCCCGCCGCCCGCCACCACCGCGGCCGTCGTCGCCGTCATCAGTACCTCGTACGCCTGTGTCCTGAGCGCCAGCCGTTCCGCCAAGTGCTCGTGCGGGACGGGGTGTTCGGCCAGCGCGTAAGCCTCCTCGCGCACCTCGTCCAGACGGGTGCGGAGCGGGGCGGACGTGTCCTCGTCCAGCAGGGCGAGAGCTGCCTCCGCCACCCCGAAGACCGCCGGTGACGCGTTCGTCGGTTTCGGGCTGTCGGCCTCCGCCCATGCCTCGTACGGCGTCCGCAGCGCCACCGCGTCCTCCGGCAGCCACAGGCCGTCCAGCTCCAGGGACACCGTGCGGGACGCGGTGAGGGCGGCCAGGCGCATCGGCTCGGACGGCCGTAGACCCTGCTGCTCCCTCGCTTCCGTGAACGCGAACAGCGCCTCGTCCGCGGTCGTCACCCCCGCGAGCAGCATCACGTCGTTCAGGCCCCAGCCCGTGTACCAGGGGACGGTGCCGTCGAAGCGCCAGCCGCCCCGGTCGCGGGTGACCCGCACCGGGACCCGGGGGTAAGCCCGCAGATGGGCGTAGGCCACTCCGGACAGCAGCTCGCCTCGTGCCAGCGGGCCCAACAGCCGCTCCCGTACCGGGAGTTCGCTCTTGGCCAGGGTCAGGACCGGGGTGTGGTGCTGGGTCCCCACGAACCACGTCGAGCAGCACGCACCGGCCAGGATCTCCGCCGTCTCCCGCGCCACCGCGGCCGGTGCCGCCGAGCCGCCGTAGGACACGGGGGCGCTCACGCCCAGCAGGCCGGACCGTTTGAGCGCCTCGATATGGCTCGCCGGGACGCCCTCCTGGTCGACCTGTTCGGCATGCGGGACGAGGAGGTCGTCCGCGAGGTGTCGGGCGCGGGTGACGAGGGGGTGGGTCATGCGGAGATTCTCCCGGTCGGCGGGCTGACCATGAGCGATGCGACGGTCCGTGTCGGTGTGAGCAGCGAGGCCGAGTGGTGGGGGAGTCGCCCGCGAAGGAGTTCAGAGCTGGGCGACGATGTCGAAGTCGAAGGCGTCCGCCCGTGCCAGGTACAGACGTTGGCGGAGGTGGTTGCCGTGCAGACGGAGTGCGCCGCGCGGACCCTCGTAGGAGACGGTGCCGCCCAGCGCGCACATGGCGCCCACTTCCAGGGAGCGCGCCTCCTCGGCCAGGGCCGCGAGCAGTCGTACGCCCTCGAAACACGACTCGCCGAGGCTGCCCACGACGGGGGCCTCCACGCCGAAGCGGGCCGCGTAACGCCCGCTGAAATCAAGGCTTTCGGCGGTGGCCAGGGTCTCGAAGTAGCCGGCCGCCGCCCACAGTCCCTCGGTGGCGTCCGCGCCGGTGGACAGCAGGATGTTCTCGTCCATGTGGGTGCTCAGCCGCAGACACCGCTGGTGCAACCCGTACGCGGCGAACGCCTGGTTGAAGCGCGCCGCGTCGTCCCCGACGAGCAGCATCAGTACGGCGTCCGCCTCGCAGCGCTCGATCCGGCGCAGCACCGGCCCGAACTCGTATGTCCCCAACGGCACGAACACCTCGTCGCGCACCCGGCCGCCGCAGGCACGGGCGTAGCGGCGCGCGGCGCGGGCGGTCACCCTCGGCCACACATAGTCGTTGCCCACCGTGCACCAGCGGCGCGCCACGGTCGCCTCCGCCAACAGCCGCATGGCGGGCAGCAGTTGGGCCGCGTCGGTCTCGCCGGTCAGGAACACCCCGGGCGTGCGCTCGCCGCCCTCGTACTGCGCGGTGTAGACGTACGGCACCCGGCCCGCGACACGCGGCAGCAGCGCCTTGCGGACCGCCGAGGTGTGCCAGCCGACGACCGCGTCGACCGCACCCATCGACACCAACACCTCGACCTCGGCGGCCACTTGCTCCGGCGGCGCGCCGCCGTCGACCACCACGAGCCGGACCTCGCGGCCCAACACACCGCCGACGGCGTTGAGTTCCTCGACGGCGAGCTGTGCGGCCAGTTCGCAGGACGGGCCGAAGACACCGGCCGGACCGCGCAGCGGGACGACCAGGGCCACGACCAGAGTTCCGAGCGGGCCGTCGATCCGTCCGGGCGGCAGGGGATGCACCGGACCACCTCCGTGAGGGCGTGCGGGCGCGGGGAACGGCCCAGGCCCCGGCGCCCTCGCAGAGGCTCGTGATGAGAACCGCACAGTAGACCGACCTGAAGGACAGCGGCAATGTCGCCCGTACCGCCGCCGACGAGGCCGCGGAGAAAATCCCGCCCGATTTCCGAGGCGCGGTGTCGATCCGGGACGATGACGTTCGTGTAGGAGGTGAGAGACCCCCAGGGGGTCGGAGAATCGCTTACGCCATGGAGGACGTCATGCAGCACTACCTGCTCAGCGTGATCACGCCGACCGACGGGCAGATGCCCTCGCCCGACGAGATGGCGGAGATCGTCCGCAAGCTGGAGATCTTCCACGACGAATTGCAGGCCGCCGGAGCCTGGGTCTTCGCCGGTGGACTGCACGGGCCGGAGACCGCGACCGTGCTGCGTCCCAAGGACGGTGACGTGCTGATCACCGACGGGCCGTACGCCGAGGGAAAGGAGTACCTGGGCGGCCTCTGTCTGATCAAGGCGGCCGATCTGGACGCGGCCCTGGAGTGGGGGAAGCGCGCGACCTGGGCCACCACACTGCCCGTCGAGGTGCGCCCCTTCATGAACACGGCCGAGGGCTGATGCCGTTCGACACCGACATCGAGGCCGTCTTCCGTGCCGAGTACGGGCGGGCGGTCTCGGTCCTGGTCCGCTTCCTCGGTGACATCGACCTCGCCGAGGAAGCGGTCCAGGACGCCTTCACCAGGGCCGTACAGAAGTGGCCGGAGACCGGAGTGCCGCCGAGCCCGGCCGGGTGGATCATCACCACCGCGCGCAACCGCGCGATCGACCGGCTGCGCCGCGAGTCCTCCCGGGAGGCGCGCCACACCGAGGCCGCGCTGCTGTACGCGTCCGACGCGCCCGCCGAGGAGGGACCCGTGCGCGACGACCGGCTCCGTCTGATCTTCACCTGCTGCCACCCCGCGCTCGCCACCCAGGCGCAGGTCGCGCTCACCCTGCGCCTTCTCGGTGGCCTCACCACCGCCCGGATCGCCGACGCCTTCCTGGTCCCGGAACCGACGATGGCCCAACGCCTCGTCCGCGCCAAGGCCAAGATCCGCGACGCGCGAATCCCGTACCGGGTGCCCCGTGACGCCGACCTCCCCGACCGGCTGAAGGGCGTCCTGGCCGTCGTCTACCTGATCTTCAACGAGGGCTACACCGGCTCGCCCGAACTCTGCGCGGAGGCCCTGCGCCTGGGCTGTCTGCTGTCCGAGCTGATGCCGGACGAGCCCGAGGTCACCGGCCTGCTCGCGCTGATGCTGCTGATCGAGTCGCGCCGGACCGCGCGGGAGGGCCCGGACGGTGAGCTGGTGCCGCTGCCCGAGCAGGACCGAGACCGCTGGGACGGTGAGCTGATCGCCGACGGCCAGTCACTCGTACGGCGGTGCCTGCGGCTGAACCACCCCGGGCCGTACCAGATCCAGGCCGCGATCAACGCCGTGCACAGCGACGCCCCGACCGCCGACGCGACCGACTGGGGGCAGATCCTTCAGCTCTACGACCAGCTGATGGCCGTGGCCCCCAGTCCGGTCGTCGCCCTCAACCGGGCCGTCGCCGTCGCCGAGGTCGACGGCCCGCGCAAGGCCCTCGACCTCGTGGACGCGCTGGACCTCGACGACTACCACGTCCTGCACGCCGTCCGCGCCGACCTGCTGCGCCGGCTCGGTCGCCACACCGAGGCCGTCGGGGCGTACGAGGCGGCCATCGCGCGCACCGGGAGCGCGGCCGAGCGCGCCTATCTGGAACGCCGGCGGCGGGAACTCGTCCGCGTGTGACAGCCGTGCGGCGGAGGGTGACCATGGCCGCACCGGAATTTTTCCCGGTGCAAGAATGGTTGCTATATACATCTGACCGTCGAGAACCACCACGTACCAGCAGCGAGGCACCGTGAACCAGTCCAGCCCCGAGCAGCCCGCCGACATCGTGACCCGGCTGCGCGCCACCTTCCGCACCGGCCGCACCAAGCCCGTCGAGTGGCGCACCGCCCAGCTGCGCCGCCTGGGCGACCTGCTCACGGAGCACGGCGACTACCTCGCCGCCGCCCTCAACGCCGACCTCGGCAAGAGCGCAGCCGAGGCCCAGCGCACCGAGATCGGCTTCACGATCCGAGAGATCGACCACACCCTCGACCACCTCGAGGAATGGCTCCGCCCCGAGTCCGCGCCGGTCCCGGCCCACCTCGGCACGGACGCCACCGCCTGGACGCAGTACGACCCGCTCGGCGTCGTCCTCGTGATCGCGCCCTGGAACTACCCGGTGCAGCTGCTGCTGACCCCGGTCGTCGGCGCGCTCGCCTCCGGTGACGCGGTGGTCCTCAAGCCCAGCGAGATGGCCCCGGCCACCTCCGCCGCCATCGCCCGGCTGGTGCCCGCCTACCTCGACACCGACGCGGTCGCCGTCGTCGAGGGCGGCATCCCCGAGACCACGGCCCTGCTCGCCGAGCGCTTCGACCACATCTTCTACACCGGCAACGGCGCCGTCGGCCGCATCGTCCTGCGCGCCGCCGCCGAGCACTTGACGCCGGTCGCCCTCGAACTCGGCGGCAAGTCACCGGCGTTCGTCGACCGCGACGCCGATCTCACCGTCGTCGCCGACCGGTTGGCGCGCGGCAAGTTCCTCAACGCCGGCCAGACCTGCGTCGCCCCCGACTACGTCCTGACCGACCCGGAGACCGCCGCCGCCCTCGAACCCCTCCTCGCGAGCGCGGTCGAGAAGGTCTACGGCGCCGACCCGCAGACCTCGGGCGAGTACGGCCGGATCGTCAACGAACGCCACTTCGACCGGCTCGCCGGACTGCTCGACTCCGGCCGCGTGGTCGTCGGCGGGCGCAGCGACCGCGGCGACAAGTACATCGCGCCGACCGTCCTCGCCGACGTCGACCCGAAGGCGCCGGTCATGGCGGAGGAGATCTTCGGCCCGATCCTGCCGATCGTCACGGTCCCCGACCTCGACGCGGCGATCGCCTTCATCACCGACCGCGACAAGCCCCTCGCCCTCTACGTCTTCACCGACTCCGACGACACCCGCGCCCGGATCGCCGCCGAGACCTCCTCCGGCGCCATCGGCTACGGTCTCCCGCTCGCCCACCTCACCGTCTCCGACCTGCCCTTCGGTGGCGTCGGCGAGAGCGGCATGGGCAACTACCACGGCCGCTACTCCATCGAGACGTTCAGCCACCGCAAGGCCCTGCTGGAGAAGCCGCTCGGCTGACCGGATCACTCATCTATCACCGGTCGCTTATATAAGCGACCGGTGATATTTTTTGCCGCATGCACGCCTTTGATGTGCTCGGAGACCCCGTGCGCCGCCGCATCCTGGAACTGCTCGCCGAGGGCGAGCAGCCCGCGGGCACGGTCAGCGACGTCGTCCGGCGCGAGTTCGGGATAACGCAGCCCGCGGTCTCCCAGCATCTGAAGGTGCTGCGGGAGAACGGATTCGCGACGGTACGGCCGGACGGCACCCGGCGCCTCTACGCCGTGGACGCCGGGCCGCTGCGCGACATCGACGCCTGGCTCGACCGGTTCCGCCGCTACTGGACCCCTCATCTGGACGCCCTGGCCACCGAGTTGGCCCGCGGCAAGCGCGAGCGCCGGCTCCGCGAGTCCGACGACCACAGCCCCGACGAGTCGAGGAGCACCCCATGATCGACGTGACCCACCAGATCAACTCCGTGAGCCGCACGGTCGGCCGACGCGCGTTCAAGGCCGGCGAGGCCCGAGTGATCACCATCGGCCAGTCCTACGACGCACTGGTCGAGGACGTCTGGGACGCCTGCACCAACCCCGAGCGCATCCCGCGCTGGTTCCTGCCGGTCACCGGCGAACTGCGGCCGGGCGGGAAGTACCAGTTGCAGGGCAACGCGGGCGGCACCGTCGAGCGCTGCGATCCCCCCAACTCCTTCTTCGCCACCTGGGAGTTCGGCGGCGAAGTCAGCTGGATCGAGCTGCGGTTGACGCCCGAGGGTGACGGCACGCGCTTCGAGTTGGAGCACATCGCCCACGTCGACGACACGAAGTGGGCCGAGTTCGGGCCCGGCGCGGTGGGCGTCGGCTGGGACTCGATCCTGCTCGGGCTGCACGGGAACGTGTCGGGCAGCGGGTCCGTGAAGCCCGAGGACGCCATGGCCTGGATGGTGTCCGAGGAGGGCCGCCGGTTCGTCACCCTGAGCAGCGAGGCGTGGTTCGCGGCGAACGTGGCGAGCGGCGAGGACGAGTCGGCGGCCCGCGAGGCGGCCGACCGGACCACGGCCGCCTACACAGGCGCCGGGAGTTGAGACGCGGAGCGGCCGAAGCGCTGACCCGGGACCGATCACCGTTGTAGCGTGCGCGCTGGACGCCACGGTGATCGGAGCCAGGGATGAGTGACGGCGGCGAGACGGTGTTGGTGACCGGCGGCAGCGGATTCGTCGGCAGCCACCTGGTCCGGCGACTGCTGGAGCGCGGCTACCGCGTGCACACCACCGTGCGCTCCCTCGGCAACGAGGCGAAGGTCGCACCCCTGCTCGCCCTGCGGGACCAACTCCCGGGCACACTGGAGCTGTTCGAGGCCGACCTGCTGGCGGACGGCTCCTTCGACGCGGCGATGGAGGGCTGCCGGGTGGTCTTCCATGTCGCCTCGCCGTTCCTGATGCCGGAGAAGATCAAGGACGGGCAGAAGGACGTCGTGGACCCCGCGCTCACCGGCACCCGGAACGTGCTCGCCGGCATCGAACGCACGCCCACGGTCGAGAAGTTGGTGTTCACCTCGACGGTCGGCGCGATCTTCGGCGACTACATCGACGTACGGAACATGAAGGACGGCATCCTCTCCGAGGACTACGTCAACACCACCAGCACGGTGGAGAACAACCCGTACCACTACGCCAAGACGGTCGCCGAGAGCGCCGCCTGGGACGCCCAGCAGGCGCAGTCCCGCTGGCGCATGGTCTCCGTCAACCCCGGCCTGATCCTGGGCCCATCCCTCACCCCGGCCTCCGACTCCGGGAGTCTCTTCCTCCTCGACGAGCTCTTCAAGGGCTACTTCTTCTACGGGGCACCCGACTTCAGCTTCACCGTCGCCGACGTACGGGACGTCGCGGACGCGCACATCGCGGCGGCGGAGAACCCCGAGGCGCACGGCCGGTACATCGTCGCGGACGCCCGGATGGCGTCCTTCCTCGACATGTCACGCGCCCTGCGGAAGCACTTCCCGCGCGCCTACCGGCTGCCCCGGCACGGTCTGCCGCACTGGCCGGTGCGCGTGCTGGGCCCGGCGTTCGGGCTCACCCAGGACTACATCCGCAAGCACCTCGGGATCAGGCTCCCCGTCGACAACCGGCGCGGCATCGAGGAACTGGGCATCACCTACCGGCCGTTGGAGGAGACACTCCTCGACCACTACCTGGCCTGGCGGGAGTTGAGGAAGGCGGGCTGACCGGCTTCGCCCTTCCCCGTTCACTCCGCCGACCGTTCACGACTCTTGACCGGTTCGGACCACAGGCGCTTGGGTGTGGCGCGATCACCTTTTCGGTGTCATGAGCCTGACCACACTCGACCGAAGGGCACCCATGAGAACCCCCCACGCCCTGCTCGCCCTCACCGCCGCGCTCGCCGCGGCCGTCGCCGCTCCACCGGCCGGAGCCGCCGACGCGGTCCCGGCCGCCGGCACCTACTACGTCCAGAGCGCCACCACCGGGCTCAACGCGGCCGACAAGGGGGGAGCGGTGGAGCAGCACAACCCCAAGGGCAACGAGGACCACCAGCAGTGGAACCTCCGAACGAGCGGAACCTCGTACGTCCTGGAGAGCGCCGACACGGCCGGCAGCTGCCTGGGCCGCTCGGGCGGCCAGGCCAGGACCGTCTCCTGCACCAGCATCGACGCCGCCTGGCAGATCACGCCCCTCGGAGGCGACGAGTACACACTCAAAGTCCCGGGCGCGGACAGCTACTTGACCGTCGGTGCCAAGCCCTCCGGCGCCAACTACCCGGCCCAGCTGGCCATCGGCTCCTCCGGCGACCTCGCCTCCTGGTACCTCACGCCGATCACCTCACCCACCAACCCGATGCCGCCCCAGGACCAACGCACCCTGGACCAGGTCACGTTCCTCACCGCGCACAACGCCTACGCCAACGGCGTCGACGGCGGGTTCGCCCCGCCCTTCGTGAACTTCTTCCCGAACCAGTCGCGCGGCATCAACCAGCAACTCTCCGACGGCGTACGGGGGTTCATGCTGGACATCCACCAGACCTCCGACGGCGCGATCCTCTGCCACGACAGCTGCACCCTGGTCAGCAGCCCGGTCGCCCTGAACGTCGACCTCCAGCGCATGGTCGACTTCCTCAGGGCACACCCCGACCAGTTCGTCACCGTCTTCCTGGAGGACTACGTCGACCCGGGCGTCCTGCGCGGTGAACTCGCCCGCGTCAACGGCCTGTACGACGTGCTGTACCGCCCCGACCAGACCGGCGTACGGCAGAACGGCTGGCCGAAGATGGCCGACCTGATCGCCGCCAACCACCGGCTGCTGATCTTCACCGACCACAGCCGCGCCTCCGACGAGTCCGCCGGACTCACCCGGGACAGCTTCGGCGTGATGTACCAGCGCGACTGGACTGTCGAGAACTACTGGTCCATGGGTTCCGGCGCCGGCTCCTCCGACTGGTCCTGCTACAGCCGTTGGTACGGCAGCGACCTCAACGTCCCGCTGACGCAGACCTATTCGGCGTTCCGCCCGCTGTTCGTCATGAACCACTTCCGTGACGCGACCATCGCCGGGACCGCCCAGACCGACAACACCAAGGTCCTCGACCGGGCCCAGCGATTCTGCCAGCCGGCCGCGCGCAAGAAGCCCACCTTCCTCGCCGTGGACCGCTACGACCTCGGCAACCCGGCCGCCGCGGTCAACTCCCTGAACAGCTACACGTATCCGTAAAGTGCGGGCGGCCGTGCGGGCGGGGTGTGCGAAACTCCGCTGATGACATCGGAGAAGATCACCGCCGCCGCCTCGGGCACCTGGACACTCGGCGACCTGCCCGTCCACCGCATCGGCTTCGGAGCGATGCGGCTGACGGGCAGCGCGGCCTTCAACTTCGGGACACCGAGCGATCGCGACCGGTCGATCGCCGTGCTGCGCAGGGCGATCGAGCTCGGTGTGAACCACATCGACACGGCAGCCTTCTACTTCTCGTCACTGCGGTCGGCCAACGAACTCATCAACTCCGCCCTCGCCCCCTACGCCGACGACCTCGTGATCGCCACCAAGGTCGGCCCCTTCCGGAACTACTCGGGGGAGTGGAGCACCTCCGCCCGCCCCGACGACCTCCGCGGCCATGTCGAGGAGAACCTGCGGCAGTTGGGGCGCGACCACCTTGATGTCGTCTATCTCCGCCGGATGGGACAGGATTCGATCGCCGAGTACTTCGGGGCGCTCGCCGAACTCCGCGAGGAGGGCCTGATCCGGCACCTCGCGATCTCCGACGTCGAGCCGCGGCACCTGGCCGAGGCGCAGGAGATCGCGCCGGTGGTGAGTGTGCAGAACCGTTTCGGGCTCGACTCGTCCAGCCCCGACGCCGACGAGATGCTGCGGATCTGCGGTGAACAGGGCATCGCCTTCGTGCCGTTCTTCGCCATCGCGGGCGAGGCCGGGCCGCAGGGCGCGACCACCGCCCACGACGAGGAGGTCCTCGCCGTCGCCGCCGCCCACGACGCCAGCCCCGCGCAGATCCGCCTCGCCTGGTCCCTCGCCCAGGGCCCGCACGTCCTCGCGATTCCCGGCACGGGCAACCCCGACCACCTCGCGGAGAACGTGGCGACGGGGGCGATCCGGCTGACCGGGGAGGAGCTGGATCGGCTCAACGCGGTGCACGGCAAGACGAGTTGAGCGGAGGCGGGGGTGTGGCGGGGCTCCTGTCCGGGGCTCAGGCCAGCCAGGTCCCGTCGCGCATGACATGACGCCGGGGCAGCTCGCGCTGCTCCCGCCAAGCCTGCACGGCTACCGGCCGTACCCGGAAGAACGAGTAGGGCGCCCGCTCCTCGCGGGGATCCCAGCCGTACTTCGCGTGGAAGGCGTCGGCAGCGGCGGCCGGGACGTCCTGCGCGGTGAAGGCGGTCGCCTCGCCGTCGATGAGCACGACGTCCCGGGTGTCCGCGAAGGCGAGCCGGGTGCGCCGCCCGTCGGTGAGATTACGGCCGGTGAGATTGCGGCCGGTGGGATTGGTGGCCCGGGTCGCCAGCCAGACGCACCGCCCGTCCCATTGGAACCACAACGGCACCAGACACGGCACCCCGTCGGCGTCCGCCGAGGCCACCCAGATGTCCAACTCCCGCTCCAGCCGGGCGAGTACGTCACGCCTGCGCTCCTCGGGGCTTCGGGGCGGCTCGGTGATCTTCATGCCGGGGACGGTACCGGGGATGTGGACGCGGCACCTCGGGCCAAGGGCGTAGGACTCTGGCCCGAGGTGCCGCGGACGTCGAGCGTTGCGGACGTCGGGGGGTGTCAGCCCAGCTGCTCGTGAAGGAACGGGATGGTGCTCGCCCAGGCGCGGGCGGCGGAGTCGGCGTCGTAGACCGGGCGGCCGTCGTTGAAGAAGGCGTGGTTGGCCGGGTAGAGGCGCAGGTCGGGGGTGATGCCGGACTGTTCCTGGATGTGCTTGGCGAGGGCGTCGAGACCGGAGACCGGGATGCTCTCGTCCAACTCGCCGTAGTGGCCCTGGATTTGTGCCTTCAGGCCGGAGAAGTCGGGCAGTTCGCCCTGGATCACGCCGTAGAACGGGACCGCGGCGCTGACGCGCGGGTCGGCCGCGGCGAGGTACAGCACGAAGCCGCCGCCCATGCAGAACCCGACCGCGCCGACCGTGTCCGAGGTGACCTCGGGCAGGGACAGCAGGTGGTCGACGGCACCGGAGAGCAGTTCGACACCGCGGGCGACCGGGAGTGCCAGCATCATGCGCAGGGCCTCGTCGCTCTCGTGCGCCACGTTGCCGCCGTAGAGGTCCGGCGCGAACGCGACGAAGCCCTCCTGGGCCAGCCGGTCGGCCACGTCGGCGATGTGGTCGGTCAGGCCCCACCATTCCTGGATGACGATCACGCCCGGCCCGCTCCCGGACGGCGGCAGCGCGAGATAACCGTGGGCGGTGCCCCCGGCGCTGGGGAAGGTGACGTTCTGGTGGGCCGGGGCTCCGGTCGACTTCGGCAGCTCGGAGGACATGGGGGCTCAACTCCTGTACGGCGATATGTGGTGGGGCATGGTCGGGCCGGGGCCCGATCCGATCTCCAGCGTGTCATGGCCGGGTGCGGCGGGTTGGAGGGGGCGGTTGTTTTGGCGCGGGCGGGTCAACTGGCGTGCGTCGGCTGTTCGGTGTGGGCCGGCCGCCCGGCGAGGACCGGTCGTGACGACACGGGTCGATCATCCGGCGCGGAGCCGCTGCCCAGCGCGAGTTGCTGAGCTGGTGTTGGTCGGGGACCAGTGCGGGTCGGCTGTATGGCGCGGGCCCGTTGCTTGGCACGCGTAGGTGAACTGGCGTTGCTCGGGGACTGGTGCGGGTGGACCGTCTGGTGAGAACCCGCTGTGTGGTGCGGCTCGATCATGGTCTGTGGGGCGGCTGTGCGGCGTGGGCCGACGGTCCCGTGAGGACCGGCGGTTCGGCGCGGGGCGGTCAACTGGCTTGCGGTTGTTGTCTGGTGCGGGGCTGACGTCTGGTGCGGGCGGCTGTCGGGTGCGGGCCTGTCATGCGGTGCGGGTCGGTTGTCTGGTGCGGGGCCGATGTCTGGTGGGGGTCGGCTGAGTGGCGCGGGGCCGACGTCTGGTCAGGGTCGGCTGTGTGGCGCGGGAGGGACATCCGCTGTGAGTCGGTTGTCTGGTGCGGGGTTCGACGTCTGGTAGGGGTCGGCTATGTGGCGCGGGGCCCGACGTCCGGTGCGGGGTTCGATGTCCGGTGGGGGTCGGCTGCCCGGCTCAGGCCCGTCATCCGGTTCTGGTCGGCTGTTCGGTGCGGGTCGGTGGTCGGGTCGGTTCGTCGCTCATGCGGACCACCCGGCCTGCGGCCACCTTTTGGAGGAGGCCGTACGCCAGTACCGGGAGGAGGATGTGGGGGCGGTCGGGGAGGGTCGTCGTGATCAGTACCGCGCTGGCGCTGCTGTTGTTCATGCCGCAGGCCAGGGTCACGGAGGCGCCGGCGCGGGCGTCGAGGCGGAGGGCCCGCGCGGCGACCCGGCCCAGCGTGAAGGACAGTCCGCACACTGTCGCGGCGACGCCGAGCGCGGCCAGCAGGAGGGCCGGGCGCGGGTGGCGGAGGAAGGGGCCCAGCACCCCGCTGGCGTTGACGTATGTCAGCAGGAGGGATGCGGGGAGCGCGGCGGATACGGCGACGCTCAGGAGGCCGCTCAGCACGCGCTGCGGAAGTGCGAGTCGGCACAGGATGCCCGCCGCGCAGGGCAGGACGACCGACGTGAGGGCGAAGGCGTTTCCGGCCGAGTGGGCGGCGACGGCGAGTCTGCCCGCGTAGTCGCCCTGGAGGAGGGGGCAGAGGACGGCCAGGGTGAGCGGGACGGTGAGCGGGCTGACGAGAGTCGAGGCGAGGACCAGGCCCACCGCCGTGGGCTGGTCGCCGTCGCCCTTCGCGGTCCAGACCGTCGCCCCGGCCGCCACCGGCATCGCGACGACGAGGATCATCGCGGCGATCATGCCGCTGCCGCCGTCGTGGTCCGGCGACAGTCGCAGCGCGAGGGCGACCCCGGGGACGATCAGCAGCGGCACCAGAATGTGCAGCGCGAGGCCCGCGAGCAGGGCCGCGGGGCGTCGTACCAGCAACCGCAGTTCACGCAGGGGCACCTGGAGGCCGGCGCCGAAGAGGACCAGGGCCAGGAGTAACTGGGGTGTGCGCAGCGACAGGTCGCCGATGCCCGTCGCGTGCGGGTGGCGGAGCCACAGGCCGGGGGCAGGCAGCACCGCCGCGGCGACGTACGTCACGGCGACGGCTCGGCCCAGGTGGCGGCGGAGCAGGGTGAGCATGCGGGGTACGGGGAGAATCCTGGCGGGCCTGGGACACATCGTGGCGCTCTTCCGTCGTGGGAACTGGGCGGAGACGGAGCGCCGGTATCGCGTGCGGACTCGTCGACGCGCGCGTGGGAATGAGTGTGCGAAGCCCTGCGGTCATCGTCGACGGTGCCTTCCATAATGGGCGGGCGGGAATGGACACAAGGGCGCTGCGACGAGACGGCGCCCGAGTGACTACAATTCTGTAGACGGTCTACTGAACTGTAGACGAGGACGGGGTGAGGATCGTTCCCATGGCCGACGCGAAGGATGAACGCCGACCGGCGGGTGAGCTGGAGGCCAGCGTCATGGCCGCCCTCTGGGCAGCCGGTGCCCCGCAGACGCCCGGGGAGGTACAGCTGAACCTCGACACGGGCCTGGCCCGCACCACGGTGACGACGATCCTGACTCGGCTGCACGACAAGGGTGTGGTCGAGCGGCGGCGCCAGGGGCGGGGGTACGCCTACTTTCCGGTGCAGGACGCGCAGGGGCTCACCGCACGCCGTATGCACACGGAACTCGACCGGGACGGCGACCGGGAGACGGTGCTGGCCCGGTTCGTCGCGCAGTTGAGTCCCGACGACGAGCGCGTGCTGCGGGACCTGCTGGAGTCCGGGGAGGCGTGACCGCCTGCTGACGCCCTGTCGTCGGGCGTGACGGCCCGCTGACGCCCGACCGTCCCCGTGCCAGGGGGAAGGCGGCGCGCGCCATGCGGGTGTGCAGCCCTCACCCCACGTATCCACTGGCTCCCCAACCTCGCGCAGCCTTCCGCCCCTCCCGAACCCCCTGTGAATCCGACTGGCGCCCACCGGGTTTTACGTATAACCTCACCCGTCAATCCCCTCGCCCGGAACCCGCACGGAGCCCCCCGATGAGCCGTATCGCCCTGGTCACCCTCGTCGTCGACGACTACGACGAGGCGATCCGTTTCTACGTCGACGCTCTCGGCTTCCGGCTCGTCGAGGACGAGGCGCGTGACGGCGGGGGGCGGTGGGTCGTCGTCGTGCCGCCCGGTGCGGACGAGGGCGGTACCGGGCTGCTGCTCGCCCGCGCCAAGGGCGAGGGCCAGAGCGCCCGGGTCGGCGACCAGACCGGTGGCCGGGTGGGGTTCTTCCTGCACACCGACGACTTCGCCCGCGACCACGCCCGGATGCTCGCCGCCGGCGTGACCTTCCTGGAGGAGCCGCGGCACGAGCCGTACGGTTCCGTCGCCGTGTTCCAGGATCTGTACGGCAACCGCTGGGACCTGCTCCAGCCCGCCGCCTGAGCCTCCGTACCCGCCGACCTCCGCTCACCGAACGACGACCGAGGAACCCCCGCACATGTCATCTACGCGCATAGACACCGACACCCTCCGCCGGCTCCCCAAGGCCGTGCTGCACGACCACCTCGACGGCGGCCTGCGTCCCGCCACCGTGGTGGAGCTCGCGGCGGCGGTCGGGCACACGCTGCCCACCACCGACCCGGACGAGCTGGCCGCCTGGTACTTCGACGCGGCCAACTCCGGTGACCTGGTGCGCTACATCGCCACCTTCGAGCACACCCTCGCCGTGATGCAGAACCGCGAGGGCCTGCTGCGCACCGCCGAGGAGTACGTCCTCGACCTGGCCGCCGACGGTGTCGTCTACGGCGAGGTGCGCTACGCCCCCGAGCTGAACACCAACGGCGGCCTCACGCTCGCCGAGGTCGTCGAGACCGTGCAGGAGGGGCTCGCGGCCGGCATGGCCAAGGCCGCCGCCGCGGGCACCCCGGTGCAGGTGCGGACGCTGCTGTGCGGGATGCGGATGTTCGACCGGGTCGCCGAGGCGGCCGACCTCGCGGTGGCGTTCCGGGACGCCGGTGTCGTCGGCTTCGACATCGCCGGTGCCGAGGACGGGTTCCCGCCCGCCGACCATCTCGCCGCGTTCGAGCACCTGCGCCGCGAGAGTGTCCCGTTCACGATCCACGCCGGTGAGGCGCACGGCCTGCCCAGCATCCATCAGGCACTTCAGGTGTGCGGCGCCCAGCGCATCGGCCACGGCGTCCGCATCACCGAGGACATCGTCGACGGCAAGCTCGGCCGCCTGGCCGGCTGGGTCCGGGACCGCCGGATCGCGCTGGAGATGTGCCCGACCTCCAACCTCCAGACGGGCGCGGCCACTTCGATCGCCGAGCACCCCATCACCGCCCTGAAGGACCTCGGCTTCCGCGTCACCCTCAACACCGACAACCGACTGGTGTCCGGTACGACGATGACGCGCGAGATGTCCCTGCTGGTCGAGGAGGCGGGCTGGACGATCGAGGACCTGCGCACGGTCACGGTGAACGCCCTCAAGAGCGCGTTCATCCCGTACGACGAGCGCAAGGCCCTCATCGAGGACGTCGTCCTGCCGGGTTACGCCTCCGCGCTCTGAAGCAGCCCGCGCACATACGCGGCCTGTCCGACGTGCTGGAGATCGTCGGACAGGACGCTGACCAGCCGGACGCCCAGTGTGACCGGCGGGTCCCAGCGCTCGTCCACGATCCGGTCGTAGTCCTTCGCCGTCAGCCCGCGCAGGTACGCCAGCGTCTGGTCGTGCACGGCGTCGTAGTACCCGGTGAGCTGCCCGGCCGACTCGACCCGCACCTTGGCGACCTTCGCGGCGGTGTGGCCGTACCCGGTGTCCTTGGCAGGCAGGTCGAGGCCGAAGCGCTTCTCCCAGCCCTGGGCCAGCCACACCTGGTCGAGTCCCGAGGCCTCGCCGACATGGTCGTCCTGGACCCGGGTGAGATGCCAGACCAGCCAGGCGATGGAGTTGGCGTCGGCGGCGGGGCGGGCGTGCAGTTGGTCGGGGGTGAGGCCGTCGACCGCGGCGTGGACTTCTTCCTGGATGCGGCCGTACGCGTCAATGAGGATGTCGTTGGCATGCATGCGACCACCATCGCGCATCGCCGTCCGTCATGCGGCCGGGGTGTCCGTTTCCAGGATCGTCATCAGGGCCCGGGCCGCCGGACTGGTCGCCTGCGGAGG
This sequence comes from Streptomyces sp. NPDC096013, assembly GCF_044763565.1. Classification (NCBI taxonomy): domain Bacteria; kingdom Bacillati; phylum Actinomycetota; class Actinomycetes; order Kitasatosporales; family Streptomycetaceae; genus Streptomyces; species Streptomyces sp. NPDC096013. The sequence continues at coordinate 498,231 of NZ_JBIWGK010000004.1, read as the reverse complement.
CGGCAGCAGCGCCACCGTCTCGTAGACCTCCTCGCCGGTGCCCTTGAGGGGGAGCGCGGTGAGGGGCTCGCGCTTGTGGCGGAAGTGCTGGGGGACCACCGCGATGCCGAGGTTCTCGTCGATCAGGTCGAGCAGGCTGTGGACGTCGTTGACCTCCAGCGCGACCGTCCGCCGTACGCCCGCCGCGGCGAACACGGCGTCGGTGGTGCGGCGGGAGGCCCAGTCCGGGTGGAAGTCGACGAAGACCTCGCCGCCGAGGTCGTCCGGGGTCACCGCCGCACCGGTCTCCGCGAGCCGGTGGCTGGGATGGCACAACACGGTCATCGGCTCGCTGGTGAGAGACACCGAGCGCAGCTGGTCGGAGTCCGCCTGGGTGCGGTAGGCGAACGCCAGGTCGAGGCGTCCGGCCGCGACCTCCTCCGCCAGCGCGCCGGAACCCGCCTGCCGCAGCCGGATCTCCACATCGGGGTGACGGCGCCGGAACGCGGCCAGCAGCCCCGCCACATGCACCCCGGCGATGCACTGCTCGGTGCCCAGCGACAGTGTGCCGCGCAGCACGCCCTGCACCGCGGCCACCGCCTCGTGCGCCGAGCGCACCTGGGCCAGGATGCGTTCCGCCTCGCCGAGCAGCGCCCGCCCGGCCTCCGTGAGCGTGACCCGGCGGGTGGTGCGCACGAACAGCGGGGTCTGCAACTCCCGTTCCAGCGCGCGGATCGAGGCCGAGAGCCCGGACTGGGACACCATCAGCCGCTCGGCCGCACGGGTGAAGTGCTGGTCCTCGGCGACGGCGATGAAATGCTGGAGATGACGCAGTTCCATGATTGAGAAGCGTAACCGCTGAATTCCATCGGATTCTTCTGTTGGACCACTGTCCGCAGGTCACGACAGAGTGGGCGGTGGTTCCCTGGAACCGGTATCCCGTGTGCCAACCCCTCTGGAGTCGCGTTGTACACCGCACACCCCGACCGCTACGCGGACCTGCCCTACCGGCGCACCGGACGCAGCGGTCTGAAGCTGCCCGCGATCTCGCTCGGCCTGTGGCACAACTTCGGGCCCGACCGCCCGGTCGACACCCAGCGCGCCATCCTGCGCCGCGCCTTCGACCTCGGCGTCACCCACTTCGACCTCGCCAACAACTACGGCCCTCCCCCCGGCGCCGCCGAGTCCGCCCTCGGCGAGGCGCTGAAGGCGGACTTCGGGTCGTACCGCGACGAGCTGGTGATCTCCACCAAGGCCGGCTATCTGATGTGGCCCGGCCCGTACGGCGAGTGGGGTTCGCGCAAGTACGTGCTGTCCTCGCTGGACCAGAGCCTCAGCCGCATGGGCCTGGACTACGTCGACATCTTCTACTCGCACCGCCCCGACCCGGAGACTCCCCTGGAGGAGACGATGGGCGCCCTGCACTCGGCGGTCCAGCAGGGCAAGGCGCTCTACGTCGGCATCTCCAACTACTCGGCGGAGCAGACCCGGGAGGCCGCCCGCATCCTCGGCGAGCTGGGCACCCCGCTCCTCATCCACCAGCCGCGCTACTCGATGCTCGACCGGCGCCCCGAGGACGAGGGCCTGCTCGACGCCCTGGACGAGCTGAAGGTCGGCTCCATCGTCTTCTCCCCGCTGGAGCAGGGGCTGCTCAGCTCCCGCTACCTCGACGGCATCCCGGAGGGTTCCCGGGCGGCGAGCGACAGCCCGTTCCTGAACTCGGACGCCGTAACCGAGGACCTGGTCGGCCAACTGCGCGCCCTGAACGACATCGCCAAGGGACGCGGCCAGACCCTCGCCCAGCTCGCCCTCGCCTGGGTGCTGCGCGGCGGCCGGGTCACCTCCGCGCTGGTCGGCGCGAGCAGCGCGCAGCAGATCGAGGACAGCGTCGCGGCCACCCGCAACCTGGACTTCGACGCCGACGAGCTGGCCCGCATCGACGCGATCATCAAGCCGTAGGGCACCTCACGGCCGTCAGGCCGTGAGCCGCTCGCTGACCTCCCAGAGGCGGGCCGCCGCCTCTGGGTCGACCGCGCGGGGCAGCACACCCGGAGTGTTCTCCCCGGCGTACCAGGCGGCCTCGTTCTCGGGGGTCACCAGTGGGCTGATGTCGACGTTCTCGCAGTAGACACCGCCCAGGCCGTCGAGCCGTGGGCTGGTCGCGCACCAGACGCCGGTGGCCGCCCCCTGCCGCACGGTCTTCAACTGCCGCTCCGGATCACGGACCGGCCGGCCCTCGTCGTCCAGGGCGCCCGCGGCCCGGAGCACCGCCGTGTCGAGGTGCTTGGCGAGACCGGTGTCGATGATCAGGCCCGGGTGCACGGCGAAGGCACGGATGCCCTGCTCCTGGCCGCGCCGGTCCGCCTCGACCGCGAAGAGGGCGTTGGCCGTCTTCGACTGGCCGTAGGCGAGGAACGGCTCGTACGCCCGGTGCTCGAAGTGCAGGTCGTCGAAGTCGACGCCGCCGAAGCGGATGCCCCGCGAGGACAGGACGACGATCCGCGCGCCGTCGGCCGCCGCCAGTGCGGGCCACAGCCGGGTGGTGAGCTGGAAGTGCCCCAGGTGGTTGGTGGCGAACTGCGACTCGTAGCCGCGCGCGTCCCGGACCAGCGGTGTCGCCATGATCCCGGCGCTGTTCACCAGGAGGTGCAGCGGGCGCCCGGAGGCCAGGAACGTCGCCGCGAAGGTGTCGACGGACGCGGGGTCCAGCAGGTCCAGGTGCTCGACCTCGGCCCCGGGGACGGCCGCGACTGCCGCCCGGGCACGCTCCACGTCCCGGGCCGGCACGACGACCTCGGCGCCGGCCGCGCGCAGCACGCGGACCGTCTCCAGGCCGATGCCGGAGTAGCCGCCGGTGACGATCGCGACCTTGCCGGTGAGGTCGATGCCCTTGATCACCTCCTCGGCGGTCGAGGCGGCGCCGAACCCGGAATTCAGGGGCTGCTGTGCGGTGGTCATGTCTGTGTGCTCCTCGTCGGCTTGGGCTGTCGCGACCACCGTAGGTCGACGGTTCCGTACGATGAATACTTGAGAATCCGCATTACTTGCGTGATAGTTCGAGCATGTCCGAGGATCCGCTGTCCGACGCCCTCGCCGTCGCCGATGCCCGCAGTGTGTTCTCCGGCGGCTTCACCGCCGGCGGCGAGTGGGCGCTCCAGCTGCGCGGACGCGACCGGCTGAAGGTGAACGCCGTGGTGCGGGGCGGCTGTCTGCTGGTCCGGGACGGCGGCGAGCCCGTGCGGCTCGCCGAGGGGGACGTCGTGATCTCCGACGGCGGTCAGCCGTACACCCTGTGCAGCCGGCCCGGCGTGGCGCCGACCGACTCCGCGGACGTCGTCGTGGACCCGGCGACCCGCATGGGCCGGCTCGGGCAGGGCGACGCGGTGGACGTGGCCTGCGTGTCCGGGCACATCGACCTGAGCCGGGACCGCGGGGACCTGCTGCGCCGGGCGCTGCCGGAGCTGGTGCACGTGCGGGCCGACTCGCCCGAGGCGGGCGTACTGCGGTGGCTCATCGGGCAGTTGGCGGCCGAGATGCGCATGCGCAGGGCAGGGGCCGAGTTCGTGTCGGCGCAGCTCGCGCAGCTGATGTTCGTGCAGGTGCTGCGGATCTGTCTGACCGACGCGGACGGGCTGCCGCCCGGCTGGCTGCGCGCCCTGGCCGACGAGCGCCTCGCCCCGGCGCTGCGCCTGATGCACGGCGACCCGGCCCATCCCTGGCAGCTGGAGGAGCTGGCCCGGGCGGCGGCGATGTCCCGCACCACGTTCGCCGTACGGTTCAAGGAGGCGGCCGGTGTGCCGCCCCTGACGTACCTGCTGAACTGGCGCATGAACCTCGCCGCCCGGGCCCTCCGCCAGGACACCACCCCGGTCGGCGCACTCGCCCGCTCCGTCGGCTACACCTCCGAGAGCGCCTTCAGCAATGCCTTCAAGCGGACGGTCGGGGTGGCACCGCGGCGATATCGCGAAGAAGCCCTGGCCGGGAGTCGAGCCGTTCTTCAAGCCGTACGGTGACCTGATCGCCCCCGCCTTTGTACCCTCGACGGACCGGTGGTGCATCGGCCTTCAGCGAGGTCGTTCGTACTGGTCAGGACCGGGGTCCGGTTTCCTGCCGCCCCGGTGCCTTCACCCTGCCGGGAAGTGCGCAGGACGTCGATTACCCCTCGGGTGATGACGGCGCGAGATCACCGCAAAAGGGGTCCCGAAGGTTTTCGGCCAAACAAGGCTGTGAATATGCCAAGAGAGTGGCTAAAAAGTCGTGGTGACAGTGTTTCGGGAGTGAACATACTCGACTGCTAGGGCATCACTTCACGAGGCAAAGCCGCCATCGTGCGCACCACTTGAGCCACCCGAGCCGCCATCAGAGCCGCATGGAAAGCGAGGCCCGACCGGCAATCGAGACACGCGACGGGGGAGTGATCGTGCACGACGAATTCCTGTGCCATGTCACCGCGTACGGTACCTGCGGCGGGCAGCGCGTCGGGGTGCCCCTGGGGACCTACCGCGCCCCGACCCTGGCGCTCGCGCTGTGGTGGTTACGGGACCGCGCGGTGTGGATGGCCGACCGGCTCGACCCGCAACCGGAGAACCCGCGCTTCCCCAGGGGTGCCCTGGTCCCGGTCGCCGACTCGGCCCCCGACGTGCCCCGCGCGTTACGCACCTGGTCCCGCGATGTCGGTCAACAGGAGCAGGTCGCCTACGAGTTGGCGGCCGGACGGCTCGTGCAGATCTCCATCAGCGACGAGACCACCGAGTACGAACTGCTCGCCGAGTCGGTCGACGCCCTCAGGATGCAGCGGACCGTTCCGGCACTCGTGGTCCCCGTCGCCTGACACGTGTCGACCACCGCACCCCCTGACCGCTGACCGGGCACACACGTGAACGAATCGGTAGAATTCGGTGCATGTCAGAGCGGCCGATGGTGCCGACCGCGCCCGACCTCCTCCTGGAGACGGAATCGGGCTCCACGGTCATGACCCCGGGCCGCGACTATCACGTCGGCCGCGACCCGCTCAGCGACATCGTCATCGACGACGCCCGTGTCTCCTGGCACCACGCGGTCCTGCGGCCCGACGCGGACCACTGGACGCTGGAGGACGAGCACAGCACGAACGGCACCTACGCCGACGGCCGCCGCATCCAGGAGTGGGGCGTCGGACCCGGCAGCGTGATCCGCTTCGGCAACCCGGCCGACGGCCCCCGCGTCGTCCTCGCCGACCGCCCCGCCCCGGCCCCGGAACGCCCCTCGGCGGTGTCCATGCCGGCCTTCACCGGCACCTACCGGCAACCCACCACCGTACGACCGCTGCCCAGCCGTGCGATCCGCATCGGCCGGGCCGCCGACAACGACCTCGTCGTCGACGACCTGGTCGTCTCCCGGCGCCACGCCGAACTGCGGGCCGGGCCGGACGGCACGTACGAGATCGTCGACCTCGGCAGCCACAACGGCACCTACCTCAACGGCCAGCCCGTCGCCCGCGCCCCCGTCGGGCCGGGTGACATCGTCGGCATCGGACACTCCGCGTTCTGTCTCGTCGGCGACCAGCTGCAGGAATACGTCGACACCGGCGAGGTCTCCCTCGACGTGCAGGACCTCACCGTCGCCGTCGACCGGGGCCGCAAGGTGCTGCTCGACCAGGTGTCGTTCCCGGTCGGCGAGAAATGCCTGCTCGCCGTGGTCGGACCCAGCGGCGCCGGAAAATCCACCCTGCTCAACGCGCTCACCGGCCAGCGCCCCGCCGACCGCGGCACCGTCCTCTACGACGGCCGCGACCTCTACCGCGACTACGCCGAACTGCGCCAGCGCATCGGCCTGGTCCCGCAGGACGACATCCTGCACGCCCAGCTCACCGTGCACAGCGCCCTGTCGTACGCGGCCGAACTCCGCTTCCCCCAGGACACCGCCAAGGCCGAACGCCGGGCCCGGGTCGACGAGGTCGTCCGCGAACTCGGCCTCGAACAGCGCGCCGCGCAGCCCGTGCACAGCCTCTCCGGCGGGCAGCGCAAGCGCGTCAGCGTGGCCCTGGAGCTGCTGACCAAGCCGTCGCTGCTCTTCCTCGACGAACCCACCTCCGGACTCGACCCCGGCATGGACCGCTCGGTGATGCACATGCTGCGCGGCCTCGCCGACGACGGCCGTACCGTCATCGTCGTCACCCACAGCGTCCTCAGCCTCGACGTGTGCGACCGGCTGCTCGTGCTCGCGCCCGGCGGCAAGGTCGCCTACTACGGGCCGCCCGACGACGCCCTCGCCTACTTCGGCTTCGAGCACTGGCCGGAGGCCTTCGAGGCGTTCGAGCGGGACCAGGACCGGGACTGGGCGGGGGAGTACCGGGAGTCGCCGTTCCGGCGCCAGTACATCGTCAACTCCACCGCGCAGCCGCACCAGTTGGGCCCGGGCCCGGTCGCCTCGGCCCCGCCGCCGCCCAGACCCCGCAGCCGCGGCGCCCAGCTCGGCACCCTCATCCGCCGCTACACCGCCGCCCTCGGCGCCGACCGGACCTTCCTCGCCATCATGATCGCGCTGCCGTTCGTCATGGGCGCGATGGCCCGCGCGCTGGCCGGAAGCCAGCTGACCCGCGACACGGCGATGAATGCCCTGCTCATCCTGTGCGTCGGTGGTGTGCTCACCGGCGCCGCCAACGCCGTCCGCGAACTCGTCAAGGAACGCGCGATCTACCGGCGCGAGAGAGCCGTCGGCCTCTCCAGATCGGCGTATCTGCTCTCCAAGGTCGTCGTCCTGGGCGCGATCACCGTGGCGCAGGCCGTGGTGCTCACCCTGGTCGGCCTGTTCGGCGTCGACCTCAACGCGCCCGGCGGCAAAGGGGTGCTGATGCCACCCCTGATCGAAATCACGGTCGCCGTCGCCCTGTTGGCGTTCACCGCGATGATGCTCGGCCTGCTGGTCTCCGCGCTGGTCCGCAAGGAGGAGGTGACGATGCCACTGCTTGTGCTGCTCGCCATCGTCCAAGTGGTCTTCTGCGGCGCCCTGTTGAAGCTGCACGGCGTGCCCGGCCTGGAACAGCTGTCCTGGCTCGTCCCCTCGCGGTGGGCGCTCGGCGGGATGGCCGGCACCATCGGGCTGGCCCGGATCGTGCCGGGCGAGCTGACCGGCGATCCGATGTTCCGGCACTCGGCCGGGGTGTGGCTGCTCAACATGGGCATGCTCGTCGTGCTGTCGCTGCTCTTCGGCTTCCTCGTCTCCCGGCTGCTCCGGCGGCACGAACCCGCCGTGATGCGGAAATAGGGGCCGCCACGATGACGACCCCCGGCTTCCGGCCCACCCACGTCGTCCCCGAGCACGGGATGCCCGCCTGGGAGGCCCCGGACCCCGCCCGTCCCACCGTGCCCCTCGACGCGCTGCTCCCCGTGCAGCTGCTGGAGCGGCGCGGCGACTGGGCCCACGCCCTGTGCTCCAACGGCTGGTCCGCCTGGGTCGACGGCCGCCACCTCATCTCCGTCGCCCACGACCCGCCGGCCGCCCGCGGCCCCCTCACCCGCACCGCCGACCCACGCCCCCTCCTCGCCCGAGCCGAACAGGCCCTCGCCCGCTACCGCAGCGCCGTCGAGGACCTCGCGGGCGGCGGCCTCGACGGCGCCACGTTCCAGGCCCGCACCAGGGGCCTGCGGATCGGCGTGGTCGTCGACGGCGAGTCCGTCTGGCTCTACGACGCCGACCACGAACGCTGGGTCCACACCGACGGCACCCGCCTCAGCACCTACGCCTCAGACGACGGACCCCGCGCCGAACCGGCCGACCCCGGCCACGCCCCCACCCAGGTCGTGAGCACCGATGGCCCGTGACGCGAGCCTCTTCTCCGGGCGGCCCTCCGAGCTCATCGGGCAGCAGATCGCCGGGTACCGCATCGAGGACGAGATCGGCCGCGGCGGCATGGCCGTCGTCTACCGCGCCCGCGACCTGCGCCTCGACCGCACCGTCGCCCTCAAGCTGCTCGCCCCCGAACTCGCCCGCAACGACACCTTCCGCAAACGCTTCACCCACGAGTCCCGGGTCGCCGCCGCGATCGACCATCCGCACATCGTCCCCGTCTTCGAGGCGGGCGAGACGGACGGCGTCCTGTACATCGCGATGCGCTACGTCTCCGGCAGTGATCTGCGTCATCTCCTTGACCGGGAGGGGCCGTTGGACCTCCCGACGGCCACGCGGATCATCGGGCAGGTCGCCTCCGCGCTGGACGCGGCGCACGAACACGGGCTGGTCCACCGGGACGTGAAGCCCGGCAACATCCTCGTGGCGCACGGTACCGACAGCGACCATCCCGAGCACGTCTACCTCACCGACTTCGGGCTGACGAAGAAGTCGCTGTCACTGACCGGGTTCACGACGGTCGGGCAGTTCGTCGGGACGCTCGACTACGTGGCTCCCGAGCAGATCTCGGGGCGGCCGGTCGACGGGCGGTGCGATGTGTACGGGCTCGCCTGTGTCGCCTACGAAACCCTTGCGGGTCGGCCGCCGTTCCGGCGTGATGACGACATGGCTCTGTTGTGGGCGCACCAGTACGACGTGCCTCCGGCGGTCAGTGAGGCTCGGGCGGGTCTGCCTGGGCATGTCGACGGGGTCTTCGCGAAGGCGTTGGCGAAGAGTCCTGATGATCGGTACGCGTCGTGTCGTGCGTTTGTGTCGGCGTTGCGCGGGGGTGAGGGCGGGGGCGGGGGTGGGCATGCGGCGACCGAGGTGGATCTGCGGGTGGGCGGGGGGCCGGATGAGGGGCCTCCCGCGTTGCCTCGGTGGGCGGAGCCTGTGTTCAGGGTGCGTGAGTGAGGTTTTCGGGTGCGGGTCCGTGGGGGTCGGTCGCGCAGTTCCCCGCGCCCCTGGGGGGATGAGGCCGAGCCGGTTGAGAGGCGCGCGTGTCCTCAGGGGATGCTGCTCAGCCCGTTCTGATGCGCGCCCCTAAGGGGGGCTCGCCCGGCGCGTTCACAGGTGCGCGTCCTCGGGGGTGTCGCTCAGCCCGTTCAGCGGGGTGCGTCGTGCTGACACCTTTCGGCGTGCGATGCGCCAGCCCGACCCCTCCCGCACCAGCGTGTCCACGTACGTCACCGAGCCGCAGGAGCCGTCCGTGCGGATGCCCAGGCCCTTTGAGCGGGCCCGGACGCCGCCGTCCGGCGAGTCCTCGATCAGCACGTTCGTCACGTGGTGCGCGACGGGGTTGGCGGAGCCCAACGCGAGCGCGGCGGCGGTGAGTTGGGTGAGGCCGGTGAGGGTGCCCTGGGCGAAGTCGGTGAGGTCGTACTCGACGTCCGGGGTGAACACCTCGGCCAGCCGGTCGAGTTCGCCCTCGTCGACCAGGTGGCCGTGCAGGGCGATCAACTCCGTGATGGCCAGGCGGTCTTCGAGTGTCAGCGCCATGTCTGCCCTTCCGTCGGCTCGGCGCACCCTCTCACGTCCGCCGCCCCGGCTGCGCCGGGATTTCCACCGCGCCCCTCCGGTGGACCGGCTTCGCCAGCAGGGCGCCCAGGAAGCCCGACACCAGCCCCCACAGCGCGGCCAGCCCCATCGCCGACCACACCTCGGGCTTCAGGAACAGGTCTCCGGACAGGCCGCCGCCCACGTCGCCGATGCCGAGGAGGGAGAGGCCGTAGTGGGCGGAGACGCGGCCGACCAGGCAGATCATGAGGACCGCGAGGGCGAGGGCGACCGCGAGGTGGACGGCGTGCTGCCAGGCGCGGACGCGGGACGGGGAACGCGCGGCCATCAGGAACGCGGTGGCCAGGAGCAGGACCGCGTCCAGGACCAGGAGCCACCACACGCGGCCGTCGTGGGCGGCGAGGGTGTGCAGGTTCAGGGTGGAGATGTCCGGGGTGCGCAGGACCTCGTCGAGGAGGTGGGGGACGGGGAGGCCGAAGGGGCCGTCGACGCGCCCGTTCCAGGTGGCGCCCAAACCGAGGGTGAGGGCCAGCCAGACCAGGTTCGGCATGCCGAGCAGGATCAGGGCGAAGGTCTGGGTGGCATTGCCCCGGGTGGCCGCCAGGACGAGGGCCAGGACGACGCCGAGCGCCACGTAGGCCAGCAGGAGGGCCACCACCGCGTACGCGGCCGGGCGTACCGCCGTGTGGAAGCGGAGCAGGCGCGCGGGGACGGGCGCGCCGGGGGACACCAGGAGCGCGAGGACCAGGACCCCGGCCAGCCACAGGAGGCCGAACAGGACCGTCTGCGGTACGTCGGCCTCGAAGCCGACCTCGGGGGAGGTGCCGAGCAGGTCGCCGATGTCGCCGAGGGTGCCGCTGCCGAGGGAGATCGAGAACTTCTGGCGCGCGCCCAGCGCCAGCCCGATCAGGCCGAGCAGCCACAGGACGGCGATGCGGGCGGCCCAGCCGGCGAGCTCCGTCGCCGAGGCGACCGCGCGGTGCCGCAGGGGCCGTAGGAAGGCCGTCGCGGTCGCCAGGGCGCCGGACAGGGTCACCGAGAGGGGGATGGCGGTCAGGCCCGCTTTGGTGTCGGCCAGGGAGCCGGCGTTCCCGGAGAGTTTCAGGGTGCCGCCGACCGCTGCCACCACCGTCGCCGTGACGACCCGGGGGAACGCTCCGTCCGGGAGGTCCGCCGCGCCCGCCGCCCACAGGCCCAGCGCGGCGACCACGCCCATGGTGAGCAGTCCGGCCAGCACCGTGCCGAGCGCCTGGGGCCAGCCGTGGCGGGCCGTCGCCTGGTCAGAGGGGGTTCGGGGGGTCACACGGCCACGCTAAGCAGCGACCGGGGAGCGCGCCCGCCGGGAGGGCCGTCCGCGTCGGCTTGCGGGCGGACCATGCCCCGAGCACACAATGGGTTCGTTGTGGACAAAAGGTCACTTATCGGTACGAGTGGCCTTGCAGCCCGCGTCGGGAAGAAGAGCTCGTGAGCGTCGAACCTCCGTCTTCAGGCCGCCCCACCGGACCGCCCTCCGGCCCGCTGTCGGGACCCTCCCAGCCGCCCTCGGGACCCTCCCAGCCGCCTTCGGGACCCTCCCAGCCGCCTTCGGGACCGCCCTCGCAGCCCTCGGGCGGCGGCGGTGGCGGGGCGCCGGAGCCGCACCGGCCCTGGTGGAGGTCGGCGCCCCGCGTCGCGATCCTCACCGCGGTCGTGGTCGCCGCCGTGGTGCTGACCGTCGTCCTCACCCGGTCCGACGGCGGCTCGACCACCACGGCGGGCAAGGGCGAGGTGTTCCTCCAGGCCGCGGCCAAGACCGGCCCCGAACCGTTCACGGAGTCCACCGCGACCGAGAACTCGGCCCCGCCCGTCACCGCGTCCCCCAGCGCCTCGGAACCGGTGAACGCGGTACGCGGCGTCGACGGCGGTGCCCCGGGCCTCTACGGCGGCACCCAGAACGTCTCCGCCTGCGATGTGGAGCGGCAGATCAAGGCCCTCCAGGCGGCCCCGGCGAAGAACACGGCGTTCGCGTCCGTCGCCGGCGTCCAGCCCGCCGGAGTTCCCGCCTACCTGCGCTCGCTCACTCCCGTACAGCTGCGCATGGACACCCGTGTCACCAACCACGGCTACCGCGACGGCGCCGCCACCAGCTACCAGGCCGTCCTCCAGGCCGGCACCGCCGTCCTCGTCGACAACCACGGCGTCCCCCGCGTCCGCTGCGCCTGCGGCAACCCGCTGACGCCGCCCGTTGCCCAGCAGACCACCCCGAAGCGCACCGGCGACACCTGGTCCTCGTACCGCCCGCAGAACGTCGTCGTGGTCACCCCCGCACCCCGGATCATCAACATCTTCGTGATCTACGACCCGCACAACGGCCACTGGTTCGGCCGCCGTCACGGCGACACGGGAAAGCACGACCACAGGACCCCGCCGCCGGTGAACCCGGCCAGCCCCTCCGTGAGCGTGTCCCCGCCGACTTCGCCGTCCTCCGAGTCCCCGCCGCCGTGCGCCCCCAAGACCCCCGGCATGTCCCCGAGCCCCTGCCCGCCGTCGTCGAGCGCACCGTCGTCGCCGTCGTCCTCGTCACCGGGGTCGGACACCCCGTCCTCCCAGCCGCCGTCGACGGAGTCCTCATCAGCCTCATCAGCCTCTTCCGGCGCCTCCTCCTCGTCCGCCTCGGCCGCGTCGGACACGGCCACGACTTCCGCCTCGACGGTCAGCGCGTCGATTTCCTCCGAGTCGATTTCACCGGCACTCTGATCGGGGGGACTGCCGGGCGTGGTGCTGGGTACGAGCACTGGTACGACAGCGACCGGCAGAGCCGCCTTCCGAGAGAGACACGCATGATCGACCACCGGGACGGGGTAGTGATACCGACTCGTTTCGACGTGCCCGTGGAACCGCTGCGGCGGGCGGCGCACTACACCGGCGAACCGGGCTGCATCTCAGCGGCCCGCCACTTCACGCACCAGTTCCTCGAACAGCTCAGAACCGAGTGGTGCGCCACGATCGACGACCAGTCCGACGGTGAACTGCTCCTGCTGGTCAGCGAGTTGGTCACCAACGCGGACCGGCACAGCAACGGCCCGTACATCCTCGAGCTGGAGGGCACGGACACCTCGGTGACGGTGTCCGTCTGCGACAGCAGCGTCGCCCTGCCCCGGCTCTTCGCCCGGGACCCCGAGCGCATCGGCCGGCACGGCCTGGAGATAGTCCACGCCCTGGCCGCGCAGGTGACCGTCGAACGGGTACCGGTCGGCAAGCGGGTGCGCGCCGTGGTGCACCTGGCAGACAGGCCCTAGTCGGTCACGCCCGGGTGGCCGTGATCAGCTCGTGCAGATAGCGCTTGGTGACCCGGCCGCCGTGCCGCGTCTCCAGCAGCTCCCGGAGACAGGCCAGCAGGCCCCGGCGCGCGGGCTCGTCCAGCGCGAGATGGCCCGAGTAGGTCAGCAGGACGTCGAGATACTCGTCCGTCGTGTACGTGATCTCCTGCGCCCCGCGCCACACCGTGACGTCCCCGAAGCGCGCGGCACGCTCGAACTCCCCGGTGTCCGTCGCCGATTCGTCCTCGGTGGGCATCCGCAGGCCGGGCGGAGTGGCCGGGTCCCAGCGTTCGTAGCACGCCTGCATCCGGTCGAAGAACTCCCGCGTGCCGCCCGCCACATGGTGCGTCGTGACGACCGCGAGCCGCCCGCCGGGTCGCAGCGCGGACGCCGCCTTCGCCAGGAACAGGCCGGGATCGAACCAGTGGTACGCCGTCGCGATCACCACCAGGTCGAACGGCTCGTCCGGCACCTCCCACCGCTCGAAGTCCGCGACCTGTACGTCCACCCGCGGGAACGCCTCCAGATTCCGCCGGGCCACCGCGGCGAGCGAGGGGCCCAGCTCCACGGCGATCAGCCGGCACCCGAACTCGGCGAGCGGGACGGTGAGTTGGCCGGTGCCGGGGGCGATCTCCAGCACCCGGCTGTCAGGGCCCAGGCCCGCCGTACGGGCGAGTTCCTCGACCAGTGGGCGCGGATACCGGGGCCGGGCCCGGTCGTAGCGCTCGGCCGCCCCGTCGAACGTGTCGCGCAGCACCGTTCCGACACCCTTCACCTCGGTGATTCCACCCAGGGCAGAATGCTGACCCCTTCCCCTGACGTCCAGCGCTTTTAGTCTGAGAGGGTGACCAACCAAGCGCCGAACCACGCCCGCGTGATCCCCCTGCGCCCGCACGAGCCGGCCCCCCACCTGCCCGAGCCGCAGGTCCCCGCGCCCAAGGAGCCCCTGTGGCGCGACCTGGTGGGTGATGTCCTGCGGCAGGAGCGGCTCGCCCAGGAGCGCACCCTGAAGGACGTCGCCGACGCCGCCCGGATCTCCATGCCGTATCTCTCGGAGGTGGAGCGGGGCCGCAAGGAGGCCTCCTCTGAGGTCCTCGCGGCCGCCGCCCACGCCCTCGGGCTCGACCTCGGAGACCTGCTGTCGCTGGCCCGCGACGAACTGGGCCGGCACCGCAACAGGCGTCAGGGCAGGGTCACTTCGCCCTACAACGGCCGGCTCAGTCTGGTCGCCGCCTGACCGGCCGGGTCGCTCAGGCCTGGCCGAGGCGTCGGCTGACCACCTCGTCGGCCAGGCCGTACGCCACGGCCTCCTGAGCGGTGAACACCTTGTCCCGGTCCATGTCGGCGCGCAGCGTGGCGATGTCGTGGTGCGTGTGCCGGGACAGCACCTCCTCCACCTGGGAGCGGATCCGCACCATCTCCTTGGCCTGGAGGGCGAGATCGGAGACCATGCCGCGCTGCCCGCCGGTCGCGGGCTGGCCGAGCAGTACCCGCGCGTGCTCCAGGACGAACCGCCGCCCCGGGTCCCCGCCGGCCAGCAGCACCGCCGCCGTCGACGCGGCCTGACCGACGCAGAACGTCGAGATCGGGGCCTGGACGTACGTCATCGTGTCGTAGATCGCCATCAGTGAAGTGAACGATCCCCCGGGCGAGTTGATGTAGATCGCGATCTCGCTCTCCGGCGACGACGACTCCAGATGGAGGAGTTGCGCGATGACGACGTTGGCGACGCCGTCGTCGATCTCGGTGCCGAGGAAGATGATCCGCTCGGAGAGCAGCCGGCTGAACACGTCGTACGAACGCTCGCCGTTCGGGGTGCGCTCGACGACGTTCGGAATCGTGTACGTCCCCATGTCAGAGCCCCATCCGTCGCTTCGAGGCGGCCGGCCGGACATCGTCCAGGGAGGCGACGACCCGGTCCACCATGCCGTACTCCTTGGCCTGTTCGGCCGTGAACCAGCGGTCGCGGTCGCCGTCGCGGGAGATCGTCTCCTCGCTCTGGCCCGTGTGCTGCGCGGTCAGCCGTTCGATGGTCCGCTTGGTGAAGTCCAGGTTCTCCGCCTGGATCTCGATGTCGGCGGTGGTGCCGCCGATGCCCGCCGACGGCTGGTGCATCATGACCCGCGCGTGGGGGAGGGCGTAGCGCTTGCCCTGGGTGCCGACGCTGAGCAGGAACTGGCCCATGCTGGCCGCGAAACCCATGGCCAGGGTGGCGACGTCGTTCGGGATCAGCTGCATCGTGTCGTAGATCGCGAGGCCCGCCGTCACCGAGCCGCCGGGGCTGTTGATGTACAGGCTGATGTCCGTGCGGGGGTCCTCGGCGGACAGGAGCAGCAGCTGCGCGCAGACCCGGTTGGCGGAGACCTCGTCGACCTGGGTGCCGAGGAACACGATGCGCTGGCCCAGCAGTTGGGCGGCGAGATGGTCGTCGAAGCGGGACGACGGGGTGTCGCCCTCCTCGGCGCGGGGCATGAGGGCCGGCGCGAAACCGGCCGTGAGCGGAGACATGGGCACTCCTTGTCGAGGCTGTCGAAGGTGTGTCGTGACCTGTCTCCACTGTCGGCCGACAACGCCCCTGCCTGGGGGTTTCTAGGCCCTCAGCAGATTCGCCGTGAGCAGAGGAGTCGGCCGGAGCCTGTGCCGGTCCGGTGGGTTTCCGGTCCACCGATGAGTTTCGGGGCGGGCCGGGGTCGATACAGATGACCGTGTTCGACGTCCCGCAGCCCATGGAGGAGCTCATGACCACCGACGCACGCACCGACGGACTCACCACCTGCCTCTGGTTCGACGGCCAGGCGGAGGAAGCCGCCCACCACTACGTGTCGATCTTCAAGAACTCCAGCGTCGGCCACGTCAGCCACTACGGCGAGGGCGCCCGGCAGCCCGCGGGCTCGGTGCTCACCGTCGAGTTCACGGCCTTCGGGCAGAAGTTCGTGGGGCTGAACGGCGGACCCGAGTTCAAGTTCACCGAGGCGATCTCGTTCCAGATCCCGTGTGAGAACCAGGAGGAGATCGACTACTACTGGGCCAAGCTCACCGACGGCGGCGAGCCCGGCCCGTGCGGCTGGCTCAAGGACAAGTTCGGGGTCTCCTGGCAGGTGGTCCCGAGCCGGCTCATCGAGATGATGATCGACCCGGACCCCGCGAAGGTCGCCCGTGCGACGGCGTCCTTCATGGCCATGGGCAAGTTCGACCTCGCCGAGTTGGAGAAGGCCTTCGCGGGGGAGTGACGGCCCGACCGGCCGGGCCCCGGTCAGGCAGCGAACGCTCGCGCCGGCGCCGCCACCCCGGCGGCGCGCGGCGCCCTGCCACGGCCCCGTAAGCCGTAGACCTACGTCCGGCTCCCCGTTGCCGACCGCGCGGATGAGGACCAGCGCCCCGCCGTGTTCGAGATCTCGAATGTCATTCGACATGTCGTGCAATGCTGTCGCCCACGCGTGCACTGCCTTCGCCCACGCGTGCGTGTGTGACGGCAACAGGGCCTCCAGGGGCGGCAGTTGGCCCAAGGGTCCGCATCCCGCGCGGATTCCCCGCGTAACCAGTGCGTTTCGGACGTTAATTTCCGCGCCCAAAGGGTTGGCGGGAAACCATCCCCTCGTTATCGTTCACCAACTTCACTCAATCGTTCGGCTGAACGAATAGCGACAAGGACGGTCGGTACATGTCCGACATCCACCACCCGGGCCGCCGGTCGGTGCTCGCCGCGGGCGTCGCCTCGGCCGCCGCGCTCGGCGGGTCCTGGCTGCTGACCGGCTGCGGCGGGGCGGAGGCCGCCCCCGTCCTCCCGGCCGCCGCCCGGAAAGGCGCCCCCGACCGCGGCGGCACCCTGCGCATCGCCCGGCCGCCCGCCTCCGACGCCGAGACCCTCGACCCCGCCAGCTCCCTGTCCGCGTACGAATACCTGGGCGCCCTCTACAACCGGCTCGTCCGCGTATCGGCCAACGGCGAACTGGCCCCCGACCTCGCCGAGTCCTGGGAGACCGACGCCAAGGCCCGCACCTGGACCTTCCGGCTGCGTAAGGGCGTCACCTTCCACAACGGCCGCGCCTTCACCTCCGCCGACGCCGCGTACACCCTGCGCCACATCCTCGACAAGGCGACGGCGTCCCCGCAGGCCGCGGTCCTCGCCCCGCTCATCGACCCGGCGAAGCTGGGCACGCCCGACGCGCACACCCTCGTCGTGCCGCTGAAGACGCCGAACGCCGAGTTCCCGAGCCTGCTGACGCACTACAACTGCTACGTCGTACCGGACGGCAGCGCGAAGTCCATCGGCCGCACCGGCATAGGCACCGGCCCCTTCAAGCTGGAGTCGTTCGCCCCGGCGGGCCCCGGCCGCGTCACCGCGAACAAGGACCACTGGGCCGGCCGCCCCGTGCTCGACGCGATCGCCTTCTACTCGGTCGCCGACATGTCGGCCCGCTCGAACGCCCTGCTGGCAGGGCAGGTCGACCTCCTGTCGCAGACCAACCTCGACTTCGCGACCGCCCGCGTGGTCGCCGCCTCGGACCGCGCGACCGTCGCCCGCGTGAAGGACGCCCAGTGGTACGTCCTCCCGATGCTCACCACCGAGAAGCCCTTCACCGACGTCCGCGTCCGCCAGGCCATGAAGCTCGCCTACGACCCCGACCACGTCGTGCGGGTCGCCCTCCAGGGCGCGGGCACCGCGGGCTGGGACAACCCGGTGCCGCCGAGCGACCCCGCGCACATCACCGCGCACCCCCAGCACGACCCGGAGAAGGCCAAATACCTGCTCAAGCAGGCGGGCCACGAGGGCCTGGCGATGGACCTCTACACCTCGTCCTACGACCCGCTGTTCACGCCGATGGCGCTCGCCTACCAGGACTCGGCGAAGCGCGCGGGCATCAGGATCAGGGTCAAGACGGCCTCGGCGGACTCCTATTACACCCAGATCTGGATGAAGAAGCCGCTGATGGCCACCTATTGGTTCACCGGTCGGCCCGTCGACCAGCTCTTCACCCAGATCTTCCGCAGCGGCTCCTCTTACAACGAGACCGCCTGGTCCGACAAGGGCTTCGACGCGGTGCTCGACCGGGCCCGCGCCGAGACCGACGCCACCAAGCGGCGCGAACTCTACGGCGAGGCACAGACGCTGGTGATCGAGAGAGGCGGGGCGATGACCCCGATGTTCGCCGACCGGCTCGTCGGCATCTCCCGCAAGGTACGCGGATACGCCGAGCACGGCTTCGAGTTCGACTACCTCAACATCGGCCTGAAGGGAGCCTGACCGTGCTCTCCTTCACCACCCGCCGTATCGCGGCCGCGGTCGGCACCCTGTTCCTCTCGTCCATCCTCGTCTTCCTCGCCGTCCAGGCGCTGCCCGGCGACGTCGCCACCCAGATCCTCGGCAAGGACGCGACCCCGGACGCGGTGGCCGCCCTGCGCACCAAGCTCAACCTCGACCAGCCCGCCTGGGAGCGGTACGGCCACTGGGTGTGGGGCGCGCTGCACGGCGACTTCGGCACCTCCCTCGTCTCCGGCAAGGCCGTCGGCGGCGAAGTGTCCATGTACCTCGGCAACTCGGCGCTGATCGCCCTCGTCACCGTCCTCTTCGCGGTCACCGGATCGATCGTCCTCGGCATCCTCGCCGGCCTCTACCGCGACCGCTGGCCCGACCACGTCATCTCCACCGTCAGCCTCGTCGGCATGAGCGTCCCCGAGTTCGTCGTCGCCACCGTCCTCGTCCTGTGCTTCTCGGTCGCCCTCCCGTGGTTCCCCGCCGTCGTCCTCTACGGCCCGGATGCCGGAGTGGGCCAACTCCTGCCCGCCGTATGGCTTCCCGCGCTCGCCCTCGCCGTCGTGATGGCCGCGTACATCGTCCGCATGGCCCGCACCTCGGTCATCGACGTGATGGCCACCGAGTACGTCACCACCGCCCGCCTCAAGGGCCTCTCCACCTGGCGGGTCGTCACCCGGCACGCCCTGCCCAGCGCCCTGCTGCCCACGCTGCACGTCATCGCGCTCAACGTCGCCTGGCTGGTCGGCGGGGTCGCGGTGGTCGAGAACGTCTTCAACTACCCGGGCATCGGGAAGCTGATGCTCTCCTCCGTGCAGAACCGCGACCTGCCCACCATCCAGGCCATCGCCCTGATCAGCGCGGTCGTCTACGTCGTCTGCAACCTCGCGGCCGACCTCGCCACCATGGCCCTCAACCCCAGGCTCCGCACCCGAGGGAGGACACGATGACCACGCTCGACACCGTCCCGCCGACGACCGTCCGCGGCGCCCGCACCGTCCGCGCCTGGCGCACCCTGAGCAGCTCCCGCACCGTCCTCGTCGGCCTCGCGATCGTCGCCGTCCACATCCTGATCGCCCTGCTCGCCCCCCCTCCTCACCTCCTACGACCCGATCGCCAACGACGCCGGCCACGCGCTGCTCGGCCCGAGTTGGAGCCACTGGGCCGGCACCGACCAGTACGGCCGCGACGTCCTCGCCCGCGTCCTGTACGGCGGCCGGTACGCCCTCGGCGTCTCCGTCGCCGCCACCCTCCTCACCGTCGCCCTCGGCACGGTCATCGGCTGCGCGGCGGCCCTGCGCGGCGGCTGGTTCGACGACGTCCTGGGCCGCGTCCTGGACGCGATCCTCTCCATCCCGTCCGTCCTGGCCCTCCTCGTCGTTGTGACGGCCCTCGGCACCGGCCCGGCGGTCATCGTCCTGGCCGTCGCGATCGTCTACGTCCCGCAGGTCGTCCGTGTCGTGCGCGGCGCCGCCCTCGCGGTGGTCCCCGCCGACTACGTGACCGCGGCCCGCGCCCGGGGCGAGAGCACCTGGTCGATCCTGCGCCGGGAGATCCTGCCGAACATCACCGACGTGGTGTGCGTGGAGTTCGCGATGCGGGCCTCCTGGGTCGTGCTGCTGATCTCCTCGCTGTCCTTCCTCGGCTTCGGCGCCGACCCGCCGACTCCCGACTGGGGCCTGATGGTCGCCGAGAACCGCACCGCCATCACCGTCGTCCCGATGGCCAGCCTCGCCCCCATCATCGCCCTGGCCACCCTCGTGGTCGGGCTCAACCTCGCGGCCGACGGCCTGTCCAAGGCGTGGGGCGTCGACCGGATCAGGGAGGGCTCCTGATGACCTCGATCGTGTCCGTCAACTCCCTGTCCGTGGCCTACCGTTCGGGCGGCCGTGACGTCCCCGTCGTGCACGAGGTGTCCCTGGACGTCGCCGAGGGCCGCACCCACGCTCTAGTCGGCGAGTCCGGCAGCGGCAAGTCGACCGTCGCCGCGACCCTCCTGGGCCATCTGCGTCACGGCTCCCGGATCACCGGGGGCTCGGTCGAGGTCGCCGGTGCCGATGTCTTCGATCTGCCCGCGCGGGAGTTGAGGCGGCTGCGCGGCGGCACGGTCGCCATGGTCGGCCAGAACGCCGGCCACGCCCTTACCCCCTCCATGCGCATCGGACGGCAGATCGCCGAGACGGGCGGTGACGTGCCCGTCGTCGACCTCCTCGAACAGGTCCGGCTGCCGCACCCCGCGGAGTTGGCCCGCCGCTATCCGCACGAGCTGTCCGGCGGCCAGCAGCAGCGCGTCGCCATCGCCATGGCCATCGCGGCCCGCCCCAAGGTCCTGGTCCTCGACGAACCGACGACCGGCCTCGACGTCGTCACCCAACGCAGCGTCCTCGACCTGATCGCCGCACTGCGCGACGAACTCGGCCTCGCCGCGGTGCTGGTGAGCCACGACCTAGGGGTCGTCGCCCACATGGCCGACGATGTGACCGTCCTGCGGTCGGGGCGCGTGGTGGAGTCTGCGCCCACCGGGCAGCTCTTCTCGCAGCCCCAGGACCCGTACACGCGCCGCCTGCTGGCGAGCGTGCCGCGCCTGGACGACGCCGGACTCGCCGTCGTCGGCGAGGCGGGGGAACGGGAGGTCAGGCCCAGGGCCGAGGTCCCCGCCGACGCCCCCGTCGCCATCTCCGCCCAGGACATCACCATCGACTACGGCAGCACCCGGGCCATGCACGGTGTCTCCTTCGACGTCCGGCGCGGTGAAGTCCTCGCTCTCGTCGGGGAGTCGGGCAGCGGCAAGTCCACCCTCGCGTGGACCCTCGCCGGACTGCGCACCCCGTCCGGCGGCACGATGCGCCACGCGGACGGCGACCTCGCCCGCCCCGCACAGCAACGGCCGCTGTCCCTGCGGCGTCGGGTGCAGCTCGTCTTCCAGAACGCCGACACCTCGCTCAACCCCCGCCGCTCCGTGGGCGACGCGGTCCGCCACCCCCTGCGCTTCTTCGGCACGGTGACCGACCGCACGGAGGCCGCCGACCGGGCCCGCCGGCTCATCGCGGACGTACGCCTCGACCCGGCCCTCGCCGACCGCCTGCCCGCCCAGCTCTCCGGCGGCCAGCGCCAACGCATAGGCATCGCACGGGCGTTGGCGGGCGAACCGGACGTCCTCATCGCCGACGAGATCACCACCGCCCTGGACGTATCGGTCCAGGCCGACGTCCTGCGCCTTCTCGACGACCTGCGCCGGGAACGCGACCTGGCGTGCCTGTTCATCAGCCACGACCTCGCGGTCGTACGAGGCATCGCGGACCGGGTCGTCGTCCTGCGCCACGGAGTCGTCGTCGAAGAGGGCCCCACGGAAGCCGTGTTCGCCGACCCCCGGCACCCCTACACCCGCCGGCTCATGGCCGCCGCTCTGGAACCCGACCCCGACGCGCGGCCCTACGTCGACGACAGCGCCGACTGGACCGACGCGGCCGACGGCGACGACATCTGGACCGACCAGGGCGCCGACGGCCACCGCGTCCGACGCTGGCGCCCACTCAACGCCCCTGTGGCGGAAGGAGTTTCGTGAAGTACCGCGAGCAGTTCGAGCGCCGGGTCGTCCGGGAGGACGTCTGGATCCCCACCCGGGACGGAAGGACCCGGCTGCACGCCCGTATCTGGCGGCCCGATGACGCCGAGTCGGACCCGGTGCCCGCGCTGCTCGAATACCTCCCGTACCGCAAGAGCGACTGGACCGCGCCCCGCGACGCCCAGCGCCACCCCTGGTACGCGGGCCACGGCTACGCCTCCGTCCGCGTCGACATCCGGGGCCACGGCGACAGCGAGGGCCTGCCCGGCGACGAGTACGACGCGCAGGAACTCGCCGACGGGGTCGACGTGGTCAACTGGCTTGCCGCGCAACCCTGGTGCACCGGCAAGGTCGGCATGTTCGGCATCTCCTGGGGCGGCTTCAACTCCCTCCAGATCGCCGCGCTGGCCCCCGAACCCCTGAAGGCGATCGTCACCGTCTGCTCGACCGACGACCGCTACGACAACGACGTCCACTACATGGGCGGCGCCGTCCTCGGCATCGACATGCTCGCCTGGGCCGGCACCATGCTCGCCTTCGCGTCCCGCCCGCCGGACCCCGCGAACGTCGGCGCGGACCGCTGGCTGCCGATGTGGCGCGAACGCCTCGACGCCCTCGAACCCTTCCTCCACACCTGGCTCGCCCACCAGCAGCGCGACGACTACTGGAAGCACGGCAGCGTCTGCGAGGACTACGGAGCGATCGACGCGGCCGTCCTCGCGGTCGGCGGCTGGAACGACCCGTACCGGGACGCCGTGCTGCGGCTCGTCGAGCACCTGCCCGGCGACCGCGTCCGGGGCATCATCGGCCCGTGGTCGCACCAGTACCCCGACCGGGGCCTGCCGCCCGGTCCCGCGATCGGCTTCCTCCAGGAGACCCTGCGCTGGTGGGACCAGCACCTCAAGGGCGTCGACACGGGCGTCATGGGTGAGCCGCTGCTGCGGTCCTGGATCACCGACCCGGTCCCGCCGGCGACGTCGTACGACGTGCTGCCGGGGCGGTGGGTGGGGGACACCGACTGGCCGAGCCACAAGGTCACGTGGGAGGCGCGGACGCTCGGGGCGAGCGGCGAGCCCGTCCTCGTGCGCTCCCCGCAGCACACCGGCCTCGACGCCGGGCGCTTCTTCCCCTTCGGCAACGCGAGCGACCTGCCGCCGGACCAGCGCGAGGAGGACGGCCGTTCGGTCTGCTTCGACTCCGAGCCGCTCACCGAACGCGTCGAGATCCTCGGCCGCCCGCGCGTCCGGCTCCGCCTCGACAGCAGCACCCCGCGCGCCCATGTCATCGCCCGCCTCTGCGACGTGGCACCGGACGGCTCGTCCACGCTCGTCACCAGGGGTGTGCTCAACCTGCTGAGCAGGCACGGCCGCGACCGGGCCGTCGAGTGGACCCCGGGGACCTACGAGGACGTCGAGTTCGAGCTGACCGGCATCGGCTACGCGATCCCGCCCGGCCACCGCATCCGCCTCGCCGTCTCCGACACCTACTGGCCGTGGGTCTGGCCGCACGGCGAACGCGGCGAGCTGCGCGTCGTCCCGGCCGGGAGCGACGTACAACTGCCGCTGCGGGAAAGCGGGGCAGAGCCGCGGATCCGGTTCGAGGAGCCCGAGCAGTCCCTACCGCTCGACGTGACCTACGACCGGCCCGCCGACGCGGCACCCGAGCGGCTCGTCACCCACGATGTCGCCAAGGGGGAGTGGACGCTGGAGGTCGACCCCAACTACGGGGGGTCGCGGACGTATCCGGACGGGCTGCGCTACGAGGAGAGCGCGCGGGAGACGTACCGCATCCGCGGCGACGACCCGCTGTCCGCGCACGCCGTGTCCGAGTGGCGGATCCGCCTGCGGCGCGGGGACGAGTGGGACGCTGAGATCATGACGCGGACGGAGCTGCGGGCCACGGCCGCGGACTTCGTCATGGACAGTCGGGTCGAAGCACGGGCGAACGGAGAGACAGTGGCCAAGCGCGCATGGCACCGCACCACCCCGAGGACGTCGGGATGACGGCCGCCAAGCAGCCGGCCGCGAAGTCCCCGCGCCGCGCGGTCGCCGCCGCCGACCGGACCCGGCAGCCCACCGAGGTGCGCCGCCGGCTCATCGTCGAGGCGGCCGTGCCGTTGATAGCGGAACGCGGTTACGCCTCGGTCGGCGTACGCGACGTGGCGGCGGCGGCCGGGGTCTCCGTCGGCACCGTGACGTACCACTTCGGCAGCGTGCAGGAGATCCTCTCCGAGGCGATGGTGCTCCATATCGAGCGCTACTACGCCGAGTTGAACGAGGCCGCCGAGCAGGCGACCAGCGGCGCCGAGGCGCTGCGGCTGCTCGTCGACGCGCTGTTCACCGAGGACACCGACCGGCACTGGCGGATGTGGTTCGACTACTGGAACGCGGGTGAGCAGGGCACCGACGAGGCGTTCAGCGGCGGGCAGGCCCGGCGCTACGAGACCTGGCACGAGCAGATCCGGGCCCTGGCCCAACGGGGCGTCACCGACGGCGAGTTCGCCTCCGACGACCTCGACGGCTTCACCGTCCGCTTCGCCGCCCTCGCCGACGGCCTCGCCCTCCAACGGCTCCGCCAGGCACCGCCGTTGAGCACCCAGGACGCCCGCAGGCACCTCAACCGGCTGATCGAGACGGAGTTGGGGCTGTCCTAGGCCGGGCCCAGGGGCGAGTCGTCGTCCCGCCCGGTGAGTGCCCCGCTCTCCTGAGCGGGCCGGTCCAGGAGGTCCAGCAGATCGTTCAGCGGGAGCGGCTTGGCGAGGTGGGCGTCGAAGCCGGCCGCCCGGGACAGCGAGCGGTCGGTGCCCTGGCTGAAGCCGGAGACCGCGATCAGGCGCGGCCGGGCGCCGTGCGGCCGGGCGCGTACCGTACGGGCCACCGTGTAGCCGTCGGTGTCGGGCAGGCCCAGGTCGCACAGGACCACGTCGAAGACGTCGGACTCGGTCGCGGTGAGCGCGTCGGCGCCGGTGTGGACGGCGGTGACGTGGTGGCCCCGGCGTTCCAGGAGGGTGCGGTAGGTCGCGGCCAGGTCGGTGTTGTCCTCGACGATCAGGATGGCCAGTTGGCGGCGGGGGCGAGGCGGCGCGGACGGCCGCGGCGGCTCGGGCGTCGTGTCGTCGGCCCGGGGGAGCAGGACCGTGAACGTCGCTCCCTTGCCGGGGCCCTCGCTGTGCGCGGTGATCCGGCCGCCGTGCAGGTCGACCACCGTGCGGGCGACCGCGAGTCCAAGGCCCAGGCCCTCGGGTGTGTTGGGTCCCGCGGGGGCCGCGCGGGTGAAGACACCGAACAGGTCCTCGGCCTGGGCGGGTTGAAAGCCGATGCCGTCGTCCCGCACGGTGAGCCGGGCCTGCCCCTCCTCCATCGTGAGGCGGACCTCCGTACGGCCGCCGGGCGGGGTGTACTTGAGCGCGTTGGACAGCAGGTTCGTCAGCACCTGCGCCAGCCGCAGCCGGTCGCCGTCGACCACGACGGGCCTGTCCGGCAGAGTGAGGTGCAGCGTGCGTTCCTCGTGGCCGAACAGACCGCGGATGTCGGCGCACGCGCTCTCGACCACGGACCGGATGTCGACCCGCTCGGGGACCAGCTCCAGGCGACCGGTCAACGCCCGTGTCCCGTCCAGGAGATCGTTGCTCATCCGCACCAGGGTGCCCAACTGCCTCTCCAGGACGGACAGTGCGGGATGACCGCCGTCGGGCTGGTCGAGGGCGAGCAGTTCCACGGCCGCCGTCGCGGCGGCGAGCGGGTTGCGCAGCTCGTGCGAGAGCGTGGCGATGAAACGGTCCTTGGCCCGCTGCTCCTCCCTCAACTGCCGCCCGGCCGCGTCCAGTTCGGCGTTGGC
This sequence comes from Streptomyces sp. NPDC096013, assembly GCF_044763565.1. Lineage (NCBI taxonomy): Bacteria > Bacillati > Actinomycetota > Actinomycetes > Kitasatosporales > Streptomycetaceae > Streptomyces > Streptomyces sp. NPDC096013. The sequence continues at coordinate 472,913 of NZ_JBIWGK010000004.1, read as the reverse complement.
CCGGCTCAGCTGCTCGTTGACCTCGCGGATCTCCCGGGCCCGGACGAACAGGTCGATCTCCATGCCCTGCGCCCGCATCTGCGCCTCGGCGACGGCCCGTTCCTGCTCGCGGCCGACCCGGCGCAGATGCACGAAGTCGGTGACGTCCTCCACCCGGTGGATGATGTGCGTGACCCGGCCCCCGGCGTCCAGGACAGGGGTGTTGACGGGACTCCAGTAGCGCTCGGCGAAGGTCCCCGCCTCGCCGCCGGGGATGTCGTAGCGCTGCAAGGCCATCGTGTCCGTACGGCCCGACGCCACCACCGACTCCAGTGAGCGGCACAGATTGGCGACTCCGTCGGCCGAGGGGTCGTCCGGATTGTCGGGGAACACGTCGAAGATGCGCTGCCCGACGATCGCGCGTTCCGTACGGGTCGCCGCGAGATACGCGCGGTTGACCTCGACGATCGTGAAGTCGGGGGTGAGCACCAGCAGCGGGGACAGCGCCGAGTCGAAGAGGAGCCGGAAGTCCGGGGTGGCGGCGGGCGGCATAGCGGCTCTCAGGGGTCGAGGCGGTAGCCGTAGCCGCGGACCGTGGTGATCCGGGGTGCGGGCGTGGGGAGTGCCGCCAGCTTGCCGCGCAGGCGGTACACGTGCTCGATGACGGTCGCGGGCTGCTGCCAGGAGGCGCCCCAGATCCGCTCAAGCACCTGCTCGGTGGAGAACACCCGGCCGGGAGCCTCACCGAGCATCTCCAACAGGGCGTACTCCTTGGGCCGTAGCGTCAGAAGGACGCCGTCGGCCGAGGCCTGGCGGGCCGCCGTGTCGATGCGCAGCGAGCCGATCCGCAGCACCGCCGGGACCTCCGGTGGCTGGGAGCGGCGCAGTACGGCCCTGATCCGGGCCACCAGCTCCCGTTGCGAGAACGGCTTGACGAGGTAGTCGTCGGCGCCGATCTCCAGGCCCGCGACCCGGTCGGTCTCCGCGCCCCGGCCGGTGACCACGATGACCGGGAGACGGCTGGTGGAGCGCAGCGCGCGCAGGAGTTCCAGGCCGCTGCCGTCCGGGAGGCCGAGGTCGAGGACGGCGAGATCGACGCGGCTCTCGTAGAGGACGGCCTTGCCGGCGCGGGCGTCCATGGCCCAGGTGACGGTGAATCCCTCGTGTTCCAGATAGGAACGGCACATCAGTGCGAAATCGGGTTCGTCCTCGATCAGGGCGAGGTGCGGACGCATTCCGGATCACCTGGCCCATGTGCTGCCCGCTCGTTGTGTCGCTGACGAGCGGGCGTTGATGCCCCGACCATGTGGCGAAGGTAGAACAGTTGGTACCCACGGTTCAAGGGGGAGCCGCTCGGGGGGAGTTCCGGCGTGGGTTCGTGCGGTGCGGGGATGTCGAAGCCGCCGCACGGGCCCGCGCCGGATCGCGCGCCGGCGCGCGGCGGGCACGGAACGGGGACGGAACACCTTGCACGAGAACTGCCTGTTGCCCGGGAACAGCCTGGCGCCGGGACCCACCGCGGCCTGGCCCGCACCCGGCGCACACGCCCTGCTGGGCGCGCGGGACGGCCTGCTCGTCGTCGACCTGCACGGGGACGTCGACCTCGCGAACGCCACCCCGCTGCGCGACTGGCTCGACTCGGTCGTGGCGCTGCGCGCGCCCGCCTACGTCGTCGATCTGCGGCGCGTCACGTTCATCGACTCCACCGGGCTCAACCTGGTGCTGCGGTTCCGCCGCCGGGTGCGGGAGAGCGAGGCGGGGTTCGCCGTGGTGTGCGCCCCGCGCACCGTGCGCCTGTTGCGGGCGCACGGCACGCTGGACGTGCTGAACCCGGAGCCCGGACTCCCCGAGGCGGCCTCCAGGATCGCCGGGCGCCGGGCCTCAGACCCGGTCGGCCGCGATCAGCAGGTACTGGAAGCTGCCGTTGCGGTAGGCGTCCAGGAAGGTGTCCTCGATGCCCGTCACCAGATGGTCGGCCTGCTTGCGCAGCGCCCAGTAGGGGATCGTGTCCTCGGTGAGGTCCTGGACGTGGACGGGCACCAGGCGGTTGCGTGCCATCGCCCGGAAGTACTCCGACCTGGGGTGGATGTCGCAGATGTAGTGGGCGTTGATGAGGGACACCTCGCGTGAGGCCCGGCCGTAGGTGTCGTTGTAGCAGCCGGTGATCACCACATAGCGTCCGCCGCGGCGCAGCAGCCGGGAGTGCTCGGCGAACAACAGGTCCAGCTCCACGTACATCGTGGACTCGTTGTTCCAGGACGCGGCGAACTCACCGGTCGGGAAGCCGGTGTCGAGCATGTTGCGGTGGTGGTAGCGCACCTTGTCGTCGATGCCCCGCTTGCGCGCCTGCGCGTTGGCGAACTCGGCCTGCTTGGCGGAGATCGTCACCCCGTCCGCCCGGCAGCCGTAGCGCAGATGCGCGACGACACTGCCGCCGCCGCGCCCGCAGCCGGCGTCGAAGACCCGGTCGGCGGGGGTGAGCCCGCCGAGGTGGGAGGCGAGGAGTTCGGCCTGCGCGTGTTCGAGGCGGTGGAGTTCGGCGGTGAGCCGCTCACGGCGCCGGACGGGGTCGGGTTCGTCGAGCACGGACTCGTCCGCCCCGCCGATCCCGTAGTGGTGGTGGTACAGGTCGTCGATCTGTCCGAGGTCGAGGTTGACCGGGTTCTCTTCGGCGTTCCAGTAGTCCGCGACACGGTTCTGGTACGTGGACTGGGTCGGCACCGGGGCAGTGGCGGTGGTGGTGCCGGCGTCGGCAGTGGTCAACGGTGACTCCTTGCGTCGTACGTCTGACGGCATGTCAGGGTCCGTGCTCTTACCAGTAGTTGGGCAGGTGGTAGCGGTGGCTGTTGGTGGCGTGCCACTCGTGGTTGCCGGCCACCCAGGCGGCCAGGCTCTGGGTGTAGCGCTCGACGAGGGGCGAGAGCGCGGACAGGGCCGCAGACTCCTCCTCGAACGCGTCCATGATCCGGTTGTGGATCTCGACGGACTTCAGATAGGCCGCCTTCAGCCCGCACCGCTCGTTGGCGGCGACGACCTGGGGGAGGTTGAGATGGTCGGGTTCGGACAGCTCCTTGGTGAAGGAGTAGAGGTCGTTGACGATCGTGGTGGCGTTGCAGGCCAGGGCCGTGACCCGCTGGATCTCCGGCCGGGCGTAGACCTGTTCGGGCAGTTCGTAGCCGTCGACCGCGTCCACGATCGACAGACAGGGACGGAAGTTGTTGAACTGCCGCATCGTCAGGTACTCCCAGACCCGCGGCTTGTACCGGGTCTCCGCCCAGGCGGCCTCGGCGAGATAGCCGAGGTGGAGGCGGGCGATGTCGTGGACGAAACGGTCCGTCTGGCTGGGGGTGGCGAGGAGGGCGTAGTCCTTGAGGGCGAAGTGGTACGAGCGGCGCGGGCCGTCGGACTGGACGCCGAGCCGCCACTCCTCCTCGTACTCGGGGGTGGAGTGGAAGGGGTCGAGCGCCGACTGCCCGAAGATCAGCCGTCCGCCGAGGCCGCTGTGCGAGCCGCCCCTGCCCTCGTCCTCCTCGCAGTAGCAGCTGTCGACGATGTTCTCGGCGAGCAGCAACTTGCCTGCCGCGGTGAGCCGTTCGAGGTCGAGGGCGCCCGGGTGCTGGAGCACCACGGCCCGGCCGAACTGGAACCCGGTGAAGTCCCCGTCCCACTCGGCCGGGAACAGATCGAGCTCGCGGGCCCAGGCCTCCAGCCTGCGGTCGATCTCGGCGGCCTTCTCGGGGTCGGCGGGTGCCACCGGGCGGTACGTGAGGCCGGGGATCGCCCCGGTGCGCCGGGCCCGCACGGTACGGGCCAGGTTCGGCGGCCCGGGGAGCGGGACGGAGGTCGTGGTGGGTGTGGTCATGAAGTGCTCCACGCCGTCATTCGGCCGTCCGGCCGATCTGGACGTTCTCGAGGATCCCCGCCGCGTCGGGGACCAGGATGGCCATCGAGTAGTACGCGGTGACGAGGTAACGGATGATCGCGGCCGAGTCGATGCCCATGAAGCGCACGTTCAGGCCGGGCTGGAACTCCTCGGGGATACCGGTCTGGAACAGCCCGATGACACCCTGGTCGGCCTCCCCGGTGCGCAGCGCGATGATGCTGCTGGTGTGCTGCGGGGTGATCGGGATCTTGCCGCACGGGAAGAACGGCACACCGCGCCAGGCGGGGATCTCGTGCCCGTCGACGTTCGCCGTGCCGGGCACCAGGCCGCGCTTGTTGCACTGCCGGAAGAACGCCGAGATCGCCTTCGGATGGGCCAGGAAGAGCCGTGTCTTGCGCCGCATGGCGAGGAGTTCGTCGAGGTCGTCCGGGGTCGGCGGGCCGGTGAAGGTGCTGATGCGCTGGGTGTAGTCGACGCTGTGCAGCAGCCCGAACTCCCGGTTGTTGACCAGCTCCCACTCCTGGCGCTCACGGATCTCCTCGATGGTGAGCCGGAGTTGCTGCTGGGTCTGGTCCATCGGGTCGTTGTAGAGGTCGGCGACCCGGGTGTGCACCCGCAGCACGGTCTGGGTGAGCGACAACTCGTACTCGCGCGGGGCGAGTTCGTAGTCCACGAAGCCGCCGGGCAGCGTCGGCTCGCCCACATGGCCGGCCTGCACCGGGACGTCGGCCTCGCCCTTGCGGTTCATCGGCAGCCGCTGCCGCTCGGCGTACGCCTCCAGATGGGCGGCCAACGACGGTACGCGGTCGGTGAATTCGGACACCACGTCCCAGGGCAGCACCAGCAGGACGCCCGCGGTCTCGGCGCGCACCGAACTCAGCCACAGCGGATCGGACTGCCCGATCGCCTCGTCGCCCATCTGGTCGCCGTCGGTGACGACCCCGAGGATCTCCTCCTCGTCGTACTTGCCGGCGGTGTAGCGGGTGAAGCGGCCGTGCGCGACCAAGTAGGCCTCGGTGACGGGCTGTCCGGCCTCGAAGAGGACCTGGCCGGCCCGCACCTCACGGACCCGGAAGCGGCCCGCGATCTCCTTCAGGACCTCCGCGTCGGGGTACCCGCGCAGCACCGGCAGCTCGGTGAGCGTCTGGGGGATGACCTTGATGTCGTCGGCGCCGTTCTGCTCGAACTGCACCCGGCCGCGGCCGACGCTGAGCTGGAGCCGCCGGTTGACCCGGTAGGCGCCGCCCCGCACGTCCACCCAGGGCAGCATCTTCAGCAGCCATCGCGAGGTGATGGCCTGCATCTGCGGTTCGGACTTGGTCGTCGTGGCGAGCTGGCGGGCCGCCACGGTGCTGAGGCTGGTGAGCTGCCCGTTGCCGGGGTTGGCGGGGTCGGGTTCGTCGGTGGCGGGACCGGTGGCGCTTTCCGGAGTGGACACTTTCCCTCCCGGGAGGTGAACAGGGGTGAGCGCGTCGTCGGTGTACAAGCCAAACAGTCCTGCCGAGGACCGGTAACCGCGCGAGGGGGGCGGTTTCGAGCCCTGGAGGGTGTAAACCCCTGATCGGGGCGGAGAGTGGAACAGATCGTTCCCCGTGCCCCGGCGCACGGGGCGCGCGAACACCTCACCCGCGTGGAGTGCCGCGCGCCGCCCGTCCGTCGAAGTCGTTCACCAGCACCGCCGCCCCGTCGAAGCGGCCCGCCTTCAGATCGGTCAGGGCGTCCGAGGCGCGTGAGAGCGGATACGTGTGGGTGGTCGCGCGCACCCCGTACCGGGCGGCCAGGCCGAGGAACTCCCGGGCGTCCGCACGGGTGTTGGAGGTGACGCTGCGCACCTCCTTCTCGTAGAACAGCTCGTGCTCGTAGTCCAGGGGCGGTGTGTCGCTCAGATGGATGCCCGCGACCGCGAGGACGCCGCCCCGGTCGAGCGCCCGCAGCGCCACCGGTACCAGCTCACCGGCCGGCGCGAACAGGATCGCGCTGTCCAGCGGCTCGGGCGGTGCCTCGTACGCGTCGCGCGCCGAGGCCGCCCCCAGCTCCAGCGCGAGCCGCCGCGCGGCCTCGCCCCGGGTCAGCACATGCACGGTGGCCCCCTCGGCGAGCGCCACCTGCGCGCAGAGATGGGCGCTGCCCCCGAAGCCGTAGAGACCGAGCCGGCCGCCCGGTGGCAGGGCGGACCGGCGCAGCGCGCGGTAGCCGATGATCCCGGCGCAGAGCAGCGGCGCCAGGGCCACGTCGTCCAGGCCCGCGGGGAGGCGGTGGGCGAACGCGGCCGGTGCGGTCGTGTACTCTGCGTAACCACCGTCGGCGTCCCAGCCGGTGTACTCGGAGCGCGGGCACAGGTTCTCGGCCCCGCGCAGGCAGTACGCGCACGTCCCGTCGGTACGGCGCAGCCACGCGACGCCCACCCGGTCGCCGACCGCGAAGCCGCTCACCCCGGCCCCGTACCCGGCGACCGTGCCGACGACCTCGTGCCCCGGCGTCACCCCGGGGCGGTGCACCGGCAGATCGCCCTCGGTGACATGGAGATCGGTGCGGCAGACCCCGCACGCGCGCACGTGCACGAGGAGTTCGTCGTCCCCCGGTACGGGCACCGGCTTCTCCACCAGCCGGAGAACGCCCGCCTCGACGGGCCCCGGTTCGGTCACGGCCCACGCGCGCATCGTCGCATCCGCCATGCGTCCAGTGTGGAACGGAACGCGACGTTCGGCGCGCGCCCCGCTCCCCGGGTGACTAGCGTGAGAATTCGGACAACCCGACCGACCGGAGAGGGCCGCAGCCATGGCCGTACAACCTGAGGGAACCCCCTGCTGGGCCGACGCGATGTTCAGCGACGTGGAGGGAGCCAAGCGCTTCTACGGCGAGGTCCTCGGCTGGACCTTCGGCGACGCGTCGTCGGAGTACGGCAACTACACACAGGCCTTCGTCGACGACAAGGCGGTGGCGGCCGTCGTACCGCCGATGCCCGGGCAGGAGAGCCCGTCGCAGTGGTGCCTGTACCTCGCGTCACCGGACGCGGCGGCCACCGCCACGAAGATCCGCGAGAACGGCGGCCAGGTGCTGATGGAGCCGATGAAGGTCGGCGACTTCGGCACGATGTGCCTGGCCACCGAGCCCAGCGGCGCCGTCTTCGGCATCTGGCAGGGCGACGCCCACGAGGGCTTCGAGGCCATCGGCGTGCCCGGCGCCTACGCCTGGGCCGAGGTCTTCACCCGCGAGCCCGAGAAGGCGGACCCGTTCTTCACGGGCGTCTTCCCCTTCGCGCAGAAGCAGATGGACGGCGACGGCATGGACTACCGGATGTACAGCCTCGGCGACCGGCCGGTGCTGGGCCGGATGCGGATGGGCGACGAGTTCCCGCCCGAGGTGCCGTCGTACATCAACGTCTACTTCACCGTCCCCGACTGCGACGAGGCCGTCGCCAAGGCCACCGAACTCGGCGGCATCGTGCGCTTCGGCCCCACGGACAGCCCCTTCGGGCGGTTCGCGGCCCTCAGCGATCCGCAGGGCGCCTCGTTCACGGTGATCGACGTGACCAAAACCCAGGGCGAGATGCCCACCAGCACGGACGTCTGACCGACGCGGTCGATCACGCCCCGTCGACCGCCCACCGGGCGGGTGCGTGCGGGGCGTGCCGTAGCGCCATGGCATGATCGGGCGCATGCGTGAACGTGTGGTGGCCGCGTGCGACGGGGCTTCGAAGGGGAATCCCGGGCCTGCCGCCTGGGCCTGGGTCGTGTCGGACGACAAGGAGAGCCCGGCCCGCTGGGAGGCGGGGCCGCTCGGCAAGGCCACCAACAACGTCGCCGAACTCACCGCGCTGGAACGCCTGTTGACGGCGACCGCACCGGACGTGCCGCTGGAGATCCGCATGGACTCGCAGTACGCCATGAAGGCGGTCACCACCTGGCTGCCCGGCTGGAAGCGCAACGGCTGGAAGACCTCCGGCGGCAAGCCCGTCGCCAACCAGGAGCTGGTCGTCCGTATCGACGAACTCCTCGACGGCCGCTCGGTCGAGTTCCGCTACGTCCCCGCCCACCAGGTCGACGGCGACCCGCTGAACGACTTCGCCGACCGCGCGGCCAGCCAGGCGGCCATCGTCCAGGAGCCCGCGGGCAGCGACCTCGGCTCCCCTGAACCGCCCCCCTCGCCGGACACCCCGAAGAAGCCCGCCCGCGCCGGCGCCGCCAAGTCGGCCCGGAAGAGCGCGAGTTCGGCCGCCCGCACCATCAAGGCCAAGTTCCCCGGCCGCTGCCTCTGCGGTCGCGCCTACGCGGCGGGCGAACCCATCAGTAAGAACGACAAGGGCTGGGGCCACCCGGAGTGCCGCACGGCCGAGGCCTAGCCACCCGGTCCGGCCCGCGGTGAGACCGGGTCCGCCGCAACGGACCCGCTCGCCCGCCTCCGTGCCCGCCTCCTCGGGGAGCCCGTCAACGACGCGCCTCATCCCTTCGGGTCGAGGTGGCTTTCCTGCGCGCTCGGCCTGCTACTCTGCGGTGCCAATTGACCACTTTGAGTAATCCCCAGGGGTGTGCGCGTGAAGGTCGCCTGTGTCGGAGGCGGGCCCGCCGGTCTGTATCTCTCGATCCTGCTGAAGCGTCAGGACCCGTCCCACGACATCACCGTCTACGAGCGCAACCCCGAGGGCTCGACCTACGGCTGGGGCGTGACGTACTGGAGTGGGCTGCTCGACCAACTCCGGGAGTACGACCCGGAGTCGGCGCAGGCCGTCGACGAGCACTCGGTGCGCTGGAGCGACGGCGTCGCCCGCGTCCGGGACCTGACGACCACCCAGCCCGGCGACGAGGGCCACGGCATCGGCCGCCACCGCCTCCTCAAGATCCTCGCCGAACGGGCCCGGACCCTGGGCGTACGCCTGGAGTTCGAGCACGACGTCACGGCGGAGGACCTGCCCGACGCCGATCTGATCGTCGCCGCCGACGGCGTCAACAGCGCGCTGCGCAACCGCCACGCCGATCACTTCGGCGCCGACCTCACACCCGGCCGCAACCAGTACATCTGGCTCGGCACCAGCAAGGTCTTCGGCTCCTTCACCTTCGCGTTCGTCGAGACCGACCACGGCTGGATCTGGTGCTACGGCTACGCGTTCGGCCCCGAGGGCAGCACCTGCGTCATCGAGTGCGCCCCCGAGACCTGGACCGGCCTCGGCCTGGACACCGCGCCCGAGGCCGACGGACTCGCCCTGCTGGAGAAGCTCTTCGCGGACCTCCTCGACGGCCACTCCCTGATCGGCCGCGCCTCCGCCGACGGCAGCGCCCAGTGGCTGAACTTCCGCACCCTGACCAACCGCACCTGGCACCGCGACAACCTCGTCCTGCTCGGCGACGCCGCCCACACCACCCACTACTCCATCGGCGCCGGCACCACCCTCGCCCTGGAGGACGCCATGGCGCTCGCCGACGCCCTGCGCGACCACAGCGCGCTGCCGCAGGCCCTCGCCGCCTACGAGCAGCGCCGTAAGGCCGCCCTGTTGTCCATCCAGAGCGCGGCCCGCTACAGCGCCCAGTGGTACGAGAACCTCCAGCGCTACATCGACCTGCCGCCGCACCGCATGTTCGCCCTGCTCGGCCAGCGCCACTCGCCGCTGCTGCCGTACGTCCCGCCGCAGGTCTACTACGGCATCGACAAGGCGGCGGGAAGCCTGGAGGCGCTGCGCCGGTTCAAGCGCTGGCTCGGGCCCAAGGTCGCGCGGACCGTGCACGCGCGGACGCTCGCGACCCGCAAGTAGACGACCGCCGGGAGCGCGCGGGCTTCCGCGGGCGGCCGGGCGAGCTTGGGTGAATGGCTATTCACCGGATAGGGTGAATAGCCATTCACCTCCTTTATGCCAGCTGTGGAGTGCCCATGGGCCAGCCCGTCCCGATACCCGAGCCGTCCGGCAGCCTCGCCGGGCGGACCCCCTTCCGGGACCGGCTCACCGTTCCGGTGCTGGCGTTCGGCGGCATCCTCATGGCGGTCATGCAGACCGTGGTCGTCCCGCTGCTGCCGTCGCTGCCCCGGCTGACCCACTCCTCCGCGGGCGCCGTCTCCTGGATGGTCACCGCGACCCTCCTCTCCGGCGCCGTCCTCACCCCCGTGCTCGGCCGGGCCGGTGACATGTACGGCAAGCGGCGCGTGCTGACCAGCGCGCTCGCGCTGATGACCGTCGGCTCGGTCATGTGCGCGCTGTCCTCCGACATCCGCGTACTGATCTTCGCCCGTGCCCTCCAGGGCGCCGCCGCGGCCGTCGTCCCCCTGTCGATCAGCATCCTGCGCGACGAACTTCCCCCCGAACGCCGGGGCGGCGCCGTCGCATTGATGAGTTCCACCGTCGGCATCGGCGCCGCGCTCGGACTGCCGCTCGCCGCGCTGATCGTGCAGTACGCCAACTGGCACGTCATGTTCTGGGCGACCAGCGCGCTCGGCGCACTCGGCGTGTGGGCGATCTGGTGGGCGGTGCGCGAGTCGCCCGTCCGCGAACCGGGCCGCTTCGACGTGCTCGGCGCGCTCGGACTGGCCGTAGGGCTGGTGTGTCTGCTGCTCGGGGTGTCGCAGGGCGGGCAGTGGGGGTGGGGGAGCGGGCGGATCCTGTCGCTGTTCCTCGCCACGGTCGTCGTGCTCGGGCTGTGGTGGTGGCAGCAACTCCGGGTGGAACAGCCCCTGGTGGACCTGCGGCTGGTGTCCAGGCCGAGGGTGGGCCTGTCGCATGTGGCGGCCCTGCTGACCGGCTTCGCGTTCTACGCCAACTCGCTGGTCACCGCACAACTGGTGCAGGCGCCCAAGGCCACCGGGTACGGGCTCGGACTGTCCATCGTGCAGACCGGCCTGTGCCTGCTGCCCGGCGGGGTCACCATGCTGCTGCTCTCGCCCGTCTCGGCCCGGATCTCGGCGGCGCGCGGTCCGCGCATCACGCTCGCCATCGGCGCCGCGATCATCGCGCTCGGCTATGTGGTGCGCATCGCCGACAGCCGCGACCTGTGGACGATCATCCTCGGCGCGACGGTCGTCGCCACCGGCACCACCTTCGCGTACTCGGCGCTGCCCACCCTCATCCTGCGCGCCGTCCCGGCCGGCCAGACCGCGTCCGCGAACGGCGTCAACGTGCTGATGCGCACCATCGGCCAGGCCACCTCCAGCGCCGTGGTCGCCGCCGTGCTGGTCCATCACACCAGCCTCGTCGGCGGGCTCCCGCTGCCCACGCTGCACGGCTACCTGATGGCGTTCGGCATCGCCGGAGCCATCGCCCTGGTGGCCGCCGCGGCGGCCCTGACCATCCCGGGCGACCCCGCCCCCGACGACACACGGCGCACCCCGGACCGCGCCGAGGGCGCGCGGAACGAGGCGCTGGAGGGAGCATGAGTGCCGTGAGCGCCACTCCCCCCACCGCGTCCCCGCCCGCCCGCCGTGACGCCGAGGCGACCAAGGCGGCCATCCTCAGGGCCGCCCGCTACCTCCTCGCGCGCAACGCGCACGCCGACATCACCCTCAAGGCCGTCGCCGAACGCGCCGGTGTCAGCGCGCCGTTGATCCTCAAGTACTTCGGCAACAAGGACGCCCTCTTCGCCCGCGTCATGTCCTTCGAGACCGACGCGGCGGACCTGCTGGACGCCCCGCTCGACGGACTCGGCCACCACATGGTCCGGCACGTCCTGGTCAGTCAGCGCGAGCGGGGCGCCGACCCGCTGCTGCGGATCGCGTTCGCACCGATCCAGGGCGACCGCGGCGACATCCTGCGCGTCAACTTCCGCGCCCAGGTGGTCGACCGCCTCACCGAGCGCCTCTCGGGCCCCGATCCCGCCCTGCGCGCCGAACTCGCCGTCGCGACCATCCTCGGCCTCGGCGTCATGTACGGCATCGCGCGCGGCACCCGGCTGCGCGCGACCGCGATCGACACCGTCGTGGAGCGCTACGGACCCACTGTGCAGGCCCACTTGACGCCCCGCTGACCCAGGGCCTGTCCGGCACTTCCCGTCTGCCGGGCTACGGGCGACGACGGGAAGTGCCGGACAGGCCCTGGCGTGCCCGGCGCCGTGCCTTCCGTGCTCGCCCGTACTGCCGGGCCAGGACCCCGAGACCGGCGAGGACCGCCGGGTTCGCCCCGCGTCGGATCAGCTTCCCGCCCTCGCGCCGTACCGCGCGCAGCCGCAGTTCCTGGACGGCGATCAGCGCGTCGAGGAACGGGCGGTGCTCGGCGGCGACCAGAGCGGGCAGCGTGCGGCCCTCCGGGAGCGTGGCCTCGGCGAGGTCGGCCTGCTCGCGGACCAGTCGCTCCAGCGCGGGCACGGCGGCCTCCGACCTGCCGCGCAGATCCTCGAACGTGAGCCCGTGCCGGACCAGTTCGTCCTCCGGGATGCCGATACGGCCGTCCTCGGCGTCCTCCGCGAGATCTGCCAGGAAGTCGGTGCGCTGGAGTCCCTCGATCAGCGCGCGGCACCCCCGGACGTACGGATCGCCGGGGCCGGCGTCGGGATCGGGCGCGAGCAGCGACGCGGTGAGCATCAGGGCGGGCAGTGCGTAACTGTCCACGTAGGCCTGGAAGTCGGCCTCCGTCGCGAAGCCGGTCCACTTCACCTCGACCGTGGCGCCGTCGAGGAAGTCCCGCACCCGGGCGGCCAGGTAAGGGTGCCGGAGCGTGGTGTCCCGGAGCGCCAACAGGGTCTCGTCGGAGGGGAGTTCACCGCCGTCCAGGGCTGCCGTGGTCTCGGCGTCCCAGGAGGCGAGGACCGTGGTGCGGACGTCCACGGCGCCGGTGTCGATGAGTTCGTCGGTCGCATGCATATAGGCCACCGCGGCGACGGCCGGGGGATGCAGCTCTGGCGGCAACAGCAGCCGTACGGCGGCGTATTCGTGCGGCGCGAACCTGCGGACGAGCCGGCGCTGGGCGTCGTAGGCGCGTCGTAGTCGCGGGTCGGTGACACCCGCCGTCTTCAGGGCGGTGGACCAGCGGGTCACGACTCTCCTCTTGCGTTCCTTCCTCGGCCGTCCGGCACGGCGAGTGACCTCGGAAGCGTAGTGGGCGCGCGGCACGGCGCCGGTGACGGGCCGGGCGAGAGGCGTTGACACATGCCTATATGGGCATACGATGGTGTCATGGCACGAGCGGCGACGACCTCGGACGCGTTCAACGCGATCGCCGAACCGCAGCGCAGGGAGATCCTGGTGCTGCTGAGGTTCGGCGAGCGACCGGTGACCGACCTGGCGCGCGACCTCGGGATGACCCAGCCGCAGGCGTCCAAACACCTGCGGGTCCTCCGAGAGGTCGGGCTCGTCACGGTCCGTGAGGCGGGCAGACAGCGGCTGTACGGCCTGGACGCGAGCGGACTGCGGCCGGTCCATGCATGGGTCGGCGGTTTCGAGCGGTTCTGGAACGAGAGCTTCGGCCGACTGGACGACTACGTCCAGGAGTTGAAGCGGGAAAGACAGGAAGGACCACACGATGGCGACGACCGGTAGCGGCGGCGAGGCCGCCCAATCGACCGCGGACCGCGAGATTGTGATCTCCCGGGTGATCGACGCGCCGCGGGAGCTGGTGTTCGAGGCGTTCACCCAGGTCAGGCACCTGTCCCGGTGGTGGGGACCGGCGGGCTTCACCACCACGACCCGGTCCTTCGCGTTCCGCGTCGGCGGCGCCTGGGACTTCGTGATGCACGGGCCGGACGGCACCGACTACCAGGAGTGGATCACCTGGCGGGAGATCGTCCCGCCGGAGCGGATCGAGCTGCTGCACGGCGAGTCCCGCGACGACCCGAACTCCTTCGCGTCGGCCCTGACCTTCGAACCGGCCGGCGGGCGGACCCGGATCGTCATGCGCACGCTGTTCCCCACGAAGGAACTCCGCGACGAGGCCGTGGAGAAGTACCACGCCATCGAGGGCGGCGAGCAGACGCTGGACAACCTGGCGGCCTACGTCGCCGAACTCACCCGGGACGCAGGCGACATGGACGGGACCGCACCCAAGGGAGTCGAGGACTGATGGCCGGCAAGGTGTTCTTCAGTGTGACGATGTCGCTCGACGGCTTCATGGCACCGGAGGACGTGCCCTTCGAGGACGTCTTCTCGTCGGCGGGCCAGAGCGACCCCAGGGTCCGGCGCTGGATGGCGAAGTGGTCGGAGCTTCAGGCATGGGTGTTCCCGCTCCGCTTCTTCCGGGAGAACCTGAAACTCGGCGAGGGCGGCGAGGAGGGCACCGACAACGACGTCGCCCGGGCGACCTACGAGCGCACCGGCGCGAGCGTCATGGGTCGGCGCATGTTCGACGCCGGTGAGCTGTCCTGGCCGGAGGAAGCGCCGTTCCACACCCCGGTGTTCGTGGTCACCCACACCGCGCGCGATCCGTGGGAGCGGCCGGGCGGCACCACCTTCCACTTCGTGGACGACGGCATCGAGAGCGCCCTCGACCAGGCCCGCGAGGCGGCCGGTGACCGGGACGTGCGGATCGCCGGCGGCGCCGAGACCATCCAGCAGTACCTGGACGCGGGCCTGGTCGACGAGTTCTCGATCACGCTCGCGCCCGTGCTGTTCGGCACCGGCATCCGCCTGTTCGACCACGTGGACCCCGACCGCCTCGCCCTGACCCAGGCCCGCTCGGACGCCTCGTCCCGGGTGACCCACCTGACCTACACCACCGCGAAGCGCTAGGCCGTGTCCGCAAAGTCCCGCCTGCCTCGCGACGCCCGGCACGCACGCTCGCCGCACCGCCCGGAAGCCCAAGTACGTCCAGTACGGGGGCTTCCGGGCGGCACACCGAGCGCACGCACTGGACGCCGCGAGGCCCGCCCTCCGGGCGGACGACGGGACTTTGCGGACACGACCTAGCAGTCCCTAGCCGAACAGCCGGTCCAGGAAGGCGTTCCCGAACACCCCGTGCGGGTCCAGCCGGTCGAAGGTGCCCGCCGCCTGTCCCCACACCGACTCCCCGAACGACCCCGGGATCGCCGTGCCGAGCACCTCCTCGTCGCTCCACCCGGCCCGCTCGGTGTAGGCCCAGCCCTTCGACCACTCGACCCGCGTCAGCGCGTCCGTGCCGTCGTACGAGCGCAGCAGGAACTGCTCCAACTCCCGCAGGAACTCCTCCGCGTAGGGCGTTCCGGGCAGTGTCAGGACGTCCAGCCAGACCGCCGTGTCCCACTCGGGGTGCTCGGTGCTCGGGCGCAGCGCGGAGAGCAACGGGGCGCGGGCGCCGTCCAGTTCGGTGTCGGCGGGGTGGTCGAGACCGGTCACCCGGATCTCCACGGTGCCGTTGACGGGGAACCGGCCGAGCGCGGCGTACGCGGTGAGCCGCTTCCGGTAGAAGGCGGTGAACTCGTGCACCACGCGCTGCACTTGGGCCCGGGTGGTCAGCACCGCGTACCCGTTCGCGGTCTCCCGCAGCGTCGTCGGCTTGATGTACAGCAGCGTGTTCTTCGACGGCCCCCAGATGTCCGCCGACAGCGTCGCCGTCAACCCCAGTGTCGCGGCGGTGAGTTGGGCATTGCCGAGCACCGGCGCCAGATACCACGCCGCGTCGGACGTGATACGCCCGACGAGATCGGCGACGACCGTCGGCACGTTGTCGGAGAACGGATAGTTGTACGGCGACGAGACGCGCCGCGAGGCCGGCGGGCGGGTCGGCGCTACGCTCCACACCTTCAGCCACGGGAACTCGGTGAACGCGAACCAGATCGCCTCCGCCCGCCCCGACGCGTCCAGGAAGCTCGCGAAGGTCCGCCCGCCGGACCCGGGCGCCGCGAACAACTCGCCGGCCGGGATGTCCGTACGGCTCACACAGCGCAGGTTCGCGTTCGCCCCGACCCGCAGCACGACCTCGGTGACCAGCGCCCGCCCCAGATGCGTGAGCAGCGCCGCGCAGTCCGCCTCGTCGCGCGTGTAGGTCCGCAGCACATACGCGCCCATGTCCGCGTCCCACACCACGGCCGTCAGCTCCAGCACCAGATTGCTGAGCGACCCGAACGTGTGCCCCGTCGTCCGCTCCTCGCCGTGCGCCGGTACGGCCGTGCCGTGCGCGTCGATGGCCAGGGCGCCGCCGAGCGTCAGATCACCCGGGGCGGGCGAGGCGGTGAGACCGAGGCCCTCGCCTTCCAGGAAGGTGAGCAGGGCCTCCAGGGTGATGCCGGGGCCGGCGCGTACCGCCGAACGGGAATCGAGTGCCAGGCCGGTGAGGTGCGGGGCGGTGTCGACCAGCAGCACCGGCGCGTCGGACGTCGTACCGGACTCGATCGTCAGGGGTGACCAGCCGTGCGAGGAGCCGCGCGGGCGGACCCGCCAGCCGTGCCGCCAGGCCCAGTTGACGACGGCCAGCACCTGGTCGGCGTCGGTCGGGGCGCAGGCCCACAGGCCGTCGGCGGTGATCTCGCCGACCCAGTTCCGGTACGCGGAGCGGTAGAGGCCGACCTCGGCGGGGAAGTCGGGCAGCTCGGCCGCGGCGACGGCCGGATCGGCCGTCAGGAGCACGGGTACGACGGCCAGGGCCGCCGCTGAGCGGAGGAAGCCCCGACGGGTCCAGGGAGCGGAACTGCCGTTCCCCGGCTGGAGGTTGTTCGCCACATGATCGGTCACGCGCACACGCTAGGCGGGCGTTGACACGAGTAGGCATCCTGTCGAACCTATTCACTCGTCCGAGTGAAAGATTCACAGGTCATGACCAGGACGAGCCCGGTCCGCGCATGTCCGTGACGGATGACAGACTGGCTCCATGGACGAACGTGTAATCGGCAGGTCGAATCAGCAGCTGTCCGTCGTCGGTCTCGGCACCTGGCAGCTGGGCGCCGACTGGGGAGACGTCGACGACAAGGAAGCCCTCGCCGTGCTGGAGGCGGCGGCGGAGTCGGGGGTGACCTTCTTCGACACGGCCGACGTGTACGGCGACGGCCGCAGCGAGCAGACCATCGCCACGTTCCTGAGCGGCCGGCCCGACCTGCACGTCCTGGTCGCGACGAAGATGGGCCGCCGCGTCGACCAGATCCCCGAGAACTACGTCCTGGACAACTTCCGTGCGTGGAACGACCGTTCGCGCCGCAACCTCGGCGTCGACCGCATCGACCTCGTGCAGCTGCACTGCCCGCCGACGCCGGTGTACTCCTCGGACGAGGTGTTCGACGCCCTCGACACCCTGGTCGCCGAGGAGCGCATCGCCCGGTACGGCGTCAGCGTGGAGACCTGCGAGGAAGCCCTCACCGCGATCGCCCGGCCGAACGTGACCAGCGTGCAGATCATCCTCAACGCCTTCCGCATGAAGCCCCTGCTCCAGGTGCTCCCGGCCGCCCAGGAGGCGGGCGTCGGCATCATCGCGCGCGTGCCGCTCGCCTCCGGGCTGCTCTCCGGCAAGTACACCAAGGACACGGTCTTCCCGGAGAACGACCACCGCACCTACAACCGGCACGGCGAGGCCTTCGACCAGGGCGAGACCTTCTCCGGCGTCGACTACACGACCGGTGTCGAGGCCGCCGCCGAGTTCTCCGCGCTCGCCCCGGAGGGGTACACCCCGGCCCAGCTGGCCCTGCGCTGGATCATCGACCAGCCCGGTGTCACCTCGGTCATCCCCGGCGCCCGCTCACCCGAACAGGCCCGCGCCAACGCGGCGGCGGCGAAGCTGCCCGCGCTGTCCCAGGACACGCTCACCGCGATCAGGGACCTCTACGACCGCAGGATCAAGGACCAGGTCGAGGGCCGCTGGTAGGCCGCGGCTCCGTTTGAAGGGTCGGCGGTCCGGTTACACGGACCGCATGATCCAGGAGGAAGAACGGCGGTCGGGGCGCGACGAGTCCGAGGACGAGCGGGCCGACCGGATGTGGGGCGAGCTGATCCAGGAGATCCGGGTCGCACAGACCGGTGTACAGATCCTCTTCGGGTTCCTGCTCACCGTCGTCTTCACCCCGAAGTACGCGCAGCTCGAGCACGCGAACCAGGTCCTGTACATCGTGACCGTCGTCCTCGGCGCCACCGCCACCGGCGCCCTGATCGGCCCGGTGTCCCTGCACCGGCTGGTCTCCGGCCGGAAGGTGAAACCGCAGGCGGTGCGCTGGGCGTCCCGGCTGACCTTCGTCGGGCTCGTGCTGCTGCTCGCCACGATGGCCTCCGCGCTGCTGCTGATCCTCCGGGTCGCCACGCATGACGGCTATGTGCCCTGGCTGGTCTCCGGGGTGGTCATCTGGTACCTGCTGTGCTGGTTCGTGCTGCCGTTGTGGACACGGCACCGGCATACGACCCGATGACCCCGAGCCGCGCCAGCTGCCGGTCGTGCACCCGGCTCAGCACCAGCACCGAGACCGTGGCCCCGATCAGCGCGCAGAACATGTCCCACTGCGTGTCCCACACATCGCCCTGAGTGGCCAGGAACGCGTCCGCGCCGTGCCCGCCGATCACGGCCGCGGCCCACTCGAACAGCTCGAACAGGGCGCTGAAGGCGAGACACGCGCACACCGTGAGCGGAGCCAGCCAGCGGCTGCCGCGCAGGGGCGAGGTCCGGGTGAGCACCTCCCGCACCAGGACCGCGGGCACGAAACCCTGCATCAGGTGGCCGAGACGGTCGTAGGGATTGCGGCTGAGGCCGAAGGTGTCCCGGACCCAGTCGCCCGCCGGTACCTCCGCGTACGTGTAGTGACCGCCCACGGCGAGGACCAGCGCGTGGACGGCGAGCAGGCAGCACAGCAGACCGGTCAGGGGGAAGCGGCGCCAGGTCAGGACGATCGCCGGGAGGCCGATGAAGACCCACACGGTCTCCAGGAACCAGGTCGTGCGGTCGTGCGGATGCCAGGCCGAGACGGCCATGCCGACGACCACCAGCGCGGCCATGACGGCCGGCAGTCGGCGCCGGGAAACAGGAACGGACACGATGGGCTCCCTTGTCGTGGGGAGCCCCATCGTGTCCGAAGGCCCAACTCGTGGCATGAGTACGGCTACTCACCCGGAGTGGTGGTCCTGCGCAGCGCGTTGAGGCAGCTGTCGATGGCCTGCTGGAGTTCTTCGAGGCGCTGGACCATGTCGTCCTCGTAGAAGTCCTGGGCGTCGTCGAAGGTCAGCTCCTCGAACGCCTTCGTCGCCTTCTGGAGGCTGCTGTAGAACTTGGTCCGCTTCTCCTGGACGCGCAGTTCGGGGTCGGCCTCGACCGCCTCGACGACCAGGTTCTTCATCGTGTCGTAGGCCTCGGTGGCCCACTCGCCGGTGTCCTCGCCGTCCTCCAGCTCGTCGAGGAGGGACAGGTGCCGCTCGGCCTCCTGGCGCAGGTCGACGGGCGCGTCGACGGTCTGGCCCGCGGGCGTCTTGATCTGGCCCGACTCGGCGATCTGCCGCACGTACCCGATGCGGTCCGCCGAGCGGCTCTCCGTCGCCACGGCCTTCTTCAGGTCGTCCGTGCGGACGACGTCCCGGGCCAGCTCGGACTGGAGCTCGGGGTCCTCACGGACACGGTCCAGCAGGGCCTGGCGGGCGGCCCGCGCGGTGGAGGGGTCGGCGAGGATCGCGGCACGCAGCGCGGTCGGGTTCTCCGCGACCTCCAGCGCCTTGGTGGGGCGGATGCCCTCGGCCTCGGCGGCCTCGGTGATGGCGGTGCCGCGCTCGGAGGTGGCGCTGGAACGGGAGACGTAGTAGGTCAACCACACGTCCGCGTCCGGGAGTTCGACCTCCTGGCCGGGGGCCAGCTCCTCGAAGTGCGGGACGAGACCGTCGTCCGCGGCCCGGTCCCAGGCCTTGTAGTAGCGCATGACGCGCTCGGGGGAGCAGTCGGCGAGTTCGGCGAACTCCTTCGCGGACACCTTCGGTGTCTCGTCCGCGCTCTGCCCGCCGGGCCGGACGCTGCGCGCCACCTTGAGGCCGAACGCCCAGCCGCCGGTGCGGGCGTAGGCTCCGAACTCGTGCGCGTCCCGGGCCACGAGGCCGGCGTCGTCGAGGGCGGTGAAAGACGTCTCGGCCTGGTCGATCACTACGGTCAAGGCGGACTCTCCTGGGCTTGTGATGAGGCACGGTGCGAACACGCAGCCTATATCCACCCATTGCCGCTGGTTTGAGCGCCCGGCCTTCGCGTCGCCACCGGCGCCGTCATGCGATCACCGCCGGAAGGTCTTGAAGAAGGTCCCCAGGGCCTGGCGGTTGGCGGCGTCGTTCCACGCGTCGGCGGGCGTCGTCCACCGTAGCGAGAAACTGCGCCCGCCGCCGATCAGGAAACCACGCCCGAGGGTGCGCACCCGGTCGTCGCCCGTCCCGGAGAACCACTCCAGGTCGGCCGCCTTGTCGCCCTGGAAGGTCGTGGCTCTGATGTCGCCGATCTGCTGGAAGCCCTCGGTCCGCCTGAGCCCGGGGAGGACGTCGTCCCGCCAGACGGCCACCGGGTCCGGGCCCGCCTGTGTGCTGTACGTCACGGCCAGCGTGCGCGGGTCGCCCGTGGCGCCGAAGGTGACCCGGTAGGCGCTGGACACCTGCTGGGTCTCCACCACCTTCCAGCCCTTGGGCAGCGCCACGGAGAAGCCCTGCGACGCCTTGAACACGCGGAAGCCCGCGGGCAGCGCCGAGGCGCTGGGGGAGGGCGAGGGCGAAGCGGTGACGGAGGGCGAGGCGGCGGCGGACACGGAGGCGGGAGGTGCGGCGGGGGACGTGGGCGACGGGGTCGCGGACGGGGAGTAGGCGTGACCGTCGACGGTGTCGCCCGGTGTGCCGACCGTGGCCGAGGCGGACGGCAGCGGCGAGGGCGAGGTGGCCGCCGAGGTCTGGGTGCCGGGGAGTTGATGGGTCGCGGCGAGGACGGCGACCGTGACGGTGCCGACGGCTAGGGCGGTCCCGGCGGCCATGCCCCGTCCGCTCCAGGTGGTGCCCGCGCCGCGGACGGTGTCGTAGGCGCGCCGCAGCCGGTGCAGCGGGACCGGCTCGCGGTCGGCGTACGGGTCGTCGGTGAGGATGCGGGTGAGGGACTCGCGGACCACCGGGCGGGTCAGCCGCTCACGGGAGTTCTTGCGCAGCAGCCCCTGCACGATCTGCGCCAGTGGCCCGGCCCGCGACGGGCCGCGCATCGGGAGCCGGTCCACACCCTTCAGCGTCGCCTCGGGGCGGCCCCGGTCGCGGAACGGCGGATGCCCCTCGACCAGGGTGTAGAGGATCGCGCCGAGCGCCCACAAGTCGGCGGCGGGGCCGATGCGTTCGTCGCGGGCCTGCTCCGGCGACGCGTACGACGGGGCGGTGATGCGCGGGGCGAGGGTGGCGCCCGCCAGGCCGAAGCCGGTGAGGACGACCCCGCCCTGGTCGCGCACGAAGACCTGGCCGAGGCTGAGTTCGCCGTGGGTGATGCCCTCGCTGTGCGCGGTCTCCAGGATGTCGAGCAGTTCGAGTCCGATGCGGGCGGCCCGGACATAGTGGAACGTGCCCTGCTGGGCGAGGAGTTGGCCGAGCGGGACGCCGTCGATCCAGTCGGTGACGGTCCACAGCGTGCCGCGGTCCTCCATGGCGTCTATGACCGGGGCGACCCGGGTGGGGGCGAGCAGCACCATGGTCTCGGTGGTGCGCAGGACACCGGCGGCGGTCCGCCCGGTGCCCTCGCCTTCCGGGGCGGCGGGGAGGGTCACCTGCGTGAGGAGGCAGGGGCGTTCGGCGATCGTGTCCTCGCCGTACCAGGAGACCAGGTTGGTCTCGCGGTGCGCGACCTCCATGGGCCGGTATCTGCCGGCCACCAACTCGTGTGCGGAGACATGTGTCTCGACCATGGCCATCCCTCGCTGAACCCCTGGTTTCTCACCTTTCCCAGAGGTACGGCGGGTGTGGCGGGCTGCGTTCAAACGAAGCCCAATTCCCCGGTGTTTTCTGCCTTTTATTCAACGGCTGCGAGCAGGTGTGCGAGAAAAAGGAGTCGCAAGGAGGTCCCAGGTCGCCGCTCGTGTCCCGGCCCGGCGGAATTCGCCACGGAGGCGCCCGTGGCGGAATATCAACGCCGGACCTGGTGGTAACCAGCGGTAAACGGCGACCCGGAGACCCTCAATACCCCAGTGTTTGTCGACAACTTCGTCGTGACTCCCGTCAACGAGTCCGTCGTCGAGCCTCATTGACGGTTTGTCAGCGCAGCCCGAACTCGTCCGACCAGCCCGCGATCTCCCCGACGGTCGCGTTGCCCCCGCAGACCACGAGGCCGAGCCGGGCGCCGTCGCCGACTCGCTCCAGCACCTGCCGGGCGGCGGGCAGCAGACAGCCCGCGGCGGGCTCGGTCCACACCTTGGCGTGCTCGGCGAGATCCAGACACCCGCGCACGGCCTCCCGGTCCGGGACGCTCAGCACCTCGGTGACGAGGGCCGACACATGGTCGTACGTCAGCTGCGCCACGCTCGGCGCGCTGAGTGTCGTCACGATCGACGACGGCGTGACCGGCACGGGGCCGCCCGCCGCCAGCGCCTCGGTCATGGCCAGGGCGCCCTCGGTCTCCACGCCCCAGACCCGGATGCCGGGCCGCCGGGCGTGCAGGGCGACGGCGACGCCCGCGATCAGGCCACCGCCGCCGATGCTGACCAGGACGTCGGTGAGGTCACCGGCGTCCTCCGCGAACTCCAGGCCCACGGTGCCCTGTCCGGCGATCACCACCGGGTCGTCGAACGGGTGGACCAGGGTCAGCCCCTCGTCCCGCAACCGGTTCACCAGCGCGAACGCGCTCGGCATGTCCTCGGTCAGCCGCAGCGACGCGCCCGTCGCCTCCACCAGCGCGATGGACCGCGCCGGTGCCGAACGGGGCATGACCACCGTCGCCTTCACATCGAGCGCCGCCGCCATGACCGCGAGCGCGATCCCGTGGTTGCCGCCGCTGACCGCCACCACTCCGGCGGCCAGCTCGCCCTCGCTCAGCGACAGCAGCTTCGCCGCCGCCCCGCGCGCCTTGAAGGAACCCGTGCGCTGCAACAGCTCCAGCTTGGTCGTGACCGGCACCCCGAGCAGCTCCGAGAGTCCGAAGCTCTCCACGGTCGGGGTGCGTACGACGTGTCCGGCGATCCGCTCGGCGGCGGCTTCGATGTCCGAGATGCCGATCAAGGCAGTCATCCTCTCGGCACGGGGACTGGTGAGCCGTGCCGCTCCGACCCTGACCTGCGAGGGACCCGCAGGTCAACACGTTTCGGACCCGCCCGGCACTCCGCCCCGGCCAGGGGCGGCCAGGGCGCGCGTCGGCTGCCGCGGATCAAGGCGTCGTAGCGGACGGCGAGGTCGTGGACCGCCCGCCGGTGCCTCAGTGCTGCTGGGCCTTCTGCGGGGTCTCCTCGCTCGGGCGTACGACGACGAAACCCTCGCCCTGGAGCATGAGCTGGACGGCCTCGCCCGAACCGCCGCGCAGCATCGAGCCGATGGACTGGGAGCGGTGCAACGAGGTCTGGAGGTGGGCCGACCAGCCGACCACCGCGTCCGTGTCGACGTACACCGGGTACTGCGGCGAGACGGGTATCACCAGCGGGTTGCCCTCACAGACCAGGCCCAGCTTGCCCTGCCCGGTGAAGACGCTGTTGAACAGGCCGCCGCCCGCGATGCCGGAGCCCTTCACCGTCTTGATCGTGTACGACAACGAGGCGTCGAAGCACAGGACGTTGCGGCCGTTGACGGTGAACTCGTCACCGGGGTCGATCTCGACCACGAAGCAGTTCTGCGCCTCGTGCGCGAACCACGCCTCGCCCTGGCCGCGCACCGCCATCAACGGCAGCCCCTCACCGGTGACCGCGCGCTTGAGCATGCCGCCCACGCCCTGGCCCTTGCGTTCGAACTGGAGGTTGCCGCGGTAGGCGATCATCGCCCCCTGGCGGGCGAGCATCTCGCCGTTGACCGCGTATCTGATGCATTTGGCGTTCTCTACGGTCATGCCCGGCGCGGTGGCCGGCTGCACCATGTGCTCACTGGAAAACAGATCACCCTTCATGCGGGCATCCTGACCCGGAAGATCTCATTCCGCCAAGATCGGGGACGGGTTGAACGTGCCGGACGGTCAGGCGCCGAAGAGCTGCGTCCAGTACGTCCCCATCTGACCGCCGCCCGCGAGGCCGATGCCTATGTGGGTGAAGTCCGGCTTCAGGATGTTGGCGCGGTGGCCGGGGCTGTTCATCCAGCCCTCCACCACCTCGGCGGGGGAGCGCTGACCGCAGGCGATGTTCTCGCCGATGCTGCGCCTGCGCGAACCCGCCGCCGCGGCCCGGTCCCAGGGCTGGGAGCCGTCGGGGGAGGTGTGGGAGTAGAAGGCGCGGGCCACCATGTCGGTGCTGTGCGCCTGCGCGGCGGCGGCCAGCAACGGGTCCACTGCGAGCGCGCGCAGCCCGGCCCTCGCGCGCTCCGCGTTGGTCAGCTGGACGACCTTCTCCGCCGTGTTGGCGAGATTGCCCGTGGTGAGAGGCCGTGCCCACAGCGCCGTCCAGTAGACGTCACCCGAACGGGGATCGAGGGCCTGCGCGAGACCCGCGTGCGTGAAGACCCGCTCCAGCAGCGTCTGCCGGGCCTGCTCGGTGCGCAGGCAGTAGTCGACGAACTCGGCCGGAGTGCGCGGGCCGGAGACCAGGTGCTCGCCGACGGTGAGATACGAGTAACCGGCGCGCAGGACGCGCTGGTACACGGACGTGCCGTCACGGCCCTCGGTACCGAGCCGTCCCGCGGCGGCCATGTCGGACGCGTGCGCCTGCGCGGCGGACGCGAGCCGGGGGTCGAGCGAGACGGGCGGTGAACCGGCGCCGGCGCGGGCCGAGTTGGCCAGGGCGAGGAAACCGGTGGGGTCGGGTGCCGGGGAGGCCGAGTGGGGGCGGGAGCCGGTTGAGGCTGCCGACCAGGGTGGGGAAGCCGGTCGTGGGGGCACGGGCGTCACGTCTTCCGCGACGTCCACGCCGAAGTCCCGTGCGATGCCCGCGAGTCCGTCGGCGTAGCCCTGTCCCAGCGCGCGCAGTTTCCAGCCGGTCCCGCGTCGGTACAGCTCGGCGAGGAGAAGGACCGTCTCCTGCTGGGAGCGCGGTGGGGTGAAGCGGGCGACGGGGCGGCCGGCGGTGTCGGTCACGTGGAGGGTGGGTGCGGGCAGGCGGCCCAGGGGAGCGGCGGGATCGGCGGAGCTGATGACCACCGTGACCCGCGCGGCGCCGGGGCGCAGGCGGGCCGGGTCGATGGTCAGGGTGTCGCCCTGGAGGCGCGCTCCGGGTGTCGTCGGCTGGTTGTAGAACACGAAGTCCGCGTCGCCGCCGACCTTGCCGCTCACGTCGGTGATCAGCGCCGACACGTCGAAGGGGCCGGGCACCCGCAGGGTGAGCGCACCGCCGGGGAGGGGCAGATTTCCGCCCGGCACCAGCTCGTTCATGGCACCGCCCTCGCCTTTCGTGCCCGGTGGTGACCTCGCGGGCCTGCCGGGGACCTCTGTCGCCCGGTGGGGACCTCGTCGGCCGTTCAACGTCCCGCCGGGGCGCGGAGGTTCCCGCGCGAGGAGGGGCGAGGGGTGCGACCTCGCCCCCTCGCCCCCCGTCCGTGTCCTCTCAGTCCCGGGCGATCCCCGGGGCGATGTCCTCGTAGGCGACGTTCCGTTCGGTGACGAGGGAGCCCCGGCCGGTGAGGGACGAGACCTTGACCGGCTCGATCGCCTTGGTGCGCGCGCCGCAGAACGCCGACTCCAGCGTCCGCGCCATCGTGTTCAGGACCGTGCCGTTGTTGGAGGTGTTGGCCAGCGCGGTGAGGCTGCGGCGGCCGTCCTTCGAGGTGAACGAGTAGGTGTAGAAACCCTGGACCGCGCCCGTGTGCCCGTACACGGAGACCCCGCAGGACAGATCGCGGCGCCGCAGCCCGAGGCCGTAGCGCGTGGTGCTGTTGACCGGGGTCCAGCGCTCCATCTGCGCGAGCTGGGCGGCGGAGGTGAGCCGGCCGCCGAGCAGGGCGGAGAAGAAGGTGTTCAGGTCGCGTGTGGTGGAGATGACCGCGCCGGCGCTCTGCGCCCAGGAGACCGTCTGGTCGGTGGCGTCGATGAGCTGCGCGCCCGAGCGGTCGGGGGTGAGGTAGCCGTGGGCGTGGCGGCCCGGGATCTTGGTGGCGGGGTGGACGTAGAAGGTGTCGCGCAGGTTGAGCGGCCTGATGATGCGGTCGCGGTACTCGGTGCCCACGGAGTGGCCCGTCAGCTTCTCGATGAGCATTCCGGCGACCACGAAGTTGGTGTTCGAGTACGAGTAGGCGGCGCCCGGCGCGTTGGTGCGCGCGTGGTCCAGGGAGAGCCGGACCAGCTGCCGGTAGGTGAAGACCTTGTCGCGTACGGCCTCGAAGCCGGAGACCGAGTCGGCGAACATGGAGTTCGTGTAGTCGTAGAGACCGCTGCGGTGGCTCAGGACGTGGCGCACCGTGATCCGCCGGTCGGGCAGCAGCCCCGGGAGGTAGCGGTCGACCGAGGCGTCGAGGTCCAGCCTGTGCGCGTCGGCCAGTTGGAGCAGGACGACGGCCGAGAACGACTTGGTGATGCTGCCGATGCGGAAGCGGTCGGCGTTGCCGATGGCGCGGCGGGTCGTGCGGTCGTCGACGCCCGCGGCGGCCGTGTAGACCGTGCCGTGGTCGTCGATACGGGCGATCGCCCCCGGCGCGCCCTGCGCCGTCAGCGTGCGCAGCACGGCCCGCAGACCCGCCATGTCGGGAGCCGCACGTCCCGCCGCGGCGGGACGCGGAAGCGTGGCCGACCCACCCTTGCTCGTGGTGTCCGACCCGTGGTTCGCGGCATGGGCCGGTACCGCCGCGAGCGTCAGCAGTGCCGCCGCCGAGGCCGTGGCCCTGCGCACCGTTCTTGAGACCATGCGGTTCTCTCCCGTTTCTCTCTGTCTGCGAGATCGGTCACAGTCGCGCGAGGCAACCTTCTCGCGTCCCGTCACATCTCCACAGCTGACGCACAGTTGGTCACTTGCTGATCACTGAGCGATCGGATTCGCAAAGTATTGCCCTGAAAAGTTCGAAACCCGTTCATTTCGGCTTTACATGCACATGACGGATTTGCAAGGGTTTCTCCTCGGGGCCCGACCAGCCCCCCGGGACGCGGTCAACCGCGCCCCGGCACAAGGCGGTTGGTGATCCCGGCCGTCTTCGAACGGAGGAGCCCTCATCCATGCGTGGACCCCACATACGCAGCCTGGCGGTCGCCGTCGCGGTGACGACAGCCGCCACGGGGCTGGCCGGAACGGCCTTCGCGGGACCGGCCACGGGGACGGACCGCGCGACGGCGTCGACCGGCGTCAGCGCCCCCACCGTCGTCGCGGCCGCGCGGGCTGCCGCGTTCGCCCATGCCACGGCGACCGGTGTCACGCGGGGCGATGAACTCCGGGCCCAGGACGTGCTGATCGACCCCGAGGGCGCACGGCATGTCCGGTTCCTCCGCACGCACCAGGGCATGCCCGTCCTCGGCGGCGACCTCGTCGTCCATCTCTCCCGCCGGCTCGCCTACACCGGCGTCACCCGGGCGGCCGACCACGGCGTCAGCCCCGCCACCACACTGCCCGAACTGACGGCGGCGCAGGCCGAGGCGAAGGCCGCCGCCGTCGCCCGGGGCGACGCGGGCACCGCCGAACTCGTCGTGGACGCCCGGGACGGGGGAGCCGCCCTCGCCTACCGCATACCGGTCAGCGACAGCAGCACCGCCGACGCGACCGGCACCCGCACGGTCGTCGTCGACGCCGTCACCGGCGGCATCCGCAGCAACACCCCCGACAGCGACGAGTTCCTCTCGCCCAAGCTCCTCGACACCCTGCGCGAGCACGGCGAGACCCTGGACCCCGCCACCGGCACCGGCGTACAGCCGAAGTCGCTCACGTCGGCCGCCGCGAGCCGCGCGGTCCACTACCCGGTCACCGCCTCGGGCACCGGCGCCTCCCTCTTCGTCGGCAAGGTGCCGCTGACCACCACCCGCACCGCGCGCACCAGTTACCTCCTCAAGGACCCGACCCGCTGGGGCACCGAGACCCGCGACGCCCAGGGCAGGGAACTGGAGAGCTTCGCGCAGGGCAAGAAGTTCACGACCACGAACGACATATGGGGCAACGGCGCCGTCTCGCGCCGCGACAGCGCCGCCGTCGACGCCCAGTTCGGCATCACCAAGACCCTGGACTTCTACAAGAAGACCTTCGGCCGCAAGGGCATAGCGAACAACGGCAAGGCCGCGCGCGGCATGGTCCACTTCGGCAAGAAGGTCGCCAACGCCTTCTGGGACTCGACCTGCGGCTGCATGCTCTACGGCGACGGCGACGGGGACATGTTCAAGAAGCCGCTCGTCGTCCTCGACGTCACCGGCCACGAACTCACCCACGGCGTCGTGGACGCCACCGCGAAGCTGGAGCCGACCCGCGTCGACGCGGAGGGCAACCAGTTCGGCGAGCCGGGCTCCCTGAACGAGTCACTCGCGGACATCTTCGGCTCCAACGTCGAGTTCAGCGCGAACAACGCCAAGAACCCGCCGAACTACCTCATCGGCGAGAAGCTCGGCCTCGCCCAGAAGTTCCTGCGCCGCCTCGACCACCCCTCCCTCGACAAGCTGGAGGGCACGATCGACTACTGGTCGCCGCAGGCCTACGACGCCGAGGTGCACGCCGGTTCCGGGGTCTCCTCGCACGCCTACTACCTCCTCGCGGAGGGCAGCGGCAGCAAGAAGATCGGCGGCTTCACCTACGACTCGCCCACCTACGACGGGTCCACGGTCACCGGCATCGGCCGCACCAAGGCCACGGCGATCTTCTACCGCGCGCTCACCCGCTACATGGTCTCCACCACCGACTTCCACGACGCGCGCATCGCGACCCTGAAGGCGGCGGCGGACCTCTACGGCGCGAACAGCACCGCGTACACGACCGTCGACCAGGCGTGGGCCGCCGTGAACGTCACGGTCGCCAACACCCCTGCCGCCAGGCACTGACGAGCGGCCGGGTGCCCTGCCGCGAACCACGAGCGGGGCACCCGGCCGCCGGGTCCCGGGCCGACCGGCTTGTCGGCCTTCTCGGTCCTACCGGCTTCCGGACTTCCTCAGACCCACTGCTTCTCGATCTCCTCGGACACGGTGAACTCCGCCTCGCAGGACGGACAGCTCGCCTTCCCGAACACGTACGTCAGCGCCCGCGCGACCTCCGGCTGTCCGAACTCGACCGCCTCGCCGTGCAGTCGCGCACCGATGCCGTCGAGCCGGTCCGGTACCGCCGGGACGAGTTCCGTGCGCCGCGCCGTGTCCTCGGCGCCCGCACCGGTCACGTAGTCGCCGGCCGAGGTGAAGACGCCGTACGAGCCGAACGCGACGAACAGGCCCTCCTCGCACTCGGGGCACTCCAGTTCGTACTCCTCGCTGTTGATCCCCTCCAGTGCCTCCGCCCACACCCCGCCGTCCTCGAAGGCGAGCACCGCCATCTGGAGGTAGACGAAGGTGTGCGCGTCCTGCCCCGGCTCGGCACGCAACTCCCTTGCCGTGGCCAATAGTCGGCCTATCTCCCGCGCGTACCGCACCCGGCTCTCCTCGTCCGGGTCCGTGGTGATCAGCCCGGCCATCGTGACCGCCTGCACCGCCCCGCCCGGTGCCCGGCCGAGCGCGATGTCGGTGAGCACGGGCAGCGCCGCCCAACTCGCGTCGTACACCGAACCCTGGTGGCACAGCGAGCCCCACAGCTCCTGCCACACCTCGTCGTCCTCGGCGCCCCCGAGGCGCGCGAACAGGCCCGGGATGTCCTCGGCGCTGCCGTAGGCGTGGTTCAGTCCGGACCAATCGATCGTCGTCATACGGCGATTGTGCCGCCCGGCACTGACAACGCGGCTCGCCCTGCCGTCAACTCGGCCTCCGCTGCCAGCACTTCGGCTCCCGCTGTCACCGGCGCGGCACAGGTGGCCCACATCTTCGCTGCGACCAATCCTGCTTCTTTTATTGACGACGGAAAAGAAGGGATCTAAGTTCCCGCCATGCGCTCGATCCCCGGTACCGAGTCGTTCCCGGCACACACGCCGGCCGTCTCACAGGTCTTCGCGACCGTGCTGTCCCACGGCCCCCTCACGCGTCTTGAGGTGGCCCGCAGGACGGGGCTGTCGGCGGCCGCCGTGACCAAGGCGGTCCGGCCGCTGATGGAGGCCGGGTACCTGGCGGAGGGCGCCGACCAGGACGCGCCCCCGGCGCTCGGACGGCCCGCGAACCTCGTACGGGTCGACGGCGGACGGGCGTTGTTCATCGGGATCAAGGTCACCGGCGACGAGATCATCGCCGTCCTCGCCGACCTCTGCTGCCGCCTCCGCGTCGCCCGCCATGTGCCGCTGACCGACCACGACCCCAAGGCGGTGCTCGCCTCGATCGCGGGCCTGGCCCAGGAACTGCGCATCGAGGCGGACGAGTTGGGCATCCCGGTGCTCGGCCTCGGGCTCGCGGTCTCCGGCGACGTGGACCGCGGCGAAGGGATCGTCCGCTACTCGCCGTTCCTGGAGTGGCGGGACGTCCCCCTGGCCGAACTGGCCGCCATGACCACGGGGTTGCCGGTCACCGTCGACAACGACGTCCGCGCGCTGACCGTCGCCGAGCAGTGGTTCGGCGCCGGCGCGGGCCTCACGGACTTCGCCGTGGTGACCGTCGGCGCGGGCATCGGCTGCGGACTCGTCGTGCACGGTCAGGTCGTCGCCGGCGCCCACGGGGTGGCCGGTGAGATCGGGCACGTGGTCGTCGACCCCACCGGACCGCCCTGCCACTGCGGCAACCGCGGCTGCGTCGAGGCGATCGCCGGGGACGCCGCGATCCTCGCCCGCGTCCGCGAGGTCACCGGCGTCCAAGTCGCCGACACCGCCGAGGCGTTGACACTCGCCCACCGGGGCGACGCCGGAGCGCGCGAGGTGTACGCGCGGGCCGGTGAGGCCATCGGCCGGGGCATCGCGACCGTGGTCAACCTGTTCGGCCCCGAACGCGTGATCATCTCCGGCGAGGGCCTGGCCGCCTACGACCTCTTCGCCGAGCAGATCCGCGACTCCTTCACCGCCGCGGCCTTCGGCTCCGCCGCCCGCTGCGACGTGCACACCCGCCCCCTGCCCTTCGACGAGTGGGCGCGCGGGGCCGCCGCCACCGCGATCCAGTCCTTCATCCGAGCCGCCGGCTAGCCCGCCCTCGCACCCCACCTGACAACCGCCCCCTCCCAACCCGCACGAGGAGCCCGACGATGTACTCCCTCACGCCCGTCCGCGCCCTGAGAGCCATGGTGGTCCTGGCCCTCACCGCAGGCTTCGCCACCCACCTCCCCGCCGCGCACGCGGCGACCCCGGCGGCGGACACGCCCGCGACCCTCGCCGCCAAACCCTTCATGGGCTGGTCGAGTTGGAGCATGCAGTCGTCCAAGTACCCCGGTCTCAACCCGGACGGCGACTACAGCTACCTGACCGAGGCGAACGTCACCAAGCAGACCGACGCGCTGGCCTCGAAGCTGAAGAAGTTCGGCTACACCTACGTGAACATCGACGCGGGTTGGTGGCGCGACAACACCTGGACGCCCGAGTACGACCAGTACGGCCGCCAGAAGGCCGACCCGAAACGTTTCCCCAGCGGCATGAAGGCCGTCGCCGACCGCATCCACTCCAAGGGCCTCAAGGCCGGCATCTACCTGCCGGCGGGCCTGGAGAAGGAGGCGTACAACGACGGCAGGACCCCGATCTGGAACGCCGCGGGCTGCACCACCGCCGACATCGTCTACAGCGACCTGCGCACCACCAACGGCTGGGACAGCTCGTACAAGCTCGACTTCTCCCGCCCCTGCACCCAGAAGTACATCGACTCGCAGGCCCAGTCGATCGCCGACTGGGGCTACGACTTCCTCAAGCTCGACGGTGTCGGCCCCGGGTCGGGGAAGAGCGGCGACCAGTACGACAACGTTGCCGACGTGGCCGCCTGGAACAGGGCCATCGCCGCCGCCGGACGCCCGATCCACCTGGAGCTGTCCTGGTCCCTGGACTACGGACACGCCGCCGACTGGAAGAAGTACTCCAACGGCTGGCGCATCGACACCGACGTCGAGTGCTACTGCAACACCCTGGTCAGCTGGGAGAACTCGGTCGACGACCGCTGGGACGACACCCCCGCGTGGACCGGCCAGGCAGGCCCCGGCGGCTGGAACGACCTCGACTCCCTCGACGTCGGCAACGGCGCGATGGACGGCCTGACCAAGGCGGAGCGCCAGAGCTACGCGACCCTGTGGGCCGTCGCCAAGTCCCCGCTGTTCAGCGGTGACGACCTCACCCGCCTCGACGACTACGGCCTCTCGCTGCTCACCAACCGCGAGGTCATCGGCGTCGACCAGAGCGACGCACCGCCCGCGCGCCCCGTGACCCCGTCCGACCCCCAGCAGGTGTGGGCCGCGAAGAACCCCAACGGCACCTATACCGTGGCCCTGTTCAACCTCGCCGACGCCCCCGCCGCCGTCTCCGCGAACTGGACGGCCCTCGGCTTCACCGGCAAGGCCGCCGTCCGCGACCTCTGGAACCACGAGGACCTCGGCACCTACACCGGTAAGGTCACCGAGGCCCTGCCCGCCCACGGCTCCCGCCTCTTCACCGTCACCCCGCGCGGCAGCGCCGTCACCACCACCGCCTACGAGGCCGAAGCCACCGGCAACACCCTCTCCGGCAACGCCTCCGCCGCCGACTGCTCGGCCTGCTCCGACGGCAAGAAGGTGGGCAACCTCTACGTCGGCGGCAAGCTCACCGTCAACAACGTCGTCGTCGCCAAGGCCGGCACCTACCAGGTGAAGATCGCCTACGTCAGCGGCGACTCCCGCTCGGCGAGCATCTCCTCGAACGGCAACGCGGCCACCAGCCACAAGTTCCCCTCCACCGGCGACTGGGGGACCGTCGGGACGGTCAGCGTGCCCGTGTCCCTGAAGGCGGGCGCCAACACGATCACCTTCGACAGCGGTTCGGGCTACGCGCCGGACATCGACCGGATCGACGTGCCCACCTCCTCCTCCTGAGCCGACCTTCGCGGAGACCGTCATGTCCAGTGCACCGTTCGACCTGCCCAGACGCAATGTGCTCGCCCTCGCCGCGGCCACCGGCGCCCTCGCCGGACTGCCCGCCTTCACCGCCTCGGCCGCACCGCAGCGCCCCGCCGACTCCCCGACCGACAGCGGCACTTCACACCACACCCTGTGGTGGCAGGCGCCCGCGGGCGACACCTCGATGATCGAACAGGGCCTCCCTGTCGGCAACGGCCGGCTCGGCGCTCTCGCGAGCAACGACCCGGGCCACGAGGTCCTCCTCGTCACCGACGCCACGATGTGGACCGGAGGCCTCAACGACACGCTCGACTCCGACGGCCAATTCCCCTACGGCCGCGCGGACTTCGGGTCCCTGACGCTGCTCGCCAAGCTCACCGTCGACATCCCCGACCACGACCTGGGCGCCGTCTCCGGCTACCGCCGCACCCTCGACCTGGAGCGGGGCGTGGTGGGAGCCTCCTACGTCCGCTCGGGGGTGACGTACCAGCGGGAGATCTTCGCCAGCCGCCCCGACGACGCGATCGTCCTCCACTTCAGCCAGAACGGCGGCGGACGCTACACCGGCACGATCACGCTGGAGGGGACGCACGGCGAGGCCCCCGCGACCTCCTTCGGCGCCGCGTTCGCCAACGGTCTGAAGTACGGGGCCGCCGTCACCGCCTACGGCAGCGGCGGCCGGGTCACCGTGAGCGGCGCGCACATCACCTTCTCCGGCTGCAAGGACCTGACCGTCGTGGTCAGCGGCGGCACCGACTACGCGCCGGACCCCGCCCACGGCTACCGCGACCCCAAGGCCGACCCGCAGAAGCTCGCCCGCGGCAAGGTCCGCGCCGCCGCCGAGCACTCGGCCGACACCCTGCTGCGCACCCATGTCGCCGACCACCGAACGGCGTTCGGGACGTTCGGCCTCTCGCTCGGCGAGTCGACCGCCGAGCAGCGCGCGCTCGACACCTGGGAGCGCATCCGACTGCGCGCCACGAGTGGCGAACCCGACCCCGAACTGGAGGCCGCCTACGTACAGTTCGGCCGCTACCTCATGGTCGGCTCATCGCGCGGCAGCCTGCCGATGGGGCTCCAGGGGGTGTGGCTGGACGGCAACGACCCGGACTGGATGGGCGATTACCACACCGACATCAACATCCAGATGAACTACTGGATGGCCGACCGGGTGGGCCTGTCCTCCTGCTTCGACGCGTTCACCGACTACTGCGTCACCCAGGTGAAGGACTGGACCGAGCTGACCGGCAGGCTGTTCCAGGACCCCCACAACCGCTTCCGCAACACCAGCGGAAAGGTCGCCGGCTGGACCGTCGCGTTCTCCACCAACCCCTATGGCGGACTGGGCTGGTGGTGGCACCCGGCGGGCAACGCCT
Source organism: Streptomyces sp. NPDC096013 (assembly GCF_044763565.1). Classification (NCBI taxonomy): domain Bacteria; kingdom Bacillati; phylum Actinomycetota; class Actinomycetes; order Kitasatosporales; family Streptomycetaceae; genus Streptomyces; species Streptomyces sp. NPDC096013. Next base: position 438,759 of record NZ_JBIWGK010000004.1, on the reverse strand, counting down.
GGCTGTGCAACAGCCTGTGGGAGCACTACGAGTTCACGCACTCCCGGACCCACCTGGAGAAGATCTACCCCCTCCTGAAGGGTGCCTGCGAGTTCTGGGAGACGCGGCTGGTCACCACCACCCTGGACAACGGCAAGGAGGTACTGGTCGCGGACCACGACTGGTCGCCCGAGCAGGGTCCGCAGGACGGCAGGGGCAACACCTACGCCCAGGAAGTGGTGTGGACCCTCTTCGGCAACTACGCGGCCGCGTCGGCCGAGTTGCAGCGCGACAGCGGGTTCGCGAACACGATCTCGGGTCTGCGCAGGCGGCTGTACCTGCCCGAGGTGAGCCCCACGTCCGGCTGGCTGGAGGAGTGGATGTCGCCCGACAACCTCGGCGAGACCACCCACCGCCATCTGTCCCCGCTGATCAATCTGTTCCCCGGCGACCGCATCCGCCCCGACGGCTCCACCCCGAAGGGCATCGTCGACGGCGCCACCGCCCTGCTCACCGCGCGCGGCATGAACAGCTTCGGCTGGGCCAACGCCTGGCGCAGCCTGTGCTGGGCCCGCCTCAAGAACGCCGACAACGCCTACCAGTTGATCGTCAACAACCTCCGCCCGTCGGAGAACGGCACCAACGGCACCGCCTTCAACCTCTTCGACATCTACGAGGTGGAGACCGGCCGCGGCATCTTCCAGATCGAGGCCAACTTCGGCACCCCGGCCGCCGTGACCGAGATGCTCCTCTACTCCCGGCCCGGCCATCTGGAGCTGCTGCCCGCTCTCCCGGACGCCTGGGCCGACTCCGGCTCGATCACCGGGGCCGGTGCCCGCGGCGGCTTCGTCGTCGACCTGCGCTGGAAGAACGGCAGGCCGACCGAGGTCAAGCTCCGCAGTGTCGGCGGTCGCACCACGACCGTCGCCCACGGGGGGAAGACCCGCACGGTGACCGTCAAGCCGGGCGGGTCCGTCACGCTGCGGGACTTCGCCCGGTGAGCGCCGGACGGGCACGACTGCGCCGCACGGCCGCACTCCTCCTGCTCGCCGCCGCCTTCCAGGCCGGACCCGCACACGCGCAACCGCAAGCACAGGCGCAGGTGAAGGCCGTGAACGACCCGAAGGGCGTGATCACTTGGGGAGCGAGCGCCGACCGCCTCGGTGACGGCGTCGCCGACCGCGGCTACCGGCTGGTCGTGCACACCAGCGTGGCCGGCGGCGATCCGCGGATCCGGCTCTCCAACGCCTTCGGCGACCGGCCGCTGACCTTCGACAGCGCCTACGCAGGTGTGCAGAAGTCGGGCGCCGCGCTCGTCCCCGGCTCCAACCGGCGGCTCACCTTCGGCGGCGCCCAGTCGGTCACGATCCCCGCGGGCGAAATCGCCTACAGCGACCCCCTCCCCGGCAGGCTGCCCGCCGCGACCAACCTCGTGGTCAGCATCCACACCCCGGACGCGGCGGGCCCGGCGACCGGCCACGGCATGGCCATGCAGACGTCGTACGTCACCCAGGGCGACCACACCGGCCAGGAGGACGCCACCGCCTGGACGGACACCACCGGCTCCTGGTTCTACCTCGACGCCGTCTCCGTACGGCCGAGCGCGGGCATCGGGGCCGTGGTCACGCTCGGGGACTCCATCACGGACGGCTGGGCGTCCACGTCGGACCTCAACCGGCGCTGGCCCGACTACCTGGCCCGGCGGCTCCAGAACGCCCGCACGACCGTCAAGGGCGTGGCCGACGAGGGGATCTCGGGCAACAAGGTCCTCGCGGACGGCGCCGGGCAGAGCGCGCTGAACCGGTTGCAGCGCGATGTGCTCTCGCAGCCCGGCGTCCGCACCGTGTTCCTCTTCGAGGGCGTCAACGACATCAAGGCGCACTCCGGGGTCACCGCCCAGGACCTGATCGCCGGCTACCGCGAGATCATCGAGCGGGCGCACGCGGCCGGGAAGTGTGTCGTCGGCGCCACCGTCGGACCGTTCAAGGGCTGGCCCGAATGGGACGCGGCCGGTGAGGCGGTACGCCAGGAGGTCAACCGGTTCATCAGGAGCAGCGGGGAACTGGACGCGGTCACCGACTTCGACCACATCCTCCGCAGCCCCTACGACCAGGAGAGGATGCTCCCCTTCCTCGACGGCGGCGACCACATCCACCCCAACGACAAGGGGATGGCGGCCATGGCCGACGCGGTCGACCTCAACGCCCTCGACTGCCGGAGGTGAACCTCAGCCGGACGTCGTCGCCTCCGGGGTGATCAGGCCCTGGCGGTAGGCGATCGCCACCGCCTCCGTACGGCTCGCGGCGCTCAGCTTCGCGAGGATGTTGGAGACGTGGACGCTCGCCGTCTTGCCGCTGATGAACAGCTCCTCGCCGATCTGGCGGTTGCTGCGGCCCAGCGCGAGCAGCCGCAGCACGTCCTGCTCGCGGGCCGTCAGCGGCGAGGGGCGGTCACCGGTGTCCGGCGCCGGGTCGCCCAGGCGGCCACGGCGGATCAGGGTGTCCAGCTGGGCGAGCAGAGGCGCGGCGCCGAGCCGGGCGGCCGTCTCCCGTGCCGTACGGGCCGGGGCGGTCGCCTCCGCACGGCGGTCGGCCGCCAACAAGGCCTCGGCGTAACGGAATTGGCAGCGCGCCAGTTCGTAGACATCGCCGTAGTCGAACGCGGTCACCGCCTTCTCCCAGGCCGCCGCGTCCGGTCCCGTGGTCGCGCGTGTCCACTCGGCCTCGGCGCGGGCCAGCCATGCCTGGCCCTCCGGACCCTGCGGCCGTGCCTCGCCGCCCGTGTCGGCCACGGACCGGGCCAGCTCGACGAGTTCCGTCGCGGTGTCCGCCCAGCGGCCCGCCCCCGCCTCGTCGCCGGTCTGCCGCAGCGCGGCGGCGCGGTCGGCGACCGAGGTCAGGGCGAGGGCGGCCAGCCGGACCGTGAGATCGGGGCGGCGCCCGGAGTCGTCGGTGAGCGCGGCGACCGCCGTACGCACCTGCTCGACCGCCGCCTCCGGATCGCCCTGGAGAGCGCCCGCGTCGGTCAGCGCGATGCTCGACACCATCACGGCCATCCAGTCGAACGGCCCGTCCAGGAGCGCCCGCGCCCGCTCCACGGCCCCCAAGTCCCCGCGCGCCAGCGCCACATACAGTGCGGGACCCATGGTGAACCCGGCCGCGTGCGGCAGCGACGCCGCGTCACTCGCGGCGGCCTTCAGGCACTCGTCCCAGCGGCCCAGCGTGTACAGCACCAGGAGCTGGAGATACCGCATCTCCAGCGGATACGGCGACGAGAGCAGCCCGGCGCGGCGGGCCCGGTCCAGGCCCTCGGTGAGCCAGGGCAGCGACTCCTCCAGCTCCCCGGACTCGAAACTGCCGATGGCGAGATGGAACAGGGCGCGCATCTCCACCGGCGCGTGCCCGGACCGCCGGGCCAGCTCGCGTGCCTCCGCGAGCCGCTCCCGGCCCTTGCGGGTGCGTCGGCCGCCCTCTTCCAGAGTGGCCAGCGAGATCAGCAAGTCGGCCCGGGCGTCGGTCAGTTGGAGTTCCTCGGCGACACCGAGGGCCTGGCGGGCGATCCGCAGCGCGATCTCGTCCTCGCCGACCTGACGCGCCGCCAGCACATGCGTGGCCGCCGCCCACACCCAGGTCCGCGAGGGCGGGTCGGCGGGGATCATCGCGAGCGCCTCGCTGCTGTACGCGAACGCGGCCGTGAGGCTGTCGACGCCCATGAGGTTCCCGGCCAGCGTGTAGCGGACGCGGGCGGCCAGTTCGGAGTCCGTGTCCTGGCCGATCCCGGCGAGCGCGGACCGGGTGAGGGAGACCGCGCGGTGCGCGTCCCCGGCATGGGCCGCCGCGGCGGACGCGCGCAGGGTGAGGGTCACGCTGTCGGTGCCCTCGCCCGAGGGCCGGGCGGCCGGGTCGACCGACGACCACAGGTCGAGGACGGTCTCCAGATGCCGTAGCTCCTCGGCGGGCGCGCCCACGCGCTGGGCGTGGTCGGCGGCCTCCAGGGAGGCGGCCAGCGCCTCGGCGAGGTCGTGGCTCTCGCGGTAGTGGTGGGCGCGCTCCGCCGCGCTCTCGGCGGGGTGACCGCGTGAGGCGAGGAGGCGGGCGAACGCGCCGTGCTGCCGGGAGCGCTCGCCGGGGAGCAGGTCGGCGTACACCGCCTCGCGGGCGAGGGCGTGCCGGAAGGAGTACGTGTCGCCGTGCCCGGGGACCAGGAGCTGGCGCTCGACGGCCTCGCGCAGCGCCGACTCCAGCTCGTCCTCGGGGAGCCGGACGGCGTCCCGCAGCAGGTCGTACTCGACGCGGCGCCCGGCGACGGCGGCGGTGCGCAGTACCTGCTGGGCGGTGTCGGAGAGCTGCTCGAAACGGATCAGCAGGACGTCGGCAAGACCGCTCGGCACCCCGCCCGCCTCCAGGTCGCTCGCGGCGAGCAACTCCTCGGCGTAGAAGGCGTTTCCCTCGGCGCGCTCGACGATCCGGCGGACCGTGCCGTCCGGCACCGGGGCCGTGCGCAGCGCGCGCACCAGCCGGGCGACCTCGGCGTCCGCCATGGGCCGCAGCTCGATCCGCTCCACGGCGGGCAGCCGGACCAGCTCGGCCAGCAGGGGCCGCAGAGGATGGCGGCGATGGAGGTCGTCCGCGCGGTACGACGCGAGGACCGCGAGGCGGTGGGTGGGGGTGCCGCCCGCCGGGCGCTGGAGGATGCCCCGGCTGAGCAGGAAGCGGAGCAGGTCGCGGGAGGACTGGTCGGCCCAGTGCAGGTCCTCCAGGACCAGCAGCAGGGGTGCGATGTCCGCGAGGTCGGCGAGGAGTCCCGCGATGCCCTCGAAGAGCCGCAGCCGGCCGCCCGCGTCGCGGTCCGCGTCCGAACCGGCGCCCAGCAGCCGGTCGACCGCCGGATGCGCGGCCAGTGCCCCCGCGAACCGCTCGTCGTCGGCGAGCGCCCCAAGGATCTCGGTGAACGGGAGATACGGCAGACCGACGTCACCGAGGTCGACGCAGTGTCCGGTGAGCACCGTCATACCGGAGCCCGCGGCCCGCCCGGCGACCTCGTCCAGGACGCGCGTCTTGCCGACGCCCGCGTCCCCGGCGATCAGCACCGCCCCGGCCGTCCCCGCGCGGGCACGGTCCAGGACACCGGTGAGGCGGGCGAGTTCCTCGTCCCGGCCGATGAGCGGCGCTGCTGCTACGGATGACGACACGCCCCCATCCTGGCACGCGCCACCGACAACGCACCTGGCCACCGGGCGGAAGACGGCTCCCGCCCGGCGGTCCGGTTCAGCGCAGGGTCTCGGCCCAGTTTGCCGGCACGCGTCCCGCGGGACCCGGCACCGGCTGGTCCTTCGGGTGGCTCACCGGGGCGGCCAGCTCGGGACCGGAGTCGTACAGCTCGGAGGTGGTGAAGTTCCAGAACCAGTCCTCGCCCGGCTCGTAGCTCTGGATGAACGGGTGTCCCGTGGACTGGAAGTGGGCCGTGGCGTGCTTGGCGGGGGAGTCGTCGCAACAACCGACGTGACCGCACTGCGCGCACCGCCGGAGGTGGAACCACCAGCCGCCGGTCGCGTCGCACTCCACACAACCCGCCCCGCTCGGCGGGACGTTCGGCTCGATTCCTGCGATGTCGCTCATGCGGACTCCTCGGGCGTCTCGTTGTCGACGGCGGTGAGCGGCAGCAGGACCTGGAAGCGGGTGTCGCCCGGCACCGACTCCACCTGGAGGGTGCCGTGGTGCTTGTTGACGACGATCCGCCAGGAGATGTCCAGACCGAGTCCCGTGCCCTCGCCGACCGGCTTGGTGGTGAAGAACGGATCGAAGATACGGCCGCGGATCTCCTGCGGCACACCGGGCCCCGTGTCCCGGAACTCCACCATCAGCTGATCCCGCTCCAACGCCGTCCGCACCGTCAGCGTGCCGGTCCCCTCCGAACTCTCCATCGCCGAGACCGCGTTGTCGATCAGGTTCGTCCACACCTGGTTCAACTCGGCCGGATACGCGGGGATCTTGGGGAGCGAACGGTCGTACTCCTTGACGACCTTGATGCGGTCGCCGAACTTGCCCGCGAGCATCAGCAGGGTGCTGTCGAGGAGTTCGTGGACGTCGACCACCTGGTACGGCGCGCGGTCCAGCTGCGAGTACTGCTTGGCGGCCCCGACCAGGTTCGAGACGCGGGTCGTGGAGTCCTCGATCTCCGTCATCAACAGCTCTGTCTCGACCGTGTAGTTGAGCCAGCCGATCGCGCTCGGCAGGATCTCCGCGTCCACGGCCGCCGCGACCTGGTCCAGCCACTCGATGTCGAGACCGGCCTGCACGAACGTCGGCGCGATCTGCCACGACTCGGTGATCCCGTGGTCGTCGAGCCAGTCGGTGAGGGCGTCCTCGCGGTCCGAGGCCTCCAGGGGACTCAACGAGGGCGCCTTGGCGACCCGTTCGGCCGTGCGCTCCTGGATGTCGATCAGGTTGGCGAGCGCCTCGCGCGAATACCGGCCCGCCGAGATGACCCGCAGCTTGTGCCGCATCTTCGCCACCCGCTCGCGCAGCGCGGAGGTGGCGCGGACGGCGGCGGCCGCCGGATTGTTCAGCTCGTGCGTCAGCCCGGCCGACAACGACCCGAGCGCCAGCAGCCGTTCACGCTGGCTGATCGCCAACTGGGTGCTCTTCGAACCGAAGAAGAGGCCCTCCAGCAGGTGGACCGCCATCGGGAACCACTCGCTCATGATGTTCGCGAAGGTCTCGGCCGGCAGCACGAAGAACCGCGTCGGCTCCGTCACCCGCATCGAGTTGAGGTACACCTGCTGCACCCGGTCCCCGATGTAGGCCTGCATCGCGCCCGTGTACACCCCGCGCTGCGAGGTCCTGCTGACCTCCACGTCGTCGCCGCCGACCCGGCGCGACAGCACGACGGTGCCCTCGATCATCACGTAGAAGCAGGTCGCGGGTTCGCCCTCGGTGTAGACGGGCCCCGCCTCGAACAGCTCCACCTGACCGTCGCAGCACAGCCGGCCGAGCTGCTCCGGTGTGAGCTTCTCGAACAGGAACAGCGTGCCGATCTCCTGCGGGCTGCACGGCAGCACCTGGCCGCTCATGACTGCTCCAGGTAGCGGTGGACGAGCATCACGGCCATGGCTCCCTCTCCGACGGCGGACGCGACGCGTTTCGCGGACTCGGCGCGCGCGTCGCCCGCCACGAACACGCCGGGAATGTTGGTCTCCAGGTGGTACGGCGGCCGGTCCAGCTCCCAGCCCGCGGGCGGGGTGCCGTCCGGGGTGAGGTCGGGCCCGGACAGGATGAACCCGCGCTCGTCGCGGTGCACCGAGCCGTCCAGCCAGTCGGTCAGCGGGGCCGCGCCGATGAACACGAACATCCACTGCGCGTCGACGAGTTCGGTCTTCCCGCTCTCGGTGTCGCGCAGTGTGAGCTGCTCCAGATGGTCCGAGCCGTGCGCGGCCTCGACGACGGTGCCGGTGCGCACGGAGATGTTCTCGGCTTCGTTGATCTGCTGGATCAGGTAGTACGACATCGACGCGGCCAGCGAGCCTCCGCGCACCAGGAGCGTCACCGACTTGGCGCCCCGGGACAGGTACATCGCCGCCTGCCCGGCCGAGTTGGCGCCGCCGACGATGTACACGTCGTGGCCCTGGCAGGACGCTGCCTCGGTCAGCGCGGAGCCGTAGTAGACCCCGCAGCCCGTCAGGTCGGGTGTGCCGGGCGCCTCCAACTGCCGGTACGAGACGCCGGTCGCCAGGATCACGGCGTGTGCGGCGACGGCCGAGCCGTCCGCGAACCGGACGACGCGCGCGGAGCCGTTGACCTCAAGTCCCGTGACTTCGCGGGCGGTCAGGATCTCGGCACCGAACTTTCCGGCCTGCCGCCGTGCCCGGTCGGTGAGTTGGGCCCCCGAGACGCCGTCCGGGAAGCCGAGGTAGTTCTCGATGCGCGAACTCTGCCCGGCCTGCCCGCCGGTGGCCGACCGCTCGACGAGGACCGTCCGCAGTCCCTCCGAGGCCCCGTAGACGGCGGCGCCGAGTCCGGCGGGACCACCGCCGATGACGACGAGGTCGTAGAAGTCGGCCGTCGGTGTGGTCGCGAGGCCGACCTCGGTGGCCAGTTCGGTCGGCTCCGGCTCGACCAGGACGTTCCCGTCGGCGGTGATGACGAGCGGCAGCCTCTGCCCGTCCTGCCCGGCGGCGGACAGCAGCCGCAGCCCCTCCGGGGTGTCGGCCGAGTACCAGCGGTACGGCACCTGGTTGCGGGCCAGGAACTCCCGGACGTCCGAGGACCGCGCCGACCAGCGGTGACCGACCACCTTCGTGGCGGGCACGGGCCGGTAGTCGCTGTTGCGCCAGGCCTCCAGGAGGTCGTCCAGGACCGGGTAGAGCTTCTCCTCCGGCGGGTCCCACGGCTTCAGCAGATAGTGGTCGAGGTCCACGACGTTGATCGCGTCGATCGCCGCGTCCGTGTCCGCGTACGCGGTCAGCAGCACCCGGCGCGCGCCCGGATAGACGTCGAGGGCCTGCTCAAGGAATTCGATGCCGTTCATCTGCGGCATGCGGTAATCGGCCAGGATCACGGCCACGAGATCCCCGCGCAGCTTCAGCTCCCGCAACGCGTCCAGCGCGGACTCGCCGGACTCGGCGCGCACGATGCGGTACGACTCGCCGTAGCGCCGCCGCAGGTCACGGGCGACGGCACGGGAAACTCCCGGATCGTCGTCCACGGTCATGATGACGGTCCGCGCGGATTCGGCGGCCTGTGCCATACGTCTCCCACCCCGAGTGGTCGGCTTCACGGCACGGCGGCGCCGTTGTCACCGTGCCGGCTCACCCTCATCGTATGTTCGATCGCCCCGGTCCGCTCCGCTCCGCCTGATACGGGGCCTCAGGGGCGCCGGGAGCGCAACACGCAGAACTCGTTCCCCTCGGGATCCATCAGCGTCACCCACGACTGGCTGCTCCCACTCCAAGATCATGGTGAAGACTGAGGCCGACGCACATGACCGCACCACAGGGAGGCCACCGAATGACACGCCCGATCACCGCAGGGGTCGACGGATCGGCGGAGAGTCTCGCCGCACTCGCCTGGGCGGGCCGGGAGGCCGTACGGCGGGGGCTGGCGCTGCGGGTGGTGCGGGTGTGGCGGTACGAGGAGCACCAGGGCCTCGACGCGGCGGACCGGGACACCCAGGACGGCTGGGTGCGGGACGCGGCGGCCGAGGCCGCCAGGACGCTCGCCGAGCGTCACCCCGGCCTGGACGTGAGGACCGACGTCGTGGAGGGCGATCCCGTCGAGACGCTGACCGCCGCAGCTGCCGACGCCGAACTGCTGGTCCTCGGCTCACGCGGACACGGGCCCGTCGTCGGCTTCCTGCTGGGGTCCGTCGGTCAGCAGGTGATCGCGGACTCCGTACGGCCCGTCGTGCTGGTGCGCGCCGGGGACGACGCCTCCCGGGAGGCCGCGGGGCGGGAGATCGTCGTGGGCCAGCACGGCGACCCCGAGGACAGCGCCGCCGCGCTGGGCTTCGCCTTCGAGACGGCGGCGGCACGCGGCGCCACGGTCCGGGCCGTGCGGGCATGGACCCTGCCGCCGGTGTTCGCCTACAGCCCCGGCTCCCTGCGGCTTCTCGACGAGGCGGGTGGCCTGGAACCGTACGAGAGGAAGGGCCTCACCGAGGCGCTGGAGCCGTGGCGGCAGCGCTTCCCCGACGTGCCCGTGGTCGAGCACGTGGAGATCGGCAGCGCGGGGCAGGTGCTGCTGTCGGTCGCGGGGCGCGCCCAGTTGATGGTCGTCGGGCGACGCGCCCACCGGACGGCGGTGGGCGCGCGGATCGGCTCGGTCGCGCACGGGGTGCTGCACCACGCGGAGTGCCCGGTGGCCGTGGTGCCCGCGCCGGACGCCCCCTGAGGGTCGGACGGTGAACGCGCCTGACGCCTCCTGAGGGTCAGACGGTGAACGCCGTGCGGAAGCGGTCCAGGGCGCGCTCGCTGTCGCCATCCGAGGCCCAGGCCTCCATCGCGACCGTGCCGTCGTAGCCGATGTCGGCCAGCGCGCGGGCGATCGCCGGATAGTTGATCTCGCCGGTGCCCGGCTCCTGGCGGCCGGGCACGTCCGCGATCTGTATCTCGCCGATGAGGTCCGACTCGTGGGCGCGGCGGACCAGTTCGATGAGGTTCCCCTCGCCGATCTGCGCGTGGTACAGGTCAAGGTTCATGCGCAGGCCCGGGCGGTTCACCGCCTGGACCAGGGCCAGGGTGTCGGCCGCCGACGCGAACGGGACGCCCGGGTGGTCGACCGCGGCGTTCAGGTTCTCCAGCGTGAAGGTGACCCCGGCGCTCTCGCCCAGCTCCGCGAGGCGGGTCAGGGTGCGGTGGGCGGCGATCCACATCGCGCCCGTGGGCTCGCCGGTCACCGGGACCACCGGCAGGCCCGCGGAGTCCAGACCCGTGCCGTGCACGTTGAGCCGGGGGCAGCCCAGTTGGTCGGCGGCCTTCACCGACTCCTCGGCGGTGCGCAGGAGTTCGGCGGCGCCGGCCTCGTCGGTGAGACTGCCCCGGATGTAGCCCGTCATCGACGAGAACTCGGCCGGGGTCCGCGACAGCGCGTCCAGGTCGTGCCGGGTCCAGTCCCAGATCTCGACCTGGAAACCGGCTTCGTGGATACGCCGCGCCCGCTCATGGATCGGCAGGTCCCGGAAGACCATCTCGGCACAGACCGCCAACGTGTACATCAGTGCTCGCCCTCTTCTAGAACGTTCTAGATGGCAGTAGTACGCCACCGCGGGATTCCTGTGTCAAGGCTTCGCCGGGCATGTTTCTAGAACGTTGCAGTACCGTCGGACCAGGCCCTTCCCAGCGGCCTGCCGTCCCGGAGACCAGGCCCTTCGGAGCGGCTACCATCCCGGAACGGAACGACACCTCTACCGGAAGGACCCCCGTGCCGACGACCCCCGCGGTCCCCGACGGGAAGCGGCCCACGCTGGCCCATGTCGCGGCCCGGGCGGGCGTCTCCGTCGCACTGGTCTCCATCGTGATGCGCGGGGCCTACGGCGCGAGCGCCACCACCCGTGAGCGGGTCCTCAAGGCCGCCGAGGAGATCGGCTACCGGCCCGACACCCGGGCCAGGGTGCTGCGCAGCAACCGCTCCCGCCTCCTCGGCGTGCAGTTCGGCCTGCGCCACCCCTTCCACACCGACCTGGTGGAGGGCATCTACGCCGCCGCCGAACCCGCCGGCTACCAGGTCGCCCTGAGCGCGGTCGCCCCCTCGCGCGGCGAGCGGCAGGCCGTGGAGGCGCTGCTCGCCGACCGGTGCGAGGCGCTCGTCCTGCTCGGCCCCGAGGTCCCGGCCGCTCGCCTCGCGCAACTCGCGGCCCAGGTCCCGGTGGTCTCCGTGGCCCGGCGGCTGCGGCCCGCCCCGCCCGCGGTGGACGTCGTCCGCACCGCCGACGACGAGGGCGCCCGGCAGGCCGTGGACCACCTGGTCGCGCTCGGCCATCGCACCATCGCCCACATCGACGGCGGCAGGGCACCCGGTGCAGCCGACCGCCGCCGTGGCTACCGCACCGCGATGCACCGCCACGGCCTCGCCGACCACGTCCAGGTGCTGCCCGGCGGGCCCACCGAGGAGGACGGCGCGCGCGGCGCCCGCACCCTGCTCGCGGATGCCCCGACTGCCCGGCCCGGCGCGGTACTTGCCTTCAACGACCGCTCCGCCACCGGCGTCCTCGACACCCTCCTGCGCGCCGGTGTGTCCGTCCCCCGCGAGATCTCCGTGGTCGGCTTCGACGACACGAGCCTGTCCCGGCTCGCCCACGTCGACCTCACGACCGTCGCCCAGGACGTCCCGCGCCTCGCGGAACTCGCCGTCGGCCGCGCCATCGCCCGGCTCGACGGCGAGGCCGTACCGGACGGCGAGAGCGTGGTCCCGCCGCGCCTCGTGGTCCGCGGCACCACGGCCCCGCCCGCCACCGGCTGACCCGGGTCACTCCGGGGTGGTCGGCTCCAGCGTCTCGCGCGCCTTCGGCAGGATGTTCTTGAGGTAGTCCTCGACCGCCGTGTCCAGACCGATGTCGTGCTGGGCGTGTTCGGACAGGTACCAGCGGTGTTCCAGCAGCTCGTGGTAGATCTCCGCCGGGTCCATCGAGCCGCGCAGCTCCAGCGGTACGGCCCGCACGGTCGGCCGGAACACGTCCCGGACCCACCGGTGCGCGAGCACCTCGGGCCGGGCGGCGAGGGGATCGCCCGGGGCGTAGTCGTCCTGGGTGGCCATCCAGGACTCCAGGTCGTTCAGCAGCCGCCGCGCCTGGTTCTCCTCGGCGTCCAGGCCGGTCAGGCGCAGCAGTTGGCGCTGGTGGTGGCCCGCGTCGACGACCTTCGGCACGAAGGTCACCGTGTCGCCGTTCGAGGAGTGCTCGATCTGCATCTCGGCCACGTCGAAGCCGAGTTCGTTCAGCCGGCGGATACGGCGTTCGATGAAGTGGTACTTGCCCGCCGGGTACACCGAGACCCGCGTCAGCTCCTCCCACAGGCTCTGGTAGCGGGCGCAGATCTCCATGCCGAACTCGATCGGGTCGACGGACGGGTGCAGCGCCCCGGACGCCTCCAGGTCGAGCAGCTCCCCGCTGATGTTCACGCGGGCGAGGTCGAGGTCGTAGTCCCGCTGCCCGTTGCTGAGCTGCGGGTGCAGATCGCCGGTCTCCGCGTCCACCAGATACGCGGCGTACGCCCCCGCGTCCCGCCGGAACAGCGTGTTGGACAGCGAGCAGTCGCCCCATGCGAATCCGGCCAGGTGCAGCCGCACCAGCAGCACCGCGAGGGCGTCCATTAGCCGGTGCATGGTGGCCGGGCGCAGCGTCGTCTCGAACATCGAGCGGTACGGCATCGAGCCGCCCAGGTGCCGGGTGATCAGCACCGGCTCCAGCGGCTCGCCGGCGGCGTCGACGCGTCCGGTGACCACTGCGAGGGGGTCGACCGCGGGGATGCCGAGCCGGTCCAGGTCGCGCAGCAGCTCGTACTCGCGCAGCGCGGGCCGTTCCGCCAGCTCCTTGACGGCTATGACCTCGCTGCCGGCGCGGGCGTAGCGCACCACGTGGCGGGAGATGCCGCGCGGCAGCGGGACCAGGTATTCGTCGGGCCACTCCTCCAGCGGAACGTCCCAGGGCAGTTCCAGCAGGAGGACCGGATGCTCCGGGTTCGTCGCGTTGATCTGCAGTGCCATGGGGTGACCTTAGATCGCGTGTTCGCGGGCGCGCTTGGCCGCCTCACGGACCGGACCGGTGTGCACGGGACCGTGGCCGGGCAGCAGGGTGTCCGCGTCGAGCGCCTCGATGACGTCCAGCGAGGCCACGGCGCGGTCGCGCTCGTGGTGGAACATGTCGGGCAGCAGCTGCGGACCCTTGATCCGGGAGGTCGCGTGGCCGCTCACCAGGGCGTCTCCGGAGATCACGATCCCGCGCTCCGGGAGGTGGAAGACGCAGTGCCCGCCGGTGTGGCCGGGGGTGTGCACGGGGACGGGCCGGCCGGGCAGGTCGAGCGGGCCGTCCGGGTTCGGGAACGCCTCGGCCGCGGCGACCGGATTCTGTTCGGTGCCGCCGACGCGGATCGTGTGCACCATCCACGGCAGGACGCCAGGACGCCAGATGTTCTTCAACACGTCGCCGACGGTGACCTGTTGGAGGAACTCCCGCCGGGCGTGCGGTACTTCGGCCTCGTGCAGCAGGACCGGCGTGCCGTACGCGCTGTGCAGGTACTCCGCCGAACCGAGGTGGTCGTTGTGCGCGTGGGTGATCAGCACCGCCGTGAGCGACGTCGGTGAACTCCCCACCTGCGCAAGGGAGTCGAGCAGCAGCTCGCGGTCACCGGGGTATCCGGTGTCGACCAGCGTGGCCGCGTCGCCGTCCGTGAGAATCACCCAGTTGGTGTTGCTGCCGTGCACCAGGTAGGTACCGTCGGCGACTTGGCGCACTTCTGCCCGCATGATCGTCCCTCGTGAGGTGGTGCCCCGTACGGGGACAGCCAACCAGACGCGGACGAGATCGGCTCGCGCGGGGGAAGCCGCCTCCGGCGCCGTCCGCCGGAGGCGGCCCCCGCGTGCGTCCGAAGCGGCCGCCTCTCCGCCTCAGCGCACGCCGTGCGGGCGGAACTGCACGCTGATGCGCGGTCCCGCGGCGCGGTTGGTCTTGGGGACGCAGTGCTCCCAGGTCCGCTGGCAGGAGCCGCCCATCACGATCAGGTCGCCGTGTCCCAGCGGGCGCCGCACCGACTCGCCGCCGCGCACCGGCCGCAGCAGCAGATCGCGGGGCGCGCCCACGGAGAGGATCGCCACCATCGTGTCCTCGCGGGCACCCCGCCCGATCCGGTCGCCGTGCCAGGCCACGCTGTCCCGGCCGTCGCGGTAGTAGCAGAGCCCGGAGGTGGCGAACGGCTCGCCCAACTCCCGTGCGTAGTGGACCGACAGGGCGTCCCGCGCCTCGGCGAGCACCGGGTGGGGCAGCGTGTCGTCGGCGCCGTAGAAGGCGAGCAGTCGCGGTACGGCGACGACCTGGTCGTACATCTGACGGCGCTCGGCGCGCCACGGGACCTCGGTGGCCAGTTCCTCGAAGAGGGCGTCGGCGCCGGAGAGCCACCCGGGCAGCACGTCGATCCAGGCGCCGAGTCCCAGTGCCGTGCGGTGTATCCCGTCGAGGGGGCCGAGGCGGAGCTGGTCGGTCTGGTCGAAGAGGGAGCCCTGGAGGTGGTGCGCGGTCATGGGACCAGCGTACTCCTTATTCGAATATCTGTTCCAATAGAGTTCCCGCACTTCTTCCGCGGTGCTTCCCGTGACGCTTCCCCCTCCGTGCTCCGCCCCCGACGCTTCTTCGGTCGCACCCCTTTGGATACATCGGCGTATCGGATACATTCGCGTATCGAACCGAGGGCGGAGGGCCGGGCATGGTGGCGGAGACGGCGGCCAAGCGTGTGACCAGGCGGCGGGTCCGCACGCGGGCCAATCTGCTGGACGCCGCGTTCGCCGTGTTCGCCGCGAAGGGGTTCGGGCGGGTCTCCATCGAGGAGGTCTGCGAGGCCGCCGGTTACAGCCGGGGCGCGTTCTACTCGAACTTCGGCAGCCTGGACGAGCTGTTCTTCGCCCTCTACCGGGACCGCGCCGAGCTGATCGCCGAGCAGGTGGCGGGCGCGCTCGCCCTCGACGGGCCCGGCCTCGACGTTCCCGCCGCCGTGGACCGCGTCACCGACGTGCTGCTCCTCGACCGGGACTGGCTGCTGGTCAAGACCGACTTCCTGGTGCACGCGGCCCGGGACCCGGCCGTCGCCCAGACCCTGCTCGACCACCGGGCCCGGCTGCGCGGCGCGATCGCCGAACGGCTCACCCGCGCGGGTGGACACACCCGACTCCCAGCCGTGCTGGGCGACATCGACGGCGCCGCCCACGCGGTGATCGCCGCCTACGACGGGGTCACCACCCAACTGCTGCTCGACAAGGACGCGGAACGGGCGCGCTCCTGGCTCAGGCAGCTGCTCACCGCGCTGCTCACCGACAGCGGCAACACCCCTGAATGACAACCCACTTGAGAAGGGCAACGGTCGCCATGGATGCGGACGTCATCGTCGTCGGAGCCGGTCTGGCCGGTCTGGTCGCGGCCCATGAACTGACCAGCCGGGGCCGCCGGGTCGCCCTCGTCGACCAGGAGAACGCCAACAACCTCGGCGGGCAGGCCTTCTGGTCCTTCGGCGGACTGTTCCTCGTCGACTCGCCGGAACAGCGCCGCCTCGGCATCAAGGACTCCTTCGACCTGGCCTGGAACGACTGGCAGGGCAGCGCCGGCTTCGACCGCGTCGACGACGAGGACTCCTGGGCGGTGCGCTGGGCGCGCGCCTACGTCGAGTTCGCCGCCGGTGAGAAGCGCCCCTGGCTGGAGAGCCACGGCATCAAACTGCTCCCCACCGTCGGCTGGGCCGAACGCGGCGACCTGCGCGCCCACGGCCACGGCAACTCCGTCCCGCGTTTCCACGTCACCTGGGGCACCGGCACCGGGGTCGTCGAACCCTTCGTGGACTACGCGAAGCAGGCCGCCCGCGACGGACTGCTCACCTTCTACTACCGCCACCAGGTCGACGAGCTGGTGATCGAGGACGGAGAGGCACGCGGCGTCCGCGGCACGGTCCTCGCCGAGGACAACGCCGCCCGGGGCGTCTCCTCCAGCCGCGAGCCGATCGGCGCCTTCGAACTCACCGCCCAGGCCGTGATCGTCACCACCGGCGGCATCGGCGCCAACCACGACATCGTCCGCGCGTACTGGCCCGAGCGCCTCGGCACCCCGCCCGCCGAGATGGTCACCGGCGTCCCGGCCTACGTCGACGGCCGGATGCTCGACATCAGCGCCGAGGCGGGCGTACGGCTCGTCAACCGCGACCGCATGTGGCACTACACCGAGGGCCTCCAGAACTGGGACCCGGTCTGGCCCGGCCACGGCATCCGCATCCTGCCCGGCCCGTCCTCCCTGTGGTTCGACGCCCTCGGCCGCCGCCTGCCCGACCCGTGCCTGCCGGGCTACGACACCCTCAACACCCTCAAGTACCTGCGCACGACACCGGACCTGGCGGACCACGACCACTCCTGGTTCATCCTCACCCAGAAGATCATCGAGAAGGAGTTCGCGCTGTCGGGCTCCGAGCAGAACCCCGACATCACCGCCAAGGACAAGAAGGCGGTCCTGCGCGACCGGCTGCTAGGCAAGGGCGCGCCGGGTCCGGTGGACGCCTTCCTGCGCAAGGGCGCGGACTTCGTGACCGCCGGGAATCTGGAGCAACTCGTCGAGAAGATGAACCAGTTGACCGACAAGCCGCTCCTCGACGCGGCCGTCGTACGGCGCCAGATCGAGGCCCGCGACCTTCAGCTGACCAACCCCTATAGCAAGGACTCCCAGGTCCAGGGCATCCGCAACGCCCGCCGCTACATCGGCGACCGCCTCGGCCGCGTCGCCACCCCGCACCGCATCCTCGACCCGGCGGCCGGCCCGCTGATCGGCGTCAAGCTGCACGTCCTCACCCGCAAGACCCTCGGCGGCATCCAGACCGACCTGGACTCCCGCGCGCTGGCCGCCGACGGGAAGCCGATCGGCGGACTGTACGCGGCGGGCGAGGTCGCGGGCTTCGGCGGCGGGGGAGTGCACGGCTACAACGCCCTCGAAGGCACCTTCCTCGGCGGCTGCCTCTTCTCCGGGCGCGCGGCGGGACGCGCGGCGGCCAAGCAGACGGCCTGACCGGGCGGGACTTCGCTCGTCGGCGCTACGGCCCGTCCCCGCATGTCACGACGACAGGAGGCGGGCCAGCACCGAGGCGTGGCTCTCCTGCGGCGACCTGACCGCCGTCACCAGGGTCACCGGGCCCATCCGGACCAAGTTCCGCAAGGTGTGCAGGAGTTGGGCCGCTTCGGGCTCGGCGAGTTCGGCCTCGTAGCGGGCGGCGAACTCGTCGTAGGAGCCCTCGCCCGCGTGGTACCAGCGGCGCAGTTCGGTCGACGGGGTGAGTTCCCTGGGCCACTCGTCGACCCGGGCCGCGTCCTTGGACAGGCCGCGCGGCCAGAGCCGGTCGACCAGGACGCGGACGCCGTCCTCCGGCTCGGGCGGGTCGTAGACACGGCGCACACGGACGGTCACGGGCGGGGCTCCCTCGGGCGGCGGTGGTGCGGTGAGCCTACGTCCGGGCGGGCGCCGGGGGCGGGGACGACGCGGGGTGCGGTCCGGCCGGGCGGGTGGTCCCGCTGGTAAAATGGGGGCACGCTTCGATGTCGCCGGGGCCCGTGCCAAGGGGTACGGGCCCCGGTGGCGTTGCGGGCAACAGATCCAGGAAGGTTCCCCATGAACGCCAAGCCGCCGGCCGTTTCCTTCGACCAGCTGGGGCTGCCGCCCGCGCTGGTCGGGACGATGACCAGCCTCGGGGTGACCGAGCCGTTCCCGATCCAGGCGGCGACCCTGCCCGGCGCGCTCGCGGGCCGGGACGTGCTCGGCCGGGCGCGCACCGGTTCGGGCAAGACGCTGGCGTTCGGGCTCGCGCTGCTGGTGCGGACCGCGGGGAAGCGCGCCGAGTCGAAGCGACCGCTCGCGCTGGTCCTGGTCCCGACCCGGGAACTCGCCCAGCAGGTGAGCGACGCGCTGGAGCCGTACGCGCGGACGCTGGGGGTGCGGCTCGCGACGGTCGTCGGCGGGCTGTCGATCAATCGGCAGCAGGCGCAGCTGCGGACCGGCGTCGAGGTGCTCGTCGCGACGCCGGGGCGGCTGACCGATCTGGTGTCACGCCGGGACTGCCATCTCAACCAGGTGCGGATCACCGTGCTGGACGAGGCGGACCAGATGTGCGACCTCGGATTCCTGCCGCAGGTCTCGGACCTCCTCGCGCAGGTCCCGGCCGACGGGCAGCGGCTGCTGTTCTCGGCCACGCTCGACCGTGACGTCGAGACGCTGGTCAAGGAGCATCTGCACGACCCCGTTCACGCGTCGGTCGACCAGGTGGCGGGCTCGGTCGCGACGATGGACCACCATGTGCTGAACATCCACGCCGCCGACAAGTACGCGACGGCGACCGAGATCGCCGCCCGGGACGGCCGGGTGCTGATGTTCCTGGACACCAAGGCCGGTGTCGACCAGTTCACCCGTCATCTGCGGGCCAGCGGCGTCCGGGCCGCCGCGCTGCACAGCGGCAAGTCGCAGCCCCAACGCACCCACACGCTCGGCCAGTTCAAGGACGGCGCGATCACCGTGCTGGTCGCCACCAACGTCGCCGCGCGGGGCATCCACATCGACGCCCTCGACCTCGTCGTCAACGTCGACCCGCCCGCCGACGCCAAGGACTACCTGCACCGCAGCGGGCGTACCGCGCGTGCGGGGGAGTCCGGGCGCGTGGTCACCCTGGTCACCCCGAACCAGCGGCGGGACGTGAACCGGCTGATGTCCGAGGCCGGCATCCGGCCGACCGTCACGCAGGTGCGCTCCGGCGAGGAGCAGCTGACGGCCATCACCGGGGCGAAGCGACCGCCGACCACGACGAAGAGCAGCGGCGGGAACGCACCCTTCCGCGGGATGGGCACCCGGCCGGGACGGCCTGCCAAGGAGTCCCGGAAGGCCGCGGAGGCACGTAAGACGGCGGAGGCCCGGGCGGCGGCGCGGGTACGCAAGGGGCGCTAGCGGCAAGGGCGTTGGCGCTGAAGCCCTCGCGCGGGTCGGTCGGCCCCGACCGGCTCGCCCACTGGTCGGCCCCGACCGGCTCATCCACTCCCTCTGCGTCGATCTAACCGGCAAAGGCGCCACGACCGGTTAGCTGCGGGTACACACCGAACCGAAGGCCGCCCTCGACGCCAATAACCCCGGTCTGCGCGTGGGATTCGTGTTCGGCATCGACAAGAACACCCTCGGCGTGATGAAGCCCCAATAACTGCGCGCGAAGTCGTGTCGCGCATCTAGTCATACCGACTAGTCGGTACTAGCGTCCGCCCGAACGGAAGGAACCCCCAGCCTCCCGCCGTCCGCACCGTCCCCGGCCGTTCCAAAGGGAGCCGTATGCCCTCCGCCTCCGCATCCTTCGACACGAGCAGCCCAGGTGCCGACGCGCCCGGCACCGGTGCTCGCGGCTCGCTCGCCCGGCTGTACCGCCGCGACCTCGCGGCGTACCCGGCCACCGGGCGACGCATGTCGTACCTCGCGATCGTCGTGATCACGACCGTCGTGCTCTACTACATGCTCTACATCCAGTACGCGGTGGCGACGTCGATCATCACGCACTTCGACATGACCTACCGCTACTTCGTGTGGGTCTCGGTTGTCGGCAACGCGGTCGGGGCCTTCGCCTCCCTCGTCGCCGGCCTCGCGGACCGCTGGGGACGCGCGAACCTCGTGGTCTACGGCCTGCTGGTGGCCGCGCTCCTGGTCTTCTTCGGACTGCCCAACGCGGGCGACAAGACGACGTACTTGGTGCTGTTCGCCGCCGTGAGCTTCATCGAGGGCATCGTCCTCGTCGCCACCCCGGCCCTCATCAGGGACTTCTCACCCCAGCTCGGCCGCGCCACCGCGATGGGCTACTGGACGATGGGCCCCGTCATCGGCAGCCTCGTCGTCACCTCGGTCACCAGCAGCACGCTCTCCACCTCCACCTGGGAGGACGAGGTCCGCTACTCCGGGGCCGCCGGACTCATCGTCTTCGTCGTCGCCCTGTTCGCCCTTCGGGAGCTGGCCCCGGCTCTGCGCGACCAGATCATGGTCAGCCTGCGCGACCGCGCCCTGGTCGAGGCCCGCGCCAAGGGCCTCGACACCGAGGCCGTACGACGCGGTGAATGGCGGCAGATGCTGCGCCTGGACATCCTCGGCTCCGCCTTCGCGATCGCGGTCTTCCTGCTCCTCTACTACGCGGCCGTCGGCAACTTCGTCGTCTACTTCTCGACCACCTTCGGCTACAGCGAGCAGCGCACCAACGCCCTCGCCAACTGGTACTGGGCCGCGAACGCCCTCGCCCTGATCGTGGCCGGACTGCTCTCCGACCGGCTGCTGGTGCGCAAGCCCTTCATGATCGTCGGCGGGGTCGGCGCCATCGTCGCGACCGGGTTCTTCGCCGCCCTGGCCACCCACGCCACGACCGGCTACTACACCTTCGCCTGGCTGTTCGTCGCGATCGGCGTGTTCAGCGGGGTCGCCTACGCCCCCTGGATGGCGAGCTTCACCGAGACCGTGGAGAAGCGGAACCCGGCCGCCACCGCCGCGGGCCTCGCGGTCTGGGGCTGGACGGTACGGATCGTGGTCGCCGTGTCGGCGGCGTTCATCCCGGTGCTCGTCACCTCCGTCACCCCGCTCGTCGAGCACGGCGCCGAGGTGGCGGCCGCGACGAAGCAGGCGGCCCCGGCCCTCGCCATCGTCGACGCCCACCCCCAACTCTTCGCCGAACTCGGCAAGTACACGCCCACCACCACGCCCCCTGCCCTGGCCGCCCAAGCGGTCAAGGAGGTCGGACCGGCCGACCTGGCCGCCGTAAAGAAGGCGCAGCCGCAGCTCAAGGTCCTCAAGGAGTACGGGCCGAAGGTGCAGAAGGCCGCGGAGAACGGCCCGGGGGAGTGGCGCACCTGGTGGTGGATCTGCGTCGGCGGCCAAGTCCTGTTCCTGCCCTTCGTGTTCGTGATGGCCGGCCGCTGGAGCCCGAAGAAGGCCCGCGAGGACGCGGCGGTCCACCAAGAGGCCGTCGACCGCGAACTGGCCGCGCTCACCCCGAGCGAGGTCTGACCGGCCGGCACTTCGACCGCCGCCGCGGCCCGGGCGCGACAGCCCCCGGGCCGCGGCGTGTTGGTGCCGGCGCCCGGACTTTGCCTCGACATGAGGGATTCCGGGGGAGTCCCCGGCCTAGTCTCTGAGGCGAATGATCACCCCCCTCACTCATGTAGGAGCGCATGTGACGCACCTCCGGCCGCAGTCCACAAGACGCACCGCCGTGCTCCGCCGCAGCGCCGTCGTGGCCACCGTCCCCGTCGCCGTAGCGGCCCTGCTCGCGGCCGCCGCGCCCGCGGGCGCCACGACCATCGGCTCGTCCGGCGCGGGAGACCCGTACTTCCCGCTCTCCGGGAACGGCGGCTACCACGTCGCCCACTACGGACTGACGCTCCGTTACGACCCGACGAGCCGCCACCTCGACGGCACCGCCGTCCTCACCGCCCGCGCCACCGAGAAGCTCACCCGCTTCGACCTCGACTTCAAGGGCCTCACGGTCACCGGCCTCACCGTCGACCACGTCAAGGCAGGCTTCCGCCGCGCCGGCCAGGAACTCGTCGTCACCCCGCGCCACGCCCTGCGCAAGGGCCAGCGCTTCCAGGTCACCGTCACCTACAAGGGCGTCCCGAAGCAGGTCACCGACCCCGACGGCTCGGCCGACGGCTGGATCGCCACCGACGACGGCGCCTTCGTGGCCGGTGAGCCGCAGGGCGCGATGACCTGGTTCCCGGCGAACAGCCACCCCAAGGACAAGTCGGCGTACGACTTCACGATCACCGTCCCGCAGGGCCGCACCGCGGTCGCCAACGGCGTGCTCCTCGGGCAGCGGACCGCGCACGGGAAGACCACGTTCCGCTGGCACGCGCCGGAACCCATGGCCGCCTACCTCGCCACCGCGACGGTCGGGAAGTTCAAGGTCGAGCAGTACACCACCCGCGACGGCGTCAAGGTGTACAACGCCGTCGACCCGCGTGAAGTCGCCGCGGCCGCACCCGTGTTGAAGAAGCTCCCCGCCGTCCTGGAGTGGGAGACCAAGCTGTTCGGCCCCTATCCGTTCCGCTCGGCCGGGTCGATCGTCGACCACGCCCCCGACGTGGGCTACGCCCTGGAGACCCAGGGACGGCCGCTCTACGACTCGGCGCCCGACCTCAGCACCCTCGTGCACGAGAACGCCCACCAGTGGTTCGGGGACTCCGTCTCCCTCACCGCCTGGAAGGACATCTGGCTCAACGAGGGCTTCGCGACCTACGCGGAGTGGCTCTACAGCGAGCAGCACGGCGGCAAGACCGCCCAGCAGACCTTCGACGCGCTGTACGCCCGCAAGGCGACCGACGACCTGTGGGCCTACCCGCCCGGCGACCCCGGCAGCGGCGCGAACATCTTCGGCACCCCGGTGTACGCCCGCGGCGCCATGGCCCTGCACGAACTGCGCCTGGCCGTCGGCGACAAGACGTTCTTCTCGATCCTGCGGACCTGGGCCGGCGCCCACCGGTACGGCCACGGAACCACCGCGCAGTTCGTCAGCCTGGCGGAACGGAAATCGGGCACACGACTGGATGCCCTCTTCCACACCTGGCTCTACACGAAAGGCAAGCCGACCCAGCCGTAGGAACTGACGAGTTCCTCACATGTGTCGGTCATCGTCGACTCATGATCACTCGTTTTCCCTCGGTCGCACTGGTCGCCGCATCCGTTCTCCTCACGGGATGCGGCGGCGGTGCGCTGGCGGCGACGGACCACGCGTCCGCCCCCACCCCCGCCTCCTCGTCCCCAACCTCGTCTGCGCCCTCGCCCTCGTCGGAGATATCCGCCGAGGCCGCGGCCCGGCAACTCCCGGGCGTGGGGCCGAAGATGCTGGCCCGGATACCCGCGGACACCGAGCAGGTCGTCCTGGTCACCGGCCGGGGCGTGAACTCCGCCCTCTCCACCCTCGCCCTGTACGAGCGCACCGACGACGGCTGGGAGGAGACCGCCACCTGGGCCGCGCACAACGCGCGCAGGGGCTGGTCCGACCACCACATGGCCGGTGACCTGCGCTCACCGGTCGGTGTGTATGGGCTCACGGACGCGGGCGGCCTGCTCAAGGACCCCGGCACCAAGCTCTCGTACGACCAGGGGCCGGGCTTCGTCTCGCCCGGCACCGGCTTCGAGGGCGAACCCCTCGCCGGGTCCTTCGACTACGTGATCGCCATCAACTACAACCGAAAGCCCGGCACTTCACCCCTCGACTGGACCCGCCCGCTCGGCTCCTCGCGCGGCGGCGGCATCTGGATCCACGTCGACCACGGCGGCCCCACCCACGGCTGCGTCAGCATCGCCGAGGACCACATGGAAGAACTCCTGCGCACCCTGGACCCGGCCCGGCACCCCGTCGTCGTCATGGGCGACGCCGCCGCCCTCGGCCACTGACCGCCTAGGATCCGCCACGTGTGCGCACATGTGCTGGTCGCCGAGGACGACGAGATGCAGGCCGAGCTGATACGACGCTCCCTGCTGACGGAGGGCCACACCGCGACCGTGGTCCACGACGGGGCCGCCGCCATCACGGCGGCCCGGGAACTCAGACCCGACCTCGTGGTGCTCGACCTCATGCTGCCCTTGATCGACGGCTTCGGGGTGTGCCGGGTGCTGCGCGGCGAGGACGACATCCCCGTGCTGATGCTCACCGCCCGCTCCACCGAGGACGACGTCCTGCTCGGCCTCGAACTCGGCGCCGACGACTACATGACGAAGCCGTACAGCCCGCGTGAGCTGATGGCCCGCATCCGCACGGTCCTGCGGCGCAGCGGCCGGGCCGCCGAGGACCGGCAGGAGGACACCGTCGTCCGGGCGGCGGGTCTCTCCGTCGACGCGGTACGCCACGAGGTGCGCTGCGACGGGGTGCCGGTGGACTGCACACCGGCCGAGTTCGAGATCCTCCTCGCCATGACCACCGAGCCCGAACGGGTCTTCTCCCGGCGGCAGTTGCTCCAGTACACCCGGGGTCTCGACCGGGCGTCCACGGAACGGGCCGTCGACGTCCACATCATGAACCTGCGCCGGAAGATAGAGGCGGACCCGCGGCGCCCGATCCGGCTGCTGACCGTGTTCGGCGTCGGCTACAAGCTGCGCGGCGGTCGCGCGTGAGGCCCCGGATACCGCTGCGCAAGCGGCTCCTGGTCCGGCTGCTCGTCGCCACCGTGCTGATCGCGCTGTGCTCGGTCGGGGCGACGGCCTGGCTGGCGGTGGAGACCACCACCCGGGCCATCAAGGAGGAACAGGGCCAGGACCTCGCCGACGACATGCGCATCCTCGCGCGGCTCAGCGGCTACGCCGCGACCCACCCCGAGTGGACGGGCGTCGCACCGACCGTCCGCGCCCTCTCGGTGACGATGGGCCGCCGGATCGCCCTGACGACCTCCGACCGCACGCTCATCGCCGACTCCGCACCGCACGGCACCTCCCTGCCGCCCCGCGCCGCCGCGAACATCGACCCGCTGCACACCGACACGTACACGGAGCCGGGCGCCCAGCTCAGTGGACTGGACCCCCGGGTCGTCGGACCGTACCGGCTGACCGCGAAGGAACGCGTCCGGCTGGCGAAGCTGGCCAAGGACCGTCAGGCGTGCTTCGAACAGAGCGGAATCGACACGACCATCACGGTGACGCCCAGCGGCCGTCCCGTCCTCACCGACGCGGACGGCAACGACGCCAACGGCGGCTATGTGCCCGACCGGTGCGCCGACGGGAAGCTCAACTCCCCGACCCCCACCGAGAGCAAGGCGCTGAAGAGCCTGCTGGCGAGCGCCCAGCCCTGCCTGACCCGGGAAGGCGTGGGCTACAAGGTCCCGTACTTCGGGGTCGACGTCTTCGACAAGAGCCTGGGTTCCCGCTACACCATCAGCGCGTACACCAAGATGGGCGACGCGGCCGGTCTCCGCGCGGCGCAGGCCTGCACCGACGCCGCCCGTCGCGCCCAACTGGAGCCGTACGTCGCACCGGTGGCCGAACTCTTCCTCGGCGGCGGCCACACCACCGCCCCCCGCTTCGACGTCTCCCCGGCGAACAAGGCCAAGGTCGTCGGCGCGGCGGCGGCCGTCCTCGCGCTGACGGTCCTGGTGACGGCGGTCGTCGCCACCCGGCTCGTACGCCCCCTGCGCGCGCTGACCGAGGCGGCCCAGCAGCCGCCCGAGCTGCACGTCCGGGTGCCGGTGCGGACCCGGGACGAGACCGGCATCCTCGCCGAGGCGTTCAACGACCTCACCGAACGCCGGGAACGCCTGGAGGCCCAGCGCAAGGCCATGGTCAGCGACATCGCCCACGAACTGCGCAGCCCCCTCACCAACATCCGCGGCTGGCTGGAGGTCACCCGGGACGGCTTCGTCGAACCCGACCCGGCCCTCCTCGGCTCCCTGCACGAGGAGGCGATGGTCCTCCAGCGCGTCATCGACGACCTCCAGGACCTCGCCGCCGCCGACGCCGGCACCCTGCGCCTGCACCGTGAACCGGTGCGCGTGGAGGACCTCGTCGACCAGGTCGTCGCCGCGTACCGCGTCTCCGCCGACACGGCCGGGGTCGCCCTGACCGGCAAGACGGACGACTCCCTCTGGCTGGAGGCCGATCCGGTCCGCATGCGCCAGGTCCTCGGCAACCTCGTGTCCAACGCGCTGCGCCACACACCGGCCGACGGCACCGTCACCCTGACCGCGTGGCGCGAGGCCGGCACCGTCGTCCTGACCGTCAGCGACACCGGCTCGGGCATCGCCCCCGAGAACCTCACCCACGTCTTCGACCGCTTCTGGCGCGCCGACCAGTCCCGCAGCCGCCGCACCGGAGGCAGCGGCCTGGGCCTGTCCATCGTCCGCGACCTGGTCGCCGCCCACAACGGCACGGTGGAGGCGACGAGCGAGCCCGGCACCGGTTCGGTGTTCACCCTACGATTGCCCAACGCCGAGGCGCCGAACGGAGATTGATGCCCGCTCAGATCAGCGCGACGGCGCGGGAGTTGACGCCGGTCACTGCTCCCGCAGCCCCCACGGCGACCCGTACTCCGTCAGCAGGTCGAGGAACGGCCCGGCCGGAAACGCCTCGGGGCCCAGCACACCCGCCCCGCTCCACGCCCCCGTGGCCAGCAACTCCAGTGCGATCACCGGGTTGATGGCGGTCTGCCAGACCACGGCCTGGGAGCCGTACTCCGCCATCGACCACTGGTTGTCGACCACGTGGTACAGATACACCTCACGCGGCGCCCCGTCCTTCGTGCCCCGCACCCACGTGCCCGCACACGTCTTGCCGTGCATACGGTCGCCCAGCGTCGCGGGGTCGGGCAGACAGGCGGCCACCACATCCCTCGGCGACACGGCAGCCGGCCCGGCGGCACTCGGCACGGTGACCGGCTCGGTGCGGTCGAGCCCCAGCAGATGCAGGGTCTTCAGGGTCTCGATGAACTCGTTGCCGAGCCCGTACTTGAAGGTGACCCGGCGCGCGTCCACCCAGCGCGGCACGAGCAGCACCTCCTCGTGCTCCACGTTCACGCACTCGACCGGCCCGATGCCCTCGGGGAAGTCGAACACCTCGGGCTCGCTGAACGGTTCGGTGGTGAACCAGCCTCGGTCGGCCTCGTAGACCACAGGAGGGTTCAGGCATTCCTCGATCGTCGTCCAGATGGAGAAGGAGGGCGCGAAGTCGTAGCCGTCGACGGTGAGGTTCGCCCCGTCGCGGATGCCGATCTCCTCGATCTCGTCGAAGAGTTCGTCGGCCGCGTACCGCGCGAACACGTCCGACAGCCCCGGCTCCACCCCCATCCCGACCAGCGCCAGCGCACCCGCCTTCTCCCAGTCGGCCGCGTCCTCGAACTGCGCGTCCCCGAGCTTGACCCCGCACTCCTCGTACGGCCGTTCCGGGTGCGGCCGGGACAACGACATCGCCATGTCGAGGTAGTCGGCCCCGGCGGTCCGTGCCGCGTGGAACAGGGGGAGGACGAAGCGCGGGTCGGTCGCGTTCAGCAGCACATCGCACGCGTGCGCCCGCAGCGCCGTCACGACGGCCTCCTCGTCGCTCGCGTCCAGCCGCACGGCGGTGAACCGGCCGCCGTCGACCCCGAGCGCCGCGACGGCCGCCTCCGCGCGGGACAGGTCGTAGTCGGCGACCACCATTGCCTCGAAGAACGGACGCCGGGCCGCGATCCGGGTGACCGCGGTCCCCACCCCACCGGCTCCCACGAGCAGTACACGCATGACAAGAACTCCTTCACTGCCGAGCTGCGAACGTCAGCGGGCCTGCCGGAGATACAACGCCGGTCGCACGGATAAGGTCAATGGCGTTGGCATAAGGAGAGTGGGAGGCCGCGATGCCGAAACCGGTGGTGTCCGAGGAGAAGCGGCGACGGCGTCGTCCGACCAGGAGCGGCACCGTCCTGTCCGAGCAGCTGATCGTCGACACGGCCCTGCGCATGCTGCGCGAACACGGCAGCGCGGGCCTCACCGCCCGCCGCCTGGGGCTGGCCCTGGACGCCGACCCCAGCACCCTCTACCGCTACTTCCGCGGCATGGACGAACTGACCCTGGCCATCGGTGACGCCCTCGTCGGACAGGCGCTGCGGGGCTGGGAGCCGACGGGGGAGTGGCGCCCCGACCTGCGCGCGATCGGGCTGCGCATCCACGCGGCGTACGTCGCCCACCCGCAGGCCGCCCAGCTCACCGCGAGCCGTGTCACCGGCCGCCCCAACGAACTCGCCGCGGACGAGGCCGTGCTGGACATCCTCCGCACGGCCGGCTTCCCCCTCCCGGACACCGTCCGGATCTACCACGCCTTCATCGACCAGACCCTGGCCTTCGCCGCCCTCGACGCGGCGTCCCTGGCCCTCCCGAGCGCCGCCCTGCACGCCGACGAGTCCATGTGGCGCTCGACCTACGCCCACCTCCCCCGCACCACCCACCCCCGCATCGCCGAGGCGGCCGAGCTTCTGGCGGCCCGTATGCCCGACAGCGCCTACCCGACGGCGCTGGACATGCTCCTGGACAGCGCGGCCGCCCAGCTGAAAACCGTCCGGCCCTGAGCGAACCGAGCGAGGCTGTGCCCGTACTGGCCGGCGCCCCACAGGGGCGCGGGGAACCGCGCGACCGGCCAGAACGGCGCCGCACCAGAAAAACCGGCACGGACACCCCCACGGCCGGGGCCGCACACCGCCCCGGTCTACGACCCGCTCACCCCCGCAACACCTCGCCCGCCACCCCCACAACCGCCCCCGCCACCGCGGCCAACGCCGGCGAATCCAACTTCCACTGCTGCCAGTACAGCGGCACCTCGACCGACCGCGAAGGCGCGAAGTTCACCAGCCTCCCGGCTCGCACCAGCGGAGCTGCCTGTATCTCGGGCACCATCCCCCACCCCAGCCCCGCGGTCACCGCCTCGAGGAACCCCTCCGAGGTGGGCACAAGATGCCGTACGGCACCCGCCCCGCCCTGCCCCCGCCCCAGCCGCCGCACGAACGTGTCCTGAAAGTCGTCGAGCCGGTCGAAGGTGACCACCGGCGCCTCGGCCAGCGCGTCCTTCAGCGGACCACCGAGATACGCGTCCCTGAACTCCGGGTTCGCGACCGGGAGGTACCGCATCCGCCCCAACGCCCGCACCGAACAGCCCGGCACGGCGTCCGGCGAGGAGGTGACCGCCGCCATGACCAGCCCCTCGCGCAACAGGGCCGCCGTATGGTCCTCGTCCTCCCGGCGGAGTTCGAAGCAGACCCGCAGCTCGCGCGGGAC
This sequence comes from Streptomyces sp. NPDC096013, assembly GCF_044763565.1. Classification (NCBI taxonomy): domain Bacteria; kingdom Bacillati; phylum Actinomycetota; class Actinomycetes; order Kitasatosporales; family Streptomycetaceae; genus Streptomyces; species Streptomyces sp. NPDC096013. The sequence continues at coordinate 409,822 of NZ_JBIWGK010000004.1, read as the reverse complement.
ACGGGTGAGCGCCTCCAGGAACCAGGTGGCGAGGGAGTCGGCGTTCACCGCGATCGACACGCGGGTCGCCTCACCAGCCCCGCTCATCCCCAGCTCGGCGCGCGCGTCCCGCTCCAGCCGGGCCAGCTGACGGGCGAACCGCACGACCACCTCGCCGGACTCGGTCGTCCGCACCGGCTTGGTGCGCAGCAGCAGGACCCGGCCCGTCCGCTGCTCCAGCGCCTTCACCCGCTGACTGACCGCGGACGGCGTCACATGCAGCGCGGACGCCGCCGCGTCGAACGTGCCCTCGTCCACCACCGCGAGCAGTGTCCGCACCTGGTCCAGGGGCAGTTCGGAAACCATCACAAGTGCTAATGATACGTAAGAATCATTAGCTGTACTCCTGATGCCATCGTCCTTAGCGTCGAGGGCGTGAACAACGCACTTTCCGCAGCCGCCGCGGGCTTCGGCACCGGCCTCTCGCTCATCGTCGCCATCGGCGCCCAGAACGCCTTCGTCCTGCGCCAGGGCATCCGCCGCGAGGCGGTCCTCGCCGTGGTCGGCATCTGCGCCCTGTCCGACGCGCTCCTCATCGCCCTCGGCGTCGGCGGTGTCGGCGCGGTCGTGGTCGCCTGGCCGGGCGCGCTGCGGGCGGTCGGCCTGATCGGCGGCGCCTTCCTGCTCGTCTACGGCGTCCTCGCGGCCCGCCGGGTGTTCCGCCCCGCCGCCCTGCACGCCGAGGGCGAGGCGACCCGTTCGCGCCGCCGGGCCGTGCTCACCTGCCTGGCGATGACCTGGCTCAACCCGCACGTCTACCTGGACACCGTGTTCCTGCTCGGCTCGATCGCCGCCGGCCGCGGCCCGCTGCGCTGGACCTTCGGCCTCGGCGCCGTCTGCGCCAGCGTGTGCTGGTTCGCCGCCCTCGGCTTCGGCGCCCGCCTGCTGAGCCGCTTCCTCGCCAAGCCCTCGGCCTGGCGGGTCCTGGACGGCCTGGTCGCCGCGACGATGATCGGTCTCGGCGCGACGCTCGCCGCCGGAGCGTGAGACGGCCGGTTCGGCAGCCACAGCCGGTGCTGCGATAGTGAACCCCGGTCGATTAGATGTAGCGAGCAACCAGGAAGCCAGTGGACACCAGCGAGAGCACCGACAGCGGCACCGAACCCGAGTCGGAGAAGGACCGGGAACCGGCGACAGCACCCCGGCACGGCTGGCGCCGCTGGGCCATGGACACCCGCCCCCTGCACATCCCCGCCTACCGCCGCCTGTGGTCCTCGACCATCGTCACGGCCGTCGGCAGCCAGCTCACCGCGGTCGCCGTACCCAAGCAGATCTACGACATCACCGGCTCCTCCGCCTGGGTCGGCGCCGCCAGCATGGCCGGCCTGCTGCCGCTCATCGTGTTCGCGCTGTGGGGCGGCGCGATCGCCGACACCATGGACCGCCGCAAACTCCTGCTGATCACCAACAGCGGGATAGCCGTGACCTCGGTGCTGTTCTGGGTGCAGGCCGCCGTCGGCCTCGACTCGGTGACCGCGCTGATGGTGCTGCTCGCCATGCAGCAGGCGTTCTGGGGCCTCAACGCGCCCGCCCGCAACGCCTCCATCGCCCGTCTGGTCCCGGCCGGGCAGCTGGCCGCCGCCAACGCCCTCGGCTCGACCGTGATGCAGACAGGGCAGGTCGTCGGACCTCTCCTCGCGGGCGTTCTCATCCCGGTCATCGGCCTGCCCGAGCTGTACCTCATCGACGCGCTGGCCCTGTGCGTCACGCTCTGGGCGGTCGTGAAACTGCCCTCGCTGCCGCCCCTGGCGTCCGCGACCCCGCGCCGCGCGGGCTGGCGCGAGGTCGTCGCCGGCTTCCGCTACATCTCCCTGCACAAGGTGCTGCTGCTGTCCTTCCTCGCCGACATCATCGCGATGGTCTTCGGCATGCCCCGAGCGCTCTTCCCCCAGCTCGCCGCCCAGACCTACGCGCCCTACGGCGAGGGCCTCGCCCTCGGCATGCTGTTCGCGGCGATCCCCATCGGCGCGGTGGTCGGCGGACTCTTCTCCGGCACTTTCTCGCGAGCCCGCCGGCACGGCTGGATGGTGATCGGCGCGGTCGTCGCCTGGGGCGCGGCCATCACCGGCTTCGGGTTGAGCGGCAACCTCTGGATCGGCGTGGTCTTCCTCGCCGCCGCCGGGGTCGCCGACATGGTCTCCATGGTGTTCCGCGGGGCGATCCTGCTGTCCGCCGCCACCGACGAGATGCGCGGCCGGATGCAGGGTGTCTTCACCGTCGTCGTCGCGGGCGGCCCGCGTCTGGCCGACGTCCTGCACGGCTCGGCCGGTTCGGCCTTCGGCCCGCGCACGGCGGTCGCGGGGGGCGGCATCTTGGTGATCGTCATCATGCTGGCCCTGGCCGCGACGGTCCCGGCGCTGCGCCGCTACCGCATCTGAGGGCGCCCAGGGCCGGTCCGGCGGAGCCTTGTCGCGGGCGCGGGGCCGATCGGTCGCCGTTTCCTTCCTGCGGCCGGACGCCGGACAGGCCCTAGACCGGCCGGTGGATCGCGTAGTGCTCCATCAGCTTGCTCCGGGTCATCTGGAGGCGGTGCGCGAGGATCTCGGCGACGATCCGGACCAGGGAGAGTCCGAGCAGCGGGTCCTCCACGCACACGGCGAGGACCGCCGACGCGTCGAACTCGTAGGCCCGCACCGCGCTGAACGCCTCCGCGCCGAAGTCCCATTCGTACGGCGGGAACAGCCACGACCAGCCGAGCAGGTCGCCCGCGCCGAGCGTGGCCACGGTGACCCGCTGCTGCGGGGTGACCTGCTGGTCGAGCGAGACGGCACCGGAGCGCACGACCCAGAAGCGGTCGGCCGTGCCACCCGCCTCGAAGATCCTGGAGTCCTCGGCGAACGAGACCTCGCGGGCGAGTTCCATCAGCCGCTCGCGCTGGGCCTGGGGCAAGGCGGTCAGCAGTTTTATCGCTTTGGTCATGGCACAGGGCTCCTCGCCGGCAGCGGATCCGGAATTCTCCCTACGCCCATTTCAGCCTCTGCCGACGCCCCAGGCACCTCGGGGGCGGAAACGGGCAGAAAAAAGCCCTGGCTGGACGGGGGAGACCAGCCAGGGCCGTAAGCGGTGGCGGCGGAGGACGGTACGGTCGACTCCGTGACCACGTATGAATGAACCGTAAACCATCAACGCGTCATTTGTACCCGGGTCAACCGGTCGCGTGACCGGTTTCACTTCGTGGGGCGGCCCGGCCGGGGTCGACGATCTCGTCCAGCACCCGCAGGACCGTCTCGTAGGCCACCTCCCGTACGGCGTCGCCCTGTTGCGCCCACGTCTGCATCTCCTGGGCGGCGAAAGCCCTGGCCCGCCGGATGCGCCGCAGCAGTTCGTCCGAGTCCACGACATCAGTCATGCCCGTCGCCTACCCCGGCGCGCGCGGTTCACTTCGCCGGAGCGCCGATCGGCACGTCGAGCGGGCGGGCCAGGCCGACCACGGCCTCGTCCAGGCGCTGCAAATGGCGCAGCACGCGGTCGGTGACCCGGCCGTAGCGCGGGGTCTCCGGCGTGCCGGGCCGCAGCAGGGACGCGATGCTCGGCCCGGTCTCGATCTCGCCGACGGCGGCTTCGTCCCCGTCGGAGACGTGCGCGCCGATCACCCCGATGTTGTGCACGATCCGCCGGCCCGCCTCCCGCAGCCGCGGATCCGCCGCTATCGACGGATGCGTGGGCAGCAGCTCGGCCGTCGCCGCCAGATACCGCGCGTGATAGGCGCAGGTCTCCAGCAGCGCGACGACGTACCGTGCCGTGTCCCGGCGCGCCCGCAACGGCGTGATCGGGTGCGTCAACGGCTGCGTGGACGCGCTCAGATCGGCCAGCGCCTGGTCCAGGTCCCGTGCCCTGTCGAGCAGTTCGGTCGCGGTCCCGCCGCTGAGCTGGTCGACGGCGGCCTCGGTGACGTCCGTGAGCCGCTCCAGCACGGTGCCGAGGAGTTCGTTCGTACGGCGGTCCGTGTGCACCGGCAGCACCAGCGCCGCCGCGACCACCCCGCAGGCCGCGCCGAGTGCGGTCTCCTCCACCCGCAGCACCAGCACCGACGCGCTGTAGGTGTGCAGCAGCGTGTAGAGCAGGCCCAGCATCGCGGTGACGAAGAACGACATCAGGGTGTACGACAGCGGCGCCGTGTAGAACATCGCGAAGATGAACAGCAGCACCAGCGCGAACGCCGTCCACGTGTGAGGCCCGACCAGACCCGCGAGGCCGATACCGGCGACGACACCAAGGACCGTGCCCAGCAGCCGCCGGTAGCCCTTGACCAGGATCTCGCCCGTGGACGAGGTGTTGAGGAACACGATCCAGCAGGTCAGCACCGCCCAGTACCAGCGCTGACTGGACAGGAACTCGCCGCCGACGATGGCCAGCGACGACCCCACCGCGACCTGCACCGCCGCCCGCGTCGTCGGCCGCCGCAGCCCGGTGCGGTCCGCGTCCTCGGAGTCGCTCTCCTCGCTGCCCGCGATGGCGAGGTCCTCCGCGTCCAGCTCCTCGCGCGAGCGGGTCGTCGCGGGCGTGTCCTCCGACTCGTCCTGCGGCCCGTCCACCGCGATCCGCAGCCCCAGCACCGCCCGCCCGGCCTCACCGATGCCCCGGAACACGTCCTGCACGGCGTCCGAGGCGTCGGGCAGGTTCTCCTCCTCCCGGTACCCCAGCAGCCGGTTGCGCACATGGGCCAGCGCGGTGCCCGAGTCCAGGCCCGAGGGGCGCAGCACCAGCAGCCGCAGCGCCTCCAGATCGCGGCGGAGCGTCTCGGTCGCCTCGTCCCGCACCGGCGGCCGGGCGGCCGGCGGGACCGGCGCCCCGGGCAGATGCAGGGTCAGCGTGTGTCCCCGCTCGGCGCTGCGCGCGGTCAGCAGGAGCAGGCCCAGCCGCTCGGCGGCGACCTCGGCGTCGGCGATACGCCGCTGCACGAGCCGCGCCACCGTCTCGTCGGAGGTCCCGTCCTCCAGCCGGCCCTGGATCAGCAGCGCCGTCTCGTGCAGCCGCGCGGTGCCCTCACGCACGTCGGCCAGGACCTTCTCCATGTCGTCGGGACCGGCGTCGAGCAACGCGAGCTGTGCGGTGACGAGTTGCGCGAACCGCGCCCGGAACGCCCGCCGCAGCCGGTCCAGCGTCCCCGTCGGCGTCTCCGGCACCAGCGCGAACCGCACCAGCGCGCTGCACACGAAGGCCACGCCGATCACGCCGTACAGCCGCGGCAGCGCGGCGGCGGTCGCGCCGACGAACAGGGACAGGAAGTAGATCTGGAAGCCGATCAGACCGAGCGCCGTGCCGCGGTCGCCGAAGCGGCGGCTGTAGACGGCGCCGAAGATCAGCAGGACGAAGAAGACGTCACCGGCGACCACCCGCGAGTTCAGCAGCGCGCTCAGCGACACCGAGGCCAGCGCCACCGGCAGCCCCAGTGCGAGCGTCACCGCCTGCTGTCCGCGCTGCTTCTCGCGGATCGCGAACGTCGACACCATCGCGGACATCGCCCCGGCCACCAGATGCGGCACCGAGGCCCCCGCGAGGGAGAGCACGGCGAGGGTGAGGGCGATCGAGCAGACCGTCCGCAGCCCCGCCGTCAGTCGCAGCAGTCCGGGATCGGACGCCGAGACGCGATCCCACACCCGTGCCCACGCCGCCCGTCCCGCTGCCCTCACGCCGCCGTACTCTCCCCAGGTTCACGCCAAGATCCGTAACCCCGATGCTACGGCTCCTGGGTTCCGGACCCCTCGACGCGTTCCCGCACCTGCTCCGGGCTGAGGTACGAGTCGGTGTACTCGAAGTCCTTCAGCGTGGCCGGTTTGCGGGCCTGGAAGCCGGTGCGCACGAAGTCGTCGCCTGCCAGCGCGTTCAGCGTCCAGTTCGTCGCGACGCGGACCTTGGCGACGGTCGTGCGCAGCGCCGACCAGTGGTAGCCGCGGGCCACGACCTGGGCGGGGAAACCGCGCAGTTCGATACCGAGCGGCTTGGACACCGCGTCCTTGCCGCCGAGGTCCACGACGAGCCCGAGGTCCTTGTGGACGTACTGCTTCAGTGGCTGGTTGCGCAGGGTCGCGATCACGTTCTCCGCGACGACCCTGCCCTGCCGCATGGCGTGCTGCGCGGTCGGCGGGCAGATCGCCCCGTCCTCGCCCTTGGCCTCGTCCGGCACCGCACCGGCGTCACCGAGCGCGAACACCCCGTCGTGGCCGGGCAGGTTCATGGCGGCGGTGACCGCGAGCCGCCCGCGCACCGTCTCCGCGCCGAGCGTCGCGACCAGCGGACTGGCGACCACACCGGCCGTCCAGATCAGCGTCCGGGTCGGCACCACCCGCCCGTCGGTGAAGGTGACCTCCTCCGGGCCCGCCTTCGCGATCGAGACACCCAGGGAGATGTCGATACCCCGCCGGGTCAGGACCTCCTGCGCGCTCCTGCCGAGCTTGTCGCCCAGCTCGGGCATCAGCTTCGGCGCGATGTCGATGAGGTGCCACTTGATCAGACCCGGGTCCAGACGCGGATACCGCTTGACCGCGGCATGCGTCAGCTTTTGCAGACAGGCGGCCGTCTCCGTGCCGGCGTACCCGCCGCCCACCACCACGAACTGAAGCCGCGACGCCTTCTCCGCCGGGTCGTCGCTCGCGTCCGCGAGGTCCAGCTGTGTGATGACGTGGTCGCGGATGTACGCGGCCTCCGCAAGGGTCTTCATCCCGAAGGCGTGGTCCGTCAGCCCGGGGATGTCGAAGGTGCGGGTGATGCTGCCGGGGGACAGCACGATGTAGTCGTAGGGCTCGTTCACGATCTCGTCGTTGATCGTGCGGATCACACAGACCTTGGCCTTGATGTCCACACCGATCGCGCCGCCCGGGATGATCCGGGTGCGGTACTTGCTGCTGCGGCGCAGCGAGACGGCGATCGACTGCGGGGTCAGGACGCCGGAGGCGACCTGGGGCAGCAGGGGCAGATAGAGCTGGTAGGAGAACGGCGTCACCAGCGTGACGTCGGCTTCCTCCGGGGTCAGTTTCCTCTCCAGGCGGCGAACGCACTCCACTCCTGCGAAGCCTGCGCCAACCACCAGGATCCTCGGTCGTGTCACGGTGTTCATCCCTTCTGCGGCTCCAGGCGGTCTGCCTCGACGCCGTACGCCTGCCCCTGGATCGCTGCTTCGCACCACAGTCGATCCCATCGTGCCGGGAGCCGTTCCGCCAGCTGAGCGCGGCAGGCAGACGAACGCGTGGGCACCAGCATGCCCCGCCGAGGCTGTCCGTACGCCGCGGATGTGTGAACAAATGGCGTATCCGGATGACCTTCGACCCGCCTCTCGGCGATCGCTCCTGACCGTAGAGTGCACGCCATGTCGCACACTCAGCCCGAGCCGGGGTCAGGCTTCCGCACCCAGAACATCGACGCCGGCAACGTGACGCGGCTGGTGGCCGCGCTCGACATCCAGGAAGCCAATCCAGGCGTACGACGACTGCGCGCGTGGGCGCACGAGGCACTCGCCGCGGGCAGCGGCGAGCGCGCCCTGGACATCGGGGCAGGCACCGGCTCGACCACCCGTGAACTGGCCGCCGCCGTCGGCTCGAACGGGTCGGCGCTCGGCGTCGAACCCAACCCCGGACTGCGCGCCATCGCCGAGGAACGTGCCGCGTCGGCCGGTAACCCGGCCCGCTTCACCGACGGCGACGCGCTGTCCCTGCCGGTGCCCGACGCCTCCGTCGACGTCGTCTGGTGCGAACGGGTGCTCCAGCACCTCACGGAACCCGACAAGGCCGTCGCCGAGATCGCCCGCGTGCTGCGCCCCGGCGGACGCGTCGCCCTCCTCGACACCGACTGGGCGACCACGATCCTGCACCCGGGGGACCCCGAGATCACGGCCGCGTTCACCTCCGGCGCCCTCACCGGCGCGGTCAACCCCTACTCGGGACGCCGGCTCGTGGGCCAGCTCAGCGCCGCCGGACTCGTCGTCGACGACCGCGGCTCGCAGGCGCTGCTCCAGGACCACCGGTCGGTGGCCTGGCCGCTGATCCGCATGCTGGGCGAGTCCGCGGTGCGCCGCGGGGCGCTCACCGAGGCCCAGCGCGACCGGGCCTACGCCGACCTCGCCGAGGCGGCCGAGCGCGGCGCGCTGCACATGTCCGTCACGATGTTCGCGGTCGTCGCCCACCGCCCCGAGTGACACCCGGCCTGACTGACACCCGGCCGGAAGGACCCCGGCCACGAGTGATCCCGGGCCGGTGAGGTCAGCGGAACACGTTGTCCGCGTCGTCCCAGCCCGACAGCTGCTCCTCCGCCGTCGACTGCTGCGGGGTACGCGCGCGTGCCTGGTACATCGCGTCGATCTCGAACGCGTAGTGCCGCACGATCGCGTCCCTGCGCAGCTTCATCGACGGCGTCAGCAGTCCGCCCGCCACGTCGAACGGCTGCGGCAGCACCCGGAACACCCGGATCGACTCGGCGCGCCCCACAGGGCTGTTGGCGGTCGCGACGGCCCGGGTGATCTCCTCCCGCAGCGCGTTCTCCTCGCGCGCCTCCCGGCCACGCGCGTCGCTCTGCAACGCCAGCCCGGCCCGCCAGTGCGCGACGAACTCCGGGTCCAGGGTGAGCAGCGCCCCCACACAGGGACGGTCGTCGCCGACGACCACCGCCTGATGGATCAGCGGATGCATCCGCAGCCGGTTCTCCAGGGCGGCCGGCGCGACGCTCTTGCCGCTGCTGGTGATGATGATGTCCTTCTTGCGGCCGGTGATCGTCAGATAGCCCTCGGTGTCCAGCCGTCCGATGTCCCCGGTGGCCAGCCAGCCCGCGTGCAGGACGCTCCGGGTCGCCCGCTCGTCGTTGATGTAACCCTGGAACACCGACGGGCCGTTCACCATGATCTCCCCGTCCTCGGCGACCCGGATCTCCGTGCCCGGCAGCGCCTGCCCGACCGTGCCGATCTTCTCCCGGCCCAGCGGCTGCATCGTGATCCCGCCGGAGGTCTCCGTGAGGCCGTAGCCGTCGTGCACGAGGATGCCGATACCCGAGTAGAACAGGGACAGTTCACGGTTCAGGGGGGAGCCGCCCGAGGTGGCGCGGACCACCCGGCCGCCCAGTGCGGAGCGCAGCTTCCGGTACACCGTCCGCTCGAACACGGCGTGCTGGAGCCGAAGATCGAGGGCCGGGCCCGAACCCCGGCCCAGTCTCTGTCTCTCCTCGGCCGCCGCGAACTCCCGCGCGGTCGCCGCCGCCCGGTCGAACAGGGCGCCGCGGCCCGCCTGTTGGGCCGTACGGAGAAAGTTCTTGTAGATCTTCTCGAAGATCGACGGCACCGCGTACAGATAGGTCGGCCGGAACGAACGCAGCCCCGACACCAGGGCCTCCTCCGTCATCTCCGGCTCATGAGCCATCACCCAGCCGCCGCGCATGCACAGGGCCTGGATCATCAGCCCGTACACATGCGAGAACGGCAGGAAGGCCAGCACGGACGGTTGTTCGCCCGGCGGGGCCGCCGTGTGCGACCAGCCCGCGAGCAGTGTGTCGACGGGGCTGGCGAGGCTGCGGTGGCTCAGCGCGCAGCCCATGGGGCGGCCCGAGGTGCCCGACGTGTAGGCGATCACCGCGGTGGAGTCCGGCATCACGATCCGGCGCAGCGAGTCCACCGTGGTCTGCGGTATGAACGTGCCCCGCTCCGCGATCTGGGCCAGCGCCCCGGAGTCCAGCTGCCAGACGTGCCGCAGCAGCGGCAGCGCGGCACACACCGTGCCGACCGTCATGATGCCCTGCTCGTCCTCCACCACCACGGCCACACAGTTCGCGTCCCGCAGTATCCACTCGACCTGCTCCCGCGAGGACGTCGGATGCACCGGCACGACCTCGGCGCCCACCGCCCACAGGGCGTGGCTCAGCACCGTCCACTCGTAACGGGTGCGGGCCATGATCGCGACCCGGCTGCCCGGCGAGATCCCGGACGCGATCAACCCCTTGGCCAGATCGACGACTTCGTCCCGCAGCTCTACGGCGGTCACCTCCTCCCACACCGTGGAGGCGGGGTCCGCCCGCCGTGCGACCAGCGGAAGGGTGGGATTGCGGACGGCCATCTCGAAGATGCTGTCGGCGAGGCCGCCGGTCAGGGTGGAGGTGGGGGGTGGAGCGACGGCGAAGTCGCGCATGCGCTGCTCCTGGGTTGTACGGGGCGTGACTTGGCCGATCATTACTGTTATCGACGGTGCTCGAATGTAGCCCAGGTGTGAGCGATTGGTGTGGGGAACAGGGAAGTGCTCTCGCGTAGTTCGGTGGTTGAGTGGAAATGACTCGACGGCACGGGGGGTGCGAGGGCATGGACGCGGTGGATCTCGGCGAGTTGAGGGCCCAGGACTTCGGCTATCTGGACGCCGAAGGACACACCTACCTCGACTGGACGGGCGCGGGACTCGCCCCGACATCGCTGGTCAGGGCCAGCGCCGAGCGGATCACGGGAGGCGTCTTCGGCAATCCGCACTCGGAGAGCCCCGCCTCCCGCGCCTCGGGCGACCTGCTGGCCGGAGCCCGCGCCGCCGTGCTGCGGCACTTCTCCGCCGACCCCGCCGAGTACGCGGTGGTGTTCACCGCGAACGCGACGGCCGCGCTGCGTCTGATCGGCGAGTCGTACGCGTTCGCCCCCGGCGGCCGGCTCGTGATGCTCCTCGACAACCACAACTCCGTGAACGGACTGCGCGAGTACGCTCGCGCGGCCGGCGCCCGAACCGAGTACGTCCCCGTCCGGGGCGAGGAGTTGGCGATCGACGAGGACCGCCTGCACACCGCCCTCACGGCCCGCAGGCGCCGCCGCGGACTCCTCGCCTATCCGGCACAGTCCAATTTCACCGGCGTACGGCACTCCCTGGACTGGATCGCCACGGCCCAGGAACTCGGCTACGACGTCCTCCTCGACGCCGCCGCGTCCGTCCCCTCCAACCCCCTCGATCTCTCCCGCCACCACCCGGACTTCACCGTGGTCAGCTGGTACAAGGTGTTCGGCTACCCCACCGGCATAGGCAGCCTGATCGTCCGCCGCGAGGCCCTCGCCCGGCTGCGCCGCCCCTGGTTCTCCGGCGGCACCATCTACGCCGCCAGCGCCCAGGCGCAGTGGCACGTCCTCGCCGACGGCGAGGCGGCCTTCGAGGACGGCACCGTCAACTTCCTCTCCATCCCCGACATCACGGCGGGCCTGGAGTGGATCGACGCCATCGGCATGGACCGGGTCCACGACCACGTGACCCGCCTGACCGGCCGACTCCTCGCGGGCGTGGCCGAGTTACGCCACTCCGACGGCACCCCGATGACCCAGGTCTACGGCCCCACCGAGACCGGACCCGCACGCGGCGGCACCGTCGCCCTCAACCTCCTCGGCGCGGACGGCCGCGTCATCGACGAACGGGTCGTCTCCCAGGACAGCGCCGAACACCGCATCTCGCTCCGCTTCGGCTGCTTCTGCAACCCGGGCGCCGGAGAAGCCGCGTTCGCCCTCCCGCTCCGCGGCCTCCGCTCGGCGGCCCGGAAACGCCTGGGCTCCCTGGAGGAGTACCTGACGGTCCTGGGACTGCCGTCGGCGGGCGCGGTCCGCGCCTCGGTGGGCGTCTCCTCACAACCCAGGGACGTGGACAGGTTCCTGGATTTCGTCGCGACAACCTACCGCGACCGCGTCCCGACGGCGGCGGGCCTCACGGACCGGGCGGGCTGCTGAGTGCGAGCGAGGATGCGACGCCTGGCCGGCACCGCCGGGAGAACCCGGCGAAACAGAACCCCGCCGGGTCGCCGGGACCGCCAGGACCGCAGAAGACCCGCCACCGCTCACCGCCCGGCGCGGGCCGCCCCCACCCCTTGTCGGCACTTGCGCACCAGTACCGCGCACGTCGCCGCCAGGAACAGCACGGTGAAGCCCGCCAGGATCAGGCGGCCGCGGTCGGCCGGGTGGCCGAACGAGTTGCCGTAGGAACTCAGCAGGGGAGGTCCCGCAGGGGAGTCGCCGTCGTGCCACAGGCTCTCCAGGCCGATCGCGGAGCCCAGCGCCTCGAAGGCCCAGCGGTTGGTCATCGCCCAGCTGATCGCCTGCCCGGCCGTCGCCATCCGGGGTACCGGCACGAAGGCCCCCGAGAACAGCACCTGCGGGAAGCAGAGCAACGGCAGCATCAGGGTCGCCTGGCCGGGGTCCGTGACCGCCGCCGATGTGAGCAGCCCGAGGGCGAGCGCGGCGGCCGAGGCCAGCACACTGGTGAGGAACAGCGAGCCGTACGTGTCCCAGCCCGCCGCGGGCAACCGGTCCAGCGCCCGCAGCACCGCGAGCAACAGCGTGTCCGCCGCGGCCAGTACGGGCAGCACGGTGGTCAACTTCGAGGCGACATACGGCCCGATCCGCACCCCGGCCAGCCACTCGCGCCGCAGCACCGCCAACTCCGTGCAGATCTGGAGCAGTCCGTACGTCAGCCCGAAGAAGAACGCCCCGAACGCGATCCAGAACATGATCATCGCCGTGGACCCCGGATCGGGCGCCGCAGGATCGAACGCACCCGCCCGGAACAACACCGCGAACATCGCCACGATCATCACCGGCGACCCCACGAACACTGCGACCGACAGCCGGTTGTGCACCACCAGCGCCGTCGTACGACGGGTCAGCAGCGCCCACTGGCGTACGGCGCCGACGCGCGGCGGACGGTGCGCGACCGGCGCCGGGACCCGCTCCGCACCCCGTGCCGGGGCGGCCCGCTCCGCCCGCTTCCCCTCCGCCACCGCCGCGTACACGTCCTCCGCCGTCTCCGCGCCGAACGCCCCGAGCAGCGCGTCCGGCGCCCCCACGAACGCGACCGCCCCGCCCGGAGACAGGAACACGACCTCGTCGCAGCGCGGCAGATCGGCCGGCACATGGGTCGTGAGGACCACCGTGGTCCCGGACTCGGCCAGCCCGCGCAAGGTCGCCAGCAGCGCGGCCCCGGTGACCGGATCGAGCCCGGACGTGGGCTCGTCGAGGAAGAGCACCCGGGGCTGGGTCAGCAACTCGGCCGCGATACAGGCCCGTTTGCGCTCCCCGCCGCTCAGCGCCCGCACCGGCGTATCCGCGCGCCCGGCGAGACCGAGGACGTCGAGCACCTCGGTCACCCGCGCCGGGACCGTCCCGCCCGGCATCCGCAACCGCCCCGCGTACTCCAGCGTGCGCCGCAACGGCAGCTCACGGTGGATGACGTCCTCCTGCGGCACGAACCCGAACTCCGGTCCCGGCGGGCCTGGCCTGACCCCGTCGTGCAGCACGTCCCCGGCTGTCGGGCGCTGAAGTCCCGCGAGGGTCTGCAACAGCACCGTCTTGCCCGCACCGCTGCTGCCCGCGATGACCACGAGCCGCCCGGCCCCGACCTCCAAGGACACATCGTCCAACACCCGCCCGGCGCCCCGCACTTCCTGCGTGACGCCCCGCAACTCAAGACACAGGCCGGTCAGTTGGGCGGTAGTGGGGGGAATCGGCGTCGGCATGGGAGCAGCATGTCACCCCGGTGTCAGCCACACCGTCGCCAAGGGCGGAAGCGTCAGCCGGATATGACCGTCCTCCGGCTTGACCGGGTCGCGGTTGACGACGTCACTTCCGCCGTAGCGCGCGGAGTCGGTGTTGAGGGTCTCCTGCCAGGCGGGGATGTCCTCCGGGACGCCGAGGCGGTAGTCCTGGCGGACCACGGGGGAGAAGTTGCTGACGGCGAGGAGCGGGGAGCCCTCCGCGTCGAACCTCAGGAACGCGAAGACGTTGTCCTCGGCCGCGTCCCCCACCACCCAGCGGAAGCCGCCGGGATCGGTGTCGCGCTGCCACAGCGCGGGGGTCGCGCGATAGGCCGTGTTGAGGTCCCGGACGAGATCCTGGACGCCCCGGTGGTCGGGCGCGGCGTCGTAGGCGGGGTCCAGGACCCACCAGTCCGGTCCCTGGGACTCGGACCACTCCCCGCCCTGGGCGAACTCCTGGCCCATGAAGAGGAGTTGCTTGCCCGGGTGGGCCCACATGAATCCCAGATACGCGCGGTGGTTGGCCCGCCGCTGCCACCAGTCGCCCGGCATCTTCGACACCAACGCCTGCTTCCCGTGGACGACTTCGTCGTGGGAGATCGGCAGGACATAGTTCTCGCTGTACGCGTACACCATGGAGAAGGTCATCTCGTGGTGGTGGAACTTGCGGTGGACGGGCTCGTGGGACATGTAGCCGAGCGAGTCGTGCATCCAGCCCATGTTCCACTTGAACCCGAAGCCGAGACCGCCGGTGTCGGTCGGCCGGGTCACCCCGTCCCAGGCGGTGGACTCCTCGGCGATCGTCACGACACCGGGCACCCTGCGGTACACGGTCGCGTTCATCTCCTGGAGGAAGGCCATCGCGTCCAGGTCCTCACGCCCGCCATGGACGTTGGGGGTCCACTGGCCCGAGTCGCGCGAGTAGTCGAGGTAGAGCATCGAGGCGACCGCGTCGACCCGCAGGCCGTCGATGTGGAACTCCTGGCACCAGTAGACGGCGTTCGCCACAAGGAAGTTGCGCACCTCGGTCCGCCCGAGGTCGAACTCGTAGGTCCCCCAGTCCGGATGCTCGGCCCGCCGCGCGTCCCCGGGCTCGTACAGCGGCTCCCCGTCGAACCGGGCCAACGCCCAGTCGTCCTTGGGGAAATGCGCCGGTACCCAGTCCATGATCACGCCGATACCGGCCCGGTGGAGCGCGTCGACGAGGAACTTGAAGTCGTCGGGACTGCCGAGGCGGGCGGTCGGCGCGTAGAAGCCGGTGACCTGGTAACCCCATGAACCGCCGAAGGGGTGCTCGGTGACCGGCATGAACTCGACGTGGGTGAAGCCGAGTTCGTTGACATAGGCGGGGAGTTCGGCAGCCAGCTGACGGTACGTCAGGCCCGGTCGCCAGGAGGCGAGATGGACCTCGTAGACCGAGAAGGGCGCCTCGTGGACCGGGGTCTCCGTCCGTCGCGCGAGCCAGGCCTCGTCGTCCCATTCGTAGTGCGAGGCGGTCACGATGGACGCGGTGGCGGGCGGCACCTCCGTGCGGCGGGCCATCGGGTCGGCCTTCAGGAGGCGCTCGCCGTACCGGGAGGTGATCTCGAACTTGTAGCGCGTGCCCTCGCCGATGCCGGGCAGGAACAGCTCCCACACACCCGACGAACCGAGCGACCGCATCGGGAACGCGGTCCCGTCCCAGGAGCTGAACTCCCCGCAGACACGCACCCCTTGGGCGTTCGGCGCCCACACCGTGAACCGGGTGCCCGCTACTCCGCCGTGCGTCATCGGCTCCGCGCCGAGCGCCTTCCACAGCTCCTCGTGCCGCCCCTCCCGGATGAGGTGCAGATCGAGGTCGCCGAGGGCGGGGAGGAAACGGTACGGGTCATGGATCTCGTGCTCGTCGTCCTCCGTGTACGACACCAGCAGTGTGTACTCCGGGAGCGCGTCGAGCGGCAGCACGCCCGAGAAGAGGCCGCCCCCGTCGGAGGTGAGCGGAGTGCGCGTCCCCTCGATCACGACGCTCACGGCCCGCGCGTACGGCCGCAGCACCCGGAAGACGAACCCGCCCGGCACCGCGTGCGCACCGAGCAGTGCGTGCGGGTCGTGATGGGCGCCGGAGAGCAGGCGGTCGCGGTCGGCGGGGTCCAGGGGAGCGGCGGTGCTCCGGGGTGCGGAGGCGCTCCTGGGTGCGGGCGCGGGCGCGGACGGGCCGCCCGCCTCTTGAGGTGAAGTGTCGCGCAGGGCCACGGAGTTCAGCCTCCTCGGACGGCGAGACGCTTGATCGCCGCCATGGGTACGGGAAGCCAGTCCGGACGGTGTCTGGCCTCGTACAGCACTTCATACACGGCGCGGTCCGTCTCGTACGCCCGCAGCAGGGCGTGCTTGGTCCGCGGGTCCCAGCCTGCCCGGGCCGCGTAGCCCGCGCAGAAAGCCTCCCGGCAGCGGAGCGCCCACTCCGGGCGCCAGGGCCGGCGCTGCCGGGCCGCGTAGTCGAAGGACCGCAGCATCCCGGCGATGTCCCGCACCGGGGACTGCGCGCTGCGCCGCTCGGCCAGCGGCTTGGACGGCTCGCCCTCGAAGTCGATGACGAACCAGTCGCGGCCGGCCCGCAGCACCTGGCCGAGATGCAGATCGCCGTGAATGCGCTGGGCGGCCGGTCCGGCGTCGCGGCCGACGAGCGCCCCGAACGCGGTCCGCAGCCCGGGTACGAAGGGCCGCAGCGCGGGCACGGAGTGCGCGGCCGCCTCCAGGCGCTCGGTCATCGCCGCCGCCGTGCGGTCGTTCTCGGCGAGGGGATGGTCGTCGGAGGGGAAGGCCGCGGCCAGCGCGAGATGGACATCGGCGGTCGCCTGCCCCAACTCGTAGGCCTCGGTGGTGAATTCGTCCCCGTCGGCGAGGGCGCGCAGCGCGAGCGCCCAGCCGTCGGAGGCGTCCGGCAGGAACGGCTGGAGGACCCCGAGCGTCGCGGCCCGCGCATCCGCGGTCCGGAACCAGGCCACCGGCGCCGGGACCCGCTTGCAGCCCTGCGCGGCCAGCGCCCCCGGCAGTTCCAGGTCCGGATTGATGCCCGGCTGGATGCGCCGGAAGACCTTCAGTATGAACCGATCGCCGTACACCAGCGAGGAGTTGGACTGCTCGGCGTCCAGCAGCCGGGGCGTGAGTCCGGCGGGCACGGAGACCGAAGGGTCCGCCTCGAAGTGCAGGGAACCCGTCCTGCCGGGCTGCCGCAGCCGCTCCAGCAGCAGTTGCGCCGACCGCGGGTCCTGGAGGGCGTCGTAGACCACGAGACCGGCCAACTGCCCCTCCCGGACCCGGCCGATGAAGGCCCGGGCCAGCCGCGGCGAGACGTGTTCCTTTACGCCGAGCAGGAGTTGGTAGCAGTCGCCGGGCGGGGGAGTGCCGCCGGAGGAGGGCACCGGCGGGTGGGAGGCGTGGACCAGCACATGCAGGCAGCCGGGGAAGATCTCCGTCGTGGACAGCACGTCGAGGTCGGCCACCGGCCGGTCCTTGCCGGCGAACCAGCGCTGCCCGGGCAGCCATTCACGCAGCAGCCCGGCGAGCGTGGCCGGAGGCCGGTCGACGCCGGGGCTGCTCAGTGGGAGAGGTGCGGTCTTCGGCATGGTGACGCGTCCTTTCGCGGGCCCATCCTCAACGTCGTCGGCCGGTGCGGGGAGCTGCTCGGGGGAGCCGGAACCAGTAGAAGCCGTGCCCCGCGAGCGTCAGCAGATACGGCAGTTCACCGATGGCCGGGAACCGCACCCCGCCGATCAGCTCCACGGGATGCCGGCCCGCGAACTCCCGCAGATCGAGCATCGTGGGCTGCGCGAACCGCGAGAAGTTGTGCACACACAGCACGAGGTCGTCCTCGTACTCCCGCAGGAACGCGATCACCGCCGGGTTCGTCGACTGGAGTTCGGTGTACGAGCCGAGCCCGAACGCCGGGTTCTGCTTGCGGATCTCGATCATGCGGCGGGTCCAGTGCAGCAGCGAGGAGGGCGACGACATCGACGCCTCGACGTTGGTGACCTGGTAGCCGTAGACGGGGTCCATGATGGCCGGCAGGAAGAGCCGCCCCGGGTCGCAGGAGGAGAAGCCCGCGTTCCGGTCGGGGGTCCACTGCATGGGGGTGCGGACGGCGTCGCGGTCGCCGAGCCAGATGTTGTCGCCCATGCCGATCTCGTCGCCGTAGTAGAGGATCGGCGAGCCGGGCAGGGACAGCAGCAGGGCCGTGAACAGTTCGATCTGGTTGCGGTCGTTGTCCAGCAGGGTCGCGAGGCGCCTGCGGATGCCGATGTTGGCGCGCATACGCGGGTCCTTCGCGTACTCGGCCCACATGTAGTCGCGTTCCTCGTCGGTGACCATTTCCAGGGTCAGCTCGTCGTGGTTGCGCAGGAAGATGCCCCACTGGCAACCCGAGGGAATCGCCGGGGTCTTGGCGAGGATTTCCGACACCGGGTAGCGGGACTCACGCCGTACGGCCATGAAGATGCGGGGCATGACGGGGAAGTGGAATGCCATGTGGCACTCGTCGCCGCCGCTCTGGTAGTCGCCGAAGTAGTCGACGACGTCCTCGGGCCACTGGTTCGCTTCGGCCAGCAGCACGGTGTCCGGGTACATCGCGTCGATCTCGCGGCGGACGCGCTTGAGGAACTCGTGACTCGCGGGCAGGTTCTCGCAGTTGGTGCCCTCGGCGGCGTAGAGATAGGGGACGGCGTCGAGCCGGAAGCCGTCGATGCCGAGGTCGAGCCAGAAGCGAAGGGCGGCCAGGATCTCTTCCTGCACTGCGGGGTTCTCGTAGTTGAGGTCCGGCTGGTGGGAGAAGAAGCGGTGCCAGAAGTACTGCTTGCGGACGGGGTCGAAGGTCCAGTTGGAGGCTTCGGTGTCGACGAAGATGATGCGGGCGTCGGGGTACTGCTTGTCGTCGTCGGCCCACATGTAGTAGTCGCCGTAGGGCCCGTTGGGGTCTTTGCGGGATTCCTGGAACCACGGGTGCTGGTCGCTGGTGTGGTTCATGACGAAGTCGATGATGACGCGCATGCCGCGTTGGTGGGCGGAGTCGACGAACTCGACGAAGTCGGCGAGGTCGCCGAATTCGGGGAGGACGGCGGTGTAGTCGGAGACGTCGTAGCCGCCGTCGCGCAGCGGTGATTTGAAGAAGGGGGGCAGCCAGAGGCAGTCGACGCCCAGCCACTGGAGGTAGTCGAGTTTGGCGGTGATGCCCTTGAGGTCACCGACGCCGTCGCCGTTGCTGTCCTGGAAGGAGCGGACCAGGACCTCGTAGAAGACGGCGCGTTTGAACCACTCGGGGTCCCGGTCCTTGGCGGGAGTGTCCTCGAAGGTGTCGTGGACCGGTTCGTTGACAGTCATGAAGCTCTTGACCCTCCGCTCTGTGTGGACCGCCGGACGTGGAGCACGTGCGCGGGTGCCCTGCCGGGTTCCAGGCGCACATAGTTGGTCCTGCCCCACTGATAGGACTCACCCGTCAGTTCGTCGTACACCGACATGGATTCGTTTGATTCCAGGCCGAGTTGCGGCATGTCCAACGAGACCGTGGCCTCCTGGGTGTGGTGCGGGTCAAGGTTGACGACCACCAGGACCGTGTCCACACCCGTGGTCTTGCTGTACGCGATCACCGCGTCGTTGTCCGTCTCGTGAAAGCGGAGATTCCTGAGCCGGTGGAGCGACGGGTGACGACGCCGGATCGCGTTGAGCTTGCCCAGCAGTGGCGCGATGCTATGTCCTTCCCGCTCAGCGGAGTCCCAGTCCCGCGGGCGGAGTTGGTACTTCTCCGAGTCGAGGTACTCCTCGCTGCCCGCCCGCAGCGGGGTGTTCTCGCAGAGTTCGTAGCCGCTGTAGACACCCCAGGTCGGGGACAGGGTGGCGGCCAGTACCGCCCGCAGTTCGAAGGCGGGCCGGCCGCCCTTCTGGAGGAACTCGTGGAGGATGTCGGGGGTGTTGACGAAGAAGTTCGGCCGCATGTAGGCCGCCGCGTCGCCCGACAGCTCGGTCAGGTATGCGGTGAGTTCCTCTTTCGTGTTGCGCCAGGTGAAGTAGGTGTACGACTGTTGGAAGCCGATCTGGGCGAGGGTGTGCATCATCGCCGGGCGCGTGAAGGCCTCGGCGAGGAAGATCACGTCCGGGTCGGTGCCGTTGATCTCCGCGATCACCCGCTCCCAGAACACGACCGGCTTGGTGTGCGGGTTGTCGACGCGGAAGATCCGTACGCCGTGGTCCATCCAGTGCCGCAGCACGCGGACGGTCTCGGCGATGAGTCCGTCCATGTCCCGGTCGAAGGCGATCGGGTAGATGTCCTGGTACTTCTTCGGCGGGTTCTCCGCGTAGGCGATCGTCCCGTCGGGGCGGTGGTGGAACCACTCCGGGTGCTTCTCCACCCACGGGTGATCGGGGGAGCACTGGAGCGCGAAGTCGAGCGCGATCTCCATGCCCAGTTCGGCGGCGCGCGTGACGAACGCGTCGAAGTCCTCCAGTGTGCCCAGCCGCGGGTGGATCGCGTCGTGTCCGCCCTCGGGTGAGCCGATGGCCCAGGGGACGCCGACGTCCTCGCGCCCCGCGGAGAGGGTGTTGTTCGGGCCCTTGCGGAAGGTCGTCCCGATCGGGTGGATCGGCGGGAGGTAGACGACGTCGAAGCCCATCGCCGCGATCCCCTCCAGCCGTTTCGCGGCCGTGCGGAACGTGCCGTGGGGCTGCGCGGGAGTGCCCTCGGAGCGGGGGAAGAACTCGTACCAGGAGCCGTAGAGCGTCCGTTCCCGCTCGACCAGGAGGGGGCGGGGCTCGGAGACCGTGACCAGGTCCCGCAGCGGATAGCGCTCCAGCACCGCGTTCACGTCCGGCGTCAGCGCGGCCACGAAGCGTGTCCCCACCGGCAGGGTGTCGTCGCGCAGTGTCTCCGCGGCGGCCAGGACCGTGGCGCGGGCCGGGCCCTCGGGCACCCCGGCCGCGGCGCGCGCGTACAGCTCCGCGCCCTCCTCCAGCATCAGGCCGATGTCGATTCCGGCCGGAATCTTGATGCGGGCGGCCCGGCGCCAGGTCGCGACGGGATCGCCCCAGGCCTCCACGGCGTAGGACCAACGGCCGGTGGCGGTCGGGGTGATCTCGGCGCCCCAGCGGTCGCTGCCGGGGGCGAGTTCCCGCATCGGGGTCCAGGGGCCGGGGCGGCCGTCCGGGTCGTACAGGACGGCGTTGGCGCCGATCGTGTCGTGGCCCTCGCGGAAGACGGTGGCGGTGACCTGGAACGGTTCGCCGACCACCGCCTTCGCCGGGCGGGCGCCGCTGTCCACGGACGGGCGTACGTCACGTACCGGAATGCGGCCGATGGCTGCCGGGGTCGCGTTCATGGGTGTCACCTCCGTCGTGCCGGAGGCCGGGCTGTTCGCCCGGCCGTGGGGTGGGTGCGCGCTGCGCCGGACGGGGGACCTACCTTCCCGCCGGCGAACGATGATCGACGGTCATGGGCGGACCGCGGTGGACGACGGCCGTCGTACGGGGGCGTCCGTTCTGCTCCTGGAGGCACGTGCCCACGGTGCTGCGCAGATAGCGCTCGGCGGCTTCCGCGGCCTCGCGCGCGCAGCGTTCGCCCATCAGCACGCACAGGGTGTAGCCCGAGTCCTCGAAGGAGGCCCGTACCGTCCGGTCGCCCGGCGACGCGAGCATCACGCGTTCCCACGCCCGGTAGCGCCGCAGTTGGCGGGCGACCTCGGCCTTGGCGGGTAGCAGCATGGCGCTGTTCACCTTTCGCCTCGGCGGACCGCGGTTCCCGACCGTCGGGTGGCGGCCGTGCACGGAGCGGCATGGCTCCGTCACGGCAGTCGAGGCTTTCACTCATGGTGCACATCTGATGACGAAGCGTCTTGTTGGTTCTTCAACTACCTCATCCGTCGCTCGTGTTGCACGAATGGCCTAGCCCTCGCACTCTGGGAGGTGACTCAGAAGCGATCAGTGCTCACGCTTCGTGTTCGGGTCCGGGGCCCGCAGGGGGCAGAGGCGGAGCGTGAGTTCCGCCGGTGAGGAGCCAACGAAGATGAAGACCGCAGTCCCGTGCTACTACCACCTCGACGTGGACGTCAGTCAGGAACGGGTCGGACAGGTGAAGCGGATTCTGGCCGCGCACCTGCGGCTGTGGGACCTGGAGATCCTCGTGGAGCCCGTCTGCCGCGGCGCCGAGCTGCTGCTGCGGGCCATCGACGAGCACGCCACGGACAAGCACACGTCCATCGAGCTGTGGTGGAACGGCCAGCACCTGATCACCGCCATCGGCGACAACGACCGCGATCTGCGCCCGGACCTGGACCTGCGCGCCTGCCTCGCCCGGATCGCCGCGATGAGCGACGGCTGGGGATGCTGCGCCACCGACACCGGGAGCAGGGTCATCTGGTTCTCGCAGCGTGCCCGCAGCGGTGAACGCGTCCCGCGCGTCCCCAGGACGCCCGCGCCGCGCCTGCGGGAGATGCTCGACCTTCCCCGCGAGGTACCGGCCGCCCTGTTGGCCCGACCGGCGGACGGCGTCCTGGAGGACGCCAAGTGAGCGCGAGCCCGTCCCGGAAAGGGGTGCCCGTCTGGAACGGGCACCCCTTTCCCCTGGGGGCCGCATACGACGGCGCGGGCACGAACTTCGCGCTCTTCAGTGAAGTCGCCGAACGCGTCGACCTCGTCCTCGTGGACGACGACGGCAGCCACCGAAGCGTCCGGCTGACCGAGGCCGACGGCTTCGTGTGGCACTGCTACCTGCCGGACATCGGTCCCGGCCAGCGCTACGGCTACCGGGTGCACGGGCCATGGCATCCGGGCGCCGGACACCGCTGCAACCCGGCGAAACTGCTCCTCGACCCGTACGCCACGGCGGTCGACGGCCAGATCGACAACGACCCCTCGCTGTACGAGCGTTCGGCCGGACCCGCCCCCGGCGACAGTGCGGGACACGGCATGCTCGGCGTCGTCACCGACCCCGCCTTCGACTGGGGCGACGACCGGCCGCCCCGGCGCCCCTACTCCGACTCGGTGATCTACGAGGCCCATGTGAAGGGCCTGACCCGCACGCACCCGGAGGTCCCCGAGGAACTCCGGGGGACGTACGCGGGACTCGCGCACCCGGCCGTCGTCGAGCACCTGGTCCAACTCGGGGTGACAGCGGTCGAGTTGATGCCGGTGCACCAGTTCGTGCAGGACGGCGTGCTCCAGGACCGAGGTCTGTCCAACTACTGGGGCTACAACACCATCGGCTTCTTCGCGCCCCACAACGCCTACGCCGCGCACCGTGAACGCGGGCGCCAGGTCACCGAGTTCAAGTCCATGGTGAAGGCGCTGCACGCGGCCGGACTCGAAGTCATCCTCGACGTCGTCTACAACCACACCGCCGAGGGCAACGAGCGGGGCCCCACCCTCTCCTTCCGGGGCATCGACAACGCCTCCTACTACCGCCTGGTGGACGGCGACTGGGGCCACTACTACGACACGACGGGCACCGGCAACAGCCTGCTGATGCGCCACCCGTACGTCCTCCAGCTGATCATGGACTCGCTGCGTTACTGGGTCACCGAGATGCACGTCGACGGCTTCCGCTTCGACCTCGCGGCCACCCTGGCCCGGCAGTTCCACGAGGTCGACCGGCTGTCCGCGTTCTTCGACCTGATCCAGCAGGACCCGGTGATCAGCCGCGTCAAGCTCATCGCCGAACCCTGGGACGTGGGGGAGGGCGGCTACCAGGTCGGCAACTTCCCGCCGCTGTGGTCGGAGTGGAACGGCAAGTACCGTGACGCCGTACGGGACTTCTGGCGCGGCGGCGAGCACACGCTCGGCGAGTTCGCGTCCCGGCTCACCGGGTCCTCCGACCTGTACCAGCACAGCCGGCGCCGGCCGCGCGCCAGCGTCAACTTCGTCACCGCGCACGACGGGTTCACCCTGCGCGACCTCGTCTCCTACAACGACAAGCACAACGAGGCCAACGGGGAAGGGAACCAGGACGGCGAGAGCACCAACCGGTCCTGGAACTGCGGGGCCGAGGGAGAGACCGACGACCCCGGCGTCCTTGAACTACGGGCCCGGCAGCAGCGCAACTTCCTCGCCACGCTGCTCCTTTCGCAGGGCATCCCGATGCTCGGCCACGGCGACGAACTCGGCCGCAGCCAGCGCGGCAACAACAACGCCTACTGCCAGGACAACGAAATCTCCTGGATCGACTGGGAGTTGACCGACGAGCAGCGTGAACTCGCCGACTTCACGCGGTATGTCATCGGGCTGCGGGCCGCGCACCCCGTGCTGCGGCGACGCCGGTTCTTCCGGGGCGAGACCGCCGTGCACGCCGGGCAGCCGCTGCCCGACCTGGTGTGGCTGCTGCCCGACGGCCGGGAGATGGCCGACCTGGACTGGCAGCGCTCCGACGCGCACTGCGTCGGTGTGTTCCTCAACGGCGACGCCATCGCCGAACGCGACCCGCACGGCGGGCCCGTCGTCGACGACTCGTTCCTGCTCCTGCTGAACAGCTTCTGGGAGCCCGTCGGCTTCCGGCTGCCCGACGTCGCCTACGGCGAGCGCTGGACCACGCTGATCGACACCGCCGAACCGCGGGACGCCCCGGACGAGACGGAACACAAGGCCGGCACCGAGAGGCTCGTGGAGGCGCGCAGCCTGGTGCTGTTGTCGCGGCCCGCCCGGGAGGGCGCGGGAGTCAGGGCGCGTCGCGGGAGGTGACCGTGAAGCGGGCGCCGTCGGGGTCGCGCAGGACGGCCTCGGTGGCGTTCTCCCGCAGGACGCTGCCGCCCTGTGCCTCCACGACGCGGGCGCACGACCTGATGTCGGTGACCGCGAAGTGGACCTGCCAGTGCGGCCGGACCGTCGGGTCGGGCGCCGCCTCCAGCGCGCCCGACGTGATCCGGGCCACGGTCTTGCCGCCACTGCGCAGGACGACCTCGCCGCCCTCGTACCGGACCTCGCAGCTCGCCGGGTCCGCCGACGCCCAGTCGAGGATCTCGCCGTAGAAGATCGCCGCGTCGAAGGCGTCCCGGGTGTGCAGCCGGACGAAGGCGGGGGCCGAGCGGCGCCAGGTCTCCCAGCCGCCGACGAGGTCGCCCTCCCAGATCCCGAAGGTCGCGCCGTCCCGGTCGGCCAGCAGTGCCGCGCGGCCGGGCGGGAAGGAGAGCGGGCCCACGGCGACCGTCGCACCGCGCTCCCGGACCCGGGCGGCGGCCTCGTCCGCGTCGGGCACCGCGAAGTACGGCGTCCACGCCACCGCCACCTGCCACACCGTGGCCACCGCGGCCAGACCGGCCACCGGGACATCGTTCGCCGTGGCGATCCGGAACCGGTCGCCGAGGCTGGCCGAGCGCCACTTCCAGCCGAACACGGACTCGTAGAAGGCCTCGGTCGTCTCCACATCGCGGCTCGTGAGACTCACCCAGCAGGGGGCGCCGAACACCGAACGCGTGGAGACGGCGTCCGGCTCACCGGGGGACGTTTTCCTGTCGTGGTTCATGGCAGTCGCGTTCCGATCTCGTGGACCGGCGGCCACCGGTCTCCACCAGTGTCCAACCGGAACCGGTCCGACGGCCTGCCGAGCGGGCGTCTTGACCATCCTTTTGGGTTAGTTACCTCTGCTAAAGAGGTAATCTCAGGAGTGTGGAGACGGAGAACTTCCCTGAAGAGCTGGCCGACGCGCTCGTCGGGGTCCAGCGGCTGATCCGCAGGCGACTGCGCAGCGAGATGACCCTGCCGCGGCTGCGCGGCGCCGAAGTGGAACTGCTGCGCCTGGTCGAGGTCCGGCCCGGCATCGGCATCTCGGACGCGGCAAGGGAGCTGTTCCTCGCGAGCAACTCGGTGTCGACGCTCGTCAACCAACTAGTCAAGGACGGCTTCCTGATCCGCGGTACGGACCCCGCCGACCGGCGCGCCGCCCGCCTCCAGCTCACCGAGGCGGCCAAGACCCGGCTCGCCGACTGGCACGCGCGGCGCGCGGCGCTCGTCCGCGCCCAGGTGGACCGTCTCGGCCGGCCGGACCGGGACGCGCTGCGCGCGGCGATCCCGGCCCTGCGCCACCTGGCCGTGAACCTGCACGAGGAGGCCGAGGAATCATGACGCCGTCCATCGACGCTGCCACCGACACCGGGCGGTCCGCAGCCGTCAGCTGCACCCGGCTCGCCTATTCCTTCGGCGAGACGACCGCGGTGGACGGGCTCGACCTGTCCGTGGGGGAGGGCGAGGTCTTCGGCCTGCTCGGCCCCAACGGCGCCGGGAAGACCACCGCGATCCGCTGTATCACCACCCTCCTGCCGGTCCCCGCCGGCATGGTCCACGTCTTCGGCCACGACACGGCCAAGGAGCAGATGTCCGTACGGCGCATGCTCGGCTACGTCCCGCAGCAACTGTCCGCCGACAGCGGGCTCACCGGCCGGGAGAACGTCGCTCTCTTCGCCCGCGTCTTCGACGTGCCGCGCAAGGAACGCGCCGCACGCGTCGCCCAGGCGCTGCGGGCCGTCGACCTCACCGACGCCGCCGACCGGCTCGCCAACACCTACTCCGGAGGCATGGTCCGCCGTCTCGAACTCGCGCAGGCCCTGGTCAGCGCGCCCCGCCTGCTCATCCTCGACGAGCCCACGATCGGCCTCGACCCGATCGCCCGCACCAGCGTGTGGGAGCACATCAACGCGGTGCGCGAGGCCACCGGCATGACCGTCCTGGTCACCACCCACTACATGGACGAGGCCGACCAGTACTGCGACCGCGTCGGCCTCATGCACCGCGGCCGCATCCGCGCCCTGGGCACCCCGGAGCAGCTCCGCGAGGGCCTCGGCGAACGCCGCCGCGCCGACGGAGCGCCCGCCACCGATCCGCTGCCCACCCTCGAAGACGTCTTCCGGGACATCGCCGGCAGCGGCCTCGAAGACCAGTCAGGAGGTTTCCGCGATGTCCGAAGCACCCGCCGCACCGCGAACCGTGTCGGCTGACCCCGCCACCGAGAACGACCTGAACCTTCTCCTGACTCCGCCCCAACCCCGGGCCGGATGGCGTCTGTTGCCCGCCCGCGTCATCGCGATGTGCGCCGTCGAACTCCAGAAACTCCGCCACGACCGCACCGAGTTGTACACCCGGGCCGTCCAACCGGCGCTCTGGCTGCTGATCTTCGGCCAGACCTTCACCCGCATCAAGGCGATCCCCACCGGCGGCATCCCGTACATCGACTACCTCGCCCCGGGCATCATCGCCCAGTCCGCGATGTTCATCGCCATCTTCTACGGCATCCAGATCATCTGGGAACGCGACGCGGGCATCCTCAACAAGCTCCTCGTCACCCCCACCCCGCGCTCGGCGCTGATCACCGGCAAGGCCTTCGCGGCCGGGGTGAAGTCGCTGATCCAGGCCGTCGTCGTGGTCGTCATCGCCGCACTTCTCGGCGTCGCGCTGACCTGGAACCCGCTGAAGCTGATCGGCGTCGGGGCGATCGTGATCCTCGGCTCGGCCTTCTTCTCCTGTCTGTCGATGACCATCGCCGGCATCGTCCTCAGCAGGGACCGGCTGATGGGTTTCGGACAGGCGATCACCATGCCGCTGTTCTTCGGGTCCAACGCCCTCTACCCGGTGGCGATCATGCCGGGCTGGCTCCAGGCGGTCAGCAAGGTGAACCCGCTGAGCTACGAAGTGGACGCGCTGCGCGGGCTGCTGCTCGGCACCCCGTCCCACGTCGGCACCGACTTCGCCGTGCTCCTGGTGGCCGCCGCACTCGGTATCGCGGCCGCCTCCTCCCTGCTCGGACGGCTCGCCCGGTGATCTTGCTGGCGACGTGATGTGCGGCACGCCCCCGACCGGGATTCGATGGCCGGAAAACGGATTTCTCCTGCGCACGGCTTGATCAGTGATCAAGCGGACGAAAACGCTGGCCACAGCGCATTCCGCTCATTTGACAGTGCGCTGAGCACACAGATAGGAAGCAGCTCTCTGAGGTCGAGAGGGTGCACTGTGTACGAGCCGAACGTGGTCGGGGACTGGCAGGAGTACGACGAACATGCCGGTCTGCGTGTCCGCGTCCACAGCCTGGCCGCCGCCGAGCCGCCACGCGGACGCGACGACGCGGCCGAGGGCCTGACGTACTTCACGCTCCGTGTCACCGTCGAGAACCGCGGCGCGCGGCACTACGGCATCCACCTGGAGGACGGTCAGATCGACGTCAGGGTGGGCCCGGACGGCGAGAGCGCCTTCATCGACTGGCGCAGCTCGCAGTTCATCGAGGGCTTCGATGTCTATCCGCTGCGCCGCGCCACCGCCGTCGTGTACGCGGCCGGTGCGGAGGCCTCCCTGAAGCAGGTGGACGTACAGGTCCAGCTGCGGGTGGAGGAGGAGTGGACCGAACGGCGGCTGTGGGCGGGCGGCATCGGCCTGTGCGAGGCGGCCGTCGCCGCCGGGGTCGGGCGGGACGGCCTGGCACACCAGGTCAGCAACTTCCTCCGGGACCAGGCGGAGCCGGGTACCGCCTGAGCCTCCGGTACTCCCTGAGCCTGCCGGCGCTGAGCCGTCAGTGCGGGATGCCGTCGATGATCTCGCGGGCGCCCTGCCGCAGCAGCGCCACCGCCACCGATGTGCCCAGCGTCGCCGGGTCGAGACGGCCCGCCCACTCGTGGGCGTTGAGGCGGGTCTTGCCGTCCGGGGTGAACACACAGGCGCGCAGCGAGAGTTCGCCGCTGCGGTCGACCTTGGCGTAGCCGGCGATCGGGCTGTTGCAGTGGCCCTGGAGGACATGCAGGAACATGCGCTCGGCGGTCGCCTCGCGGTGCGTCTCCGGGTGACCGAGTCCGCTGACCGTGTCGATGACGTCGGTGTCGCCCTCGCGGCACTGGAGGGCGAGGATGCCCGCGCCGATCGGCGGCATCATCGCCTCGGGGGACAGCACCTCGGTGATCACGTCGGTGCGGTCGATGCGCTCCAGGCCCGACATCGCGACCAGCAGCGCGTCGGCCTCGCCCGCCGCGAGCTTCTCCAGCCGCCGGTTGACGTTGCCGCGGAACGGCACGCACTCCAGCTCGGGGTGGGTGACGGCGAGCTGGGCGACCCGGCGGACCGACGAGGTGCCGACGCGGGTGCCGGGCGGCAGCTCGTCCAGGGTCAGGCCGCCCGGGTGGATCAGGGCGTCACGGATGTCGTCCCGCTTCAGGAACGCGGCGAACGTCGTACCGGCGGGGAGCGGACGGTCGGCGGGCACGTCCTTCACACAGTGCACCGCGAGATCCGCGTCACCGGCGAGCAGCGCCGCGTCCACCTCCTTGGTGAACGCCCCCTTGCCCTCCACCAGGGCGAGATCGCCCATCCACTTGTCGCCGGTCGTCTTCACCGGTACGACCTCGGTGCGCACCTGCGGATGAAGGACGGCCAACTCGGCGCGGACCCGCTCCACTTGGGCCAGCGCCATGGGCGAGTCACGGGAGACGATACGGATCAGTTCGGGCACGGACATGCCGACACGATAGACCGTCCGGCATGTCCGCGTTGACCCATGGAGACACCTGGCGACAACTTCAGGCCCATCTCCGGGCAGGCGGCCCACGGGTCTCCCGGGTCCGTACGGCACGCTCTAGTCCGTCAGGGCGACCTCGATCGTGTGATGCCCCCGCCCGTCCGCCGGGACGACGGGGTCCCCGGCCAGTCCGTCGACCGTGCACGACTCCACCCGGCTTCCACCGCCGCTCAGCCGCACGTCCAGCGTCATGCCCCGGTACCGCAGCCCGCGCAGGCTCACCGGTCCCCAGGCCGACGGCAGGCACGGAGCCAGCCGTAGCGAGTCGTCCGTGAAGGTCAGGCCGAAGAGGCCCTCGTGGATCAGGCGGAGGTACGCCGTCGCCGACCAGGTCTGGTCGGGCTGGGACACGAAGTGGTCCGCGTGCCCGCTCGCGCCGCCCTGCCAGCCGCCGTCGACCTTGCCGGTCTCCGAGTCGTACAGCTCGTAGAAGCCGCCGCTCGCGGTGACCAGGCCGGCGAGGGTGTCGACGGCGAGGGCGAACGGCTCGGTGCGGCCCGCGTCGGCGGCGGCCCGGCCGTAGAGGCCGTGGACCATCGGCCAGACCATCACGTTGTGCCGCCCGGGGTGCCGGTCGTCGAAGCGCGGGAAGTGCGGCCAGACGTTGACGATGCCGTACGGCTGCCAGTGGGTGGCGTCCAGGACCTGGCCGGCGCGTGTGCTGTCGGCGACGCCGAGGAGGATCGCGAGGGCCAGGCCCGCGCCCTCCTGCGAGGTGTCGAGATGTCCGGCGAGGGGGCCCTCGCCGTGCACGAGATAGCCGTAGGTGCCCGCGTCCGCGCGCCACAGGTGCTGGTCGATCGCCGTACGGAGGTGATCCGCGTCCGAGCGGAACGAGGCGGCCTGCACGGGGTGGCCGAGGGCCTCGGACATGGCGGCGAGGGCCTGATGGGCGCCGTAGTAGAGGCAGTTGGTCGACAGGCACATCAGCTTCGCGGCGTGCGGGTGGTCGAGGACGAACGAGGAGTGGACGGACTTCGACGCGGGCGGGCTGGGGTAGCCGGAGATGCCGTCGTTCATGAATCCCGGGCCTGTGAAGAGGCCGAACGACGGGTTGAAGTGCTCGGCGCGGCGGGCCGCGAGGGTGCGTGCGGACGTGTCGTGGGCCCGGGTGAGGAAGTCGCGGTCGCCGGTGACCAGGTAGTGGTGGTGGGCGGCCAGCACCCACACGATCTGGTCCCACCACTGGTTGTCCTGCTGGACGACGAGCCCGTCCCGTGCCCGGTCGACGACGGACCACAGGGTGTTCCGGCCGATGTCCGGCGCCAGCAGGCTGACCCCGCTCCACGCGTTGACCGCCGCGTCCCGGGTCCAGCGCTGCGGCGCGGGATAGCCGCCGCCCGCCCGGACGACGGTGCCGGGCGGATAGGACAGCAGGCCGGAACGGTCGTACACCGCGCGGTCCGCGCCGATGGTGTTCGCGCCGGACACGGAGCGGAGCGCGGACGCGTGGACGGTGCCGAGGCGCTGCTGGACGGTGTCGTCGTCGAAGGTGAGGGTGGGCATGGTGTAGCCGTTCCCGGGGGCGGGGCCCTGGGCACCCGCCGGGACAGCCGTCGCCCCGGCGATGGCCAGCGCGATCAGAACCGCCCGCCGTGAGATCCCGCGTTCAGCTGCCACGTTCCGTCCTCTCGGGCCTCCGGGGTCGAGATGATCCCGGGAGCCCTGAGAACGATGGTGCCCCCTCGGCGGTAGCGTCAGGCGTCGGGGTCGAACAGGGTTGCGGAGGGTTGGGCGGGACGGCCGCCGCGACCGGCGTCCGGTGCCACGGCTCACATGTTCCGCAGATACGCCAGCACGGCCAGCACCCGCCGGTGTCCGCTGTCGCTCGGTGGCAGGCTCAGCTTCAGGAACACATTGCCGATGTGCTTGCTGACCGCGCGTTCCGTGACGACCAGGGTCTTCGCGATCGTCGTGTTGTCGTGGCCCTCCGCCATCAGCTTCAGCACCTCGCGCTCACGCGGGGTCAGCGAGTCCAGCGGTGAATCGCGGCGCCGGGTCAGCAGCTCGGTCACCACCTCGGGGTCCAGCGCCGTACCGCCCGCCGCCACCCGGTCCAGCGCGTCGAGGAACTCGTCCACGCGCCCGATCCGGTCCTTGAGGAGATAGCCGACCCCGCTCGCGCCCACGCCCAGCAGCTCGGCGGCGTACGACTCCTCGACGTACTGCGAGAGCACCAGCACCGGCAGCCCCGGAATCCGCTCCCGTGCCTCCAGCGCGGCCCGCAGCCCCTCGTCGCGGAAGCCGGGCGGCATCCGGACGTCGAGGACGGCCACGTCGGGCCGGTGGTCGAGCAGCGCGGGCAGCACCTCGGGGCCGCTGCCGGCGACGGCCACGACCTCGTGACCCACGGAGGTCAGCAACAGGACCAGGCCCTCCCGCAGCAGGGCGTTGTCCTCGGCGATCACGACTCTCACGTCAGTCCCGCCTCGGCCACGTTCACCAGACGCACGGCAGCTCCACTTCGATCACGGTAGGTCCCCCCACGGGGCTGGTCACAGTCACGCTTCCGTCGAGCGCGGCGATCCGGCGCCGCATACCGAGCAGCCCCGAACCACCCGCCTCGTCCGCTCCGCCCCGGCCCTCGTCGCGCACCCGGACACGCAGTCCGGTGCGGGAGCGGGCGAGGTGGACGGCGGCGCGGCCGGCGCCGCTGTACTTGGCCGCGTTGGTCAGCGACTCGGCGATCACGAAGTACGCCGCCGCCTCCACGGCCGCCGGGGCGCGCGGCCCGTCGTGGCCGTCGGTCAGCCCGTCCACGGTCACGGTCACGTCGAGCGCGCTGCCGGCGGCGAGCGCGCGCACCGCGCCGACCAGGCCGCGGTCGGTGAGGATCGGCGGATGGATGGCACGCACCACGTGCCGCAGATCCGTCAGCGCCTCCTCGGCCAGCGTCTGCGCGTCGTCCAGCATCCGGCGCGCCGCCTCCGGGTCCTGGTCGTAGGCCCGCTTGGCGAGCCCGATGCGCATGGACAGGGAGACCAGCCGGGCCTGGGTGCCGTCGTGCAGATCGCGTTCGATCCGGCGCAGTTCGGCACCGTGCGCGGCGATCGCGCCCGCCCGGGTCTGCGTCAACTCCTCGACCCGCACGGCGAGTCGGGCCTTCGGTGAGGGCTTCAGCAGGACGGTCGACCAGTGCGCGTCGAGATCCGCGAGCCGGGTGATGAGCGGCAGCACGACGGCCCTGCGGCGCAGCAGGCCGCACCACACCCCGTCGACGACCAGGCCCAGCGGCCACAACGGCAGCATCAGCACGGGCAGCGTGCCGTAGGCGTAGTAGGCGACCATCCAGCGGAAGTCGGTCAGCGTGCCCGGGTCGCGGACCGCCGTCCGCAGCCGCTCGCGCACGGTGCCGGTGAGCGGCTGGTACGCCTCGGGGATCTTCCCGCCCGTCCACGCGCCCGCCTGCTGCCGCTTGGCCCCGGCGATGCGCCGTATCAGCAGGACCGTCTCGGGGAGCATGAACGCGCCGACGACCGTGGCCGTGGCGATCGCGGTGAGCAGCAGCACGGTGATGAAGATGTACGACCCGAAGGCCGTCGCGGCGGAGAGGGCCAGGTGGAGTGTCGCCCGGCCGGCCTGCCGCACGGTGGCGCGCATGAGGATCAGGTCAGGCGCATCCGTGCGGGCAGGGCGGAGCGGTTCGCCGGACAGGGGTGCGGCGCGGTCCACCGGCGGTGCGGGGGACCGCTTCCTCGGGGTGCCGGGCGGACGCCGGAATCGTCGGGGCAACACGTCAGCCAGGATCCACATCTGCTCGTTCGAAAGCGTGCGGGAGACGGCGAGGGGTTCGTCCGCGGGCCCGGCGCCGGTCCGGGAAGTGGACGGCGACCGGGTCCGGGACGGCGCCGACCCCCGTCCCCACGGGTTCGGCGCGGGAGCCGCCTTCCGCTCAAGGCGGCCTCGGTTCTGGAGGCGAGGGCTCGGTCGTGCCCCTGCTGTCCCGTGGCCGCCTCACGGTGACCTTACTTGAGTTAGGCAAGCATATGTGACTTACTTGAGTCAAGCAACGGCATCGATTTGCTTGAGTCAGGCAAGCAGGACGGTAAGGTGGCGCACATGTCCACGTACGGCGGCATCAGTGAGACGCGATCGCTCGCCCTCGGTGGCGGGCAGCACCTGCTCGTCGCCGTGGACGGGCCGGACGACGCCGAACTCCTGTCCACGACGCTGGAGTTGGCGGGTTACCGGATCAGGATCGCCGGCAGCGGCACCGAAGTGGTGACACGGCTCGCGGAGCAGCGGTTCGAACTGGTCGTCATCGACGCCGAGTTGCCCGAGATGGACGCCCTCGCGCAGGGCCATGGGCTCGTCACGCACCGCCCGCCCGTCCTCCTGCTCACCGCCTGGGACGCCCTCGACAAACTGCTGCCCGAACTGGGCGCGGGGGAGCGGGACTACGTCACCAAGCCCTTCCGGATCGCCGAAGTGCTCGCCCGTATCCAGGTGTTGCTGCGCGGCAGAGGTGGCGGCCGGGACGGCGCGCTGCACTACGCCGACCTGGTCCTGGACGACACCACCTGTCAGGCGCGGCGCGGCCCGCGCACCCTCGACCTCACGCCCGCCGAGTACCGGTTGCTGCGCCATCTCCTCGTCAACGCGCACAAGGTGCTGTCCAAGGAGCAGATCAGCCGGTACGTCTGGGGCGACTTCCGCGGCGGCAACGCGATGGAACAGCTCGTCTCCCGCCTCCGGCGCAAGGTCGACCAGGAGGGCCCGGCGCTCATCCATACGCGCCGGGGCTTCGGCTACTGGCTCGGACGGGCGGTCGGCGAGGGGTGAGTACCCCGCCGGGGGGTGCGGGGATTCGCGGAGCAAATATGCGCGGCCTGTGAAGTGGCGGGCGGGGCGGTGTCGCGGTGACGTGACGCCGTCCCTTTTCCGTTGCGTTCGCTGGTCGACGACGTCACGTCCTTGTAGATCAACTCAATTGATATTCATCGGAGTTGACTCTCCCGGGCGTCGCTGTCCGGTTCATGGAAGCAGTGTCCGGGTGTGATCTGGGCCACGTCAGCCTGGTGTCAGGGAGCTGACCGGAAGGAGTCAGCCGACTCTGTTTGCATGTGCTCATCGAGGCCTCGTTGCCAGTATCCCGGCGCCCCGCCCACGCGGAGCCCCCCACCACCGAGGAGACACATGGCCGACATCCTGACCGACCCCGCGTCCGGCGCGGCCGTCCCCGAGTACCCGATGCGGCGGGACGCCCGTTGCCCCCTCGCCCCGCCGCCGGCGGTGCAGGAGGTGCGCGACGGGAAACCGCTCAGCAGGGTCCGCATCTGGAACGGCACCACACCCTGGCTGATCACCCGCCACGCCGACCAGCGCGCCCTGCTCACCGACTCCCGCGTCAGCGACGACGACCTGGAGCCCGGCTTCCCCTACGTCAACGCGCACCGCGCCGAGATCGCCCCGCACACCCCGCGGATGATCACCAACACCGACGCCCCCGAGCACACCCGGCTGCGCCGCACGGTCAACGCGCCCTTCCTCGTCAAGCGCATCGAGGCCATGCGCGCCCCGATCCAGAAGATCGTCGACGAACTGATCGACGACATGCTCGCCGGCCCCAACCCGGCCGACCTGCTCACCGCACTCGCCCTGCCGGTCCCCTCGCTGGTCATCGCCGAACTCCTCGGAGTGCCCTACGAGGACCACGACTTCTTCCAGCGCAACAGCGGCATCGCGCTCGACAGCGCCGTGTCGCCGCAGGAGGCCCGCGAGGCGAGCGGCGCGCTGGCCGCCTACCTGGACAAGCTCATCGGGCTGAAGCTGGAGCACCCCGGCGAGGGCGTGCTCTCCGAGATGGCGGGCCGCGTCAACAGCGGTGAGATGACCCGCACCGAGGCCGTCCACATGGGCGTCGCCATGCTCATCGCCGGGCACGAGACCACCGCCACGATGATCAGCCTCGGCACGCTCGCCCTGCTCCAGCACCCCGACCAACTCGCCCTGGTGCGCGACACGGACGAGCCCAAGGTCATCGCGGGCACGGTCGACGAACTCCTCCGCTACCTCACGATCGTGCAGACCGGCGTCCGCCGCGTCGCCAAGGAGGACATCGAGATCGGCGGCGTCACCATCCGCGCCGGCGAGGGCATGATCTTCGACCTGCACGCCGCGAACTGGGACCCCGAGGCCTTCCCCGAGGCCGGCCGTCTCGACATCACCCGCTCCGCCCGCCGGCACCAGGCCTTCGGCTACGGCCCTCACCAGTGCCTCGGCCAGAACCTCGCCCGCCTCGAACTCCAGGTCGTCTACGGCACCCTCTACCGCCGCGTCCCGACCCTCCGACTGGCCGCCCCCGTCGAGCAGTTGGCCTTCGACCGCACCGGCACCACCTACGGCGTGGCCTGCCTGCCCGTCGCCTGGTGACCACCCCTCCCGCACGAACGAACAGAGAGCAGAGGACACAGCCATGAAGGTCGAACTCGACGAACCGAAATGCGTCGCCTCCGGTCAGTGCGTGGTCGCCGCCCCCGACGTCTTCGACCAGCGGGACGACGACGGGGTGGCGATCCTCCTGGAGGAGCGGCCCGCCGCCGAACTCCTCGACGACGTACGGGAAGCCGCGGCGGTCTGCCCGGCCGCGGCCATCCGACTGGTCGAGCAGTGAACAGAATCGTCGTCGTCGGAGCCTCGGCCGCCGGACTCGCGGCGGCCGAGACCCTTCGCCGCGAGGGCTACACCGGCACGCTCACCCTCGTCGGCGACGAACCGCACGCGCCGTACGACCGGCCGCCGCTGTCCAAGCAGGTCCTCTCCGCCGAGTGGGAACCGGACCGGGTCGCCCTGCGCACCTCGGCCGACCTCGCCGGGCACGGCCTCGACCTGCGCCTCGGTGTCGCCGCGACCGCGCTCGACCTCGCCGCGCAGGAGGTCTGGCTCTCCGACGGCGCGAAGGTGCCGTACGACGGGCTGGTCATCGCCACCGGGGTGCGCCCGCGGCGGCTGCCCGGCGAGGGCGCGCATGTGCTGCGCACCCTCGACGACGCGCTCATGCTGCGCGAACGGCTGGGCCCCGGGCGGAAGTTGGTGGTCGTCGGTGCAGGGTTCCTCGGCGCGGAGGCCGCCGCCGTGGCCCGGCGTCTCGGCGCCGACGTGACCCTGCTGGAACCGGCGCCTGTGCCCCTGGCGCACGCCGTGGGCGAGCGGGTCGGGCAGGTGCTCGCGCAGGCCCATGTGGATCACGGCGTGAAGCTGCGCACCGGCGTCTCCGTCACCGAGGTGACCGACGAAGGCGTACGGCTCGGCTCGGGCGAGGAGATCGAGGCCGACGAGGTGCTCGTCGCGATCGGCTCGCTGCCCAACACCGAGTGGCTCGCCGACAGCGGGCTGTCCATCGGCGACGGCGTGGTGTGCGACGAGTACTGCGAGGCCGCCGGGAACGTGTACGCGGCCGGTGACGTCGCCCGCTGGTACAACCCGCTGTTCGGCACCTCGATGCGCGTCGAGCACCGCACCAACGCCGCCGAGCAGGGCATGGCCGCCGCCCGCAACCTCCTCGCCTCCGAGGCCCGCAAGGCGTTCTCACCCGTGCCGTACTTCTGGTCCGACCAGTACGACATGAAGATCCAGGCCCACGGTCATCTGCGCGGGCATGACGAAGTCGCCGTGGTGGAGGGGGACTTGGGCGAGCGGCGGTTCGTGGCCGCCTATCGCGCCGGCGACCGCCTCACCGGCGCCCTCGCCGTCGGCATGCCGCCCAAGGCGATCCGCGGCTGGCGCCAGGCCGTCGCGGTCGGAGCGAGTTGGCGGGAGGCCGTCCATGACGCAACGACCGTCTGAGGAACCCCGCGACGTCGTCGTGGTCACCGGCGCGGGCGGGATTGGCAGCGCGATCGCCCGCCGTATCGGCAGCGGTCGCACGCTGTTCCTCGCCGACGCCTCACGCGGCCAACTCGACCGCACCGTGGCCGCGTTGACCGCCGAGGGCTACGGGGCGCACGGCGTCCTCACCGACATCTCCGACCGTGCGGCCGTCGACAAGCTCGCGCGGACTGCGGCGGGGGAGGGCCGGGTCGTCGCCGTGGCGCACACCGCCGGGGTCTCCGCCTCGATCGCGTCCGCGCGGACGATCCTGGAGGTCGACCTGCTGGGCACGGTCCATGTGATCGACGCCTTCGAGTCGGTGGCAGGGCGCGGCACCGCGCTGGTCGCCGTCTCCAGCATGGCCGGCCACTACGCCTCGCTCGGCCCCGAGGACGAAGCCGCCCTGGCCGCGCTTCCGGCGGAGGAACTCCTCTCCCTGCCCGTCGTCGAGGCCGTGGGCGACGACTCGCTGCGCGCCTACATGGTGGCCAAGCGCGCCAACCATGTGCGCGTGGAGGCCGCCGCGCTCGCCTGGAACCTGCGCGGCGCCCGCATCAACTCCGTGAGCCCGGGCGTCATTTCGACCGCCATGTCGAAGGCGGAGGCGGAGTCGCCGCACGGCGGACACATGCTCAAGATGCTCGACGACTGCGGAGCCCGGCGCACCGGGACGCCCGGCGAGATCGCCGACGCGGTGGCCTTCCTCACCGGCCCGCAGGCCCAGTTCATCAACGGCACCGATCTGCTCGTCGACGGTGGCCAGGCCGCCTGGGTCCGCCGGCACATGCGGCACTGACGGCCCCGCCCCGGACGCCGGCCCCCACGTTCACCGGCGTCCGGTGCCGTCGTACCGCATCGCATCTCTCGAGGACCGAGAGGACCAGCAAGTCCGTCACTCACCCCTGCCACCGGTCCCGGTTTCGACCCGGCGGCGCTGCGCGCTGCTGCGGGAGTGGCGGGAGGTTGGCGACCCGGACGACGTCCTCGCCGGGTGAGGTGACGGCGGAGGGGCGGGCGTCTCAGTCCCGTGCGGTGAGAATGCTCAGCGCGTTCGCGGCCACGACGGCACCGACGCCCGCCCACTCCGCCCAGCCCAGTCGCTGCCCCAGGCCGATCCACCCGACCACGGCGGCGAGCACCGGATTGACGCTCATGAACAGCCCGAACGCCGGCGCCGGCACCCTGCGCAGCGTGAACAGGTCGGCCAGATACGGCACCGCCGACGACAGCACCCCGGCCGCCACCGCACACGCCGCCGCCATGAGGGTCGGCGGATGCCGGACCGCGACGACGATCCCGACCGGCAGGAACATCAGCGCGGACACCCCGGCCGCGGCGGCCGATCCCTGCGCGCCGGGAAGGCGGCTGCCGACGGTCCGGTTGAGCAGGATGTACGACGCCCAGCACACGGCGGCCAGCAGCCCGAGGGCCATGCCCGGGTAGTCGGCCGAGGGGCGCGGGCGCATCAGCGTCACCACCCCCGCCAGTGCGATCAGCGCACAACAGGCGTCCACGCGGCGCCGGGTGGCGGCCAGGGCGATGGACAGCGGCCCCAGGAACTCCAGCGTCACCGCCAACCCGAGCCCGATGCGGTCGATCGCCGTGTACAGGGACAGGTTCATCGTCCCGAACACCACGGCGAGCAGCAGCACGGGCCACCACTGCCGCCAGGTGAACTCCCGCAGCCGGGGCCTGCCCACCGCGAACAGGACCACCGCGGCGACGTACTGACGCACCGCGACGACCCCCACCGGCCCGATGACCGGGAAGGCGAGCGAGCCGAGCGCGGCCCCGGTCTGGTTCGAGAGCCCGCTGCCGGCCATGGTGGCGATCCCGGCAAGACCCACCCGGGACGGCCGCGGGGCACCGGGTGCCGTGGTGGGCACGGGAGTTGTCGCTGAGGAAGCTCCAGGCATGCTCCGATCGTGCGCCCGGCCGGCACTTGCGCAAAATGCAATCGGGAGACGATCTATACGCTGGAGTCATGGATCTGGAGCTGCGACAGCTGCGCTGCCTCGTCGCGATCGTCGACGAGGGCACCTTCACCGACGCCGCCGCCACCCTCGGCGTCTCCCAGGCAGCCGTCTCCCGCACCCTGGCCTCGCTCGAACGCGCCCTGGGGGTGAGGCTGTTGAGGCGCACCTCCCGCTCGGTGACCCCGACCGGCCCCGGCCTGCGGGTGGTCGCGCACGCCCGGCGAGTGCTCGCCGAGGTCGACGACCTGGTCCGGGACGCCACCTCGGGCCACGTCCATCTGCGCGTCGGCTACGCCTGGTCGGCGCTCGGCCGGCACACCCTCCCCTTCCAGCGCCGCTGGGGCCGCGCGCACCCCGAGACCGATCTGCACCTGGTCCGCGTCAACTCGGCCACCGCGGGGCTCGGTGAGGGCGCCTGCGAGCTGGCCGTGCTCCGCAGACCGCTCGACGACCGGCGGTTCGAGTCGGCCATCGTCGGTCTGGAGCGGCGGCTGTGCGCCATGGCCTCCGACGACCCGCTCGCCCGGCGCCGCTCCGTCCGGCTGGCCGATCTCGCCGGGCGCACCCTCCTCGTCGACCGCCGCACCGGCACCACGACCGCCGACCTGTGGCCGCCCGACTCCCGGCCCGCCACCGAGGACACCCATGACGTGGACGACTGGCTCACCGTCATCGCCACCGGCCGCAGCGTCGGCGTCACGGCCGAGGCGACCGCCAACCAGTACCAGCGCCCCGGAATCGTCTACCGCCCGGTGCGCGACGCCGAGCCGATCGCCGTACGGCTCGCCTGGTGGAAGGACGACCCGCACCCCGCCACCCAGGCCGTGCTGGAACTGCTCACCACTCTTTACCGGGAGCCCTGAGTCACCTCTTTGCCGCGAGCTCTGGGTCGCCCCGGGCGGTCCACGGCGGTGGCCCGTGCCGGGCCCCACTCTCTCGTCCGCGGCCCGGTCCGTGGGCGGGCGGCGGCATGTCTGCGGCAAGGATGGGCGGCAGCATGCCTGCAATACGGCGGACAAAATTGTTGACAATCTTGTTTGGCTAGATTTAGGTTCGACAGGCACTCACTCAGGGAGGGCAAACGATGCCGAAAGAAGCCCGTCCGAGCACCGGGGAGCAGGCCAAGCAGCATGCGCTCACGCAGCTGCGGCAGGCGATCCTGCACGGCGACATGGCACCGGCACAGCGGCTGGTGGAGAACGAGCTCGCCGAGCAACTCGATGTGACGCGGGCCAGCATCCGCGCGGCACTGATCGATCTGGCGGCCGAAGGACTGGTCGAGCGGATCCGCAACCGGGGCTCCCGGGTGCGGGTGGTGACCGTGGAGGAAGCTGTCGCCATCACGGAGTGCCGCATGGTCCTGGAGGGATTGTGCGCGGCCAAGGCGGCCGTCGCGGCCGGCGACGACCAGCTGGCCGAACTGGCGGACCTGGGCCGGGCCATGACCAAGGCCGTGGCCGACGGCGAGCCGGTCACCTACTCCGAGCTGAACCACGAACTGCACGACAAGGTGCGTGAGTTCTCCGGCCAGCAGACGGCCGTGACCCTGCTGGAGCGGCTCAATGCCCAACTGGTGCGTCACCGCTTCCAGTTGGCGCTGCGGCCGGGGCGTCCGCAGCAGTCCCTGAATGAGCATCTGGCGATGATCGAGACGATCACGGCCAGGGATCCACGGGCGGCCGAGGAGGCCGTCCGCGCCCATCTCACCAGTGTGATCGAGGCGTTGCGCGGCTGACGCGCCACGGACCGGCACATCGGGGGCGGGGCGCACACCTGTCCACCAAGGAGATTCGAGCAATGACGCACGGCAACGCGCCCGCCTCCCCGGCACCCGACGACGCTCGCGCGGGGGGAGCCCCATCACGATCGACCCTCGTCGTCACGGCGCACGCCGGGGACTTCGTCTGGCGGGCGGGCGGGGCCATCGCCCTCGCCGCAGCCCGCGGCGAGAAGGTCACCATCGCCTGTCTGACCTTCGGCGAGCGCGGCGAGTCCGCCAAGGCGTGGCGTGAGGGCAAGAAGCTGGACGAGATCAAGGCGATACGCCGGGACGAGGCCGAGCGCGCCGCGGCCGTCCTCGGCGCCGAGGTCCGTTTCTTCGACGCCGGCGACTACCCTCTCGTCGCCACCGCCGAGTTGACCGACACCCTCGTGGAGGTCTACCGCGCCACGCAGCCCGACGTCGTGCTCACCCACCCCACCGAGGACCCGTACAACGGCGACCACCCGGCCGCCAACCGGATGGCGCTGGAGGCCCGCGTCCTCGCGCAGGCCATCGGCTATCCCGGCGAGGGCGAGATCATCGGCGCCCCGCCGGTCTTCTACTTCGAGCCGCACCAGCCCGAGATGAGCGGCTTCAGGCCCGAGGTCCTGCTCGACATCACCGAGGTCTGGGACACCAAGCGCAAGGCCATGGAGTGCCTCGCCGCCCAGCAGCACCTGTGGGACTACTACACCGACCTGGCCGTCCGCCGCGGCGTCCAGCTCAAGCGCAACGCCGGTCCGAACCTGGGCCTGGCCCACAGGACGATGGCCGAGGCGTACATGCGTCCGTACCCGCAGATCGCGAAGGAGCTGGCATAACCATGGGCGGCGTGATCGTCACCAACCCCCCGAAGGCGGACGCCGAGGACGTCGAGGCGCTGGCCGGTTTCGGCGCGGCCACCGTCAGTGAGGCCATGGGCCGCACCGGTCTCCTCGGACCGTCGATTCGCCCTGTGCAGCAGGGAGTCCGGGTCGCCGGCACCGCCGTCACGGTGCTCGGCTGGCCCGGCGACAACCTCATGATCCACGCGGCCGTCGAGCAGTGCGGCGCGGGCGACATCCTCGTCGTCACCACCACCTCCCCGTGCACGGACGGCCTGTTCGGCGAGCTGTTCGCCACCGCGCTCCAGCGGCGCGGGGTACGCGGAGTCGTCCTCGGCACCGGCATCCGCGACACCCAGGAACTGCGCGACATGGGCTTCGCAGCCTGGTCCCGCGCCGTCTCCTCGCAGGGCACCGTGAAGGCCACCGGCGGCTCGGTCAACGTGCCGATCGCGATCGACGGCCAGGTGGTGCGCCCCGGAGACGTGATCGTCGCCGACGACGACGGCGTGGTGGTCGTACCCCGCGAGAAGGCCCGCGAGACCGCCGAGAGGTCGGGGGCCCGCGAGGCCAAGGAGGCCGCCACCCGCGCCGCCTTCCTGGAGGGCCAACTCGGCCTGGACCGCTACGGGTTGAGGGACACCCTCAAGCAGCTCGGCGTCGAGTACCGGACGTACGAGGAGTACACCGGAGCCGGGTCGTGACCGGGCCCGCGGAGGTCCGCTGCATGCTGATGCGCGGTGGCACCTCCAAGGGCGCCTACTTCCTGGCCGAGGACCTCCCCGCCGGCACCGCCGCCCGCGACGACCTGCTGCTGCGGGTGATGGGCAGCCCCGACCCGCGCCAGATCGACGGCCTGGGCGGTGCCCACCCGCTCACCAGCAAGGTGGCCGTGGTCTCCGCCTCGGAGGACCCCGAGGCCGACGTCGACTACCTGTTCCTGCAAGTCGCCGTCGACCGAGCCGAGGTGACGGACCGTCAGAACTGCGGCAACATCCTCGCCGGAGTAGGACCGTTCGCCGTGGAGAGGGGGCTCGTGGCCCCCGGTGACGGCGAGACGTCCGTCCGCATCCGCATGCTCAACACCGGGGAACTGGCCGTCGCCAGCTTCCCGACTCCGGGCGGGCGGGTCGACTACTCGGGCACCGCCGAGATATCCGGCGTCCCCGGCTCGGCGGCACCCGTGGTGATCGAATTCCCGCAGGGCGGCGGCCGGTTGCTGCCCACGGGCCGCGTCCGGGACGCGATCGACGGTACCGAGGTCACCTGCGTCGACAACGGCATGCCGGTCGTCCTGATCCCGGCCGCCGCACTGGACGTCACGGGCTACGAGACGCCCGCCGACCTGGAGGAGAACGCCGCCCTCGCCGCCCGCCTGCGGGAGATCCGCCTGGCGGCCGGGAAGCTGATGGGCCTCGGTGACGTCGAGCACGCCACGATCCCCAAGCTCAGCCTGCTCGCCCCGCCCGCGGACGGCGGCGCGGTCATGACCCGCACCTTCATTCCCGTGCGCTGCCACACCTCCATCGGTGTCCTCGGTGCCGCGAGTGTGGCGGCGGGGCTGCGGCTGCCCGGTGGGGTGGGGGAGGGCGTCGCGGAAATACCCGAACAAAGTGACCGAATTCGCATCGAGCATCCCAGCGGATTCCTGGACATCGAAACTAGCGTGGACGCCGGACCCGAGGGTTCCGCTCCCGTGGTCCGCAGCACCGCGGTCGTCCGCACCGCACGCAAGATCTTCGACGGCACCGTCTTCCCCCGGCCCGCCGGCCCGACTCCCGCACCCGTACGACCCCTTGGAGGCAACGATGGCTCCGCCGCTCGGTGACATCGCCCATATCGGCCACGCCCAGCTCTTCACCCCGGACCTGGACGCCAGTGTCGCCTTCTTCACCGACTACCTGGGCCTCACCGTCAACGGCCAGGACGGCGACACCGTCCATCTGCGGACCTACGACGACTACGAGCACCACAGCCTCGTCCTCACCGCCCGCGACCGGCCCGGCCTCGGCCGCCTCGCCCTGCGCACCTCCAGCGAGGAGGCGCTCCAGCGCCGTATCAAGGCGGTCGAGGAGGCGGGTGGCACCGGCCGTTGGGTCGAGGACGAACCCGGCATCGGCAAGCTCTACGTCACCACCGACCCGGACGGCCATGAGCACGCCCTGTACTGGGAGAGCGAACACTACGAGGCCCCCGAAGGTCTGAAGCCCGCGCTGAAGAACCAGCCGCAGGCCAAGCCCAACCGGGGCGTCGGCGTACGGCGGCTCGACCACATCAACTTCCTCGCCGCGGACGTGCTGTCGAGCGCCGAGTTCCAGCAACAGGTGCTGGGCGCCCGCCCGACCGAGCAGATCCGGCTCGACAGCGGCAGGATCGCGGCGCGTTGGCTGACGTACACGAACAAGTCGTACGACGTCGTCTACACCGAGGACTGGACCGGATCGACCGGGCGGCTGCACCACATCGCCTTCGCGACCGACACCCGCGAGGACATCCTGCGCGCGGCCGATCTCGCTGTCGATACCGGGGTGTTCATCGAGACGGGCCCGCACAAGCACGCCATCCAGCAGACGTTCTTCCTCTACGTCTACGAGCCCGGCGGCAACCGCATCGAGCTGTGCAACCCGCTCACCCGGCTCGTCCTCGCGCCCGACTGGCCGCTGATCACCTGGACCGAGGAGGAGCGGAAGAAGGGGCAGGCCTGGGGGCTGAAGACCATCGAGTCCTTCCACACCCACGGGACTCCGCCGGTCGCCTGAGCCGCGCGCAGAAGGCCCCGAGCGGTGCGTGAGAGCCGCTGAACGCGACGCTGGAGCCACCCCTCAACGATTGTCGATGAGATTGTTGACAAAAACGTTGACTATCCGGGGGTGGCTCCTTAGCGTCTAGCGCACCAAGCACGAGAG
This sequence comes from Streptomyces sp. NPDC096013, assembly GCF_044763565.1. Taxonomy (NCBI): domain Bacteria; kingdom Bacillati; phylum Actinomycetota; class Actinomycetes; order Kitasatosporales; family Streptomycetaceae; genus Streptomyces; species Streptomyces sp. NPDC096013. The sequence goes on along the minus strand of NZ_JBIWGK010000004.1, from coordinate 365,555 downwards.
GTAACCAACGATGTCTTCCTCCCCCTCCCCGTCCCCCGCCCCGACCGCGCGCGCCAGCAGACTGGCCCTGCTGGTCATCGGCCTGTGCTGGCTCGCCGTGCTCTTCGACGGCCTCGACATGTTCATCTACGGCTCGGTGCTGCCGCACCTGCTGGAGACGAAGACCTTCGGTCTCACCGCCGACCGGGCCGGCGACCTCGGCAGCTACGCCACCTTCGGCATGCTGGTCGGCGCGCTCACCGCGGGCACGGTCGCGGACCGCATCGGACGCAAGCAGCTGATGATCGCCTGCGTGACGCTCTTCTCGCTGGCCTCCGGCATCTGCGCCGTCTCGGGCAGCGTCGGCGTCTTCGGCCTCGGCCGCACCCTCGCCGGTGTCGGCCTCGGCGGACTGCTGCCCACCGCGATCAGCATGGTCTCCGACTACGCCCCGCGCGGCCGGACCGCCCTCACCATCGGCATGCTGATGACCGCCCACCACGCGGGCGGCATCCTCTCCGCCTACGTGGCCAAGTGGCTGGTGGACCCGGTCGGCTGGCGCGCCGCCTTCTGGGTCTGCGTCGTCCCGCTGCTCTTCGTCCCGGTACTGCTGAAGTTCCTGCCCGAGTCGCTGAGCTTCCTGGTCGCCAAGGGCCGCACCGAGGAGGCCCACGCCCTCGCCGAGCGCTTCGAGGTCCACCTGCCCGCCGCCACCGGCAAGAAGACGGCGGCCGACCGCTGGGACGCCCTGCTCGCCCTCTTCCGCGGCGGCGAATGGCTCCAGACCCTGCTGTACTGGCTGGCCTCCTTCGGCGGCCTGCTCCTCGTCTACGGCGTCGCCACCTGGCTGCCCACCCTGATGCGCGCCGAGGGCTACGAACTCGCCAACGCCCTCACGTTCGTCGTGGTGTTCAACCTGGGCGGCATCGTGGGCATGCTCGTCGCCGGCCGCGCCGCCGACCGCTTCGGCGCCCCGCGCATCTCGGCGATCTGGTTCGCGCTCACCGCCGTGGGCGTCTTCCTGCTCGGCGTCCACATGAACCAGGCCGTGACGATGCTCGTCGTCTTCCTCACCGGCGTCTTCCTCAACAGCGCCCAGACGATGATCTACGCCACGGTGTCCATCCGCTCCACCCCGGACAACCGTGCCACGGCGGTCGGTTGGACCTCCGGCATGGGCCGCTTCGGCGCCGTCTTCGGACCGTGGCTCGGCGGCCAGCTGCTCGCCTCCGGCAACGGCGACTGGGGCTTCACGTCCTTCGCGATCGCCGGTCTGTCCTCCATGGTGTTCATCGGCATCGCGGCGCTGCGCAGCTCCAAGCAGGTCCAACAGGCCGGTGCCGAGCGGGAGTTGGCCGTCAGCCACTGACCGCACCCCGGCCCGGGTGACAGGGGCGGGACCGGATGCCGGCCACCGCGAGGACGCGGGGCCGGCGTCCGGGCACGAAGGAGCGCCTGCCTCCCGAGTGGGCGCAGGCGCCGACGGGTTGGCGAGGGCTGTGCCTCAGTCCTTTCCCATCCGGTCCTCCGCCGACAGGTGTTCCACCGTCCTGCCCGTGTCCGTGAACGTCCGGGTTACGTGCGCCGCCGCCACCGCGGACGGCACCCCGACCACCGATCCCGAACTCGCCGTGATGCCGCTGCCGTTGGGCGGCGCCAAGGGCTCCGGGATGTCCCTCGCGTTCGAGCTGCTCACCAGCGTGCTGGTCGGTGCGCCGATCTTCGCCGCGTTCCACTCGGACGACCCGCAGGGCCGCAAGCACCGCCAGAACGCCCTGCTGATCGCCCTCGACCCGGCGGCCTTCGGCGACCCGGCCGCGTTCACCGAGGCGGTCGACGCGACGCTGGCCACCCTCAAGCAACTGCCCCCGGCCGATGGCGCGGAGGGTGTCTTCTACCCCGGCGAACGCAGCGCGACGGTCGCCGAGCGCCGTGGCGCGAAGGGCATTCCTGTCGCTCCGAAGGTCTGGCGCGAACTGACCGAGGCGGCGGGCAAGTTCGGCCTCACGCTGCCGGAGCTGGTGCCGTCGGCGTGACCCGGCCGCACTTCGCCGACCGTCCGAGGGGGATGGTCGGCGAAGTGCGTTGTCGGTGCGAGGAGTTCAGGCGCTGCCGACGGCTCCGCGCACCTGACGGGCAATCAGGGCATAGGTCTCCAGGGCCCGTTCGTCGTCCGTGGCGTCGTACCCGTGGTCGGCTCCGGCCACGTCGACGTGCTCGACCAGTGACCCCGCCGTCCGCAACCGGTCGGCGTAGCGCACACCCTCGGCCTTGAGCAGGTCGTACTCCGCCGTGACGACCAGCGCCGGGGCGATGCCCTTCAGGTCCGCGGTGTCCGAGGGGTGGGCAGGCGACACCAGCCGGTCGGCACGCACCCTCGGATCCGGGACGTACGACGAGTCGAAGACCTCCGCCATCCAGGGGCGCAGCATCGGCTTGGCGATCGCCGCGTGCTTGTCCTTCGCGCCGGTCGCCAGGTCGAGCGGCGGATAGTGCAGCACCTGGAGCGCGATCGAGGGACCGCCCTCCTCCCACGCCTGCCGGGCCACCGCCGCCGCGAGTCCGCCCCCGGCACTCTGCCCGCCCACGGTGAGCCGGTCACCGTCCCAGCCCTGCTCCGCGCCGTGCTCCGCGATCCACCGCACCACCTCGAAGGCCTGCCGGGGCGGCGCGGGGAACGGGTGCTGCGGCGCGACGACGTAGTCCACGTTGACCACCACGACCCCCGCCTCCGCCGCGAGGAAACGGCACAGCGGGTCGTCCGGTTCGGTCAGCGGAATGACATAGCCGCCGCCGTGGAAGTTCACGTGCACGGGCGGCGGCGGACCCTCACCGGCCGGCAGGTACACCGTCGCCCGCGCCGGGGCGATGCTGCTCGGGATCGTCAACTCCCGTGTCCGGCGCGGATATTCAGGGAACCGCTGATGCGAGGCGGCGGCGGAACCGCGCCCGCTCGGACGCCGGTCGGCCATCACGGACAGACGCTGTAGGGACTTGGCGGCGAGTGCGGCCACCGCCGGCCGGGCCAGAACAGACATACCGCTCCCTGTGTGGAGTGCGCGCGACGGGGGATTCCGTCCGATCACCGGGGATCGATCGACAGGATTCCTGGCAATGGGTAGGGCGACGATAACACGGGTGCATCGCGGGCGGATGCTGATGATCGGCGCGGTTCAGGGGTGGGGGCGGGGGTGCGAGAGCCCGGGGGTTTCACGGATGAAGATCCCCGTCCGTCTGCCGGTGCTCCGGTTTGTGGAGGCGGCCCGCGACGCGGACCCGTCGATCACCGGAACCGGACGGGCCCGTCCACGTGCCCGTGCTCATGACACGGCCCATGGGGCGACGGCGTGGCCGCCACCTGCGCCGTCTCGATCATCTGCTCGCTGTCGTTCGCCGCGTCGGCCAGACTCGCGCAGCACAGGACCAGGAGCGCGGCGCCCGCGACGAACGGCAGGGCCCGGCGCGGGGGCGGGGGCGCGAGCAGCGCCCGAACCCGCTGCGGTACCGCACCGCCGGTCGCGGCCAGTGCCGGGTGGGACCGGTTCGCCGAGCTGGCGAGCGCCGCCCGGCCCACGGCATGCGCGACGACCGTACGATCGCCGACGCGCACCGCCGCCTCCTCGTCGGCCCAGCGCTCCAGGACGAAACCGCCCGCGCCGGACAGCGGTCGTAGCAGGGGAGTCGTGGCGGCGGAGAGGCGCCAGAGGGTCTGGAAGAGATGGTGGCGGCCGCGCAGGTGGGCCCGCTCGTGGGCGAGCAGTGCCTCGCGCTCCCGGTCGCCCAGGCAGCGCAGCATCCCGCGCGACACCACGATCCGACCCGGCGCCCCCGGCAGCGCGAACGCCTCGGGCGCCGCCATGTCCAGGACCGCCAACTCCGTGTCGCCGGGCAGGAGTCGGCACTCGCGGCGGGCCCAGCGCAGATGCCGTAGCTGACGTACCGCGGCGATCGTGAGGCCCGTTACCGAGGCGAGGAAGGCGAGCGCTGCGACCCCGGCGACCGTGAGGTAGACCGGGTCGGAGGCGCGTACCGCCGCGACCGACCAGCGGCCCTCCTTGGCGACCTCGGGGATCTGCGCCAGTCCGGCGAACGCCAGCAGCGCCAGTGAACCCAGCCAGCCCAGCGAGGCCACCAGCGCGGCGGCGGCCAGTGACCAGGCGGCCGGGCGCGGGGCCAGCCGGTGGGCGGCGCGGGGTGCGACCACCGCGAGCACCATGGTGATCAGGAGGGGGACGTACACGCTGATCAGCACGGGATCACGGTCCCTCGTCGGTGCCACCGGTGTGCCGCGGCCCGTCGTGTCCGGCCAGCAGCCGTTGCAGCAACTGCTCGTCCTGCGCGGAGAGTTCGGAGACGAAACGGGCGAGCACCGCCTCGCGGTCGCTGCCGTGCTCCAGCAGCGAACGCATCCGCTCCGCGGTGTGCGTCGCCTCGTCCCGAGCCGGCGCGTACGCGTAGCCGCGGCCCGCGCGGTGCCGGACGAGCATCCCCTTGTCGTACAGCCGCGACAGGATCGTCAGCACGGTGGTGTACGCGAGATCTCCCGGCAGTCGGTCCTTGACCTGGCGGGCGGTCTGCGGCCCGGCGGCGCCGTAGAGGGCGGCGAGAACCCCGTTCTCCAGCTCGCCGCGCGCCCGCCTGCCGGGCGCGGCGCCGGGTTCGTCGCTCTTCCGGTCGTGCACTGTTCACCCCACCGCCTTCCATCGCTCGGCAGTCCAGCCTACCCGCCTGCCTACTACGGCCTGTAGGAAGTGCGCCAGGGCTCGGAGCCCGGGCGGGAGGCCGGTCGGGGGTTGATCGAAAGGGCGACGAAAGGCCGGCCGGGATGTGCGGTCGATGAACTACTACATGTCGTACGAGCTTACCTACTACATGTTGTAGAGTTTCGCCGCTCCACTCCACCTGCGGAGGAATCAGCCCATGCCCCACCCCGGAAACACGGTGCGCCGCCCTGCGTCGGCCGAGCGGGTCGTGATCGTCTCGGCGAGCGTCGGAGCCGGTCACGACGGCGCCGCCACCGAGCTGGAGCGGCGACTGCTCGCGGCCGGACTGACGGTCGACCGGTTCGATCTGCTGGACGTGCTGCCCGCCCGGCTCGGCCGACTCGTCCGGGACGGCTACCACCGCCTGCTTGTCCGGGCGCCGTGGGTCTACCAGCGGATCTACAGCAGCACCGAACGCGCCGGAGGCGGCGGCCCCGTCGCGCGAGCACTCCTGCGCTCCGCCGAGGCACGGCTGCTGCGCGCGCTGCCCGCCGACACCGGCGCCGTCGTCTCCACGTACCCAGGCGCGAGCCGGGTCCTGGGCTCGCTCCGGCTGGACGGCCGGCTGACCGTCCCTGTCCTCACCTACCTCACCGACTTCTCGGTGCACCCGCTGTGGGTGGCAGACGGCGTCGACGTCCACCTCGCGCTGCACGCCGTGCCCGCAGCGCAGGCCCGGGCCGCCGGAGCGCGCGATGTCCGTGTGTGCGGCCCGGTCGCCGACCCACGCTTCCACCCCGTGCACGCACCGGAACGCGCGGCGGCCCGCGCCCGCTTCGGTCTGCCCCCAACTGCCCCGCTGGCCTTGCTGGTTGCCGGTTCCTGGGGCGTGGGACCGGTCCGTGAGGTCGCCCGGGAGCTGCGCGACTGCGGGGCGGCCGTACCGCTCGTGGTCTGCGGCCGCAACGACACACTCGCCGAGCAGCTCCGCGCGGACGGCATCGAGCACGTCTACGGCTGGGTCGACGACATGCCCGGCCTGATGCACGCCGCCGATGTCCTGGTCCAGAACGCGGGCGGCCTGACCTCCCTGGAAGCCTTCGCCGCGGGCCTGCCCGTCGCGAGCTACGGCTGCATACCCGGCCACGGCCTCACCAACGCGGCCGCCCTGGACGAGGCGGGCGTCGCCGCGTGGGTTCGCGACCCGGCCAAACTCAAGCACGTACTGGCCGAGTTGATCGACGGCCCACGCGGTTTGCTCCAACGCGAGGTGGCCCGCGCCCTGTTCGCGGCCGACCCCGACGGCCCGGCCGCCGAGACCGCCCGCGTCTGCCGCACCGGCACCGCCCCCGTCGCCACACCCACCTCCCGGCGGACCGTCCGCCCGGCCGCCTTCCGTCTCGCCACCACCACCGCTGTGGCCTGCGCGGTCTGGGCGGGCGCGGTCGGCACAGCGGTCGCCACGACCGACGGCGCCCCGGACCTGATGCACGCAATAGGCCAGCACCTCGACCTCGACGACCCGCCCCACGAACACCACATGGGCCATGGGCCGCACGAGGCGCACGCGAAGGGGCGGCACGCGTGACGGGCAGTGGGCTGCGTGTGCCGCGGCGAAGGGTCACGCATGACCGCCGTACGCCCATTCCTATTCCTACGACTGCCTGCGCCGCGCCGGCCCTCCGCGCCGCCGAGTCCGTCGCGGTCCACGTGAAGGGGCACCCCGCATGACCCCAACTCCCCGTCCCCCGCAGGCCGTTCGCGCCACCGCACCCCGCACGAAGGACCGCCCCGCATGACCGCCAGCCGCCTCCTCCGCGCGACCGCCCGCATCGCGCTCCCCGCACTCCCGGTCCTCGCCGCCGCGTACGCCGCCCCGGTCCTCTCCACCTACGGTCCGCTCCGCAACCGCGTCATGCCCCGCCTCGCCGGTCGAGGCCGTCCGGACCACGTGGCGCTCACCTTCGACGACGGCCCCGACCCGCTGTCGACCCCGCTCTTCCTGCGGCTGCTCGACGAACGCCGGGTGCACGCGACCTTCTTCCTCCTCGGCAGCCAGGCGGTACGTGCCCCGGGTCTGGTGCGGGAGATCGCCGCCGCCGGACACGAGATCGCCGTTCACGGCTGGCTGCACCGCCCGCTGCTGCTGCGCGGCCCCCGCGCCACCCACGACGACCTGGCCCGCGCCCGCGACACGGTCGGCGACCTCACCGGACGCACGCCCCGCCTCTTCCGCCCGCCCTACGGCGTGATGTCGACCGCCGCCCACCTCGCGGTCCGCCGCCTGGACCTCACGCCGGTGTTGTGGACGGCCTGGGGCGAGGACTGGCGGGCGCGCGCCACACCCGAGTCGGTGCACCGAACGGTCACCGGGGATCTGCGCGGCGGCGGCACCGTCCTGCTGCACGACTCCGACTGCACCTCGGCCCCCGGCTCCTGGCGCGCCACCCTCGGCGCCGTGCCCCGCATCCTCGACACCTGCGCGGAGCGGGGCCTGTCCGTGGGGCCGTTGCGGGAGCATGCCGTGGACTCGCTCCGAAGCTGACCATATGGCCGGCCGTCCCGGGGCGGCGGGAACCAGGTCCGCGAGCACCTGGACCAGGGAGCAGCCGGGTGGCCGGAGTGGCGTCGCTCGACTCCGGCGGTCGCCGACACCCTGTCCGACTGCGGAAGTACTCTCTCCGCGGCAGGCACGGCAACAGCCCGCCGCAACTTACTTGAGTTACGCAACAATATGGTAAAGTGGCTTCCATGTCCACACCAGCGATCCCCGACGACCCCGCCTCCCCGGAGGTGACCGAGATCGAGCGAGCCCTCACTCGGATCACCTACCTGAGCACACGTGCCCGCCAGCACGACCGGCTGATGGCCCTCGCCGGTGTGCCGCTGGACCGCGCGGCGGTGGCGTTGCTACGGCAGATCGCCGACTCCGACCCGCTGCGCCCGGGGGAGCTGGCCCATCGCCTCGGGGTGGAGGCCTCGCATGTGACGCGGACGGTGCAGCAGCTCCAGAAGTCCGGGTACGTCACCCGCGTGCCCGACCCCGACGACCGCCGGGCCCAGCGGATCGAGCTGACCGAGGCCGGCCGGAGGGCGGTGACCAGCGTCCGGGACGCCGGTGCGCGCGGTATGCAAATGGCCCTCTCCGAGTGGTCGACGGACGAACTGCGGCAACTGGCCACGCTGTTCCACCGCATGGTCGACGACTTCCTGAAGTACGCGATCGACGATGACGAGCCGGAGGCCGCGGCGCCGGCGAGCACGGTCTGAGCTCCGGGGGCCGGCTGCCCAAGTCCCGCAAGGCGGGCGATGGTTGAAGGTCACGCCGGCCTCAGCCGAGGTCGGGGGGAGAGATCCGCGAACTCGTCGATCGTCAGCGCGTCGAGCCGCCGCTGGATCGAGGTGAGCGCCAACGGCAGGGCCTCCGTGATGAATCCGGGACTGCTGCCCGTGCTGCGGACGGAGGTCCCGCCCCGCGCGCACGCCTCCTCGGCCCGCTTCCGCACGACGGGGTCCATGCTGGGCGCGCGATGGAACTCGCCGCGCGTGGACACGACGTTCACCCCGGACGAGAGCAGCGTGCACACCTCGTCGATGTCGCATGCGCGCGGGGTATAGAGGACGCAGTCGGCGCCGAGCGCCAGGATCTCGTCGATGTCATGTGTGGCGACGACCCCGGTGACACCGGGGCTGCCCCTGCTCAACTCGCTCGCGTCCAGCTCGACTTGGCCGGTGTATGGACGTATACGCCGGCCAGGGTCAGCCGCGGATGCTCCAGTACGGCACGCATCGTGCGGGCGCCGATGGTGCCGGTGGCTCACCGCACGACCCGGTAGCGCCGCGCCCCGTGCCGTAGCGGCTCGGTCATCGCCCACCTCCCGTTGCGGTGGGCGAGAACCGTACTCTCCACTATGGAGAGCGTCAATTACGTCGTTGTTGAGGAGCCGTCAGTTGCGCACCGGTACGCCCGAGAGGCCGCCGAGGCAGAACTGCCAGACCTCCTGGGCCGTGACCGCGGCGGCGTGGCTGTCGGACGGAACTCCGTTGCCCTGCGCGACGAACATGACCGTCTGCATCAGGATCGAGGCCTGACGGCGGGGCTTCCCCGCGGGGATGACACCGGCGTCCTCGGCCTGCTCGACCAGCTCCGTGAACACCTGGAGCAGGGGGAGGTGAGCGGTCGCCACCTGCGCGGGATGCTTCACCAGGAGCTGGAGCGCGAAGTCGCTGAACAGGGGGCGCTCCACGCCGGGGTTGGACAGCGACTGCTGGAAGAGCATCTCCACCGCGAGCCGCAGTGCCTGGAGCGGATCCGACTGGGAGCCGGCCGTCTCACGGATCTCCGCCGCCGACTTGGACAGCGCGTCCTCGAACAGGGCGAGCAGCAGCTCGTGTTTGCCGTCGAAGTGCTGGTAGAAGCTGCGCAGCGACTGTTTGGAGCGGTCCACGACCTCCTGGACCGTGAAGTCCGTCGTCCGCTTTTCCGCGACGAGTTCCTGTGCCGCGTCCAGGAAGCGCTGTACGCGTTGTTCGGCGCGGAGCTTCGCGGCACGGGTGGAACGCTCAACGGCGCGCTGGCGCCAGGCCGGTTGCTCTTCGGGGACAGCTGTCACACGAAGAACGATACTCGACGTCAGCGGTAACACCTCGGCTTCCGCTGTCGAGGGACGTACGGCAAATTCTGAGATCCATACTCGCGTTGAATGGGAACGGTATTCGGTCGGCGCCTCTCCGGATTAGCAGGAGGTTCGTCTGACATGGCGTGGGACTTCTCCACCGAGCCGGAGTTGGAGGAGAAGCTGGAGTGGATCAGGAAGTTCCGCTCCGAGTGCGTGGATCCACTCGACCTGCTTCAAGGCGACCCGGGACGGCGCCGGCGGCGCGCCCTTCACGTTCCTGCGCGGCCCGAGAGGCCTGCGCGTGGAATTCGTGGACCGGGTGGCGCGGCCCGGGTTGGAGAAACGGTGGGCTCACGAAGGAGGTGATGCGTGACGACCGTAGGCATCGCGGCGGGGGCTGGGCGCGGTATGGGACTCGCCTGTGCCCGACGGCTCACCGACCTGGTGGACACGCTGCTGCTGGTGGACCGGGACGAACCGGGCGTGACCGCGGCGGCGAAGGAACTGGCCGCCGCCGACGAGGAGATCGCGGTCGAACCCTTCGTCCTCGACATCACCGACGGGGCCGGACTCTCCCGACTCGCCGCCCGCGTCGCCGAGTTGGGCTCCCTCAGGGCCGTCTCGCACGCCGCCGGGATCTCGCCCACCATGGCTGACTGACGCCGCATCTTCGAAGTCGACCTCGTCGGCACCGCACACCTGGCCGAAGCCCTCCGCCCGCTCGCCACCGAAGGGACGGCGATGGTGTACTTCGCCTCGATGGCCCCGCTCCTCGGCACCATCGAGGCCGATCCGGCCGTAGCCGCGATCCTCGACGAGCCGCTCCGGGAGGACCTCCTCGACCGGTTGCGGGAGGCGCTCGGGCCCGCGGTGGAGAACACCGGTCTCGCGTACGCGTGGGCCAAGCACGGGGTGGACCGGTTCGCACGGCGGGAGGCGGTGCGGCTCGGGCCGTACGGGGCGCGGGTGTGTTCCGTGTCGCCGGGGGTCATCGACACCCCTCAGGTGCGGCAGGAGGCCTCGGCCCAGCCCGCCATGACCGCTCTCGTGGAGCAGACGCCGCTCGGTCGGACGGGCCGGGCCGAGGACGTCGCGGCTGCGGTGGCGTTTCTGCTGTCGGACGAGGCCGCTTTCGTTTCCGGAATCGACGTTCTCGTCGACGGTGGGGTCTGTGCGGCCGTACGAGAACGCGCCGGTCGCTGACCGGTCGGCGACCGGCGGAGGAGGCGCGCCCTGGGGGCGGCGCGCCGCTTCCTCAGCGCCGACGTCCGCTGCGGCGCGCGGACCAGCCGGTGCCCAGCCCGGCCGAATGCGCGGCGAGGAAGGCGAGCCCGAGAAGCATCAGGCTCGTCTCGCTGAAGACGATCTGCGTCGAAGTCTCGGTGACACGGATGATGAAGGCGATGAAGAAGAGCGCGGCCGCCACGATTGCAAGCATTTGTTCAACCCCTATGGATAGACGGCGAGCCACGCGTGATCCCGGTGGCTGCGCCGTTGTCTCCCGACTGCCCCGGATGGTGCCTCTCAGTCACCTCGATCTCGTGCAGTGCAGGGGCCAACTGCCTTTCAGGCAAGGGATTCCGAGCGCTGGACGGTTCCCGTGATCCCGATGGCGTCCTGCCCCGCGAGCAGCACGGCGGCCCGCGCCATCGCCTCCGGCGGCTCCACCATCTCCGGCGGGATCTCCCGGCCTCCGCCACCCGCCTGCCAACCCTCCGTGAGCACCACCCCCGTGACGGGGCGAGGCAGTTGACGGCGATGTTGTCCTTGCGCAGGTCGGCGGCGAGACCCAGCTAGAGGCGCTCGACGGCGGCCTTGGCCACCCAGTACGCGTTCGCACCCCGGTACGTCATGCCCACCCCGCCCGTCATCACGGCCACCAACGAGCCACCGTCACGCGCCCGTACGTGCGGAATCACCGCGCGGGTCACCAGGAACACCCCGGTCAGATTGACATCCAGGGACAACTACCAGCGCTTGAGCGGCGTGGACTCGACTCTTCGGACCCGACGACCATCGCGAGGCACTGGCGGCGTCCGACCCGCCCGTACGCGACCGACTCGGCTCCGTGGGGCGGCCGTTGCCCGGCGTCGAGATCGAGATCCGCGACGACGACGGCACGCAAGCCCCCGCCGGGGAGACCGGGGCTGGTGTTCGTGCGCGGGGACCAGATCCCCGGCGAGGGCCTCTACGGCGGAGGCGTCGTCGCCCGGCACGCGGCACTGACCGTCGGACCCACCGCCGAACTGGTCCGCGCCACCTATGCGTTGGGGCGGCGAAGCGGTCCCGCGTGACCTATACGCTGTACCCGCCGTCGACGCCCAACGCCTGCCCGGTGATGAATCCGGCCCGGTCCGAGGCGAGGAACGCGACCGCCTCCGCGATGTCGGTCGCGTCGCCGAAGCGGCGCATCGGGATGTTGCGCCGGGTGACGGCGAGCGCGGCGTCATCCAGTTCGCCCGTGCTGATCAGGCGGCCGGCGATACCGTCGTTGAGCATGCCGGGGGCCACGCAGTTCACGCGGACGCCGTACCGGCCCTCTTCGGCGGCGAGCGCCCTGGCTACGGCCTCGACCGCGCCCTTCGCACCCGACGACAGGCCGTCGCGTACCGGGAACCGGCGGGTGGCGACGGTCGTCACGGCGACGATGCTGCCCCGGCTCTCGCGCAGCAACGGCAGTGCGGGATGCACCAGGTTGAAGAACGCCACGGCGTCGCCCTCGAGTTGGGCGCGGTACTCGCTCGGCGTCACCGTGCTCAGGTGCCGCATCGGGACGTGCGGGCCCGCCGCGTACACGAGGGTGTGGATGCCGTCGGCGGTCTCGGACACGGCCTCGGCGGTGGCGGTCTCGTCGGTCAAGTCCAGCCGTAGGGAACGGACTTGACGTCCCAGCTTCGTGACCTCGGCGGCCACCGCGTCGGCCGCTTCCTGGTTGGCGCGGTAGGTGAAGACGATGTCGCTGCCCCGCTCGGCGAGGAGCCGGACGATCGCCGCGCCGATTCCGCCCGAACCGCCCGCCACGAACGCGACACCTGGTCTGCTGGAGAAGTCCGGCACCGTGACCGCCTCACAATCCGAGGGACTTGGCGATGATGACCTTCCTGGCCTCGCTCGTCCCGACGTAGATGCGGGTGATGCGCGCGTCCGCCTACAGCCGGGCGATGGGGTATTCCAGCATGTAGCCGTAGCCGCTGCACAGCTCCAGGCAGCGGTCGACCGCGCGGGCCTCCATCTCGGTGCGGAACAGCTCGACCTTCGCGGCGTCGGGACCGCTCAGTCCACCCGCGACGAGTTCGAGCACCGCGCGGTCCAGCATGGCCTGCGCGGCTTCCGACTCGGCTGCTGTCGCAGCGAGTTGGAACGTGGTGTTCAAGAGGGACGCGACCGTCTTGCCGAACGCCTTGCGTTCCTTGACGTAGGCGATGGTCCGGGTGGCGGCCGTGTTCCTCGGCGAGCAGCGCGTACTCCTGTCCCGTCGCCACCGGAAGTGAGGTGCGCCATATCTCGGTCAGGCCCAGCTCGCCCAGGGCCTGTTGGGTCGCCGTCCGGGTCGACGGCTTCACCTCGTCCGCCGAGGTCACACCGAAGCGAGTCGCCAGTGAGCGCGCCATGTCACTGACCAGGACGAACTCCTCGCGGTCCACGCTCAGTTCTTCTCAGTAGGGTGGGCACGCTGTCCGGCGCGGGACGCGAGTTCGGTGATGATGCGGATGTGGTCCGGGCCGGTCATCGTGGCCCGTTCGCCATCGGCGCTGCCTCCATGGCGCCGCGCGACATCTGTTCGACCAGCGTGACGAGCGCCGGCTTGGTGGCGCGGGGGCCTCGGCGGGCTGTGCCGCGACCGGTGGGCCAGAGCGAGGGCCTCGCGCATCAGGTCGTCGGGCGGGACCGTGCGGTTGGCGAGGCCGAGTTCGACCGCCGTGGGGGCGGGATCGCGGTCGCCGGTGAAGAGGCACTCCTTGACCTCCAACATGCCTGTCAGCAGAGGCCGGAGGATGACTCCGCCGTCGTCGGCCACCAGGCCCACCGACACACGCGGGTCGGCGAAGCAGGAGTCCTCGGCGATCAGTACGAGATCGCCGGTCGGGGCCGTTCAGGGTGACGATGCGGACGTCTCCGTCGGCGGCCACGGTCAGGACGGGAGATCTGCGAGGTCCGCGCCGTCCCGGTGGTCGACCTCCGCCGCGGCCCGCGTGAAGCCGCACACATGGCGGGTCATCCGACGCATCGCCGCCTCGCTGTCGCGGTCCCGGATTGCCTCGGTGATGCGGGCGTGGGCCCGGGCGGTGAGCTTGCGGATGTCCGCGTCCATGAACTGCTCGATGTCGGTGGCCGCGTGGATCGACTGCGAGAGAGCGCTCATGAACCCGATGAGAAGCTCGTTCTCGCCGGCCCGCGCCACCGCGTTGTGCCAGCGGATGTTGGCGCGCAGAAAACGCTGGATGTCCTCGTCCGCCGCGACGAGGTCCGCGTGCGCGTCGGCCAGCTCCACGAGGTCGGCGTCCGTGCGGCGCCTGGCCGCGAGCGCCGCGCACGCGGGCTCGATCGCCTCCCGGGTCTCGTGCAGGTCCTCCAGCCGGATGCGCTGGCCCCGGATCACCAACCGCACGGTGTTCGCGAGGGACTCGCGGCCCGGCCGGTGCACGAAGGCTCCGCCGCCGCGCCCCGGCCGGATCTCCAGGAGCCGTTCGATCTCCAGGATGCGCAGCGCCTCGCGTACCGTCGCCCGGCTCAGCCCGGTCTGCTCGACCAGTTGGCGTTCCGGCGGCAGCGCGGTGCCCTCCGTGAACTCCCCGGAGAGGATCCGCTCACGCACCTCGTTCGCGAGGACGTCCGAGGCCTTGGGGACGGTGAGCTTGTCGAAGCGCGGCCGGGGTTCACCGGCCGCGGCGCGTCCCCGGGCGGTGCGGGAAGGGTGCTCGGCGCTCTGCACAGGTTCAGGCCTCTCGTCGAAGGCGGCGCTCTTCGGCCTCTTTGGCTGAACCATTCAACGCAGCACGCGCGGCGCCTGTCACATCACCGTGCCGCGCAGCCCGTACGGCGCCCGCCTCAGCCCGCCGTGCCGCTTCAGCTTCTCGGAGCCGTGGACCACCACCGGATGCATGCCGAAGACGGACAGGTGGATCGTGCTGGCCGACGAAACATGTCAAAGGTCAGACCGAATATGGGAGCCACCGTCACCACACCCGCCTACCGTGGAGTAACATCGCGCGGCAGGCCATCAGAGGAGGAACCGTGTCTCGGTCCGAACGCTCGTCGCTGCTGCTCGCCGGTCTGCTGGCGACCGCGGGGGTCGCCCATTTCGCCTCGCCGAAGCAGTTCGACGCGACGATCCCGCGCTCCCTGCCGGGCTCGCCCCGGACCTGGACATACGCGAGCGGGGTCGTGGAACTGGCGCTCGCCGCGGGGATCGCCGTGCCGCGCACCCGGCGTACGGCCGCGCTCGCCGCCGCCGGCTTCTTCGTGGGCGTGTTCCCGGCCAACGTACAGATGGCGCTGGACTGGCGGGACCGTCCGACCCCGCAGAAGGCGGCGGCCTACGGGCGTCTGCCGCTGCAGATTCCCCTCGTAGTGTGGGCCCGTAGTGTCGCGAAGAATGGGGAGGGACGGTCATGACAGGACGCCTGGACGTCGGTGACAAGGTCGAGGACTTCACGTTGCCGGACGAGACCGGCACCGAACGCAGCCTCAGCGGACTGCTCGCCGAAGGACCGGTGGTGCTGTTCTTCTATCCGGCCGCGATGACCGCCGGCTGCACCGCCGAAGCCTGCCACTTCCGCGATCTGGCCGCCGAGTTCGCGGCCGTCGGCGCGCGGCCCGTCGGCATCAGCGGCGACACTGTCGACAAGCAGCAGGAGTTCGCCGGGAAGCACACCCTCGGCATGCCGCTGCTCTCCGACGCCGACGGCACGATCCGCGAGCGGTTCGGGGTCAAGCGCGGGTTCTCCCTCGCGCCCACCAAGCGGGTCACCTTCGTCATCGGCGAGGACCGCACGATCCTCGAGGTCGTCTCCAGCGAGCTGCGGATGAACACCCACGCCGACCGCGCCCTCGCCGCACTCCGCACCCACCGGAAGTGAGACAGGGGCCGCACATGCCGTACCGCGGTTGTTACGGCGCGATATAGGGACCATCCTGGACGATATGGAGCAGGCCTCCGCCGCGGCGGTCATCAGTGCCCGAGGCATCGTGACGGGGTGGAGCGAGGGCGCCCGGACGCTGACGGGGTACCCGGCCGAGGAGGCCGTGGGCCGGTCGGTCGCGGCGCTCCTCGCCGAGCCCCCCTCCACCACGGCCGTCGCCGCACTGACCGGGCCCGTCGTCCTGAGGCACCGGGACGGCACCCCCCTCCAGCTCACCGTCCGGGCCTGCGAGCTCCTCGGCCCGGACGGCACACCGGACGGCTACGTCCTCACCGTCGAACCCCCCGCCGCGCCGACACTCGCCGAGCAGGCCTTCCAGCAGGCGTCGATGTCCCTGTCCGTCTTCGACACCGAGCAGCGCTACGCCCGCCTCAACGAGGCCGCCTGCCGCGTGATGGGAGTCTCCGAGGACGTCCTCCTCGGCCGGCACTTCCCCGAGAGCGTCGAGGACGCCGAGCACAGCCGGGGCTTCCTGAACAACCTGCGCATGGTCACCGAGACGGGCAGACCGGTTCGCTACGAGAGCTGGGCGGGCTCCCCGGCGCTGAACCGGGAGCACGCCTGGAGCATCGAGATGTGGCCCCTCAAGGGCGAATCCGGCGAGCTGACCGGGGTCGGCCTCGCGGCGTTCGACAGCACCGAGCAGTACCTCGCCCAGCAGCGGCTCGCCCTGCTGAACGAGGCCGCGGCCGGTATCGGCACCACCCTCGACGTGGTCCGCACCGCCGAGGAACTCGTCGAACTCCTGGTACCGCGCTACGCCGACTTCGCCAGCGTCGACCTGCTGCCCTGGGTGCTCGGCGCGGACGAACCGCCGCAGGACCTGGACGGCGACGTGGTGCTGCGCCGCGTCGCGCACGGCTCCGTCACGGAGGGCACGCCCGAAGCCGCCGTACACCTGGGGGCGGCGGACCTCTATCCGCCGTTCTCGCCGCCCACGCGTGCCCTGCGTGAGGGACGGGCGGTGCGCAGCCAGGCCGGCGAACCCGACTTCGTCCGCTGGGTCGCCGACCGCAACGCCCGCTCCCCGGAAGGCCGTTCGCACCGCACGGGCGTCCACTCGGTGCTCGCGGTGCCGCTGCGCGCGAGGGGCACCACCCTCGGCGTCGCGGTCGGCGTGCGCATGGCCCACCCGGACGACTACGCCGCCGACGACGCCCTGCTCGCCGAGGAACTCGCCAGCCGCGCCGCCGTCTGCATCGACAACGCACGCCGCTTCGCCCGCGAGCGCTCCACCGCACTGGCCCTCCAACACAGCCTGCTGCCGAGGAACCTCCCCGGCCAGGCGGCCGTAGAGGTGGCCCACCGCTATCTGCCCTGCGGGTCCCTGGCGGGCGTCGGCGGCGACTGGTTCGACGTGATCCCGCTCTCCGGCAGCCGGGTCGGCCTGGTCGTCGGCGACGTCGTCGGACACGGTATTACCTCCTCGGCGACCATGGGCCGTCTCTGCACGGCCGTCCGCACCCTCGCCGACGTGGACCTCCCGCCCGACGAACTCCTCACCCACCTCGACGACCTGGTCACCCACCTCGCGGCGGACGACACCGACGACGAGGTCGCCGAACTCGGCGCCACATGCCTCTACGCCGTCTACGACCCGGTCTCGCGCCGCCTCACCATGGCCGCCGCCGGACATCCGCAGCCGGCCGTCGTGCTGCCCGACGGGACCGCGAGCCTGGTCCCCCTCACCGCGGGGCCACCGCTCGGCGTTGGTGGACTCCCTTTCGAATCAGTCGAGTTGGAGCTGCCCGAAGGCGCCACCGTCGCCCTGTACACGGACGGTCTCATCGAGGACCGCGCCCGCGACGTCGACCATGCCACCGACGCGCTGTGCCGCGCGCTGCTCACCCCCGCCGAGTCGCTGGACGCGCTGTGCGACGCGGTGCTGAAGGCCGTCATGCCGACGGAGCCCAACGACGACGTGGCCCTCCTGCTGGTCCGCACCCGGGCCCTCGGCGCAGGCCGCGTCGCGACCTGGGACATCGAACCGGACCCCGCCCACGTGGCCGGGGCCCGGCAGTCCGCCACCGAGCAACTCGCCGCCTGGGGACTGGACGAGGCCGCCTTCGTCACCGAACTCGTCGTCAGCGAACTCGTCACCAACGCCATCCGCTACGGCGAACCGCCCATCCAGCTCCGACTGATCCGCGACCGCGCCCTCATCTGCGAGGTCTCCGACGCGAGTTCCACCTCACCGCACCTGCGCCGGGCCCACGCCTACGACGAGGGCGGACGCGGCCTCCTCCTCGTCGCCCAGCTCACCCAGCGCTGGGGCAGCCGGCAGACCGGCGGCGGCAAGACCATCTGGGCGGAACAGCCCCTGCCGCCACCGGACTGACCGGTCGACTCGCCTGCCGGAGCGCTTACTCGAAGGGGCAGCCGGGGTTCGGCGCGTCCTCCGAGAACGGCGCTCCGTGCGGCAGGACGTACAGCACGTCGAGGACGAGAGGCGTGTTCCCCAGGTTGCGCCCGATGTGCACATTGCCCGAACCGGCCGGTTCCTGGATGGAACTGCCCTTCCGGTACACGCCGTCCGAGGCGCAGCTGGAGTCGAAGTGGCTGAGGGTGCCCTGCTTGACGATGCCGTACAGCGGGCCGTCGTGGTAGTGCCAGCCGGTGGCCTGGCCGGGCGGAATGGTGATCTCGCGCAGGGTGTAGTCGGTGTCGCCGATCGTGGTCTGACTGATCAGCTTGGCGGTGACGCCGGGGCCCGCCGGGGTCGCCTGGGCGGTGCCTCCGAGCAGCAGGGCGGTGACGGCCACCGACCCGGTCACGGCGGTGCGGAACGCGGTGCGCATCAACGAGAGCCTTCCGATGAGAACGGATCATCCGCCGTGAACATAGAGGCAGGGAAGGTGAGTTGGGGGCGGAAACGCCGACTTCCGCCCCCGGAGATCTCACCCCCTCCGGACTCCGCGGACGCCCGGACCGTTCAGAACTCCTCGTGTGTCTCCGGGTCCCCGCCCAGGCGTTGCGGCGCGTGGTCGGAGATCGCGGCCAGTTGGGCCGGGCTGAGCTCGAAGCCGAAGATGTCGAGGTTCGCGCGCTGCCGGCCGGGGTCCGCCGACTTGGGGATCGGGACCGCCCCGAGCTGCGTGTGCCAGCGCAGCACCACCTGGCCGGGTGTCACCCCGAACGCCTCGGCGACCGTCACGACAGCGGGGTCGTTCAGCAGCTCGGAACCGCGCCCGAGAGGACTCCAGCTCTCGGTGAGAACGCCCTTCTCGGCGTCGAAGGCGCGCAGTTCGTCCTGCGGGAACAGCGGGTGCAGCTCGATCTGGTTCACGGACGGCAGGACGCCGGTCTCCTTCTCCAGCTGCTCGATGTGACCGGGCGTGAAGTTCGAGACGCCGATCGACCGGACGAGACCTTCCTCGCGGAGCTTGATCATCGCCTTCCAGGAGTCGACGAACTTGCCCACGCGGGGCAGCGGCCAGTGGATCAGATACAGGTCCACGTACGCGACGCCGAGCCGCGCCCGGGACTCCTCGAAGGACGCGAGGGTCTCCTCGTAGCCGTGGTGGCGGCCCGGCAGCTTCGTCGTCACGACGATCTCCTCGCGCGGCACACCGCTGCGGGCGATGCCCCGGCCGACGCCGGTCTCGTTGCGGTAGTTCGTCGCCGTGTCCACCAGGCGGTAGCCCATGCGCAACGCGCCGTCGACGGCCTCCTCGGCCGTCGCGTCGTCCATCGGCCAGGTGCCCAGGCCGATGGCGGGGATCTTCGTACCGTCGTTGAGCGTGTGCGTCGGGGTGCTGATCACGGTCGGACCTTCCCTTGACTGTGCGGTACACCCAGTATGGGCGACCGGAACCCCTGTCGCCCGGCGCGGGGATCACTGACACGATCTTCCTTGGAACCCGTAGGACCTGGGTACGACCCGCTGGGGAGGACCCGGTGCGGACGGCCGGCCGGCACGTACGACGACGGAGTGAGCATGACGACGGACAGTGGTACGAGCGACGAGGCGGTGCGGGTGGACGGCATGGAGGTGAAGCCCGCCGCCGGGCACATCGGGGCCGAGATCACCGGTGTCGACCTGGCCGGAGAACTCGACGACGCCGTGGTGGCCGCGATCCGGGCGGCGGTGCTGCGCTGGAAGGTCGTGTTCTTCCGTGAGCAACGCCTCGACCACGCCGGGCATGTGGCGTTCGCGCGCCGCTTCGGTGAACCGGTCGTGCTCGGGCGGCGCGGCAGCGCGTCACCGGCCGGCTTCCCCGAGGTGGAGACGACCGCCGACCGGCTGGAGCTGGGCGGCCGGTTCGGCATGGAGCACGAGGAGTGGCTCGAGCGGCGCCGGCACACCCTGCTGCGCGGCTGGCACTGCGACCACGGCGCCCGCGTCGACCCGCCCGCCGCGACGATCCTGCGCGCGGAGACCGTCCCGCCCTACGGCGGCGACACCACCTGGTCGAACCTGGCCGCCGCGTATGCCGGACTCTCGCAGCCGGTACGGGAGTTCGTCGACGGACTGCGGGCCGAGCACCGGCTCGGCGTCGGCTACCAGCCACGCCCCGGCGACGACGCCTACGTCCGCCACCTCCTGGACCACCAGGTCGCCTCGGTGCATCCGCTGGTGCGGGTGCACCCTGAAACGGGGGAGCGGGTGCTGTTCGTCAACGGCTACTACCTGGAGCAGATCACCGATGTCTCCCGCGCGGAGAGCGCCGCGATCCTGGAGATGCTCCTCGCGCAGGCGACCCGGCCCGAGTACACGGTCCGGTTCCGCTGGGAGCCGGGCAGCGTGGCCTTCTGGGACAACCGGGCCACCATCCACCTCGCCCCCAGCGACAACGCCCACCTCGGCTTCCCCCGGACCATGCACCGGGTGATGCTCACCGGGGACATTCCGGTCGGCGTCGACGGCAAGCCCTCCGAGCCGGTCGTCGGCACCGAGCCGGGCCGCTGGTGACACCGGGGTCAGACAGCGGGCTTCCACCCGAGGGCCGGTCCCAGCCTCGTCGCCATGTCCGTCAGGATCTGCACGTAGTCCTCGTGCTCGAAGGTGAACGGCAGAGCGAAGGCCACCTCGTCGATCTCCCTGAACGCGGCGTGCGCGTGCAGGAGTTCGACGATCTCCTCGGAGGTGCCGACGATGTCCGGCGCGAACATCAGCCGGGCCGGTCCCTGCGGTGACGCGGTGCGGGGAGTGCGCTTGCGGGCGAACTCCTCGTACTTCGCGCGCTGTTCGGGCGACGCGGAGTCCGTGGGGATCACCACCAGCCCTTGCGAGACGCGGGCGGCCTCGCCGTCGGGGTGATGGGCGCGGAACGTGCGGATGTGAGAGAGCTGGATCTCCGCGAAGTCCCTTGACTCGTCCGGCCCTTCGGCCTTGACGACGCTGCTCGTCAGGAAGTTCATCCCGTGCTCGCCGGCCCACTGCGCCGAGCCCGTGCTGCCCCCGCCGTACCAGAGGCGCCGGCCCAGACCGGGGGAGTGCGGCTGCACCCGGTCCGAGAACACCTCGAAGCCCTCGACCCCGCTGAAGTCGGTGGCCGGCTCGCCCCGCACGAGGTCCAGCAGCCGCCGCACCCGCTCGTAGCTGAAGTCCTCGCTGTCCGCCGTGCCCGGGTACAGCGCGTCCTTGACCTGGTCGTAGTGCATCGGCGGGCCGACGCTGACACCCGGGTTGACGCGGCCCCCGGACAGGATGTCGACGGTCGCCAGATCCTCCGCGAGCCGCAGCGGGTTCTCCCAGCCGAGCGGGATCACCGCGGTGCCCAGCTCGATCCGGCTGGTGCGCTGCGAGGCCGCCGCCATGACCGCGACGGGGGAGGAGATCCCGTACTGGAGATGGCGGTGGCGCAGCCAGGCGCTGTCGAAGCCGAGCCGCTCGCCCAGTTCGATGATCTCCAGCGTCGACTCGTGTCCCCGGCGCGGATCGGCCTCGTCGAACAGGCCGATCGTGAGGAAGCCCAGCTTCCGCAGCGGGCGTGGGGTAGGCGGCACGGGCTCCTCCGGCGGTCGTACGTCAGTTCTGTCCCGATTGTGGCAGGTGAACATTGCGGGCGTGTGATCAGTTCAGCGGGATGGTGATCTCGTCCTCGACCGGCGGGTCGATCTCCTGGGCGCGGTTGCCGGTGGCCGCGAAACAGCGCAGCCGGACCGCCTCCGGCGTGACGTCCAGGCGCAGGAAGCACTTGAAGAACGGCGGGCTGTACGTCACCGAACTGGGAGAGAAGAGCTGTGTGTAGATCTTGCGCACCGGGAGGCGGAACCGCGCGCGCCGGTCGGGACGGCTCCCGGCGCCGAGCAGGCTCGCCACCAGGCGGATGCGCCGGGTGATGCGGACGGACGGGCCCGGGGTGCGGGTCGGCGGGATGCCCAGGCGCTCGCAGATCACGGCCGACGCCTCGGCCTCGGTGAGGGTGAAGAAGCGGCGCAGGTGCAGACGGCGGCCGTAGAGCCGGCTGTAGAAGGCGAGGGAGTCGCCGCGCAGCGGGTAGCAGCGGAAGTCCTGCTCGGTGACGTCGGCGATGTCGACGCGCGGCACGGTGTGCGTCGCGTGCATGAACGCGCCGCCGCCGCCCGAGACCACGTACTGGAGCGTCCGGCCGTCCGCCAACCGCACTGGATACCGCTGGTAGTTGTGGATGTCGCCGCCTATCGCGGCGACGAAGTGGTGGGCCGGGTCGCTGACGATGTCGTCGACGGTGCCACCGCCCTCGATCGCGCACGGGTGGTGCTCGCCGTCCACGTACAGCGGCGAACCGGTGATGAGGATCTTCGGTGTCGGGCCCTGCGCCACCTCGCGCAGCCAGGCGCCCTGTTCGGCGTCGATGGTGCCCAACAGCCCGGTGTCGATACCGATGATGCGCACCGGTCCCGCGTCGATCGCCCAGTACGGGCCCGGCTGCACGGCCTGTTGGTCCGGCGAGGAGCGCAACTGCCGTGCCTTGTCGAGGTGTTCGCCGTCGGAGGGGCGCGGGTGGTGCCACAGCAGCGCACGCCACCAGGCACGGGTCAGCGGGCGCGGTGCCTTCGGCGCGGGCAGCGCGGGCGCGTCGTCGCAGAAGACGCGCATGAATCCGCCGAGGCCCTCGTACCAGTCGTGGTTGCCGGGTATCGCGTAGATCGGCGCCGGATAGGCCTGGTACGGGCGGAAGAACTTCGTCTCGTAGTCGTCCGCGGTGCCCACCGGATAGATCACGTCACTGGCGACGACCGCGAAGTCCGTCCCCTGACTGGCCTTCAGAAAGCCCGGTACGACGGCGTATTGAGGGTCGTCGCCCTCGCCGGTGTCACCGATGACCATGAAGGAGAAGGTGTCCGGATCGTCGCGCCGGATCACCTTGTCGGCGGGCGCTCCGGCCGCCGCGCGCTGCGCCACCCAGCGGCTGCGGGTGTCGCCGGTCGGGTCACCGAACCAGGACGCCAGCACGCCGTTGCGCGCGGCCCACAGGGTCCTCGGATTCAGCCACGACACCTTCTCGACGTGGGACGGCATGAGCTGCTGGTACGCGCCGCGTTCCGCGGTGCCCCAGCCGGCGCCTTCGGCGGTATCGCGTGAAGATTCAGACACCGGTGCACGGTAACAACGAGCCGACGCGGTACGAGCGGCAGGGGCCTGGCAACATCAACTCCACGTTGCTCAACCGAAAGGCCCCGTATGCCCGGCGAAGCCGACTTCATCGATCTCGTCCCCGATCCCGAACTCCGTTCGGACCGGCTGTTGTTGGGCATCCGCCACTTCGACGAACCCTTCCTCCTCACCGTCTCCCTCTCCCAGGGCCTGGGCTCAAGCGATCTCTGGCTGGACCGGGGCAAGGCGGGCAAGACCTCGCTCGCGCAGTTCCGCCGGGTCGGCGACCGTGTGCTGTTCGCCGTCCGCAACAAGCACTTCCTGACCTCGGGAGACCCGGCCGCCGTACGGGCCGGGGAGGAGTCGTTCGCGCTGTCCGTGGTGTGGAGCGGACCCGTGCTGCGCGAGGAGAACGGCGCGGCGGTCGTCGACGCCACCGGGCTCGTCCTCGCCGACCACGACCGGATCGCCGAGCATCTGCACGACCGCGAGCAGGGCGACCACACGATCGACGCGTCCGCGAGTCTCCCGCTCGTCGCCGACAGCCGCACCGGACCCACCGCCGTCCGGCTGCCCGCACTGCTCACCTTCCGCGGCCCCGGCCGGGGGCCCGCCCTCCAGGCCGTCGCCGGCGACCCGCGCGCCGTCACCGTCGTCCAGCAGCTGAACCTGCTGCGACTCCCCGCCTCCCCGCTGCCCGTCCGCCGCTACCACCCCGCCTCGGGCGGCTACGGCATCGGCTACGCCGACCACGCCCTCGTCGGCCGGGCGAGCACCCAGGTCAAGCTCCAGCCCCGCTTCCGCGCGGAACCCGGCGGCCCCCCGATCGTCTTCCACATCGACCCGGCCGTCCCCGAACCCTTCCGCTCGGCGGTCGTCGAGGGCGGCAACTGGTGGCAGCGCGCCTTCGCCGCCATCGGACTCCCCGACGCCTACCGCGTCGAGCCCGGCGCCGAGGACTTCGACCCCTACGACCCCGACGTCAACGGCGTGGTCTGGGTGCACCGGGCGGGCCGCGGCTGGTCCCTCGGCCAGGGCCTGACCGACCCGCGCACCGGGGAGATCCTGCACGCCCGGGTGCGCCTCGGCTCCCAGCGCGCCGAACAGGTCCGTGCCCTCGGCGAGTCCCTCCTCGCCCCCTACGGCCGCCCGGACGAGGCCGAACGGCTCGCCGCCGTCGAGGAGTTGGTGCTCGCCCGGCTGCGCCAGCTCGCCGCGCACGAGATCGGCCACGCGCTCGGCTTCATGCACAACTTCGCCGGCACGGGACACCCCGAGCCGTCCGTCATGGACTACCCGCACGCCCGGATCCGGGTCACCGAGGAGGGCGGCCTCGACCTGACCGCCGCGTACGGCACGGGACTTGGGCCATGGGACCACTTCCTGGTCGCGCACGCCTACGGCCGTTTCGACGCGGGCGACGAGGAGACCGCGCTCGCCGGACTGCGCCGCGAGGCAGCCGAGTCGGGCCTGGTCTACCTCTCCGACGAGGACGCCCAGGGCCCCGACGCCGCGCACGCCGACGCCGTGACCTGGGTGACCGGGTCGGACGCCCTCCAGGCACTGGAGACGATGTTGCGGGTCCGCCGTATCGCCCTGGACGGCTTCTCCCGCGGGGTGCTGCCGCCCGACCGGCAGACCGGCGAACTCGAGGAACGCGCTGTCCTGTTGCACCTCCTGCACCGGCACGAGGTGACCGCCGTGGCCCGGCTGGTGGGCGGCGTGCGCTACGCGTACGGCCTCGCGGGCGAGGACGGCCAGGGCGCGCGGCCCGTCGACGCGGCCACTCAGCACACTGCGCTGACCCGCCTCGCGGAACTCCTGCGGGCCGAGCAACTCGCGCTGCCCCGCGCGGTGTTGGACGCGCTCACCCCGCCCGCGATCCGCTACGGCCGGACGGAGCAGTACCTCGACACGGGCGCCGGGCGGATCTTCGACCCCTTCGAGGCCGTACGGGTCGCGACCGCACTGGTCACGGAACACCTGCTGGACCCGGCCCGGCTCAACCGGGTGGCCTGGCAGCACGCCGCCGACCCCGAGAGCCCCGGCGTCACCGACCTCGTCGACGCGCTCCTCGCCGCCACCTGGCGCCGCACCGACCCGGTACCCACCGAACTGCCCGGCGGGGCGGCCGTGCAGCACGCGGCGGACTGGACTCTCCTGAACCACCTGCTGACCCTGCTCGACGACACCGCCCTCCACGCTCCGGTCCGCATGTCCCTGCGCGGCGCCGTGCGACGGCTCGGCACCGAACTGCGCTGCCAGGGCGACGAACAGGCCAGGGAGGCCGGGGAGCTGATCCGCGCGTTCCTCACCGACGCCGGGTCGGTACGGGTCGACCCCCTGCCGAGGGTGCCGCCGGGCGCGCCCAACTGAGGCTGCCGCAGCGTGAGTTGGCCCAGCTGGCTGAGCCGCTCACGTCGCCGCAGGGCACCGGTCGCCGTACGGCACCTGGTGGTGGTCACCACTCGCCCGGGCGTGGCGGGGTGCCGTACGGCGTCGACGCGGCGGGGCTCGTGCGGGTGTTCCGCTTCCGGGCGCGTCGGCCGCCCGGCGAGGCGGGCGGGCTCTCGTGGCGGCCCGAGCGGTCGGCGGTGCCGAAGGGGGAGTCCGGGGGCGCGGCGGGCTGTCCGCCGTCGGCGTCCGGGGTGACCGGGTGGCGGGGGAAGGAGCGGTCCCATTCGCCCTCGCCCATCACCAGCAGCGGGTCGAACATCACGACCACCCCAGCCAGCAGCAGGAAGACCACCGGCCCCAACAGCATCGGAAGCAGCAGGGAGTTGGGCGAGTCGCCCGACCACGAACCGCCGGCGCCGTGCAGATGGACGCTCACCGCCGCCATGCCGGTGTAGTGCATCCCGGACACCGCCACGCCCATCACCAGGCTGGCGCCCAGGCTCGGCAGGAAGCCCCGGATGGAGACGGCCGCCCACAGGGCCGCCGTGGCCGCGACGATCGCTATCAGCACGGAGAGCGCGACCGTGGACATCCGGTACTCGATGTCGCCGTTCAGCTTCAGGGCGGCCATGCCGAGATAGTGCATCGCGGCGACCCCGAGGCCGGTGACGATCCCGGCCATGGAGAGGGTCGCAACGGTGGCGCCCCGGTAGCCCACGGCGAACACGCCGATGCCGACCACGACGATCGCCACGGCCAGACTCAGCACGGTGAGGCCGACGTCGTAGCCGATCCTGGTCTGCTCGACCTGGAAGCCGATCATCGCGATGAAGTGCATCGTCCAGATGCCGGTGCCGATCGACGTCGCGCCGAGCGCGAGCCAACCCGCCTTCCAGGACTGTCTGTTGTGCAGGGACCGCACCACGCAGCGCAGCCCCAGGGCCCCACCCAGGCAGGCCATCAGATAGGCCGCCACCGGGGTCACCGCACCATAGCGAAACCCGTCGATCGTGCCGAGCATGAGCCAACTCCCCCCAGAGTTCTGGCTTCTTGTGGGGGGAGTATGTATGGATCGTGGCCCGTGCGCGCAACCCTTTCACGTCAGCAGTCGATTAACTCTCCGCTTCCGGGGCGGCACTTCGTTCGCAGTGCGGGTGATACGGGGACAGAAGCGGTCAGGGTCAGGGCTGTTGCGGCTTGTCGCGGTCGATGTAGCCCTTGGCCTTGTCCTGCGCCATGTCGACCTGCTTGGCGTGCTTGCCGCCCGTGCGTTCGTCGATCATGTCTCCCGCGCGGTCGACACCTTGCTTGGCCTGGTCGGGGTGCTGTCCCAGCATTCCCTTGACCTTGTCCATGAACGACATGGCTGTCCTCCTTCGGACGTGCGTTGGCCCTCCCAGCATCCCCCGGCTTCCCGTATGCCGCATTTCGGATGATTTCCCGGCCGGGGTGCGTACGTCTCTGGCGCGCCCCGGCCGGGAATTCCGGCCTGCGCGGCGGCACCGCCCATAGAGGGAAAACCCTTGAGTGCCGGTACGTGCGTGACATGGACGGGTCAAGACTGTCATCCTCCACGCAGCTGCCCCACGAATCCTTCACGGATTGGTCAAGGTTCAGTCGGTCCCGCACAGCTCAGCTCTTCCCGGACAGCAGACCCGGCTGTCCGGTCTGTCACCGGCCGCGCCCGCGGCCGTCGCAGGAGGAGTACGAGTGAGACGCATTCCCCGTAAGCGGATGGCGGTCGGAGCCCTGGTCTCCACCGCCGCGTTCCTGGCCGTAGGCATCCAGTCGGTGCCCGCGACCGCGAAGCCCGCGTCCCCCCACCCGAGTCCGCTGCTCACCGGCAGCCTGGAGGCGAAGCTCACCCCGGCCCAGCGCTCCGCCCTGGTGAAGAGCGCCACGCAGAACAGGACGGCGACCGCCCGCACCCTCGGCCTCGGCGCCAAGGAGAAGCTGGTCGTCAAGGATGTCGTCAAGGACAACGACGGCACCGTCCACACCCGCTACGAGCGCACCTACGACGGTCTCCCCGTCCTGGGCGGCGACCTTGTCGTGCACACCCCGCCCGCCGCCGAGGCGACCGGCACCGTGAGCGCCACCTTCAACAACAAGCACACTCTCACGGTCCCCTCGACCACCCCGGCCTTCACCAGGTCGGCCGCCGAGACCAAGGCCCTGACGACCGCGAAGGCACTCGACGCCAAGGCGCCGAGCACCGACAGCGCCCGGAAGGTGATCTGGGCCGGCGAGGGCACCCCGAAGCTCGCCTGGGAGACGGTCGTCGGCGGGTTCCAGGACGACGGCACCCCGAGTCAGCTGCACGTCATCACCGACGCCACCACCGGCAAGGAACTCTCCCGCTTCCAGGGCATCCAGACCGGCACCGGCAACACCCAGTACAGCGGCACGGTGTCGCTGAGCACCACGCTGTCCGGTTCGACGTACCAGCTGTACGACACCACGCGCGGCGGCCACAAGACGTACAGCCTCAACAACGCCACGTCGGGCACCGGCACCCTGATGACCGACGCCGACGACGTCTGGGGCACGGGCGCGGGCTCCAACACCCAGACCGCGGGCGCCGACGCGGCCTACGGCGCCCAGGAGACCTGGGACTTCTACAAGAACACCTTCGGCCGCAGCGGCATCAAGAACGACGGCGTCGCCGCCTACTCGCGTGTCCACTACAGCACGGCGTACGTCAACGCCTTCTGGGACGACAGCTGCTTCTGCATGACGTACGGCGACGGCTCCGGCAGCACCCACGCGCTGACCTCGCTGGACGTGGCCGGGCACGAGATGAGCCACGGCGTCACCTCCAACACCGCCGGGCTCAACTACACCGGTGAATCAGGCGGGTTGAACGAGGCGACCTCGGACATCTTCGGCACCGGTGTCGAGTTCTACGCCAACAACAGCAGCGACGTCGGCGACTACCTCATCGGCGAGAAGATCGACATCAACGGCGACGGCACGCCGCTGCGTTACATGGACAAGCCGAGCAAGGACGGCGGCTCCGCGGACAGTTGGTACTCCGGCGTCGGCAACCTCGACGTCCACTACTCCTCGGGCCCGGCGAACCACATGTTCTACCTGCTCTCCGAGGGCAGTGGCACCAAGGTCATCAACGGCACCACCTACACCAGCAGCACCTCCGACGGTGTCGCCGTCGCGGGCATCGGCCGGGCCGCGGCCCTGCAGATCTGGTACAAGGCGCTGACGACGTACATGACGTCCAGCACCAACTACGCCGGCGCCCGTACCGCCGCCCTCAACGCGGCAGCCGCGCTGTACGGCACAAGTTCCGCCCAGTACGCGGGAGTCGGCAACGCCTTCGCGGGCATCAACGTCGGCAGCCACATCACCGTGCCGACCAGTGGCGTCACGGTCACCAACCCGGGCAGCCAGTCCTCGACCGTCGGTACGGCGGTGAGCCTCCAGGTCTCGGCCAGCTCCACCAACAGCGGCTCGCTGACGTACGCCGCGACCGGACTGCCGACCGGCCTGTCCATCAGCAGCTCCACGGGCGCCATCACCGGCACCCCGACGACCGCGGGCACCTACAGCTCCACCGTGACCGTCACCGACAGCACCGGGGCGACCGGCACCGCGTCCTTCACCTGGACCGTCAGCTCCAGTGGCGGGGGAGGCACCTGCACCTCGACCCAGCTGCTGGGCAACGCGGGCTTCGAGTCGGGCAACACGACCTGGACCGCGAGCAGCGGTGTCATCACCAACGAGAGCGGTCAGACGTCCCACGGAGGCTCGTACTTCGCCTGGCTGGACGGCTACGGCTCGACCCACACCGACACCCTGTCCCAGTCGGTGGCGGTGCCGAGCGGCTGCAAGGCGACGCTCACCTTCTATCTCCACATCGACACCGCGGAGACGACCACCAGCACGGCGTACGACAAGCTGACGGTCACCGCCGGATCGACCACCCTGGCCACCTACTCCAACCTCAACAAAGCGACCGGCTACACGCAGAAGACCTTCGACCTGTCCTCCTTCGCCGGCTCTACCGTGGCGCTGAAGTTCAGCGGTGTCGAGGACTCCTCGCTTCAGACCAGCTTCGTCGTCGACGACACGGCCCTGACGACCAGCTGACCAGTCCGTGAGCCCGGCACCCCGCACGCGCCCCCAGGCGTGCGGGGTGTTCCGGTCTCCCAGCTCAGCTCAGCGGGTCGAGGGTCAGGTAGGCCTGCTGCGGGTTCCCGTCGTTCACCAGGGACTCCTGGGCGCCGACGTCGTCGAACGCGAACGCGTACGCCTTGCCGTCGGCCATCTGCGCGTGGATCTTGCGCGCGTACTGGTTGGTCACCGCGTCCTGGTAGAAGCTGGCCGTCGAGGTGTCCGGCTGGTTGGGGTTGACCAGCAGTGTGGACCGGTTGAAGCCCGCGCACAGCGTGCGCGAAATCGGGCCGCGCACAAGGTCGTTGGGGGCGTCGAGGTACTTGTAGCAGCCGAAGATGCTGGCCGCGTCCGGCTTCTGGAAGGTGGTGACCACCGCGCCGGAGGCGTTGGTGAAGTTCATGACGTTGCCCGACACCCGGCCGTAGTACTTGGTGTTGGGCTGGTCGGCGAACGGCGTCACGGTCAGGGTCGACGACGCGTACTTCGACCAGACGCGGTTGACGTAGTCGTCCATCACCGTGCTCGGCAGGGCGCCGGTCTCCACCCCGTACCCCGGTGAGAGCGCTCGCAGAACCGTTCCGTCGGACCGGGTCTGGATCAGGTTGGCCCAGCCGCCCGGCTGTCCGCGCAGCGCGTTGAAGAACCCTGTGTAGCCGCCCGACTTGAGGTGCCCGGTGCTGGCGGTGCTCCCGTCGGACCGCTGCACCCCGACCGCGTACGGCACGGAGAACATGTCCACCTGGGTGCTGTTGATCCACAGGCCGGAGTCGTTCAGCGTGTACTCGGACCAGTTGAAGAGGATGGTGCGGTTCGGGTCGGTGGGGTTCTGCACGGCCGGCTGCACCAGACCGCCGGTGGTCAGCTTGAACACCAGCTTCTGGCCGTACGAGAAGTAGATGCGGCCCGAGAGCTTGGGAATCCGGATGGTGCTGGTCCCACCGGCCGCCGGGCCGGGGATCGACGCGTCCGGCGCCGGGGTGGGCGGGTTGCCACCCGCCGGCCAGGCGTGGAAGGTGCCGTTCGCGTCGGCCCAACCCTGTTGGCCGGTGGCCAGGTTGGTGCCCAGGTCGTAGATGTAGACCGCGTCGCCGCGGCCCGAGTTGTTGGTGATCTTCAGCGGGATCGTGGCGGGCACCGCGGCGTCCGCCGTCAACGGCGTGGCCAGCGCGATCATCGTGGCCACCGCGGTCGCGGCACCCAGTCGACGCATGAGTCGGGCGAGCACTACTCACCTCCGTGTGGGGGGTGTACGGAATTGGTCCGTACCTGTGTGAGAGCGCTCTCAGCGTCGCGCCGAGGCGCGGTCATGTCAATGAGGTGAACGAAAGGTGCCCACGGCAACTCGCGCCGTGGGCAGCTGGGTTGAATCAGTGAAGGCGGTCCGTCGATCAGAAGGTGCGGTCCAGCAGGTCGAGCAGCGCGACCCAGTGCCTCTCGTCGGCCTCCGCGTCGTACGACGAGGTGTCGGCCTGCGTGTAGCCGTGCTGCGCGCCCGGGTAGACCTCGCAGCGATGCCGGACACCGGCCGCGGTCAGCGCCTCCTCGAACCGCTTGATCTGCTCCTCGGGCAGCGAGGGGTCCTGGTCGGCGTGGCCGAAGTACACCTCGGCGGTGATGTGTTCGGCGGCCAGGTGCGGGCTGGTCGGGTCGTCGGTGGCCAGACGTCCGCCGTGGAAACCGGCGGCGGCCGCGACCCGGTCCGGGTAGGCACCCGCGGTGTACAGCGCCAGCCGGGCGCCCAGGCAGTACCCGGTGATCGCGACCGGCCCGTCCGCGACCAGCGGCGACTCGGCGAGCCAGCGCAGATAGGCGCCGGCGTCGCGCTCGACGAGGTCGGGCGTCAGGCCCATGAGCAGCGGGCCGACCTTCTCGAAGATCTCCGGGCGCTCGTGCGGGTCGATGAACTCGGGCAGTTCGACCACCGGCGCGCGGCCGTTCCGGTAGAACACGTTCGGTACGAGGACCGTGTAGCCGGCCTCGGCCAGTCGGTCGGCCATCGACTTCAGGTGGGGGCGGAGTCCGAAGGCGTCCTGGTAGAGCAGCACGGCCGGACGGGGACGCTCGTCGCCGGGGTGAACCAGATAGGCGTCGGCGGTGCCGTCCTCGGTGGGGATGTCCACGGCTGTGCCCTGTACGGCGGTCATGGCGGGGGTGCCTCCCTGCGAATGGTCGCCGGGCCACCTGCCGACCCGGCGCGGCGTGTCGCGATCATCGTGGCACGCCTGCCTACGGCCCCTCCGCCGGGGTCGCGCAGCGGAAGCGGGGTCACTCGAAGCGGGAGACGTCGCCCGCGCCCTTGCGGACGATCTCGGCCTCGCCGTTCGAGAAGTCGATGACGGTCGTCGGTTCCGTGCCGCACTCCCCGGAGTCGACCACCGCGTCCACCACGTGGTCGAGCCGGTCCTTGATCTCCCAGCCCTGGGTCATCGGCTCCTCCTCGTCGGGCAGCAGGAGGGTGCTGGACAGCAGCGGCTCGCCCAGCTCGGCCAGCAGGGCCTGGGTGACGACATGGTCGGGGATGCGGACGCCCACGGTTTTCTTCTTGGCGTTCAGCAGCTGGCGCGGCACCTCCTTCGTCGCCGGGAGGATGAACGTGTAACTGCCGGGCGTGGAGGCCTTGATGGCGCGGAACACGTCGTTGTCGATGTGCACGAACTGGCCCAGCTGGGCGAAGTTCTGGCACACCAGCGTGAAGTGGTGCCGGTCGTTCAGGTGCCGGATCGTCTTGATCCGCTCCATGCCGTCACGGTTGCCCAGCTGACAGCCCAGCGCGTAGCAGGAGTCGGTCGGGTACGCGATCAGCGCTCCCGAGCGGACACTGTCCGCGACCTGGGAGATGGTGCGGGGCTGCGGATTGTCCGGGTGCACGTCGAAGTACTTGGCCACCCGCCGAGCTTATGCCGTGCCCGCGCGGGTCGCCGCGCGGGCCCACCGCCGGGCGATGTGTAGCCCGGGAAAACCGGGGAATCCGACGAGTGCGCCCGGGTCTCTCCCCCCGAAACCCGGGCAGGACGGTTCCGCCCGCGGCCCACCCCCCCGAGGCCGCGGCGGACCGGTCCCATCGCACGGAGCGGGTTCAGCCGCGCGGCCGTACGGGTATCTCCTGCCACCCGAAGGCGATGAACGACGGCACCTGGCGCAGCGCGTCCGCGCCGACGGCGAGCCGGGCGTCCGGGAAACGGTCGAAGAAGGCGGGCAGCGCGGTCAGGGCCTCCACCCGGGCGAGCGGCGCGCCGATGCAGCGGTGCACACCGATCCCGAAGGACAGGTGGTCGTCGGCGCCCCGGGCCGCGTCGAAGACGTCCGCGTCCTGGCCGTAGTGCGCGGGGTCGAGCCCCGCCGCCGCGAACGTGGTGATGATGGCGTCCCCGGCCGGGATGGTGACGCCGCCCACGGTCACGTCGGTGACCGCGAAGCGCAGCGGCAGCGAGGCGATCGACGGATGGACGCGCAGCGTCTCGTCGACGACCGCGTCCCAGCCGATCTTCCCGGCCCGTACGGCCTCCAGCTGCTCGGGGCGTCTGAGCAGCGCGACGATCGCGTTGCCCATGAGGTTGACCGTCGTCTCGAAGCCCGCGCCGATCACCAGCAGCAGGGTGTACAGCAGTTCCTCGTCGCTGAGCCGGTCGCCGTCCTCGTCGCGCACCCGGATCAGCTCGGTGGTGAGGTCGTCGCCCGGGTGCTCGCTGCGGTACGCGATCAGTGCGGGCAGTACGGTGCCGATCTGCCGCTGCACGGACGCCGCGTGCTCCGGGGACGGGTCGGAGGTGTCCATGATGGCCGCGATCAGCCGCCCGGTGTCGTCCACCAACGCGTCGGGCACGCCGAACAGTTCACAGATGATCCGCATCGGCAGGGGATGCGCGAGCGCCGCCCTGACGTCGATCACCTCGGCGTCGTCGGCCGCCACCGCGTCGAGCAGTTCGGCGGTGATGGCCTCCACCCGGGCACGCATCGCCTCGGTGCGCCGGTGGGTGAAGCTCGGCGCGACGAGCTTGCGCAGCCGGGCGTGGTCGGCGCCGTAGGTGGAGAGCATGTTGATGACGCCGACCCAGCCCAACACCCAGCCCCAGGAAGGGTGTTCGCCGATCTCGGGCCACAGGTTCCAGTGCAGCCGGGGGTCCTTGCTGACCTGCGGGTCGAGGATCAGTTCCTTCAGGGTGTCGTAGCCCGTGGGAGCCCAGGCCGGGATGCCGCCGGGGAGTTCGACGGGCACGATCGGGCCGAGGGCGCGCAGCCTGGCGCTCTCGGCGGCCATGTCGGCGCCGAAGGGGTCGAGGACGATGCGGTCGGACACGGTCACGACAGGTCTCCTGGCTGGTCGGGCGAGCAGGGGCTGAACCGCACGGGCAGCGACGTGAGCGAGCGGTGGAAGGGACCCGGCCGCCACGTCAACTCCTCCCGCGTCACGACGGGTTCGAGGTCCGGCAGCCACAGGGTGAGCCGCTCGATCGCCTCCGTCGCGATGAGCAGCGTGTGCTGCTTGACCGGGCAGGCGTGCGGTCCCGCCGACCACGACAGATGCGAGGCGTCCTTGGGATGCCGGCCGTCGACGGCCTCCTGCTCGGCGAAGTGCGCGAGCGCGCCGTACGAGACGACTACCGGGACGGCCGGCCTGATCCATGTGCCGTGGAACGTCACGGGTGAACGGGCGTAGTGGATGCCGTAGTTGGCGAGAGGTGTCTCGTGGTGCAGCACCTCCACCACGGCGTCCATGACCGGCCGGGCGCCGCTGGTCAGGGTGGAGTAGTAGACCGAGGTGCCGAGGATGCGGGACAGCGCGTTGGACACCAGGTTCGCGGTCGGCTCGTGGCCCGCGCCCAGAGTGAGGAACACCTGCCAGGCGACCTCCTCGGGGCTCAGCCCGGCCGGATGGTCCAGCAGCCAGCTCGGCAGGTCGTCGCCGCGCGACTCGGCCTTCGCGGCGATGAGTTCGAGGACGTAGCCACCGAACTCGGCCTCGCCCTCAGCCGCTTGGGGACCGCCCTCCATCATCAGGCCCAGCGCCCGGTCCAGCCGGTCGCTCTGGCTGTCGGGCAGCCCGAACAGGCTGTTGAAGACCAGCGCCATCAGCGGCCGGGCGAACTCGCCCACCAGATCGGCCTGTCCGCGCGGGCCGATCCGGCTCACCAGCACATGCACCGCCCGGTGTACCCGTGCGCGCAGGTCGTGCGGCTCGATCCGCTCGAAGGCGTCGATCAGCGCGGCACGGTAGCGGACGTGCGCCGCGCCGTCCGCGAACAGGGAGTTGGGCCGCCAGCGCATCATCCCGAGGACCGGCGAGTCCTCCGCGACCGTCGTCTCCCAGGGCCGGGGATCGTGCGAGAACGTGTCGGTGTCCCGCAGCAGCTCCAGCGCGGCCCGCCGCTCGGTGACGACGTACGCCGGTACGCCCGGGGCGAGTTCGGCCCAGCCGACCGGACCCTGCGCGCGCAGGGCGGCGTAGTGGCCGTAGGGGTCGCGCGCGAAGGCGTCCTCCCACAGGCGGACGGGCTGGACGGGTGAAGAGGTGGTCGTCACCGGTGCTCCGGAGGGTCGCGGTCGATCAGATGCTGGACCAGCGCGAGCAGCGCGTCGACGGACGAGTCCGCGTTCCGGGCGTCGCACGTCACCAGCGGGGTCGTGGGTTCCAGGTCCAGGGCGGCCCGCAGTTGCTCCTCGGTGAAGTGCCGGGGGGCGTCCGGGAAGGTGTTGAAGGCGACCGCGTACGGCAGTCCGCTCTCCTCCACCATGCCGAGCACGTCGAAGGAGGCGTCGATCCGGCGGCTGTCGACCAGGACCAGCGCCCCGAGCGCGCCGTACGCGATGTCCTCCCACAGGGCCCGGAACCGCTCCTGGCCGGGGGTGCCGAACAGATACAGCACGATCCCGCCCGGCAGGCTGATGCGCCCGAAGTCGATGGCGACGGTCGTCGTCGCCTTCTCCCGCACCCCGTCGAGATCGTCCACCTGCGCGGAGGCCTCGCTGAGCCGCTCCTCGGTGTGCAGCGGGCGGATCTCGGACACCGAGTCGATCAGGGTCGTCTTGCCCACCCCGAAGGGTCCCGCGACGAGGATCTTCACCAACTCGCGGGCGGTGTCGGGCAGATGGATGCCGCTAGGTGTGCTTGAGGGCGCGTAGGCCATCGGCCACTCTCTTCAGCAGGTCGGGGTCGAAGCGTTCGGCGGGCGGGATCGGGGCACGGGCGAGGGCCAGACCGCGGTCGAGGAGACCGGCGGCCAGCACGCGGACCGCGGAGACCGGCAGTTCCAGCAGGGCCGCCGCCTCCAGCACCGTCAGGGAACCGCCGAACAGGGCGTCCAGCAGGGCGAGTTGCGCGGCGGGCAGCTCGGCGGGGGCGGGCCGGCCGCTGCCGCTGAGCACCGTGAGCCGTTCCAGATGCGGGCAGCTGGGCCGGGCCACCCCGCCGGTCGACAGATACGCGGGAACGAGAGGACGGCCGCCGCGGCGGCCCGTCATGCCGACGCGCCGCCGTCAACTCCCCGCGCAGCGGCGGCCATCGCCTTCTCGCCCAGCCGCGCCACCTGCGAGTGCACCCGGTGCGCCAGCAGATCCAGCCGCACCTCGGTGTCGCCGTAGGCCGCCACACACGTCCCGTGATCCGTGGGGACGATGAGCACGTACCCGAGGTCCGACTCGATGACCACCTGCCGGATCTCGGCCCCTTCCCGGTCGGCGAAGGCCGCCGCGGCGGTACGGCACGCCCCCTGCACCGTGCTGGTGATCGCGGCCACCCGCTCGCCCGAGTCCTGCGACAGCGCGTCGGTGTACCCCCGGACCAGCCCGTCCCGGGTCAACAGCACCGCCGCCACCACGTGCGGCACCTCCAGGATCGGGTCCAGCACCCATGCCGTGTCGACCCCGTCGCGGCTGGTCATCTGGCCGCTCCCCCTTCGTAGTCGGTCTCATGTCGGTCGTGCGCCGCGGAATCATCGGCCGCGGAGGCTCCGGCGTCCTCGCTCGCGGCGCGCGCGGCGGCGGTGCCGGACTGCAACGCGCCGAGCGCGGCGGCGGCCTGCTCCGGGCGGCGCTCCGGCTGAGGCGCCTCGGGCGCGGGCCGCGTTACCGGCGCGCCGGCCGGGGTACGGCGACGGCGTCGGGGCAGGCCCCCGGCGTCGGGCACGGCCTGATGCCCGGACGCGTCCGCCACGGTCGGCCCGTCGCGCTCGGAGCCGTAGGAATGCGTCGGCGCGGGCGTGCGGGTCGGTTCCGGAGCCCGGCGGGTCGAGCGCGGGGCCCCGGCCGCGGGGGGCCGCTGTTCGGGGTCGATACGGCTGAGGAGGTGGCTGTCGATGCGCAGGACCGCGCGGACGCCGCCGTAGGGGGAGGGCGAGGACACGTCGACGCCCAGGTCGAACTGCCGGGTCAGCCGGCCGATCGCGGCGAACCCCATACGGGGCGGGTCGCCCAGGTCGGTGAGGAGGATCGGGTCGGAACCGGCCACCATCCGGCGGGCGTGGTCGCGTTCGTCCTGGGTCATGCCGAGCCCGGCGTCGTCGACGGTGACGCACGCGCCGTGGTGGACGTGCTCCAGGTTGACCACGACGTCGGTGTCCGGGGCGGAGTGCCGCAGCGCGTTGTCGAGGAGTTCGGCGACGATGACGGCGACCGGTTCGACGGCGTGCGAGACGAGCGCCGTACCGGCTTCGAGGTGGTTGTTCACCCGCACCCGGTGGTATCCGGCGAGCCGGGCCTGGCCGCCGGTCACCGCCTCGACGAGGTGCGACTCCTCGCGGGCGAGCCCGACCCAGGCCCCGCAGACGACGGCGGCGACCTGCGCGCGGCGCAGCGACTGCTCGTTCTCGTGGTCGAGCATGAACAGGGTCTGCGCCAACTCCGGCTCGTCGTACCGCTGTTGGAGCGAGCGCAGGGCGTCCTGCAAGCGGTACAGCGCGGCCTGGATCTCCCGGGTGGCCCCGCGCATCCCGGCCTGCGCGGCGGCGTCGACGCGGGTGCGTTGCGCGGCGAGTTCCGAACGCACCGAGGTCAGCACGCTTTCGAGGGCGATCCCGATGGGCGAACCGATGAACTGCGGCTGCGCGGGCCCCGGTACGGCGACCCGAGGATGGGTGAGCTGCCGGGCGGCGGCCGGTATCCGCGTGCCCGCGAGATGCTCGACCTCGGCCGCCAACTCCGCCCGGACACCGTCGAGTCGGTTCCGCAGAGCGGTGATCTCCGCGCGCTGGAGGGCGCGTTGACGCCGTGAGCGCACCAGCCCGGCACCGAGCAGCGCCAGCGCGGACAGTGTGCCGGCGGCGAGAGAGCCGGCCACCAGGTCCGGTAATTCGATCATCGAATCGAGTCCAAGCGACGACGGGCAGGGCTGAGTTCGGGCCCCTCGGGCGGGGCGCCCGGAGCACAGTACACACCGTCATCGACCGCTCTCGCACGGTGTAACAGGAGTTCGCTCCGAAACCGGCCGGCCTCTGTTCGCTTCTGCGCCAAGTGTCGGAAATGGCGTGTGGGCAAAGGGAGTTGAGAGGCCGGCCGTCGGACGTCAGCCGTTCGGCAGGATCACCGCGCGCCCGTTGATCCTCCCGGCGTGCAGCCGCTCGTAGGCGAGCGGGGCCTCGTCGAGCGTGAACGTCTCGGTGTGCACCGACACCGCGCCCGAGCGGGCCAGTGCCAGGACCTCGGCGAGTTCACCGCGGCTGCCCCAGTAGGGGGCGTTGACCGACACCTCGAAGGGCAGGTGCCCGAAGCCCACGGGCAGGGAGCCGCCGCCGATGCCGACGATCGCCACCTCGCCCTCGACGGCCGCGACCGCGCCCGCCGTCCGGACGGCGGGGTCCGCGCTGACGAAGTCGAAGACGGCCTCGGCGCCGATCCCGCCGGTGAGGTCACGGACCGCCTGCGCGGCGTGCGCGTCGGACACCACCGTGTCGTGGGCCCCGACCTCGCGCGCCAGCCGCAGCTTGTCCTCGCTCACGTCCAGCGCGATCACCCGCGCCGAGGTCAGCGCGCGCAGCAACTGGATCGCCACATGGCCGAGTCCGCCGGTGCCGATGACGACGGCCGTCGAACCCGGCACGAGCTTGGGCAGCGCCCGCTTGATCGCGTGGTACGGCGTCAGCCCCGCGTCCGTCAGCGGGACCGCGGCGACCGGGTCCAGTCCGTCGAGCGGGACCAGATGCCGGGGGTCGTCCACGAGGAGGTACTCGGCCATCGCGCCGGGCGCGCCGAGCCCCGGCGGGTGAATGCCCAACTCGGCCGCCCGCAGGCAGTAGTTCTCCTTGCCCTCGGCACACTTGACGCAGGTGCCGCAGCCCCAGGGTCCGTACACCGCGACGGAGTCGCCCTCCCGGACACCGGTGACTCCGGCGCCGAGCGCGGTCACCGTGCCGACGCCCTCGTGGCCGAGGGTGAGCGGAAGGTCGTAGGGGAAGCCCTCCGCGGGCCAGCTCATCACGGCGATGTCGGAGTGGCAGACGCCGGCGGCGGTGACCTTCAACAGGATCTGGCCGGGGCCGGGTTCGGGGTCGGGGACGGTGACCACCTCGGGGGCGGCGCCGATCGTGCGGTACTGAAGTGCCTTCATGGTCGGATTCCTTCCCGGGCTCAGACGGCGGTGTAGGCGCCGTCGACCAGGTGGTAGCTGCCGTGCACGAAGGAGGCGCGGTCGGAGAGCAGGAAGACGATCAGCTCGGCGACCTCCTCGGAACGGCCGAGGCGGCCGGCCGGGTGCAGGGCGACGAGACCGTCGTAGGCGGCGCTGTCCATGCCCCGCAGGAGCGGGGTGTCGATGAAGCCGGGGCCGACCGCGTTGATCCGGATGTTCTTCGACGCGTACTCGGCGGCGGCGGTCTTCGTCAGGCCGACCACGCCGTGCTTGGCGGCGACGTACGCCGGGGAGCCCGCGAAGCCCGTCGAGCCGAGGATGGAGGCGACGTTGACGATCGCGCCGCCCCGGCCCGCGGCCTCGATGACCGGGAGTTCGTGGCGCAGCGAGTAGAAGACACCGTCGAGGTTGGTGCGCACGACCCGGTCGTAGGCCTCGATGTCGTACGCGCCGGTCGGGGCGCTCGGGCCGCCGATCCCGGCGTTGTTCACGGCCAGGTCCAGGCCGCCGAAGGTGTCGACGGCGAAGCGTACGGCGGCTTCGACGGACTCCGGGTCCGTCACGTCCAGCGCGACGGCGGCGGCCTTGACGCCCTCGGCGTTCAGCTCGGCGGCGGCCGTCTCGGCGCCCTCGATGTTGAAGTCGGCGATGACGACGTTCGCGCCGCCCGCGCCCAGTCGGCGGGCGGTGGCCAGGCCGATGCCGGAGGCGGCGCCGGTGACGAGGGCGGTCTTCCCGGCGAACTCGGTGGCGTAGTCGGTGACGCGGAGGGTGGCGGGGATGGTGCTCATGATGTGCTCACTCTTCGGTAGTGCTCCGGGACGCCGCGTCCGCGGCCTCCCCGATCAGGGCGTCGTAGGCCCGCTCCACCAGGGCGGCGAGGTCTGCGGCTCCCGAGTCGTGCTCGTCCGCGCGGCGTGCCCAGATGCGCAGGGCGGCCGTGAGGACTCCGGCGGCGGCGTCGACCACGACGGCCGGGCGGACATCCCGCACGTCGTCGGTGCCGAGCCGGTCGGCGAGGATGCGGATCGACTCCTCCTGGGCGTCGACCCGGATGCGCTCGTAGGCGGCGAACAGAGCGGGCTCCCGGTCCACCAGGGCCAGCAGCCGCCGCATCCGCGGGCGCAGGTGCCAGGCCGGGTTCTCCCGGTCGGCGAGCCAGTCGCGCACCGCCCTGCGGTAGGCCAGCAGCGGCGGCTCGGCGGCGGGGCGGGTCCGCAGCAGGGCGTTGATGCGGTCGCCGTCGCCCCGGACGAAGTCGAGCGCCGCGTCCTCCTTGCCGGTGAAGTGCCGGCTGAAGGTGCGCCGTGTGACGTCCGCGCGCTCGGCGATCGCCTCGACGGTGGTCGCGGCCAGACCGTGCTCCAGGATCAGGTCCACGGCGGCGGCCGCCAGCGCGTGCCGCGTCTGCCGCGCCTTGCGCTGCCGCCGGTCCACCGAGGCGGTGCCGACGGAATCCGCGAGAGCGCCGACGGTCTCGGCGAGGGGCTCCTTTGCCTTCATGTCTTCGACCGTACACCTCATGATGTCCCAATGGGACATGAGACCCGATGGGACTTGTGTCCCAGTGAGACATAAGCGTGAATCGATCGTCCTGGCAATCGATTCGGCGGTGATCCCTTGTTAGCTTGCTGCTTTCCGCCGTAGAGTCCGGATATTCCGTCGCCGACGCCATCGAGGTATCCCATGGACCGCACGCGCCTGAAGGACCTGCTCGCCCGGGAGAGTGCCGAGGCCGAGCGGCTCAACCCGCGCTCGAAGGCCGCCTACGCCCGTGCCGAGCACCTCTTCGGGCGAGTGCCGATGACCTGGATGAACAAGACCGCAGGCGCCTTCCCCCGCTACCTCGACACCGCCCGGGGCGCCCGCGTCACCGACATCGACGGCCATGAGTACATGGACTTCAGCCTCGGCGACACCGGAGCGATGGCGGGCCACTCGCCCGCCGTCGTCGCGGAGGCCGTGCACCGCCGGTTCGCCGAGCAGGGCGGTGCCACGGCGATGCTGCCCACGGAGGACGCCGAGTGGGTCGGCGCCGAACTCACCCGCCGGTTCGGGCTCGCCCGCTGGAGCTTCGCGCTGACCGCCACGGACGCCAACCGTTGGGCGATCCGGCTGGCCCGGGCCGTCACCGAGCGCCCCAAGATCCTGGTGAACAGCTACAGCTACCACGGCAGCGTCGACGAGTCGCTCATCGTCGTCGGACCGGACGGCCAGGGCACCGCCCGCCCCGGCAACGTCGGCGCCCCCTGCGACGTCACGCTCACCAGCCGCGTCGCCGAGTTCAACGATCCGGCCCAGCTGGAAAAGGAGTTGGCGCACGGAGACGTCGCCGCCGTCCTCATGGAACCCGCGCTCACCAACATCGGCATCGTGCTGCCCGAGCCCGGCTACCTGGCCGCCGTACGCGAACTGACCCGGAAACACGGCACGTTGCTCATCAACGACGAGACCCACACCTTCTCCGCCGGCCCCGGCGGCTGCACCGCGGCCTGGGACCTCGAACCCGATCTGCTCACCATCGGCAAGGCGATCGGCGGCGGCATCCCGGCCGGTGCCTACGGCCTCTCCGCCGAACTCGCCGACCGGCTGCTCGGCCGCGCCGACCTGGACCTGGTCGACATGGGCGGGGTCGGCGGCACCCTCGCGGGCAACGCGCTGTCCGTCGCGGCGATGCGCGCCACGCTCGAACACGTCCTGACCGACGAGGCGTTCGCGCACATGGCGAAGCTGTCCGAGCGGTTTGCGGCCGGTGTCCAGGAGGGCATCGACGCCCTCGCGCTGCCCTGGACGGTGAGCCGCCTCGGGGCCCGCAGCGAGTACCGCTTCGTCTCCCCGGCCCCGCGCACCGGCACCGAGTCCGA
This sequence comes from Streptomyces sp. NPDC096013, assembly GCF_044763565.1. NCBI lineage: Bacteria > Bacillati > Actinomycetota > Actinomycetes > Kitasatosporales > Streptomycetaceae > Streptomyces > Streptomyces sp. NPDC096013. The sequence continues at coordinate 323,635 of NZ_JBIWGK010000004.1, read as the reverse complement.
GGCCGCGGGCGACCCGGAGCTGGAGGACTTCCTCCACCTCTACCTCGCCAACCGGGGCATCCTGCTCACCCCGTTCCACAGCATGGCGCTCATGTGCCCCGACACGACCGAGCGGGACGTCGACACCCACACCCGGGTCTTCGCCGACGCGCTCGCCGAACTGGCCGCCTGACACAGGGAGTTGGAGACACGCACGTGGACGACATCGACCGCGCCATCCTGCGCGAGCTACAGACCGACGGCCGTATCGCCTACGCCGACCTCGGACCCAAGGTCGGCCTGTCCGCGTCGGCCGCCCGTCAGCGGCTCCAACGCCTCCTGGATTCCCGGGCGGTTCAGGTCGTCGGGGTCACCGACCCGATGGCCATGGGCGGGCAGGCGATGGCCATGCTCGGCATCGAGGCGGACGGCGACCCGCGTGCCGTGGCGGACCAACTCGCCCTGCGCGACGAGGTGGTGTACTCGGTGCTCACCTCCGGCGGCTTCGATCTGTTCGCCGAGGTGGTCACCCCGGGGCCGCGGGACCTGCTCGACTTCGTCAACGACGTGGTGCGGCCCATCGAAGGGGTGCGGAGCGTGCGGTCGTTCCCGTACTTCGGCATCCACACCCACCGGTTCCTGTGGGACGTGGGCTGACCTCGGCCGCAGCCGCGGCAGGCCCGAGATGCCGGTGTGATCCCGCTGGCGTCTAATGGGGATGTCGGATGTGTCCCCCGGCGGAAAAGGCCGAGGCCATGGCGCCCACGGAATCCAGTGCAGGGGGCGGCGGAACCGCCGCGAAGGGCGTGCTGCGGCGGCTGGGGGAGTGGTGTGCCCGGCACTTCGTGATCGTCATCGTCGCCTGGCTCGTGGCGCTGGCCGCGCTCCAGGTCCTCAACAGGTCCTTCGGGGGCGACTATTCGGACGACTTCTCGCTGTCCGGTGTGCAGTCCCAGCACGGGTTGCAGGTCCTCAAGGAGCACGACCCGGCGGCCGGCGGCTACAGCAGCCAGATCGTCCTGCACGACAAGGACAAGCAGCTCACCTCGCTGAACTCGCAGATGTCCGAGACGGTCGGCGACCTCCAGAAGCTCCCGCACGTCCTGTCGGTGCAGAACCCGCTGCCGCAGCCCGGGACGCAGGCGCCGGCGTCCTCCGGCCCGAACGTCGGCCCGCTCTCCTCCGACGCGAAGACCGCGTACATCACCGTCCGTTTCGACGTCCAGCCGTCCACCCTCGGCGACGGCTACCTCCATGGCGTCGACACCTCCGTGAAGCCGCTGCGCGCGGCCGGTGCCCAGGTCGAGTACGGCGGACCGCTCGGCGAACTGGCCCGGCCCGCCGCCGACGACCGGATCAGCGAACTCATCGGGTTCGCCGTGGCGATCGTCGTCCTGCTCATCGGCTTCGGCAGTGTGATCGCCGCCGCGATGCCCCTGGTGACCGCGCTGATCAGCGTCATCGGAGGCATCGCCTGCCTCGGGCTGCTGGCGGCGGCCTTCACCTTCGCGACGGTGTCACCGACCCTCGCGACGATGATCGGCATCGGCGTCGGCATCGACTACGCGCTGTTCCTGATCACCCGTCACCGGCAGAACCTCATGAACGGCTCCGATCCCGTGCGCGCCGCGGGACAGGCCACGGCCACCAGCGGCCGGGCAGTGCTCGTCTCGGGCTGCACGGTGATCATCGCGCTCGCCGGACTCTTCGTGTCCGGGGTGCCCTTCATCGGCAAACTCGGGCTCGCGGCGGCCGTGACGGTGGTGTCGGCGGTCATCGGGGCGCTCACGCTCGTACCCGCGCTGCTCGGGCTCCTCGGCAGGCGGATCGACCGCTACCGGGTGCGCCGCCCGGTCGCCGAGACCGACGCCGAACCGGGCGCCGAACCCACGGGCACCTGGCACCGGTACGCGCAGCGCGTGGAACACCGGCCGTGGACGTTCCTCGCGGCGGGCGTCGCGGCCGTCGTGGTCCTCGCGATCCCGGTGTTCTCCCTCCAGCTCGGCCACATCGGCGACGGCGCCGACCCCACCTCGTTCACCGACCGCCGCGCCTTCGACCTGATGACCGACGCCTTCGGCCCCGGCTCCAACGGCCCGCTGACCATCGTCATCGACCAGACGGGCGTCCCGAGCTCCCAGCGCGCGGACCTCTCCAGCCAGGCCCAGAAGACCCTCGACGGCGTGCAGGGAGCCGCCAAGGTCACCCCGCTGACGACCACCAAGGACGGTGACGTCCTCGTCGGCACCGTCTACTCGAAGCAGTCCCCGCAGAGCGCGGACACCACCGACCTCACCAACCGCCTCGTCCACGACACCCTGCCCGACGCGGTCTCCGGCACCTCAGCCAAGGGCTACGTCACCGGCACCACCGCGGCCCAGGTCGACTTCCGCGACATCGTGTCGAGCCGGCTGCCCCTGATCATCGGCGTGGTGGTCGCGCTGGCCTTCCTGATCATCCTCGCTGTCTTCCGCGGCCTCCTCGTCGCCCTCAAGGCCGCCGTCCTCAACGTGCTCTCCATCGCCGCCTCCTACGGCGTCGTCGTCGCCGTCTTCCAGTGGGGCTGGGGCGGCCCCGCGCTGGGCGTCTCCGGCAAGGTCCCCATCGAGAGCTACGTCCCGATGATGATGTTCGCGATCATCTTCGGCCTGAGCATGGACTACGAGATCTTCCTGCTCTCCCGTGTCCACGAGGCCTGGCTGCGCACCGGCGACGCCGAGGCCTCGGTCGCCCACGCCCTGGAGATCACCGCCCGCGTCATCACCTGCGCCGCCCTGATCATGGTGAGCGTCTTCGCGGCCTTCGTCGTCAGCGACAACATCGTGGTCAAGATGCTCGGCCTCGGCCTGGCCGTCAGCGTTCTCATCGACGCGACCGTCGTACGGCTGCTCATGGTCCCGGCGGTGATGACCCTGCTCGGGCGGCACGCCTGGTGGACACCGCGGTTCCTGGACCGGATCCTGCCCCACATCGACGCCGAGGGAGACCACGAGCAGCAGCCGTGAGCCCCAACTCCCTTACCGCGCCCTCGGTGTGAGCACTACCGCGCCCGGGGTGTGAGCACCAGCATCGTCACATCGTCCCGGATCTCCGGAGAGTGTTCCAGCAGGTCGGCCCACACCCCCTCCGCCATCGACGCCGGTTCCTCGTCGGCGAGCCGGGTCAGCCGCTCGACGAACGGATAGAAGGAACCGTCCGTGTCCCGCGCCTCCCACACCCCGTCGGAGGCGAGGAACAGCCGGTCCCCGGGCCGCAGTCGAAGCGCCACCCCGCTCAGCGGACCGGCGTCGGACAGCCCGAGGCCGAGCGGTGTCCACGCCTCGACGTCGATCTCCGTGACCCGGCCGTCGCGCAGCAGCACCGGCGAGGGATGCCCGCAGGCCACGATCCGCACCGCGTCCGCGTCCGCCGAGAACTCCAGCAGCACCGCCGTGGCGAACAGCTCCGCGTGCGCCGACCGCGCCGAGTCCACCACGAGTCTGCGGTCCAGCCGTGCGGCGACCGACTCCAGGTCCGGCAGGTCGAGCACCGCCTCCCGGAACGCCCCCAGCAGCGAGGCGACCGTCGAGACCGCCGACAGCCCGTGCCCCTGCACATCGCCCATCACCGCCCGCACGCCGTACGGTCCGGCCCGCACGTCGAAGAAGTCCCCGCCGACCAGGGTCCCGTGCTGCGCGGCCCGGTACAGCCCCACGCACCCCACCGGCCCGACCCGCTCCGGCAAAGGCGGCACCACGGCCCGCTGGGCGGCCTCGGCGACCGTGCGCTCCAGGTCCAGCTGGGCGTCACGGCGGCTGCGGACGAAGGACACGAACACGCTCAGCACCGCGACGAACAGCACGGTCAGGAGATCGGTCTCACCGGGATCGTTCAGATGGAACGCCGGCACGGTCAGCAGGGCGATCGTGGCGCCGCCCAGCAGCGCGGTCGCGAGCGGCCCGTACGACAGGCCGGCCAGCGGCGGGATCGCCCCGAGCAGGAAGCCGATGTCGAGCGCGTGCGGGCTGACCAGGGTCGCCACGCACACCCCCACCACCAGCGCCCAGGGCAGCACCCGTACCCACACGGGCGGCGGCGCGCCCCGAAGCCACCCCCGCCGGGCCGGCTCCCGGTCCCGGCGGAGCGACGGAACGCGCGCCTTTCCCACCCCACCACGCTCCTACGGCGGGACCCGCCCCGCACGCCGAGCGGCTAGAACGGCGTGAGCGTCAGCCGTATCCCCGTGGGTGCCGTGTCCTGGACGTACGACGCGAAGTCCGCCACGTCGTCGAAGGCGAAGCCGTACGCCCTGCCGTCGGCGGTGGCCGCGTGGACCGCCTTCGCGTAGTGGTTCGTGAGGTCGGTGGCGTAGAAACCCGACGCGTCGGTGGTCGGCTGGGCGGGGTTCGACAGGAGCGTCGAGCGGTTGAAACCGGCGCCGAGGACGGCCGCGACCGGGCCCGTGGTGCCGTCGTTCGGGGCCGCCAGACTGCCGTCGCAGAACAGCACGTCTCGGGTCGACGGCTTGGCGAACGAGACCGACGCCGGTCCGGTGAACGTGAACCGGTCGGCGCGGACCCGCCCGGTGAAGGCGCCCGCGTTCGTGGTGACCGTGAGGTCCTTGCCGGTGTACGTGCTCCACACCTCGTCGATGTACGGCGCGAAGTAGTCCGCGGCGAACAGGCCCGCGTCCAGCCCGTGCCCCGGCGCGATGACCCGCGTGTCGTCCACGACCAGCGGGGCGAACGCCTCGACCTTCCGTACGGCGTCGAACACGGAGGCCCGGCCGCCGGAGCGCAGGGTGCCCGTCGTCTGGTCCTGTGCGCCGGTCAGCCGGATGCTCAGGGGCACGCTGAACATGTCGACCATCGTGGTGTTGCAGAACATGCCGGACGCGTTGTGCGTGAACTCGGCGCAGTCGTGCAGCACCCCGTAGTTGGGGTCGGAGGCGACCCAGCCGGCCGGGTACTGGAGCGCCGGGTTGCCGTTGCCGTCCGCCACGGCCTTGAACTTGAGCTTCGCGCCCAGCGAGACGTAGATGCGGCCCGACAGATACGGGAGGGAGATCGTCGTCTCCGCGCCGGAGCCGAGGCTGATCGCGTAGTCGGTGAAACCGTCCGCGCCGTTGTCCGAGAGCGCGATCGGCGCGATCGTCCCGTCGGGGGTGACCCGCACCTGCTTGCCGTCGACGTTGCCCACGATGTAGACGTGCACGCCGGCGTTGTCGAACGAGCCGCTGTTGTTGACCAGTGTCAGCGGGAGGGCGCCCACCTCGGCCGCGCCGGTCTCCGTGGACTTGGTGTCCGCGAGGGCATAGGGGGCGAGCGCGGCGACGGCGGGGGCGGCCACCGCCGCGCCGCCGAGGGCGAAGAGGAGCTTGCGGCGGCCGAGCGGGCGCTGGTGACGGGGAGTCATGTGGGGGGACCTCCGGGCGAGTCGGGCTGTTCGGAGCGGACGGTGCCGACGATGAGAGCGCTCTCACAGCGTGCGCCGGCACCGCCGCCGGGGCCCGATGTTACGCACGAGCACCGGTGTGGCCAACGGTTCCGCCGGAAGTCCTCACCGCGCTGACCTGCGAAGACAAGGAGAGATGGGGGGCTTAACCCCCGCTTAAGGGTCACTTAAGCGCGCGGCGAAGCGTTCACCCGTGCTTCATCACCCGTATCCGGGCGCCTCTTCCCTCCCATCGCGCGGCCTCCTAGCCTCGCGACGCCCCCTGTCTTTCTCCGCCTGTCTTTCTCCGCCCCATGTCCCCTCCCCGAAAGGCGACTTGACGCATGCGTCACCAACTCCTCGGCACGGCAAGGCGGTTCGGCGTCAGAGCCGCGGCCGTAGCCGTCACGACCGCGCTCGCCGCGTCCGCGCCGCTCCCCGCCGTCGCGGCGAACGCCTCGTCCGTCCGGCCGTCCTCGCTCGTCGACCCGCTGATCGGCTCCAGCAACGGCGGCAACACCTACCCCGGAGCCACGCTCCCGTACGGCATGATCGCCTGGTCCCCGACCAGCACCACCGGCGACCAGACCAGCACGGGCGCCGCCAACGGGTACGAGTACGGCGCCACCCGCATCCGCGGCCTGAGCCTCACCCATGTCAACGGCGCGGGCTGCAACCCCGGCGCGGCTGGCGACGTACCGATCATGCCGTTCGTCGGCGACGTCACCTCGTCCCCGTCGGCCGACACCAAGGACGCCGTGTACGCGTCCGCCTTCTCGCACGCCGACGAGAAGGCCACTCCCGGCCGCTACACCCTGGGCCTCGCCTCCGGCGCCACCGCCGACCTCGCCGTCAGCAAGCGCGCCGGGGTGGCCGACTTCACGTTCCCCGCCGACCGCCCGGCGAATCTGCTCTTCCGCGTCTCCAACTCCCTCAACGGCAGCCAGGACGCGCACGTCGACATCGACACCGCCCACCGCAAGGTGACCGGCTGGGTGTACACGGGAGCCTTCTGCGGGCGCCGCGCCAACGGCGGCGTCAACAACCGCAAGAGCTACTACAAGCTCTACTTCAGCGCCTCCTTCGACCGCGCCTTCTCCTCCGTCGGCACCTGGCACGACAGCACGGTGTCACCCGGCTCGACGACCGCCTCCGGAGGCGAGGGATACGCCACCGGCGCCGACCGCGCGGGCCGCGGCTCCGGCGGCTGGGTCGGCTTCGACACGGCTTCTGACAACGATGTCCGCATGCGGATCGGCATCTCCTACGTCAGCCTCGGGGGAGCCGAGTCCAACCTGCGCCAGGAGATCGCCCCGCACGCGCGCGTGGCCGACGTCGCCGAGGCGGGCGCCCGCGCGTGGGACCGCGAACTGAGCACCGTACGCGTGGACGGCGGCACTCCCGCGCGCCGCCAGACGTTCTACACGGCGCTCTACCACGCCCTCATGCAGCCCAACCTGATCAGCGACGAGGACGGCCGCTACTGGGGCATGGACCAGGCCGTGCACCGGCTCGCGCGCGGACAGTGGGCGCAGTACAGCAACTTCTCCGGCTGGGACCAGTACCGCGCCCAGATCCAACTCCTCGCCCTCTTGAAGCCCACCGTCGCGGGCGACTTCGCCCAGTCGCTCTACAACTTCTCGCAACAGAACGGCGGGATCTGGGACCGCTGGGTGCACATCAGCGGCGCCACCCACGTCATGACCGGCGACCCGTCCGCCGCGACCCTGGCCACCTTCTACGCCATGGGTGTCCGCAACTTCGACTACAAGGGCGCCTTCGACTCCCTCGTCCACCAGGCCACCGTGCCCAACCCGGACGAACTGTCGGACGCCGGCTGCCCCGGCCAGTGCGTGGGCCAACGCCCCAACCTCGCCCAGTACATGACCTCCCACTACGCCGCCCAGGACGCCTGCCACTGCTGGGGCGGCGCCGCCGAGACCCTGGAGGACGCGGTCGCCGACTCCGCCCTCGGCCAGTGGGCGACGCTGCTGGGCCGCACCGCCGAGGCGAAGACCTTCACCGAGCGCGGCGCCTACTGGCGCAACGTCTTCAACCCCGCCACCGGCTACATCCAGGCCCGCAACCTGGACGGCTCCTGGGTGGGCCCGTTCAACCCGGCAAGCGACCTCGGCTTCGCGCAGGGCTCGGCCGCCGCCTACGTCTGGATGGTCCCCCAGGACGTCCAGGGACTCGCCGACGCGATGGGCGGACGTGAGGCGGCCGAGACCCGGCTCGACGGCTTCTTCCACACCGCCGACGGCGCCTGGTCGGTCCGTGGCGGCGACGCCCTGCGCTACGACCCCACCAACGAGCCCGACATCCACGCCCCCTGGCTCTACAACTCCCTCGGCCGGCCCTGGAAGACCCAGGCCACGGTCCGCCAGATCCTGGACACCGCCTACGGCACCGGCCCCAAGGGCCTGCCCGGCAACGACGACCTCGGCACCATGTCCGCCTGGTACGTCCTCTCCGCCCTCGGCATCTACCCGCGCACCCCGGGCAGCGCCGACCTCCTGCTCGGCGCACCGCTCTTCCCGAAGGCGGTCGTCGACCGGCCCGGCCGCACCGACATCGTCATCACCGCGCCCGACGCCGACAACACCCACCAGTACGTCGACGCCGTACGCCTCGACGGCCGCACCCTCACGCGCGCGTGGACCGGCGCGGGACTGACCCTCAAGGGCGGCCGGTTGGACTTCCGGCTCGCCACCTCGCCCGACACGAGCTGGGGCACCGACCCGGGACAGCTCCCGAAGTGACGCCCACCGGCCCGGCGGAGCGGCACTCCGCCGGGCCGGACCCGGAAAAGCGATGGACGGCCGGAAGAACGATCACCTATGGTGGGCCTGCACGCCCTGAGACCAGCGGAAGGAGGCGAGAGCCATGAAGTTCACAACACCCCTGCGCTCCCTCCCCGTTGACCCGGTGTGCCCGACGTGACCTGACCGGGAGCGCTCCACGCAGTACCCCTCCCGGAGGAAAATCCATGACCGATCTGGTCATCCGCGCGCTCGACGAGAGCGACGCCCCACTCTTCGACGCCCTTCCCGACACCCTCGGCGCCCGCGCCGCACACCGGCGGACCACCTGGCGGCCCGACTGGCAGCGGGTGGCGCTGCGCGACGGCACGGTCGTCGCACGCGCCGCCTGGTGGGGCGGCCCTGACGACACCGAACCCGTCACCGTCGACTGCTTCGACCTGATCGAGGGCGAGGAGGAGGCCGCCGCCGAACTCCTGCGCAGCACTCCCTGGCGCGTCGACGTGGAACTGAGCCTCCCCGCGGGCTGGCGCGACGACCCCGGACTCCGCGCAGCCGCCGAGGCCCGCTTCACCGCCCTGCGCGCGGCCGGCTACGACCTCCTGGTCGAGCGTTTCAGCTACCGGTGGACCCCGGAATGCGGCCTGCCCGAACGCCCCGGGCGCCTCGCCTTCACCCCCGAACCGGACGACGAGGTGTTCTTCGACGCCCTGCGCCGCATCCACTCCGTCACCCTCGACGCCCACGCCCGACGGGCCATTGAACAAGGGGGAGTCGAGCAGGCCGCGGCGGAGGAGATCGACTTCTTCCGCTGGTGCCCGTCCCCGCGTGAGTGGTGGCAGGTCGCCCGCACCCCCGAGGGAGACCTCGTGGGCATCCACATCCCGGCCCACAACCCGTCGGGTCCCTGCATCGGCTTCATCGGAGTCGTACCGGAACAGCGCGGCCACGGCTACGCCCGCGATCTGCTGGCCGAGTGCACCCACTATCTCGTCGAGCGGGGCGCCGAGTTCATCGCCGCCGCCACGGACCAGGGCAACCTCCCGATGGCCGCGCACTTCGCGAAGGCCGGCTATCCGGTCGTACGGGAGCGCGTGAACTTCCACGCCGTCGAGTAGGCGCGTCGGCCGGTAGACGCCTCCACCAGTCGGCCCGGACCGTTGTCCGGGCCGACTGTCAGTGCCGCGTGCCATGCTGGCGGCAGGTCGATCCACGGTGGTCGGTCCCTGGCGGGACGGAGACGCGATGGGGTTCGTGGGCGGGGTCTGGCAGGTGCGCAAGGGCGAGGAGTCGGTCGGGGAGATCCTGATCGACGACGCTGACTTCCCCTGGCTGTCGGGCAGGTTCACCGCCGGTCCGGCCTTCGATGCGGTACGGGAGCTGTTCGCGCGGGAACTCGCCCTGGCGCAGGGGGACGCCGATTGGCAGCGGTGGGAGGAGGCCTACGACGAGATCAGCCGACAGGTGACGCTGACCTCGCCGGACGGACCCGTTCCCGAGTTCCTGCTGCACATCGAGGGGGAGCAGGCGTGGTTCCGGTGGAGTGACGAGCCGTTCGACGAGGACGAGGGGGAACCCGGCGGCGCATGACCAGGGGTCAGACGGTCCCGCCGTCCACCATCGCCTCGGCCTCGGCCAGGATCTCGGTGACCCGCTGGGCGAAGGTCACGTCGCACGAGTGCGGCCGGCCCGTGCGGGCGGACTCGCTCAGCGCGTCGGCGGCCCGTCCCAGGGCGGCGACCGCGCCGTCCGAGTCGTCCGGGATGCTGGTCACCCCGGTGTCGCCGCGCAGTTCGACCGTGGCTCCCGCCGCGGCGGCCGGTGCGGTGAGGCTCAGGGTCAGGGTGCTGGAGGCGCCGCCCTCGTGGTCGAGGACCAACAGGGTCGTGTCGCCCGGGCCCCGTACGGCGGCGGCCACCCGGCGGACGTCACCGAGGACCGGCAGCAGCACGGACAGGGCATGCGGGCCCACGTCCCACAGCGCACCCTTCTCCCGCCGCCAGGGCGAGTTCATGAACGGGCTGTCGCCGGTGAACACCGAGCCGAGCCACTCCGCCCGAGCCGTGAACCAGCCCCCGGCGGCGGCCTGTTCGGTCACCCACGCCTCGCACGCGGGCTCGAAGCGGGTGGTGAAGAACACGACCGACGCGACTCCGGCCTCCCGCACCGCGTCGACCACGGCCCGCCCCTGCTCCACGGTCGGGGCGAGCGGCTTGTCCAGCAGCAGATGCCGCCCCGCCCGCGCGGCCCGCACCGCCAACTCGGCCTGCACGGAAGGGGGCAGCGCGATGGCGACGGCGTCCACGTCCGCGATCAGGGCGTCGACATCGTCGTAGGCCGGTACACCGTGCAGGTCGGCCAGTTCCTTGGCGGCGTCGGCGCGGCGGCCCCACACGCCCGCGAAGTCCCAGCTGCCGTGCCCGCTGAGGGCGGGGGCGTGAGCCATCTGCGCCCAAGGGCCGGTGCCGAGCAGTCCGATGCGCATGTCGCTGCCTTTCCACGGTCGAGCCTGGTGACACGGCCGGAGCTGATCCGTCCGGTCGCTGGTGAGCGTGTCATACGAACGGGGCAGGTGCGCAAGCCCTTCGTGGCGCCTGCGGCTTGGCGCCTGAGGCTTGGCGCACGGGCCGATGGCTGGGGCGCTGCGCAGCCGGGCCGGGTCGACGAGGGCCGGTGGTGCGAGCGAGCCTCGACCGGGCTCAGTCGGCGGTTCCCGTGGCGAAGGGACCCCCCTCCCCGAACACCAACCGCCCGAAGTTCTCCCCGATACGCCGATGCCCCGCCGGATCGGGATGGACCTGGTCGGGCAGCGGGAGTTCCGCGAAGTCCGTCTCGCCGTAGAGGTCGCGGCCGTCGAGGTAGTGGAGATGCGGGTCGTCGGTCGCTCGCTCTTCGACGACATGGGCGAGCGCGTCACGGATCATGGTGAGGGTCAGGCGTCCGGCGGCACGCTCGGCCGGATCGCCCGTCGCCCTGAACCGCACGGCCCCGCCGTCCAGTTCGGGCATCAGGGGCCCGGGGGTGTCCTCCTGGACCGGGCACAGGATGGGGGAGACCACCAGCAGCGGGGTCGTCGGATGCCCCTCGCGGAGGGTGTCGAGGAAGCCGTGGACCGCGGGCGTGAAGGCGCGCAGGCGCATCACGTCGGCGTTCACGATGTTGATGCCGATCTTGACGCTGATCAGGTCCGCGGGGGCGTCCCGCATCGCGCGGGCGGTGAAGGGGTCGAGCAGCGCGTTGCCGCTGAACCCCAGGTTGACCAGCTCCACTTCACCCTGCGTGGCCGCGATCGCCGGCCATGTCCCGGTCGGGTGCGTGGCGTTGGAGCCGTGGCTGATGGAACTGCCGTGGTGCAGCCACACCTTGCGCCCGCTGTCCGGCGCCTTCTCCACCGGGGCGTCCGTGCGCAGGGCGATCAGCTCGGTGACCTCCGTGTGCGGGAGCCAGATCTCGATGGTCTTGTCACCTTCCGGCAGCTCGGCGAACCGGGCGGTGCCCGGTTGCCCCTCCCTCAGCTCGGAAGCCTGGGTGATCAGGTCGGTGACCGTGCGCACATGGCCGCCGATCACCGTGGTCTGGGCGGCGAGCCGGCCGTCGACCAGCAGGTCGTACACGCCGTCCGGCATGGCGGGGAACCCCCGGTAGACGCGCTTGGTGGGCAGCGTGTCCAGCTCGACGGTGGTGGCCCGGGTGCGGAAGACCAGCCGTACACCGGAGGGCTGCGCCTCGGCCACGACCAGCTGGTCGTCCGGGAACTGGCGGCGTGCCCGGGCGGGCAGCCGGTGCGGCAGCAGACCGCGTGCGGTCGTCTCCACCTCCAGGAAGCCGCGCAGCATGTCGGTGGTGACGGGCGTGGTGATCATGTCGTGCTCTGTGGTCATCGCCTCAACCTGTTGATCGGGAGGTCCGGAGTGGAGCCGGGTCCGGCACCGGAGCGCGCTCGGACCCGGAACCGGGTATGCCGGTTCGGGAATAGGTCAGTTCGGGGGCACGGCCCGGTTCCGCAGCAGCGAGTCCAGCGAGTCCACGATCCAGGTCCAGGACTCCCGCGCGTCGGGCGCGCTGTGGTCGAAGCCTCCGGCCAGTTCCAGGCTGACGTAGCCGTGGAACACGCTGCCCAGCATGCGGACCGCGTGGGTCTGGTCGGGTTCCGTGAGGTCGTAGCCGCGCAGGATCGCCCGCGTCATCTGCGAGTGCCGTACGCCGGCGCTGGCGGCGGCCGTCTCGGGGTCGAGCCGGAGCCGGGCCGCGTCGTACCGCCCGGGGTGTTCGCGGGCGTAGTCGCGGTAGGCGTCCGCGAAGGCGGCCAGGGCGTCCTTGCCCGCCCGTCCGGCCACGGCGTCGGAGACCCGGTCGGCGAGTTCCTCCAGTGCGAACAGGGCGATCCGGGTCTTGAGGTCGTGGGAGTTCCTGAGATGCGAGTACAGGCTCGCGACCTTGACGTCGAAGCGCCGGGAGAGTGCCGAGACGGTCACGTGCTCGAAGCCGACCTCGTCGGCCAGCTCCGCCCCGGCGATGGTCAGCCGCTCCGGTGTCAGTCCTGCTCTGGCCATGACCTTCCTCCCAATCGACGATACCTATTATGCATTTGCCTAAAGGTTTTAGGCAAACTAGCCTCCGATTCATGAGACCTCTGACCGAGCGCGAGATCCGCGCCGCCTTCGTGAACTGCACCAAGGGCGAGGCCAAGCGCCTGACCGTCCCCCGTGACCTGGACGAACGGCCCTGGGACGACCTGGACTTCCTCGGCTGGCGGGACCCCCAGGCCCCGGACCGGGCCTACCTCGTCATCGAGCTGGACGGCCGCCCGACGGCGCTCGCGCTGCGCAGCCCGGGCTCCGGTTCCTGGCAGACGCGCCGCAGCATGTGCTCCATGTGCTTGACCACCCACATGGGAGGCGTCTCGCTCATGACCGCCCCGAAGGCGGGCAAGGCCGGGCAGCAGGGCAACTCCGTGGGCGCCTACATATGCGACGACCTCGCCTGCTCGCTGTACGTCCGCGGTAAGAAGGAAGCGGGCGTCGGCGCGAGGCTGCCCGAGTCGCTCACGGAGGAGGAGAAGATCCGGCGGACCGTCGCGAACCTCACGGCGTTCATCGCCAAAGTCACCCTGCGCTGAACGGCCCGCGGCGAGGGGGCTCCGCCGAGCAGTCCTCCCTGAGCAGCCCCCACCGGCCGACCCCCACCCGCCGGTTCCGATTGAGCAGCCCCGCTGCTGGATCCATTCGATTTCTTCTATTGGACCTGCGGACCCGGGCCGGACACGCTGGAGGCTGCGTCCCGCCCGCCGCGCCCGAGACCCGGCCCCGGCGGTGCCGGACGGCACGGTCCCGCGTGACAGCCGGAGGAGGAGTACGAGCATGGACACCCGCCGCATCGGTGACGTCGAGGTCAGTGCGATCGGCCTGGGCGGTATGCCCATGTCGATCGAGGGGCGGCCGGACGAGGCCCGCTCCCTCGCGACCATCCACGCCGCGCTCGACGAGGGCGTGACCCTGATCGACACCGCGGACGCCTACCACCTGCACGCCGACGAGGTCGGACACAACGAGACCCTGATCGCCAAGGCCCTCGCCTCGCACGACCGGGGCGCGGACGTCCTGGTCGCCACCAAGGGCGGCCATCTCCGCCCCGGCGACGGCAGTTGGACCCTGAACGGCAACCCCGCGTATCTGAAGGAGGCCTGCGAGGCGTCCCTGCGCCGGCTCGGCGTGGAGGCCATCGGGCTCTACCAGTTCCACCGCCCCGACCCGAAGGTTCCGTACGCGGACTCGGTGGGCGCGGTACGGGAGTTGCTCGACGAGGGCAAGATCCGGCTGGCCGGCATCTCGAACGCCAACCCGGAGCAGATCCGGCTGGCGAACGAGATCCTCGACGGCCGCCTGGTCTCCGTGCAGAACCAGTTCTCCCCGGCCTTCCGCTCCAGTGAGCCGGAGCTGGACCTGTGCGACGAACTCGGTATCGCGTTCCTGCCCTGGAGCCCCCTCGGCGGCATCGCCCGCGCCGGTGAACTCGGCTCCGCCTACGCGCCGTTCGCGCGCATCGCCGAGCAGCACGGTGTCAGCCCGCAGCGCGTGTGCCTGGCCTGGATGCTCGCCAAGTCGCCGGTCGTCGTACCGATCCCGGGTGCCAGCCGCCCCGAGACGATCCGCGACTCGGCCGCCGCGCCCGAACTCACCCTCTCCGCCGAGGAGATCGCGGAGCTGGACGCCGTCTGAGCATGCTGTGACACCTGAGGTGCCGGCAGGGCGGGCTGGCGTAGAAAGCGCTTGCCCGCCACCCGGTGGCAAGGGGAGGATCACGGCCCATGGCGTCATCCACGGAGAAACCGCTTGACCACCGCTACCGCGACGAACACCCGATCCGCACCCTTGCCTACCTCTTCCGGGCCGACCGACGACGACTGGCCCTGGCCGTCGTCGTGTTCACGGTCAAGCACAGCCCCATCTGGCTGCTCCCCCTCATCACCGCGTCCATCATCGACACGGTCGTCCAGCACCAGCCGGTCAGCCGCCTCTGGACCAGCACCGGCGTCATCCTGTTCATCCTGCTGATCAACTACCCCCTGCACGTGCTCTACGTCCGCCTCCTCTACGGCAGCGTCCGCCGTATGGGCACCGCCCTGCGCTCGGCACTGTGCACGCGCATGCAGCAGCTCTCCATCGGCTACCACTCCCGGGTCAGCGCCGCCGTCCTCCAGGCCAAGGTCGTACGCGACGTGGAGACCGTCGAGCAGATGGTCCAGCAGACCGCCGAGACCGGGCTCGGCGCGATCACCGTGCTCACCGGCGGCCTGGTCATCATCGGCTTCCGCACACCGGAATTCGTGCCCGTCTTCCTCGTGGTCGTGCCGGTCGCCGCGCTCCTCGTCTCGCGGCTGCGGGCCCGCCTCCGCACCCACAACGAGCGCTTCCGCCACGAGGTGGAGACCCTGTCCTCACGCGTGACGGAGATGACCCGCCTCATCCCGGTCACCCGTGCCCACGGCCTGGAGGGCAAGGCCCTGCGCCGCATGGACGGCACCCTGAGCCGGCTCCTCACCTCCGGGATGCGCCTCGACCTCCTCAACGGCCGCTTCGGTTCCCTGGCCTGGGTCGTCCTGAACGTGGTCGGCGTCCTCGTCCTCGCCGGCGCGGCCCTCGTGTCGTACTACGGCGTCTGGGGCGTCACCGCGGGCGACGTCGTCATGCTGAGCGCCTTCCTGACCACGCTGACCAACTCCACCACCACCCTGACGAGCCTGGCCCCGGTCATCACCAAGGGCCTGGAATCGGTTCGTTCGGTCGGCGAGGTGCTCCAGGCACCCGAGTTGGAGGACAACGAGGGCAGGATGGAGGTCACCGAGGTGCGCGGAGCCGTCACCTTCCAGCACGTCGGCCTCTCCTACGACGAGCAACTCCGGCCCGCCGTCCATGACTTCACACTCACCGTCGAACCCGGCGAGACGATCGCCCTCGTCGGCGCGTCCGGGGCGGGCAAATCGACCGTGCTCAACCTCGTCATCGGTTTCATCCGACCCACCAGCGGCCGACTGCTGCTCGACGGCACCGACATGAACACCCTCGACCTGCGCACCTACCGCCGCTTCGTCTCGGTCGTCCCCCAGGAGTCGATCCTCTTCGACGGCACGATCCACGACAACGTGGCCTACGGCATGGACGACGCCGGCGAGGAGGCGGTCCGCACGGCACTGCGGGATGCCAACGCCCTCGAGTTCGTGGAGAAGTTGCCGCGAGGGGTGGAGACCCTGGTCGGTGAGCGCGGGGCCCGGCTCTCCGGTGGCCAGCGTCAACGCCTCGCCATCGCGCGGGCGTTGATCCGCGACCCGAAGGTGCTGATCCTGGACGAGGCGACCTCGGCGCTGGACACCCGCTCGGAGGCCCTCGTCCAGCAGGCCCTCGCGCGACTGCTGCGCGGCCGTACGACCTTCGTGGTCGCGCACCGGCTGTCCACCGTGCGGAGCGCCGACCGGATCGTGGTGATGGGCGACGGAGAGATCCTGGAGGTCGGCACGCACGACGAACTCCTGCGCCGGGGCGGGGCGTACACGGCACTGCACAGTGGGCAGGCCGCCTGACAGCAGACCGACAGCGTCGTGTCAAGGGCGCTTCGGTGTGTCGTATTCGTGTGCTTGGTCCGGCACCGGCCGGGCACACGGAGGGAAAATCGAGAAAGGGGCGCTCCGTGCTGGTGCCGGACCCGAAGGTCGTCAGGAAACTGCTCACCCGGTACGCGGAGCTGCGTATCTCCCAGGCGCAGAGGCAACATCCGCAGGCGGCCGCCGAGTTGAACGACGTCGTCTACACCCTCTGCGTGATGACGGGCACCACCGACATCCGGGAGGCCATCGTCAAGGCGGACGCCCTGCTGGCGGCGGCGCGCAGCACCCCGAAGACCGTGATCGTGGACGGCCGGGCCGCCGCGTAGAACTGTCAGGACAGGGCCGCCGCGGCGAGCGGCCTGCCGTGGAACGCTGAGCGGTAGGCCCCCGGACTGGTGCCGACCACCCGGCGGAAGCGTTCGCGGAACGCGGTGGGGGAGCCGAATCCAGCCTGCTGGGCGATGCGTTCGACGGTGTGGTCGCTGTTCTCCAGCAGATACTGGGCCCGCCGCACGCGGGCCCGCAGCAGCCACTGGAGCGGTGTGCTGCCCGTCTGTTCGCGGAAGCGGCGGCTGAACGTCCGCTCGCTCATGCCCGACCGGGCCGCCAGTGCGCCGAGGGTGATCTCGTGGGAGAGATTGTCCTCGATCCACCGGAGAAGCGGTTCGAGGGTCGAGCCCTGTGGGACGGGCGGGTGCGGGTGGACGATGAACTGGGCCTGCCCGCCCTCCCGTTCGAGCGGCATGACCGACAGCCGGGCCGCGTCCGCGGCGATCGCCGAGCCATAGTCCCGCCGGATGAGGTGCAGACACAGGTCGAGGCCCGCGGCGGCGCCGGCCGAGGTGAGGATCTGGCCGTTGTCGACGTACAGCACGTCCGGCTGCACCTCGACCAACGGGTAGGTGCGGGCGAGCAGTTCGGCGGCCACCCAGTGCGTGGTGGCGCGCAGTCCGTCCAGCAGTCCGGCCTCGGCCAGGACGAAGGCGCCCACGCAGATGGACACGATCCGGGTCCCGGCCGCCGCCGCCTCCCGCAGTGCCGCCAGCACCCGGGCGGACGGTGGCGCGGCCCGCTCGGAGCGCCCCGGCACGATGACGGTGTCGGCGTCCGCCAGCGCTTCCAGCCCGTGGTCGACCCGCAGGGCGAACCCGTCCGTCCGCACGTCCGGCGTCTCGCCGCACACCCGCACCCGGTAGGCGCTCCGCCCGTCCGGCAGCCGGGTACGGCCGAACACCTCCATCGGTGTCGCCATGTCGAACGGCACCACATGATCGAGAGCGAGAATCGCGACGGTGTGCATGAACACCACGATAGGCGGATTCCCGCCATGGGTGTGACGCGGCCCTTCCTCATCACTTCCTGGTCAGGCCGGTGGCGAGAATCCGTCGGAAGCTGTCGTTTCAGCCTCTGTGTTCCCGCGTCGGGCGTCCCTAGCCTGGGCCGGTGACCAAGATCCTTCTCACTCTGCACGTCCTGGCCGCCATCGTCGCGGTCGGCCCCGTCACCGTCGCCGCCAGCATGTTCCCCGCGGCGGTCCGCCGCGCCCTCACGGGCCCGGACGGACCCGACGCGGGCCTGACGACCGTACGGCTGCTGCACCGCATCTGCCGGGTCTACGGCGCGGTCGGGCTGGCGGTGCCCCTCTTCGGCTTCGCGACCGCCTCCGCCATGGGTGTCCTGGGCAGCGGCTGGCTCATCGCCTCCATCACCCTCACCGCGGTGGCGGCCGGCATCCTGATCGCCTTCGTGCTGCCGCGTCAGGACGAACTCCTGGAGCAACTCGGCGCACAGACGCCCGTGGAGCGTTCCGGAACCGTTCAACTCGCCATGTTCACCGGCATCTTCAACCTCCTGTGGGCCACCGTCACCGTCCTCATGATCATTCGCCCGGGTTCGACCACGGGCGCCTGACCGGTCAGCCGGTGACGCGGACCAGCAGGAGCGCCACGTCGTCGTCGGGCTCCGGGCGCAGCGCGTTGAGCAACATGTCGCTGGTCTGCTCCAGGGGCCTGCGGGAACTCTGCAACAGCCGTGTCAGCGCGTGCAGTCCGACATCGATGTTCTCGCCCCGGTTCTCCACCAGACCGTCGGAGTACAGGGCGAGCAACGCGCCCGTGGTGAAGTCGACCTGGGCGGTGCCGAACGCCACCCCGCCGACTCCGAGCGGGACTCCGCCGGGGATGTCGAGGAGTTCCGCCGCGCCGTCGGGGCGGATCAGGACGGGCGGCAGATGCCCGGCGCTGGACAGTTCGCAGGTGCCGCGCCCGAGGTCGACGACGCCGTACGCGCAGGTGGCGATCGCGTCGCCGAGGGACCCGGCGAGATCGTCGAGGTGGTGCAGCAACTCCGCCGGGGGCAGGTCGAGTCGGGCCAGTGCGCGGGTCGCGGTGCTCAACTGGCCCATGATGGCGGCGGCTTGGACCCCCTTGCCCATCACGTCGCCCACGACGAGCCCGGTACGGCCCGGCCCCAGCGGCAGCACGTCGTACCAGTCGCCCCCTACCTCGCTCAGCGCCGGCAGATAGCGGGCGGCGATGTCGAGCCCCGCCTGCCGGGCCGGGGCGGGCGGCAGCAGGCTGCGCTGGAGGGTCAGCGCGGTGGTGCGTTCGCGGCCGTAGAGACGGGCGTTGTCGATGCAGATCGCGGCGCGCGCGGCGAGTTCGGAGGCGAGGACGCGGTCCTGTTCGTCGAAGGGGCGCTCGTTGACGGTGCGGTAGAGGCTCAGCGTGCCCAGCACCTCGCCACGGGCCATCAGCGGGACGGCGAGGTAGGAGTGGACGCCCGCCGTGCGCAGGGTCTGCGCGGCGCGGCCGTCCCGGGCGATGCGGCGCATCGTCGGCGGGTCCACCCGCTCGACCAGGATCGGTCCTGCCTCGCGGACGCACCGGGTGATGATGCGGTTGGGGCCGTAGGTGGCCAACTCGCCCACCGGGTCGGCCGCGTGGATCGCGTCGGTGAGATACCCGGCGGCGACGGCCAGCGCGCGGAACTCGACCTGCGCGTCCTCGGTCACCGGAGTGATCGTGCCGTCCGTGACGACCGATTCCAGTACGTCGACGGCGGCCAGGTCGGCCACATGCGGCACGGCGACATCGGCCAGTTCCCGGGCGGTCTGCTGGAGGTCCAGCGTCGTCCCGATCCGCACCCCGGCCTCCGCGACGACGGACAGGTGCTGCCGCGCCTGCGCGACCTCGGCCGCCGCCTGCTCCCGCTCGGTCACGTCCAGGACGGCCATCGCCAGCCCGAGGACCCGGCCCTGCGCGTCCTCGATGCGGTGGTACGACTCCGAGTACGCCCGGTCCACGACATCGGCCGCCGTCCGGCCCACGGTCTGCTGGTCCAGCAGCGGCTTGCCGGTGATCAGCACGTGCCGCATGCGCGACTCGATGGCCGCCACGTCCAGGCCGGGCAGCACCTCACCGACCCGGCGCCCGACGACCTGCTCCTCGGGCACGCCGTTGATGCGCTCCAGGGCCGGGTTGACCGCGACCCACCGCAGGTCGGTGTCGAACACCGCGATGCCGACCGGCGTCTGCCGCACCAGGCTGTGGGACAGGGCCAGGTCCCGCTCCACACCCCGTACGGTCGAGGCGTCCGCCGCCAGCCCCAGCAGATGCGGCTGACCGTGGCTGTCGCGCAGCCGCATCGTGCGGAACTCTACCGGCCGTTCCGTACCGTCCCGGTGCAGCATCGGGAAGACCCCGGCCCAGCGGGCGCCCGTACCGACCTGGGCGAACAGTTCACGGGCCCTGACCCGGTCGTCGGGAGCGACCAGCAGCCGGTCCGCGCGCTGGGTCAGCGCCTCCTCGGGGGAGTAGCCGAGCAGCTCCTCCGCCTCGGGGCTCCACAGGGTGATGTACCCGCCGGCGTCCAGGACCACGGCCGCGACCCGCAACAGGTCCAGCAGCCCGCCCGGGGCGGCGGAGACACCGTCCCCGGCACCGTTCGCGTCCATCCCAGCCGCTCCTTCCGGCGCGGCACGGCACCGTCAAGATCCGTACCGCGGGTCATCCGATTACGGCACAGCCCGGGCCAGGCGGCAACACCATGGGCGGTGCACGGGAGGAGGGGGCCGGATGGAGCACACGACCGCGCGGGCACCGGCGGGCCCCCGGATTCTGGTCGTGCCCTGCCCCCACTTCCCCAGGACACTCCATGCCGCTCCCGCTCCGCCTCGTCTCCCTCCTGGTCGCCACCTGCGTGGGCGCCCTCTGCCCCGCCTCGCCCGCCGCCGCGGCCGACGACCACTCCCTCCAGCGCGGTCTCGACGCGCTGGTCGCCGCCCCCGGCGGCCCGCCGGGCGTGATCGTCGTCCTCCGCAACGGCGACCACCAGCGCGTCCTGAGCGCCGGAACCGCCGACATCACCACCGGCCGCCCCCTCGCACCGGACGACCACACCCGGACCGCGAGCACCAGCAAGGCGTTCAGCGGAGCGGTGGCACTGAGCCTCGTACGGGAGCACCGGCTCTCCCTCGACGACACGATCGGCACCCGGCTGCCCCACCAGCCCCGGGCCTGGCGGAAGGTGACCCTGCGCCAGCTGCTCCAACACACCAGTGGCCTCCCGGACTTCAGCGAGAGCCCCCGCTTCCGCGGCATCATCCAGGCCGACCCGCACCATCACTTCGACTCCCGGCGCCTGCTCGACTTCGTGGCGGGCGAGCCGCTGCGCTTCACGCCGGGCTCGCGGTACCGCTACTCCAACTCCGACAACATCGCCGTGGCGCTGATGGCGGAGGCGGCGACCGGTGTGCGCTACGAGAACCTGCTGCGCCGGGAGGTGTACAAGCCGCTGGGGCTGCGCGACACGAGCCTGCCGCAGGGGTGGGAGATGCCCGAGCCGTACATGCACGGCTACGTGGTCGGCGATCCGTCCGGGCCGGTGGACGTGAGCGAGGCGATTGGCATGTCGGGCGTGTGGGCCTCGGGCGGGATCACCTCCTCGCCCCGCGACCTCGCCGCGTTCATCAGCGGCTACGCCGCCGGAGCCCTCACTTCGAAGGCCGTCGTACGGGAGCAGCGGCACTGGATCCCCGGCGCCTCCGAACCGGCGGGCCCCGGCCGCAACAGCGCCGGACTCGCCCTCTTCCGCTACGACACCAAGTGCGGCGTCGTCCTCGGACATACCGGCAACACTCTCGGTTACACACAGTTGATCGCGGCGACCCCCGACGGCCGACGGGCCCTCACTTTCTCATTGACAACTCAGGTGAACCAGGCGGGGAACCCGGAACTGCTGGCCAAAGTGCGCGCGGTCGAGGAGGACGCCGTGTGCAGCCTCCTCGGGACATACGGGGCGGAGCGCCACTCCTGACCCGGAGCGTCCACCCCGCCTCGGAGGAACCGTTACTGCTCAAGTGGCCGCACTGTCCGACCCGTTGACGAGCCCCTCCCGCTCCGAAGCGGCGGGCAGCGCGAGCCACTCCGCGATGGTCCGCGCGATCGGCTGGCCGGTCTCCGCCTCCACGAAGCCGAACTGGCCCGACTGGTTGCACTCCAGGAACCACCAGGTCCCGTCGGCGTCCTCGGCGAAGTCGAAGGCGCCGTAGGCGAGTTCGGCATCCCGCATGTACGTCAGGACGGCCTCGGCGATACGCGGCGGGACCTCGGCGGGGTGCCACGGCTGTGCGGAGGTGGTGAAACGGACGTCGACCTCGCCGGGGTCGGCGTCCGGGGCGGTCGCCGTGCGGGCGGCGAGCATCCGGTCGCCCACCACGGTGAGCCGGATGTCCGCGTGCTTGGCGACCCGGCGTTGCAGCAGCGTCGGGCCGAACGCGACGGCGGAGAAGTCGGTGTCCGGCGCGACCCGGCTCGTCGGCACCGCCCGAGGCGGGTCCTGCGGATGGGCACCGGAGACCGGCTTGACCACCAGGTCGGGGAAGCGCCGCGAGAACTCGCGGGCGGCCTGCGGGAACGTGGTGATGAGCGTGGCCGGCACGGGCAGTCCGCTGTGCTGGGCGAGCCGCAGCTGCCAGGGCTTGTGGCGGGCGCGCCGGGACGCGTCGGGGTGGTTCATCCAGCGGGCGCCGGAGCCGCGGAGCATGCCGTAGAGCGCCTGCGAGGCCTCCTCGGTCAGCCACGCGGAGGGCTGGGGTGCGCGGGTCGCCGGGGCGCCCGGTCTGCGCACCCAGATGGACCGCAGTCCGCTCACGCTCACCAGCCGCCCCCCGGCGGACAGATGACCGCGGAAGGCTCCGTGCACGTACTCCCCGGACAGCGCGACCCCGCCGGTGAGGTCGGCGGGATCGATCCGGACCACGGGGACGCCGGACGCGTGCAGGTGGACCACCACCATGTCCGCCGTGACGTCCTCTTCGCAGGTAAGGACCAGGACGGTCATTTTCGTCGTTCCGTGTTCAGTCGTCGAAGTGAGTCTTCGATCCCGCGGTGGACGTCGTGGTCCCCAGTTCTCTCAGCAGAGCGAGATCATGGGCGGCGACCCGTCCGTCGGCGAGCACGTTCAACTGCAGTCCGGAGTCGTAGCTGTACGGAGCGGTGAACTCCAACTGTGCTGCCGGGCGAGCGTAGTTGAGCGCGAACGGTTGCATCGTCTCTCCCTCGTCGGTACTGCCTCGTGCAAGCGGTGGCCACCCTGCGAGGTCGCTTGGCCCGCCGACTTCCGTCTGCTTCCAGAGACTTATACGAATCGAACGAGTGAATGGTTTCCTTACTCTCCGTAGTCAAAGTAAGGAGCGCGCCACGCTTGCGGGGGTCAGTCGAGCTCGCCCGGCAGCCCCTTCTCCTGCTCGCCGAGGGAGTTGCGCATCGTGCGAAGAGCGAGGAGGAGCACGGCGATGTCGTCCAGATACACGGGATCGGGCATCAGGTCGGTCGGCAGCACGAAGTACAGGACGGCACCCCAGAAAACCCACTTGGGGCCGGTGGGAAGCCCTGCGCGTCGCATCGAGCGCCGGGTGCGGACGAGCCGCACGAACACTCCGAGAGCCACGGCGAGCAGCAACAGCGCGAGCACCGCGACGATGACGATCACGGTCGTGGTCGAGTCCACTGGCGCCCCTTTTCCCGGTCCGGCCGCACGACATGTGCCCTATCCGGATGCCCTGTTACGGCCCCGGTATGGCCGACGAGGGGAACATCACACCCGAACGCCTCGAAGAGCCTTGACAGCCGTTGACCCCCTGTCAGGCACTGGTATTTTTTCACCGTGAGCGCGATCGACGGCACCGGAACCCAGGTACGGATCGGCCTCGACGCCCCACCGCGCGTGGCGAGCCTGGGCGTCGGTGTGCACGGGACGGTGAGCCCGCGTGACGTGTTCCGGCTGCCGGACCTGTGGCAGCTCCATCTGTACCGCTACGAGGCCGAGTTGACGGTCGACGGTGTGGCGCACGCGATCAGGCCCGGCCATGTCAGCCTGGTGCCGCCCGGCGCGCTGGTGCGGTTCCACTACCGGGGCCGCTCCGAGCATCTCTTCGCCCACCTGGAACTCCCCTCCGCAGGTGAGCGGTTGACGGTTCCCCTGATGCAGGACGCCGGCACACAGACACCGGTGCTCACCGACCTGATGCAGCGGGCCATCGCGGCGGCACCGCGCAACTCGGCCCGCGCGGCCGCCGAGTTGTGGGCGGTGCTGTGGCGGGTGGCGGACCTCGCGACCCCGGCGGACGGCGGGGGCACCGGACCTCACCCCGCGGTCGCCCTCGCCGTCGCCCACATCGAGTCGCACCTGGCGGCCCAACTGACCGTCCCCGACGTGGCGCAGGCGGCCGGTGTCTCGCACAACCACCTCATCCGCCTGTTCCGCGCCGAGACCGGCACCACCGTGGTCGCCTACATCCGGCACCGCCGCATGGAGCGCGCCCGGCATCTGCTGCGCGAGTCGACGTTGTCGGTCCCGGCGATCGCGGCGGCCGTCGGCATCGGCGACCTGCATGCCTTCAACAAGGCGTGCAGGCGCGAACTGGGCGCTTCACCCAGGGCGGTTCGGGCACGGGTGGGCGGTACCTGAGGGCGGGACCTGGGGATGAGGGGCTGGACGGCGGGGAGTGCGGGTCGGCTCGCGCAGTGCCCGCGCGAGGCGGTCCCGGTGGGTGCCGGGGAGGGGCGTGGCGGACCCGACAGGACGCGGGCCGGGCGCCGTCGCGGACTTCCGCCGGCACCGCATGCCCTCAGTCCCTCCCCGTGCCCCGGTACACCTCCAACTCCCCGTCCAGCTCGACCGCGAGGACGGTCGCCAGGTCGTCCACGTCCGCCGCGCCCGGCGCGTCGATCCACGTCACGCCCGGCACCTCACCGAGCCCGCCGATGACGTCATGGCCGAGCCGGGCACCGGTGCCGAGGACGGTGACCCGCTTGACGGGCGTACGCAGCCCGCGCACCGACACCGACTCGCGCGGTGGGTCGAAGCAGACCAGGTACAGCGTGCGCCGGTCGGCGGAGAGGGTGCTCGGGCCGTAGTGGTGCCCGGCGGGCAGCCCGGCGACCGTGCCGTACACCGCCTCGGAGTGCCGGGCGATCCACGCGCCGAGCCCTTCAAGGCGCTCCGTCTGCGCGGGAGTTATCGTCCCGTCCTCCCTCGGGCCCACGTCGAGCAGCAGGTTGCCGCCCATCCCGATCGTCTCCGTGAAGTAACGCACCAGCTGCCGCACCGACTTGTGGTGCTCGTCCCCGTGCTGGAAACCCCACGAGTCGTTGACCGTGAGACACAACTCCCAGGGCCCGTCCGGTGCTTGCAGCGGCACCCCCTGCTCGGGCGTCGCGTAGTCGCCCTGGCTGAGCATGCGGGCGTTGAGGACGGTGTCCGCGTTCCCGGCGAGGATCAGCTCCGCCAACTCCCGCATCCCCCACTGCTCTTCGCTGCGCTCCCACTCACCGTCGAACCACAGGAGGTCGGGCCGGAACCGGTCGACCAGCTCGCCGACCTGGCCGTTGCGGTAGGCGAGGTAGCGCGCCCAGGCGGCCGGGTCCTCGTGCCCGGGCCGTGCGGAGGCGTACGGGTTGGTGGCGATCTCCTCGTCGGGCGGCCGCGGGTGCACCGTGCTGGCATAGTCCGGGTGGTTCCAGTCGGAGTGCGAGTAGTAGAGGCCCACCTTGAGGCCCTCCTCGCGCAGCGCCCGCGCGTACGGGCCGACCAGATCGCGGCCGGCCGGGGTGCGGCGGACCACGTCCAGGTCACCGTGGGCCGAGTCCCACAGGGCGACACCGTCGTGGTGGCGGGCGGTCAGCACCGCGTACTTGGCGCCCGACCGCGCGAACAGGCGGGCCCAGGCGCGGGGTTCGTAGCGTGCGGCGGTGAACCCGTCGAGCTGCCGCATGTACTGGTCATGCGGCACCTGGCCCGTGTAGAACGACCAGGACTCCGGCACACCGTCGACGGCGTAGATCCCGTAATGGACGAAGATGCCCAACTTGG
Organism: Streptomyces sp. NPDC096013; assembly: GCF_044763565.1. Taxonomy (NCBI): domain Bacteria; kingdom Bacillati; phylum Actinomycetota; class Actinomycetes; order Kitasatosporales; family Streptomycetaceae; genus Streptomyces; species Streptomyces sp. NPDC096013. The sequence goes on along the minus strand of NZ_JBIWGK010000004.1, from coordinate 298,006 downwards.
CATCGCGGAACCAGGGTTGCATCGGCATACCGCCAAGCTAGAGCGGGCGGCGCCGGGCGCGCGTGGGCGGTGATCACCACTGGTGGTCCATTCTCACCGTCGGCGTCGCGGCGCCAGCGCCTTCGCCGCGACCGGGGGGCCGGGAGCCGATCCGAGTGACGACGGTTCCCCGGCCCCGACGCCGACCGCCTACCGCTCCTCGGCCGGGCGGCCACCGTCACCCGGCGGAACGCCGTGGTCGCTGTCGGCCGGCGGCGCGGGACGCAGTGCCTTCGTCGCGTCCCTCAGCCGGCCGAACGTCCGCTGGAACGGCGACCCGCCCGGCAGCGGCGGAGCCCCGGGCGCGGCGGCGGCACCGGCGGACTCGCGGAGCGCGGCCAGCGCCTCGTTGGCCCGGTCCGCGGACTCCCGGTACAGGTCACGGGACTTCGTCATCGCCTCCAGCGCCTCGGCGTACATGGCCACGAGTCTGCGCTCCCGGGCCAGTTCCTCGTCCATCGTCATCAGGCTCCACTGCTCGCGGAGCGCGGTGACGGCAGCCTCGGCGCCCTCGGGCAGGGGACGCTCGGAGGCGGCGTAACGGCAGAGCACGTCGATGAGTTCGGCGGGTTCGGAACCGTCGAGGAAGACACTGCGCACGGAGAACTCGCGCACGTCGTAGGAGTCCGCCACCGGGCTGGTCGGCAGCACCACGGCGCCGCCGCGCGGCACCTGGAAGTCGAACTCGCGCAGCAACGCCCAGTTCACGGAGCGTAGTTGATCCGGTGTGGCCCGGTGCTCCACCACCCGGTCCCGGAGACTCGCGGGCAGCATCCGCGCCAGGGGCAGCCGGCCGCGCGCGTCCGGGGTCATGGCCTCGTGCACGACGACGTGCACGCTCCAGCCGTCCTGCGCACAGCCGCGGAACAGGCGCCGCAGCTCCTTCTCGTCGGACGGCAGCGGATTGACCCGCCGGAAACGCAGGCCAGGAACCGTGACGTGGTCCCAGTCGGCGTCCGCGTCCTCGGGCCAGAACATGGTCGCGGGGGAGGGCCACCGGAGATCCCAGCCGCGCTCGGCCTCGGCGACCAGCACCCACTCCTGCCCCTCGGACGGGACCGCGGCGGCGGAGGTGGAGCCGGTGCCGGGTTCCGGGACGTGCGGAAGCGTCAGCCGCGCCCGTACGGTCACCGTCCCCTCGACCCGCCACCGGGCCTCGAAGACCCGGTCGCGCGGATCACGGACCGGAACGTGGTCCTGGGGCGGGCCGGTCTCCCGGTCCTGGTCCTCGTCCGGTTCCAGGTGGTCGTCGATGACCCCGCGGTCCTTGAGTCGCTGGAGCTGCCGCCGTACGACATCCGCGGCGTCGTCGTCCCCGGCATGGCGGCCGCGTGCGAGCCAGACCGTGTGAGGGATCGGGGGCGGAGCTGTGGAGGAGTTCGACATAGGCCAATCTGCGTGCGGGGGCGGTGCTGGCCCACCAGTATCACCGTCGGAGATCTTGGCGGGTCAAGCGGGGGCCGGGCACGGGGGTGCGACGTCTCGTATGCCCGGTTTTTCGGCGATACCGCGCGAGCATACGCGCGGGGTGTGATCGGTTCACTCCGGGCGGCCGGGTTTCACGCGTGTCCCTGACCTGGCCCGGTCCGCACAATGATGGGGCGGACGGGACCCGCCCACCATCCGCTCGGGGCGGGTCCCTTCCGTGTGTCACCGGGTCTCACCGCCGTCGACGTCTGTCCGCGCCGCCCGGCCGGGACGCGGCGCCCGGTGGCGGCGCGGGCGCGCTGAATCCGGCCGGAACCGACCGCGCGCTCGGCGCGGACGGCACCTCCAGGGGGACGACGGTCTCCTCGCGGGGCGGGCGGGTCCGCGGTGCCGGGCCGCCGACGACGCGGGTGTGCGACATCAGCGAGGCACAGGCCGCGCAGACCTCGGCCAGCGTCCACACCTGACCGACCGCGGGATCGTGGCGCAACACGAGCAGCACCGAGCCCGAGCAGTCGACCCGGGTCCCCTCGTGCGCCGCACACCGCTGGCGACGGCAGCCGCAGGCCGCGTCCGGGCGTACGGTGGCCGCTCTGACGTGGGCCGCCGCATGGGCTTCGGCGAAGCGGCGCAGGGCCGCGATGTCCCGCGACCGGGCCGGCATGCCGCACCCGGAGGAGCAGCTGACCGACGCGGTACGGTCGCGGTGACCTGTGATGCGAATAGTCCAGGTACGCCCGGGCCTGCGGGCTGATGGGGCGTCAGGGTACGCGAGAGCCAAGACCACAGTTCCTTTGTAGTGGAGGTGTTCACGCGGAGAAGGCGCTGAGTTAAGAACTACCCGTCGTGGGGCAGTTCACAGCATTTACGGCCCTCAAGTATTCGTTCGACGACTCGGCCTCGTCCGCATGCCGGCCGGCCTGCTCCTCGCGGGGGCGAGCGGGCGGCTGCTCGGTTCGGTCAGTGGGGATAGGCGCGCGGGGGCCGTTGCCGGGGCAGTCCGTCGCGGAACTCCTCGATAAGCGTGCTGACCTGGCGGATGAGCGCGGTCTTCTCCAGCCGGTCGAGATAGAGGTTGCGGCGCGCGAGCCCCGGCGCGTCCACGCAGAAGTACAGCGCCATCAGCGGATTGATGAACAGCTCGCTGCCACGCGTGCGTTCGGTGAAACGGACGTCACCGAAGTCCCCGCGCACGGCCGCCGCCACCGAACCGTTGACGATGCTCGGGTGCTCCGGCGTGCTCTCCTGGGCGTGCGCCACCGCGTCGAGATACAGCTGCCCCTCGCGGCTCTCACGCGGCAGGGAGAACGCGCCGAGATAGGCGTCCTCGCGATCGAGCGCGGCCAGATTCTCCAGCACCAGCGCGTGGTTGACGCCGTGGTACGCGTCCACACCGAACCCGAGGCACGCCACCAGCCGCACCGGCACCTCGTCGAGCCCGTTCACCGCCGCGAGGCTGACCATGTCCTCCTCCGGCGTGCCCAGCCCGTGCTCGTCGCCCCGCATCAGGATGTCGGTGCCGCCGTCCACCAGCACGACGGCGTCGACGCCGCCCAGATGCCCGATCAGCGTGCGGTACGCGTCCCGGAGCGGCTGCACCCCGGTCAGCGGGAACGCGTACACGGTCGACGGCATGTCGTGCAGGTCGAGCCACCGCGCGAGCGACCGCTCGGGGAAGTAGTCGCCCCGGGCCGTCGTGTCCGGGCGTACGGCGGCGACGTCCCGGTCCACCCACACGTCCTGGTCGAGGCCGTACAGATCGGCGAAGGAAAGGTTCGCGAGGTGCACCTCCTTACCGGCCGAGCGCAGCGCGAGGGCCAGCGGCAGTCCGGCGTAGACGTCGAATCCGCCGCCCGCACCGGCGACGAGTATCCGGCGCGCATCGCGCAGCCGGCTGAGGAACGGGGGTTCGAGGAGGGAGAACACCGGGGGACGTTAACAGGCCCGTACGCCATGATGGACGGGTGGACTTCGAGCCGTACAGGGGCGAATTGGTGGCGTACTGCTATCGGATGCTGGGCTCGTTCCACGAGGCCGAGGACCTGGTCCAGGAGACGATGCTGCGGGCGTGGAAGGCCCGCGACCGCTACGACCCCTCGCGCGCGTCCGTGCGGACCTGGCTGTACCGCATCGCCACCAACGTCTGTCTCACCGCGCTCGAAGGACGTGCGCGCCGCCCCCTGCCGTCCGGCCTCGGCGTACCGGGCGAGGACCCCGGGACACCGCTCGTCCCCGCGGCCGACATCCCCTGGCTCCAGCCCTTCCCCGACACGCGCTACGACATGGAGGCCCGCGCCGACATGCGGCTCGCCCTCGTCGTCGCCCTACAGACGCTGCCCGCGCGGCAGCGGGCCGTACTCGTGCTGCGCGAGGTGTTGCAGTTCAGCGCCGTCGAGGTCGCCGAGCAGCTCGACACCACCGTCCCGGCCGTCAACAGCACCCTGCAACGCGCCCGCGCCGCCCTCACGGACGTCGGCGACGAGGACGCGATCGTAGAGCCGGAGGACCCCGGGGCACGCGAGGTCGTCGACCGCTATCTGCGGGCGTTCGAGGCGGCCGATGTCCCCGCCCTGGTACGGCTGTTGGCCGACGCCGTGGTGTTGGAGATGCCGCCGGTCCCGCTCTGGTTCAGCGGTGCCGGGCACTACGGCGCGTTCATGCGCAGGGTCTTCGAACTCCGGGGCACGGACTGGGCGTTGAGGCGCCTGACCGCCAACGGCCAACCGGCGCTGGCCGCGTACGCGGCGGCCCCCGAAGGAGACCGGAGGCTGCACAGCCTTCAGGTGCTGACGGTCACCGACGGTCGCGTCACCCGCAATGTCGTCTTCACCGATCCGCAGGTGCTGGACACCTTCGACCTGCCGCGGAGGATTTCCGCGAACTGACCCCGCTCGCGGCGATGAGTTCGGCCGACGCCACCGGTACGTACGGGTGAGCACCGACCGAAAGGACATCCATCATGAGCGTCATCGTCATCCAGTTCACCACCCTGGACGGGATCGTCTCCGACCCCGACGGGTCCGGGGGCACCCCGGACGGCGGCTGGATCCTCCGCTACGGCCGCGACGAGATCGACGGCGACAAGTTCCGGCTGGGCAGCCTCCTCGATGGTGGGGTCATGCTGCTCGGCCGCAGGACCTGGGAGGCGTTCTCGCGGCTGTGGCCGGCCCGCGACGACGAGTTCTCCGCGCGGATGAACGCCGCGCCGAAGCTGGTCGCGTCCCGCACCCTGACCGATGTGTCGGCGTGGGCGCATTCGAGCCTCCTCGAAGGCGACCTCGTGGACGCCGTGAAGCGCGAGGAGCGGGATGTGATCGTCATCGGCAGCCTGCCCGTCGTCCACACGCTGATGGCGCAGGATCTGGTCGACGAGTACCGGCTGATCACTTTCCCCACGGTCCTCGGCACCGGCGAACGCCTCTTCCCCGCGGGCGGTCCGCCCGTCCACCTGGAGCGCCTGGAACTGGAGAAGGCGCCCCACACCGTGTTCGCGCGGTACGGGAGGGCACCGCGCTGACCTGCGCGAGGGGCCCGGCGGTCACGGCCGCCGGGCCCCTCGGATTCAGCTGTGCGGGAGTGCTTCCGCCGGGCGGAGGCGAGGGTCAGGCGCCGCTGGCGCGGAGCATGTCCTCACGCTCGACGATCTTCACGCGCTCGCGGCCCTGCGGCTCGCCCAGCGCCTTCTCGGCGGCGTCCAGCCTGTACCAGCCGTCCCACGTGGTGAAGCGGACGTTCCGCTCGGCGAGGAACGCGTCCACGGACTCCGGGTCGGGCGAGACGGGCGTGTGCAGACGGCCGTTGGCGTGGTCGTCGAGCAGGTTCGCGACCGTCTCGTTGGCGTCTCCCTTCGTGTGTCCGATGAGGCCGACCGGGCCGCGCCGGATCCAGCCGGTGACGTACGTCGACCGGAGGTGCTCGCCGGTCTCCTCGATGACCCGGCCGCCCTCGTCCGGGACCGTGCCCGACTCGATGTCCCAGGGCAGCTTGGGGAGCTTGTCGGAGAGGTAGCCGACCGCGCGGTAGACCGCGGTGACGTCCCAGTCCTTGAACTCGCCGGTGCCCTTGACGTTGCCGGTGCCGTCCAGCGCGGTGCGCTCGGTGCGCAGGCCGATGACCTTGCCGTCCTCGCCGAGGATCTCGGTGGGGGACTCGAAGAAGTGCAGGAACAGCTTGTGCGGGCGGTCGCCGACATCGCGGATCGCCCAGTTCTCCAGGGTCTTGGCGACCATGTCGGCCTGCTTGTTGCCGCGCCGGGTGGTGATCGAGCCCTCGTCGTAGTCGATGTCCTCGGGGTCGACGATGACCTCGATGTTCGGGGAGTGGTCCAGCTCGCGCAGCTCCATCGGGGAGAACTTCGCCTGCGCCGGGCCGCGGCGGCCGAAGACGTGGACCTCGAGCGCCTTGTTGGCCTTCAGGCCCTCGTGCACGTTCGGCGGGATCTCGGTCGGGAGGAGCTCGTCGCCGGTCTTGGCGAGGATGCGGGCCACGTCGAGAGCCACGTTGCCGACGCCGAGTACGGCGACCTTCTCGGCCTCCAGCGGCCAGGTGCGCGGCACGTCCGGGTGGCCGTCGTACCAGGAGACGAAGTCGGCGGCGCCGTAGGAGCCGTCGAGGTCGATGCCCGGTATCGACATCTCGCGGTCGGCCGTGGCGCCGGTGGAGAAGACCACCGCGTCGTAGAAGCTGCGCAGGTCGTCCAGGCTGATGTCGGTCGGGTAGTCGACATTGCCGAAGAGGCGGATCTGCGGCTTGTCCAGGACCTGGTGCAGGGCGGTGATGATGCCCTTGATGCGCGGGTGGTCGGGGGCGACGCCGTACCGGATCAGGCCGAAGGGCGCGGGCATCCGCTCGAAGAGGTCGATGGACACGCCGGGTTCGGCGGCCACCTCGGACTTGAGCAGGGCGTCGGCGGCGTAGATCCCGGCGGGGCCGGCTCCGACGATGGCTACCCGCAGGGGGCGCGGCATGATCAGGTTCCCTTCGAGCGAAAACAAGCGACTCGACGGGAAGCCTAAGCTAAGGCATGCCTTACCCGGTATGCGGGTCCGGTCTATGACCTCATAAGGCTGACTTATGGGGTGTCGAAGGCCGACGCATGGTTCGCCCGAGTTTCGCACGCGCGCGGCGGACCGCCCGGCCTCAGCCCGCCGGGCGGATGTGCACCACGTCCTGGACGACCTCGACCTCCGGCGGTGTGCCGAGCAGCTGGACCATCACCCGCGACCGTCGCCGAGGGCAGCGGCTTCAGGGCTCCGACCCTGGCCGGATAGCCGTCCGCCTCCCACACGGGCGCAGCACGCTGCCGGTCCTCGCCGGAGAAGTTCTCGAAGGAGATGTTGAGAATGTCACCCCCTCCGGCGGCCCGCAGCAGGGGCACCGCCGAGCCGACCGTGTGGATCGGGCGCAGGAGGTTGGTGCCGATGCAGGTGTGGATGTCGTCGTCGGCGGTCTCCTCGATGGCGCGGATGCGGGCGACCCCGGCGCTGTTCACCAGGATGTCCACCCGCCCGAACCGCTCCTCGACCTGAGCGAAGGCCGCGCGGACGCTGTCACCGCTGCTGACGTCGGCGGGCGAGCAGGACCGCATGGGCGCCGTTCTCGGCGAGTTGCGCCCCGACTGCCCGCCCCACGCCGGTCGAGCCTCCGCTGATCACGGCGACCTTGCCCTGCATCGTGGTGAGGGGCTACCTCTCGCCAGATGAGAACGCCATATCCGCGACCGAGGGTCGGAGTCGAGCCGCGCGGTATCCGCGACAGGGGGCTCCCCTGTGGACCATGGGGCTTCCCTGCGGACCATGGGGCCGTCATCGCGATCGGATTTCCCGAGGGGAGATAGTGATTCACATCAGGAAACCCCGGAAGCTGGGAGCCCCCATGGTGATGGACACCGCCGCCGCACCACCCACGACCACCGACCCGGCACGGAACGCCGATGCGGCACCGAAGACCGCCCCCACATCCGATCCGGCCGCCGAAGTCCGCGCGGACGGGGTCGCGTTCGTCCTCGCCGGCACCTCCTGGTTCCCGGGCACCTCAGGAGCCGCCCTGTGATCGCCGTCGTAGGAGCGGGTTTGATGGGCGCGGCCACGGCCTGGCACCTCGCCCGCCAGGGGCACGAGGTCACGCTCATCGAGGCGTACGACATCGGCCACAAGTCCGGCAGCTCCCACGGCAGTTCACGCATCTACCGTCGCGCCTACGCCGACCCCCTCTACGTCCGCCTCACCGGCGAGGCCCGCGAACTCTGGCAGGAGCTGGAGCACGACACCGGCACCCAACTGCTGCGCCTCACCGGGGGAGTGGACTTCGGCGCGGGCCGCGACCCGGAGGGCATGGCGGACATCCTCGCCGCGGCCGCCGTACCGCACGAGCTGCTCACCGCGGCCCAAGCGGCGGACCGCTGGCCGCAGTTCCGCTTCGACGGACCCGTGCTGCATCACCCGGACGCGGGCACGGTCGACGCCGACGCGACGGTGGCCGCCGCCGTCCGCCGGGCCGCAGAGCTAGGCGCCCGCGTCCTCACCGGCACCCGCGTCACCGGAGCGGAGATCCTCGACGACGGCCGTGTCGCGCTGCGTTCGAGCGGTCCCACCGTCGTCGCCGACACGGTCGTGGTCGCGTCCGGCGCCTGGCTGCCCCAACTCGCCGTCCCGCTAGGCATATCGGCGCCCCTGCCGCCCCTCCGGGTGACCCAGCAGCAGGTCTTCCACTTCCCCCGACGCGACCCCGAGACGACCACCTGGCCCGTCTTCGTCCACGCGGACCGGCTGAACCTCTACGGCCTCCCGTCCGGCAGCGACGGCGGACCGCTTCCGGCGTTCAAGGTCGCCCAGCACGACGAGGGCACCCCTACAACTGCCGACACCCGCACCGGCGTTGTCGATCCCGCCTCGCGCGACAAGGTCACCGCGTGGGTGGAGCGCACGTGCCCGGGCCTCGACCCCACGCCCGTCGCCGAGGCGAGCTGCCTCTACACCAGCACCCCCGACGAGGACTTCGTGCTCGACCGGAGCGGTCCCTTCGTCGTCGTGTCCCCGTGCTCGGGCCATGGCGCCAAGTTCACCCCGCTCATCGGCGCCATGGCCGCCGACCTCGCCCTGGGCCGCGCCGAGCCGCACCCGCGCTTCGCGCTCCGCACGTCCCGGCGGTCCGTGGCCCATCAGGCGGAGTGACCGCCACGGGCACCGACCACCACGACCAGGCACCCGCCCTGCCGGACCGGTGGACCACCCGCGAACAGGCCCACGCCTCCACGGACTTGGAGACCGCGACAGCCCGCCAAGGGCGCCGAGGAGTTCATCTAGGTGGCCGACGCGGCTGCCTCGGCGGCGGGTCCGGGCGCCGTGTCCCGCGGGGACGCGCACGGTGCCCAGGACCTGGTCGAACTCCCGGTCGCTTCCTGTCGGTCACCGTCTTCGCTGATCGCGGGAGGGGCTGAAACGCTCTGGTGACAGGCTCGTCGGCTCGCTAGGCTGGGCGGCAGAACAGGGGTCCTTCACGCGTGTGAGGCAGGGGCAGCGCGTCTCTCCGACGTGTTCATGGAGACGCCGATGGCGTACCGATCCCTGCTGCGAGTGCCCGGCGCGGCCTTCTTCCCGCTGGGCTTCCTGGCCCGCCTTCCCTACGCGACCTCGTCGCTCGCGACCCTCGTCCTCGTCCAGGCCGCCGCGGGCAGCTACGCCTTCGCGGGACTCGCGGCGGCTGCCCAGGGCATCGCCAACGCGCTCGGCGCCCCCATCGTCGGAACCCTGGCCGACCGCCACGGCCACCGCCTCGTCGGGACGCTCACCGCACTCGCCAACGCCGCGGCCCTCACCGCCCTCGTCGTGGCGAGCCACACCGGCCGCGCGAGCATGCTGACCGCCGCCGCGCTGTCCGGCCTCACCCAGCCCCCGATCGGCCCCCTCGTACGGGTCCACTGGTCACGCCTGCTCCACGCCCGCGCCCGGCCCGACCTCATACCGACCGCCCTCTCCTACGAGGCGACCGCCGACGAGATCACCTTCGTCGCCGGACCCGCACTCGTCGGACTCCTCACCCCCCTCGGCCCGACCGCGCCGACCGTGGCCGCCATCACCCTCCTCGCCCTGGCCACCGTGCCCTTCGCCCTGACCCTGACCCAGGAGGGCACCGAGGACCGCGAGGGCACGGACAGCACGCGAACTCCGCTGCCCCGACTGCCACTTGCCGTGATGTTCCTCGCCATGGCCGCGATGGGCACGATGTTCGGCGCCGTGCAGACCGGCGTCACCGCCCACTCAGACGAGAGCGGCCACCCGGGCAGCGCCGGACTTCTCTACGCCGTCTTCGGCGTCGGCAGCGCGGTGGCGGGCGCCGCCTGCGCCTGGCTCCCCAATCGCTTCGGCCTCCGCCGCCGGTACGTGACCTTCGCGGGGACGCTGCTGCTGGGCGCGCTGACCCTGGTCGCCGGGGAGCGGGGGCACGTGCTCCCCGCCGCCATGGCCGTCGCCGGAGTGACCGTGGCGCCGTACCTGATCAGCCTCTACGCCCTCACCGAACGCCTCGCGCCCGCCGACCGGGCGACCGTCGCCCTGACGATCCTGTGCGCGGGCGGCCCGCTCGGCACCGCGACCGGGCAGGCACTGGCCGGGTACCTCGCGGACAGCCGCGGCAGCGCGGGCGCGTTCCTGGTGGCGCCGGTCGCGGCGGCAGCGGCGTCGCTGCTGGCCGTCGCCTCGGTCCTCGCGCACTCGGCCCGGACCCGGAGATGAACGCGAGGGGACCATCCGCAGGACCCGCCCGGTATCCGTTGCCGTCGCACGCAAGACACCGGAGTCTTGTCGAAGGTGCCGGGCCATGAGGAGGACACGCGATGGGGACGAGCGGTGACACACCGGATGCCGAGCGGCGACGGCTGGCCGAGGCGGACGAATCCGGGGTGCCCTGGCGCCGCTGGGGTCCCTATCTGAGCGAGCGCCAGTGGGGGACCGTGCGGGAGGACTACAGCGAGAACGGCGACGCCTGGTCGTACTTCACCCACGACCAGGCCCGCTCCCGCGCCTACCGCTGGGGCGAGGACGGCATCGCCGGCGTCAGCGACGACAAGCAGCGTCTGTGCTTCGCGCTCGCCCTGTGGAACGGCCGCGACCCGATCCTCAAGGAGCGGATGTTCGGCCTCACCAACTCCGAGGGAAACCACGGCGAGGACGTCAAGGAGTACTACTTCCACCTCGACAGCACGCCCACCCACTCGTACATGAAGTACCTGTACAAATACCCGCAGTCGGAGTTCCCGTACGAGGACCTCAGGGCCACCAACAAAACTCGTGGGCGCGGTGACTTCGAGTACGAACTCCTCGACACCGGCATCTTCGACGAGGACCGCTACTTCGATGTGTTCGTCGAGTACGCCAAGGCCGGCCCCGACGACCTGCTGATCGAGATCACCGCGCACAACCGCGGCCCCGACGAGGCACCCCTGCACCTGCTGCCGACCCTGTGGTTCCGGCACACCTGGTCCTGGGCCGGCGGCACCACCGTACCGTCCCTCCGCTCGGAACCCGGAGGCCATGTCCGCGCCGACCACGAGGATTTGGGCCCGCGCCGGCTGTACTGCGACGCGGACGCGGAGATCCTGTTCACCGAGAACGACACCAACAACGAGAAGATCTTCGGCAGTCCGAACGCCTCCCCGTACGTCAAGGACGGCATCGACCGCCACGTCGTCGGCGGCGAGACCGGAGCCGTCAACCCCGCCCGGACCGGCACCAAGGTCGCCGTCCACCACGTGCTCACCATCCCGGCCGGCCGGAGCGCCACCGTGCGCCTACGTCTCACCGCCGACGAACTGCCCGACTGGAGATGCGACTTCGACACCGTCATGACCCAACGGCGCGCCGAGGCCGACGAGTTCTACGACGGCATCACCACCCCGGACGCCTCGGACGACGAACGGCGGCTCGTACGGCAGGCGTTGGCCGGGATGCTGTGGAGCAAGCAGTACTACTACCTCGACGTCGAGCGCTGGCTCTCCGAGCACGGCCTCGACCCGCTCGCCTCCGACCCCCGGGTGCGGAACAGCAACTGGTACCACATGGTCAACGACGAGATCATGTCGATGCCGGACACCTGGGAGTACCCGTGGTTCGCGGCCTGGGACCTCGCCTTCCACACCGTCGCCCTGTCGATGGTCGATCTCGCCTTCGCCCAAGGGCCAGTTGGACGTGCTGCTGCGCCGTCTCTACCTCCACCCCAACGGCCAGATCCCCGCGTACGAATGGAACTTCGGGGACGTCAACCCGCCCGTGCACGCCTGGGCCACCCTGTTCCTCTACGAGCTGGAGAAGCACCGCACCGGCAAGGGCGACCGCGCCTTCCTGGAGAACGCCTTCCAGAAGCTGATGAAGAACTTCAGCTGGTGGCTCAACCGCAAGGACACCGACGGCAACAACGTCTTCCAGGGCGGCTTCCTCGGCCTCGACAACATCGGCGTCTTCGACCGCAGCGCCCCGCTCCCCACCGGCGGCCACCTCGACCAGGCCGACGGCACCGCGTGGATGGCGCTGTACTGCCAGAACCTCCTGGAGATCGCCACAGAGCTGGCCGTCGACAACCCCGTCTACGTCGAGCAGGCGCAGTCCCTGTTCGAGCACTTCGCGTGGATCGCCGTCGCCATGAACCGCATCGGCGACGGCAACGCGAGCCTGTGGGACGAGGAGGACGGCTTCTTCTACGACGTGCTGCGCCTGCCCGACGGCACGGCGACCCGGCTCAAGGTGCGCTCCCTCGTGGGACTGATCCCCCTCGCGGCCACCAGCCTGGTCGGCGGCCGGGCGGACCAGCGCTTCCCCGAACTGGTCGCGGGAGCACGGGAGTTCATGGAGCGCCATCCGGCCGTGGAGGCCACCATCTCCTCGCACGAGGCGCTCGGCCCGAACGCCGAAGGCCGCTATCTCTTCGCCCTGTTCGGCGAGGACCGGCTGCGCCGCATCCTGTCCCGCATGCTCGACGAGGGCGAGTTCCTCGGCCCGCACGGCATCCGCTCCCTCTCCCGGTACCACGCCGAGCACCCGTACACCTTCGAGGTGCACGGGGAGACGTACGGCGTCGGCTATCTGCCCGCCGAGTCCGACTCCGGAATGTTCGGCGGCAACTCCAACTGGCGCGGCCCCGTGTGGTTCCCGGTCAATCTGCTGCTGATCCGGGCCCTGCTCAACCTGCACGCCTTCCACGGCCCGCAGTTCACCGTCGAATGCCCCACCGGCTCGGGCCGACAGCTCACCCTCTACGAGGTCGCCCGCGAGATCTCCGACCGGCTCACCGCCACCTTCCTCAGCGACGCCGACGGACACCGGCCGGTGCACGGCGCCCAGGCCAAATTCGCCAAGGACCCGCACTGGAAGGACCTGATCCTCTTCTACGAGTACTTCCACGGCGACAACGGCGCCGGTCTCGGCGCCTCCCACCAGACCGGCTGGACCGGCCTGTCCGCCGTCACCGCCACCCTCTTCCACACCCTCGGAGACGAGGAGTGGTCGGCGCGGGGCCGCGAGAGCCTCCGCCCGACCGGCGACCGAGAGGAGCCCCTGTCATGACGGCCTGGCCCGAGCACCCGGTGATCTACGAGATCAACACCCTCATCTGGCTGCGGGAGTTGAGTACGCGATACGGCCGCACCGTCACCCTCGGCGAGGTCCCCGATCCCGCGTGGGACGAGGTCGCCCTCCCGGGCGTCGACGCCGTCTGGCTGATGGGCGTGTGGGAACGCAGCCCGGCCGGACTGGAGATCGCCCTGCGCGACGAAGGGCTCCAGGCGTCGTTCCGGGCCGCGCTGCCGGACCTCCGCCCGGAGGACGTCGTCGGATCACCGTACTGCGTCCGCGACTACGTCGTGGACGCCTCCCTCGGCGGCCCGGAGGGACTGGCGGCGGCCCGCGCCCAACTGGCCGCCCGCGGCGTCCGGTTGATCCTCGACTACGTCCCCAACCACGTGGCCCCCGACCACCCCTGGCTGACCGAACGCCCCGGCTGTCTCGTCCAGGGCACTCAGGACGACCTGGCCCGAGACCCCGCCGCCTACCTCGAAGCCGGCGGCAAGGTGTTCGCCCGTGGCCGCGACCCGTACTTCGCGCCCTGGCCGGACGTCGTCCAACTCAACGCGTTCAGCGAGGAGTTGCGCACGGCGGCCGTCGACACCCTGGCCGCGATCGCCGACCAGGCCGACGGCGTCCGCTGCGACATGGCCATGCTGCTGATGACCGACGTCTTCACGAAGACCTGGGGCGAACGGGCCGGCACGGCACCGTCCGAGGACTTCTGGCCGTACACGATCCCGAGGGTCCGCGCACGCCACCCCGACTTCCTCTTCGTCGCCGAGGCGTACTGGGACCTCGAATGGGCCCTGCAACAACAGGGGTTCGACCACTGCTACGACAAACGGCTCTACGACCGGCTGCTGCACGAGGGCGCGGAGTCGGTGCGCGGCCACCTCCAGGCCGATGTCGGCTATCAGCGCGGCCTGGTCCGCTTCCTGGAGAACCATGACGAGCCCCGGGCCGCCGCGAGCCTGTCACCCGAGCGGGAACGCGTGGCGGCCGTCACCATCGCGACCCTGCCCGGCGCGACGCTGTGGCACGAGGGCCAGTTCGAGGGGCGACGGGTGCGCCCGCCGGTCTTCCTCGCCCGGCGCCCCGAGGAGCCCGTCGACAAGGAACTCCAGGCGTTCCAGCACCAGTTGCTCGCCGCCGTCGCCTCCTCAGGCATGCGTTCCGAGGGGGAGTGGCAGCTGCTCGACTGCACGGGCTGGCCGGACAACCCCACCCACGAGAACCTGGTCGCCTGGTCCTGGACCACCGCCTCCGGCCGCCACCTCGTCGTCGTCAACCTCTCCGAACAGCCTGCCCAGGGCCGGGTCCGCCTCCGGTGGACCGATCTGCGCGGCGGCACCCGTCAACTCACCGAACTGCTCGACGACATGACCTATGAGCGAGACGGCGACGAACTCGTCGACCCCGGCCTGTTCGTCGCGCTGGAGGGGCTGCGCCGGCATGTTGTGACCGTACTGCCCTGATCTTGACCTGTGGCCAACTGGTGAAGGATTGACGGGAGTTGTGAAAGGTGACAAGAATTCTGCTTGCTTCGCCGCGTCCACGCTGAGCGAAGTGCCGCGAGCGGTCCGGCAGCGCACGCCATCGATCGTCTCCTTCAGTGTGCCCGCCGCTCGCGCTCTGCCACCTCCCACACCTTTCACCATCGTCGAGGCTCACTTTGTCACGTTCGCAGCACCTCAGATCCCTGTCCGCCCTCGCCGCCACCGCGTTCGTCGCGGCTGCCGCCCCCGTGCTCGCAGCCGGTCCGGCGAGCGCCGCCGAGACCGGCGCCTGCCAGTCCGCCACCGTGCAGTACCGCATCGTCGGTGCTGATGGAAACGTCGTCGGCGCGGACTGGACCTCGCAGGGCGGGTTCCTCCAGTGGGACACCGTCCCGGGCACCGTCCAGGTCCGGCTCGCTCCCGACCAGAGCGTCGGGGAGAGCTGCAAGTACCCCGTCTCGCTCGCCGAGTACACCACCGAGGGCTCCAACTGGTACACCTCCGGCCACCAGACCATGGTCGACAAGGCCACGGTCTACCTCACCGCCAAGGACGTCGCCGGCGCGCAGGACGCCACGCACACCTGGCAGCAGCTGAAGGTCAAGTCACCTGACTGCTACGGCCAGATCGACCTGTACGGCGACGACGTCACGTACGACGGCGGCACGGGCGAGGGCCACGGCCCGCTGCCCTACCAGCCCGACAACATCACGACGCCGTACCACCTCATAGCCGCCTGGAACGGCGGCGACAAGGAGTGCACCACCGGTACTCCGTCGCCCACCCCGACGCCGACGCAGCCCGCCTCGGCGCCGCCCGCGACGCCGTCGACCCCGGCCGACAGCACGCCTCCCGCCGAGGAGTCGACCCCGCCGGCCAGCCCCAAGCCGTCGACGACGCCTCCCACCTCCGCGCACGTGCCGCCGCTCCAGCCGTCGTCCTCGCCCACGCCGAAGGCGACGCCGAACGGTGGCAACCAGCCGCTGGCGGAGACCGGTTCGAACGCGCCGGTCGGCCTCATCGCCGGCGGTGCGGCCCTGGTGATCGCCCTCGGCGGCGGTGCGGTGTACATGGCCGGCCGTACCCGCCGCTCGTCCTGACACGGGCACGCCCCGCGTGAACCGACCGCCCCGCCCCGTGAGTTGTCACGGGGCGGGGCTCACGCATGCTGTCGTCCCGCGGAGTTCACACGTCCATGGCCGTCGCTCACGGCCGTGGCCAGGGGCGCCCGCCGAGCCGTTCGATGTCGGTGTTGAAGCGTCGCAGGAAAGCCGCGAAGGCGTCGATGTCCTCGTCCGACCAGTCGTCCATGATCAGGTCCAGGGACTGGACGAGACCCTCGCGTTCCTCGTCGAGCATCCGAGCGCCCAGGTCCGTGATGCGGAACTTGCGGGCCATGCCGCCCTGCGGGTCGGGGATGCGGTCGACCAGCCCTGAGCGCATGGCGGCGGCCGTCTGCCGGTTGAGAGTGGACGTGTCGAGACCGAAGGCGTCGCTCAACTCGCCGATGGACATGGGCCCTTGGACGCGGATGCGGCTCAGCAGGATGTAGGCGCTGCGCTCCAGCACGCCGTCCTTGCGGCGCCCGCCCCGGTGCGACAGAAGCCCGTGCCGGCTGAGGAGCATCTGCTCGTACTCGATCTCGCGTGTGCGCCTGTCCATCGGTCCACTGCCTCCTGCTTCCTGCCGATGCCGCCACCGTGTCCTGCGCTCGGGGGCGGCACGATCCATCCTCCCACGACGGTATGCATCCTCCAGATGACATGGTCGATACATACGATGTGTACGATGCACATCCCTTCACATCCTGACCGAACAGACATGCCGAGGAGTCCCGCCATGGACGCCCCCCAGCCTTCAGCCCGCGCAGGCGGCGTGGTCGCCACGCTGGCCTTCGCCGGCACCACCGCCGCGATCATGCAGACGCTGGTCACCCCGCTCATCGCCGACCTGCCGGAGATGCTGCACACCTCGTCCTCGAACGCCGCGTGGGTGATCACCGCCACGCTGCTGGTGGCCGCGGTCTGCGTGCCGGTCGTCGGACGCCTCGGCGACCTGCTGGGCAAGCGCCGCATGCTGCTCGCCTGCTCCGTCCCGCTCATCGTGGGCTCGGTGGTCTGCGCGCTCTCCTCGTCCGTCGTCCCGATGATCGTCGGCCGCGGACTCCAGGGCATGGGCATGGGCATGGTCCCGCTGGGCATCGCCCTGCTGCGGGACGTCGTACCGCAGGAGCGGCTCAGCCCCTCCATCGCCCTCGTCAGCGCCTCCATGGGCATCGGCGGCGGCCTGGGTCTGCCGATCGCCGCGGCCATCGCGCAGTACGCCAACTGGCGTGCCCTGTTCTGGGGTTCGGCCGCCCTCGCCCTCGTGGTCGCCGCACTGATCTGGTTCCTGATCCCGGATGTCCCGGCCGCCGCCAAGGGCCAGCGCTTCGACGCACCCGGTGCCCTCGGCCTCGCCGTCGGTCTCGTCTGCCTGCTGCTCGGCATTTCCAAGGGCGCCGACTGGGGCTGGGGTTCGGCCACCGTGCTCGGCCTGTTCGCCGTCGCCCTCGTGGCCTTCCTGTCCTGGGGTGTCTGGGAGCTGCGCACCGGTGACCCGCTGATCGACCTGCGGACGACGGCCCGCCCCCGGGTCCTCATCACCAACGTCGCCTCGGTCTTCGTCGGCGTCGGCATGTACTCCAGCATGCTCGTCGTCCCGCAGCTGCTCCAGTTCCCCGAGGCCACCGGATACGGCCTGGGGCAGTCGATGCTCGCGGCCGGCCTGTGGATGGCGCCCGGCGGCATCATGATGATGATCGTCTCCCCGCTCGGCGGAAAGCTCACCAACGCCCGCGGCCCGAAGTTCACCCTGATCAGCGGCGTCCTGGTCATCACCGCCGGCTACGCCCTGGCGATGGGCCTGATGAGCTCGGCGTGGGGCCTCATGGTCGTCTGCATCGTCATCAACAGCGGCGTCGGCCTCGCCTACGGCGCGATGCCCGCCCTCATCATGAGTTCGGTCCCGCTCTCCGAGACCGCCGCGGCGAACGGCTTCAACACCCTCATGCGCTCCCTCGGCACCTCGATCGGTGCCGCGGTGATCGGCGTGGTCCTCGCCCAGATGACCACCACGGCGGGTGGCTACACCTTCACCTCCGAGGGCGGCTTCCGCACGGGCCTCATCATCGGCGGCGGTGTCGCCCTCCTCGCGGCCCTGGTCGCGGCGGCGATCCCCGCCGTACGGCAGACCGCGGCGGACGAGGGGAAGGCGGAGCCGGTCGTGGCGCTCGAAGAGGCCGGGGTCGATTCCTGACCCGACCGCAGCGAACACGCAGGGTCGTGCTGCCCGGCGCCGAAGGACCGTTGGACCGGTCCACGGCGCCGGGCAGTGTGCTGTTCGCGTGCCAATTCCCGTGCGGCGCAGGGTTCTTGGGGTGAGTCCGCTCCAGCGGGGCCAGTGCTGCGGTCCGAGGCCGTGCAGTGCATCGTTGGGCCAGGGTGCGGTGAGGGTGGGGGAGCGGGGCGGGGGCGTTGCGCAGGCCGTCGAGGAGGGGGCTAGGGGGCGGCGCTGGGCGTCGGGGCCGACGGCCGGGGAACGCGGCGGCGCAGGAGCCGTTCCGAGGGCATCCAGAGGGCGAAGGCCAGGCCGAGGCCGAGTGGGATCTGGAGCAACCGCTGGATCACCGGCGGCCCGGGCCTGTCCCCCCGCCTGAGCGGGGCACTGCCCTGCGGATCGACGGTCACCGTGTACGTGCCGCCCACCACCCACTTCCAGCCCATGAGCCCGTTCTCCTCGATCGGAGCCAGCGGAGGGCCGTCGACGACGGTGACCGTGTAGAGGTGAGCGCTCGCGCCCGTGCCGTCAGCGGCGGACCACTGCATCCGTCGGACCCTGACGTGTTCGGTACGCCCGTGCTGGTGCAGTTCCTGCTGGCCCAGCTCCCGGTCCTGGAGGAACAGCACCCCGAAGAGGCACACCGCACACAGCAGCCACCGGATGTCCAAGGACCAGCACGTGCCCAGGAACACGCAGGCGAGGAGAAGCGCCACCGCGCACAGCACCTCGATCGACTGGGCGTGCGTGACGAAGGCCGTGCGCTCGATCAGACGCACCGTCGCCCACAGCGCCAACGCGCCGCCGGTGCTCGCGGCGCCCACCAGCACCCTTCGGCCCACGCCTCTCCGCCTTGCGCCTGCTTCCTCCGCGCCCACTCTCACCCCTGCCCTCGACGAAACCGCCGACCCGGTGGTGCACGTGCCCAATGTATGGATTGTTGAACGATCCTTCAATAGGATGGTTCAACATCTGGTCGCCCAGGCGCGGACGCGGAACGGTAACCAACCGGAGGGCCGAAGAAGATGAACCGGCATCAGGACGAAGAGCTCGACGACAACGGGCAGATCCTGTTCAGCGACGACCCCGCGCTGCGGCTCGGTGTGCTGACGGGTCTGGAGACCGCGGACGGCGCGGTCCCCCTCGATCCCGCGCAGGCTCGCCGCATGCCCACAGCCCTCTTCGAGTTCAGGCACGCCGTGGGCGTGGGCTACTTCGGGTACGTCGTGCCGGCGGGAGCCTCGCCCGACGAGCTACCCGAGGAACCGCAGCTCGAAGGCGCCATCCTGTTCGGCATGAGGCGTCTGCCGCCCGAGGTCACCGTCCTGTGCTCGATCCCCGGATGGGAGCTGCACGAGATACCCGACGAACAGCCAAAACTGGAGCAGTGCTACGGATACACCTACTCCCGGCTGGAACTGCGGACACCCGACGGCGAGATCTACTCCCGGACCTGGGTCGCGCACGACCCCGAGTGGGCAGCCGCCGCCCTGCGTCTCGGCTACGTCATCTGCCTGTGCGGCGTGGAGCTGGGGATCCGCGGGCCGTATGCGATGAGCGACGCCCAGCACACCCCGAGGATGCGCTACGCGTCCTTCCGCCGCGGCTGCGCACTGGGCCTGAACATCGGCGGGCTCGTCACCTACGTGGCCCACCGCTGACCCGAAACGCCAAGCCGCAACGCTTCGCGTACGAACCCGGGCCGCGACGCGGCGAGCGGGCCGACTCCTCAAGCACGCCGGCCGCCCAACCCCCGCTCCGCGGCACGCCGTACGGCGGTCTCGCCCGCACTGAACTCCCTTATCGCCGCCTCCCGTTGCTCGCGTGAGTCACCTCTGCCCGCGTGCCACCGCACGGAACTCCAGCGGTGTGCGGCCGTCCCGTGTGCGGAAGAACTTCGCGAAGTCGGTCGGTTCGGTGAAGCCGAGGGTGCGGGAGATGTCCGAGGCCGTCGCGTCGGTGTGGACGAGGAGGCGTTTGGCCTCCAGGAGGATGCGGGCGTCGAGGTACTGCTTGGCGGTCGTCCCCGTGGCCGCGAGGGTCGCCCGGGTGAGGGTGCGTGGGCTGTAGCCGAGGGCGGCGGCGTAGTCGGCGACGCGGTGGCTGCTGCGGAAGTCCCGTTCCAGCGCGGCGCTGTAGCGGCGGAACGTGTCGTCGGGCGGGGCGGACGACACCGGGTCCGGGCGGATGTGGGAGAGGCGCAGCAGGAGGACGGAGAGGAGCATGCGGAGGGTCTGGAGGTGTGCGTCGAGGGGGAGCGATGCCAAGTCGGCGTACTCGTACGCGAGGTGACGGAGGGTCAGGCGCGCCGTTCGTGCGTGGGGGCCCGTCGGGAGCAGGGGGGACTGGTCGAAGGGGGGATCGGCCAGGACGAAGCCGGGCTGCCAGATGACGATCGTGCCCCGGGCCGTCGTCAGGTCCGCGGGGACGTACTGGTGCACCTGCCCCGAACTCACCCACAGCCAGCCGCCCTCCGCCACCACGCAGTCCGTGAAGTCCACCCGGTGCCGCAGCGTGCCCTCGGTGACATGGATCAGGTGATGGAAGTCCGGCCGCTGCGGCGCCGACAGGTCGATACCGCGCCGCTCGCCGCGCGCCAGCAGCTCGGTGAAGTCCACGACGTCCATCCCGATGGGCGCGGCGAGCGACGGACGGTACGGCACGTCCGTGATCCCAGGCTGACCGTTTTTTCCCATAGTGAGTCCCGAGCCTACCCTGGCCGGGCGCAGAACCGCTCCTACGGTCGACACCACGGGGACCGAATCGGGCAAGGAGCTGACGACGTGCGACTGATCGTGGGGATGACCGGAGCGACCGGTGCCGTCCTCGGTGTCCGGCTGCTGGAGCAGCTCGCCGAGCTGCCCGAGGTGGAGACCCATCTCGTGCTCAGCCGCTGGGCCCGGACCACCGTGGAGCTGGAGACGGGCCGCACCACCCGCGAGGTCGCCGAGCTGGCGGACGTCGTCCACGGTCCCGAGGACCAGGGGGCCACCATCGCCTCCGGCTCGTTCCGCACCGACGGCATGGTCATCGTGCCCTGCTCCATGAAGACCCTGGCCGGCATCCGCGCCGGCTACGCCGACGGGCTGATCGGCCGGGCCGCCGACATGATCCTCAAGGAGCGCCGCCCGCTGGTCCTCGTACCGCGCGAGACCCCCCTGAGCGAGATCCATCTGGAGAACATGCTCGACCTCGCCCGCAAGGGCGTCCGCATCGTGCCGCCGATGCCCGCCTTCTACAACCACCCCGCCACGGTCGACGACATCGTCACCCACCTCACCTCCCGCGTCCTCGACCAGCTCGACCTGCCCGCCCCCGCCGCCAAGCGCTGGGACGGCATGCGACCCGCCCGCGACGCCCGCATCCACCCGGCCGCCTGAGCGGCACACAGCCACGGAGTCACCCATGCCCCACGACGACCTGCGCAGCTTCCTGGACACCCTGGACAAGGAGGGCCAGCTGCTGCGGATCACCGAACAGGTGCTTCCCGAACCGGACTTGGCCGCCGCGGCCAACGCGGCCGGACGCATCGGCGAAGGCGCCCCCGCTCTCTACTTCGACAACGTCAAGGGCTTCACGGACGCCCGGATCGCGATGAACGTCCACGGCTCCTGGCGCAACCACGCCCTCGCCCTCGGACTGCCCCCGGACACCTCCGTACGTGAGCAGGTCGAGGAGTTCGCCCGCCGCTGGGACGCGTTCCCAGTCGCACCGGAGCGCCGCGAGGACGCGCCCTGGCGGGAGAACGCCCAACAGGGCGCCGGCATCGACCTGTTCAAGGTCCTCCCGCTGTTCCGGCTCAACGACGGCGACGGCGGCTTCTACCTCGACAAGGCCGCCGTGGTCTCACGCGACCCACGCGACCCGGACCACTTCGGCAAGCAGAACGTCGGCACGTACCGCATCGAGGTCATCGGCCGCGACCGCCTCGCCTTCCAGCCGGTCCCCATGCACGACGTGGCCCAACACCTGCACGCCGCCGAGGAGTCGGGTGAAGATCTGCCCATCGCGATCACCCTCGGCAACGACCCGGTCATCACGATCGTCGCCGGCATGCCGATGGGCTACGACCAGTCCGAGTACGAGATGGCCGGCGCCCTGCGCGGAGCCCCCGCCCCCATCGCCACCGCCCCGCTCACGGGCTTCGACGTCCCCTGGGGTTCCGAGGTCGTCATCGAGGGCGTGGTGGAGAGCCGCAAGCGTCAAATAGAGGGCCCCTTCGGCGAGTTCACCGGCCACTACTCCGGCGGCCGGCGCATGCCGACGATCCGTGTCGACCGCGTCTCGTACCGTACGAACCCGGTCTTCGAGTCCCTCTACCTCGGCATGCCGTGGACCGAGGTCGACTACCTCGTCGGCCCCAACACCTGCGTCCCCCTCCTCAAGCAACTCCGCGCCGAATTCCCCGAGGTGCAGGCCGTCAACGCCATGTACACCCACGGCCTCGCGGTGATCGTCTCGACGAAGAAGCGCTACGGCGGCTTCGCCAAGGCGGTCGGCATGCGCGCGATGACCACCCCGCACGGCCTCGGCTACGTCACGCAGGTCATCGTGGTGGACGAGGACGTCGACCCCTTCGACCTGCCCCAGGTGATGTGGGCGATGTCCGCGAAGGTGAACCCTCAGGACGACGTGATCATCGTCCCCAACCTGTCGGTCATGGCACTCGCGCCGGCCGCCAACACCCCTGGAATCACCAGCAAGATGATCATCGACGCCACGACTCCGGTCGCCCCGGACAACAGGGGCCACTTCGACACCCCCGTACGGGACCTTCCGGAGACCCCGGAGTGGACGGACCGGCTGCGCGCCCTCATCGCCGCCCGCTGAACGCCCACCGCACCCACCTCAGGAGCCACCCGCCATGATCTGCCCCCGCTGCGCCCACGGCACGCTCGACACCGTGACCACCTCGCCGGTCCCCGGCGTGTGGGACGTACTCCAGTGCGTCCGCTGCCTCTACATGTGGCGCACCACCGAACCCGACCGCCGTACGCGGCGCGAGGCGTACCCCGTCGAGTTCCGCATGACCCAGGCCGACATCGACGCCGCCCCGGAGGTGCCCGTCGTACCGCCGCTGACCGTCCGCTGAGGCGCGGCCGGGTCAGATGGCCAGGATCGCGCGGACCCGCTTGCCGCCGCCGGTGACCGGTGTGACGTCGAAGCGGTGGGCCAGACAGCGGACCATGGCCAGGCCGCGTCCGCTCTCGGCCTCGGCCGTCAGCGGTCGCACGCGCGGGGGGGCCGGGTTGTCGTCGTAGACCTCGACCGTGACGCGCTCGTCGGACAACTGGATGCGCAACCGGCACTCGCCGCGGCCGTGTTCGGTCGCGTTGGCGACGAGTTCGGACACGATGAGCGTCGCGTCGTCGATCTGCGAAGCGCCCACCCGCTCCATCCGATGCCGGGAACGGGCGAGGAACTCCGAGGTCAGCCTCCGTGCCTGACCCGCCGACGCGGCCTCGTCGGGCAGCAGGTACTCCACGCGTACAGAACGCCTATGGGTACGCCGATGCGTACGCATGGCGAATCACTTCCCCTCCTAGGACGACCCGGTATCCCCGCGGCGCCACCGCACCGGGGCCGCCGCATGGTGCGCGGCCGGTCCTACACAGTTCACTTGCCCTGACTCCGTGATCGGCAACCGGACGCTGCCGCATGGTTGTCGTCGATCAGGAAATGTCCGCTCTCGGACTCAATTGGGTAAAGGGCCGGGCGCGTCGAGGGGATTGCCTGACAGCCTTGCGATGTCCAAAGGTGGGGGAGGGGCTCTTGCGGAAGGCGGCCCCCGAAAGCCGCGACGCCCTTGGAGTGGACCATGGCCGCAGCGAAGCCGCAGCGCAGGCTTTCCCCGCTGACCTGGCTGCCCGCCGCGGTGATGGCGGTGGTCGCGGTCGGCGACATCCTCGCGGGCCCCGGCCTCGGCTTCCTCCCGCTGGCCTCCCTCGGACCGGCCTTCGCGGGCCTGGTCGGCGGCTGGCGCCGCACCGCGTGGTTCGGCGCTGCGGCCCTCGCCCTGTGCGTCGGACTCGGTCTCTACGACGGCCTGTTCCAGGAACGCCGGGGCTTCCTGGCGATGGTGTCGGTGGTCGGCGTGACCGGCGCGGGCATCGCCGCCGCCGTGATGCGCGGCCGCCGCGAGGCCGAACTCGCCAGTGTGCGGTCCATCGCCGAGGTCGCCCAGCGCGTTCTGCTACGGCCCGTGCCGCTGACCGCCGGTCCGCTCCAGGCCGCGGTGTCGTACACCTCGGCCGTCGCGGAGGCCCGGATCGGCGGCGACCTCTACGAAGTGGTCGCCTCCCCGCACGGCGTGCGCGTCATCGTCGGCGACGTCCAGGGCAAGGGCTTGGCCGCCGTCGAGACGGCCGCCGTGGTGCTCGGCGCGTTCCGCGAGGCCGCGCACGACGAACCCGACCTCGTCGGACTCGGCGAACGCCTGGAGCGCAGCGTCTCCCGGGTGCTGTCCGACGAGAAGTTCGTGACCGCCGTCCTCGCCGAGATCGGCACGGACCACGAGGTGCTCTTCCTCAACTACGGCCACCCGCCACCGATGGTCGTACGGCGCAACGGCACCGCCGACTTCCCCGCCCCGCCCTCCTACGCCCCGCCGCTCGGCCTGGGCGGCGCCCGGGGCGGCGAGAACCCGAAGCCGTTCTCCGTGCGCTTCGCCCCCGGCGAGCAGCTGCTCCTGTACACCGACGGCGTCACCGAGGCCCGCGACGAACGCGGCACCTTCTATCCGCTGGGCGAGCGGGCGCACCTGCTGAAGGAACCCGACGCGCAGAGCGCGCTCGACTCCCTCCGCGAGGACTTGGTCCGCCACACGGCGGGCCCGCTCCACGACGACGCCGCGATGCTCCTGCTGCGCTACCACGGCCACGTGACCCGGACGGGCGACGAACCGCCCGTCCGGTGAGCACGGCAGGCCCGTGGTCGATATCGCCGCCACCGACCAACAGACGCGGGAGCCGCCCTGGTGGAGGCGGCGGCCCGCAGTCCGTCGTGCCCCTAGTGGTGGTCGCCCGAGCCGTGCGTGAACCCCTTGAACGTGTGGCTGAAGTACCAGGTGTCCTGCGCGATCCCGGAGCAGTTGTTGGCGCCCCCGGTGCCGACACAGCCGCCGTTGTCGCGCTGGAGCGCCCAGAAGGACAGCGTGTTGATGCCCTGGGCGGCTGCCCAGTTCTTCACCGTGACCGCGTTCTGCGTGGTGAAGGTCTCCGCCGGGCCGAAGTCGTCGATGCCGGGCATCTCGGTGACGCCGATCGTCTTCCACAGCTTCGCCGGGTTCGACTTCGGGTGGAGCGCGGCGAGTTGGGAGTGCAGGCCGGTCGCGGCGGTCTTGGTGTCCTGCGCCATGTCGTGGGCGGCGCCGTCGTAGTAGTCGAACGTCATGATGTTGACGACGTCCACGCGCGCGCCGTTGTCGACCGCGTTCTTCAGCAGGGCGACGCCGTTGGGCGCGAGGCCGGTGGTGGTCGTCGGCAGCGTGTAGGAGAACTCCACGCTGCGGCCGGTGCGTTCGGCCCAGCGCTGCACCTTCGCGATCGCCTTGTTGCGGCGGTCGATGCCGGCCGTGTTGTTGATCGAGTCGGCCTCGATGTCGAGGTCGATACGGCTCACGCCGTACGTCGTGACCAGGCTCTCGTAGACCTTGGCGATGGCGTCGACATCGGTGCAGCTGTCGGCGAGTTCGGTGTTGGTGGTGTCCGCGCTGTAGCCGCCGAAGGACGGGATGACGTTGCCGCCACGCGCCTGGATCGTGGCGATGTCCTTGCCGAAGGTGGGCTTCGCGATCGGCTGGGCGGGCTGGCCGTTCCAGTACGCCGTGCACGAACCGGGCGCCTCGGTCTGAAGGAAGGCCATCGTCAGGTACTTATTGCCGGACGCGGCGGCGAGCGCCGCCGGGCTCTCACCCGTCCACGCCTCGAAGTACGGCGCCGCCACATGGTCCGGCATGGGCCGCGCGCGGTGCGAGGCGTCCGCGGCACCCCCGCCGAGAGCGACCAGCCCCGTGGACAAGGCGGTTACGGCCGCGCAGGACAGTGACGCGCGGAGAAGCCCAGGTCGTCTCATTGACGCTCCCATGCTGAAGGCGAGAAGCCGCCCCTGACCGGGACGAACAGCGACCATATTTGGACTAGACCAATCGTCTGTCAAGGTTCTTTACAGTGAACTGCCCGTGCCTATAGGGGAATGCGACCCGGGAAACCCCGGGCCGGTGGGCGCCGCTAGTGGTGGTGCTGGTGTTCGTGCGCCTGCTCGTCCTGGTCCGGTGAGGCGCCCATCATCCGCAGCATGGCCGGACCGTCGCTGCGCAGGAACCGTACGACCAGACTCGCGGCCAGCAGCAGGAACACGATGTTGAGCCAGGTCGTGTAGTTCCAGGTGATGCCGTCGTCGGGGATCTTGGCGTCGGCCTGGTCCGGGATGAGCCCCAGGCCCCCGAAGGCGAACTCGACGACGTAGCCCGCGACGGCCATCGCGGCGAAGAAGGTGACCAGCAGGAAGCCGGCCATCCGGGCGCCGTAGTACTTCCGGTAGATGTTGAGGATCGGCAGGATCAGCAAATCGGCGTAGAGAAAGGCGATCACCCCGCCGAAGCTGATGCCGCCCTTCCACAGCACCACCGCCAGAGGCACGTTGCCGATCGAGCACACGAAGGTCGCGATGGCCACCAGCGGTCCGACGAGCGGGCCGACCAGCTTCGCGGCGAGCGGGTGGTCGGCGAGGAAGAACGTGTGCCAGAAGCTGTCCGGCACCCAGGCGGCGATCGCGCCCGCGATCAGCAGTCCGGCCACCAGGTCGCGCAGGATCGCGGCCCACTCCATGACGAAGATGTGCGCGACGGACGTGAACCCGTCCCGGGAGAACAGCCGGCGGACGAAGCTCCCCTCGCCCCCGATCGACATGTCCATCGCCGCGTGCCCCTCCATGGAACCGGCCAGCCCGCGCTCCGCCTGCTCCCGCGCCCGGTCGAGCAGCCGCTGCCGCAGGAAGAGCCGGAACAGCACCGCGAGCACGACGATCATGACCGGTCCGCCGACGAACTCGGCGGCGGTGAACTGCCAGCCCATCAACAGGGCCAGGATCACGCCCAGTTCGACGACCAGGTTGGTCGAGGCGATCTCGAAGGCCATCGCGGCGGTGAAGTTCGCGCCCTTGCGGAACAGCGACCGGGCGAGCGCGACGGCCGCGTACGAACAGGAGGACGAGGCCGCGCCCAGCCCGGCGGACAGGGCGAGCGTGCGCGGCCGGTCGTCTCCCATGAGCCGTACGACCGTGGACCGGCGCACCACCGCCTGCACGACGGCGGAGAGCGTGAAGCCGAGGATCAGCGCCCAGGTGACTTCCCAGGTCATCGACCCGGCAATGGACAACGCGTGCCCGATCGCTTCCATGAACCTGTCCCTTCTTCGGTGTGAGACAGGCAGGACTATACCCCTAGGGGGTATCGCGTCCACAGAGGAAGCCGATCGCCGGGCACCTCAAGGAACTCGCCCACCTCCGGGACGGACCCGGCAGCGTCGGCGACGCGGCGCAGGGCATGCTGCGCGCCTCAGGGTGGCGAGCCGCCCCCGGGCGGAAGAGGGATCACGGATGACCGTGACGCCGGCTCCCGCCGGGGGCTGCCCGGACTCACCCGACGGGTTGGCGCACCACGGCGACGTCCCTGGGGGAGAGGACGGGGAAGCCGTCGTCTCCCGCGCTGCCGACGAGGAGTTCGCCGGACAGGCCGGTCAACGGGACCGTCCCGTCGGTGCGGTTGACCAGGAACAGGTAGCGGCTGTCGGCGTTCCGGCGCACGGTCAGCTCGACAACTCCCCTTGCCGCGTCCGGGAGTTCGCTGCCGACACCGGCGGGCGCGAGCAGCTCGGGAAGGAGACCGGTGAGGCCCTCGCGGCCCAGGCGGGTGGAGACGTACGCGGCCGAACCTCCGCCCACCGTACGGCGGGTGACGGCGGGGCGGCCGGTGTAGTCGCCGCTGCGGTAGTGGGCCAGCACCTCCACCTCGGGGTCGGTGACCGTGATCCGGTCGGTCCACAGGGAGCCGGTGGCGGTGCCGTCGAGGTCCAGCTCGACCGTGTCGCCGTCGAGCAGCGGGCCGAACTCCTCGATGCGGATGCCCAACAGGTCGCGCAGGGCGCCCGGGTAACCGCCGAGCCAGATGTGGTCGTTCTCGTCGACGACACCCGAGAAGTAGGTGGAGACGAGGTGGCCGCCCTGCTCGACGTAGCGCGTGAGTTCCTTGGAGAGGGCCGCCGGGATCATGTGCAGGACCGGTGTGATGACCACGTCGTAGCGGTCGAGGGCGGTCTGCGCCGTGACCAGGTCGGCGCGGACCCCGAGGTCGAGGAGGGCGGAGTACCAGTCCAGCCCTTCCTGGCGGTAGTCGAGGCGGTCGGTGGGGTGCGAGTCCTGCTCGCTCGCCCACCAGGACTCCCAGTCGAAGACGATGCCGACCCGGGCCGTCTCGCGCTCGGACCCGGCGACGGGGGCCAACGTGCGCAGGGTGCGGCCGAGTTCGGCCACCGTGCGGAAGACCTCGCTGTCGGCCCCGGCGTGCGGGACCATCGCGGAGTGGTACTTCTCGGCGCCGGCCGCGGACTGGCGCCACTGGAAGTAGCAGACGGCGTCGGCGCCGTGCGCGACGTGCAGCAGCGCGTCGCGGGCCAGGTCGCCGGGGCGCTTCGCGACGTTGACGGGCTGCCAGTTGACGGCGCTGGTGGAGTGCTCCATCAGGAACCACGGACGGCCGGCGGAGATGCCGCTGACGAGGTTCGCGGAGAAGGACAGCTCGTCGCGGTCCTGCGAACCGGGCGTGACGTAGTGGTCGTTGGAGACGAAGTCGATCTCGGCGGCCCAGTCGGCGTAGTTCATGCCCTTGGTGTTGCCCATCACCATGAAGTTGGTGGTGACCGGCACATTCGGGGTGATCTCGCGCAACAGGTCGCGCTCGGCGCGGAGATGGTCCTTGAGCGCGTCCGAGGAGAAACGCTTGAAGTCGAGCTGCTGGGTCGGGTTCGGGAAGGAGGCGGCCAGCCGGGGCGGCAGGATCTGCTCCCAGTCGCTGTACCGCTGGGACCAGAACGCCGTGCCCCAGGCCTGGTTGAGCGCGTCGACGGTGGAGTAGCGGGCGCGCAGCCAGTCACGGAAGGCGCGGGCCGCGTCGTCGGAGTAGTCGTAGACGTTGTGGCAGCCCAGCTCGTTGGAGACGTGCCAGGCGACCAGCGCGGGGTGGTCCGCGTAGCGTTCCGCCAACTTCCTTACCAGGCGCAGCGCGTGGTCGCGGAAGACGGGTGAGGTGGGACGCCAGTGCTGACGGCCGCCGGGCCACAGGGTCTCGCCGGAGGCGGTCACCGGGAGGATCTCCGGGTGCTCCGTGCTCAGCCACGGGGGCGGGGACGCGGTGGCCGTGGCCAGGTCGACGCCGATGCCGCCCGCGTGCAGCAGGTCCATGATCTCGTCGAGCCAGCCGAAGTCCCATTCGTCCCGGGCCGGTTGGATGCGGGCCCAGGAGAAGATCCCCACGGAGACGATGTTGACGCCGGCCTCGCGCATCAGCCGGATGTCCTCGTCCCACACCTCGCGCGGCCACTGCTCCGGGTTGTAGTCGGCGCCGTAGGCGAGGCGGGGGGTGGTGGGTGCACCGTCCGGCCCGTGCCGCAACTGGGACAGGAGGGTGGAGATCATGGTGGTCCTTCCGGTTACTGCACAGGCGGTACGAGATGCGTGCTGCGTGGTGGGTCCCGGGCGGCCGCCGCCGGGCGGACTGCTGCTCGGCGGCGGCTCCCGAGGAGGTGCCGGTTACTGCGGGCGGGTCACTTGTTGACCGTGAAGCCCTGCTCGTTGCCGTACTTGACGGAGGCGTCCTGCCAGCTCTTCAGACCCTGGGCCAGCGTCGTACCGGAGATGTACGCCTTGCCGACGGTGTCGTTGAAGATCGAGTTGGCGTACTGCTGGAAGGGCAGGTACGACCAGTCGGACGCGACCTCGGACGCGGACTGGGCGAAGATCTGGTTCGCCTTCTGTCCGCCGAAGTACGGGAACGTCTTGTTCTGGAACGCCGCGGACTGCTGCTCGGCCTTGGTGGCCGGGAAGGCGCCCTCGTCGACACGGGTCTGGATGCCGGCGCCGGCGTTGGCGTACTGGACGAACGCGTAGGCGAGTTCCTTGTTCTTGCCCAGGGTGGGCAGGGTCAGGGAGCTGCCGCCGTTCTCCGCGCTGGCCTTGCCGCCCGCGGTCCACTGCGGCATCGGGGCCGCGCGCCAGTCACCGGAGGCACCGGCGACACCGCTGACGAAGTTGGCGGGCATCCAGGCGCCGGTGGTCAGGGTGGCGATGGTGCCGTCACCGAGGCCCTTGTACCAGTCGTCGGTCCAGCCGTTGATCGGCGCGAGGAGCTTCTCGTCGATCAGCTTCTGCCAGGTCTCCGTGTACTTCTTGGCGCCCGCGTCCTCGAAGTTGACCGTCACCTTGGTGCCGTCGACCTTGTAGGGGCGCGAACCGGCCTGCCACAGCATGCTGGTGGTGAAGCCCGCGTCACCGGCGTCGTTGGCGATGTACGCCTTCGGGTCGGCCTTGTGCAGCTTGCGGGCCGCGACGACGTACTCGTCCCACGTGGTGGGGACGGCGATCTTGTACTTGTCGAAGACCTTCTTGTTGTAGAACATCGCCATCGGGCCCGAGTCCATGGGCAGGCCGTAGACCTTGTCGCCGTCGCTCACCGCGTTCCACGGACCGGCCGTGTACTTGGAGGCCAGCTTGTCGGCGCCGTAGGGCGTCAGGTTCGTCAGACCCTTGGTGAGGGAGTACTGGCTCAGCGCGAAGTACTCGACCTGGGCGACGTCCGGGACGCCCTTGCCGGCCGCGATCGCGTTCGACAGCGCGGTGTAGTGCTTGTCGCCGGACCGGTCGCTGACCAGGTTGATCTTGACCTTGGGGTACTTCTTCTGGAAGTCGGCGGCGACCGTCTTCAGCGTGGGCTCCCAGGCCCAGACCGTGACCGAGCCGCCCTTCTTGAGGGCCGCCTGGATGTCCGAGGCGGAGACGGCCTTCGAGCTGGAGCTGTCGTCACCGGAGCCGCCGCAGGCGGTCGCGCCCAGGGCGAGGACGGAGAGGAGAGCCATGCCGCGCAGCAGGCGGCCGGTAGTTCTGCGCATGGAGGTGCTTCCACTTCTTCGTGGGTGGGACTTCTTGAGGGTTGGGTTATTCCTTGACGCTTCCGGCGGCGAGACCGGACTGCCAGTACTTCTGCAGCAGCAGGAACGCGGCGATCAGCGGCACGATGGTGAGCAGCGAACCCGTGATCACCAGGTTGAAGATGACGTCACCACCGATCGTCTGGGCCTGGGAGTTCCAGGCGTCCAGGCCCAGGGTCAGGGGGTACCAGTCCGGGTTCTTGATCATGATCAGCGGAAGGAAGTAGTTGTTCCATGTCGCGACCGTGGTGAACAGCAGCACCGTCACGACACCGGGGGCGAGCAGCGGCAGGGACACCTGGAAGAAGGTGCGGATCTCGCCCGCGCCGTCGATCCGGGCGGCCTCCAGGAGCTCGACCGGGATGGCCTCGGTGGCGAACACCCACATCAGGTACAGGCCGAACGGCGAGACCAGGGAGGGGATGATCACCGCCCACGGGGTGTCCGTGAGCCCCATCTTGCTGAACATCAGGAACGTCGGCACCGCGAGGGCCGTACCCGGGACGGCGACCGCGCCGATGACCACGGCGAAGATGGCGCGCTTGCCCGGGAACGTGAACTTGGCCAGCGCGTAGCCGCCGAGGATCGACAGGAAGGTGGCGCCGCCGGCGCCGAGCACGACGTACAGCAGGGTGTTCAGCAGCCAGCGGACGAAGATGCCGTCGTGGTAGGTGAACGTGTCGTGGATGTTCTGCCAGAGCGCGAAGTGGTGGGCGAACCACAGGCCGTTGGAGTCCGCGAGCCCTGCCTGTGTCTTGGTCGCGTTGATGACCAGCCACAGCAGCGGCACCACGGTGTAGACCAGGATCAGTCCGGTCAGCACGGTCAGCAGCACACTGCGCTTGGGACGCCCGGGTGAGTGCTTCTTGCGCGGGGTGCGCAGCCGGGGCGCGCTCTTCGAGCCGCTGCCGGAGGCGGCCGACGCCGAGGGAGAGGCGGTGGTGACGGGGGTGCTCATGGCTCAGGCTCCCTTGCGCATGCCGCGGAGCTGCACGACGTAGGCGATGACCATGGTGATCAGCCCCATGATGATGGCGACCGCCGCGGAGTAGTTGTGCTGCTGTCCGTTGAAGGACAGTGAGTACGTGTAGAAGTTCGGCGTGTAGTCCGTGGTGATCGCGTTGCGCGCCAGCGGACGCAGGATGCTCGGCTCGTTGAAGAGCTGGAAGCTGCCGATGATCGAGAAGATCGTCGCGATGACCAGGGCGCCCCGGATCGCGGGGAGCTTGATGGCCGTGATGACCCGGAACTGCCCGGCGCCGTCGATCTCCGCCGCCTCGTACAGCGAGGTGGGGATGACCCGCAGCGCGGAGTAGAAGATCAGCATGTTGTAGCCGACGAACTCCCAGGTCACGATGTTGCCGATCGACGCCAGCACCAGGTGCGCGGAGAGCGGGTCGGGCAGCGTGACGTCGAACGCGCTGTTGATGTCACCCACCAGACCGAACTGGGTGCCGTACATGAAGCCCCACATCAGGGTGGCGACCACGGCGGGCACGGCGTACGGCAGGAAGATCGAGATCCGGAAGAAGTCCCGGCCGAAGAGCCGGCCGCTGTCCAGGGCGAGCGCCACGAACAGGGCGATGCCGAGCATGATCGGCACCTGGATCACCAGGAACAGCGAGACCCGCTCCAGCGAGGACCAGAACTGGTCGTCCTGGAAGGCCTGCTTGTAGTTGTCCAGGCCGACGAAGTGGTTGCCGCCGATGAGCTGGTCGCGGAAGAGGCTGAGATAGATCGAGTACGCGATCGGAGCCAGAAAGACGAAGGCGAAGACCACCGCGAAGGGTCCGATGAAACCCCACCCTGTCCAGGAACGGCGGTCCCGTTTCGCCGAGGGCCTGTCAGGAGGCCGAGTCGCGGCCGCAGGGGGCTGAAGCGTCGTCATGTAGTTCCTCGCTCGTCCATCTCGGAACCGGCGTCACACGCCGTCGCGATGTTGCGTAAACAGCACGGTCCACAACGGCCCCGGCCTGTTATGTTTACGTAAACATCTGATGGCGGCATGTCTACACTGCCCCAATGTCGGTGGTCAAGGGTCGTCTTGCGAAACACGACCGTGGCAATCGGATCGATACGTGAAGGGAGACGGGTGGACGCAGCGGACGGTGCCTCGGCGAGAAAAGACGGGGCACGCGCGCGTGGCGGGAAGCGCTCCGCGCGGCGCGCCCAGAGCGCCTCGATGGCGGATGTCGCACGCGTGGCGGGCGTGTCCTCGCAGACCGTCTCCCGTGTGTCGAACGGCTACGCGGGCGTCAACGAGGAGACCAGGCAGCAGGTCCTCGCCGCCATGAAGGAGCTGGGCTACCGGCCCAACAGCGCGGCCCGCGCATTGAAACGCGGTGAGTTCCGCACCATCGGCGTGATCACCTTCAACCTCTCCACCACGGGCAACATGCGCACCCTGGAGGCGATCGCCACCTCCGCCGCGCACGAGGGCTACGCCGTCACGCTGCTGCCGGTCGCCGTCCCCACCCAGGACGAGGTGCGCGGGGCGTTCTCGCGCCTGGGCGAACTCGCCGTCGACGCGGTCATCGCCATCATGGAGGTCCACCTGCTGGACGCGGCGACCATCTCCCTGCCGCCGCATGTCCAGGTCGTCGTCGCCGACTCCGACGCGGGCGACCGCTACAGCGTGGTCGACACCGACCAGAACGGCGGGGCCAGGGCCGCCGTACGCCATCTCCTCGACCTCGGCCATCGCACGGTCTGGCACCTGGCGGGACCCGAGGAGTCCTTCGCCGCACAGCGCCGCGCCGACGCCTGGAGCGCCGAACTCACCGACGCGGGACGGCCGGTGCCCCCGGTCGTGCGCGGCGACTGGTCAGCGGAGTCCGGCTACCGCGTGGGACTGGAACTCGCCCAACAGACGGACTGCACGGCCGTGTTCGCGGCCAACGACCAGATGGCACTGGGCCTGTTGCGTGCCCTGCACGAGCGCGGCCGGCGCATCCCGGAGGACGTCAGCGTCATCGGCTTCGACGACATCCCCGAGGCCGGTTCCTTCCTGCCGCCCCTGACCACCGTCCACCAGGACTTCGCCGAGGTCGGACGCCTGTGCGTGGAGGGTGTCCTGCGGCGGATGCGGCAGCGGAGCGAGGAACACGGCACCACGCTCGTGCCCACGAAACTCGTCATACGCGACAGCACGGCACCTCCCGTCGGATAAGCGGAAGGGCCCTCCCGCACGCGCGCGGAAGGGCCCTCTCAGCGAGGTGGCTCAGGCTCGGCCTCAGCGGGGTGGCTCAGGCTCGGCGGGGTTGGCTCAGGCCGTCGTCTCCGGGCGGCCGGGACGGGACCAGTGCGTGTGGAACGTGCCGGTGCGGTCGGTACGGCCGTAGGTGTGCGCGCCGAAGAAGTCGCGCTGGCCTTGGAGCAGGGCGGCCGGCAGCCGGTCGGCGCGCAGCGTGTCGTAGTGGGACAGGGCGGCGGAGAAGGCCGGGACCGGAATGCCGCGGCGCGCCGCCGAGGCGACGACCTCGCGCCAGGGGACCTGTGCGTCGCCGATCTCCGTCGCGAAGCTCTCCTCGCTCAGCAGGCTGACCAGCCCCGGGTCCGCCGTGTACGCGGCCCGGATGCGGTCGAGGAACGAGGCGCGGATGATGCAGCCGCCGCGCCAGATCCCGGCGACCGCCGCGAGGTCGATCGACCAGTCGAACTCGGCCGCCGCGTCCTGGATCATCTTCCAGCCCTGGTCGTAGGCGATGACCTTCGAGGCGTACAGCGCCTGCTCGACCTGCGCGGTGAACCGGTCGGCCTCGGTGCGGCTCAGCGGGGGAGTGGTGCCGCCGGGCAGCCCGCGGTAGGCCGCGCGCAGGGAGCCCTGGCTGGACGAGGCGCGGGCGAAGGTGGCCTGCGCGATCGCGGTGACCGGCGACCCCAGCTCCAGCGCGGTCTGCACGGTCCAGCGGCCGGTGCCCTTCTGCCCGGCCGCGTCGGTGACGATGTCGACGAACGCCTTGCCGGTCTCCGCGTCGGTGTGCGCGAGGACCTCGGCGGTGATCTCGATCAGATAGGAACCGAGCCGCCCCTCGTTCCAGCGCCGGAAGATCTCCGCGATCTCCGCCGGGGGGTAGCCGCCGACCTGGCGCAGCAGGTCGTACGCCTCGGCGATGAGCTGCATGTCGGCGTACTCGATGCCGTTGTGCACCATCTTGACGAAGTGCCCGGCGCCGTCGGTCCCGATGTGCGTGGAACAGGGCTCGCCGTCGACCTTCGCGCTCACGGACTCGAACATCGGGCCCAGCACGGCGTACGACTCCGCCGAACCGCCCGGCATGATCGACGGCCCGTTCAGCGCGCCCTCCTCGCCGCCGGAGACACCGGCGCCGACGAAGTGCAGGCCCTTGTCGCGCAGGGCGGCCTCGCGACGGCGGGTGTCGGCGAAGTGGGCATTCCCGCCGTCGATGATCATGTCGCCGGGCTCCATCAGCTCGGCGAACTCGTCGATCACGGCGTCGGTGGCGGGACCGGCCTGGACCATGATCATCAGGCGGCGGGGCTTCTCGAGCGCGGCCACGAACTCCCGCGCGGTCTCGGCCGGGACGAAGGCTCCCTCGTCGCCGTACTCCTTCATCAACTCATGGGTGCGGTGCGGCGATCGGTTGTGGACGGCGACCGTGTAGCCGTTGCGGGCGAAGTTGCGCGCGAGGTTGCGGCCCATCACGCCGAGGCCGGTGACGCCGATCTGGGCGGTTCCATCGGCGGCGGGGTCGTGCGGTGCGGATGCGTTCATGGGGTGCCTGTTCTCCGAGTCGGTGACGGGGCGGGTCGGCGCTGGGCGCCCATGACCGCAGGTACGTGTGTGATCACGAAATGACTCGACGTACGGGCCACGGATTCGTCATTCGTTCCGCCGGCCCCTCGCTGACCGGCACCACCGGGCCGGCCCCGTGGGCGGCCTACGTACAATGCGGCCTGACTATGGGTGACTCACTGGTTCGGTGTGCGACGTTCAACGTGCTGCACGGTCGGCCGATCGACCCGGACGGCCGTCCGACGGCCGCGCTCCCCGGCGATCCCTCGACCCCCCTCGCCGAGGCCGTCGCGTCCCTGGACGCCGACGTGGTGGCGCTCCAGGAGGTAGACCGGCTCCAGGAGCGGTCGGGCGGCGTCGACCAGGCGGCGGTCGCCGCCGAGGCGATGACCGCGCGGGACTGGCGTTACGCGACGGCACTGCACTGCCGTTCCGTACCGGGCCGGGGCTGGGTCCTCGACCCGGCCGAGCCCGGGATGCGGGTCTACGGCCCCGACGCCCGGCAGCCCCAAGTCCCGTCGCAGGGCGTCGCGTTGCTGTCCCGGCTCCCGGTCCGCGAGTGGCATGCGCTACGACTCCCGGCGGCGCCCATCGGCATGCCGCTGCGGGTGGCCGGACGGGCCGCCCCGGTGCTGGCCCGGGACCAGGCGCGGGCCGCGCTGGCCGCCGTAATAGAAGGACCGCACGGCCCGTTCACCGCCGTGGCCGTGCATCTCTCGTTCGTGCCGGGGTGGAACATCGGGCAACTGCGCACCGTGCGCCGCTGGATCGCCGGGCTGCCCCAACCCCAGCTGCTGATGGGCGACTTCAACCTCGTCGGCGCACTGCCCAGGTTCACGCTCAACGCGTCCGCGCGGCGCGGCTGGCGGGGCTCGGCGCGGCAGGCGACCTTCCCCTCGCACCGCCCGCTCGTCCAGCTCGACCACATCCTGCTGAACGGGCTCGGTGAGGACGCCGTAAGGGCCGCGCGGGTGCCCAGGACGGCGATCTCGGATCACCGGCCGCTGGTGGTGGAGCTGTCCCTGTGAGTCAGTTCCACAGGGGGTAGGTCACGACGTGCGCGAACTTGTCCGGCCGCGCCGCGGTGTACGTCAGGCTGATCTGACCGTACTGCTGCACCCGGGGGTGCCGCTTCCAGGTCTGCGGGGTGTCGAGACGGACGACGACCGGGTACGAGTGGAACGTGCCCGCCGCGCAGTAGGGGACGCAGTCGTTCACCATGTTGACGCCCGTGGCCGTCGCGGAGGTGTCGTTCCAGGACGTCCAGTGCAGCGACGTGAGGCGGCTGTTGCCGTCCCCGCACGCGAGCGTGAAGTCGGTGGGGCGCACCTCGGGGTGCCACAGGCAGTCGACGAGGACGGGGCCCTGGGACTGCCGGTGGGCGGCCACCGGTTCCGTGCGCACCGAAGCCGCGGCCGAGCTGCCGACGGCCGGCGCCAGCAGGGCGGCGGCACACAGCGTGACGACTCCGACCATGGTGTGTTTGTACATGTCCGCTCCCGGCCGCCTGTTCGTCCGCGTCGCCCCGTACTCGTACCGGCGGTGGACCCGCCTGTCGAGGCACACGATCTCGTCTCCCTGTTGACGCTACGACCGTGTCGGTGGTTCCACCACTCGTACGGACCAACGACACGCCCGGGTGAGAGTGGCGGGGCGGGTGCGGTCGGGGCCGGGAACACCCGGCCCCGGGCGGATCAGGCGGGCCGTACGGCGCCCCGGATGGCGGCCGGACCGGCGTAGAAGATCGACTCCTCGCGGATCGGCGTACCCGGGCTGGGCGCGTGGATCATCAGGCCGTTTCCGGTGTACAGGCCGACGTGGTCGACGCTGTCGTGGAAGAACAGCAGGTCACCGGGGCGGATGTCGGTGAGCGGGACGAGGGTGCCGGCGCTCGACTGTTCCTGGGCGGTGCGCGGAAGGTGGACGCCCGCGGCCTTCCAGGCGGCCTGGGTGAGGCTGGAGCAGTCGTACGCGTCCGGTCCCGCCGCGCCCCACAGGCAGGGCCTGCCGATCTGGGCGCGGGCGAAGGCGAGCGCGGTGGCGGTCTTGCTCTGGGTGCCCGCGTCCGGTGCGACGGGGACGGGCGCGGCGACCGTCGGGCTCATGGCCGGGGCCGCCGGGAGAATGATCTCCGGGGCCATGGCCGGCGCGGCTGCCGCGGTGACCTCGGGGGCGAGGAGCGGGGCCGCGGCGAAGGAGACCTCGGGGGTGAGGAGGGGCGCCGCGGCGAAGGACACCTCGGCGGCCGGCGGGATCGGCTGCCACTCCTGCTGCGGCGGTCGCCAGTCCTGCTGCGGCGCGGGGTGCGCGGACGGCTGCCCGGGTATCAGGGGCAACTGGGCGCTGGACCAGAGCTGTTGCTCGGGCATGGCGGGCATGGCGGGCATCTGACCGGTGGGCCAGGCCTGTTGCTCGGGCGCCATGGGTGTCTGACCGGTGGACCAGGGGGTCTCCGGGGCGGCCACGATGGGCGTCTGGCCGGTGGACCACGTCTGCTGCTCGGGGATCACGGGTGTCTGCCCGGTCGACCACGTCGGCTCCTGCGCGGCCACGACGGGCATCTGGCCGGTGGCCCACGGCTGTTGCTCGGGCACGACCGGGAACTGACCGGTGGATGTGGCCTGTTGCTGGGCCGCGACCGGTGTCTGCCCGGTGGACGCGGCTTGTTGCTGGGACACGACCGGCATCTCGCCGCTTGACCAGATCTGCTGCTGGGGCATGGCGGGCAGCTGGCCCGTGGACCAGGTCTGCTGCTCGGGCACCATCGGCATCTGACCGCTGGACCAGGGGGTCTCCGGGGCGGCCACGATCGGCGTCTGGCCGGTCGACCACGTCTGCTGCTCGGGGATCACCGCGGTCTGCCCGGTCGACCAAGTCGTCTCCGGAGTGGGCCAGTTGGACTCGGCCGGCGGCCAGGTGGCCCGCGCCGGGGCCGGTTCGGCGCGCGGTGCGGCGATGGACGGGAGCAGATCGAGGTCCGCGGTGAGCGGGTCGAAGGCCGGTGCCGGGGCGAATGCCGGGGTGAACTGCTGTGGCTGCGCGAAAGGCGCCGGTGCCATCTCGACGGCGGGCACGGGCGGCAGGTCGAGCACGGTCGGCTGCGGCTGCTGAGAAGCGCGCGGTGCCTGCGGCGCCTGCACCTGCGGCGCCCGCGCTTGCGGAGCCTGCGGCGCGGCGGGCAGCAGCTCGGCGACCGGTCGGGCGGTCAACTCCGCGACGGGTGCCCCGAGTTGCTGGCTGGTGATGTCCGGTACGGACGCCCCCGCGGTCAGCTCGGCGACGGCGAGGCCGGGCTGCGCTTCGAGCGCCCGCCCGCTGCCCTCGCCGTCGAGGCGCCGCTCGGAACGTGCCGCCGCCGGACCGGCCGAAGTCCTGCTGGGCGGCAGGACCGCCGGTACGGTCGGGCCGAGTTGGGCCCGCGCCCGGTCGAACAACCGCCGGGTGACGGCGTCGAGGGTGGGATCGGAAGGACGCGAAGCGCCGGACCGGGGTTCGACACGCTTGCGCGGGCCCCCGGACATCGCACGGGTGGCGTTGTAGTTCCCGGTGGCTGTCTCGGCCCTGTCATACAGGGAGTTGATCCGCCGCTGGACTTCATCACGGCTGGGTCGGTCGTCCACGGTGGGGCCACTGCCTCCGGTGCGCTTACTTCGTTCTGCCGGCATGGCAGACGTGCTCCTTCCGTAACGCGCCTACCGGGTTAGCTGTCGGGTTCGGGCGGTCGATCACGGAAGGTGTGCCCTACGACCCTTGCCCCGATGGGCAGTTGGGCCGATTCACCCCAAGTCGGTTGGGTCCCCGGCTCCGGCTGTCGCGAGCGACGCACCGGATTCGACGCGAGCCGCGCGGCCCGGCGCTGATCGCCGGTGTAGGTCGTACGGCCTGGGCGTCAACCTAGCCAACGTGTGTGCCTCGTGTGAAGGTTGAAGCGCGATATGTCCGATACGTATTTGTGACCTTTACCTCGTCCTGAGACTGGCGAGGGCGCTTGGGGGCCACCGTGCCGAGAGCTTCCTAAGAGATCGCTATGAATTTTTGGGACGGTTGAACACACTGGGCCTCGGCTCCGTATGGGTGCGAGGGATTTCCATGCCGGGACGAGCCGGGCCGACCGATACGCGTAGGAGCAACTTCCTTGGCACGCAACACGCGCAGACGCCCCACGGGCGCACGACGCGCGACGATGGCAGCAGTCGCCCTGATGCTGGGCGGCGGAGGACTGGTGGCGGCGAACGTCTACGCGTCGGCGTCCGAAGGCTGGGGCGGTGACACCACCCAGCAAGGGTCTCCCGATGCGGCATCGGGCGGCGCGACGATCGACTGCCCGGACATCGGGACCCAGTTGACGACCGTGCCCGACGCGGCGAAGACGGAGGTCGACAACCAACTCGCGCTTCTGGACCAGCAGATAACCGAGGCCTACCAGAAACTCAAGGACTCCACCGAGTCCATACGCCAGGACGCCTCCTTCGCCGACAACGCGATCATGAATCCGTTGAAGGAGAAGCGCGCCGCGACGATCGGCCGGATCAACGACGCCATCGCGCGCGTCGGCGACCGCCCGGAGGGACTCGACGCGCTCGCCGGCTGCACGCTGATCGCGCCCACGAACGGGTCCGACGGCCAGAGCGGCGACGGCAAGGGCAGCAGCGACGGCAGCGGCGACCCCACCGGCAGCGCCGGCGGCCAGGGCGGCCAGGACCAGCAGGGCAACCAGCAGTCCACGAACGGACCCGTCGCCTCGGACTACGCGGACATCACCTCCGTACAGCCCAACGTGAACGCCGCACAGGACCAGGCCGACGCCTCCCGCGGCACGTTCGTCACCGCCTGCGGGGTGAACGAGAACGGCCTGTTCAACTCCGACAACGTGATCGTCGCCCCCGGAGTGAGCAACGGCGCCCACCACTTCCACGACTACGTCGGCAACCAGTCCAACAACGCGTTCGCCAGCGACGACGACCTGGCGAAGGCGAACACGAGCTGCGAGAACCCGGGCGACAAGTCCACGTACTACTGGCCCGTGCTGCGGCTCCAGAACGGCAAGCAGGAGCGGGACGCCGACAAGCCCGGCGGCGGCACTGAGGGCAACTCCGGCCAGATCGTCACGGCGAAGGCGGCCACGCTGACGTTCGTGGGCAACCCGAAGAGCAAGGTCGTCGCGATGCCGCGCCTCCTGCGCATCATCACCGGCGACGCCAAGGCCTTCGTGAACGGCCCGGCCAACGCCAACGCCTCCTGGAGCTGCACCGGTTTCGAGGACCGGCAGCTCAAGGACAAGTACCCGCTGTGCCCGTCCGGCAGTGACGTGGTGCGCACCTTCAAGTTCCAGAGCTGCTGGGACGGCCGCAACATCGACAGCGCCAACCACCGCACCCACGTGGCCTTCGAGGCCGCCGACGGCACCTGCCCCGACGGCTTCGAGGCCATCCCGCAACTGGTCCAGCGGATCGTCTACGACGTGCAGGCGCCGAGCCTCCAGGACGGCGGGAAGACGACTCCGCTGTTCGCGGTGGACTCCTTCCCCGAGCAGCAGCACAAGCCCGTCACCGACCACGGCGACTTCATCAACGTCTTCGACGAGGGCCTGATGAAGGACATGGTCAACTGCATCAACAACGGCGAGAAGTGCGGCGCGGGGACGGACAACGACCCCGGCGGCTCGGGCGGCGGCTCCGGCTCGGGTGGCGGTTCGGGCAACGGCGGCGGCTCCGGCAACGGTGGCGGCTCCGGTAATGGCGGCGGCTCGGGTTCCGGTGAACCGCAGGAGTCCCCGACGGCCACCGACAGCGCCCAGCCGACGGCCGGCGCCACCGCGTCCGACGAGCCCACGGGGAACGGCGGCAACGGCGGGAACGCCGGCGGTGGTGACAACGGCGGCAACGCCGGAAACGGTGGCAACGGCGGAAAGGGCGACAACGGCGGCCAGGGCACCGTGGCCCCCGCCACCAGCGCGCCCGACGACCAGCCCACCGAGGTCCAGACCACGGACCCGGGATCGCTGACGACCGCCGTCTCGGTACCCAAGGCCGACACGAAGACCGAAGGCTCCAAGTCGACGCCGGCCCAGGGTGGTTCGGACGACAACGCCGG
This sequence comes from Streptomyces sp. NPDC096013, assembly GCF_044763565.1. NCBI lineage: Bacteria > Bacillati > Actinomycetota > Actinomycetes > Kitasatosporales > Streptomycetaceae > Streptomyces > Streptomyces sp. NPDC096013. Next base: position 256,122 of record NZ_JBIWGK010000004.1, on the reverse strand, counting down.
GTCCGGTGGTGAGGTCGGCACCGCGGAGACGACGCCGCCCGCCGCGAGTTCCGGCGGTGAGAGCTACGCCGCCGTGAGCCCGAACGAGCCGCAGGCGCAGGGCGGTCTCGCCGAGACCGGCGCCAACCTGTGGCCCGCCGCGGCCGGCGCGCTGCTGCTCGTCGCCGGGTTCGTGGTGCTCTACCGGAGCAAGCGCAGCTCCCGCTGACACCACGTACGGCTGTGATCAACTACGGCCCGGTCACCCTCACTTGGGTGGCCGGGCCGTAGTGCGTTCAACGCGTCGGGATCAGACGGCCGGTGCGGGGAACGTCGGGTACTCGACCCCGGTGACGTGCTGGACGACCCGGACGACCTGGCAGGAGTAGCCGAACTCGTTGTCATACCAGAGGTAGAGGATCGCGTTGTCGCCGTCGACCTTGGTGGCGCCCGCGTCGATGATCGAGGCGTGGCGCGAGCCCATGAAGTCGCTCGACACCGCGTCGGGGGCGGTGGTGAAGTCGATCTGCCGCTTCAGCGGGGACGTCAGCGAGACGTCACGCAGATAGTCGAGCACCTCGGCGCGGGTGGTCTCACGGCCCAGGCGCAGGCTGAGGATCGCGATCGAGACGTCCGGCACCGGCACCCGGATCGAGCTGCCGGTGATCGGCGCCTTGAGGTCGGGGAGCGCCTTGGCGACGGCGGAGGCGGCACCGGTCTCGGTGATCACCATGTTCAGCGGCGCGGAACGGCCGCGGCGGTCGGCCTTGTGGTAATTGTCCAGCAGGTTCTGGTCGTTGGTGAACGAGTGGACGGTCTCCACATGGCCGCGCAGCACACCGTACTCGTCGGCCATCGCCTTCAGCGGCGGCACGATCGCGTTGGTGGTGCAGGACGCGCAGGACAGGATCCGCTCGTCCGGCTTGATGGTGTCGTGGTTGACGCCGTGCACGATGTTCGGGACGTCGTCCTTGCCGGGCGCGGTCAGCACGACCTTGTCGATGCCGGGCCGCAGATGCTGCGAAAGTCCTTGCCGGTCACGCCACTTGCCGGTGTTGTCGATGAGGATGGCGTCCTTGATGCCGTACGCGGTGTAGTCGACCTCGGACGGATCGCCCGCGTAGATCACCTTGATCGCGTTGCCGTTGGCGACGATCGTGCTGTTCGCCTCGTCGACGGTGATCGTGCCCTGGAACTGGCCGTGGATCGAGTCGCGGCGCAGCAGCGAGGCGCGCTTGACGATGTCCTGGTCTCCACCCCGCCGTACGACGATGGCGCGCAGCCGCAGACCGTTGCCCGAGCCGGACTTCTCGATGAGCAGGCGGGCGACCAGACGGCCGATGCGGCCGAAGCCGTAGAGGACGACGTCGCGGCCCTCGCGGCGCTCGATCTTGTGGGCGCCCGTGGCGCCGGCGACGGCCTCGGCGGTGAACTCCTCGGCGGACAGGCCGCGATCGTCGGCCCGGTGGGTCGCGGCGAGCATGCCGATGTCGATCTGCGAGGGGCCCAGGTCGAGTGTGGTGAGCGTCCGCAGGTAGGGGAGGGTCTCGGTGACGGAGAGTTCCTCGCCGTCGATCTGGCGGGCGAACCGGTGGGTCTTGAGGATGCTGACCACCGACTTGTTGACCAGGGAGCGGCTGTGCAGCAGGACCGTGACGTCCCGCTCGCGGTGCAGCTTCCCGATCATCGGGATCATCGACTCCGCGATCTCCTCACGGGTCTTCCAGTTGGTGAACGAGTCCTCGTTGACAGGCACAGGTTTCTCTTTCGAGCTAGGCGGCGCTCATATGCTAACCCGCTGTTCATCTGCCCGTTCAGCAGGGGTGCCGCCCGGCCCGTAGAAGGGCCCGGAACGCCGTGAGGGCCCTGCCGACGCGCGTCGGCAGGGCCCTCACGGTTGTACTGGTGTCGCTGCTACACGTCCTGGGGCGCGCCGCTGCCCAGCAGGGCCGACGCGTTCTCGAACGGCGTCAGCGCCTGCACGGGCGCCGCCTCGGGCAGACCGTGGCAGGTGAAGCCGAGCCGGGTCATGGCCCGGACGACCTCGCCGCTGTTGAAGTCACGCGGGTCCTGCCGGGTGATGACCTGCCCCACCTGCTTGACGGGGTAGCGGCGCCGCCCGATGGTCACGGACTCACCCGTGATCAGCTCGGGCTTGATGCCCTTCATCGTCTCCAGGACACCCATCTTGGTGAGGTCGAAGGGATACCGGGCGATGACACAGCGCATGTTGCCTCACAGAGAGAAGGGGAATCGGGGGCCGAACGCGCGCCCGGAGGCGCCGAGTTGGTCCTCACGCCGCGGGGCCGAAGGACGACCGTCGCTGCCCCCGGCTGCTGCTTCCGCTGCCGCCGCCGCTGCGCCGAGCCGCACCACCGGCGGCGGACCGGCCCTCGCCGGCCGGACGGCCACGACGGCCCCGGGACGACGAGGAGGACGGGCGACGGGTGCGCTCGCGCTCCACGACCGGCGCGGTGATGACGACCGGGACACCGGACGGGGCCTGAGCGCCCGTGATCCGGGTCAGCTCCTCCTCGCCCGACCGCACGGAGGTGACCTCCGGGGTGATACCGGCCGCGACCATCAGACGGGTCATGTCACGGCGCTGGTCGGGGGTGACCAGCGTGACGACGCTGCCGGACTCGCCCGCACGGGCCGTACGGCCGCCGCGGTGCAGATAGTCCTTGGGGTCGGTGGGCGGGTCGACGTTGACGACCAGGTCGAGGTTGTCGACGTGGATGCCGCGCGCCGCGACGTTGGTCGCCACGAGCGCCGTCACATGCCCGTCCTTGAACTGGGCGAGCGTGCGGGTGCGCTGCGGCTGGGACTTGCCGCCGTGCAGACCGGCCGCGCGGACACCGCTGTTCAGCAGGTGCTTCACCAGCCGGTCCACCGCGTGCTTGGTGTCCAGGAACATGATGACCCGGCCCTCGCGCGCCGCGATCTCGGTGGTCGCCTTCTGCTTGTCCGTGCCGTGCACGTGCAGGACGTGGTGCTCCATCGTGGTGACCGCGCCCGCGGAGGGGTCGACGGAGTGGACGACGGGGTCGGTCAGGTAGCGGCGGACCAGAAGGTCCACGTTGCGGTCCAGGGTGGCCGAGAACAGCATCCGCTGGCCGCCCGCCTGCACCTGGTCGAGCAGCGCGGTGACCTGCGGCATGAAGCCCATGTCGGCCATCTGGTCGGCCTCGTCGAGGACGGTGATGGAGACGCTGTCCAGGCGGCAGTCGCCGCGCTCGATCAGGTCCTTGAGCCGTCCCGGCGTCGCGACCACGACCTCCGCGCCACCGCGCAGCGCCCCGGCCTGACGGCCGATGGACATACCGCCGACGACCGTGGTCATCCGCACGCTCACGGCGCGGGCGTACGGGGTCAGCGCGTCGGTGACCTGCTGGGCCAGCTCACGGGTCGGGACGAGGACGAGCGCGAGCGGCTGACGCGGCTCGGCGCGGCGGCCCGCCGTACGGGCCAGCATCGCCAGGCCGAACGCGAGGGTCTTGCCGGAGCCCGTACGGCCGCGGCCGAGCACGTCGCGGCCGGCGAGGGAGTTGGGGAGCGTCGTGGCCTGGATCGGGAACGGGACGGAGACGCCCTCGTGACCGAGCGCGGCCAACAGCTTGGCGGGCATGTCGAGTTCGGCGAAGGACTCCACGGCGGGCAGGCCGGGGGTGATCGTCTTCGGCGGCGCGAACTCGCCCTGGAGGGCGGCCGGTCGGCCTCCACCGCTCCTGGAGCGGCGCGGCGCGCCGGAACGGTTGCCGGACGGGGCCGCCGAGCGGTAGCCGCCGCTCTTTCCGGATTCCGGATTCCCATTGCGCTTTCGCGAGAAACGGTCATTCGTACGTGCGCGGTTCAAAATGTGGAACCTTCCTTGATATGGCACGTATCAAGGAATTCCCGCGGTGAATGAACGGCGCAGAGAATCGCAAGAACGAGCCGGTGGCTTCGGCGGAATATCGCCGACAGCATGGGAAATGCAGCGAGCTGGGGCCCGCACCCCAAGGTGCGGGCCCCAGCTGCGAAGTAAACGTCGTTGTTACGCAGGGGTGATGTTCTCGGCCGTCGGGCCCTTCTGGCCCTGCGCGATGTCGAAGGTCACCTTCTGACCCTCCTGCAGCTCGCGGAAGCCCTGGGCGGCGATGTTCGAGTAGTGGGCGAAGACGTCAGCGCCGCCACCGTCCTGCTCGATGAAGCCGAAACCCTTTTCCGAGTTGAACCACTTCACGGTGCCACTGGCCATTTTGTTCTCCTTCGGGGCGGTCACCGGTGCCCGCACTGTGCGGACTCCGTGTCGCCGTGATGATCACCCCGCCGGAAAGAACCGGACACACAAAAAAATGCTCCACCGTCCTGGAGGGCGGTGCAGGCACCTGAAGGGTTTGGCAACCACAACTGCAACTGAGATCAATAGTAGCACGGCGCGATCGGACGTGTGCGGTCGTTAATTTCATTTCTCATGTCGCCGACGTAGATATTAGGTTTCGTACGGGACGGCGCGAGCGTGTCGATCCAGTCCCGGACAGCCTTCGTCGCCGGTGCCGCGTCCCTCGTCAGCAGGCTCACATGCGAATCGGTGGGCCGCCGGCCCCGGCGCATCCGGGTGTACGCCCCCGGCGACAGCGGAGTCAGATCCTCCACCAACGTGTCGAACCTCTCTCCGGCCGCCCGCGCCTCACGACGGTCGCCGTCGGGCGGCGGTATAGGGCACGCTCTACGCCATGGTGATGTGCGAGTACTTCTCGGCCGTGAGTGACGAGGCCGCCGTAGGTGTCCTCGACGCACCGGGCGGGCCCGACCCCTCGGTGTTCGACGTGCTGCCCCTCAAGGACATCGACCCGGTGGTCGTGATGGCGCGACTCGAAGGCATCCTCACCGACTGCACCTACGACGAGGCACGCGCCCGCCCCCGCTCCGGGCAGCTCCTGTCGGACCCCGAGGCCGAGGCGGCCTTTGTCGTCAGCGTCTCCGACACACTCCGGGACGCCCTGGCCACGGCGTCCGATGAGCGGCTGGACCTGGCCGCAGGGCCGTTCGCCGCGGCGGAAGAACTGGGATTCACGCCCACCGAGACGTCGCAAACGCTCCACCGATTGTCCGGCCTGGCCAAGCGGGCCACAGCGCAGAACCGGCGGCTGTACTGCTGGTGGGCCCTGTAAGAACCCCAACTCGGCAGTCAGGAGCGGCTCTTGACCACCTCCGGCGACCCGTCGACCCCCGAGCCGCTCGGGCCGTCGTCACTGGCCTGGCGGTACTTCAGCGACTGGCGGGGCATGCTGATCGGCCTCTGGGCCGGTTCGATGCAGAACATGCACCCCGCCCTCGGCGCCGGGGTCGAGGAACACTCCCACTTCTTCGAGGAGCGCTGGGAACGGCTCCTGCGCTCGCTCTACCCGATCGCCGGAGTGATCTACGACGGCCCGGACGCGGCCCGCACCGCCCGCGAGGTGCGCGACTACCACGTCGGCATCAAGGGCGTCGACAGCAAGGGGCGGCGCTATCACGCCCTCGACCCGGACACCTTCTTCTGGGCGCACGCGACCTTCGTCATCGTGCCGGTGCTCGTCTGCCGGTACTTCGGCCGGCCGCTGACACAGGAACAGAAGGAGCAGTTCTACGCCGAGAGCCTTCAGTGGTACCAGCTCTACGGCGTCAGCGACCGGCCCGCTCCGGCCGACTGGGCTGGATTCACCGCGTACTTCGAGCGGATGTGCGCCGACACCCTGGAGGACAACCGGGCGGCACGCGCCGTGCTCGACATCCGCCGTATCAGCAGGCCACCTTTCCTGAAGTGGCTGCCGGACATGGTGTGGCGGGTGATCCGGGGTCCGCTGACCCGGCCCTTCGTGTGGCTCACCGTCGGGATGTATCCGCCCCCGGTGCGCGCCAGGTTGGGCTACCGCTGGTCACGGCGGAGCGCGGTCGGGCTGTGGCTGCTGGGCCGTAGCGTCGCACTCTGCTGGCACCTCGTGCCGTTCGAGCGGCGCTACCACCCGCGGGCCAGGGCCGGTTGGGAGCGGGCGCGCGGTGTCGTCGTAGGACCGGTCCACACGCCGAGGCGGAATCTGCCGCCTGAGGAGCGGCGGGGGGAGGGGAAGCACTACGCGCCGGATGTGTAGGGCGCGGTGGCGGCCGGGTCAGGTGAGGACGTCGGGTTCGGGCTCCCGCTTCTCTCAACTCAGCTGCTCGGCAAGGCCGACGATGATGCCCTCCGGGCCGCGGACGTAGCAGAGCAGGTAGATGTCCTCGAACCGGGCGATCTCACCGACGAGTTCGGCGCCGTGCGGGCGCAGGCGGGCGACGGTGTCCTTGATGTCGTCGACGGCGAACATGACGCGGTGTGTGCCCAGGATGTTGTGCGGCCGGTTGCGCTGTCCGTCGTCGATCACCTCGGGGCTGCGGTACTTCGCCAGCTCCAGCTTGCCGTGGCCGTCCGGGGTCCGCATCATCGCGATGTCGCAGTGGACGCCGTCGAGTCCGGTGCACTGGTCGGCGAAGGCGCCCTGGACCTCCCCCCTGCCCTCCAGTTCCATTCCGAGTTCCAGGAAGAACGCGATGGCGGCTTCCATGTCGTCGACGACGATGCCTACGTTGTCCATCCGCTGAATCGCCATGGCGGTTGCTCCTTCATCCCGTGAGTGTTCTCGCGCGGCCGGTGGTGGCCGCTGATGTCCCTGGGACGGAGCCGGCGGCACGTTCTCGACATTCTCGGGTGCCGGCACGCGATCCGCATCAGGAAACCTTCCGTGCCCGATGCGCCCTGATCCGTGCCTCCACCTGGGGGGAGACACGGATCAGGGCAGCGGATCAAGTCAGGGGCTCAGGGCGCTGGTTCAGGACTTCACGGGCTTGCCGCGCCCCCACGCCCACGCCAGCCGGTCCGCCCCGGACTGGTTGGTCGTGGCGAGCCACGGGCGGGCCGCGTCGCCGATGAGCTTCTGGATCGAGTACGTGTCGTCGGTGCGCAGGCCGGGCCAGTACACGGACCCCATGCCGAGCTCGCGGAACGTGTCGGTGTCGGCCTGGATGAAGTTGACCGAGTTGTCGGCGGGCGTCGGGACGTCGTAGTTCAGGCCCGTGGTCATCGGGGCGCCGAACTCGTCGGCCACCGTGCGGTTCGCGCAGGTGCCGAGGCGTTCCTTGAGGTCGCTCACCCACTGGTCGTAGGTCGCGTAGTCCTTCCAGAAGCCGTAGTGGTGGAGGGAGAGGTACGTGCCCTTCAGGCGCGGGTCGGCGCAGACCGTGGTGACATGGTCGTTGTAGCCGGCGCCGCTGACGAAGACGCGGTCGCGGGGCACCGAGCGGTAGGTGTCCAGCCACTTGGCGGCGAGGTCGGCCCACTCGGCGTCGGTGTAGCCGTGGGGCTCGTTCATCGGCTCGAAGTAGACGCGCTGGTTGTGCTGGTAGGCCTTGACGACGGTGTTCCACATGGGCCAGTACGTGGCGGGGTCGTCGATGAAGCCGTCCTTGTTGGCGCCCGTCCCCTCCCAGTAGGAGACGATGACCTTGAACCCCTGTGCCGTCGCCGCGTCGATCACTCCGCGGTACGACTTCCAGTAACTGCCGTTCACCGTGTACGGGTTGATGGGCAGCCGCACCGTGTTGGCGCCGAGGTTGGCGCGGAACGCCGCGATCACCCGGGTCGCCTTGGCGTACGTCTGCGCGTAGCTGTCGGAGAGCGACAGGCCGGACAGGACGACCGGGTCGTCGGCGTAGTTGTCGCGCGGGTCGGCCCAGTTGACGCCCTTGAACTGGGACGTGTTGGTGCTCGGCGCGGCGGAGGCGGGGCTGCCGGCCAGGGTGGCGCCGGTGACCGCGGCGATCGCGACGGCCACGAAGGTGGCTCGCAGGCGGGTTCTGGCGGGGTTGGTGCGCATCGACTTGCCCTTTCAGGAATGGCGACTCCGCGCATGGCGAGGCCTGCGCGCGGCTGAGCGGCCGTCGGAACAGCTACCGGGCGGGACGGATGACGTCGGCTCGTCGTCCCAAGTCCCGGTGGGCTTAGTGGTGTTGGGGGAGTACGGGCACGGTGAGCCCCTGCTCGCCGGGACCCTTTCGTCTCCCTTCCTCCACCGGCCGCGACGCGATGTTTGCGTAAACATCCTGCGCCGGAATCCTCGGCCAATCCCCAGGCCGAGGGGGTCCGTTGAGATGTTTACGCAAACATGGCGGCGCCGGAATCGTGGCATCCGGCACCGCCGTCGTCAAGGTTTCGCGCAGGTGACGTCATGGGCGTCCCGCGGCGGGGCTACGGCTTGATGCCCACCCCGGTCCACAGGCTGACCTTGGCGTCCGTGGGGGCCTCCGCCTCCGACCACTCCTCGGTCACGGGCGCGGGACGCCAGCGGTGCCCGACGGCGATGCCCGGGTCGAGCAGGTCGAGCCCGGTGAAGAAACGCGCGACCTCGTCCCGGCTGCGGACCTTCACCGGTGTCCCGGCCTCCTCGTAGATCGCCGTGACCTTCGCCCAGGGCTCGGGGTCGAAATCGGCGGTGACGTGGCTGATGGCCAGGGCGCTGCCCGAAGGGAGGACCGACACCAGCCGCTCCACGAGACCGTACGGGTCCTGGTCGTCGGTGACGAAGTGCAGAAGGGCGTTCAGGGACAGCGCGATCGGCCGGCCGAAGTCGAGTATCTCGGCCACTTCGGGGGAGGCGAGGAGGGCGTCGGGGTCGTTCACGTCCGCCTGGACGTACGCGGTGCGTCCCTGCTGGGTGCTGCGCATCAGGCGCTCGGCGTACTTCAGGACCAGCGGGTCGTTGTCGGCGTAGACCACCCGGGCCTCGGGCACCACGGACTGAGCGACCTGGTGCAGGTTCGGCTCGGTGGGGATGCCCGTGCCGATGTCGAGCCACTGGCGGATGCCGTGCTCCTGGGCGAGTACGCGGGTGGCGCGGTGCATGAACCCGCGGTTCTCCCGGGCGGCGACGAAGACGCCGGTGAAGACGCCCGAGACCGCCTCGGCCGCCTGCTTGTCGACCTCGAAGTGGTCCTTGCCGCCCAGGTAGTAGTCGTACATGCGGGCGGAGTGCGGCCTGCTGGTGTCGATGTCCCGCGCGGCGTGGGCGTTGGTCATGCTCTCCCTCTCAAGTGGTGTAGGTCGGCGTCTCGGGCAGGTCGCAGCCGGGCCGGCTCCAATTCCCCACGCCCGTGGTCTCGTTCAGCCTGCCATCAGATGGTCGGCCAGTCCCCGCTTGACCCCGTCGACGAACGCGGCCATCTCCTGGGGCGTGTAGATGAGCGCGGGTCCGGCGGGATCGGTCGACTGGCGCAACGCGACGCGCCCGTCGGCGAGTTGCTTCGTCTCCACGCACTGACCCCCGTTGGGACCGCTCCAGGGACACTCCCAGCCCTGCTCGCCGAGGTTCGACGCGGGCATCCCGTTGTAGACCATGTCGTCGGTGGTGGTCATGAGTACTCCTTGCGCATGCGGTTCAAGAGCGCCTTGCTGTCCGCGGACGAGGTCAGCAGCGACATCCTGTTGTGCGCCTCCAGATGGGCCACCACATCGGACCGCTGGTCCAGATACATGGAGGCGGAGAGGATCTCGCTGTAGACGATGTCGGGCAGCTCCGGTTCCTGGAACCGGAAATAGGTGAAGGGTGCGCACGCCCCGACGTGGGCACCCGCCGAGAACGGGACGATGTCGACACTGACGTGGTCCAGTTCCGAGACCTCGAGGAGCCGGTCTATCTGGTCCCGCATGACCGCGGGACCGCCCACCACCCGGTGGAGCACGGCTTCTTCCAGCACCGCCCACAGCGTGGGCGAGTCCGGCCTCTCCAGCAGACTCTGGCGGCGCAGACGTAACTGCACCCGCCGTTCAAGGTCTTCGTCGTTGTCGTTCGGGAAGCCGCCGCTCAGCACGCCTCGCGCGTAGTCGTACGTCTGAAGGAGTCCCGTCACGTAGTGCGGCTCGTAGGTACGCAGGGTCTTGGCGCCGGTCTCCAGGCTCACATAGGCGGTGAACCAGCCCGGGAGCACATCACGGTAGGCGTGCCACCAGCCGGGCTCGTTGGCCCGCTCGGCGAGGGTGACGAACTCGTCGATCTCCTGGCGGTCGGCGCCGTAGGTCTCCAGCAGCTTCTCGACATAGAGCGGTTTGAGGCCGACCTCGGCCTTTTCCAGCCGGCGGATGGTCAGGGGCGTGACCCGCAGGGCCTTCGCGGCGTTGTCCAGGGAGACCCCCGCGTCCTGCCGCCGCTCCTGCAGCCGTCGGCCGAGGATCATGCGGAGAACCGTGGGTGCACCCGCGCCGGTGCTCGACCGAGCTTCGCTCACGCCCAACCTCCTGAGGGACTGTCACCGGCATTAGTCTGACAGCGACTTGCTGATGCCGCCAGACAGAAACGGTCGTTCTGAAATTATCAGGGAGTCGGTTGCAGCTTGAACTGAGCTATGGGCATAGTTACTTGTGTGAGCGATCTAGGCCGCCCACCGGAACCTCCCAAGTCCGGAAGGCCTGTTGCTCACGCCGTGCGTCTCCCGCCTGCGCCCGCCCCCGATGGAAGGCGAACCACCGTGTCCCCCCACACGACTCCCTCCCCGCAGCTTTTAGATGTCGCCAGCCCGGACCTGGCGCACTGGCTGGAACTCCCGGCGCACCGCTCCGGTGTCCGGACCGCCCGGCACGCCATGGGCGCGCAGCTCGCCAAGTGGCGGCTGCCCGAACCGGTCCGTGACGACGCGGTGCTGCTCATCTCCGAGCTGGCCACCAACGGCGTGTGCCACACACCCAGCGCGCGACTCCTGTGCGGTGTCGGGCTCGTCACCGACCGTAGTCTCCGCATCGAGGTCCACGACCACGACTACACGGGCAGCAACCTCTCCAGATGCGAGCCGTGCCTCGACGACGAGAGCGGGCGCGGACTGTTCATCGTGCAGGCGATCGCGGAGACCTGGGGGGTCGACCGGTCGGGACTCACCGGCGGAAAAGCCGTGTGGGCCACACTGTCCACCGGCTACTGACGCCGGACACATGGAGGGGGCGAGGACGCCCGCGGCCTGTTCAGGTGGCCGCGGGCGTCAACTCGGCCAGCAGCAGGGTGCGGTCGTCCGCTCCGGGCGCCGAACACGGGGCCCGCAGCAGCCGGTCGCACAGCGAGGGGAACGGGTCCGGAGCGCCGGGCGGCACGGGCTCGACGGCGGCCGTGTCGAGGGTCCGGGCCAGCCGGGCGATCTCCTGGTCGATGTCGGCGTGCCGCGACTCGACGAGGCCGTCGCTGTACAGGAGGAGCAGGGCCGGTTCGTCGATGGTCAGCACCGTGGCCTCGTAGTTGCCCGTGCCGAGCCCCAGCGGCAGTCCCGCGCTGGCGAGCGTGACCGGTGCGGCCGGTCCGTCCGGGCCGCGCAGCAGCGGCGGCGGATGACCGGCACCGACCAGCGTGCACGAGTGGGCCCGGGCGTCCCACTCGGCGTAGATGCACGTGGCGAAGGACGCGCCCGGCGTGTCGGACGCCAACTCGTCGAGCCTGCGCAGCAGTTCGGCCGGTTCCATGTCGAGCCGTGCCAGCGTCCGCACCGCCGTGCGCAACTGGATCATCGCCACGGCGGACTCGGGGCCATGGCCCATCGCGTCGCCGACCACCAGGCCGACCCGGCCGCCGGGGCGCGGCAGGACGTCGAACCAGTCGCCGCCGATGATGTTCGCCTGGCCGGCCGGGAGATAGCCGTGCGCGATACGGCAGCCGTCGAACGCGCGGGCCGGGTCCGGGAGCAGGCTGGTGCGGATGGCGAGCGCGGTGCGGCGCTCGCGTTCGTAGCGGCGCGCGTTGTCCAGGGCCACACTCGCCCGGGCCGCCAGCGACTCCACGGCGACGGCCTCGCCGGGCAGGAACGGGTCCCGGTCGGGGCCGCGGGTGCAGGCGACGAACCCGACCGTGGCGCCCCGCAGTTGGAGCGGTACGACGAGGAACGACGCCGTCCCCAGCAGATCGTCTATGCGCTTCGCGTCACCGCCCGCGGAGGCCAGCAGCCGCTCCGAGGTGTGCTTGTCCACCGCGTCGAGCAGCTGTGTGTGCCCGCTGGCCAGAGCGCGCGCGTACGGGGTCTCGCGAGGGAACACGACCACCTCGCCGACCGGCAGCACACCGTCCCAGGCCTCCGGCGCCTCCGTGCCCACCCGCACAGCCAGCCTCCGCGCCTCTATCTGCGGCGGATCGGCGGCGGGATACGCGTTCTCCTCCAGCACCCACCGCTCCAGCAGGTACACCGACGCGGCGTCGCAGAACCCGGGTGTCAGCGCGTGCACGACATGGCTGCCGGTCAGCCGCAGGTCGAGCTCGGAGCCGATCACGTCCGCGGCGGGGGCGAAGGCCTGCCTGCGGCGTGGGGGGCCGGCAGGGAGTGCGTCACCGTGGTGACTGCGCGGTTCGTTCCGCAGGGTCGTGCCTTTCAGGGTGGGGGACCGGCCGCGTGGCGTGGGGGAGGCAAGCGGTCTGCCGTGGTTTCGTCGGCAACTATATGATGGCGCGTCAAGGATCTTGGGGCGAGAGGGAGTTGTGGTGCCGAACAGTGGAGGTCTGCCGCAGGGGATCGACCCGGGCAAGGCGAGTGTCGCCCGAATGTACGACGCGATGCTGGGCGGTGAACACAATTTCGCCATAGACCGCGAGGCGCTCGCGGCCTTCACGGCGATCGACCCCCAGGTGCGCACCCTGGCCCGTGCCAACCGCGACTTCCTCGGCCGGGCCGTGCGCTTCCTGATCGCCTCCGGCGTACGGCAGTTCATCGACCTCGGCTCGGGCATCCCCACCCAGGGCAACGTCCACGAGGTCGCCCAGGCCGCCAGCCCCGGAGCGCGCGTGGTCTACGTGGACAACGACCCGGTGGCCGTCGCCCACAGCACCTCCCTCCTCGCCGACAACCCGGACGCGGGCATCGTCGACGGCGACATCCGGCGGCCCTCCGACGTCCTGTCCGCCCCGCAGGTACGGAAGTTGATCGACTTCGAGCAGCCGGTCGCCGTCCTGATGATCACGATCCTGCACTTCGTCGCCCCCGCCGAGGACCCGGCCGGCATCGTCGCCGCCTTCCGCGACGCACTCCCGGGCGGCAGCTGGCTGGCCATGAGCCACGCCACCAACGAGGACCGCCCGGACACCGCCGCGGCCGTGGGCAAGCTCTACAGCTCCAAGGCCACGTCGCCGGTCACCGCCCGTTCCTACGACGAGATCCGCGGCCTGTTCGACGGCTTCGACCTCGTCGAACCCGGCCTGACCTACGTCCCCTTGTGGCGCCCGGACCCGGAGGACGAGATCCCGGAGAAGCCCTCGGAGTACTGGGTCTACGCCGGGGTCGGCCGCAAGAGCGGCTGAACTCGCCCCGCCGGCCGCCGTGTCCGCACAGAAACGAGGCGCGCGCCCGGAAATTGTCCGGATGAGGGGGAGTGAGTCGCGGAAACGGGGGCAGGGGCCTGTTGTCGGTAGTTCCTTCGGACGAATGGGGTGGGCGTTATGGCAGCCGTGACGGCAGCGAAGGCACCGGCCACGGCAGGTCAGCGGACGACGGCAGGGGAGGCGCTTCCGCGGATCGCGCAGCCGTCGAAGGTGAGCCCGAAGGACGCGCGTGAGCTGTCGCGCCAGTTCTTCGACCGGCTGACCTCGCTGGAGGAAGGCACTCACGAGTACCAGTACGTGCGCAACACCCTGATCGAGATGAACCTCTCCCTCGTGCGCTACGCGGCCGCGCGCTTCCGCAGCCGCAGCAACAACGAGATGGAGGACATCGTCCAGGTGGGCACGATCGGACTCATCAAGGCGATCGACCGGTTCGAGCTCTCCCGCCAGGTGGAGTTCACGTCGTTCGCCGTCCCTTACATCGTGGGCGAGATCAAGCGCTTCTTCCGTGACACCAGCTGGGCCGTCCACGTGCCGCGCCGGCTCCAGGAAGCCCGTGTCGAGCTGGCCAAGGCGACCGAGGAACTGCGCTCCCGCCTCGGCCGTACGCCCACCACGCGTGAGCTGTCCGAGCTGATGTGCCTCTCCGAGGAAGAGGTCATCGAGGCCCGCAAGGCGTCCAACGGCTACACCTCCTCCTCGCTCGACGCGGCGCTCAGCTCCGACGCGGGCGCCGAGGGCGAGACCGTACTGGCCGACGTCATCGGCGAGGACGACCCGGGCATGGAACTGGTCGACGACCTCCACTCCCTGGCCCCGCTGATCGCCCAACTCGACGAGCGCGAGCGGCAGATCATCCACATGCGCTACGTCGAGGAGCGCACCCAGGCCGAGATCGGCGAGGAACTCGGCATCTCCCAGATGCACGTCTCCCGGCTCATCAGCCGGATGCTCCGCCGCCTCCGCGCGGGGCTGCTCGACCCCTCGGTCGCCTGACGTACCGATCGGGCCGAATGTCCCCCACCGTCCGGGCTGTTGGAGATTTCACCCTCCCCGGATGTCCGTTCTGCGGCACTCTCGTACTGTGGCCGGGCCGGCACCTCAGGTGCGGGCCCGGCCGTAGCGGGGTTTCCGGAAGGGGGAGTTGTGGCGTGGCGGAGTGAGGAGTTCGGGGAGTCCCACGAGGGCATCGTGGGGGCGGTCCTCGCCGACGGCAGTGAGCCGAAGCCGGTCTATCTCGATGTGGGCAGCTGCGGCTTCGAGACACGCGAATGGTGGGCGTACAACGGCTGGCTGGGCCGGCCCAGGGCGACGGCCCGGCGGGCGTCCTGCGCGTGCGGCTGGCGCGGGGCGAACCATCCCATCGACTGGGAGCAGGTCGACGACCACGACCTCGACGACCTGGACACCTCCGACGCCTACGACGACTGGTGGGAACACATCCACGCGGTCGAGCGGCGCACGATCCCGCTCCCCGAGGAACTCTCCGGTCTGATGGAACAGTTGGAGGAACGCCTCGACGCGCTCGCCGAGACCGCCCCGGTCGCCGCGCTGAAGGCGGTGGCCATGCTGGAGCGCATGACAGGGCGGGTCGGCAAGGAGGCCGCGTACGGGGCGCAGGCCGACGACGTGTCCGGCGAGGCTCTCGGCAAGGCGCTCGGGCTGAGCGTGGACAGCGCGCGGGAGCGGCTCGACCGGCACCTCCGCGCCAGTCGCTGACAGTGCCCGCGACGGACGGCGGCCACGGCTGCCGGGGCCGGCCGTGCCCCCGGTGCCGTGCCGCCGTGGCACCCAGCGCCCGTGCCAGACTGGACGTACCGCTCACTCCTGTTCCCGCACTTCACCGAGGTTGTCCGTGACCAAGCCCCCGGCCCGTGTCCCCCAGCGCAGCAACGCGCGGTCCAACCGGGAACGCATCCTGGCCACGGCCCGCCGGGAGCTCGGCCGGAACCCCGACATCACCCTGGAAGAGCTCGCACGCGCCTCCGGTGTCGTACGGCGCACGCTGTTCGGGCACTTCCCCGGCCGGGAGGCGCTGCTGGACGCGCTGGCCGAGGAGGCGTCGGAGGCGCTCCGGGCCGCGCTGCCCGCCGAGCGGGAGCCGTCGGGTGCGGAGTCGGCCGAGCGGTCGTACGCGCGGTTCCTGCTGTCGATGTGGACCGTGGGCGACCGCTACCGGCTGCTTCTCGCGCTGGCCCGGCGCGACCTGGGCATGGAGCGTGTCACCGAGATCCTGGCACCGGCGCGCGGTGCGGCGACGACCATCCTGGACCGGGGGCAGCGCGAGGGCGTCTTCCACACCCAGCTGTCGGCCGCCGTGCTGAGTGCCGGACTCGAAGCCATGGCGATCGCCCTGCTCGAAGCGGTCAACTCCGGTCAGCTGGAGGACGACGGGACCCAGGCCGCGGTCGCCTCGCTGATCGCGGCCGGTGTGCCGGAGAAGCAGGCGCGGACCGTGGTGGACGAGGTCGCGTCGGCGGCCCGGGCCGCTGCGGACGGCTGACCGTCAGGCGTCGCCGTACGACGAGTCGGTCCGTGCGGTGTCGTCGGCGCGGAAGGTGACCGATTCTCCCGACAGCCGGGCGCTGAGCCCGCTGTCCGTCACGGTGATCGAGCGCAGGGCGAGCCCCTGCGGGATGTTCCGGAGCTGGATCGGCCGCGCGAAGGCCCCGCTGAGCGCGGCTCGCGCCAGTTCCGGCACCGGGCCGCCCGTGACCTGGAAGTCCTTGAAGGCGATGCGGTTGCCGGGGAGCACCGAGACGGCCGTCGTCACGGTGATGGGGTCGCCGATGGGGAGGGCGACGGTCGCGCGGACCTGGTCGGGGCGGTTGCCCCGGGAGATCGTCGGGCCCAGGGCGGCGGAGAGGTCCGGGTAGGACAGCAGGGCGGTGGCCTCCGCCGAGTGGGCCCGTGCCTCCGAGTCGTCGTCCGACTTCCTCAAGTCTGTGAGCCGCAGCGAGAGTTCACTCAACGGCAGCGCGCCGGTGCTGTGGCTCGCCGGTATGTCGTGCGCGGTGATGTCCACGTGCCGCAGGGTGCCGGAGGCCAGCTGGGTCAGCACGGGGAAGCCCCGTACGTGGACGTCCGGCGCCGAGGGTGTGTGCATGCCCGCCTGGAACGCCGTGGCCGTACGGGACTCGACCCGAGCCGTCGCGAGGCGGTCGGCGGCCACGGGCACGAGCAGCAGCGCGAGCAGTGAGCCGACGGCGACGGCGACCGGTCGGCGGCTCCTCCGGGGCGGGTCGTGCGCGTCCGAGGACTCGTAGGGCTCGTAGGACTCGTGCATCTCGTGAGGCTCGTACATGGGTCTCTTTCTTCGAGGTGGTCGCCGGTGGCGAACCGCGTCGGCCGGGTGATCGCAGCGGCATAGTTGCACGTCTGTGGGCAATAAACTAGTCTGCACATCAGTGAGCAATTAACCCTGCCCAGGAGTCTCCGATGCCGCTCGTCGCCACCACACCCGTCGACAAGATGACCGGGCCGTACACACGGCGCTGGTCCGCCCTGATCGTGCTCTGTCTGAGCCTGTTGATCGTGGTCATGGCGAACACCTCGCTGATCGTGGCCGCCCCCGACATGACCACCGACCTGGGCCTGAGCAGCAGCGATCTGCAATGGGTCATCGACGGCTACACCGTCCCGTACGCCGCGCTGATGCTCGTGCTGGGCGCGGTCGGCGACAAATACAGCCGGCGCGGCGCGCTCCTCACCGGGCTGGTGGTCTTCGCCGCGGGATCGGTGATGGGGAGCCTGGTCCACGAGACCGGGTTGGTCATCGCGGCCCGCGCCGTCATGGGGGTGGGCGCGGCGGTGGTCATGCCGGCCACGCTCTCCCTGCTGGTCGCGATCTTCCCGAAGCGCGAGCGGGCGCGGGCCATCACGGCCTGGACCGCGACCTCCGGCCTCGCCATCGCCGTCGGCCCGCTGGTCGCGGGCTGGCTGCTGGAGGACCACGCCTGGGGCTCCACGTTCCTGATCAACGTCCCCATCGCGCTTCTCGCCGTGGTCGGCGCGCTGGTCCTCGTGCCGCCGTCCAAGGCGGAGGGGATGGGTCGCATCGACTACATGGGCGGTCTGCTCTCGATCGTCTCGGTCGGCAGCCTCGTCTACGCGCTCATCGAAGGCCCGCACTTCGGCTGGGACGCGGGTCCGGTCATCGCGGCCGTCGTCGCCGCCGTCGGTCTACCGGCCTTCGTGGCCTGGGAGTTGCGCCACCCGCACCCGATGCTCGACGTCCGCAAGTTCACGCAGCGT
Organism: Streptomyces sp. NPDC096013; assembly: GCF_044763565.1. NCBI lineage: Bacteria > Bacillati > Actinomycetota > Actinomycetes > Kitasatosporales > Streptomycetaceae > Streptomyces > Streptomyces sp. NPDC096013. The sequence goes on along the minus strand of NZ_JBIWGK010000004.1, from coordinate 238,555 downwards.
GCCTTCAGCGGCTCGATGCTGGCGGTCCTGTTCTTCTTCTTCGGCACCTACGGCGCGATCTACTACGCCACCCAGTTCCTGCAATTCGTCCTCGGCTACAGCGCCCTGGAGACCGGCGTACGACTGCTGCCGCTGGCCGCCGCCGTGTCCCTCGGCGCCGCCGTCACCGGGCGGCTGACGCCCAAGCTGGGCGTGAAGCCGATGGTGGTGACCGGCATGGCGATCGGCACCGTGGGCGTCTTCCTGCTCACCCTCGTCGACAAGACCTCCACCTACGGCGACTTCCTGCCGATGCTGCTGCTGCTCGGCTTCGCGATCGGGCTCAGCGTCTCCCCGGCCACGGACACCATCATGGGCTCCTTCCCGGAGAGCGAACTCGGCGTGGGCGGCGGCGCCAACGACACCGCGCTGGAACTCGGCGGCTCCCTCGGCATCGCCATCCTCGGCTCGCTGCTGGGCACCACCTACAAGGACAAGCTGACCGACCTGGCCGGCGCCCATCTCCCCGCCGCCGCGCTGGACACCGCGAAGGACTCGGTCGGCGGCGGCCTCGCGGTCGCCCAGCAGATCGCGAAGACGCCCTCCGCCGGACCGCAGCAGGCGCAGGCCCTGGTCGACGCCGTGCACGAGGCCTTCGCCCACGGGGTGGCGCGGACCAGCCTCGTCGGGGGGATCATCATGGCTGTCGGCACCCTGATCGTCCTAGCGGTCCTGCCCGGCCGCCGCACCACCGCCGAGCCCGGACCGCAGGCGACGGAGACCAGCCGCGACCAGGAGCACGCCGACTCCGTCTAGAACTCCCGCGCGGTGGCGGCCGGGTGAGCGGAGTCCGCCGGGGGCGCACGCCGGGCGGTCGGATCATCGTGGATAAACTGGAACAGTTCCGCCTCGGCGCCCGCTCCCTCGCCCGCTCGGAGAACACCGTCCCCGCGACGAGCGGCGCCGGAATCCCCGACGACTGAACGTCCCTGCCCGCTCGTGGGCAGCCGTCCAGGGGTGCCCGGTCGGATGCCGTTCCCGCCCACCTGACGGAGACCGACGGTCCTGCCTGTGAACACCCCGGACGCCACCGCCCCCCTCGCCGAACCGACCGCCCGCCGCGCCCGGCGCTGGGTGCGGCCCGTGGTGATCACGGTCCTGCTCGCGCTGTTCGGCACCGAACTGGTCCTGGGCTGGCCCTCGTTGGCCTCCGCCCTGTCCCAGCTGCGCGCGCCCCGGCTGAACTGGTTCGCCGTCGCGCTCGTCGCCGAGGTGGCCGCCATGGGCTGCTACGCGCGCATGCAGCGCCGACTGCTCCGCTCGGCCGGGGTGATCGTGCCGATCCAGAAGCACGTCGCCCTCGCCTACGCCGCCCACTCGCTCAGCGTCACCCTGCCCGGCGGGCCCGCCTTCTCCACGCACTTCAACTACCAGCAGATGCGCCGCTTCGGAGCCACGCCGGCCATCGCCTCCTGGTGCATCGCGCTCTCCGGCATCCTCTCGGCGGCGGCGCTGGCCGTCGTCACCGCGATCTCCGCGATCGTCTCCGACGGCAGCCTGCAATGGCACAGCCTCGTCACCCTCGGCCTGGCCGTGGTCCTGCTGACCGTCGGCATCCGGCGCATCACCCGCCACCCCGAGAAGGTCGAACCGGCCACCCGCGCCGCGCTGGCCCGGGTCAACCGGCTGCGGCACGTGCCCGAGACCCAGGGCCTGGACCGCATCCGCGGCTTCGTCGAGCAACTCCGCACCGCCCGGCTCGAACCCTGGCACGCCGTCGCCGCCGCCGTGTTCGCCGTACTCAACTGGCTCCTCGACGCGGGCTGCCTGTGGCTGTGCTTCCACGCCATCAGCGACACCCGGATCAGCAGCGCCCAGCTGCTGCTCGCCTTCTGCGCGGGCATGGCCGCCGGGACCCTCACGATCATCCCCGGCGGCCTCGGCCTCATCGACAGCGCGCTGATCCTCGGACTGGTCACGGGCGGTGTCGCGACCAGCACCGCGATCGCCGCGGTCGTGCTCTACCGGATCATCAGCTTCGGGTTCATCATCGGCGTCGGCTGGATAACGTGGCTCGTCATCCGCCGCCACAACCGCCGGGAACCCGCGGTCTAGCGGGCCGCTCCTCAGGCCCGCGCGCCGCCGTCGACCCGCAGGACCGTGCCGGTCACGAAGGACGCGCGGTCGCTGAGCAGCCAGGCCGCCGCCTGCGCGATCTCGTCGGGGACCGCCGCCCGGCGCAGCGGGGTGTGCGCCGTGAGCCGGTCCTGGAGCCCGGGGGACTCCGCCTCCCAGGCCTGGATCATCTCGGTGAGGGTGTTGCCGGGGGCGATGGCGTTGACGCGGATGCCCTCGGGGCCGTAGGTGACGGCGGCGGACTCGGTGAGGCTGTTGACCGCGCGCTTCATCGCGCCGTAGGCGGGCAGCTCGGGGTTGCCCATCAGGCTGCCGACGGAGGAGTTGTTGACGATGGCGCCGGTCTTGGCGGTGGCGCGGATGGCGGCGACCTGGGCGATCATGGCGAGCCAGACGCCCCTGAGGTTCACGTCGTAGACCTGGTCGAACTCGCCCTCGGTCAACTCGTCCATCGGACCCGGGCGTTGGATCGTGGCGCCGTTGTTGAAGGCCACGTCGAGGCGGCCGTACAGGTCCACGGTCCGGTCGACGGCGGCGCGGACACTGGTCGCGTCGGCCAGGTCGCAGACGACGTAGTCGGCGGTGCCGCCCGCCTCGCGGATCTCCTCGGTGACCGCCTTCAGCTGGGCCTCCGTACGGGCCGCGAGCAGTATCTGGGCGCCTTCCCGGGCGAACAGCCGCGCCGCCGCCGCGCCGATTCCGCGCCCGGCGCCGGTGACGAAGGCGACCTTGCCGGAGAGCAGGCCGAGGGAGGGGGAAGTGGGTGTGTTGGTCATGGCACCGAGCCTGCGCCGACCGGTGATGCCGATCCAGGCACCGGCAGTACCTGGATGCACGCGCCGGCATCTGTACACACTGGGGGAGTGGACCGACGAGAACTTGGCGACTTCCTGCGCAGCAGACGTGAGCGGATCACCCCCGCCGAGGTGGGGCTGCCCGCGGGACCGCGCCGCCGTACCCCTGGCCTGCGCCGCGAGGAGGCGGCCCAGCTGGCGTTCATCTCGACCGAGTACTACACCCGGCTGGAGCAGGCACGCGGCCCGCACCCGTCGCGCGAGGTACTGGCCGGGCTGGCCCGCGCCCTGCGGCTGACGGACGCCGAGCGCGACCACCTCCACCATCTCGCGGGGGTACCGCCGGGGCCGCCGCCCGGTCCCTCGCGCGAGGTCCGGCAGAGCCTCCTCGACCTGGTGCACCGGCTGCCGCAGGCCGCCGCGTTCGTGGTGTCCGCGACACACGAGGTGATCGCCTGGAACGATCTGGCCGCCGCCCTCATGGAGGACTTCTCGGCCCTGTCGAGGCGCGACCGCAATCTCGTGCGCCGTGTCTTCCTCGGACCGCACCAGCCGGGACGGCGGCTGTACGGCGTGTCCGACGCCGACGAGTTCGCCCGTCGCGCCGCCCAGGACCTGCGCGCCGCCGCCGCCCGCTACCCGGACGACCCGGAGCTGACCGAGCTGGTGGCCGAACTCCTCGCCGGAAGCGAGCAGTTCGCCGAACTGTGGAACTCCCACGACGTGGCCGCCGCGCACACCCTTTCCAAGACCTTCGAACATCCGATGGTCGGCCCGGTCACCGTCAACTGCGACGTCCTCGACATCCCCGACCGCGACCAGCGGGTCGTGATCTACACGACCGTCCCCGGCTCACCGTCCGAGAGTGCCCTGCGACTGCTGTCGGTCATCGGCACCCAGAGCATGGACGTCACCCCCTGACGACGGTCAGCCCTGGGCGCGGCGGCGGGACCGTCAGGCCCCCACTGTCCTGGCAGTGAACCCGACCGTACACTGACAAGTCACGGTAACGGGGGCATTGTTGAACGGGGGGAGAAGCATGTCCGGGGATCAGTACGGGTCTGTCCAGGGGTTCGTCGTGCCACCGATGCCGTCGTCCCCGCCACCCGCGCCGCCCGACCGGCTCAGATCCGTGGCGGTCGGCCTCCTCAACCTCAGTGGTCTCGGGCTCGGTTACGCCCTGATGCGCCGCTGGCTGCTCATGGCCGTGTGCTGGGTCGCGACCATCGTGCTCCTCCTGGTGGCCCTGCCCGCCGACCCGGACGGCGTCTCCGGCGTCCTCGTCACCCTGTACGTCGTCTTCCTCGTACTCGCCGCCGTCCATGGCGCGTTGACCGGCCTGCGCACCCGCCTGGCCTGGCCCGCGCCGATGGCGGTCGCCGTCCTCCTGGGCCTGGTCCTGCTCGCCGTGCCGGCCGGGGGAGTCGTTCTCTACGACGACGCCCGCGACGAGGCGACCCAGCAGATGCTGCTCGACCGGCTGGACAAGGCCGACCAACTCGTCGCGGATTCGGGGCGGTTGCCGTTCTCGGCGGCCGAACCGCGCTACCACCAGGCGCTGGTGGTCTACGACGACCTCAGCACCGACCACTCCGGTTCGCGGGCGGCCGATCGCGTGCCCGACCGGATGAAGACGTTCTACACGACGGTCGCCGACGCCTACGCGCAGAAGAACTACTGTGACGCGATACCCCCGTTGAAGTACCTGCGGACGGTCCCCGGCACCATCGGCAAGAAGGAACTGGGCACCCTGACCACCTGGCCGGACGACCGGCTGGCCACCTCGCTGTACGAGTGCGCGTCCACCGGGCTGGCCGCCCAGGGCGCCGACTGGCCGGGGAACTTCGCTGATCTGCTGACCCTGTTCCCGGACTCGTCCCAGGCGAAGCAGGTCGAACCCGCCGTCAAGTCGGCCGTGGACAAGGCGGTCGACGGAGTGCGCGGCAGCCAACCCTGCACAGCCGTCCAGCAGTTGACGACGCTCGCCGGACAGATCGACACCCTTCAGGGCCAGCAGGCGGGCGCGGGCGACGCGCTCGGCGCGGACGCGCGACGGGCGAGCAGCCACGCCGACTCCGGTGCGTACCAGTGCGGTGTCTTCGAGTACAAGGACGGCGACTTCGACTCGGCGCTCAGCACGATGAACGACTTCGTGAAGAAGAACACCCACGACAAGAACCGGGCCCGCGCCAAGAAGATCGCCATCGCCGCCGAGGTGGCGAAGACGGTCCCGGCCGCGGGCAAGAAGCTCCCGACGACCGCGTCCGGCGGCAGCATCTCCGTCACCGTCAAGAACGACAGCCCGGACGACATCACCGTCCTGTACACCGGGCCGGTGACCGGCAGCTTCACCCTGAAGGGCTGCGGGAGCTGCACGTCGTACTCCCTCACCACCACGCTCCTGAAGGGGTTCAAGCCGTGCAGCTCCGGCAAGAGCTACCCGCAGAAGACGATCAGCCTGCCGACCGGCACGACGTACTTCGTGCACCGTCCCGACAGCTCCACCGCGACGCCGGCCTCGGACACGGCCACGCTCAGGTCGGGCTACATCTACACGGAATGCGCCTACAGCACGGGTGCGTTCGGCACCGGATGACCTTACGGTGCTGGTGAGTTGAGGGCGGCGGGCGTCCCGGCACTTCGGTGGCGGGACGCCCGCCTCTTGCTCGGAGCAGGGTGCCGGGGCTGAGCGCGGGCAGGGCGTTGACGCGGCGGACGCCGGGGCGAGGCACGGAACCGCTGCCGGGCTGAGCCGGGTTGTACCGCCCGCACCCGGACACCCGCTCCCCACCGGCCGGAACAACCGTGCGCCCGCAGGGTGGGGCGGGTGCGGCATGAGGCCCCCGGCCAGGGACAATCGGTGCCATGACGGACGGTACGGACGGTAGGGGCGACCCCGAGGGCCGCTTGGCCAGGGTCGAGCGGCTGCTGGAGGACGGCGGGCGGGGTGTGGTGCCCGCGTGGCGCCGGGTGACACGCGGCGAGACACGGTGGGCGGTGTCCGCCGTGATCCTGGTGGCGGTCGTCCTTCAGCTGATGCTGCCGCACCGGCTCGCCTTCCAGCCGTACTGGCTGCTGCCCTCCCTCGAACTCGTCCTGATGGTCGGCCTGTTCGCGGCCAATCCCCGGCGGATCGACCCCGGCAAACGGTGGCTGCGCTGGCCGGGCCTCGTCCTGATGGGTGTGATCAGCCTGGCGAACGGGTGGGCGGCGGTCCGGCTGGTGATGGGCCTGGTCCGGGGCACGGAGAAGCTGGCGGCCGGCCCGCTGCTGCTGACCGGGGGTGCCATCTGGCTGACGAACGTCATCGTGTTCGCCCTGTGGTACTGGGAGTGGGACCGGGGCGGCCCGATGGCCCGCGTCATGGGACAACGCCGGTACGCCGACTTCCTCTTCGTCCAGATGCAGAGCCCGGAGACCGCGCCACCGGACTGGGAACCGGCGTTCCTGGACTACCTGTACCTGTCCTTCACCAACTCCACAGCCTTCAGCCCGACCGACGTGATGCCCCTCTCGCGCTGGGCCAAGATGCTGATGATGCTCCAGTCGTCGGTATCCCTGGTGACCGTCGTCCTGGTGGTCGCACGGGCCGTCAACATCTTTGGCTAGCGTCCGCCCCGCCACGCTCCCGGCAACGGACGGCGACGCCGAGTACGACCTTCACCTCAAGGCCTACTCGACGTCGCAGTCCGTGTCCTGCTGGTCCCGCCGGATCAGCAGGAGCCCTCGTCCTGCCACGGGCCCCACTGGGAGGCACCGGGCACCTCGTTCTGGGTCCACCACTTGGCGACCCAGTTGTGGTTGCCGTACGACACCTCGTTGCCCTGGGTGTAGACGGCCGTGGAGCTCCACGCCGTCTTGCATGTGCCCGGGGTGGGCGTCGGGGTCGGGGTCGGTGTGGGGGTCCCGGTCGGCGGGGTCACGCCCGCGAACTGCACCGAGTACTTCGCGAAGTCCCACGGGTTCTGCGCCACGCTGGAGCAGGTCCCGGACGTCGTACCGCCGTTGTCGACCGGGCTGCACTGCCGGTCGCGGTTGAGCGACCAGAACGTGAAGCGGTCCATGTTGTGGCTGGTGGCGTAGTTCAGGACGGTCTGGAAGTCCGCCTGGGTGAAGTACTCGCCGGTGTCGCTGCGGCCGTTCATGCCCGAGAAGCCCTCGTGGGCGTACGCGGTCGCCTGGTCCCAGCCGAACGTGGACTGGAGGATGGAGTTGAAGTTGGTGAGCGCGCTGGTCTGCGAGGCCGCGCCGTTGAAGCCGCCGTCGAACGGCATGATGGAGAAGTTGTTCGGCGTGAAGCCCTGCGACTTCGCCTCCAGCAGCATCTGCTTGCCGAACCAGCCGGTGCCGTCCGCCGTGCCGGCCGTGGTGACGGAGACGTACAGGCCCGGGTTGTTCGCCTGGAGGATCTTGGCGGCGCCGATCTCGTTGTGGATGGCCGCGGTGTTCTCGTACTCCGGCTCCTCCAGGTCGAAGTCGATCGCGTGCAGGCCGTACTTGGTGATCACCTGCTGGTACGCCGCCGCCGTCGAGGCCGGGTCGGCGCAGCTCTGGCCGAGCTTGGTGCCGCCGTAGCCGCCGATGGAGACGGAGACGTCGCCGCCCTTGGCGCGGATCGTGTTGATGACCGACTGGACGGCGGTGTCCGAGGAGACCGGCGAGGTGCCGCCCCAGGTGGGGGAGCAGCCGCCGCCGTTGGGGGCGAGGACGAAGGCGAGCTGGAAGGCCTTGAGGCCGGTGGCGTCCATGATGGCGCCCGCGTCCGGCGGGTTGTTGTCCGTCGGCATCAGATAGGGGGCCGCGGCGTACCAGCGGTTGCTCAGCGCGGTGGCCGCGTTGGTCGCGCCCTGGGCGTTGGTCGCGACCAGCGCGGTCGTGCCCGCGGCGGCTGTCGTCACGGCGGCCGCCGCGACCAGACATGTGCGAAGACGTGTCACGTTGTGCCTCCGGTGGGGATGGGGGAGGCGCCCAGCTTCTGGCGCTGTCGCGACCACGTCAATGGATTGGACTGGACCAAAGTGCACTTTGGACTAGACCATACGATTTCTTTACCGTCGGCCCGGCGGACCGCGTCGCGCGACACGTTTGCGACTAGTGTCCCGGCTCACATGGCGTTGCAGGGGCGACGCCGACACCATGGTGCACGTCATCGGCAGGCTGAAGGGATCGGGAATGTTCCGCAAGGTGCTGGTCGCCAACCGTGGAGAGATCGCGATCAGGGCGTTCCGTGCCGGCTATGAGCTGGGCGCGCGAACAGTCGCGGTCTTCCCTCACGAGGACCGAAATTCGCTGCACCGGCTCAAGGCCGACGAGGCCTACGAGATCGGCCAGCCCGGGCATCCGGTCCGCGCCTATCTCTCGGTCGAGGAGATCGTCCGCGCGGCCCAGCGGGCGGGAGCGGACGCGGTCTATCCGGGCTACGGGTTCCTCTCCGAGAACCCCGAACTCGCCCGCGCCTGCGAGGAAGCGGGCATCACCTTCGTCGGTCCCAGTGCCCACATCCTGGAGATGACCGGCAACAAGGCCACGGCGATCGCCGCCGCCCGCGCGGCCGGCGTACCGGTGCTCGGCTCCTCGGCGCCCTCCACCGACGTCGACGAACTGGTCCGCGCCGCCGAGGAGATCGGCTTCCCGGTGTTCGTGAAGGCGGTCGCCGGAGGCGGCGGGCGCGGGATGCGCCGCGTCGAGGACCCCGCGACCCTGCGCGAGTCCATCGAGGCCGCCGCCCGCGAGGCCATGTCCGCGTTCGGCGACGCCACGGTGTTCCTGGAGAAGGCCGTCGTCGACCCCCGGCACATCGAGGTGCAGATCCTCGCCGACGGCGAGGGCAACGTCATTCACCTCTTCGAGCGCGACTGCTCGCTCCAGCGCCGGCACCAGAAGGTCATCGAGCTGGCCCCCGCGCCCAACCTCGACCCCGCACTGCGCGACCGGATCTGCGCGGACGCGGTCCGCTTCGCCCGCGAGATCGGCTACCGCAACGCGGGCACCGTCGAGTTCCTCCTCGACCCGGCCGGCAACCACGTCTTCATCGAGATGAACCCGCGCATCCAGGTCGAGCACACGGTCACCGAGGAGGTCACCGACGTCGATCTCGTCCAGGCCCAGCTGCGCATCGCCTCCGGGGAGACCCTCGCCGACCTCGGCCTCTCCCAGGAGACGGTCACCCTGCACGGCGCCGCGCTCCAGTGTCGTATCACCACCGAGGACCCCGCCAACGGCTTCCGCCCGGACACCGGACGGATCAGCGCCTACCGCTCGCCCGGCGGCTCCGGCATCCGGCTCGACGGCGGAACCACCCACGCGGGTACGGAGATCAGCGCGCACTTCGACTCCATGCTGGTCAAACTCACCTGCCGGGGACGGGACTTCACCACCGCCGTCAACCGCGCCCGGCGCGCCGTCGCGGAGTTCCGCATCCGCGGTGTCGCCACCAACATCCCGTTCCTGCAAGCGGTGCTGGACGACCCGGACTTCCAGGCCGGGCGCATCACCACCGCGTTCATCGAGCAGCGCCCGCATCTGCTGACGGCCCGTCACTCCGCGGACCGCGGCACCAAGTTGCTCACCTACCTCGCCGACGTCACGGTCAACAAGCCGCACGGCGAACGCCCCGACCTGATCGACCCCACCACCAAGCTGCCGTCGGTCCCGAGCACCGAACCCCCGGCCGGTTCACGGCAGTTGCTCGCCGAACTCGGCCCCGAGGGCTTCGCCCGCCACCTGCGCGAGTCAGCCACGATCGGCGTCACCGACACCACCTTCCGCGACGCCCACCAGTCGCTCCTGGCCACCCGCGTCCGCACCAAGGACCTCCTCGCGGTCGCCCCGGTCGTCGCCCACACCGTGCCCCAACTCCTCTCCCTGGAGTGCTGGGGCGGCGCCACCTACGACGTCGCGCTGCGCTTCCTCGCCGAGGACCCCTGGGACCGGCTGGCCGCCCTGCGCGAGGCCGTCCCCAACATCTGCCTCCAGATGCTGCTGCGCGGCCGCAACACCGTCGGCTACACCCCGTACCCGACCCAGGTCACCGACGCCTTCGTCCAGGAGGCCGCCGCCACCGGCATCGACATCTTCCGCATCTTCGACGCGCTCAACGACGTGGGCCAGATGCGCCCGGCCATCGACGCCGTACGCGCCACCGGAACGTCGATCGCCGAGGTCGCCCTCTGCTACACCTCGGACCTGTCCGACCCCGGCGAGCGCCTGTACACGCTGGACTACTACCTCCGGCTCGCGGAACAGATCGTCGAGGCGGGCGCCCACGTCCTCGCGGTGAAGGACATGGCGGGCCTGCTGCGCGCACCCGCCGCCGCGACCCTCGTCTCGGCGCTGCGCCGCGAGTTCGGCCTGCCCGTCCACCTGCACACCCACGACACCGCGGGCGGCCAGCTCGCCGCCTACCTCGCCGCGATCCAGGCCGGCGCGGACGCCGTCGACGGCGCGGTGGCCTCCATGGCGGGTACGACCTCGCAGCCGTCCCTCTCCGCGATCGTCGCCGCGACCGACTACTCCGACCGCCCCACCGGCCTCGACCTCCAGGCCATCGGCGACCTGGAGCCGTACTGGGAGAGCGTCCGCAAGATCTACGCCCCCTTCGAGGCGGGCCTCGCCTCACCCACCGGCCGCGTCTACCACCACGAGATCCCCGGCGGCCAGCTCTCCAACCTGCGCACCCAGGCCATCGCGCTCGGCCTCGGCGACCGCTTCGAGGACATCGAGGCGATGTACGCCGCCGCCGACCGCATCCTCGGCCACCTGGTGAAGGTCACCCCGTCGTCGAAGGTCGTCGGCGACCTTGCCCTGCACCTGGTCGGCGCCGGAGTGAGCCCCGCCGACTTCGAGGCCGCCCCCGACCGGTACGACATCCCGGACTCCGTGATCGGCTTCCTGCGCGGCGAGCTGGGCACCCCGCCCGGTGGCTGGCCCGAGCCGTTCCGCACCAAGGCGCTCCAGGGCCGCGCCGACCCCAAGCCCGTCCAGGACCTCAGCCCCGAGGACCGCACGGCCCTCGACAAGGACCGCCGCGCCACCCTCAACCGCCTGCTGTTCCCCGGCCCGACCCGCGAGTTCGAGAACCACCGCCAGACCTACGGCGACACCAGCGTCCTCGACAGCAAGGACTTCTTCTACGGCATCCGGCCCGGCAAGGAGTACACGGTCGACCTGGAGCCCGGTGTCCGTCTCCTGATCGAGCTGGAGGCCGTGGGTGAGGCCGACGAACGCGGCATGCGCACGGTGATGTCCGCCCTGAACGGCCAGATCCGGCCGATCCAGGTGCGGGACACCTCCGCCGCCTCCGACGTCCCCGTCACCGAGAAGGCCGACCGCGGCAACCCCGGCCATGTGGCCGCCCCGTTCGCGGGCGTGGTCACCCTCGCGGTCGAGGAGGGCGACGAGGTGGAGGCCGGGGCCACCGTCGCCACGATCGAGGCCATGAAGATGGAGGCGTCGATCACCGCGCCCAAGTCCGGCCGGGTGTCCCGCCTCGCCATCAACCGCATCCAGCAGGTGGAGGGCGGCGACCTCCTCGTCGAACTGCGGTAGACGGTACGGCGACGGGCGGTTCGATCCGGTGACCGGGGTGAGGCAGGTCCCTCGCCCTGGTCACCGGCTTTGAGCCGGCCGGTATGGCGACAGGCCACTCAACCCGGTGACCGGATCGGTCCGGTCCCGGACCCGATGCGGCCTGTCGCCCACCCGCCCGCACACCGCAGTCTGGGGACATGACCCGAGCACTGATCGTCATCGACGTCCAGGAATCCTTCCGCGCCCGCCCGCTGTGGGCGACCATCTCCGACCCGAAGATCGCCGAGCAGGTCAACCGCCTCGTCCGGCTCGCCCGCCGGGCCGGTGACCTCGTGGTGTGGGTCCTGCACTCCGAGCCCGGCAGCGGCGACGTCTTCGACCCGGCCCTCGGCCACGTCCGGCTGATGGACGAACTGGAGCGCGCGGAGGGCGAACCGCTCCTCCACAAGACCTCGCACAACGCCTTCACCACCACCAACCTGCAATAACTCCTCACCGCACACGGCGTCCGCGAGCTCACCGTGTGCGGCATCCGCACCGAGCAGTGCGTCGAGACCACCACCCGCGTCGGCAGCGACTTCGGCTACCAGGTCACCTTCGTCACCGACGCGACGGCGACCAACCCCATCCCGCACCGCGACGCCCCCGCCGACCAGACCGTCGCCGAACTCCTCGCCGACCCCCGCACCCTCCCCGCCGACGAGGTCGTCCGGCGCACCGAGTACGCCCTCGCCGGCCGCTTCGCCACCATCGCGACGGTCGACGAGCTGGAAGCCGCGGCCGCACATCAGGCATGATGACCGGATCGTGAGCAACGTCGTCTTCTTCCTGGTCCCCGGAGTCCACCTGCTGGACCTGGCAGGCCCTGCCCAGGTCTTCTCCACGGCAGCCGACTTCGGGCACCCGTACACGCTCTCCTACGTCGCCGAGCAGCCCCAGGTCACCAGCGCCCAGGGGCTGCCGCTGACGGCCGCGCTCGACTGGCCGCAGCTGGGTCCCGAGGACCTGGTCGTGGTGCCGGGATGGCGTGCCCTCGCGCTGGCCGACGCGCCCGCCATCGGTGACACGGCCCTGCGGGCGCTCCGGGACCACCACGCCCGCGGCGGGACGGTGGCCAGCGTCTGCGCCGGCGCCGACGCGCTCGGCCGGGCCGGACTCCTCGACGGCCGCCACTGCACCACCCACCACGACGTCCAGGACGAACTCGCCCTGCGCCACCCCAGGGCGACCGTCGTCCGCGATGTCCTGTTCACCACCGACGACCGGGTCGTCACCTCGGCCGGCATCGCCAGCGGCATCGACCTCGCCCTGCACCTGATCGCCACCCGCCACGGCCCTGCCACAGCCGCGCAGATCGCCCGGGACATGGTCGTCTACGCCCGCCGCAACGGCCACGAACCGCAGGCCAGCGCGATGCTCCGGCACCGCTCCCACCTCGACGACACGGTGCACCGGGCCCAGGACCTCATCGACACCCGGTTCGACGAGACGCTGCCCCTGCCCGCCCTCGCCTCGGCGGTCGGCGTCAGCGAGCGCACCCTCACCCGCCTCTTCAGCCGGGCCACCGGACTCACCCCGCTGCGCTACCAGCAGACCCTTCGCCTGGAACGGGCCGAACACCTCATCAGCCACGGCGTCACCGTCGACGCCGCCGCACGCTCGGTCGGCTTCGAGGACGCCCGGATGCTGCGCAGGCTGCGGTCGCGTACGCCGTGACGGAGGGGTTGCGGCGCGGTCACCCCGTCCGGCGTCCTAGTCGATGCCGCCCTGCGCGCCGTACGGCGGACTCCGGGACCCCCGACCCCGGAGCCGGCCGACGCCACCCGTGAGCTCTAGGCGGCCGTACCGCCCGCGTAGTCGCTCTTGAACGTGGTCTCGATGGTCGTGGCGACGGACTGGGCCACGCCCGTGCCGGTGAGGATGATGCCCAACTCCCGGTTGTTGGAGAGGGAGTTGCTGCTGATGTTCATCGAGCCCGCCTCCACCTCCTGGGTGGAGAGACCGTAGTCGGCGACCATCGCCTTGGCGTGGATGTAGAAGCCGTTGGGGTCGGAGTAGCCGACGACCGTGCCGCCGGCCGCCTTGATCGCGGAGACCTCGCTGGAGTAGTCGGCGGGGGTCTCCAGCACCACCCGTACGGTCACGCCCGCCTTCGCCCGGGCCGCGATCGCGTTGACCACGGTGCTGTCGCTGAACTCCAGCTCCTCGACGTCCAGCGTCTTCGTGGCCGCGTTGATCACGGTCAGCAGCCGGCTGCGCGAGTCCGTGGGGGACCAGAGCAGATGGTCGCCGTCGGTCGGGGTGATGGAGGTCCCGGCGTAGTCCGCGTTGAACACCTTCTCGATCGCGGCGACATCGCGGGTGTCGTCGGTGAAGACACCGTAGTCGCGGCCGGTGGAGTAGTACTGCGAGGTCAGATTGCCCGTCAGGACAAGCGACTTGGTGCCGTCGACCGTGATGGTCTTCTGGTGCGTGTAGACGAAGGCCGACGGCGACCACACGACACCGACGCCCGCGTTCGTCAGCGCGGTGTACGCCGAGCTGTTCGCGGACTGGTGCGCGTGGTCCAGGACCACCCGGACGGTGACGCCCTTCTTCTCCACGGCGATCAGGTCGTTGACGGCCGTGGTGTCCTCCAGCTCGTACATCGTCATGTCGAGCGAGGAGGTCGCCGAGTTGATGAAGTCGTAGATGGTCGGCTGGGTGGTGCCGGACTGCGAGAAGGCGAAGGCGGTGTAGGTCGCGGCGTTCGCGGGGACCGCGCTGACGAAGAGGGTGGCGCCGGCTGCCAGCGCGACACCCGCGCGGCCGAGGAACTTCCTCAACATGCATGACTCCTAGTCGAGTTGTTGCCCACGTGGGGGGTGGCGGGCAGGTGCATGACACCACGCGCGTAGAACGCGGTGGAAGGGAAGCCGGGTGAACTAACGATTACCGGCCGCGCGTTCGGGTGGACAAAGGGGACTCCCCGCAGGTGGGAGCCGGTTCATGGGGTCCCCGCGAGGAGGCAAAAACTTCGTAGCGGGCGGGGGCCGGCTGATCGAGGAGACGCCACCCCCTTCGAGACGCCGCGCAGCGCAACCCCCAAAGGGGCGCGGGGAACTGCGCGCCCAGCCACAACGGCGCGGCAGTCGGCAGCCAAAGGGACGGCATATCGGGCCATCCGAGCGGAGCGCCTAGGCTGCGCCGGACACCCGCATCAACCCCAGGAGCATCTCCGTGTCCACCCACCCGTTCCCCGACGCCCACCACCCCGACGAAAAGCCCGCCCCGCACCCGCTCCTCGAACCGGTCCTCGGCCTCCTGGGCCACTGGCAGGGCCGAGGCGAGGGCGAATACCCCACCCTGGACGGCGACTTCATCTACGCCCAGGAGGTCACCTTCACCCACGACGGCCGCCCCTTCCTCCACTACGAGGCCCGCGCCTGGATCCTCACCCCCGACGGCACACCCCTGCGCCCGGCGGCCCGCGAGAGCGGCTGGTGGCGACTGCAACCCGAAGCCCGCGTCGAGGCCCTGATCACCCAGCCGACCGGTATCGCCGAGATCCTCGTAGGAAAAGCCACCGCGGGCACGGTCGACCTCGCCACCCACGAGGTCGCCCTCACACCCACCGCCAAGAAGGTCACCGCGACCCGCCGCCGTTACACCCTGACCGACGAGTCCACGCTCGCCTTCGCCCACGACCTGGAAGCCGTGGGGCAGCCGCTGCAACACCACCTCTCCGCGCGGCTGCGCCGCACGGGCTGAAAGGGACTGATCAGAAAGCCTGTTCACGGCGTTGCTTTCCGAATATCCGATCGTTGATCTCCTCATGCAGTGTGTGGTGCCCGAGCGGCATGGAGGCGTGGATCGACAGTGGTGCCCGGCGGCCTCCCGTGGGCAGGCGAACGGAGAGCCCTGTGCGCATGAGTGATCTTCAGCGGTGCGAGATCCGACCCGGACGACTCGTCGAGTGGACGCTGCACCCGACGGCCGTCGGAGCGGCGCGGGAACTCCCGGACGACGCGCGGCCACCGGCGTACGTGCAGGAGTCCCACATCCGGACGGCGCGCACGGTGCGCGAGGACGGGCTGTTCGTGCCGACCTGGCTCGGTACCGCCTTCGACATGCCGGGGCGCATCCAACTCGACGTGCTCCAGGACGCGTTGCGGTCCTGGATGCTCCGGCACGAGACGCTGCGCAGCGGCTTCCGGTGGGCCGGTGACGAGATGCGCCGCTTCACTCTCGACGCCGACGACGTGGCCCTGCACCGCGAGGACGTGGGGGAGTTCGCGGACGCGGTCACGCTGACCCGGTATTTGCAGGACCGTTTCGACGTGGCGGCGGACGCGCTCACCTGGCCCAACTTCCTTTTCGCGGCGGTCGTCCGCGATGACGGCACCAGCGTGTACCTGGCCTTCGACCACAGCAACGTCGACGCCTACTCCCTCCACCGCATCCCGGGCGAGGTCCACGAGCTGTACGCGGCGGGACTCGCCGGGAAGTCGGTCGAGGCGGCACCCGTCGCCAGTTACATCGACTTCTGCGCGGGCGAGCGCACCGACGCCGACCAGATCGACGACACCCACACCGTCGTCTCCCGCTGGCGCGAGTTCATCGCCCGCTGCGACGGAAAGCTGCCGAACTTCCCCGTCGACCTCGGCCTCGACCCCGAAGGGCCGCTGCCCACACAGAAGTTCCTCCAGGAGATGCTCGTCGACGACATCGACGCGGCGGCCTTCGAGGCGTACTGCCGGCCCTACGGCGGAAGTGTCGTCGGCGTCCTGGCGGCCGTCGCGCTGGCCGCCCGCGAGATCAGCGGCCTCGACGTGTACCGCACCGTCGTCCCCTTCCACACCCGCGCCAAGTCCCGCTGGGCGGACTCGGTCGGCTGGTACGTGGGCGGCGCGCCGATCGAGATCCCCGTCGAGCACGCCAGGGACTTCGACGACGCCCTGCGCATGGTCCGCGCCACCCTCCGTGAGAACCGCTCGCTGGCCCGCATGCCGATCGCCCGCGTCCTGCGCCTGCTCGGCGCCGACTTCCGGCCCACGTCCCCCGACCTGTACTCGATCGTCTCCTACGTCGACTCGCGCGCCCTGCCCGGTTCGGAGCGCTGGCAGGAGCTGAAGGCGTACGGACTGATCCGGGTGTCGTACGGCGACCAGGTGTGCGCGTGGGTGACCCGGGTGCACGAGGGACTTCAGTTCGCGTGCCGCGTCCCGGACAACGTCATCGCGGACAAGAACATGCGGCTGTGCATGGAACTGGTGCGGGAGCACGTCGTCGCGGTGGCCCGGCAGGCCCTGCCCGCGGTGGCCGGTCCCGCCTAGGGCCTGTCCGACCATTCCCGTCTGCCGCGCGACGCCATGCACGCACTCTCGCCGCACCGGGCGCGGACCCACGTACAACCAGTACGAGGGTCCACGCCCGGCACGCCGAGAGCACGCACCTGACGCCGCGAGGCCGCCCTGCGGGCGACGACGGGAATCGTCAGACAGGCCCTACCCGCAGGCGGGGGCGTGCGGCACCGCATGGCACGGGACTCGGGCACGGTCCGCGGCTGACAGCGGGTGAGGGGATGCCGCCTACACGGTGCTCGCCGTGGGCGCGTCCCAGCCGCTCCAGGCCGGGATCGCCTCGCACGCGTCCCGCCACGCGGACGGGATGCCGTCCGTGCCGGTGCGGGCCGCGACGACACCTCCGGCGATCGCGCAGGTCGTGTCCCGGTCGCCCCACCCGGCGACCGTCTGCCACAACGCCTCGGGCAGATCGTCGAGTTGACCCGCCGCGGCCCACAGGGCGAACGGCACGGTGTCCGGAGCGGAGATGAGCGTCCCCGAGCCCAGCACGGACGCCGCGTGCCGCACCGATGTCCGTTCGGAGAAGTTCGCGTCGACCAGCAGACCGGAGCGGACATCGCTCTCCGGTACCTGCGAGGCGACCTCCCGCAGGAACTCGGTGCGCGGGGCGGCCTGTTGACCCGCACCGGCGGCGGCCAGCGCGCCGGCGACCGCCACGGCCACAGCCCCCGCGACGGCCTCCGGGTGGGCATGGGTGGTCAGCGCGGACAGCCGGGCCTGCTCGGCGGCGGCCTTCAGGTCGTCCCGGAACCAGGCCCCCAGCGGGGCGACCCGCATCGCGGCACCGTTGCCGTAGGACCCCTGCCCGCCGAACTGCCCGGTGGTGACCGCCTGCCAGTCCTCGCCGTCGCCGAGGCGGCGGAGGATGCCGTGCATGGACGGGCCGTACCCCCGACTCGGGTCCCGCGCGTACTCGGCGGCGAACTCCCGTGCCAGCGCGTCCGGTCGGACCTCGCCATGAGCCACCAGGTGGGCGAACAGGACGAACGCCATGGCCGAGTCGTCCGTCCACGACCACGGCGTCGGGCGCAGGTCCCGCGCGGCCCACAGCTCCTCGGCGTCCTCGTCGGACCGGGTGAACCAGCCGTCGCCGAAGGCGTCTCCCATCACCAGCCCGTAGAGGGAGGCGTGAGCGTGCGGCGGACTGCTCATGGCGGGGCTCCTGTCGATGATCGCCGGACTCGGCACATCGTAGTTAAGGTGCCCTGATGGAACGGATCTTGGTGGTCGGGTCGACGGGCGCGGGCAAGTCGACGCTCGCACGGGCTGTGGGGGAGCGGCTCGGTGTGCCGTACCACGAGATGGACGCGCTGTACTTCAACGGCCCCGGCTGGGCGGTGAACCAGAGCCTGGTCGACGACGTCCTGCGGCTCACCTCCGAACCCCGCTGGATCATCGACTCGATCGGCTCGCCCGAAGTCCGTGACCTGCTCTGGGAGAAGGCCGACACGGTGCTCTGGCTGGACTACCCGAGACGCGTGATCATGCCGCGCGTGCTGCGCCGTTCGCTACGGCGCACGGTCACCCGCGAGAGCGTCTTCGGCGGCAACAGGGAGACATGGGTGGGGTGGTTGAGCCGGGAGCACCCCGCCTGGTGGGCCTGGTCGCAGTACACGGGCCGGCGCCGCGAGATCGAATGCCGGACAGGCGACCCGCGCTTCGCACCGCTCACCACCCACCGCTTCCCCCAACCCGCCTACACCGAGGCCTGGTTGGCATCCCTGCACTGAGGTTCACGAGGTGGTCAGAGGAACGGCGTGCCCGCGTCGAGCCCGGACAGGACCCGGCCGTACAGCTCCAGGTTGGTGGCCGGATTGACGAACGAGTGCAGGGTGAGCGCGTACAGGTCACGGACCGCGCGCTGGATCGGGACGTCGCGGTGCAGCGAGGACGCCCCGGACGCGGAGGCGATGAGGTCCACGGCCTCCTTGCACAGCCGGGCCGTATAGCCGCTCTGCGCCCGGATTTCGGCCCGGTCCGCCTGGGTGTACTGATCGCCGTTCTCGGCCGCGGTCTCGATCCGGTCGACGAACTCGCGGGTGAGCAGCTCGGCACAGGAGATCTTCATCGCCGCCTCCGCGATCTGCAGATGCGTGACGCCCGCCTCGTACTGCCGCTCGTGGAAGGTGTAGGTGATGCCCCGCCGGTGGATCCGCTCGGAGAACTCCGCGAGGGCCGCCCTGGCCGGGCCCAGCGCGTTCGGCGCCGTCCAGGCACAGAACAGCATCAGGACCGGCATCCGGTAGAAGGGGTCGTCGGCGTTGGCCTTCGAGGGGAAGCCGCCTGCCAGCAGCGGGCCGACGGGCAGGACCCGGTGCGCGGGCACGAACACGTCCCGCGCGACCACGCTGTTGCTGCCGCTCCCCGCCAGCCCCGAGACATGCCAGTCGTCGAGGATCTCCAGCTCGGACATCGGTACGGCGGTCCACAACAGCTCGGGCGGACCCTCGGCGGACTCGACCCGGACCGTCAGCAGATGCCAGTCGGCACTCCGGCAGCCGGTGGCGAAGCCCGAGGTGCCGTTGACGACATAGCCCCCGTCCGTCGCGACCGCGACCGCGTCCGGGACCAGCGTGCCACCGACCCGCACGTCCGGGCCGGTGAAGATCTCGTCCTGCGCCTCGTCCGGGAAGAGCGCGGCGATGTACGCGCAACCCGCCTGGATCAGCGCCACGAAGCCGGTCGAGCCGCACCCGGCGGCGATCTCGCTCAACACGTCGACCTGCGTGCTCAGCCGGCTCTGGTAACCGCCGTACCGCCGGGGGACGTTCATCCGGTACACCCCGGCGTCCGTCAGCGCCGACACCACTTCCTCCGTCACCCTTCTCTCCTCCTCGGCGCGCAACGCGTGCTCTCGGAGGAGGGGTTGGAGCGCCCGTACGCGTTCTACGAGGCCGGCAGCTGACGGGGACGCTGAGGACGGTGCCATGGACGACCTCCGGTCACGGGAGCCCTCACCGTGACGCGGATCGGGTGAGGTGTCAACGCCCCTGTTGACAGGGGCCGTTCACGAGCGCGCGGCCAAGGAACGGTAGAGGTCGAGGTGACCGCGGGCCGCCGCGTCCCAGGTGTGCCGGGCGGCGAGGGCGCGCCCGGCGGAACGCCGGTCCGGGTCCTGCGCCGTGAGCGCCTGCCCGAGTACCGTCGCCAACTCCTGCGGAGTCGCAGCGAATTGAGCGGCCCCGCCGAACACCTCCCGCAGCACCGGCAGATCCCGCACCACCAGCGGCACCCCCGCGGCCAACGCCTCCATCGCCGCGAGCCCGAACCCCTCCTTGAGCGACGGAAACGCGAACACGTCCGCCGCCGCGACCAGAGACGGCAAGGAGTCCTCGTCCACCTGCCCCAACACCACCGGTTTTACGGCGAGTTCGGCGGCCCTCGCCTCCCACCTCGCCCGGTAGTCGCGGTAGTCGAACAGCGTCTCGCCGCCCGCGATCACCAGCCGGACGTCAGGACGCTTCGCGCGCAGCAGGGCGTACGCCTCCAGCAGGTCCAGGGAGCCCTTGCGGGGTTCGATGCCGCCCACGGTGAGGACGTACCTGCCGAGACGGGAGCGCCAACTCGCCTGCGCGGCCGGGTCGGTGACGGCGAAGCGGTCATAGGCCACGCCGTTCGGGATGACCCGCGCCGCGATGCCCCAGCCCGCCGCCAACTCCCCGGCCACGGCCGCCGATACGCAGACGTGTGCGTACGGCTCGACGATCGCGCGCTCGTGGCAGGCGGCCAGTTCGGGGGTGGTGAAGTGGTCGAGGTGGTGGACCGTGCGGACGCAGGGGCCGGCCGCGTTGGCGCTGATGCAGTCCTGGGCGTGGACGACGTCGTAGGGCGTGGGGTCGAAGGCGGTGCGGAGGGTGGCGATGGAGCGCAGGATGCGGGCGCCGACCGACTCCTCGGGCGGGCCGTCGGGGAACGGGACGATCTGGATCCGTACGGCGGGGTGCACCGGGCGGAAGAAGCCCGCGTCGCCGCCCCGGCCCAGGGTCCACACCGTGACGTCCTCGCCCAGTGCCGCGAGGGCCTCCGCGAGGGCGAGGGTGTGGACGACCCCGCCGCGCGGCTTGGTGGAGTAGCTGAGCAGGGCGATCTTCACGTACGGGACTCCCGGTAGGCGTCGGGGCGGCGCTCGTCGAGGTGGCGCAGCACGCGGCGGGCGCGGTCGGTCTCGGCGGCGACGTCGATCTCGGCGACGGCGAGCCCGGCCTTGGACCAGGTGCGGGCGAGGATGTCACCGCCCGGGCCGACCACCTTGGCCTGGCCGAGGAAGCGCATGCCGCCCATCGCGCCGGTCTGGTTCGAGGAGGCCAGGACGACCTGGTTCTCGGCGGCGCGCGACTGGTCGTAGAGGTCGAAGAGCCGGGCCTGACGGTCCTGGGCCATGCGCGGGGCGCGGTTGGTGATGCTCGTGGGCCAGGCGGAGAGGCAGGCGAGGATCTCGGCGCCGTCCAGGGCCAGCGAACGGGCCGACTCCGGGAACGTCTTGTCGTAGTCGATGAGCATGCCCACGCGGCCGACCGGGGTGTCGAAGGCGTCGAAGCGGTCCCCCGCGGTGTAGGCGGCGACCTCGCCGGCGGGGAGGTGCACCTTCCGGTGGCGGCCGAGGACGCCGTCGCCGCTGACGCAGACCGCCGCGTTGTAGCGCTCGGTCCCGCCGTCCTCGCAGTAGCCGACGCACACCACCATCTCGGCCGCCAGGCGCGCAACCTGGAGGATCAGCGGGTCGTCCGGTTTGAGCGCGGGAGGCAGTGCCTGCGGGTCGGGGTGGCGCAGGTCGGCGAGATATCCGCCGAGGGCGGCGTCCGGCAGGACCAGCAGGTCGGCCCCCGAACCGCGGGCGTCGTCGATGAGTTTGGCGATGCGCGCGAGGTCGAACTCCAGGTCGCGGCCGAAGTGGGCGGCCGCGGCCGCGATCCGGACGGTGCTCATACGGTGACTGCTCCCGGGGCTGGGCCATAGGTCTCGGGCCGCCGGTCGCGCAGGTGTCCCATCGACCGGCGGGCGGTCTCCAGGGCCTGTACGACGTCGAGTTCGGCGACGGCGATGCCGGAGGTCACGCCCGTGTCGGCGAGGATCTCACCGCCGGGGTCGACGACCTTGGCACTGCCGACGAAGCGTAGCGACCCGAACGTGCCCGCCTGGTTGGCGGACAGCCACACGATCTGGTTCTCCAGCGCCCGCGCCCGGTCGAACAGGTCGAACCGCCGCTTCCAGCGGTCCTGTTCGAGATCGGCGCTCGCGTTCGTGCGCGCGCCCGGCCACGCCGACACGCACACCCCGATCTCGGCCCCGTCAAGTGCCAGTGCCCGCGCCGACTCCGGGAACGCCTTGTCGTAGCAGATCATCATCCCGAGCCGGCCGACCGGTGTGTCGAAGGCGTGGAAACCGTCCCCCGAGGCATAGCTCGCGTCCTCGCCGAGTGGCTGGTGGACCTTGCGGTGGTTGCCGAGGACGCCGTCGCCGGTGACGCAGACGACGCTGTTGTAGCGGGCGTTCCCGGCGGCCTCGCAGTATCCGGCCACGACCGTCAACTCTCCGGCCAGCGAGGCGAGTCGGCGAATTTCCGGGCCGTCTAGGGCGAGCGCGGGCGGCCCCTCGTCGAGCGCGCTGTCGTCGTCCAGGCTGAGCAGATAGCCGCCCAGGCACGCCTCCGGCAGCGCGAGGAGCCGCACGCCCTGCTCGCCCGCCTCCTTGATCAGCCGCTCCGCGATCGCGAAGTCCTCCTCCAGGTCGCGGCCGAACTCGGCGGCCACGGCCGCCATCCGCAGCGTGCTCATGCCGTCCCCATTCCGGTCACCGCGGAGGCGACCGCCTCGGTGATCTCTCCGTCGGACCAGCGCAGCCCGACGCCTTCCCCAGCGGTCAACTCCCCGCACACAGAGCCCGTTGCGGGCCCTGCGGGCAACACCGGCGCGTGCGGCTCGTCGGCCGTGAGCATCGCGAAGCCCGGGAAGCAGGTCAGCCAGTCACCCATGGCCGCACCCGCCGGCCGGGGCACGGCACCCACGTCGAGCACCGCCCCGCACCCGCTCGCCTCGGCCAGCATCCCCAGCGTCCCGGCGATCCCGGCCATCGACACGTCCTTCGCCGCCGCCGGTCGCGCGACGGCCACCGCCCGTGTCATCGTGCGCAGTTCGCCGGTGCGGCGACGGCTGGTCGAGTCCCACTGACGGCCCCGGTAGCCCGCGCGCCACCCGCCGCCGAGGTCCGCCGTGAGCCGTACCGTGTGGCCGGGGCGTCCTCCGCCGCCGGGCACGGGACGGTCGGTGCGGCCGAGCGCGGTCACCGACAGGGCCGCGGGGACGCCGAGTTGGGTGTGCCCGCCGAGCACCGGGACGCCGTAGGCCCGTGCCGCGCGGCTCAGTCCGGCGAGGACCAGTGCGGCGTGCGCGGCGTCCCGGGCACCCAGCGCGTCCAACAGGCCGACCGGTGAAGCGCCCATCGCCGCGAGGTCGTTGACGTTCACCAGGACCGCGCACCAGCCCGCCCACTCCGGGTCCCGCTCGACCATCGAGGGCACGATCGCGTCGCACGCGGCGATGACGTCCGTGCCGGGGACGGGCGCGCCGTCGTCACCGACGAAGCCGGGTGGCGCGGGCAACCCGGCCAGCAAGGGGCCGAGTTCGGACTTGGTGGAGGCAACGTGGGCCGCGATCCTGCCGATGGGCCATCGCATGAGGACGTGCGCGGTGTCCGCGACGGTCGTCGGGCGCACGGAACGCCAGCCCAGGCGCCGGAAGAGCGGTTCGCTGCGGGTCTGGACGGTCGCCTCGAAGCGCAGGACGCCTTCGCTCTCGGCCCGCGCGCACGCGGCGCGGACCAGTGCGGCCCCGATGCCCTGGGGGCCGCGCGCTCCCGGTGCCACGACCAGTCTGCCGCCCGCCCACCAGCCCAGGTCGGGACCGTCGTCGACCGGCCCGAGCCGGACCCCGCCGACGACTGTGTCGGACCGGTCCTTGGCGACCAGCACCACCGTCCGGGGATCGGCGTCACGGTCGTCCAGGTCGTGGCCGGTGAACAGCCCCTGCTCGTGCACGAAGGTGTCCCGGCGCAGTCGCCGATAGTCCGCCAACTCGGCGTGACAGGCGGCCTCTTCGACGTGGAAGTCCGGTCGCCGTGCCAGTGTGCTGCGGTCGCCGAGCAGGGCCAGGATGTCGAACGGCCGGTCCGTCACCGGTGCTGTGCTGGATCCGTCGAGGAGCACGCCCTCAGCCTCCCGCCGACCGCAGGACACTGCACGCACCGCAGGCCGCGCAGCCCGCCTTCTGGTCGGCGCCGCTCATCCCGGCGGCGCGCAGCTCGGCCGCGACGCCCTCGGTGACATACGTCAGGAGTTCGGCGTCCGGTGCCGGGACGCCGTCGCGGGCGGCGAGCGTGCCGGCCATCGGGCGGAACGGGACGACGAACGGATACACGCCCCGCTCGATCAACTCGCCCGCGCCCGCGATGAGTTCGTCCGGGTCCTCGCCGAGCCCGACGAGCAGATAGGTGGAGACACGGTTCCGCCCGAAGACCCGCACCGCCTCGTCCCACGCGGTCTCGTACTCGGCCAGGGGCACCGTCGACTTGCCCGGCATCCAGCGCCGCCGCACCTCTTCGTCGAGGGACTCGGCATGGATGCCGATCGTGGTGGCCCCGGCGTCGTGCAGGGCACGGATCCAGGCGAGGTCGCCGGGTGGTTCGCACTGCACCTGGATAGGCAGGCCGGGGACCGCTTCGAGGACGGCGCGTACGGAGCGGACGAGGTTGCGGGCGCCCCGGTCCGGGCCGGTCGTCGTGCCCGTGGTCATGACCATCTGCTGGATGCCGTCCAACCGGACCGCCGCCTCGGCGACCTGGGCCAACTGCGCCGGTGTCTTGGCGGCGACCGTCGCGCCCGAGCGCAGGGACTCCTCGATGGTGCAGAAGCGGCAGCGGTCGGACTCGGCGTAGCGGATGCAGGTCTGGACGACGGTGGTGGCGAGGACGTCGGCGCCGTGGAGGCGGGCGATGTGCTCGTAGGGGGTGCCGTCGGCGGTGGTGAGGTCGTAGAACCTGGGGCGGTTCACAGGGGTCAACGCGAGCCCGGTGTCCTGGAGTCGGCCGTGCTCGTCGCCGAGCCACACCTTGCCGTCGCGGACGCGGTAGGGGCTGGCGGGGTTGGTGGGCAGTGCGGCGTTGGCACCGTCGACGAGGACGTGGCCGTCGCCGCTCGGACCCGCGCCGTCGGGCCGCCGTACGGGGGCGTCCAACGCGACGCCGTGCAGGGCGAGTTCGGCGCGCGTCATGATGCGCACATCCACCGCGGTCCTCGTGGAACCGGTGCCAACGCTCACAGCGGACCCCTTACAGCTGGTAGGTGGAGTTGATGATGGCGCCCTTGCGCGCGTAGTGGATCAGCGCGTCCTGGACGTCCAGCGGGTGGGTCGGGATGACGCCCTCGATGAGGTCCTCCTCGCGGGCGCCGTGCAGGGACAGGCCGAAGCGGCAGCAGAACACCTTGCCGCCCTCGGCGATGAACGTCTTGAGCTGGTTGTTGATGTTGTGTTCGCCGGGGAACGCCGAGTTCCCGGTGGTCGGGAAACCGCGCGTGGCAAGGCAGTTGAGGGAGCCGGGGCCGTAGAAGTAGATGGCCGTCTCGAAGCCCTTGCGCAGGGCGCGGGTCGCCTGGAGGACGGCGACGAAGGAGACCGACGACTCGTGGGCGATGCCGTGGACGAGCGTGAAGTACGTCTCGCCGTCCTCCGCCTTGTAGTCGGGGAACACCTTGGTGGCCCCGTAGATGCTGGTGCCCTCGGGGAGGGACGGGTGGGGGATCTCCTTGAGGGACTTCTGTTCGATCTCGCTGAGTTCGACGGTTTCGGACATGGCTGTCTCCTTGTGCGTACCGGACGGGGGACGGGAGTCGGTCAGTCGTAGAGCGCGGCGAAGGTGTCCCGGAAGACGAGGTCGCCGAGTTCGCCGCCGCCGGTCGCTTCGGCGAGGCGGGCGTATTCGCCGGTGAAGTCGCCCCACGGCTGGTCGCTGGCGAAGAGCACCCGGTCGTGGCCGATACCCCGGTGCTCGATCTCCCGGGCCAGCCAGCGGGGAGTGAATCCGATGGCCCAGGAGAGGTCGGTGTAGACGTGCTTGCCGGCCGTGATCCAGTCGAAGAACCGGGAACCGGCGAGTTTGATGTGGCCGCTCATCCCGCCGCCGAAGTGCACGAGATGGACCGGGACGTGGTCGGCGTACCAGTCGACCAGATGGCCGACCTCGTCGATGTCGGAGGCGGCGCCGGGGGAGGTGTGGACGTGGACGACCAGGTGGTGGCGGGCGGCCACGGCGAAGATGCGGTCCAGGTGGGGGCGGCAGGCCGGGTCGGTCGGCCGTCCGCCGAGAAGGAAGCTCAGCTTGAGCGCCTTCACGCCCCGTTCGCCCGCCAACTCCAGTGCATGTGCCGTGCGTTGCTCGTCCTCGGGGCGAGGGGAGACCCACAGTCCGGCGCGGATGCGGTCGTCGGTCTGGGCGGCCTCGATCGCCAACTCGTTGAAGGAGAAGGCGATCGCGGGGTCCGGGACACCGTAGTTCGGGATGACCAGGGCGCGTTCGGTGCCCTCCGCGTCCAGGTCGGCGACGAGTTGCTTGATGGTGGCGCGGGCGGTGGTGTCGGGGTTGACCGGCGGGCCGCCGTAGAAGGGGTAGGCGGGCAGGACGCCGATGTGGCGGTGTGCGTCGTGGACCATGGGTGTCGTCCCTTCCTCGTCCTCGTCCGTGCCTCCTCCCTTTCTCGGAGTCAGCCGATGGGGAGGGCGGAGGCGAGTTCGGTGGGGGCGCCGGTGAGGGTGCCGCAGACGTCGGCGAGGCGGCGGGAGGCCTCGATGTGGTTCGCGAGGAACTCCGCGTCCCTGCCCACCGCTTCGAAGCGTCCCGAACCCCACGAGTGCTGCCAGGGCAGGCCCAGGAAGTACAGGCCGGGGACGCTGGTGGCGCCGCGCCAGTGCATCGGGTAGCCGCGGCCGTCGAAGACCGGGGCCTCTATCCAGCGGTGGTCGCGGCGGAACCCCGTGGACCAGACGACGGAGGTGATGCCGGCCCGGTCCAGGTCGAGTTCGCGGGGCTGGTCGTCCGGTTCCCACACGGGTACGTAGCGGGGCTCGTCCGGGGCCGCGATGTTCCGGGCGGTGATGTGGGCGTCGATGGCGTCCTTGATGCCCTCCGCCACGGCGTCCGCGTGATCGAGGTTCACCTTGAGGTCGTCGGCGAACTCCACTGTTCCACCGGCGACTTCGGTGAGCCTGCCGTACAGCCGCATGCCCTCGCGGGCGAAGGCGCGCAGGTCGATGTCGCGGCCTCCGTCGCGTCCGGTGACGTAGTGGTTCACACGCATCCGGACCGCGCCGGCGTCGTCGAAGTCGTCGATGCTCTTCGCGTAGTGGCCCATCTCGTCCAGCCAGGCCACGCAGTCCCGGCCGCGGTAGAACCGGGCCACGCGCGGCGCGCTGCCGACGGCGAGATGCACCTGGCGTCCGGCGAGGTGCAGGTCCTCGGCGATCTGGCAGCCGGACTGGCCGGTGCCGACCACGAGGACCGCGCCCGGGGGGAGTTGGGCGGGGTTGCGGTAGCGGGAGGAGTGGACCTGGGCGACGGAGTCGGGCAGTCGCTGGGCCATCGGGGGGAGGGACGGGGTGTGGTAGGGGCCGGTGGCTATCACCACCTGGTCGGCCGTGAAGTCCCCCTCGGTGGTGGCGAGTTCGAAGACTCCGCCGGGGAAGCGGCGCAACCTGGTGACCGTCACGCCCTCGACGAGCGGCGGGCGGAAGTGGGCGACGTAGCCCTCCAGGTACCGCACGATGTCGTCGCGGACCATGAAGCCGTCGGGGTCGTCGCCCCGGTAGGGGTAACCGGGCAGTCGGCACTGCCAGTTGGGGGTCACCAGACAGAAGGAGTCCCAGCGGTGCTCGCGCCATTCGTGGCCGACCCGGTGTGCCTCGACGACCACGTGGTCGATGCCGCGCTCGCGGAGTTCGTGGCTGACCGAGAGCCCCGCCTGACCACCGCCCACCACGGCCACCGGGTAGTGCGCGCCCGGCAGATTCGCCGGGCTCATCGAGGGCTCCCGTCGACGCGCTCGTAAGCGCCGGCTGACGTGACGTGGTCCTGGGCCATCGGGGAGGGTGAACAGCGGTGCCGGGTCGGGTTGTCGGGCCGGCGCACATCGACATACATCTCGGGCATGACATCCTCCATGCCGCGCGACGAGGTCTTGCCACCTCGCCGCTCTCCATGCCGACCAACTTCAGCCCTGCGGATGTCCGAACGAAGTCATCCGGAACAAAGGGGAGTTGCGAAAACCTCACCGCGACTCGGCGGCGGTGTCAGCTATGTGTCGCCACCCGTTGACATGTCGGCGGCCGGCCAGTGGGCGAGCGAGATCATCCCCATCACCCGGCGTATCAGGTAGAAGGCCAGTGGTAGTTCGACGAACAGTGCCAACGCCGCCGACCACCAGATCTCCGACGTGCCGAAGGCGAGGGACACGTCGAACCAGGCGTCGCAGATCAGCAGGACCGCCGTGGCGAGCGCCGCGAGGATGACGGCGCGGTTCCGCCGCCAGCCGAGCAGTGCGGTGGACGCCATCGCGACCACGAGCAGGACGTCGAACCCGACCCAGGTCAGGCGCCACTGGTGGACCTCGTACCCGGACGGGAGTGTCACCGCCAGCAGAACCGTCCACGGGACCAGCCCCAGGGCGCAGACGGTCAGCAGCTCCAGGGTGTGGCGCCGGTGCCGGCGGACCCGTTCCAGCACGTCCGGCGTGGGAGAAGGGGCCTCGACCAGGTTGCGGGTGTCGGCGTTTATCGCGTCGCTCACCTCGACTGCTCCGTTCTCAGACGTCCGTTGGTGATCCAGTGGGGCAACGCCCCCTTCGGCTTCTTTTCTTCCCGGGGCGGCGGGTGCGGATTCCTTGCCTCCGGATCGCCGTAAACCGGATGGATCTGTCCAATAGCGGAGGAAGAGAGCGGCGGACTAGACTCGCGCAACCAACGATCCGGGGAAGGTCCGGCATGCGACGGTGGGCGGAATTCGTTCTTCGGCACCGCAAGGCGGTAGTGGCGTTCTGGGGTCTGGTGCTGGTCGCCGGGATCCTGCTGGCCGGTCGTACCACGGACAGGCTGACGATCGACTTCTCGTTGCCGGGCCAGCCCGGCACCGTGACCGCACACAAGATCGAGGGCGCCTTCGGGAGCGGCGGCGACACCAACCCCTACCTGGTCGCGGTCACCCTGCCGGCCGGGCAGATGATCACCGGTCACGAGAAGGATGTCGAGAAGGTATTCACGGCCGTGGGCACGGCGGTACCGGGCGTGCGGGTGATCGACGAGGCGAACACCGGGGACAAGGCGTTTCGGACCAAGGACGACCGCACCGCCTACGCGCTGGTCTTCTACCGGTTCAACCCGTCACCCAGCCAGAAAGCGCTGACCGATCCGATCCGCACGGCGGCCGAGCAGGCCAGGCCGGCGGGCGCGGTGATCGGGGTGACCGGCGAGGACCCCCTGGCCTCCGGCGGCGACAACGGGGGTGGCCCCGGGGTGCTCGGCGAGACGCTCCTCGGTGCCGTCGGCGCACTCGCCGTCCTCGCCTTCGTGTTCGCCTCCTTCCTGGCCCTGCTGCCGCTGCTCGTGGCAGCGGTGTCGATTCTCGCGACCTTCGTGATGCTGCTGCCGCTCACGTATGCCACCGACGTGTCGTTCATCGTGCAGTTCCTGGTCGCCCTGATCGGCCTGGGCGTGGCGATCGACTACTCGCTGCTGTTCGTCACCCGCTGGCGCGAGGAGCGCGACCGCGGCCGGGACAACCACGAGGCGGTCGTCGTCGCGATGGAGCACGCCGGGCACGCCATCGTGTTCAGCGGCGTCACGGTCGCCATCGGGCTGCTCTCCCTGGTCGTCCTGCCCGTGCCGTTTCTGCGCAGCATGGGCTACGGCGGCGCGCTCATCCCGCTCGCGAGCGTGCTGACGACGCTCACCCTGACCCCCGCGATCCTGGGCGGCATCGGGCCGAAGGTCGACTGGCCCAAGATCCGGCACGAGAACCGGGCGAGCCGCTTCTGGAGCCGCTGGACCGCCGCCGTCGTACGGCGCCGCTGGATCGCGGCCGGCGTCGCGCTGGCCGCGCTCGCCGCCTTGGTCGGGGTCTTCCTCGGGATCAAGATCGGCCTCGCCTCCTCGGAGTCACTGGCCAGGAGTGGCCCGGCCTACGACACCCTGCAGACCTTGGAACGGGGCGGGGTCCCCACCGGCGCGCTGACCCCGATGGAGGTCCTGGTCAGCACCGACCAGGCGCGTCCTGTCGCCGCCTCGCTGGCCGCGGTCGACGGTGTGGCCAGCGTGCTGGTGCCGACCGGACCCGTCGCCAACCGAGGCGGACAGAGCATCGTCGTCGTGATCCCGGACACCGAGACGGTCAACTCGAAGAGCGTCGACGTGGTCAGGCGGGTCAAGTCCGCCGCCGAGCACCTGCCCGGAGTCGTCGGTGTCGCAGGCGTCGGCGCGGCACAGATCGACTTCCTGCACGCCGTCTACGGCAACTTCCCGTTGATGCTCACGATCATCGCGCTCCTGACGTACGTGCTGCTCGTGCGAGCCTTCCGCTCGCTGCTGCTGCCGCTGAAGGCGGTGCTGCTCAACTTGATCTCGCTGGCGGCGACGCTGGGCCTGATGGTGCTGTTCTGGCAGGACGGGCACGGCTCGAACACGCTCTTCGGCATCGCGGCGACCGGGGCCGTCACATTCTGGATCCCGATCATGATCTTCGCGTTCCTGTTCGGACTGTCCATGGACTACGAGGTGTTCATCCTCTCCCGCATCCGGGAGGAGTACGACGGCGGTCTCTCGACCGACGACGCGGTGGTCGAGGGCATCGGCCGCACCGGCCGACTCGTCACCAGCGCCGCACTCATCCTCTTCCTCGCCTTCGCCGCACTTGCCTCGGGACCGGGCACCGACCTCAAGACGCTGGCGACCGGCCTCGGCATCGGCATCCTGCTCGACGCGACCATCGTGCGGATGCTCCTCGTCCCCTCCCTCGTCTCCCTGTTCGGCGGCTGGAACTGGCGCCTGCCCGCCTGGGCGGCCCGTCCGCTGCGCGTGCCGCCGTCCAGCCCGCACCCGGAGGCGTCCGGGCCCGCGCCGACACCGCCGACGGGCTAGGGCAGGCCTGGGGCCTCGCCCAGGACCCCCGGCCGAAGCGGAACGGCGTGAGTGCCTCGGGACGGCGGCCGGTGCGCATATACGCGGCCAAGTGGTGCCCGGTCACCGGCCCCCAGCGTGACGCCGAGCATGCCGTGCCCGGTCGCCGCGAACGCGTTGTCGTGCTCGGGGACGCGGTCGATGACCGGGAGCCCGTCGGGGAGGAAGGGTCGGCCGCCCACCCAGGGGTCGCGGATGAGGCTCACCAGGTCGTCGGGGTCGTCGAACCAGCGGCCCGGATAGTGCGGCCGGCGAGTGCGACGGCGACGACGCGGCGCCAGTCGAGGCGGTTGTTGTTGCCGCTCAGCGCCATCGTGCCGCCGATGCGGGTGGTCGGGCCGATCGGCGAGGCGACGGCCCTGCGCTCACCGAAGCAGAGCGTGTGCCGGGGCGCCGGGTCGAGGTCGACGGAGAAGCTGTAGCCCTTCCCCGCCTGGAGCGGCAGGGGATTGCCGAGCGGGCCCAGCAGATCCGAGGAGCGCATGCCGGCATCCGGCTCGCCCGCGACGGGAGGAATCCCCGTGCTCAGACCGTCACTCGCCCAGGAGATCGCTGGGGACACCGCCGCCGTCATCGGCCTCAACGTGCTGATCACCGACGCGGAGGGCATGGTCATCGGCAGCGGGGACAGCAGTCGCGTCGGCAGCTTCCACGAGGCGCCGTCGATGTCGTCCGTACGAAGGAACCAGCCACGCACAGCGCCACCCAGGCCCAGCAACGGCGCGGTGTACGCCCCGGGGTGACCCTCCCGCTGATCACCAGCGGGCAGGCCGTGGGAACGGTCGGTATCACCGGCACACCCGCGCAGGTCCGCCGCTTCGGACTCTCGTCAAACGCCGGACGGAGATCCTCCTCCGGGAGTCCGTGATGCTGCGCTCCCGGCTGCTCGCCGAACGGGCCGCCGAGAGACTCCTCGCCGACATCGCGTCCTACGACCCCCAGGTCGTCGAGGGCGACTTCCTCGTGTTCCGCGCCGCCGAACTCGGCTTCGAGCTGCGCCTACAACGGGTCGCCGTCGCCTTCGAGGTGAGCGTGCCCCATCCGGTGCCCCGCCGCCAGGGCGGCACCCGGCCCCTGGGCATGCCCCTGGTCCGCTCCGAACGGTTGCGCACCGTGGGGGAGATCTTCGCCGACCCGCAGGACGTGGTCGCCTCCACCGCACCCGGCTGGATCGGCGTCCTGCACCGGCTCCCCGTCGGATGCTCCGCGACCTCCCTCGTAGCCGACTGCCGACGGGTCAGCGATCTCATCGCGGCCCAGGACGGGCTGGTCGCCCGTGCCGGGATCGGCGAGCCCGCCACCTCCGTCGGCGGGCTGCACGACTCCTACCAGGACGCGTGCGACGCCCTGCGGCTCGGCGCCCGGTTCGACGAGGCCGCGCCCGTCCACCTGATCACCGATCTGCGGGTCCACCAGGTGGTGACGGCGGTGAGCCAGGCGGCCCGCAACCGCCTGTTGGACCTCACCGCCACAGAACTGCGCGCCCAGCCGGACTGGCCGGCCCTCCGTGACACGGTGACCGCCTGGTGCGAGAGCGGGTTCAACCTCGTCCGTACCGCCGAGGCCCTGCACATCCACCGGAACACCGTGGTCTACCGGATGAACAAGATCGAGCAGATCACCGGCCGCTCCCTGCGGGAGTACCGGACGGCCATGACGCTCTATGTCGCGTGCCCGGCCGACCGGTTGAGTGAACAGCGCGTCAGGCCGAGGCGCCCCGGGCGCGGAGCATGCGGCTCACCTCGTCGGACTTCTCCAGGACCGTGAGGCGGACCACCGGGACCGCCTCCCTGGACACCTCGCGGGCCCGTTCGATGTACGTCGGGTCGATGCCGTACAGGGGGAAGAGCCGGCTCGTATAGCTCATCGCCAGGATCATGCCGCCCTGGTGGAACTTCGGGACCGCCTCCAGATACCGCTCGGCGTAGGGCGCGAGCAGCTCGTCCTGGCCGGGGCGCCAGAAGGCCGACGCCACCGGGGCGACCGAGGTGACGGGCACCGAGCGGTCCACGACCAGCCGCTGCCAGACCTCCGCCTTCGTCGCCGCGTCGGGCAACGCGGCCCGTACGACGAGGGCGTGGACCCAGGCGTCCGGATTCGGGTCACGGGCGAGCAGGAGGTCGGACTCCGCCGTGACGTCACCGCCCAGCTCGGCCTCGCGGATCAGCGCGCGCCAGCGCAGGTCCACGTCGTCGCCCGCCTGTTCGCGGAGCCAGGCGAGATCGTCCGCCGTCGTCGCCGTACGGGCCAGGCCGCGCAGCGCGACCCGACGGCGGCCGGGGTCCGCGGCGAGCTCGCGGCAGACCGCCGCCACCGCCGCAGACAGGCCGTCGCGCTCGGCGGACGGCGCCCACAGCTCCGCGATGTTCGCGGACAGGGTCAGATATGGCTCGATCACCGCGTCCGACGTCTCGGCCGCCAGCACCGAGGTCAGACACCGGCCGGCCTCCGCCGCCGTGGCCTCGCCGGTCGTCAGCATGTCCCACACGGTGGCCGCGGCCACGCCCCGCGAGATGGCCGAGGGCAGTTGGGCCGCCGTACGGAAGAGAGCGTCCCTGGTCGTGGGGTCCGGGCGGGTCGTCGCGAAGGTCAGGTCGTCGTCGTTGACCAGCAGGACGTCCGCGTCGGACGGGAGACCGGTGACGGTGGTGCGGGGTTCCGTCACCTCGACCCGCACCAGCGCCTCGCGTTCCAGCGCGTCGCCGTCCCTCCTGTACGCGCCGACCGCCAGCACCTGCGGACGCGGAGTCCCGGCGGCCACCAGCGTGAGCGTGTCGTCGTCGCGCTCCAGCGTGAAGCGGTCGGTGCCCGCCGTCGCCAGCCAGGCCGTGCGCCAGGCGTCCAGGTCGCGGCCACTGGCCTCCGACAGGGCGTCGATCAGGTCCTGGAGCGTGGTGTTGCCCCACGCGTGGCGGGCGAAGTAGGCGGCCATGCCGGTCTTGAACGGCTCTTCGCCGACGTACGTCTTGAGCTGCTGGAGGACGGACGCGCCCTTGGGGTACGTGATGTTGTCGAAGATCGACGCCGCCTGGGCGACATCGTGGATGGGCTGGTGGATCGGGTGCGAGGCGGGACCCTGGTCGGACAGGTACGCCCTGATCTTCCCGATCATGAGATGGCTCGCCCACGCGTCGGTGTGCCGGGTCGCGCGCTCGGCCGCCCAGTGGCAGGCGAACTCCGCGAACGCCTCGTTCAGCCACAGGTCGTCCCACCAGCGCATGGTGACGATGTTGCCGAACCACATGTGCGCCATCTCGTGCAGCAACACCCGTGCCAGCAGGCCCTGTTCGGCGGGGGTCGGCGCGGCCCGCTGGAGGAACGCGTCCGACCAGGTCACACAGCCGTAGTTCTCCATCGCCCCGCCGAACTCGGGCATGAAGACCTGGTCGTAGCGGCGCTGCGGGAACGGCATCGCGAAGACCTCGCCGTAGAAGGCGAGGCCCTGACCGGTCAGGGTGAAGATGTCGTCGGCGTCTCGCTCCAGGATCTCGGCGAGCGAACGGCGGGCGTACAGGCCCAAGTCGTAGCCGTCGGTCTCGCGGCGCACCTCGTGGAAGGGACCCGCGTTGATGACCGTGTTGTACACGGACAGCGGCGGGGTGTCGGGGAACGTCCAGCGGCGCCCGGACTCCACCGACTCCACGTGTGCGTCGCCGGAGTTGCTGGTGACGGTCCAGGCGGCCGGGGCCGTGACGGTGAAGGCGTGCGGGGCCTTGAGGTCCGGCTGGTCGAAGCACGCCCATACGTAGCGGGCCTCGTCCGGCTCGAAGCTCATCCACAGGTACACCTCGCCGTCGGCGGGGTCCGTCGCCTTGTGGACGCCCTCACCGGCGGTCGTGTCGGCCTGCACGCTCTCCACCCGCAGGAGATTCCGCTCGGCCAGGTCCGGGAGGTGGATCCGTCCGTCCTCGGCGGGGGCGAGGGCGACGCCGTTCAGCGTGGCGCTCAGTACCCGGGCCGCGCAGTCCACGAACGTCTCCGCGCCCGGTTCACGACACGTGAACGCCACGGTGGAGACCGCCCGGACCTCCGGACCGTCGGGCAGAGCGGTCAGGTCGACGTCCACGTCGTACCGCTCGACCGCGATCAGTTCGGCCCGGCGCTCGGCTTCGACGCGGGTCAGGCTTCGGATCCCCATGTGTACTCCCTCGGCAGACAGCGGCCGTCAGCCTACGGCGGAGAGCGTTGGGGAGTTCAGGGATTTTCCGGGGTGTCGCGGGACGGCGGCGCGGCCGGGCGCCCCTCCTCGCCCGGCCGCCGGACAGCGCGCCGCCCACCCCGTCGTACCGCCGCCCTCAACCGCCCCTGAAGCAGCCCCTCATCGCCCCCGCAACCCCGTGCTGATCACCCGCCCCGTCCGGCGCGCGGTCTCCGCGAGCCGCTCCAGGTGGTGGGCCGGATCGGTGAGGACGCACAGGGCGGCAACGGGGGTGCCGCGCACCCCGAGGAGCGGAACCGCCGCGCAGCACACGCCCGTCACCACTTCCTCCCGGTCGAAGGCGGCGCCGTGCTCGCGGATCGCCTCGGCGTGCCGGGACCAGGACGCGGGGAGCGGCCCCATCAGCGGTGCCGGTGCGGCCGTGGCGACCAGGACCTTGCCCGCCGCCGTGAACCACGGCCAGGTCATCCGGGTCCCCAGCGGCTCGGGCCGCTGGACGTCGTCGGGACACCACTCGACCATCAGCGTCTCGCCCTTCCACAGCACGGCGATCCCCACCGTCGTGCCGGTGAGCTGTGCCAGCCGGCGCATCGGTTCCCGCGCGGCGGCGCGCAGCCTCGGGTGCGGCTGCCAGGCGCGGCCGAGCTGGAACATCCGCGGGCCCACCCGGTAACTCCCGCCGCACCGCTCGACCGCGCCCAGGTCCGCCAGCTGCTCCAGCAGGCGGTAGGCGGTCGTCTTCGGCAGCCCGCAGTCGGCCGCCAGCCGGGTCGGGCCCGCCTCCACGGCCCGCTCCACCGCCTCCAACAGCGAGAATGCGCCCTCCAGCACGCTCCGTCCGCCGGCGTTCCCCGTGGCGGCCGGTAAGGTCTCCGGCCCCTGTACCGGCACCCGTGCCCCAGGTGCCATCACTCCTTGTGCGGTCACACGTCTCGCCCCCGTTTGCCTGTTGCGCAGCCGCCAGGCGACGGCCCTGCCGTGGTGCCCGGACGGGACGCGGTCGGCGCCCCCTCCGTTTCCCCAGCAGATTCGCACCGGTGTGTGACCGGAAACCTTGTCGAAGGCTTGTCGCGCCGCGTACACGTCTGTGGAAAAAAGGAGGAGGCTTTGTGTGTGTGGGGGAGGTGCACACCATGGTGGACGTGCAGTTGCTCGGGCCGGTGGAACTGTCGGCGGAGGGGCGCGCGGTGGAGGTCGGCCCGCCCCAACGCCGCACCGTGATGGCCGCGTTGGCCGTGGACGTCGGCCGGCCCGTCGCCGTCGACGTCGTCATCGAGCGGGTCTGGGGCCCGCGCGCCCCCGACGGCGCACGGGGCGCGGTGCACGCTCATGTTGCCCGCATCCGGCGGATGTGCGAGCAGGCCGCCGAGAGCGCGCGGGAACCCTTATTACTGGTGCGCCGTTCCGGCGGGTACCTGCTGGAGGCCCGCCAGGACCAGGTGGACGTGTACCGCTTCCGGCAGCTGGTCGACCAGGCGCGGGCGGCGGGCTCGGCCGAACCCGCACGAGCGGTGCTGCTGCGCGAGGCCCTCGGCCTCTGGCGCGGCGAACCGCTGTCCGGCCTGCACGGCGAGTGGGCGGCCCGCACGCGCGAGGCCTGGCGGCGCCAGCACCAGGACGCCGCCGTCGGCTGGGCCCGCGCGGAACTGCGGCACGGCGATCCCGCCGCCGTCATCGGCCCGTTGACCGGCCTCCTCGGCGAGTACCCGCTCGCCGAACCCCTCGCCGAGGCCCTGATGCGGGCCCTGCACGAGACCGGCCGCAGCGCCGAGGCCCTCGACTGCTACGCCGCCGTCCGCAAACGCCTCGCCGAGGAACTGGGCACGGACACTGGCCCGGCCCTGCGCCGGCTCCACCAGTCGATCCTGCGCGGCCACCCCTCCGAGTCGTCCCAGCGCCCCGAACCGGCCACGGCGTCACGCCGGCCCGGGCCACCGGCGGTTCCACGGGGGAGCGAACTGCCCGCACAACTCCCCATGGCCGTACGGGGATTCACCGGCCGCGACGGCGAACTCGCCCGCCTCGCCGCGATCCTGGCCTCGGCCGAAGGCGAATCCGCCGCCGTGGTCATCTCGGCGGTGTCGGGCATGGCGGGCGTCGGCAAGACCGCCCTCGCCGTGCACTGGGCACGGAAGGTGGAAAGCGCCTTCCCCGACGGACAGTTGTATGTGAACCTGCGCGGGTTCGACCCGCAGGGATCGGTGGTGCAGCCCACCGAGGCCGTACGCGGCTTCCTCGACGCGCTCGGAGTGCGGCCGGAGCGCGTGCCGCCCGGGCTGGAGGCACAAGTCGGCCTGTACCGCAGCTTGCTGACGGGGCGTCGGGTCATGGTCGTGCTCGACAACGCGCGGGACGAGGAGCAGGTCCGCCCGCTGCTGCCCGGCGCCGTCGGCTGCATGGCGCTGGTGACCAGCCGCAACCGGCTCACCGGACTGGCCGCGACCGAGGGCGCCCATCTCCTCGCCGTGGACCCGCTGACACCGGCCGCCGCACGGGCCGTCCTCGCCGAACGGCTCGGCGCGGGCCGGGTCGCGGCCGA
Source organism: Streptomyces sp. NPDC096013 (assembly GCF_044763565.1). Lineage (NCBI taxonomy): Bacteria > Bacillati > Actinomycetota > Actinomycetes > Kitasatosporales > Streptomycetaceae > Streptomyces > Streptomyces sp. NPDC096013. The sequence continues at coordinate 200,864 of NZ_JBIWGK010000004.1, read as the reverse complement.
ACCGGCCGCCGTCGCCGACGTCGTCACCTGGTGCGCGGGACTGCCCCTCGCGCTGGCCGTGGTCTCGGCCCGCGCCGCCGCGCAACCGCACCGGCCGCTGGGCGCCCTCGCCGACGAACTCCGGGAAGCGGGCGGGCGGTTGGACGCCCTGGACGGAGGCGAGGAGTCCAGCCAGGTACGGGCGGTGTTCTCCTGGTCCTACAGCGCGCTCAGCCCCGCAGCCGCCCGGCTCTTCCGGCTGCTGGCACTGCACCCCGGACCCGACCTGGACCAGCGCGCGGCGGCGGCCCTGGCCGGAGTACCGCCCGAACGCGTCCGGCCGCTGCTCGCCGAACTGACCGGCGGCCACCTGCTCGTCGAGCAGGCCCCCGGCCGCTACGCCTTCCACGACCTGCTGCGCGTGTACGCCGCCGAACTCGTCACCACCTACGACGACCAGTGGGAACGCCGGTCCGCGCTGCGCCGGATGATGGACCACTACTTGCACTCCGCGCGGGCCGCCGACGTACTGGTCACCCCGCAGCCCAACCCGGTGGAGGCGCCCGCGCCCGGATCCGGCGCGAACCCGGTCGAGTTCGAGGACTACGGCCGGGCCCTGGCCTGGCTCGCCGCCGAGCACCCGGTGCTGCTGGAGATCGTGCGGCAGCCCCAGCCCGGCTTCGACGGCCATGTGTGGCGACTGGTCACCGTACTGACCACGTTCCTCGACCGGCACGGCTACTGGCAGGCGCTGCTGACCGCCGGGCACCAGGCGCTGGTGGCGGCCGAGCGAGAGGGTTCCCTGGCCGGTCGGGCGGGCGCCCACCGCGGCCTCGGCCTGGCCCTGGACCGGTTGAAGTGCCCGGAACCGGCCCGCGAGCACTACCTGCGGGCACTCGAACTCTTCGTCGCGGTCGGCAGCGACGCGGGCCAGGCCAGGACCCACCAGCACCTCTCACGGATGTCGGGGGCCCAGGGCAACTCCGGACTCGCCCTGGAACACGCCTACTTGAGCCTGGAGCACTACCGGGCGGCGGGCGACCGGGCGGGCCAGGCAGCGGCGTTGAACCACATCGGCTGGCGGCAGGCACACCTCGGCGACCACCTCCGGGCGCTCGGCCACTGCGAGCAGGCCCTCGAACTCGCCCGGGCGGCGGGCGACGTGGACGGACAGGCCCACATCTCCGACAGCCTCGGCTACATCCACCACCAACTGGGCGGCTACCAGCAGGCGGTCGACCGCTACCGGCAGGCGGCCCAGCTGTTCTACGCGACCGGCGAGCGGCACAGCGAGGCCGCCTGTCTGATCTGCCTCGGCGACAGCCACCGCAGCGCGGGACAGTCCGACGCGGCCCACGAGGTCTGGGCCCGCGCCCTCGCCCTGACCGCGGAACTCGGCCTGCCCGACGACGATCCCCTCCGCGCCGCGCTGCGGGACCGGAACGTGTCGTAGCGGCCGGGGCCCGCAACCCAGCTGCTGGGAGCGGGCGTTGACACCGTCATCGGCGCCGAGGATGCGCAGCGGCTCCCGCGGATCATCAAAGCGTCCTGCCGCGCAGTGTCTCCTTCTTGGCGCGGTTTCCGCAGGTGCCCATGGAGCACCAACGGCGGTTCCCGGGGCGGGAGGTGTCCAGGAACAGGGCGCCGCAGGTCGGGCCCGCGCACCTGCGGAGGCGGGTGAGCGACGGGGAGGTGACGAGGTCCAGGGCGTCGCGGGCGACGAGGGAGAGCGTGGCCCGGACGGGGTCGTCGGCGTGATGGGTGAGCTGCCCCGTCGAGGTGAGGCGCGGCACGGGGACGGTGTGCGCGGCGGCCGAGTTGACCCGGTCGCGGGAGTCCGCGTCGGGCGTCCGGCCCGCCCTCGCGTCGGTAATCAGGGTGTGGACGGCCTCCCGTAGGTCACGCGCGTTTACGGCATCGGGACGTCCGGTGGCGTCGGCGCAGGGGCCGCACTGCCGCACCCACGCCAACAGGGCCTCGGCGTCGGGGAGTTCCTCCACCACGTCGGGGGAGCCGCGGTGACGCAGGGTGCGGACGAAGTCCAGGCACAGGCGCCCGGCGCCCTGGCGGAAGCGGGGAGTCGCTGGCACGCGTCCACCCTACTCTCGTAGAACCGGTTTAACTGGTGCCGCGCAGGAGACTCGCCTGCTACCGTCCCCTGAACCAGTCAAACCGGTTCTCGCGTGAGGTGTGTCCGTGCCCCGCTGGGTGATCCTCGTCCTGTCCCTCGCCTGCGGTGTGGGCGTCTCGACCATCTACTTCCCGCAGGCGATCAGCTCGCTCGTCGCCGCCGACCTGGGTGTCTCCGCGGGCTCGGCGGCCCTCGTGGTGACCGCGGCCCAGTTCGGCTACGCGGCCGGCATCTTCCTGCTTGTGCCCCTCGGCGACCGGCTGCCGCACCGCCCCCTGATCGTCACCCTGCTCACGCTCACCGCCGCCGGACTGCTCGCCGCGAGCGCCGCGCCCTCGCTCCCGGTGCTCGTCGTCGCGAGCGCGGTCACCGGCGTGACGACCGTCGTGCCCCAGATCATCATCCCGATGGCGGCCGGACTCGTACCCGCCGAACGCCGCGGAGCCGTCACCGGCACCCTCCTCAGCGGGCTGATCGGCGGCATCCTCCTGGCCCGCACCTTCAGCGGCACCCTGGGCGAACGGCTCGGCTGGCGGGCGCCGTACCTCGTGGCCGCCGTGATCGTCCTGGCCCTGGCCGCGATCCTCTCCCGGGTCGTCCCAGACACCGAGCCGTCCACGCGCCTCGGTTACCCGTCCCTGATAGCCGCGCCCCTGAGCCTGCTGCGCACCGAACCCGACCTCCGCCGCTCCTGCCTCTACCAGGCCACCGTCTTCGCCGGCTTCAGCGCCGCCTGGACCACGCTCACCCTGCTCGTCACCGGGCCGACGTACGGCATGGGTGCCCAGGCGGTGGGCGTGCTCGGGCTGGTCGGTGCGGCCAGCATGTTCAGCACCCCGCTCGCCGGACGCCTTGCCGACCGCAGGGGCCCGGACCGGGTCAGCCTCCTCGCCATGCTCGGCGCGATCGCCTCGGCGGCGGTGCTCGTCCCGGCCTACGGTGGCGGCACCACCGGCCTGCTCGCCCTGGCCGGGGGCATGCTGCTGCTCGACGTGGCCGTCCAGTCCGGCCAGGTCGCCAACCAGGCCCGCATCTTCGCCCTGCGGCCCGAGGCCCGGGCCCGGATCAACACCGCCTACATGACCTGTGCGTTCCTCGGCGGCAGCACGGGTTCCTGGCTCGGCGTGCGCGCCTACGACGGGTTCGGCTGGCGGGGTGTGACGGGTCTGGTCGCCGCCCTGGCCGCGGTGGCGCTGGGCCGCCACGTGCATCATCTGCGCCGGGTGCGGCGGGGCGGCGCCCTGGCCGTTCCTCACGAGGCGTGACACGTCAGGTCGACCGGTCAGGATTCGAGAAGCGTGAGGTCACGCACCTCCTCTAGCGTGAGGGACGCGTACGGCACCGCGGCAGCGCGCCCCGGACCGGAAGCGGACGTACCGCTCGAAGCTTGATTAGATCGAGCCACGCGACGGCCGGCGAGAGACCTTCGGCGGTCCGGCACAACGGAGGGAAGGCACGATGAGCAAGGCCACCGAGACGGACACGCGGTCGTCCGCGCCGCACGCTGCCGACAGCCACGACCTGATCCGCGTGCACGGAGCGCGCGAGAACAATCTCAGGGACGTCAGCATCGAGATCCCGAAGCGTCGGCTGACGGTGTTCACCGGTGTCTCCGGCTCGGGCAAGAGCTCACTCGTGTTCGACACGATCGCCGCGGAGTCCCAGCGGCTGATCAACGAGACCTACAGCGCCTTCGTGCAGGGGTTCATGCCGACCCTCGCCCGCCCCGAGGTCGACGTCCTCGACGGGCTGACCACCGCGATCATCGTCGACCAGCAGCGGCTGGGCGCCGACCCCCGTTCCACCGTCGGCACCGCCACCGACGCCAACGCCATGCTCCGCATCCTCTTCAGCCGCCTCGGCAAGCCGCACATCGGCTCGCCCAAGGCGTTCTCCTTCAACGTCGCCTCCATCAGCGGCGCGGGCGCGGTCACCATGGAACGCGGCGGACAGAAGGTCAAGGAGCGCCGCAGCTTCAGCATCACCGGCGGCATGTGCCCGCGCTGCGAGGGCCGCGGCTCGGTCACCGACCTCGACCTCACCCAGCTCTTCGACGACTCCAAGTCCCTCGCCGAGGGCGCGATCACCGTCCCCGGGTACACCGGCGGCGGCTGGAACTCCCGCCTCTACATCGAATCCGGCTTCTTCGACCCGGAGAAGCCGATCCGCAAGTTCACCAAGAAGGAACTCCAGGACTTCCTCCACCGCGAGCCGACCCGGATGAAGATCGCGGGCATCAACATGACCTACGAGGGTCTGATCCCGCGCATCCAGAAGTCGATGCTCGCCAAGGACCGGGAGGGCATGCAGCCGCACATCCGCGAGTTCGTGGACCGTGCCGTCACCTTCACCGTCTGCCCCGAGTGCGACGGCACCCGCCTCAACGAGGGCGCCCGGTCCTCGAAGATCAAGCGGATCAGCATCGCCGACGCCTGCGCGATGCAGATCAGCGACCTGGCCGAGTGGGTCCGGGGTCTCGACGAACCGTCGGTCGCACCCCTGCTCGCCGCCCTGCAACAGGCACTCGACTCGTTCGTCGAGATCGGCCTCGGCTATCTCTCGCTGAACCGGCCGGCGGGCACGCTGTCCGGCGGTGAGGCGCAGCGCGTCAAGATGATCCGCCACCTCGGCTCCTCCCTCACCGACGTCACGTACGTCTTCGACGAGCCCACCATCGGACTGCACCCGCACGACATCCAGCGGATGAACGACCTGCTGCTGCGCCTGCGCGACAAGGGCAACACGGTGCTCGTCGTCGAGCACAAGCCGGAGACCATCGCGATCGCCGACCACGTCGTCGACCTCGGTCCCGGCGCCGGTACAGCTGGCGGCACCGTCTGCTTCGAAGGCACCGTCGAGGAACTCCGCACCGGCGGCACCATCACCGGCCGGCACTTCGACGACCGGGCGTCCCTCAAGGAGTCGACGCGCAAGCCCACCGGCGCGCTGGAGATCCGGGGCGCCGCGACCAACAACCTCCACGACGTCGACGTGGACATCCCGCTCGGGGTGCTCGTCGTCATCACCGGTGTCGCGGGCTCCGGGAAGAGTTCGCTGGTGCACGGGTCGATCCCGGCCGGGGAGAACGTGGTCTCCGTCGACCAGGGCGCCATTCGCGGCTCGCGCCGGAGCAACCCGGCGACGTACACCGGGCTCCTCGAACCCATCCGCAAGGCCTTCGCCAAGGCCAACGGCGTGAAGCCGGCCCTGTTCAGCGCCAACTCCGAGGGCGCGTGCCCCACCTGCAACGGCGCCGGGGTCATCTACACCGACCTCGCGATGATGGCCGGCGTGGCCACCACCTGCGAGGACTGCGAGGGGAAGCGGTTCGACGCGTCCGTGCTGGAGTACCGCTTCGGCGGCCGTGACATCAGCGAGGTGCTCGCGATGTCGGTGACCGAGGCCGAGGAGTTCTTCGGCACGGGCGAGGCGGCCACCCCGGCCGCGCACCGGATCCTGACCCGGCTCACCGACGTCGGCCTCGGCTACCTCAGCCTCGGCCAGCCCCTCACCACCCTCTCCGGCGGCGAACGCCAGCGCCTCAAGCTGGCCACCCACATGTCCGAGAAGGGCGGCGTCTACGTCCTCGACGAGCCCACCGCGGGACTCCACCTCGCCGATGTCGAGCAACTCCTCGGTCTGCTCGACCGGTTGGTCGACTCCGGCAAGTCGGTCATCGTCGTGGAACACCACCAGGCGGTCATGGCCCACGCCGACTGGATCATCGACCTCGGCCCCGGCGCCGGCCACGACGGCGGCAAAATCGTCTTCGAGGGGACGCCCGCCGACCTGGTCGAGGCCCGCTCCACACTCACCGGCGAGCACCTGGCGGCGTACGTCGGCGCCTGAGCGCCGCGGCCTCGGCGGAGGGTGGCGACCGCCGTGTCGTAGAGGACGCTCTCGGCGCGGTCCCACGACCAGCCCAACTCGACCACGAGCGTGCGCCACCCGGTAGGGCCGAACCAGTACCACAGGAGGTCACCGGTCTCCTCCGCCGAGCGGGACGGCGGGGGAGTCAGCGTGTGCAGCCGATGGGCGGCGGCGCGCAGCGCGTCCCGGTACGCGGCCGTCGCCCGCTCCCACAGCTCCTCGCCGCCCTCATGCACGGGCAGCGCCTTGCGGATCGCCTCGTGCACCGCGAACAGCGCGCACATCAGGCCACCCGGCGGCAGTGCCGGGCGCCCGAAAGGCCTTCGGGTGCCCGGAGATCGAGAAGTCCCGCCTCGCACGGCCGGGCCGTACCGGCGGCCGAACTCCCCATCCTGGTGGGCTTTGTGCGCACTGGTGACGATGTATCGATTCGGCTAACACCTATCCAGTTTGTGCAGGAAATGTGTGCGGCGCGTGATTGAATCATGCACAACTCGGCCTGGTGGCCGGATCTCGACCGTTCGGTTCCCCGTGTCCTGCGGAGTGTCAGCAGGATGTCCGCGCGATCACGCAGGTCCGTTCACCCGGCCGAGTCGGTACGAACGTGCGGCAGGGGCGGGGGTGGTCGATCCGCGCGCGACCCTGCCGTAGCGCACCCTGTGTCCCCGCACCCCTCCTGACCGGAGGCCCGAACACGGGCCCGTACCCGGCACGACCCGGCATCGCCGACGTCGGCCGGACGGGAGGGTGCGTCACGTCACCGTGCCGGCACACCGAGACCGCGGTGCCGCCCGCCGTCGCGCACGTGAAGGGAACACTCCATGACCGTCATCTCCGCCGAGCCGGCCACCGTCTCCGACTTCTACTACGGCGCGGTGACCCCCGTCGCCGCCTATCTGATGGCGTGTCTGGGGGCGGGCCTCGGTCTGCGCTGCACGACCCGTTCGCTGCGCCGCCCGCAGCACAGAGCCCGCTGGCTGGCGCTCGGCGCCGTGTCCATCGGCTGCGGGATATGGACCATGCACTTCGTCGCGATGATCGGCTTCAGCGTCCAGGGCGCGCTGGTCAACTACGACGGGACGAAGACGCTGCTGAGTCTCGTCGTGGCGATCGCGGTGGTCGCCGTAGGAGTGTTCCTCGTCGGCTACCGGGGCGGCTCGCCGCTGAACCTGGGCGTGGCGGGCACGGTCACCGGGCTCGGTGTCGCCGCCATGCACTACCTCGGGATGGCCGCCATCCACACGAACGGCACCCTCCACTACGACCCCACGACCGTGGCGCTCTCCGTGGTCATCGCCGTCGCGGCGGCCACCGCGGCTCTGTGGGCGGCGGTCTCCATCCACGCGCTCTGGGCAAGCCTCGGCGCGAGCCTGGTCATGGGGGTCGCCGTGACCGGCATGCACTACACCGGCATGGCCGCGGTCTCCGTCCACCTCACCAATGTGGCCGGTTCCTCACAGTCCTCGGCCGACCTGATCGCGTTCCTCCTGCTCATGCTCGCCGGCCCGCTCCTCGTGCTCCTCGTCGCCGCCGTCATCGTCATGTTCGACCCCGACATGATGCTCGGCGAGCAGGAGGGGCAGGACGCGGAGCCCGGGGCCGCCGCGCTGTTCGGCGGCGACTCGGTGTTCCCCCAGCGGGAGTCGGCCCAGCCCTCGCAGGGCAGCACCTCCTGGTGACCTGACGTCGGGAGACACGGCGAGCCCGCGAACCGCGGCACGGAACAAGCCTGTTGCCGCGCGGCCACCCCGACAAAGCGCCATGTGTCAAGCATTTCGGCCTCGTTCAGAAACAACGGCGGTCGCACTCGCCCCGCCCTACGATCCCGCACATGCTGATGCGCCGCGCACTACGGATGATCATCGTGCTCGCTGTGGCCCTCGCCGGAGCGATAGGGGGTGGGGTGGGGACGGCTCAGGCCAAGGGGAACCAGGACTCCACCGGTCGGGAGCTGCTGTTCTACAACCACTCCTACGGGGTCTTCGACCGGGAGACAGCCGACGCCATCGAACACTCCGACTATCTGCGGGAGTTCGCCAACTTCCAGGTCCGCACCACGAGCGGCTCCGGCGGTCAGACCTGGACCGGCCGCTACCTGATGGGCCGCGAGACCTACCTCGAACTGCTCGGGATCGGTGACGTGCCCGGCCAGGACGGCACCCTCGGCTCCGCCGGACTCGGCCTCTCGGTCGAGCGCGCCGGAGACCTGGCGACCGTCAAGGACCGGCTGAAGGACGAGGGCGTCGCCGAACCCATCGACTTCCTCCAGACCCGGGACTTCGGTGACGGCGTGCCCGTGCCCTGGTTCGACGCCGTCTTCACCACCAGTGAGTACGACGCCTTCGGGGCGTGGGGGATGGAGTACCGGCCGGAGTACTTCGCCGACCCACGCAGCAACACCGAGCCGCCGAGCTTCCCCGGTGACGTCGGCCGGGAGCGCTACCTCTCCGACGACTACCGCAACCACCTCATGCGCGACATCACCTCCGTCCGTATCGCGGTCACCGCGGGCGACCTCGCCGACACCGTGCCGCTGCTGCGCGCCGGCGGCTTCACCGTCCGCACCGTGACGGGCGGCGGCGTCGTCGCGCAGGGCGGCGGCACCACGATCCGCCTCGACGTCACCACCCGCGAACAGGCCGGCTACAGGGAGGTCGACATGTCGCTCAATCACCCCGTGAAGGAACGGCACGTCGAGCAGATCGGCAACTCGACCCTGACCGTCGGCCCCGGCAGCCACGCCGAGTGGACGTTTGCCGTCAACAGCACCAGCTGACCACCCGTCCGTACGGAGTGCGTGCGTCCCCTCGCCCCGCCGAGGGGACGCACGCACCCGCATGTCTGCTTCTACGAAGCTGAGTTGGGCCATGCCTGTGAGGTCTCGGGCGTTTCCGTCGGGGCGGTCGGCCGGTCGGCCGGTCGGCGGGCGACGGTCCGGTGTCGAGGTCGGGCTGGTGGCCGCCGCGCAGCGCCGAGGCGACCGCGGAGATCAGGGCCATGCCTGCGGCGACGCCGAAGACGATGGTCAGGCCGTGGTAGAACGGTCCGGGGACCAGCTCGGGGAAGAAGGTGTGCCCCGTCAGCACGGCCCGCTGGGCGGCGGAGACATGCTCAGCGGAGACATGCTCAAGGGTGCCGTCCGACGCCAGCAGGTGCTGGATGGGGTTGTTGCCGAGGAACGTGGCGAAGAGCGTGCTCGCAGGCGGCAGCGACGCGGCCCGCTCGGCGGCCCCGGTCGGCACGCCGTGTGCCTGGAGCCCCTGGCCGAGCGTGTGGGGCAGCGAGGACGCGAGCCCCGGCACGATCGGGGAGAAGCACACGCCGATGGACAGCGCGGTGCTCGAGTCCTGGAACGTGGACCGCATGCCCGAGGCGACACCACGGCACTCGCTCGGCACACTGCCCGTGATCGGCGACGTGTTCGGCGCCGAGACCATGCCCTGACCCAGCCCGTTGAGCAGCAGCAGCGCCGCGAACATCCCGTAGTCGAAGTCGATCGGCAGCGCGAGCAGCCCGGGAACTGCCCTGCCAGGGCGGTGACCTGGTTGACGCCGAGCGCCGTCGGCGCTGCCGGGCTCGGAAGGCGTGCTCAACCAATTGCTAGTAAATGGCGACGGGGGCGCTTCGTACACTGACCGCAGGTCCGAGCACGAGGAGGTGCTGGTGGATGGAACCGGCGGCGAGCGCACGTCCGCGAGGTCTGTTCGTCGGTCTGTGCACCCTGGACGTCATCCAGCGCGTGGACCACGCACCCGGTGCCAACGAGAAACTCACGGCCCTGGAGCAGGTGGTAGCCGCGGGTGGCCCGGCCGCGAACGCCGCCGTGACCTTCGCCCACCTGGGCGGCACACCCAGACTCCTGACCGCAATCGGCGCCCACCCATTGGGAGTCGGGGTGGCCGCTGACCTGGCCGCGCTGGGCGTGACCGTCTCCGACCTGGCCGCCGACTCGCCGTACCCGCCCGCCGTCTCCTCCGTCCTGGTGACCGCGTCCACCGGCGAACGAGCCGTCGCCTCGACCAACGCGACGGCACACCGGCTCACCCCGCCCGACGACCTCGACGCGCTGGTGACGGCCTGCGACCTCGTCGAGTTCGACGGCCACCACATGGCCCTGGCGGTAGCGGCGGCCCGCTCCGCGCGTGCCCTCGGCCGTAACACCCTTTTCGACGGCGGCAGTTGGAAGCCCGGCACCCAGGAGCTGCTGCCGTTCCTCGACGTGGCCGTCTGCTCGGCCGACTTCCACCCGCCGGGCACCACCTCCCCGACGGACACGCTGCGCTTCCTGCGGGAACACGGGGTCACCTGGGCGGCGGTGAGCGGGGGAGCCGACCCCATCATCTGGGCGGGCCCGGACGGCGAGGGCAGGGTCGACGTGCCGTCGGTGAGGGTGGCGGACACGGTGGGCGCGGGTGACGTGCTGCACGGGGCGCTCGCCCACCACCTCGCGGGGAGCCGCCCTACCTCGGAGGGCTTCGCCGAGGCACTGCGTGCGGCGGCAGCCGTGGCATCCCGGGCCTGCGCCTCGTTCGGCACCCGGGCGTGGATGAGGGAGAAGCCGCCCGGGTCGACGCGTCCGGCCTGAGAAGATCGTCAGGACCGTACGTGTCATCGGACCGTGCACACAGGAAGTGGGAAACGTGATCGTCGTATTGCTGGTCGGTGTCCTGGCGCTCGTCGCCGGAGGGTGTGCGTGTGTGGTGTGGGCCGAGCGCGGCGGGCCCCGCTGGGCCCGTGTCGTGGCGACGGTGACCCTCACCGCGAGCGAACTCCTGCGCGATTCCGCCAAGAAGCGGCGCCGGGGCCTGAACTCGGGCAGCCAGGGCGACGATTAGCACGGCGGGGGCCGCCGCGACACGTGCCGAACCGGTCGGGGAACATGCCGGGACGGAACCCGTTTTTTTGCCCCAACGTGCCTAGACTGAGCCGTCGTTGATCGTTTCACCGGACGGTCTCAGGAGGACCACATGTCCCGCACCCCGTCTCGACGCACCGCTCTGCGCGGCCTGGTCGCAGGCTCAGCCGTGGTGATCGGCTTCGACCCCTTCACCCGGAGCTGGGCGGTGACGGACTCCGGCCGGCCGTTCAGCGCCGTTCCCCGGCTGGACGGGACGCTCCTCACCGACGACGCCTCCCTCAGCGCCGACGCCGACGACTTCGGACACATCGTGCACCGCCGTCCGGCCGCCGTACTGCGCCCCGGTTCCGTACGGGACGTCGTCGCGATGGTGCGGTTCTGCAACCAGCACGGACTTCCCCTGGCCCCGCGCGGACAGGGCCACGGTACCAACGGACAGGCACAGGTCGAGGGCGGCTTGATCATCGAGACCGGCCCGCTCTCCTCCATCGGCCCGGTACGGACGGGGAGTTCACACGTCACGGTCGGCGCGGGGGCCAAGTGGAGCGACGTCGCCAAGGCGGCCATCGCCCACGGACTCACCCCGCCCGTCTTCACCGACTACCTCGAACTCTCCGTCGGCGGCACTCTGTCCGTCGGCGGTCTGGGCGGCCAGAGCCACCAGCGAGGCGCCCAGGTCGACAACGTGGTGGAACTCGAAGTCGTCACCGGCGCAGGGGAGTTGCTCCGCTGCTCTCCGACCCGCCACCCCGACCTCTTCCACGCCGTGCTCGCCGGCCTCGGCCAGTGCGCGGTGATCGTCGGCGCCACCCTGCGCCTGGTCCCGGCCCCGGAGACCGTACGCCACTACCTCCTGCCGTACGGCGACCTCCAGACCTTCCTCGAAGACCAGCAACTCCTCGCCACCGAGGGGCGTTTCGCCTACCTCGAAGGACAGGTCAGCGCCGACACCACCGGGGCCTTCAACCAGTTCGCGATCGAGGCCGTCGCCTACGGGCCCCCGGTGGGGGACACCCCCGACGACACCGTCCTCCTGCGGGGCCTGCGGTACGAGGCGTCCGGTGCGCAGATCACCGACCTCAGCTACTACGACTTCCTCGACCGGCTCGCCCCTTCCGTCGCCGCCCTCAAGGAAGCGGGCCTGTGGGCCTACGCGCACCCCTGGCTCAACCTGGTCCTGCCCGGCCGCAGCACCGCCGACGTGGCAGGCACCCTGCTGGACGCCCTCACCCCGGCCGACCTCGGACCCGGCGTCGTCCTCCTCTACCCCCTGCTGCGCGAGCACCTGCACACCCCGCTGCTGCGCATGCCCGACGACCCGGTGCCCTACCTGTTCGCCGTCCTGCGGACCACCCCGCCCGAGGACACCGCGACGGTACGACGCCTGCTGGACGCCAACCGGTCCGCGTACGAGAAGGTCCAGGCGGTCGGCGGCACGCAGTACCCGGTCGGCTCCGTCCCGTTCCGACACACCGACTGGAAGCGGCACTTCGGGCCGGTCTGGAAGCGGTTCGCCGAGGCTAGGAAGACGTACGACCCGAGGGGCATCCTGGTGCCCGGGCAGGGCATCTTCTGATCGCAGCCGGTCGCCTCCGGCCGGGTCCTGGTCGGGCGGCAGCTCGGCCGGCGAGTCCCGGAGCGGGGCGCGGGGGGCTCCGCCCAGCTTCGGGAAGAGCGGGCGCGGAAGGGCAGCGATCGTGCTGGCGGGAGGAGAGGGCTGAGTCCTCAACTCCAGTAGTGCCGAATCGGTTTCGGCCGTCGTGTGCAGAGGGGCCGTGGCCGACTGTCTTGGCGGCCCCTCTTCTCTTCTTCTGGTTGGCGTCTTGATTCCTCTGACACAAGGTCCGCTCGGCTGCTTGAGTGCGAGCCACCTCAGGCGTCCAACTCGTCAAGCGGCAGCGGGTCGCGGTCTGGCCAAGACGAACAAGCCGGTGCTCAGACGCTGGCGAGGGCGGAGAGGAGCGTGTCGGCGCGGAGCTGAAGCTCGGGTGTCTCCGCTCCTGTGACCCTGATCGACATCTCCTCTCCGCCGACTGCGCGGGCGAGGGCGACTTCCAAAGCGGCGAGTGTGCCGACGAGGGGATACGAGTACCAGCCGTCGGGTGCCTCGTCGTCGGTGCCCTGAACGCCGGCTTCGACGGTTTTCCAGTCGGTTTCGTCGAAGGTGTATCCGGCGTAGCGAGACAGCAGTTCAAGAAAGGCGCGCAGGTTGCGGCCCCAGATCCATCCGGCGATCGGCTCGGTCACGTGTTCCCCGTCCCTGTGAGAGCGACAGCATGGCAGACGTGGTCTGTCGTCAGATTCCGATGGCGAGCTCGGCTGGGAAGGCGGTCTGTTCGTCGGACAGCTTGCGGTGCTGGAGGCAGTGGTAGAGCTGGCCGAGCACGGTGGAAGAGGTTGCTCTGGGCGGTGGCGTGCCCGTCTCCATGGTTGTCGCGGCGTCGCCGGTAATGGGTCTTCGCGCCTGGTAGGCGCCGAGACGCGCTCGGTCTCGTACGAGGTGTCTTTCGCCCCGCTCACAAGAGGCATGCTCTCGGCACCCGCCCGGCCGCCACCACGACGAACACCAAAACCGCCCGCCGATCTACGGGAAGGCCAGGCGGGCTCGGATGTACGAAGGCATGATGGCCCTGCTGTTCGAACGGTCCGGCTTGCTCTTGACTGGCCTGGGTCGGCATTGCATGGGGATCAGGCTCACTGGGGACCTGACGACAGGGGGAGTTCAAGGCATGGCGACTGATGCCCACGAGGGACCGGAGCTGGAACCGGAACCGGAAGAAGCGGCACGTGGGCAGCAGGTCCTCGACCTCCTGAACAAGGCGATCGACCTCCAGAGCCCGCTGGTGCGCAAGAACATCGCCCGGGCCCGTCAGCGGAACGCCGAGGCGACACCCGCACAGGTGATCCGCAGTCTGGAGCGGATGTACATCAGCGCCCTGAGCAGCACCGGTGCCGCGGTGGGAGCGACCGCCGCCGCGCCCGGCGTCGGCACGGGAGTCGCTCTGGCACTGTCGGCGGGCGAGGTGTTCTCGTCACTCGAACTGAGCGCCCTCTTCGCGCTGTCTATAGCCGAGGTCCACGGCGTCCCCATCGACGAGATCGAGCGCCGCCGGACGATCGTGATGGGCATCATGCTCGGCGGTTCCGGCTCCGCCACCGTCACCAAGGTCGCCGAGCGGACGGGGCAGCACTGGGGACGCCAGATCGTCGCCAAGGTGCCGGTCGAGACTCTGCGTCAGATCAACAAGGTCCTGGGGAGGAACTTCGTCGTGAAGTACGGGACCAAGCAGGGCATCATCGTGCTCGGCCGCGTGGCCCCCTTCGGTATCGGCGCGGTGATCGGCGGCGGGGCCAACGCCGCCATTGGCGCGCTGAGTGTCAGGGCCGGCCGTCGCGCGTTCGGCCCGCCTCCGGCGGCGTGGCCGGAGTTGACGCAGGGCACGCCGCCGACGTCGTAGAACTCGCGTGACTGACCCTCGGTGACACAGACTCCTGCATCTCACGAGCGAGCCCCAGAAGATCAGGTCCGATGTTTGGCGGGCTCATCCCGCGGGTCCCTTCCGTTGCCTCGCTGGTGGCTTCCCGGTTCTGCGGCGGGGGCGTGGCCAGGCGGGATGGCTTGCGGGCACGGGAGTGGTGTCCAGGACCGGAGCTGCCCTAGATGGGGGCTAGCGTCATCACCGCGTTGAGGCACACGCACCCCGGGAGGCAGTCAGATGTCCGCCAAGCCGGTCCCCGGGGCTGCCACACCGTGACGCCGTGGATCATCTCGCGCGACACGGTGCGGCTCATCGACTACATGAAGAGGGTCCTCGGTGCGGTGGAGCTTGCCTGCCTCGCGGGCAAGGACGGGGTCATCGAGCATGCGGAGATACGGATTGGCGACTCGGTGGTGATGATGCTCGACGCGATGCCGGAGCGGCCGCCGACCCCTGGCTTCCTCCGCCTTTTCGGCGAGGACGCCGACAGGGTGCATCAGCGGGCCGTTACGGCCGGCGGCACCTCCGTCACGGAGGTCACGCACCTGTTCTTCGGAGACCGGGTCGGGCGAGCACGCGATCCGCTGGGCACCCTGTACTGGATCCAGACCTGTGTGGAGGATCTGAGCCCGCAGGAAGTGGAACACCGCCTGGGTGAACCGGAGTTCACCAAGGCCATGGAGTACGTCCAGAGCGCCGACTTCTTCCCCGCCCGATAATCCGCCCTCGGTTGACGTCCGGAGCCACAAGACCGGCGCCCCTGTCATGTGGTCGGCTGGTCGCCGTCGATCACTGAACACATCGGACTCGCTCATTCGTCTAGTGCGCCTCCTCGTGCCGCAGCCGTGCCGGAGCCGTGCCGCCGGACGCCGTGGTGCCGCGGGCGGCGGCGGTGCGGGCCGGGCCGTCGGGGAGGGTGAAGGCGAAGACGGCGGTCGCCGCGGCGAGGGCGGCCAGGGCGAGGTAGGCGTGCTGGTAGGCGGTGATCGGGGGATGGGCCGCGGCTGCCGACGGGGTGCTCAGGACCAGGGCCGTGGTCACCGCCGCCGGGGCGAAGGCACCCCCGGTCTGCCGTACGACCGTGTTGAGCATGGAAGCCTGGGCCAGGTCCTTGCGGGAGACGGTCGCCAGCGAGGCCACCGTGGTCGGCATGAACACCCCGCCCATGCCGACGCCGAGCAGGAACATGTAGGCACGGAAGGTCCACAGGCCCGTGTCCTGGTCGCAGGTGGCGAAGAGCAGCAGGACCCCGCTCACCATGGCCAGGCCGCTGCCGATGATGATCCGGGGGCCGACCCTGGAGTAGAGGATGCCGGCGACCTGGACGGTGAGCAGGACACCGAACGCTTCGGGGAAGGTACTGGTGCCCGACTCCAGCGCCGAACGGCCCTGCCCCTGCTGGAGGAAGAGCGGCCCGAGGTACATCGCGCCGAGGATCGGCACCAGGCCCACCAGGTTGATCAGGTTGGTGTCCCGGAAGAGCCGGTCCGCGAAGAGCCGCAGCTTCAACAGCGGCTCGGACACCCGGAGTTCGAAGATGACGGCGGCGGCGAGCAGTACCGCGCCGAGCTCGAGGGCCGTGACGACGGAGGGCGAGGACCAGCCGCGGTTAGGGCCCTCGCAGACACCGAACATCACCGCACCCAGAGCCGCCGCGCTCAACAGCAGCCCGGTCAGGTCGAAGCGGCCGGGCCGGTGCCCGCGGTGCCCGGCCAGGAACAGCGCCCCGAACACCACGGCGGGCAGGCCGAGCGGCAGGTTGACGTAGAACACCCAACGCCAGGACAGGTTGTCCACCAGCAGGCCGCCGAGGATGGGCGCGGCGGCCGGGGCTATCTGCTGCGGGATGATCATGTACCGCGAAATCCGCACCTGCTCCCAGGAGTTGAAGGTGCTGAAGAGCAGCGAGGACGCGGCGGGGAAGAGCAGTCCGGCGGACAGGCCCTGCACCGCGCGTGCGGCGACGAGCTGGCCGAGGTCGGCCGCCGCGCCGCACAGCAGCGACGAGCCGAGGAAGGCGCCGAGGGCGGTGAGCAGGACCCGCTTGGCGCCGAAGCGTTCGACCAGCCAGGCGGAGGCGGGGATCGCCATGGCCAGGCAGACCGGGTAGACCACGACCACCCCGTCCAGGGCGGCCGTCGTCAGCCCGAACTGGCGGGCGATCGACGGGAGCGCCACGGTCGTGATCGCCCCGTCGACGATCGCGATGAACGTCACGCAGACACACATGACGGGGACGACCAACCGCTGGCCGGGGCGGATGCGTTGAAGACCTCGGGGACTCTCAGGGTCTCGGAGGTCTCGGAGGTCTCGGGGGTCTCGGAGGGTTCGAGAGCGACGGCGGAGGGCGAGGGGGACGGGACGGCGTCGGAACGGCTGCACATGCTGAGCATACTCACTATGTGAGTGCTCATTGCTCCCGGCCGGGACTCGTACAATCGGCCCTCACCACGGAACGGGGAACGCCATGGCAGTGCACGGCAGCAGCGACATCCTGGTCGACGAGCTCTACGAGACGACGCACCAGCTACGGCAGTTCGTCGAGACCCGGCTGCGCGCGAACGGTGCCTCGGTCGCCCGGCTGCGCGCCCTGCGTATGCTCGCGCGGACCGAACAGCCGCTGCGCATGCGGGACTTGAGCGAAATGACCGGCGTCGCGGCACGGACCGCGACCAGCATCGTCGACAGCCTCGAACGCGACGGCCTGGTGGAACGCGTACGCCATCCCCACGACCGCCGCGCGTTCCTCCTCCGCCTCACCGACAAGGGCCGCGACTGCCACCGCGAGGCCGAGGAGGTCGACGGCCTCGCCCTCGCGGAGGCGACGGCGGAACTGGACACCGAGGACCGCGCCCAACTCCGGACCCTGCTGGCGCGCATCCGAAAGGCGACGGCCTGAGAACCGCACCAAACGGCGGTGCCGCAGCACCCAACGGGGGTGCCGCACGAGGGAACCGGGCCTCCTACACCGGCGAATGCCCCTCCAGGTACGTCCGCACGGGCGCCGGCAACCCGGCCGCGATGGCCTCGGCGAACGGCACCCAGCGGAGTTGCCCCGCCGTGAACTGAGCCTCCCCCGACGGGTCCTCGCTCAGCAGATGACACACCACGGCCGATCGCCCCGCCCCGTCCGACTCCAGCAGGCTGGACCCGTCCACGAGGAACCCGGTGAGTTCGTACACCGCGCGCGCGGCGGTGGCCTGCGCGGTCTCGGCGTCCTCGGGGACCCCGGACGGCAGACCCCAGCCGCCCTGCCCGTCCACCAGCAGCACGTGACCGTCGTTCACGACGACCGCATCCACCACGTCCCCGCCGACCTGCTCCAACGCCATGACCCGACCGTCCCTTCCCGCACGGCGCGACCATCCGTCGGGCCGCGTCCGAGCCGGTTTCCTACCCGAGGTGGGGCAGTTCACGCGGTAGGGAGGCGCCGTGACGGGTCGAGGGGTCTGTACCTGTGACGGCGGCGTGCACATCAGGTGTGTTTCGTATCAGCTGGGCCTGCCGCCGAACTGCCAGGTGTGCACCTCGACGTCGGCATACCGATCCCGGGTCAGTACGTCGCCTGCCGACTCCGGATCAGGCGCCCGGAGCAGCGCCGCCGTTCCCAGCCAGGTGTCACCGTCGTCGGACGACAGCGGTCCGTAGGCGATGAGTCGGTCCTGGTCGGGCGGCAACTCCAGGTCCACGGCCTGCCCGGTGCCGAGGCCGAGCACCAGGTACCGGTTGCCGCCGGTCCGGCCGCCGGGGAAGTCCCACATGGTGCGGCCCAGGGTGTTGCGCCAGCGGCGCAGCAGTACGTCGCGGTAGACGCCGGCCTGGTAGTTCGGCTCGTCGAAGGCGAACGCGCGGGCGGCGGCCGGATCGGGGAGATCGAGGATGTGCACGCTTCCGGTGGGGGTGTCGCCGTCGTCCGCGAGCGTCGGGCCCCGGGCGACCATCTCCTTCGCGTACCGGTCCATGTAGGACCAGTGCTCTTCGATCAGGTCGTCGCGCAGGGCGAGGGAGCCGGGCCGGTCGCGGTGGTAGCAGAGGAACTCCATGCGCAGAGGATCTCCTGCCGGGAGTCGTCGGGGCGAGCGGATTCTCCGGTGATCGGACCACCGATCGGGCCGCCAGGGGGGAGGGGCAGCGGCCCGATCGAAGGCACCGGTCAAGGTGTGTGGCTTGATCGCAGGCCACCGGCCGGGGGTGTGGCCCGGCTGTGTGGCCTGAGCGGAGGCGGACGCCGAGTCCGCCCGCGCCCGGTCGGGCGATCAGGTCAGGGACGCACGGCCGCGACCAGTAGACAGCCGAACTCGTCCACGCCCAGCATGTCGGACGGCTGGAAGAGGTCCGGCAGGTTGGTCTGGCCGAGGGCCTCGGGGCGGTCCGTGCCCTCGACCGGCCGCGACAGTTCCTGGAAGGTGCGCTGCTGTGTGTGTTCCGTGATGTCGAGCAGCCCCCGCAGCCGCAGCCCCGAGCGGTGCAGCATCGCCACATATCCGTCGACGTCCGCCAGGGTCACCATGAAGTTGCGGCAGAACTTGTCGATGGACGGGTGCCGCGGGACCTTCCGCGGAGCGCGTTCGAAGACGTCCGTCAGCACGAGCCGGCCGCCGGGGCGCAGCACGCGGGCCACCTCGGTGAGGACCGTCTCGCGGTCGGGCATGTGGATGATGGACTCGAGCGCCATCACGGCGTCGAACGACGCGTCCTCGAAGGGGAGTTGCATCGCGTCGGCACGCTGGAACACGGCACGGTCCGCGCGGCCGGCTTCCTCGGCGAGGCGGTTCGCGGTCTTCACCTGCTCCTCGCTGATGCTGATGCCGGTGAGCCTGGCACCGGTGCTCTCCACGACCCGCAGGCCAGGACCGCCCACCCCGCAGCCGACGTCCAGGACGTGATCCGTCTCGTCGACCAGCAGCCGTTCGATGAGCACATCGGTGAGCCGGTCCACAGCCTCCTCCAGCGAGGCCTTGGAGTCGGGCGTGTCCCAGAAACCGATGTGGATGTTCGGATTGAACGTGCCGTCGCGCAGCGCGGTCAGCGTCAGCCGGTCGTACAGCTTGCCGACGGCTTCCGGTACGGGGAGGGTCTGGGCGGAGTCGGTCATGGCAACGGCCTTTCGGTTCAACGGGTGCGATGGGCTGACGAGTTGTGCGAGTTGTACGAGCTGGAAAGGAGAGTCGGGCGTCTCACGCGACCGGTTCGGGGCGGGCGGCGAAGGACCTCAGCGGGTTGAGGGCGTCCTCGCCGATACGGGTGCGCAGTTCGGGCGCGGTGACACCGAGGCCGCGCTCGGGAGCGAGGCACAGCACGCCGACCTTGCCGATGTGCTGGTTGAGCTGCACCAGGCGGGTCGCCTCGCCGACCTCGGACAGCGGGAACAGGGACGACAACGTCGGTACGACACCGCCCTGTTCGAAGAGACGCGCGCACTCCACCTGTTCCTGGAGGTTGGCGACATGGCTGCCGATGACGCGCTTCAGCCGCATCCACAGATAGCGGTTGTCGAACTGGTGGATGTACCCGGTGCTCGACCCGCACGTGACCACCGTCCCGCCCCGCCGCACGACGAACACCGAGATCCCGAAGGTCGAGCGGCCCACATGTTCGAAGACGATGTCGGGATCCGCCCCCACGGCGGCCCGCACCTGTCGGCCGAGCCGCTTCCCGGCCGCCGCCACCTGCGCGGGATCGCCCCCGGTGTCGTCCCCGATGCCGATCTCCTCACGGTTGACGACCACATCGCACCCCAGCCTGCGGGCGGCCTCCGCCTTCTCCTCCGAGCCGACCACGCCGACGGCGATTCCGCCACCGTTCTTCACCAACTGAGCCGCGTACGCGCCGAGTCCACCGGACGCGCCCCAGATCAGCACGACATCGCCCTGCTTCATCCGGGCACCTCGGTCACTCACCAGCATCCGGTACGCCGTCCCCGCGCACGCCGGGATCGTGGCCGCCTCCTCCCACGTCAAGTGGGCCGGTTTGGGGATGAGTTGGCTCGCCCGTGCCACCGAATAGTGCGCGAGGCCCCCGTAGTTGGTCTCGTACCCCCACGCGAGCTGATGCTCCCCGAGCATGCCGTCGGCCTGGCTGATCGGCTCCTGGTCGTCCACATGGGCGGCGTTGACCATGACATGGTCGCCGATGCGCCAGTGACGGACGCCGGTACCGACCCGCACGACGACACCGGCCGCGTCGGAACCCAGGACGTGGAAGGGCTGGTCGTGCCGGGCCGCCCAGCCGCCCTCGCGGCCGTAGGAGCGCAGGAAGCGGAACGTGGACAGCGGCTCGAACTTCGCCGACCAGACCGTGTTGTAGTTCACCGAGCTGGCCATCACGGCGATCAGCACCTCGTCGGGCGCCAGCTCGGGCACCGGCACCTCACCGACGTGCAGCGTGTGCCGCACATCCTTGTCGGCGTCCTCCGCGCAGTCGGCGAAGAAACCCTCGTCCTCGACACGCAGATGGGCGGCGGTGAAGTGGCTTGGCAGCGGCGTGCGTTCGAGCACGTCGGGCGACGCCCCGGACAGCACCGCATCGGACAACGACATCTCATCTCACCTCTGTTCGGGGACTGCGGGAAGGGACACAGCGGGTCGCCGTACGCACGGCCACCGGTCCGTCGTCGTCATGCGAAGGACCAGTGGTGGTCCTGCCGGAACGCGTACGTCGGCAGCGGCACGCGGCGCGCGCCCAGCCCGGCGTACACCCCGGCCCAGTCGAGCCTGACGCCCGCCACGAACACCTCACCCAACTGCCGTACGAAGGAGGCGGGTTCACCGTCGGCCGCAGGGATCGCGGGCAGGCGGATCAGGCCGGTCGTCGAGGGGGTCGGCGGGGTCTCCGCCTCTGGACCGCGACCGGCGTCGAGCCCGTCGAGCGCCGTCTCCCAGCTGCAGGTTCTCCTCAGATACGCGGCGGCCCACAGACCCGGTCCGCTCTCACCGACGTACACCGCGGGACGCACCCCGCACATCCGCCACAGCCGGGCAAGGACCACGGAGAACCCGAACGACACGACAGAGGACGGGACTTCAGTGCTCGCGGGTACATCCCCGCCGCCGAGCCGATCGGCGAGCGACCCCGACAGATACGGGCGCAACGCCTCGTCGACCTCCGCGACCGCCTTCGCGAACACCGGCCATTCCCAGGGGAGTCGAGCCCGGGAAGGCAGGTCGCCGGGAAGTCCCGAGCAGAACAGCACCGTCTTCGCCGTACGCGCACGCCCCGACACGAGACCGGGTCCTACCTGCCCGCCGTCCGCCAACGCGCGTAGCCCCGAACGGAGTTGCTCGCGATCGGCACCGAACACGGCCGCACGGTGCGGGAAGGCACTCCGCGTTACCGCCAAGGAGTACGCGATGTCCAGGTCGGTCTCCGGTTGCTCCTCCACATGGAGCAGCAGCTTGCGGGCCTGTCCCCGCAACGCCGCCGGGTCCTTCGCGGAGAGAATCCAGGGCACCGCGGGCGACGCCCGATCGGGCGACACGGAGGACCGTGACCAGGCCGGACGCGCGGGCTGTTCCAGGATCACGTGTCCGTTCGTCCCGCCCGCGCCGAGCGCGGTCACCGCCGCGCGCCTGGGCCGGTCGGACTCGGGCCACGGCACCCCCGCCGGCACCGCGCGCAAGGTCCCCCGCGAACGCTCCACCGTCTCCAGCGGGGGTTCGCAGTTGAGGGTGGCGGGCACGGTGCCATGGGCGAGGGCGAGTACCGACTTCATGACGCCGGCCATGCCCGAAGCCGACTGGGTGTGCCCGAAGTTGGACTTCACCGAACCGAAGAGAAGGGGGCGGTCGGCGTCCCGTTCGCGGCCGTAGACGCGGAGCATCGCCTCGGCCTCCATCACGTCCCCGAGCGGCGTGCCGGTGCCGTGCGCCTCGACGAAGTCCACGTCCGCGGCCGTGAGCCGTGCGTCGGCCAACGCCCGTTCCATCACCCGCTGTTGACCGGGCCCGTTGGGTACCGCGAGGCCGTTGCTGGTGCCGTTCTGGCCGACCGCGGAACCGCGCACGACCGCGAGCACGGGATGTCCGTGGCGCTCGGCGTCGGAGAGCCGTTCCAGGAGGAGGACCCCGACCCCCTCGGCCCAGTTCCCGCCGTCGGCCTTCGCGGAGAACGGTTTCGTACGGCCGTCCCGGGCCAGGGCGCTGAGCCGGCTGTGCTCCAGGAACACATCCGGTACGGCGATCACGGTGACGCCGGCCGCCAGGGTGAGCGAGCACTCGCCGGTGAGGAGGGCCTGCCGGGCCAGGTGCAGTGCGGACAGGGACGACGAGCAGGCGGTGTCCAGGGTCAGCGCCGGGCCGTGCAGTCCGAGGAAGTAGGAGATACGGCCGGACGCGGCGCTGGGCAGTGTCCCCACGGCCAGATAGTCCGTGCCCTCCTCGGGGCGCTCCCGGCCGGCATCGGTTCCGGCGTAGCCCTGCGGGGTCAGGCCCACGAACACGCCTGTCGCGGAACCGCCGAGCGACAACGGATCGATGCCCGCGCTCTCCACGGCCTCCCACGCCGTCTGTAGGAGCAGGCGCTGCTGTGGGTCCGTACCGGCGGATTCGTCCAGCGTGTAGCCGAAGAACCCGGCGTCGAAGGCGCTCGCGTCCGTGAGGAATCCGCCCTCCCGCACACAGCACCGGCCCGGCACCCCGGGCTCCGGGTCGTAGAGTCCGTCGACATCCCAGCCGCGGTCGGTGGGGAACGGCGTCAGACAGTCCCGCCCCTCCACGAGCGCCTGCCACAGTGCGCCCGGCGTGTCGATACCGCCGGGCCAACGGCACCCCATGCCGATCACGGCGACCGCGTCCCGCCCGCTCGCGGTCGCACCCCCGTTCTCCAACTCGGCCACCCGGTCGGTGAGTTCGCGCACTCGCCGACGCTCCTCCTGGAGACCGACGGTCGCCTTGCGCAGATATTCGCGGAGCTTGACCTCGCTCTGCGCGGCCTCGGTCATGACGACTCCTCGGAGCTGTCGTTGTCGATGAGCGCGAACAACTCGTCGTCGGTCGCGTCGTCCAGCCCCGTCCCGTCGTCGGCGAGCGCCGTCCCGAACTGTTCCTGGTGTACGTCGGTCAGGTGCTCCGCGAGCAGCTGCGGGGTCGGGTAGTCGAACGCCACGCTGACCGGCAGGGCGAGTTCGAGCGCCGCCACCAGCCGTTTGCGCAGCGTGACGGCCGTCAGCGACTCGAAGCCCAGCTCCTGGAACGGCCGGTCGACGAGGATCGGCTCCACGGAGTCGTGCCCGAGCGCGACCGCCGCATGCGTACGGACGAGGTCGAGCATCTCGTCGGCCACCTCCGCACGCGAGAGTCCGGCCAGCCGTTCCCGGAGCTCCGCGACGGGGTCGTGCGGGGGAGGCTCCGGGGAGGGGGCCGGGCCGCCGCTGGAGCGCAGCGGAGCCGGGCTCGACTCCAGCCAGTAGTGGTGGTGTTGGAAGGGGTACGTCGGGAGGGGAATCGTGCGGCCCGAGGTCGTCCAGGTGGGGGTGGTGCCGGTGGCGTGGGCGTGGGCGAGCGCGGTGGTGAAGTGCGCTGGGGCGCTGCGGCGGAGCGTGTGAAGTGCGTTGAGGGACACGCCGGTTGCCTCTGCCGTCTCTTCGATGGCAGGAGTGAGGACGGGGTGCGGGCTCGCTTCGATGGTGGTGTGGTGACCGGTGGCCGTGAGGTGCGACAGCGCCTGGTGGAAGCGGACCGGACGGCGGAGGTTGGCGAACCAGTAGTCGGCGTCGAGTTCGGGGCCTTGGACCGGTTCGCCGGTGACGGTGGAGATCATCGGGATGGCGGCGGGCTGCGGGGTGATCCCGGCGAGCGTGGTGGTGATGTGGTCGTGGTGGGTGTCGACTTGGGGTGAGTGGGAGGCGTAGTCGACGTTGACTCGTCGTACGCGTACGCCCAAGGCGGCCCAGTCGGTGGCGAGTTGGTCCAGTGCTTCGGGTGTGCCGCTGATGACTGTTGTGGTGGGGGAGTTGTGGGCAGCGATGGTGATCTGGTTGCCCGTGTGTTCTGTGACCCAGTGGGCGCTTGCGCTGACGGTGGCCATGCCGCCGTGGCCGGAGAGGTGGCGCATGGCGGTGGAGCGGACCGTGACGATGTGGGCTGCGTCGGCGAGGGAGAGGATGCCGGCGATGTGTGCGGCGGCGATCTCGCCTTGTGAGTGGCCGATGACGGCGGCGGGTTGGATGCCGTTGGCCATCCAGAGGCGGGCGAGGCTGGTCATCATCGCGAAGAGGGCGGGTTGGACCATGTCCACCCGCTCCAACCAGGTCTCGTCTTCTCCGGTGAGTGTGTCGATGAGGGACCAGCCGGTGAGCGGGTCGAGGGCGGTGGCACACGCCTCCAGGGCCTCGCGGAAGGCCGGGCTGCTCGCGTACAGACCGTGCGCCATGCCCGCCCACTGCGAACCCTGTCCGGGAAACACGAACACCGGGCCCCTGCGCGCCGGTGTGACCGGTCCGGCGCTCGTGACGACATGGGGTGCCGGGCGTCCCTCGGCGAGTGCCCGGAGTCCGCTGATCGCTCCATCGCGGTCGAGCGCGACGACGACAGCGCGGTGCGGCAGGAGCGCCCGTGTGGTGGCCAATGCGTGGGCCATGTCGGTGAGGTGAAGGCCGGGATCGGCGTCCAGATGGTCCGCGAGCCGCTTCCCGTATGCGGCCAGTGCCGCGGCGCTGCCCGCCGACACCACCAACGGCACCTCGCCCGCGCGTGGTTGGGGTGCCTCGTCCACGGCGGGGGAGTCCGGTTGCTCCAGGATCACGTGGGCGTTCGTACCGCTGATGCCGAAGGACGAGACCCCGGCGCGTCGGGGGCGGTCGGTGTCGGGCCAGGGGTGGGCCTTGTCGAGGAGGCGTATGTTGCCCTCGCTCCAGTCGACTTGGGTCGTGGGTTGGGAGAGGTTGAGACTGCGGGGGAGGACGCCCTCGCGCATCGCCCAGATCATTTTGATGATGCCCGCCATCCCTGCGGCAGCCTGCGTGTGACCGATGTTGGTCTTCACCGAGCCGAGCCATAACGGGCGTTCCACCGCGCGCTCTTGGCCGTAGGTGGCCAGGAGCGCCTGGGCCTCGATGGGGTCTCCCAGACGGGTGCCGGTGCCATGGGCCTCGACGATGTCCACGTCGGCTGCGGTGAGGCCCGCGTTCTCCAAGGCCTGTCGGATCAGGCGGGCTTGGGAGCGACCGTTGGGTGCGGTGAGGCCGTTGGAGGCGCCGTCCTGGTTGATGGCTGAGCCCCGGACGACGGCCAGGACGGGGTGTCCGTGGCGGCGCGCGTCGGAGAGGCGCTCGACCAGCAGCGTCCCCACGCCCTCGCTCCACGAGGAGCCGTCCGCCGCGTCGTCGAAGGCCTTGATACGGGCGTCGGGTGCCAGGCCGCGCTGCCGGGAGAACTCGATGAACGACTCCACAGTCGACATCACGGTCGTGCCGCCCGCCACGGCGAGGTCGCATTCGCCGTTGCGGAGCGACTGCATGGCGAGGTGCAGAGAGACGAGGGAGGACGAGCAGGCGGTGTCGATCGTCAGTGCCGGTCCTTCCAGGCCGTAGACGTACGCCAGTCGCCCGGACGCGATGCTGCCCGCGCTGCCCGCGCCGATCATGCCCTCGAAGCCTTCGGGCGCCGGGGTGAGCCGGGTTCCGTGGTCGTGGGAGAGGACGCCGATGAACACGCCCGTCCTGCTGCCGCCCAGGCCGTGCGGGTCCAGGCCCGCGCGTTCGAACGTCTCCCAGGTGACCTCCAGGAGCAGCCGCTGCTGCGGGTCCATGGAGAGCGCCTCGCGCGGCGGGATGCCGAACAGGCCCGCGTCGAACCCGCCGGCGTCCTGGAGGAAGCCGCCCTCCTTGACGTACATCTTGCCGACGCTGTCGGGGTCCGGGTCGTACAGCTCGTCGATGTCCCAGCCGCGGTCGGCGGGCATCGCCGAGATCAGGTCGCGCTCCTCTACGACCGCCCGCCACAGGTCCTCGGGCGAGTCGATGCCGCCGGGGAAGCGGCACGCCGCCGACACGATCGCGATCGGCTCCTGGCGGCCGGACTCCAGCTCCAGGAGCCGGGCGCGGGCGCGGTGCAGATCGGCCGTCACCCGCTTCAAGTACTCGATGACCCGCGTGTCCTCCACGGAACGCTTCCTTTCCGCTCGCTGATGCGTCTGCTGTCCACCGGTTCGGCGGCCGGAGTTCGGTGCCCCGGCCGCCGGTGGCCTCAGAAGCTGCCCATGTCGTCGATGAAGTCGAGGAGTTGGTCGACCGACGCCTCCTCAAGGCCGAGTCCGTCGTCGGCACCTCCCGGCACCGGCGCGTCCGGACTCTCGTCGGCCGCACGCCACTTGGCGACCAGCGAGTGCAGCCGCATCGTGACCCGTGCGCGCAGCGCCGGATCGGCGGAGTCGGCGCCCAGCAGGGCGAGTTCGAGCCGGTCGAGGTCGGTGAGGATCGGCGGGGTGACCTCCACCGGGGTGGCGAACAGCTTCGCGTCGAGGAGTTCGGCGATGGCCCGGGGTGTCGGATGATCGAAGGCGAGGGTGGCGGGGAGCTTGACGCCGCTGAGTGCGGTCAGCCGGTTGCGCAGATCCACCGCGGTGAGGGAGTCGAGCCCCAACTCCTTGAAGGCGCGCCCGTCGTCCACCGCGTCTGCCGAACCGTGGCCCAGGACGAGCGCCACCGTCGCACGCACCGTGTCGAGGAGCGCGGCCGTGCGCTCGGCCGCTCCGAGCGTGCCGAGCCGCTCGCGCAGACCGGACTGCTCGGCCGCCCCGGCGCTACGGCGGGCCGCCCGGACCAGGCCTCGCAGCAGCGGAGGCAGCGTGCCGTCCGCCGCCTGTGCGCGCAGCGTGGGGAAGTCGAAGCGCGCGGCCACGAGGTGGGCGTCGGTGCCGGCCAACGCCGCGTCCAGCAGGGCCATTCCCTGCTCGGCCGACAGACTCCGGGTGCCGGACCGGGCCATCCGGCGGGCCAGGTCCTGTTCGCTGAGTCCGGCCCCCATCTCGGACCGGTCCTGCCACAGCCCCCAGGACACGGACAGCGCCGGCAGCCCCGCGCCCCGGCGATGCGCGGCGAGCGCGTCCAGGAACGCGTTGGCCGCACCGTAGTTGCCCTGCCCGGCGCCGCCGAAGGTACCGGCCATGGACGAGTACAGGACGAACGCGGCCAGGTCGAGATCCCGGGTGAGCCGGTGCAACTCCCAGGCGGCGTCGGCCTTCGGCCCCATCGCGGTGGCGAAGTGGCCCGGCGTGAGCGATCCGATCGCGCCGTCGGCGAGGACACCGGCGAGATGGAACACCCCGGTGAGCGGGTGCTGTTGGGGGATGTCTCCGAGGAGACGGGCGAGGGCGGCCGGGTCCGCCACGTCGCACGCGGCGACGGTGACGGTCGCGCCGGCCTCGGCGAGCTCGGCGCGCAGTGCCGCCGCTCCCGGCGCGTCGGCGCCCCGGCGGCCGGTCAACAGCAGGTGCCGTACGCCGTGTTGGGCGACGAGGTGACGGGCGAGGATGGCGCCGAGGGTGCCCGTGCCGCCCGTGATCAGCACCGTTCCCTCGGGGTCGAGAGGACGCGCCGGACGGTCCGCGGCGGGAGTCCGGGCGAGCCGTGGGGTACGCAACACTCCGTCCCGTACGGCGAGTTGGGACTCGGTGGAGCTGAGGGCCGCGCCGATGAGGACCGCCGGGACCTCGGCGGTGTCGCTGTCGAGCAGCAGGAAACGGTCGGGCTGCTCCTGCTGGGCCGAGCGGACCAGCCCCCACAGCGGGGCGTGCGCGAGATCGGTGAGCGGGGCGTCGGCGGACGTCGCCACGGCGTCCCGGGTGAGGAACACCAGGCGGGAGTCCTCCCAGCGGTCGTCCTCCAGCCAGGACTGGCACAACTCCAGGGCGTCTGCGAGGACGTGCCGGTCACCGGGCGCCCCACCGGCACCGGCCACCACGACCGCCTCCGGCACCGGCGCACCCGCGTCCACCGCGTCGGCCAGTGCCACGAGATCGGTGTAGCGGCGACGGGCGTCGACCTCGGCGGGCCACACCGCCTCGCACCGTTCGCCGAGCACCACCCAGCGGGCCGGACCCGATGTCTCGGCCGAGGGCAGGGGCGTCCAGTCGACCCGGAACAGGGAGTTCTCCGTCCCGGTGCGCGCGGCGGACAGATCGGCGGGCGACAGGGGGCGTACGGCGACGGACTCGGCCGTGAGCACTGGCTGCCCGGCGCCGTCGTAGAGGTGGAACGCGAAGGCCCCGTCCCCGAGTTGTCGCACCCGTACCCGGAGTGCCGTGGCTCCCTGGGCGTGTAGGGTCACGCCGCTCCAGGAGAAGGCGAGTTGGCCGCTCTCCGCCAGCCTGTCGAGGACCACCACGTGCAGGGCGGCGTCCAGGAGCGCCGGATGCACTCCGTACGACGCGGCGTCCTTCCGTTCGGACTCCGGGAGTCGGACCTCCGCGAAGAGTTCGTCGCCGCGCCGCCAGGCCGTGTTCAGGCCGCGGAACGCGGGTCCGTACGCGATGCCGGCGGACGCGATCCGCTCGTACGCGTCCTCGGTCGGCAGGGTCACCGCGTCGCGGGGCGGCCAGTCGGCGAGGGGTTCCGGGTCGGCGCCCACGGGGGCCAGGACGCCCTCCGCGTGCTGCACCCAGGCGCCGTCCTCGCCCTCGCTCTCCGGGCGGGCGTGGATGCGCACCGCCCGCCGTCCCGCGCCGTCCGGCGCGTCGGCCGCGACCTGCACGACGACCCCGCCGGTGGCGGGCACCAGCAGCGGCGCCTGCAAGGTGAGGTCTTCCACCGTCGCGCAGCCCACCGCGTCACCCGCGCGCACCGCCAGCTCCACGAAGGCCGCGCCCGGCAGGATCGCCACCCCGGCCACCGCGTGATCGCCCAGCCAGCCCAGCGACCTATGGGACAGCCGGCCCGTCAACAGGGCGCCACCGTCGGCGAGTTCGACCCGCATGTCGGTGACTGGATGCCCGGTGCCCAGTACCCCGGCGCCCACCGGCCCGGTGACCGGCTCCAGCCAGTAGCGCTCGCGCTGGAAGGCGTACGTCGGCAGCTCCACGCGGCGCGCTCCGACCCCGTCGAAGACGGCGGCGGTCCAGTCGACGGCGATGCCGTGCACCCAGGCCTCGGCCAGCGCACGCGCGGTGCGTTCGGGGCCGCCGTCGTCGCGACGCAGGGTGCCCAGGGCGGCGACCCTCGTGTCCTGGCTGTCGGCGATGTCCGCGACGCCGCTCAGGAGCAGCGGGTGCGGGCTCATCTCCAGGAAGACGCGGTGTCCCCGGTCCAGGAGATGACGTACAGCCGCCTCGAACTGCACGGGTTCACGGGCGTTGCGGTACCAGTAGTCGGCGGACATCCGCCCGGTGTCGAGGAGTTGGCCGGTGACCGTCGAGCACAACGGGACGGTGCCGGTGCGGGGCGTCAACTCCGCGAGCGCGTCCAGCAGTTGTTCGCGCAGCCGCTCCATCTGCGGTGCGTGCCCCGGGGCCACGGCTCCCCGCACCCGGCGCACCTGCGCGCCCTCCGCCTCGGCCACCGCGAGGAACTCCTCCAGCGCCGTGACCTCACCGGTGACGACCACCGACTCCGGTCCGTTGATCACGCCGACGCTCAACTCCCGCGACCAGGGCCCGAGTCGCTCGGCCACCCACGCCCGCGACTTGGACACACCGGCCATCGCGCCGAGGCCCACGACGTCCACGATCAGCCGGCTGCGCAGCGCCACGACCCGGGCCGCGTCCTCCAGGGACAGCGCGCCCGCGATGTACGCGGCGGCGATCTCACCCTGCGAGTGGCCCACCACGGCGGCGGGCCGCACACCGGCTGCCTGCCAGGTACGGGCCAGGGCCACCATCACGGAGAACAACACCGGCTGCACGACGTCGAGTCGCTCCAGGGAAGGAGCCCCGGGGGTACCCGCCATCGCGTCCGCCACCGACCAGCCGACCAGGTCGGCGAAGACCCGCTCGCAGTCGGCGAACGTGTCCCGGAACACCTCCGACCTGCGCAGCAACTCCGAGGCCATGCCGATCCATTGAGAACCCTGGCCGGGGAACACGAACACGGCATGCTCCCCGGTCGGGGCCCCGGTGATCACCCGCGGTGTCTCCTCGCCCGCGGCCAGGGCATCCAGTGCGGCGAGCGCGTCGTCATGGCCCTCGGCGAGGACCACGGCACGGTGGGCGAGGACCGCGCGGTGGTTCGCGAGGGACCAGGCGAGGTCGGTCAACTCCGGTGCCGGGGCGTCCGGTTCCCGCAGATGCGCCGCCAGCCGCGCCGCCTGGCCGCGCAGCGCCTCCGGCGTGTGCGCCGACAGCAGCAAAGGCGTCACCGGCAGCGGGAGACGCGGCTCGGTGAACTCGGGCTCCGGCGGGGCCTGTTCGAGGATCACGTGGGCGTTGGTGCCACTCGCGCCGAACGCCGACACACCCGCCCGGCGCGGCCGGTCCGTCTCCGGCCACACCTCGCTCCCGGTGAGCAGCTTCACCGCCCCGAGCGACCAGTCGATCCGCGTCGACGGCCGGTCCACGTGCAGCGTTCGGGGCAACACCCCGTGCCGCAGCGCCATCACGGTCTTGATGACACCGGCGACACCCGCCGCGCCCTGCGCGTGCCCGATGTTCGACTTGATGGAACCCAGCCACAGCGGCCGGTCCTCGGGCCGGTCCCTGCCGTACGTCGCCATCACCGCGTGCGCCTCGATGGGGTCGCCGAGCCGGGTACCGGTGCCGTGCGCCTCGACCGCGTCCACATCGGCCGGGGCGAGGCCGGCGTTGTCCAACGCCGCCCGGATGACGCGCTGTTGGGCGCTGCCGTTCGGCGCGGTCAGACCGTTCGAGGCACCGTCCTGGTTGATGGCCGTACCCCGGACGACCGCGAGGACACGGTGTCCGGCGCGCTCGGCGTCGGACAGCCGCTCCACCAGCAGCATGCCCACACCCTCGGACCACATCGTGCCGTCGGCCGCCTCCGCGAACGACTTGCTGCGCGCGTCCGGCGCCATCAGCCCCTGCCCGGAGAAGCCCACGAACGCACCCGGCGTCGACATCACCGTCGCCGCCCCCGCGAGCGCGAGGTCGCACTCACCGGACCGCAGCGCGTGCACCGCCTGATGCAGCGCGACCAACGCCGACGAGCACGCCGTGTCCACGGTGACCGCGGGACCCTCGAAGCCGAAGGTGTACGAGATCCGCCCGGTGGCGATCGAACCGCCGATGCCGGTGGCGAAGTACGGCACCAGGTCGTCGGGCATCCGCTCAGGGCCCAGCAGGTAGTCGTGCCCCACCAGCCCCGCGAACACCCCGGTACGGCTGCCTCGCAGCGTGCCCGGATCGAGCCCGGCCTGCTCCATCGCCTCCCAGCCGGTCTCCAGCAGCAGCCGGTGCTGCGGGTCCATCGCCAGCGCCTCACGCGGTGAGATGCCGAAGAACGCGGGGTCGAACTCACCGGCGTCGTAGAGGAATCCGCTCTCCCTGGCCTCCGTCGAGGTGCCCGGGGCGCCGTCGGGAGTGAACAACTCCTCAAGATTCCAGCCCCGGTTGTCCGGGAAGCCCCCGAGGACATCGCGTTCCTCGGCGACGAGCCGCCACAGGTCCTCGGGTCCGGTCACTCCGCCCGGGAACCGGCAGCCCATGCCGATGATCGCGATCGGCTCGTCCGGCCGGTGCCGTGCCGGCCCGGCGTCCGGCCGCTCCACCGCACCCCGCCGTTCCTGGTCGAGATGGGCGGCGAGTGCCTGGGGGGAGGGGTGGTCGAAGACGGCCGACGCGGGTACCGACAGGCCGGTCGCCGCGCGCAGTTCGGCGCACAGCTCGACCGCGCCGACCGAGGTCACCCCCAGTTCGGAGAAGGGCCGGGTCGCCGCCACGGCGTCCTTCGAGTCATGCCCGAGCACGGCGGCTGCCGCCGCCCGCACCAGCTCCAGCATCTCCAACTCGCCGTGCACGAGGTCGGGTTCAGGAAGCGCCGCTTCCTCGCCGATAGCCGCGGAGGCGTCGAACGTACGGCCCACCGTGATCCAGTACCTGCGGTGGTCGAACGCGTAGGTCGGCAGTTCCGCGCGCCCGGCCCCCGTACCGTCGAAGACCCGGTCCCAGTCGACGTCCGCACCGGCGGCGTACGCCTGGCCGACACCCGACAGGACGGACCGCACCTCGGGGCGGTCCTTGCGCAGCGTCGAGGCGAGCACCGCCGCGGACCGGTCGAGCAGGCAGTCCGCCGCCATCGAGGTGAGCACCCCGTCGGGTCCCAACTCCAGGTAGACACGCGCCCCTTCGGCCTCGGCGGTACGGATCGCGTCCAGGAAACGGACCGGCTCCCGCAGATGCCGCACCCAGTACTCCGGGTCCGTCATCTCGCCGGGACCGACGAGTGCCCCGGTGAGGGCGGAGACCAGCGGGACGCGCGGCTCGTGGAACGTCACCCCGGCGGCGATCCGACGAAACTCCGCCATCGCCGGCTCCATCAGGACCGAGTGGAAGGCGTGGCTGACCTGGAGTTCCTTGGTCTTGTGCCCCCGGTCCGCCAACGTCCGCGCCACCGCGGCCGTAGCCTCCGCCGCACCGGACAGGACGATCGAGGTGGGTCCGTTGACGGCGGCCACTCCCACCTGATCACTCACCTCGGCGAGCAGCGGGACGACATCCTCCTCGGCGGCCCGCACGGAGATCATCACTCCGCCTGCCGGAAGCGCCTGCATGACCCGGCCGCGCGCGGCGACCAGCGCGCAGGCGTCGGGGAGCGACAGGACCCCGGCGATGTGCGCGGCGGTCAACTCCCCGATGGAGTGCCCGATCAGCCGGTCCGGGACCAGCCCCCAGGACTCGACCAGCCGGAAGAGCGCGGTCTCCACGGCGAACAACGCGGGCTGTGTGCAGGCGGTTCGGTCGAGCAGCGCCGACTCGGCGGTACCCGGCGTCGCGAACACCACCTCTTTCAGGGGCCGTTCGAGCAGCGGGTCCAGATGCTCGCACACCGCGTCGAAAGCCGCGGCGAACACGGGGAAGGCATCATGCAACTCGTGTGCCATTCCGGCTCGTTGAGCACCTTGCCCGGCGAACAGGAAGGTGGGGGAGGGACGTTCGAGGGCTTCGGCCCGCACCACACCGCTGCCCGGCGCGCCGGTCGCGACGGCGTTCAGGGCGGTGAGCAGTTCCTCACGGTCGGCCGCGACGACCACCGCGCGGTGCGGCATCCGTGCCCGCGTGGCGGCCGTGGACCAGGCCAGGTCGGCGAGTCGGGCGTCCGGCCGCTCGGTGACATGCGCGGCCAGTCGCGCCGCCTGCCCTCGCAGAGCCGCCGTACTCCGCGCGGACAGCAGCCAGGGCAGAGGGGCGGATGACGGTGAGGCGGCGGCCCCGACGGGGGTCGGTTCGGCCTCCTCCAGGACGATGTGGGCGTTGGTGCCGCTGATGCCGAAGGACGAGACCGCCGCCCGGCGCGGCCGGTGCGTCTCGGGCCAGGGCTGTTCGGCGTGCAGGAGCCGGATGCCCGCCGTGGCCCAGTCGACGTGCGGGGTCGGCGGCTCGGCGTGCAGGGTGCGCGGCAGCACACCGTGCCGCAGGGCGAGCACCGACTTGATGACACCGGCGACCCCCGCCGCTGCCTGCGTGTGCCCGAGGTTCGACTTCACGGAACCCAGCCACAGCGGCCGCTCGGCGGGCCGGTCCTTGCCGTACGTCGTCAGCAGCGCGTCGACCTCGATGGGATCCCCGAGCCGCGTCCCCGTGCCATGCGCCTCCACGGCGTCCACGGCGTCCGGCGTGAGACCGGCGTCGGCGAGGGCCTGCCGGATGACGCGCTGCTGGGCGGGGCCGCTGGGCGCGGTCAGTCCGTTGGAGGCGCCGTCCTGGTTGACGGCGGTGCCCCGGACGACGGCGAGAATCCGGTGGCCGTTGCGCCGGGCGTCGGAGAGCCGTTCCAGCAGGAGCATGCCGACGCCCTCGGACACGGAGGTCCCGTCGGCGCGGTCGGAGAACGTCTTGCAGCGGCCGTCCGCCGCCAGACCGCGCTGCCGGGAGAACTCCACCAGCGTCCACGGGCTGGACATGACGGTCGCGCCGCCCGCGAGCGCCAGATCGCACTCGCCGCCGCGCAGCGCCCGTACCGCCTGGTGCAGCGCCACCAGCGAAGCCGAGCACGCCGTGTCCACGGTGACCGCCGGCCCCTCCAGGCCCAGCGTGAACGCGAGGCGCCCCGACAGCACGCTCTGCGTGGAACCCGTACCGAGGTAGCCGCCGAGATCGGCGACCCCGTCCATCATCGGCGCGATGTAGTCCTGGCCGTTGGTGCCCACGAACACACCGGTGTCGCTGCCGCGCAGTCCGGTGGGGTCGATCGCCGCGTCCTCCAGCGTCTCCCACGCCACTTCGAGGAGCAGCCGCTGCTGCGGGTCCATGGCCAGGGCCTCGCGCGGCGAGATCCCGAAGAACCCGGCGTCGAAGTCGCCCGCCGAATCCAGGAACCCGCCCTCCCGCACGTACGCCGTCCCGGACGCCGCCGGATCGGGGTCGTACAGGGCGTCCAGGTCCCAGCCCCGGTCGGTGGGCAGCGGGCCGATCGCGTCCGTGCCGGAGGAGAGCAGCCGCCACAGGTCCTCGGGCGAGGCGACGCCCCCGGGGAAGCGGCACGCCATGCCGACGATCGCCACCGGCTCGGACCTGCGGGCCCGCAGTTCCGCCAAGTCCCGCTTGGTCTCGTCGAGTTCGCGCGCCATCCACTTGAGGGTCTCGACGACCTTGTCCCCACCGGTCGGCCCGCTCTGGCCGCTGTTGCTCGTCACTGCAAACATCTCCTGAGGTGCTGTGCTTCGGGACGGCGTTCCCCTGGAGCGCCTGGACTGCTCGGGTCTCCGGCCGGTCGGGCTCGTGCCTACTTGCCGAACCGCTCCTGGATGAAGTCCAGGACCTCCTCCGCCGTCGTCGCGGACTCCAGCCCGCCGGTATCCGGCGCCGGTGGCGGGACGGACTCCTCCGGCCACCCGGCGAGCAGCTCCCGCAGCCGGCCCGCGACCGTGGCCGAGGTGGCGCTGTCACCCCGGTCGAGACGGGCCAGTACGGCTTCGAGACGGTCGAACTCGTCGTCCACCGACGTCACTTGGCCGTCCGGCTCGGTGCCGTCGCCCGACCCGGACGGCTCGGGCGCGTCCGTCGCCAGCTCCCCGCCGACGTACGAGGCGAGCGCCTCCGGTGTGGGATGGTCGAAGACCACTCCGACCGGCAGCCGCAGCCCGGTGGCCGCGCCGAGCCGGTTGCGGAACTCCACCGCGGTGAGCGAGTCGATGCCCAGGTCGCGGAAGAGCCGGGTGGACGACAGGTCGTCCGGGTCCGAGTGGCCCAGAACAGCCGCGAGTTGACGGAGCACCAGATCCCGTATCAACGTGGCCCGTTCGGCCGCCGTGGCTCCGGCGATCTGTGCGCGCCAGTGCGCTACGGCGTCGTCGGCACCGCCCGCGTCGGCGGGTCCGGCCCCCGTCGCCGCCTCCCACACGCCCCGGTAGCCGGGCTGTCCGAGGAACAGCCGGGTCGGCCGGGCGCCGATCGACCCGGCGTCGAGCCGCTCGAAGTCGATGTCGGCGATCACGATGTGCCCGAGCCCGCCGTCAAGACGCACCGCGCGGTCCAGCGCGCGCACCGCACGGTCCGGGGCCATCGACTCCATCGCGAACCTGTGCAGCCGGTTGGCGATCACCTCACCGCCCTCCAGGCCGCTGCCGCCCGCCCAATGTCCCCAGCCGATGGACAGCGCGGGCAGCCCGAGCGCCCGCCGCCGCAGGGCGAGCGCGTCGAGGAACGCGTTGCCCGGCGCGTAGCCGCCCTGCCCGGCGTCGGCGGTGACCCCGGCGAACGAGGAGAACAGGACGAACAGTTCCAGCGGAAGGTCACGGGTCAGCTCGTCCAGGTTCCTCGCGGCGAGCGCCTTCACCCGTAGCGCGCGGTCGAGTTGGGGCACGGTCAGGGATTCCAGGAGCGCGTCGTCGACCGCCGCCGCCGTGTGCACCACGGCCGTGAGCGGGTACTCGGCCGGGATCTCGCCCAGCAGCCGGGCCAGCGCCTCGCGGTCGGCGAGGTCGCAGGCGACGACGGTGACCTTCGTGCCCGACTCGTTTATCGCGGCGGCCAGTTCGGCGGCGCCCGGAGCGTCCGGCCCCCGCCGTCCCACGAGGAGGAGGTGGGGTGCGCCGAGGGTGGCCAGATGCCGGGCCACATGTCCGCCAAGAGCACCGGTACCGCCGGTCACGAGCACCGTCCCGGTCGGCTTCCAGTCCCCGGCATCGCCACCGGCCTCGTCCTCGGGCGTCCTGGTGTCGGCCGGCGCCGGCACCAGCCGCCTGGTCAGCGTCGCCGACGCACGCACCGCGACCTCGTCCTCGCCCGTGGCCCCGGAGAGGACTCCGACGAGCCGCGTCAACGCCCGTGGATCGAGGCCGGCTTCGTGGCCGCCCGGCAGGTCGACGACCCCGCCCCACCGCTCGGGATGCTCCTGCCGCACGGTGGCGCCGAGCCCCCAGACCATGGCGTGCTCCGGCGCGTCCACGGCATCGCCCGACTCCGCGGCGACCGCACCCCGGGTCAGGACCCACAGCGGGGCATCGCCCGCGAGGTCCGTGTCCACCAGGGCCTGCACCACGCCCAGGCTCGCCGCCAGCCCGCGCGGTACGGCCTCGTGCCCGGCGTCGGCCCCGTCCAGCAGCCCGGTGAGGGACAGCACCCCGACCGGCACCGGTACCTCGTCCTCGTCGCGCAGGGCGAGCAGTGCCTCGGCCACCTCGCCCCGGTCCGCGCCTGCCGGGAACTCCACCCGGCCGACCTCGGCGCCATGCGCCCGCAAGGCGGTCTCCACCGGACCGGCCACCGCCCGCGCCGCCTCGTCCTCGGGCACGAGCAGCAGCCAGCGCCCGGAGAGTTCAGGACGGCCGGGGGTCGCCACCCGCTCCCACACCACCCGGTGGCGCCAGCGGTCGAGCGCCGCGTCCTCCCGCGACCGGGTCCGCCAGTCGGCGAGCGCCGGCAGTACGTCTCGGAGCGAGGCCAACTGGCCGTTCACCAGAGGCAGTTCGCTCGCGAGCGTGTCGAAGTCCCCGCTCTCGACGGCCTCCCAGAAGCGCCGCTGACCCTCGTCGGCGGAAGCGTCCGCGCTCTCCGCCGGCCGGCTCGCCGGAGTGGCGAAGTACGCGGACTGGCGCGGCGAGTCGAGCCAGTACCGCTGACGCTGGAAGGCGTAGGTGGGCAGGTCGACGAAGATCGACGGGGTCCGCGCGTAGAGGGCGTCACGCCACGGCACGTCCACACCGGCGACGTAGGCCGCCGCCAGGGAGGCCGCGAAGCGGCGCGGGCCGCCCTGGTCCCGGCGCAGCGTGCCCAGCGCGGACGCCGACGTTCCCGCGTCCTCCACGGTCTCCTGAAGTCCGGTCAGCAGCACCGGATGCGGGCTCACCTCGATGAAGACCCGGTGCCCGCGCGCCAGCAACTCCCGTACGGCGACGTCGAATCGCACCGGCTCACGCATGTTGCGGTACCAGTAGTCGGCGTCCATCCCGGACCCGTCGCACGCCTCACCGGTGACCGTCGAGACGATCGGGATCTCACCGGCTCGGGGGGAGACCGGCGCGAGTTCCGCACGGACCCGCTCCTCCACCAGCTCCACCTGTGCCGAGTGGCCGGCGGCGATCGCGCCCTTCACCCGCCGGGCCCGTACGCCCGCCTCCTCGGCCTCCGCCAGGAACTCGTCCACCGCTGCGGCCTCGCCCGAAACCACCACGGACGTCGGCCCGTTGACCGCGGCGACGCTGAGCCGGTCGCCCCAGCGCGCCAGCCGTTCGGCGACCCACTCCCGCGGCTGCGCGACCGACGCCATGGCGCCGAGCCCGGACAGTTCCTCCTGCATGGTGCGGCTGCGCAGGCAGATGATCCGCGCCGCGTCCGGCAGCGACAGCGCGCCCGCGACACAGGCCGCGGCCACCTCGCCCTGCGAGTGCCCCACCACGGCCGCCGGTGTGATCCCGGCCGCCTGCCAGGTCCGGGCCAGCGCCACCATCACCGCGAACAGCAACGGCTGCACCACGTCGAGCCGTTGCATCGACGGCGCACCGGGCCGCTCGTGCAACACGTCGAGCACGGACCAGTCGACGTACTCGCCGAGCGCCGCGTCGCAGTCGGTGAGCGCGTCACGGAACGCCGTTGAGGAGTCGAGGAGTTCGAGCGCCATGCCGGGCCACTGTGACCCCTGCCCCGGGAACACCAGCACGGGATCGGCACCGGGAACACCGGCTCCCGCCGTCAGATCCGGATGCGCGCCGCCCTCGGCCAGGGCGCCGAGCGCCGCCAGTGCCCCCTCCCGGTCCTCGGCGACGACAGCCGCCCGATGCTCCAGTTCCGTCACCCGACTGGCGGCCAACGCCCGGCCGACCAATGGGAGTTCGAGGCCGGGGGACTCGCTGAGCAGATCCCGCAGCCGCCCGGCCTGACCCCGCAGCCCCGCCCCGCTGTGCGCGGACAACGGCAGCACGACCGGTCCGGACGCCTCCAACTCCTTGGCCTCCACGACCGGTTCGGCCTGCTCCAGGATGACGTGCGCGTTCGTACCGCTGATCCCGAAGGCGGAGACGGCCGCACGCCTGGACCGGTCCACGTCCGGCCACTCGCGCGCCCGGTCCAGCAGCGCGACACCGCCCGCAGCCCAATCCACATGGGAGGAAGGGGAGTCGAGATGCAGCGTGCGCGGAAGCATCCCGTGCTCCAGCGCCTGCACCATCTTGATGACACCGGCGATACCGGCGGCGGCCTGGGTGTGCCCGATGTTCGACTTGATGGACCCGAGCCACAACGGCCGCTCGGCGGGCCGGTCCTGGCCGTATGTGGCGAGCAACGCCTCGGCCTCGATGGGATCGCCGAGTGGCGTCCCGGTCCCATGCCCCTCTACGACGTCGACCTCGTCCGGCGCGAGCCCCGCGTCGGCGAGGGCCTGGCGGATCACGCGTTGCTGGGACTGTCCGTTGGGCGCGCTGAGCCCGTTCGAGGCACCGTCCTGATTGATGGCGGAGCCGCAGACCACGGCCAGCACGCGGTGCCCGTTGCGCCGCGCGTCGGACAGCCGCTCCACCACGAGGGTGCCGATGCCCTCGGAGAACGCCGAACCGTCCGCGTCGTCCGAGTACGACCGGCACCGCCCCGTCCGCCCGAGCACCTGCTGCCGGCTGAACTCGACGAAGCCGCCCGGCGTCGACATCACCGTCGCGCCACCCGCCAGGGCGAGATCGCACTCGCCCGAACGTAGCGCCCGCACCGCGAGATGCAACGCCACCAGCCCCGCCGAGCACGCCGTGTCCAGCGTCAGCGTGGGCCCCTCCAGCCCGTACACATAGGCGACCCGGCCGGACAGGACACTCGCCGTGTGCCCGAGCAGCAGATGGTTGGCGACCCCCTCAGGCGCATCGGTCACCCCACCCGCGTAGTCCTGCTCACCCGCGCCGATGAACACGCCCGTACTGCTCCCGCGCAACGAGGTCGGCGGGATGCCGGCCCGCTCGAACGCCTCCCACGACGTCTCCAGCAGCAGCCGCTGATGCGGGTCCATGGCCAGCGCCTCGCGCGGTGAGATCCCGAACAGACCCGCGTCGAACCCCGCGATGTCGTCGAGGAAACCGCCCTCGCGGGAGTACGACGTTCCGGTCGCGGCCGGGTCCGGGTCGTAGAGCGCGCCCAGGTCCCAGCCCCGGTCCTCGGGGAAGTCGGACACGGCGTCCCGCTCCTCGGCGACCAGCCGCCACAGGTCCTCCGGGGCGGTCGTGCCCCCGGGATAGCGGCAGGCCATCCCGATGATCGCCACCGGCTCGTCCGCCGCAGGCCGCGCCGCCGCCACCGGGGCGGTCTCGGAGGCCACACCGGTGAGACGGTCGCGGACGTACCGCGCCAGATCGCGGGGCGTGGGACGGTCGAAGACCACCGTGGTGGGCAGCGTCAGCCCGGTCGTCGCGGTGAGCCGGTTACGCACCTCCACCGCCGTCATCGAGTCCAGGCCGAGCGTCTTGAACGTCTGGCCGACATCCAGCGCCTCGGCCGAGGCGTGCCCGAGCGCAGCCGCGACCACATCCCGCACCAGGCCGAGCACCGCCCGCTCCTGCTCGGCGCGCGGCAACCCGCCGATCCGCCGCGCGTACGCCGCGCCGGCCTCGTCCGTCACCGCGTCCACGTCCGCGACCGACCGCGCCGCCTGTGGCAGCAGACTGAACAACGGGCCGGGCCGTACGGCCGCGAACCCCGCCAGCAGCCGTTCCCAGTCCGCGTCCACGACGATCCGGCACGTCTCGTCCCGGTCCAGCACATCCTGAAGCGCGGCGAGCGCGTCCTCCGGCGCCAACGGGACCAGCCCACCGCGCCGCAGCGCGGCACTCAACTCGTCGTCGGCCGCCATGCCTTCGCCTGCCCACGGCCCCCAGGCGATCGAGGTCGCGACCAGCCCGTCCGCCCGCCGACGCTGAGCGAGCGCGTCCAATACGGCGTTGGCGGCGGCGTAGGCACCCTGGCCGAGGCTGCCCCACACCCCGGCGATCGACGAGAACAGCACGAACGCGTCGAGGTCGAGCCCCAACTCCTGCGTCAGCTCGTCCAGATGCCGTGCCCCGTCGGCCTTGGCGGACAGCACCGCTGCCCAGTCCGCCGCCGACAACTCCACGACCTCGCCCGGCTCGAACACGCCGGCCGCATGGAACACCGCACGGGGACGGTGACGCAGCAGCACCTCGGCCACGGCACCTCGGTCGGCCGTGTCACATGCCTCGACGGACACCCGCGCACCGCGCTCGCGCAGCTCGGCCGCCAACTCGACTGCTCCCGGCGCGTCTTCACCCCGGCGGCTCGTCAGTACGACGTGATCGGCGCCCCCGTCCACGAGCCACCCGGCGACCCGCGCCCCGAGCGCACCGGTGCCGCCGGTGACGAGCACCGTGCCGGTGGGCCGCCATGGCTGTTCAGGGGCCCGGTCGGCGGACAGCGGCAGCACGCGCCGCCCGAGCACCCGTCCGTCGCGGATCGCGACCTGGTCCTCCCGGTCGGTACCCGATCGGGGGCCGGTCGAGCCCAGCACGGCGCACAGCGCGTCCAGATCTCGGGCGTCATGGACGCCGGGGAGATCCAGCAACCCGCCCCACCGGTCGGGCAGTTCGAGGGAGATCACCTGACCGAGACCCCATACCGCCGCCTGCCGCGGGTCGAGGACGGGATCCACCGCACCCTGGGTCACGTACCAGAGCAACGGGCCTGCCGTGGCAGCTTGCGCCACCTCGACGGCGAATAACCCCGGGTCCTCCGCGAGCGCGACCAGAGCCACGATCCCCGCCAACCCTGTCTGATCCGTGGCGAGTTCACCTACGACGACTTCAGCTCCCGCCCGTTCCAACGCGGCGGCCAGCGCGGTCACCCGCACATCGGCGCGGACCGCGCCGGAGGGCACGGCGACGAGCCAGCGCCCGTCGAGCCGGGCCGGGGTGTCGGCCACCGTCACGGGCACCCAGCCCACTCGACGGTCGGACCGCTCCCGGCGCGCCGACCGGCCCTGGGCCTGCAGCCAGTCCGTGAGTGCCGGGACGACCGATCGCACCTGCTCCTCGTCGACACTCAACTGCCGTGCCAGTTCGGCGGGTTGCGTCCGGGCGACGCTCTCCCGCAGGTCCAGGGCCGCTGCTCGCCCGGGTGCCTGGAGCCAGAAGCGGCTGTGCTGGAAGGGGTACGTGGGCAGATCGACCGTGCGGGCGCCGGTTCCCGCGAAGGCGGGCGTCCAGTCGACGGGCAGGCCCGACAGCTGGAGTGCCGCCATGGCTTCGGTGAACGTCGCCGCTTCCGGCCGGTCGCGTCGTAGCGCGGAGACGATCACCGGCTGCGCGTCGTCCGGGAGGCTGTCGCGGACCGCTGCGGTGAGGGTGCCGGCGGGACCGAGTTCGAGGTAGGCGGTCGCGGCCTCGGCGTGCAGGGTGGTGACGCCGTCGGCGAACCGTACGGCCTCGCGCACATGGCGCACCCAGTACGCCGGGGAGCACAGCTCCGCCGGATCGGCCACCGCGCCGGTCACGTTGGACACCACGGGCAGCGTCGGCGGGCGGAAGGGGACGCCGGCCAGGACCTCGGCGAAGGCGTCCAGCATCGTGTCCATGTGCGCGGAGTGGAAGGCGTGGCTGACCTTGAGCCGTTGCACCCGCCGCCCGTCCGCCTCGTACCGCAGCGTCACTTCCTCCACGGCGTCCCGCTCTCCCGAAATCACCACGGAAGAGGGGCCGTTGACCGCCGCGACACCGAGCCGGCCGCCGTACGGGGCGAGCACGGGACGGAGTTCGTCGGGTGTGACCGCGAGGGCGACCATGGCGCCGTCCGCCTCCACGGCCTGCATCAGCGTCCCGCGCGCGGCGACGAGGGCGCAGGCGTCGGGCAGGCTCCACACCCCGGCGACGTGCGCGGCCGCGAACTCGCCGATGGAGTGGCCGATCAGCAGGCCGGGTGTGACACCCCAGTGCTCCACGAGCCGGTACAGGGCGACCTCGATCGCGAAGAGCGCGGCCTGCGCGTAACCGGTCCGGTTCAGCAGCTCGGCCGCCTCGCCGAACACGACGTCCTGGAGGGGGAGTTGGAGGTGGGGTGCGAAGTGGTCGCAGATCTCGTCGAAGGCCGCGGCGAACACGGGCTGTGCGGCGTGCAGTTCGCGGCCCATGTCGAGCCGCTGGCTGCCCTGCCCGCTGAAGACCACGGCCAGCCGCCCGCCCGGCTCCGCCCGCCCGGTCAGCACCCCGGCCGCCGACCGTCCCTCGGCCAACGCCCGTAGCCGCGAGACCGCTTCCGTGCGCCCTTCGGCGATTACGGCCGCCCGCCTGGGCAGTTGGGTCCGCC
This sequence comes from Streptomyces sp. NPDC096013, assembly GCF_044763565.1. Lineage (NCBI taxonomy): Bacteria > Bacillati > Actinomycetota > Actinomycetes > Kitasatosporales > Streptomycetaceae > Streptomyces > Streptomyces sp. NPDC096013. Next base: position 157,720 of record NZ_JBIWGK010000004.1, on the reverse strand, counting down.
CGCCGGCCAACGACCATCCGACATCCACCAACCGCACGTCGGACTCGGCCGAGTCGTCCAAGGTGTCCGCGATCCGGGCCGCCTGGGCGCGCAGCGCGTCCTCGCCAGCGGCCGACAGCAGCAGTGGCACGACGGCCGGTTCCGGCCCGCGCTCGATCGGCTCGTCCTCGCTCGGGGCCTGCTCCAGGATGATGTGCGCGTTCGTCCCGCTGATCCCGAAGGACGACACGGCGGCCCGCCGTACGCGTTCCACGGACGGCCACTCGCGCGCCCGATCCAGCAGTTCCACCCCACCGGAGGCCCAGTCCACGTGGGACGACGGCGTCGCGGAGTGCAGGCTGCGCGGCAGAACCCCCGCACGCATCGCCATGATCATCTTGATGAGGCCCGCGGCACCGGCGGCGGCCTGCGTGTGCCCGATGTTCGACTTGACGGACCCCAGCCACAACGGCCGTTCCTCAGATCGTTGTTGACCGTACGTGGCCATCAGGGCCTGCGCCTCGATGGGATCGCCCAGTGAGGTCCCGGTCCCGTGCCCCTCCACGACGTCCACCTGGTCCGGCGTGAGACCCGCGTCGGCCAGCGCCTGGCGGATCACGCGCTGCTGGGCCTGACCGCTGGGCGCGGTCAGCCCGTTCGAGGCGCCGTCCTGGTTGACGGCGGTACCCCGGACCACGGCGAGGACCCGGTGCCCGTTGCGCCGCGCGTCGGACAGCCGCTCCACCAGCAGCATGCCCACGCCCTCGGACCAGCCGGTGCCGTCGGCGCCCTCGGCGAACGACTTGCAGCGGCCATCGACCGCCAGGCCACCCTGCCGCGAGAACTCCACGAACGTGTCCGGCGCCACCATCACCGTCACCCCGCCGGCGAGGGCGAGATCGGACTCGCCCCGGCGCAGCGACTGCGCGGCGAGATGCAGCGCCACCAGCGAGGACGAGCACGCGGTGTCGACCGTGAGCGCGGGACCCTCCAGCCCCAGCGCGTAGGCGATCCGCCCGGAGGCCACACTGCCCGCGCCGCCCGTCAGCAGATACCCCTCGACGCCCTCCGGGACCTGCGCGAGACCCGTGCCGTAGTCGTGGTACATCAGCCCGGCGAACACCCCGGTCCGCGAACCGCGTACGGCCTCGGCCGGAATCCCGGCGTGCTCCAGCGCCTCCCAGGACACCTCCAGCAGCAGTCGCTGCTGCGGGTCCATGGCGAGCGCCTCGCGCGGCGAGATCCCGAACAGTGTCGGATCGAAGCCGGCCGCGTCCGCCAGGAAACCGCCGCTGCGGGTGGCGCTGGTGCCGCCCGCACCGGTGTCAGGGGCGAACAGCGCGCCCAGATCCCAGCCCCGGTCGGTCGGGAACCCGCCGATCGCCTCACGCTCGTCCAGCACCAACTGCCATAGATCCAGGGGCCCTTCGACCCCGCCGGGATAACGGCACGCCATCCCGACCACGGCAATGGGCTCGTCGTCCGGGTCCCGCTCCACCACGACGGGCTCCGGCGCGGACAGCGCTCCGGTCAGCCGCTCGTGCAGCAGCCGGGCCAACGCCTGCGGGGTGGGATGGTCGAAGACGACGGTGGACGGCAGCGTGAGCCCGGTGACCGAAGCCAGCCGGTTGCGCACCTCCACCGCCATCAGGGAGTCCACGCCCAACTCCCGGAACTCGGACGCCACATCGAGCCCCGCACCCTGCGCATGTCCGAGCACCAGCGCGGTCTCATCCCGGACCACGCCGACCAGCAACCGCTCCCGCTCGTCCCCGGACAAGCCGGCGAGCCGCTCCTCGAACGCCGACAGCGAACCGCCGCTCGGCTCCACGGCCCGGGCGGCGGACCTACGTCCGACACGCGGCGCGAGCAGCGACAAGAGCGGGGGCACCGGCCGCCCGCCCCGCGTCAGCGCACCGACGTCGACACGGGCCGGCACCAGCGCCGCGACCTCCGCGGGCGCGGCCAGAGCGGCGTCCAGCAACGCCAGCCCCTCCGCGGCCGACAACGGCAACAGCCCACCCCGGCGCATCCGCGCGAGATCCCGGTCCTCCAACTCCCCGGTCATACCGGTCGGCTGGTCCCACAGGCCCCACGCGAGGGACAGCGCGGGCAGGCCGAGACCGGTGCGGACGGCGGCCAGCGCGTCGAGATAGGCGTTCGCCGCCGCGTAGTTGGCCTGCCCCGGGTTCCCGAGCACCCCGGCGACCGAGGAGAACATCACGAACGCCGACAGATCGAGCCCGGCGGTCAACTCATGCAGATACAGGGCGGCTTCGGCCTTGGGCCGCAACACCGCGTCCACGGCCCGCTCGGTCAACCCCTCGACCGTGCCGTCCTCCAACACCCCGGCCGCGTGCACGACGGCACCCAGCGGATGTCCCGACCCCTGCACATCGGCGATGACCCCGGCCAACGCCTCACGATCACCGACATCACAGGCCCGTACCCCGACGACGGCACCCTCGGCGGCCAACTCCTCGACGAGGTCCGCCACTTCCGCCGATCCCGGCCCCGACCGGCTGAGCAGCAGCACCTGCCGTACACCGTGCGAGACGACGAGGTGACGGGCCACGAGGGCGCCCAGCGCGCCGGTGCCACCGGTGATCAACACCGTATGGTCCGGGTCGAAGCCGGCGGACACCTCGTCGTCCGGGCGGTACGTGTCGAGCCGCGGTGCGAACAACAGGCTGTCGCGCACGGCGAGTTGCGGCTCGCCGGAGGCCAGTACGAGCCCGGGTGACGAGTGCACCGCCCCCGACCCCGCGCCGTCCGGCGCGTCGACGAGGACGAACCTTCCGGGATGCTCACTCTGGGCCGAACGCACCAGCCCCCACACCGCCGCGTCCGCCGGCGCGGTCACCCGGTCCTCCGGCCGCGCCGAGACGGCCCCGGACGTGCGCACCACGAGGACGCAATTCCGCAGTGCGGGCTCGGTCACGAAGCGCCGCACGACATCGAGGGCGCGCAGCGTCACGTTCCTCGGCTGATGAGGAGATGCTGAGGTGGCGTCGAAAAGTACGGCGGACGGTTCGTCGGCGGGCACGGCCGCGAGGACGTCGGCCATCTCGTCGGCGTGGGAGATGACGGCGGACCAGTGGTCCGGGAGGCCCGTGTCCGGCGCGCCGCTCGCGGGCGTCAACTGCGTCCAGCGGAGGGCGAGAAGGGCATCGCGGCGCGCGTCGGACGAGGCCGCGCGCAGTTGCTCAGGGGCGATGGGCAGGAGCGCGAGTGAGTCGACGGAGACGACCGGTGCGCCGGTGGCGTCCGTCGCCGTCAGGGTCACGGCGTCCGCGCCCGTACGACGCACCCGGACCCGCAGCGTGCTCGCCCCGGCCGCGTGGACGCGCACGCCGGACCAGGCGAAGGGGAGTCGTATGCCGGGAGCCGCGGGGAGCAGTCCTGTGGCCGCGACGGCGTGCAGGGCGGCATCGAGCAGCGCGGGGTGGAGGACGAACTCCTCGGCCCCCTCAGTGAGTTCACCGGAGAGGGCGACGTCGGCGAAGACCTCGTCACCGGCGCGCCACAGGGCTCGTACCCCTTGGAAGGCGGGCCCGTAGTCATAGCCCTGGGCGGCCAGTTCGTCGTAGAGCCCGTCCATGGGGATCTGTTGAGCGCCGGTGGGCGGCCACTCGGTCAACCCGTCCTCGGGTGCGTCCGGTTGTGCGTCGTCGGCGGTGAGTACGCCCTCGGCGTGCAAGGTCCATGAGGTGCCGGAGGTGGGGCGGGAGTGGACGGTGATCCTGCGGCGGCCGGTGTCGTCCGGTTCCTCCACCGTGACCTGGACGGTCACAGGTCCGGAGAGTGCGAGGGCCGCGCGGAGGGTGAGGTCGTCGACCGTGCCGCACCCGACCTCGTCACCGGCGCGTACCGCCATCTCGACGAACGCCGTACCCGGCAGCAGGACCGTGCCCGCGACGGCGTGATCCGTCACCCACTCCGGCGCGGAGCGTTCCAGGCCGCCGGTGAGCACGACACCGCCGTCCGCCAGTCCGACGGACGTGCTCAGCAACGGGTGTTCACGGACGTCGACGCCCGGTCGTCCCGCGGCGGCCGACTTCGAGCGGTCCAGCCAGTAGCGGTGGTGCTGGAAGGGATAGGTGGGGAGCGGGATGTGCCGCCGAGGGGTGGGGAGTTGGGTGGTCCAGGTGGGGGTGGTGCCGGTGACGTGGGCCTGGGCCAGGGCGGCGGCGAACTGCGGGGGCGTGTTGCGGCGGAGCGTGTGCAGGGCGTTGACGGAGGTGTTGGTGGCTTCCGCGGTTTCCTCGATGGCCGGGGTGAGGACGGGGTGCGGGCTTGTCTCGATGGTGGTGCGGTGACCGGCGGTGAGGAGGTGGGACAGGGCCTGGTGGAAGCGGACGGGGCGACGGAGGTTGAAGTACCAGTAGTCGGCGTCCAGTTCGAGGCCTTGGACCGGTTCACCTGTGACGGTGGAGACCATCGGGATGACGGCGGGCTGCGGGGCGATCCCGGCGAGCGCGGTGGTGATGTGGCCGTGCTGGGCGTCGACCTGGGGTGAGTGGGAGGCGTAGTCCACATTGACTCGGCGAACGCGGATGCCTGACGGGGTCCACTCCGCGGTGAGTTCGTCCAGTGCTTCGGGTGTGCCGCTGATGACCGTGCTGGTGGGGGAGTTGTGGGCGGCGATGGTGATCCGGTCGCCCGCGTGTTCCTCGACCCAGTCGGCGCTTCTGCTGACGGTGGCCATGCCGCCGTGGCCGGAGAGCTGGCGCATGGCGGTGGAGCGGACCGTGACGACGCGGGCCGCGTCGGCGAGGCTGAGGATGCCGGCGATGTGTGCGGCGGCGACCTCACCCTGGGAGTGGCCGATGACGGCGGCGGGTTGGACGCCGGCCGATATCCAGAGGCGGGCGAGGCTGGTCATCACCGCGAAGAGCGCGGGCTGGACCATGTCCACGCGGTCCATCCAGGCGTCGTCGTCACCCGTGAGGACGGAGACGAGGGACCAGCCGGTGAGCGGGTCGAGGGCGGCGGCGCAGGCGTCCACTGCCTCGCGGAAGGCCGGGCTGCTGTCGTAGAGGCCGCCGGCCATGCCCGCCCATTGGGAGCCCTGTCCGGGGAAGACGAAGACCGGGCCGCGTCCGCTGTTCGTCACCGGCCCCGAACTGGTCGTCAGATGGGGGAGGTTGGTGCCCCCGGCCAGGGCACGGAGCCCCTCGATCGCGCCGCCTCGGTCGTCCGCGACGACGACCGCCCGGTGCGGCAGCGACGCCCGGGTGGTCACCAACGCGTGCGCGACATCCGGGAGGCGCAGCTCGGGCTCGGTCTCCAGCCACTCGGCCAACCGGGCCCCGCTCGCCACCAGGGCCTCCGCGCTCCCGGCCGACACGACCAGCGGGACCGTGCCGGAAGGCTGCACTAACTCGGCCTGTGCGGCGGACTGTTCGGCCTGTTCCAGGATGACGTGGGCGTTCGTGCCGCTGATGCCGAACGCGGAGACGGCGGCACGGCGGACGCGGTCCGTCTCCGGCCAGTCACGCGTCACGCCGAGGAGTCGGACCGTTCCGGAGGACCAGTCCACATGAGAGGTCGCCTCGGTGAGGTGCAGGGTGCGGGGCAGTACCCCGTGCCGCAGGGCGAGGACCGTCTTCATGACTCCGGCGATACCGGCGGCGGCCTGGGTGTGACCGATGTTCGACTTGATCGAGCCGAGCCACAACGGACGGTCCGCCGGGCGGTGTTGGCCGTAGGTGGCCAGGAGTGCCTGGGCCTCGATGGGGTCTCCCAGACGGGTGCCGGTGCCGTGCGCCTCGACCGCGTCGATGTCCGTCGCGGCGAGTCCCGCGCTCTCCAACGCCTGTTGGATCAGGCGGGCTTGGGAGCGGCCGTTGGGTGCGGTGAGGCCGTTGGAGGCGCCGTCCTGGTTGATGGCGGAGCCTCGGACGACGGCCAGGACGGGGTGTCCGTGGCGGCGCGCGTCGGAGAGGCGCTCGACCAGCAGCGTCCCCACACCCTCGGACCAACCGGTGCCGTCAGCCGACTCGTCGAATGCCTTGCAGCGGCCGTCAGGTGACAGGCCGCCCTGCCGGGAGAACTCCAGGAACATGCCGGGCGTCGACATCACCGTCGCGCCGCCCGCCACGGCCAGGTCGCACTCACCGTTGCGCAGGGACTGCATCGCCAGGTGCAGGGCGACCAGCGAGGACGAGCAGGCGGTGTCGACCGTCAGCGCCGGACCCTCCAGGCCGAAGACGTACGCCAACCGCCCGGACGCCACGCTCGCCGCGTGCCCGGTGAGCAGGAACCCCTCACTGCCCTGGGCCTGTTGGGGCGCGGTGTACGTCGCGTAGTCCTGCTCGTTGGTTCCGACGAACACACCCGTACGGCTGCCGCGCAGCGAGCCGGGGTCGATCCCCGCCCGCTCGAAGGCCTCCCACGAGGTCTCCAGCAGCAGTCGCTGATGCGGGTCCATCGCGAGCGCCTCGCGAGGCGCGATACCGAAGAGCGAGGCGTCGAAACCGGCCACGTCGTCCAGGAACCCGCCCCGGCGCACATAGGAGGTACCGGGGTTCGTCGGGTCGGGGTCGTACAGCTCCTCGATGTTCCAGCCCCGGTCCTCGGGGAAGTCCGCGATCGCGTCCCGCTCCTCGACCAGCAGACGCCACAGGTCGTCCGGCGTCCGGACACCGCCGGGGAAGCGGCAGGCCATGCCGACGATCACGATCGGATCGTCGTCCTCGCTCTTCGCCGCGCCGGTGGCCGGGGCTGTCTCCTCCGGGACACCGGCCAACTCGTCCCGCAGGAAGGCGGCCAGCTCGGCCGGACTCGGGTGGTTGTAGGTCGAGTTGACCGGCACGCGGTGGCCCAGCAGTGCCGAGAGCCGCTTGCACAGCTCTACGCCGGCGAACGAGTCGAAGCCCAGTTCCTTGAAGGGCAGGTGCTCCGGGACGTCGGCGGCGGAGGCATGGCCCAGCACTCGGGCGCATTCGTTCAGTACGACGTCCAGGAGCGTCGACAGGTCCGGGGCCGGGGCATCCGCCGTGTCGTAGTCGTCCTCGGGCTCGGCGATCGCGGCTGTGGGACCCGGCTGCGCGGTCAACTGCGGCCAGTAGCTCTGGCGTTGGAAGGCGTAGGTGGGGAGGGGGACCGTGCGGCCCGCCGTAGTCCAGGTGGGGGCGGTTCCCGTGGTGTACGCGTGGGCGAGGACCGTGGCGAAGTGTGTGGGGGTGTTACGGCGCAGCGTGTGCAGGGCGTTGATGGGTGCGCCGGTTGCCTCCGCCGTCTCCTCGACCGCAGGGGTGAGGACGGGGTGCGGGCTCGCTTCGATGGTGGTGTCGTGGCCCGTGGCGGTGAGGCAGGTGAGGGCCTGGTGGAATTGGACCGGACGGCGGAGGTTGAAGTACCAGTAGTCGGCGTCGAGTTCGGGGCCTTGGACCGGTTCGCCGGTGACGGTGGAGATCATCGGGAGGGTTGCCGGCTGGGGGGTGATCCCGGCGAGCGTGGTGGTGATGTGGTTGTGGTGGGTGTCGACTTGGGGTGAGTGGGAGGCGTAGTCGACGTTGACCCGTCGTACGCGTACGCCCAACGGTTCCCACTCCGCCGTGAGTTGGTCGAGTGCTTCGGGTGTGCCGCTGATGACTGTGGCGGTGGGGGAGTTGTGGGCGGCGATGGTGATCTGGTCGCCTGCGTGTTCTGTGACCCAGTGGGCGCTTGCGCTGACGGTGGCCATGCCGCCGTGGCCGGAGAGGTGGCGCATGGCGGTGGAGCGGACCGTGACGATGTGGGCTGCGTCGGCGAGGGAGAGGATGCCGGCGATGTGTGCGGCGGCGATCTCGCCTTGTGAGTGGCCGATGACGGCGGCGGGTTGGATGCCGTTGGCCATCCAGAGGCGGGCGAGGCTGGTCATCATCGCGAAGAGGGCGGGTTGGACCATGTCCACCCGCTCCAACCAGGTCTCGTCTTCTCCGGTGAGTGTGTCGATGAGGGACCAGCCGGTGAGCGGGTCGAGGGCGGTGGCACACGCCTCCAGGGCCTCGCGGAAGGCCGGGCTGCTCGCGTACAGACCGTGCGCCATGCCCGCCCACTGCGAACCCTGTCCGGGAAACACGAACACCGGGCCCCTGCGCGCCGGTGTGACCGGTCCGGCGCTCGTGACGACGTGGGGTGCGGGGCGCCCGGCGGCCAGTGACCGCAGTCCGCTCAGCGCGCTGTCGCGGTCTTCGGCGACCACCACCGCCCGGAACGGCAGTACCGCACGAGTGGTGGCCAACGTGTGTGCCACATCGGCGAGTTGGAGGTCCGGGGATGCTTCCACGTGGTCCGCGAGCCGATTCCCGTAGGCGGCCAGTGCCTCCGCGCTGCCCGCCGACACCGTTAATGGGACCGCTCCGCCGGGCTGTGCGGTCGTATCGCCTTCTGTCGCTTCCGGGCCCTCGCCCAGGACGAGGTGGGCGTTGGTTCCGCCCACTCCGAACGAGGAGACGCCGGCCAGCAACGGGCGGTCGTGCCGGGGCCATGGGCCGGTCTCGGTCTGGACCCGTAGGTTCAGACGGTCGAGGGGGATGGCGGGGTTGGGGGTCTCGAAGTTGAGGCTGGCGGGGAGTTGGCGGTGGTGCAGGGAGAGGGCGGCCTTGATGAGGCCCACCACGCCGGCCGCGCCCTCCAGATGACCCACGTTCGTCTTCGCCGAGCCGACCGCCAGGGGGACCGACCTCTCGGACCCCGCACCGAAGGCCGCGCCCAGCGCCTGCGCCTCGACCGGGTCGCCAACCGGCGTTCCCGTGCCGTGCAGTTCGACGTACTGGACCTTGTCGGGGTGGACGCCCGCCGCTGCGAGCGCCGCGTCGATCACCTCGCGCTGGGCGTCCGGGTTCGGGACCGCCAGGGCCTCGCCGGCGCCGTCGTGGTTGACGGCGGAACCGTGGATGACGCAGTAGACGCGGTCCCTGTCGGCCAGGGCCCGGGAGAGGGGCTTGAGGACGACGAGTGCGCCGCCCTCGCCGCGGACGAAGCCGTTGGCGCGGGCGTCGAAGGTGAAGCAGCGGGCGTCGGGGGAGAGGCCGCCGAAACGCTCCACGGCGAGGGTGCTCTCGGGGGCGAGGTTGAGATGGACGCCGCCCGCGAGGACGAGACTCGACTCACCCCTGCGCAGGCTGTCGACGGCCAGATGGACTGCGACCAGGGAAGAGGACTGGCCGCAGTCCACCGTCATGCTCGGCCCCCGCAGCCCCAGCGAGTAGGAGAGCCGGTTGGCGATGACGCCTCGCTGGATGCCGGTGAACATGTGCCGGGTGATGCCTTGTGGGCCGTTCCGGCGCAGCAGGGTCGCGTAGTCGTCGGAGATCGCACCGACATAGACGCCTGCGGGGGTGCCTCCGACGGAGTCGGGGGCGATACCGGCGTCCTCCAGCGCTTCCCAGCCCAGTTCGAGGGCGAGTCGCTGCTGGGGGTCCATGGCCAGTGCCTCGCGGGGGGAGACACCGAAGAAGGCGGCGTCGAAGCCGTCGACACGGTCGAGGTAGCCGCCGGGGCGTTCCGTGTCGTGCGGCGCCGGGTGCCGCTCCGCGGGAGGGGCGCCGATCGCGTCCCGGCCCTCCCGCAGCAGTTGCCAGAAGGCGGACGGGTCCGGTGCGCCCGGCAGCCGGCAGGCCATGCCGACCACCGCGACCGGCTCGTCGCCGTCCCTGCCCGTCGTCGGGTCCGTCACCGTCACCTCTGCCATCGCGGACATCCCTCCCCTTCGCGGATTGCGTACGCCGGCCACCGCACCGCCCTCGCGTGTGCGGGCTGCGGTGCGGTCAGGCGGCGCCGTGCGGCCGTACCGGCAGCCGGTCCAGGCCGTGGGTGACGGTGCTCAGCCGCCACTTCAGCTCGGCGGGGTCGACCGCGAGGGTCAAGTCGGGGAAGCGGTCGAGGAGTTGACCGAGGGCGATCTCGGCCTCCAGACGGGCCAGCGGCGCGCCCATGCAGTAGTGGATGCCGTGACCGAACGTCATCTGGCCGCCGATCGGCCGGGTGATGTCGAGGAGTTCGGGGTTGTCGAACCGGTCCGGGTCACGGTTCGCCGCCATCAGCGACACCATCACCACCTCGCCGACCGGGATGGTCACGTCGCCGAGGGTCACCGGTTCCACCGTGAACCGGAACGTGGCGAGGTTGACCGGCCCGTCGAAGCGCAGGAACTCCTCGACGGCCTGCGGCAGCAGCCCACGGTCCGCGCGCAGGGCGGCGAGCTGCTCGGGGTGGGTGAGCAGGGCCAGGACACCGTTGCCGATCAGGTTGACGGCGGTCTCGGTGCCGGCGGAGAACATGAGGTAGATCGTGGCGAGGAGCTCGCCCTCGCTCAGCTTGTCGTCCTCGTCGCGGGCCGCGATCAGCGCGCTCAGCAGGTCGTCGCCCGGGTTGTCACGCTTGACCTGGATCAGCTTCACCAGGTATTCGCGCATCGCCGAGGTGGCCTCCTCGTACCCCTCGGGGGCGAGGTCGGCGAGCACGACGCTGGCGTAGCGGCCGAAGGCGAGTCGTTCGGCCTCCGGCACGCCGAGGAGGGTGCAGAGGAGTTCCATCGGGACGGGGAACGCGAGCGCCTCCAGGAGGTCGATCTCGTCGTGCTTCTCCATCTCGTCGAGCAGACTGCTGGTCAGCTCCTCCAGCATCGTGCGCATGCCCTCGACGCGGCGCGGGGTGAAGGCCTTGTTCACCAGCCTGCGCATCCGGGTGTGGTCCGGCGGGTCGCTGGCGAGCATGTGGCCGACGAGGGCCTCGTCGTACTGCTTGGGAGCCATGCCCTCCTTGGTGTGACGGGCCATCAGTTCGTTGAGACCCTTGAAGGACTTGCTCAGCTTGGGCTCGCTCAGCGCCTGCCGGACCTCTTCGTAGCGGGTCACGATCCAGACCAGCGAGCCGTTCGGCAGCATCACCTTCACTGCGGGCCCGGCCTCGCGGAGCCGCTTCAGCACCTCGTGGGGCGTCTGGACGAAGCTGAGGTCCAGCTCCTCGGTCACCTGTGTTTCCTGCACGACTGCGCCCTCCTGGCCACTGGGGTTCGCTGCTCCGGGGAGCATGGGCCCAGCCCCTTGCCACGGGCTCGCGCGACGGCTTGCGGTCCACTGGCGGGAGACCTTGCGGTCGGCTTGCGTCAGCCGGAGGCCTCCCGCGGCTCCGCCGCCCGCAGCTCGGCCAGCCTGCGGCGCAGCGCGCCCGCCTCGGGGTGGTGCAGGGCGTCCAGGACGGACAGCGCGCCTTCCCAGGACTCGGCCGCCAAGTCGTCGTAGCCCTGGGCGTGTTGGGTCTGGCCGACGTGGACGAGCACGTCGGCCTCCAGACAGCGGTCGCTCAACTCCCGGTACAGACCGCGCGCCCGCCGGTAGTGGCTCAGGGCCCGGTCGTACTCGCCGAGGTGGTGGTGGGCGTGGCCGAGGCCGTCGTGCGCGGCGGCCTGGCCGTTCAAGTCGCCCGCTGCGCGGGAGAGTTCGACGGCGCGGGCACAGTGGTCGAGTGCGGCGTGGTGGTCGCCCTTCAGGACCAGTGTCCGGCCGATGTCGTTGAGGACACTGCCCTCGCCCAGGGTGTCCCTGGCGCTCCGGTAGAAGGCGAGCGCCTGGCCGTAGTGGTCCAGGGCGCGGTCGTGCCGTAGGGCGGCGTTGGCGCGGAAGGCGAGAGCGCGGTGCGTGGCACCCTGGCCGCGGGGATCGTCGGCCTCCGTGAACAGGCTGAGCGCGCGGAACAGATGGGTGCGCGCCTCGACAGGCCGCCCGAGCCGTCCGTGGGCGAACCCCAGCGCCCGGTGGGCGTTCGCGGCGGCCCACAGGTCGCCCTGCGACTCGGCGCTCAGCAGACAGATCTTCTGCAACGCCAGCTGCTCGTCCCAGCGTGCGCGCCGGTCCAGATGGACTTCGAGCGCAAGCCCCAACTGGCAGACGTGGGCGTGCAGTCCACGGGCCGCGGCCTCCCCGGCGACCGGGATCAGCACGGGCAGCAGCAGCCGCTCCAGCCAGTCGGCGGCCCGCTCGCCGTCGGGCAGCGGCTCCTGCGTCGTACGGGGCTGGAGGCGCGGCAGCGGCCACTGTTCCGTTCGCTGCGGGGCGAGTCGGGTCGCCGCCGTGCGGGCGGTGTACACGTAATGGTCGAGCATCCGCCGTATGGACAGCCCGCGTTGGTCCTCCGGGTCGCTGTCGCGCAGCAACTCCCGGGCGTAGGCGGCGAGAAGGTCGTGCAGGGCATACAGGTCCGGCGCCTCCTCGGTGAGCAGCTGTGCGCGGGCCAGCTCGGCGAGGAGTTCCCGGGCCAGTTCGAGCGGGGCCCCGGCCAGACTGGCGGCGGTGGTGGCCGCGATGCCGAACCCGGGGTGCAGCGCCAGCAGCCGGAACATCCTGGCCGAGTCCGGCGCCAACTGCCGGTAGGACCAGGTGAAGACCGTGCGGATGTCGGCGTGCCGGCCACTGCCGGCGAACTCGTCCAGGGTGACCGCCCGCGCCCTGAACTCGCTTGCCACGCACGGGAGACGACCGTCCGCCCGGGCCTCCGCGACGGCCGACGCCGGCGGCGGCCGGTCACCCGCGGCGTCGATGTCGTCGACCGAGCCGACCGGGTCACCCGCTTCCGGTCCCGTCCCGGTCCTACGGCCGCCGAGGCGGCGGACGAGTGCCTCGCGGGCCTCGGCCGGGCTCGGATCGGCCAGCTCCAGTGGACGTGCGCCATCGGGGGCGACGAGCCCGCCGAGCCGGTCGCGGCTGGTGACGAGGACCAGGGCATCGGGGGTGCCGGGCAGCAGCGGCCGTACCTGATCGGAGTCGGCCACGTCGTCGAGCACGATCAGCAGCCGCAGGCCGGCGAGTGTAGCGCGGTACAGGTCGGTCCGGGCGTCCCGGTCGGCCGGGATCTCCCCGTCCGGAACTCCTAACGCGACCAGCATGGCGTGCTGCGCCTCGCCCGGGGTGACCCGTATGCCGTCGGGGGTGATGCCGCGCAGGTCGAGATAGAGCTGTCCGTCGGGGAAGCGGGGGGCGATGCGGTGGGCCCAGTGCACGGCGAGCGCGGTCTTGCCGGCGCCGGCTACGCCCACGATCGCCACGGGCGGCCGGGACGCGGCGCGGCTGTTGCCGGTGTGGCGCGGGCGGCGGGGCTCCGCCCGGACGTGACCGGCATCGTCCGGGAGCGGCGCGTCGATCGGTAACAGCGTGTCCAGGCGGGCGAGTTCGGCCTTCCTCCCCGCGAAATCCGTCGCATCCGGAGGCAGTTGGGAGGGTCGTAAAAGAGACCGGCGCGGCTCCTGGGGCCTTGTGCGGGCGGGTTCGGCGGGGAGGACGGGTGACAGGCGCGGGGGCGTATACGCGCCGCGGCGCATGATGTCCTGGTGGACGGACCGGAGTTCGGGCCCGGGGGCGATGCCCAGCTGCTCGTCGAGCCGCGTGCGGACCGCGTGGTAGGCCTGGAGTGCCTCGGCCTGGCGGCCGGTCGCGGCGAGGGTACGGACGAGCTGGGCCTGGAGTATCTCGTCCAGCGGATGCTGGGCGGCGGCCGGCTGGAGTATGTCGAGGACGGACCCCGGTTCGCCCACGGCGGTGGCGATGACCGCGGCCTCCTTCACGGCCGTCAGGTACTCGCGGTCCACGGCCACGAAGTACGGGTGCTGCGCGATGTGCGGCAGGATCCCGGACGCCGTCGGCCCCCGGGACAGGCGTAACGCACGGGTGAGCATCCGGACGCTGTCGCGCAGCGCTCCGGTGCCGCCCATGTCCTCGGCGGCACCGCGCAGTTGGCGGAAACGCAGCAGATCGAGGGTGGCGGGGGAGGCGTCCAGACGGTAGCCGCCCGAGACCCGCACCAGCCGGGGGGCAGGCGTACCGTCCTCGCTCGCGTCGGCCACCGACGGCGTCTCCAGGAGTCTGCGGACGGCCGCCGCGTGACGGTAGACGACGTTGGCGGCACTGCTCGGCGGCGTCTGCCCCCACAGGACGTCGATGATCGTGCTCAGACTCGTCGGCTGCCCCGACCGCACCAGCAACAGGGCCAGCAGGGCCTGTCTCTTGGCGGGGCCCAGCTCGAGTTCCGCGTCGTCCTGCCACGCCCGCACGGGCCCCATTACCGTCAACCACACGAATCCGAGATTAGTCGAGTTCGAACGCGAGTATGGTTCGGTTGCCCTTATCGCCCGTGGTCCGCGGCGGAAGCGGGCGGGGAAGCGTCAGGGTGGCGACAAGACGTGTGGTGGCTGAATGCAACCGCTCTTGAAGCGCGTCACATTTTCGGCACAACATGTGTTCTACGATCGCGCCGCAGGACGGATTCGAGGCGTTCGTGTCGTGGTCGAACGCCCATGCCGGGAAAAGGAAAAGAGGATGCCCAGTTGGGTCGGGTGCTCGTAAACCTCCAGGAAAGAACGGGTAGACCGTCGGGCAAGCCACTCCATGGAATGTTGGCCGAAAAGCCATCTTCCAAGATCCGTTCGGGTGGGTGGCCCTTGCACTGCTCTCTGTTTGCGCAGCGTCGCGCCGTGTAGTGGAACCGCTCTCCTCAACCGCATCTCCCTGTGACCAAAGGAAGCGTATGTCAGATCTGTTCAAGGGTGTGACGCTGGAGCGGGCGACCGACAGGAAGGCAACTACGGACGGTCGGCCACGAGTCGACGGAACGGTCGAAACAGGCGTTCCCGCATGGGAGTTACGGGTATTCGGATCGCTGACCGCATTGCACGCCGGGCGCTCCCTGCCGCTCGGACCACTGCGGCACCGCGCCCTGTTGGGCCTGTTGCTGGTGAGGCTGGGAAACGTTGTCGCGGCTGGGCAGCTCGTCGACGAACTCTGGTCGGGACGGCCGCCCCGCCGTCCCATCGCCACCCTCCAGACGTACGTGTCGCATCTGCGCCGCGCGCTGGCGTCCGGCGGCGAACAGGGCGGCGCCCGGGCCCGGGTACGCCACAGCTCGCCCGGTTACGTCCTGGAGATCGACCCCGAACTCGTCGACGTCCACCGGTTCGAGACCCTCGTCGACCGCGGCCGGCAGGACCTCGCCGAACGGCGTTTCCACAGCGCCCGCGACGAACTCTCCCGGGCGCTCGCCCTGTGGCGCGGCGACCCGTACCTCGAACTCACCTCGTACGGCCCCATCGCCGACGAGAACGAACGGCTGGAGCAACTGCGGCTGACCGCCGTGGAGACCAGGGCCGGCGCCTGTCTGGCCATCGGCGAGGCCGACTCCGTGGTGACCGCGCTCTACCCGGAGGTGCAGCGCTATCCGACCCGCGAGCGGTGCGTCGGGCATCTGATGAGCGGCCTGTACCTGCTGGGCCGGCAGGCCGAGTCCTTACGGCTCTACGAGCAGACCCGCCGCCATCTCGCCGACGAACTCGGAGTCGACCCCGGGGCCGAACTCCAGGGCGTCCACTCCGACATACTCCACCAGCGCCTTCCCCTGGCCGAACCGCCGGTGTCGGGGGGTTCCCGCATCATCACCGACCGGGGGCCCGACCCGCGCGGGCCCGCACCCGAGGCCGCCCCGCGACCCCCTGCCGCCATGCCCGGTCCTGACGACTCCCCGACGGCTGTTCCCGAACGGCCCTCTGGCCCGCCGCAGTCCGCCGCGCGGGCCCGCGGCGCCGCCGGAACCCGCCCGCCCCGCCTGCGCAAAGGCGCCCGTACCCGAGGTGTCTTCGTCGGCCGGGACCGGGAACTCGCCGTTCTCGGGGACCATGTCCTCGACGCGCTGGACGGCGGCAGCCATCTGACCGCCGTGCTCGGCGAGATGGGCGTCGGCAAGACCGAACTCGTCGAGGAACTCGCCGTCCGGCTGCACGAGTTGCTTCAGGAGGTGGTCTGGGGGCGGTGCACCTCCGGCGAGGGCGTGCCCGCGTACTGGGTGTGGGCGCAGGTCTTCCGGCAGCTCGCGGTCTCTCGCCCCGAGGCGTTCCGCAAGGCCGAGGCGCGGTTCGGGAGCCTGCTGGCGCCGCTGATGCTGGACCCCGAGTCCGGTCGGCGGAGTCTGAGCGGGGAGGACCCCTCGGCGCGGGCCCGCTTCCTCACCCAGGACGCCATGTGCGAGACGCTGCTCTCGCTCGCCGCCGAGGACCCCCTCGTCGTCGTACTCGAAGATCTCGACCAGGCCGACGAGTCCTCCCTGGAACTCCTCGCGCTGCTGCGTACCCGGCTGCACTGCGAACCGCTGAGCCTGGTCGTCACCGCCGACGACACGGGGGCCGCCGCCGACCTCATGGGCGGGGGCGCGGTCGCGGAGGCGCTGGGTGACTCGCGGACCCGCAGCGTGCGGCTCACCGGGCTGACCCGGCGCGAGACCGGTGACCTGGTGTCCGCGCAGTGCGCGGTCGAGGTGCCCGACGACGTCCTGCGGCTGCTGCACGAACGCAGCCGCGGCAACCCGTACGTCCTGCACCAGTTCATCGCCGGGGTCGGCGACCCGGGCCTGCTGTGCGACCGCGCGGTGGTGGAGAACGCCCTCGCCGACATCCCGGTCGGCGTCCGGCAGTCCCTCGGGCGACGGCTCGCGGCGCTGCCGGGACCGGTCCTGGACGTCCTGCGCTGTTGCTCCGCACTCGGCGGGGCGTTTGAACTCGCCCTGGTCCGCGAGGTGTTGGGCGCCGGCGGCATGGACGTGGAGGCGGCCGTCGAGGCCGCGACCCGCCGCGGCCTGCTGCGCCGCGAGGCGCAGCCCCCCTTCCTTCTCTCCTTCCGCGACGAACTCGTCCAGGAGGTGCTCCTCGGCGAACTGAGCGGCTCCGACCGCGCACGGTTGCGCGAGAGCGTGGTCCGGGCCCTGGCGCAGCGACCCGCCGCGCTGCACGGTGAGTATGAACCGGGCCGTGAGCGAACCCGGCGAACGCCTCGGCGGCGGGCGAAGACCGGCGAGGCGAGCGGTGCGTGCGGTCCTACTTCGGTGCCGCCGCATCCTGCTTGACGGGGGTGGGGGTGACCTGTCGGCCAGGTGCAACGAGGAACCGGGCCTCCCCGGCGGACGGGCCGTTAGCCCCAGGGCGGGTGTTCCTGGCGGGTGGGCCAGCAGGCATGATCCGGGTTTTCCTGACGGTCAGGCTGGAGCTAAGACCTAGCCGTCCTCGGCGGGCGGGCGGGCCTGTCGGGCAAAGACGTGGGCGTCCATGGCAGGCGGGCCGTCAGGCACCGAAGCGGGCGTTCCTGGCGGGCGGGCTGGCATGCAACGATCCGAGTGTTCTGTTGGTCAGGGCTGGCGCTAGGTCGTGTCCGCAAAGTAGTGGGGTCGTTGGTCTGTTCGTGGTGCGTCGTCATGAACTGACTGATCCGGCCTGGTCGGTGATCGAGCCGTTGCTGGCTCCGTCGCGGATGGGCCGCCCTGTGCGGGACCGCCGACAGGTGGTCAACGGGATCCTGTGGAAGCTGTCCACTGGGGCCGCCTGGCGGGATCTGCCCGAACGCTACGGGCCGTGGAAGACGGTGTATGAACGCTTCCGGCGTTGGTCGGCCGACGGTACCTGGGACCGGCTGCTGGCCCATGTCCAGCAGCATTGCGATGCCGTTGGCGCCGTCGACTGGAGCGTTGTGTGCGTGGACTCCACGACAGTGCGGGCCCATCAGCACGCAGCCGGGGCCCGAAAAAGGGGCAGGAATGGCCGGGCGAAGCGATCGGCCGGTCCCGGGGCGGGCTGACCACGAAGATCCATCTCGCCTGCGACGGCCGGGGCCGGCCGCTCGCCTTCACTCTGACCGGCGGGAACGTCAACGACTGCACCCAGTTCGAGGCGGTGATGGCCCGCATCCGGATCCAGCGATGCGGGCCAGGCCGCCCTCGTACCCGTCCCGACCTCGTCGCAGCGGACAAGGGCTACTCGTCCACGAAGATCCGCAGCTACCTGCGACAGCGCGGCATCAAAGCAGCGATCCCGGAACGCATCGACCAGATCAACGGCCGTATCCGACGCGGCGAGAGCCGCTGCCGGCTCGACCGTGCCGCCTACCGACGCCGCAACCTCGTCGAACGCTGCTTCAACAAGCTCAAACACAACAAGGCCCTCGCCACCCGCTACGACAAACGCGCCCGCCACTACCAATCCCTGGTCACCATCGCCTGCCTACGATTCTGGCTCCCCTGACATTGCGGACACGACCTAGGACGCAGCAGTCCTCGGCGGGCGAGCGGTCGGGCCGGTCGGGCGGGCAGGCAGCCTGGTCCTAGGACGCAGCCGTCTCCGACGTGCGGGCCGTCGGGCGTAGACGCGGGCGCCCCCTGCTCGGAGGCCCGTCGGGCGACAACGCGGGCGTCCCTGGCAGGTGGGCCGTCAGGCATGGCGCAGGTGTTCCGGTCAGGTGGGCCGTCAGGCAAGGCGAGTGTGTCCCTGGCAGGTGGGCAGTCGGACCTGGGCGCTGGCGCCCCCGGCCGGCGGGACGGCAGGCAAAGGCGTCGGTGACCCCGGCAGGTGGCCCTCCGGGAGGAAGGGGGCGTTCCCGGTGCGTGGCTCGCCGCGGAGGAGCCGGTGTCCCCGGCGGGCAGCCTCTCGCAAGCGGGCGGCAAGGGATTCGACAAGGCCCCGGCAGGGACCCTGTCGCATGCTCGACGGCGATGTCCGCACGTCGTGGTCCCACGCGTGCCGCTTCCCTCAGCAGGAGGAGACCTTGGTGACCGCCGCGTCTCGGCAGTTCGACACCGCCGACATTTCGTCCATCCAGTTCTGGTCGCAGCCCCCCTCGGTCTGGGACGACACTTTCCGGACCCTGCGTGACGCCCGCCCGGTCTCCTGGCACAAGGCACCCGAGGGCAGCCTGCTCCCGACCCCGCCCGACGACGGTTTCTGGGCCGTGGTCCGGCACGCCGACATCGTGGCCGTCAGCAGTCAGCCCGATCTGTTCATCTCCAGCAAGGGTGTGCAGTTCGAGGAGCTCCCCGACGACATCCTCCAGGCGACCCAGTCCATCGTCGCCCTGGACGCCCCGCGCCATCTGAAGCTGCGCAGCCTCGTCTCCTCCGCGTTCAGCCCGGCCCGCATGGAGCAGATGCGCGCGTCGATGGCCGAGGAGGTGCGCCGTATCGTCGAGGACTTCGCGACCGCGGGCGAGTGCGACTTCGTGGCCAAGGTGTCGATGCCGATGGCCCGTTGGACGATGACGTACATGCTGGGTCTGGAGGCGGCCGAGATCGACCGCTTCACCGAGGCGATCAGCATCATGCTCTCCAGCCGCGACGAGGCGGAGAAACTCGGCAAGGACCGCGCCGAGTTGGTCAACGAGGTCGTCGGACTGGTCTCCGGTACGGCCGTGGAGATGGCGAAGGCACGCAGGTCCGACCCACAGGACGACGTGATGACCGACCTCGTGCAGGCCAGGGTGGACGGCGAGGGCCTGACCGACGCCGAGATCAGCGCCTTCTTCCTGCTGCTCATCGGCGCGGGCTTCGACACCCCCCGCCAGACCATCAGCCACGCCGGCAAGGCGCTCTCCGACTTCCCCGCCCAACGCGCCTTGCTGGCAGCTGACTTCGACACCCTCTCGGGCAAAGGCGTGGAGGAACTGCTGCGTTGGGCGACCCCCGTCCTCACCCTGCGCCGTACCGCGAGCCGCGACACCGAACTCAACGGGCAGAAGATCAGGGAGGGTGACAAGGTCGCCCTGTTCTACCCGTCGGGCAACCGCGACGAACGGGTCTTCACCAACCCCAACACCCTCGACCTCGCCCGCACCCCCAACCGGCACATCAGCTTCGGCGGCGGCGGCCCCCACCACTGCCTCGGCAACGTCCTGGCCCGCATGGAACTCCGCATGCTCCTCGGCGAACTCCTGCGCCGCGTACCGGACTTCGAGATCGGCGAACCGGTCCGGGTGACCAGCAACTTCGTCAGCGCCATCACCAGCATGCCCGCCGTGGCCGGCCCGCGCCGCTGACCGCCACCACCGAGGAGAGGGACGCCGGATGCCAGAGCTGGGCCGCAGAAGACTGCTCGAATACGCGATCGCGGGGGTGACCGTGACAGGAACGACGGCGGCGACCGGAGCGGACGGCACCGCACAGGCCGCGACGCCCACGGCCGAGGACACGGCGAGTGCCCCCATCGTGGTCACCCCGCAGGACGGCCGCTACGACGACATGACCACCGGCTACAACAAACGCTGGGTCGGCCACCCCGAGAAGATCCGGGTGATCCGCAGCACCGCGGAGGCCGTCGCCGCCGTACAGGAGGCCGTCACCGGCGGCAAACGCCTCTCGGTGCGCAGCGGCGGCGGCTGCTTCGAGGACTTCGTCTACAACCCCGAGATCGACATCGTCCTCGACCTCTCGACCCTCGACAAGGTCTCCCACGACGCGGCCCGGCGCGCCTTCTGCATCGAACCCGGCGCGATCCTCCTCAACGTCTACGACACTCTCTACCGCGACTGGGGTGTCACCCTCCCCGGCGGCCTGTGCTACTCCGTCGGCATGGGCGGACATGCCTGCGGCGGCGGATACGGGCTGCTGTCACGGCAGTTCGGGCTCGTCGTCGACCACCTGTACGCCGTCGAGGTCGTGGTGGTCGACGCCGCCGGCATCGCCAAGGCCGTCATCGCGACCGCCGACCCGGCCGACCCGCACCACGACCTGTGGTGGGCGCACACCGGCGGAGGCGGCGGCAACTTCGGTGTGGTGACCCGCTATTGGTTCCGCAGCCCGGATGCCACCGGCACCGAACCGGAGACCCTGCTGCCCGCCCCGCCGTCCCACGTGCTGCTCAACATCGTGGCCATTCCCTGGAGTTCGGTCGATGAGGCCGACTTCGGCAGGCTGCTGCGGAACTTCGTCGCCTGGCAGCAGGCCCACAGCGCACCCGGTGCGGCCGAGAACGCGCTGTCCAGTCTGTTCGGCCTGAACCACGTCGCCACCGGCGTCCTCACCCTCATCACCCAGGTCGACGCCACCGCCCCGAACGCGGAACAGATCCTCACCGACCACCTGACCGCGATCGGCGCCGGCACCGCCCAGGCCGTACGGGACAGCCTGGTCGTCGCCCCCTCCAGGGTCACCTGGGGCCAGGCCACCCGCTTCATCTCGACGTCCAACTACGCGGCCCCCGCCGTCCGCGTGAAGGCCCGGTCCGCCTATCTCAAGGGCAACTTCACCACCGACCAGGCCTCCGTCATCCACCGCTATCTGACGGCCTCCGACTACAGCAACCCCGGCGCCTCCCTGATCCTCTTCCCCTACGGCGGCGAGATCAGCTCGGTCGCCTCCGACGCCACGGCGATCCCGCAGCGCGACTCGGTCGTCAAGATGCAGTACCAGGCCTGGTGGGTCGATCCGGCCACCGACGCCACCCACATCGCGTGGGTGCGCGGCATGTACCGCGAGGTCTACGCCAAGACCGGGGGAGTGCCCGTACCGGACGGCACCTGGGACGGCTGCTACATCAACTACGTCGACGCCGACATGGCCGACCCCACGCAGAACACGTCGGGGGTGCCCTGGTCGACCTTCTACTACAAGGACAACTACCCCCGCCTCCAGCGCGTCAAGGCGGCGTACGACCCACGGAACGTCTTCCGTCACGCGCTGTCCATCGAACCGCCCGACGGTGAATGAGGAACCCGACATGTCGCTGTCCGATGCCGTGCTGTCCGGGGCCTCGCCCGAGGAACTCGAACGCGCCCCGCTGCCAAGCCACTTCACCGCCGCCCACCTGCGCGTCGAGGACGAGGGCCTCTTCGGGGACTCCGAGGACAAGGACGTCCGCCGCACCCTGCACGTCGGCGAGGTCCCGATGCCCGAACTGGCACCCGATGAGGTGCTGATCGCGGTCATGGCCAGCTCGGTGAACTACAACACCGTCTGGTCCGCGAAGTTCGAACCCCTCTCCACATTCCGCTTCCTGCGCTCCTACGCCCGCCAGGGCGGCTGGGCGACCCGTCACGACCAGCCCTTCCACGTGCTGGGCTCGGACGGCTCCGGCGTCATCGTCCGCGTCGGCACCGGCGTCCGCCGCTGGCGCGTCGGCGACCACGTGATCGTGAGCCCGGCCTACGTCGACGACCAGGAGCCCGCCACCCAGTCCGACGGCATGCTCAGCGAGAACCAGCTCGCCTGGGGCTTCGAGACCAACTACGGCGGCCTCGCCCACTACTCGGTGGCGCGGGCCAGCCAACTCGTCCCCAAACCCGCCCCCTTGACGTGGGAGGAGGGCGCGAGCATCCCCGTCTGCGGCGGCACCGCCTACCGGATGCTCGTCAGCGACCGCGGCGCCCGGATGAAGCAGGGCGACATCGTGCTGATCTGGGGCGCCTCCGGCGGACTCGGCGCGTACGCCGCCCAGTTGGTGAAGAACGGCGGCGGCATCGCCGTAGGAGTCGTCGGCTCTGAGTCGAAGACTGCGATCGCCCGCAGGCTCGGCTGCGACGTGGTGATCAACCGCGAGGAGATCGGCATCGGGGACGACACCGGCGACGACCCCGAACTCGCCATCAAGGCCGGCAAACGGCTCGGCGCCATCATCCGCCGCGAGGTGGGCGCCGACCCGCACATCGCCTTCGAACACGTCGGACGCGCCACCTTCGGCATTTCGGTGTTCGTCGTCCGACGCGGCGGCGCTGTCGTGACCTGCGGGTCGAGCACCGGCTACCACCACGAGTTCGACAACCGCTACCTGTGGATGAAGCTCAAGCGGATCATCGGCAGCCACATCGCCAACCTCCAGGAAATGGTCGAGTGCGCCCGCCTCTTCGAACGCGGACACATCGCACCCGTCGTCTCCGAGGTGCACCCCCTGTCCGAGGTCGGCGAGGCCACCCGTCGCGTCCAGCTCAACCAGCACATCGGCAAGGTCGGCGTGCTGTGTCTCGCCCCCGAGCCCGGACTCGGCGTCACCGCGCCCGAACTGCGCGCCCGTATCGGCGAGGACATGCTCAACCCGCTGCGCCCGTTCACCCCGGCCGCTGTCCGATGACGCACAGGGCGGCGAGCGGCGCGACACCCGAAGGGAACCGCACATGAATCCGGACACGGCCGGGGCGAGCACCGAGCCCTGTGGCATAGGCATCCTCTCGACCGGCTCCTATCTCCCCGAACGCGTGGTGACCAACGAGGAGATCGCCCGGATCGTCCCCCGCACCGACGCGGAGTGGATCGCCCGCAAGACGAAGATCGTCTCCCGTCGCTTCGTCGCACCCGACGAGGCCGCCTCCGACCTCGCCGTGCACGCCTCCCGCGCGGCACTCGACGCGGCGGGACTGCGCGCCGACGAGATCGACTACCTCATCGTCTCCACCACCACCGGCGACGCCCCCATCCCGGCCACCGCCTCCCTGGTGCAGCACGCTCTCGGCGCCCACCGGGCGGGCTGCTTCGACGTCAACATCGCCTGCTCCGGCTTCGTCACCGCGCTCGCCCTGGCCCGGGCCCTGATCACCCTGCGCCCCACCGCGAAGGCCCTGGTCATCGGCACGGACGTGTACTCGCGGTTCGTGGACTTCGAGGACCGGGCCACCAGCGTCCTGTTCGGCGACGGCGCCGGAGCCGCCGTGGTCGCGGCCGTCGACGAGGAATCCGGATTCCTCGACCTCGACATGGTCGGCGGCGGCGACCACCACGAGCTGATCTGGCTGCCCGGCGGCGGAAGCCGCCGCCCCGCCTCCGCCGAGACCATCGCCGACCGCTCCCACCTGCTGCACATGCAGGGCCGCCAGGTCCGCGACTACGTCCTCGACAACGTGCCCGGCATCATCGCCGACCTGCTAGACCGCTGCGACTGCAAGGCCGCCGACATCGACCACTTCATGCCCCACCAGGCCAACGGCATGATGGTCGCCGAACTCGTGGACGCCTGCGGCCTCACCGCCGCCGCCACCCACCTCCCGCTCGACCACACCGGCAACACCGGCAGCGCCTCCGTCGCCATCGCCCTCGACGAGGCGAACCGTTCCGGCCTGCTGAGCGCCGGCGACCTCGTGCTGCTCGCCGGCTTCGGCGCCGGCATGGCGGTCGCCGCGGGCCTGCTGCGCTGGTCGGTCCAGGCCCCGGCCGTGGGAGCCGCCGCATGAGCGCCCGGCGGGTCGGTGTCGTCGGCGGCGGCACCATGGGCGCCGGGATCGCCTCCGAGTGCCTGCGCGCCGGACTGGACGTGCGTGTCCTGGGTTCCGGGCCGGCCTCGGCCGACCGGGCCCGCACCCGGGTGCTGCGGCTGCTCGACCGTGCGCTCGCCAAAGGGCACATCGACGAGCGGGCGCGGGCGGACGCCGAGGAACGAGCCGGATTCGGCTGCGACACCGATGAGTTGACGGACCGTCAATTCGTGATCGAGGCCATCTCCGAGGACCGTGAGGCGAAACTGCGGCTGTTCACAGTCCTCGCCAAGACCGTCGAGGACCCGGCGGCCGTCCTCGCCTCCACCACCTCCAGCCTCTCCATCGCCGACCTCGGCAACGCCACCAGCAGGCCGGGCGACGTCATCGGCCTGCACTTCTTCAACCCGGTGCCCGCCATGCCCCTGGTCGAGGTCATCCGCTCCCGGCACACCAGCGACCGCACCGCTCGCGACGCCGAGAACTTCGTGACCGACGTCCTGGGCAAGCAGACCGTCCACGCAGAGGACCGCTGCGGCTTCGTCGTCAACGCGCTCCTCATCCCGTACCTCCTCTCCGCCGTCCGCATGTACGAGGCGGGCGTGGCCACCCCCGAGGACATCGACCGCGGAATGGCCCTCGGCTGCGGCCACCCCATGGGCCCCCTCGCCGTGCTCGACCTCATCGGCCTCGACACCATCGCCGACGTCGCCCGCACCATGGAACGCCGCACCGGCGACCCCCACCACGCCGTCCCGCCCCTCCTGGACCGCCTGATCGAGGAGGGCCGACTCGGCCGCAAGTCGGGCCGGGGCTTCCACAGTTACGACACCCCGGCCGCCCGCTGATTCCCTACGGAGCCATATGACCGAGCCCCGAAGCACCTTGTGGATACGGCGGTTCCAGCCCCGGCCCACCGCCCCGGTGCGCCTCGTCTGCCTGCCCCACGCGGGCGGCTCAGCCACCTTCTTCGCGGGCCTGCCGGCGATGCTGAGCCCCGAGGTGGAGGTCCTGGCGGTCCAGTACCCCGGCCGCCAGGACCGCCGTGGCGAACCCTTCGCCGAGAGCCTGGACCAGCTCACGCGGGCCGTGGTGGACGAACTGCTGCCCTGGACCGACCAGCCCCTCGCCCTCTTCGGCCACAGCCTCGGAGCCATGCTCGCCTTCGAGGTCGCCCGCGCCCTCACGGCCGCGGGACAGGTTCCGGCGGCCCTGTTCGTGTCCGGTCGGCGAGCTCCCTCCCGCCAACGGCCGGAGTACGCCCACGCGTTGGACGACGCCGGTCTGCTGCGGGAGATCCGCACCCTCAGCGGCACCGACGACCGGGTCTTCGCCGACGAGGAACTCCTGCGGATGGTGCTGCCCGCCATCCGCGCCGACTACCGGATCGTGGAGAACTACCGGTACGCGCCCGGCCCGCCCCTCGACTGCCCGCTGACCGTGTTCACCGGCACCGACGACCCGAAGGTCTCCGCGGACGAGGCCGAGGCCTGGCGCGGGCACACCACCGACACCTTCGACCTCGTCACCCTCTCCGGCGGCCACTTCTTCCTCACCGCGCACCAGGAGAGGCTGGCCGAGGTGATCACGAAGGGTCTGACACCGTTCCTGGCCCGCCGTTGATCTCCCGCTCGCAGCCCGTGAAGAAGTCGACGAGGGCGGCGTTCACCTCGGCGGGGCGCTCCTGCTGCGTCCAGTGACCGCAGCCGGCCGGCTCGAACGGCGGCCCCAGCTGCCGGTGACCATGCGGACGAGGTTACGTGCCGTCCTTGTGGCGCCGTGACGCGGGTTTCCGCCGCTCAGCGGGGGTGCCGTCACACACTGTCGTCGTCCTGCTCCTGGTAGGAGTAGCGCTGTTCCTTCCACGGATCGGCGACCGTGTGATAGCCGCGCTCCTCCCAGAAGCCGCGCCGGTCCTTCGTGAGGTACTCGATCGCGCGCAGCCACTTCGCGCTCTTGTAGCCGTACAGATGCGGCACCACCAGCCGCAGCGGGAAACCGTGTTCGGCGGTGAGGGGCTCGCCGTTGTGATGCGTCGTCAGCAGCGTCTGCGGTGCCGTGAAATCGGCGAGGCGGAGATTGGTCGAATAGCCGTACTCCGCCCACGCCATGACGTGCGTGACCTCCGGCGCGGGCGGGACCAGCTCCAGGACGGCGGTCGCGGGGATGCCGTACCACTCGTGGTCGGTGGAGGTCGGACCGGACGCGCAGTGCAGGTCGGCGACGACCGTCACATGCGGCAGCGGCGCCAGCTCGTCGAACGTCCACACGCGCTCGGCACCGTCGGCGGTGGCGCCGTGCACGCGCAGGTTCCAGCGCTCGGGGCGGAACCGCGGCACGGGACCGTAGTGCGACACCGGCCAGCCGTGCACATGACGCTGGCCGGGCGGGACGGGCCGGGACGCGTCGCCGGCCTCGGCCGTATCGTGTCGCTCGCTCGCCACGGGTGACGTCCCTTCTCCGCTGGACTCCTGGTCAGGGCTACCTTCCCCAAGCAGCGTAGGCGCTCACACGGACCGCGTCCGACGCCGGGTCCCGCGTCCCCGTCCGGCCATCCCCGCCGGTGGCGAACTCGCCGAACTCCTGGTCGCGCAGGCCCACTTGATGGGTCGGCAGGTCACGGCGACGGCCACGGCCGAGGACGCGGCCGTGCTGCTCTCCGAGCGTCCGGCCGCCGCTTGTCCGACCGCGCGGAGCCATGAACGGGACGTCGACATCCCGGTGTTGCACACCGCGCCGACCACCGGGATCGCCTACGTCGGCGCCCTCGGTGCACGCCGACGTGTTCGCCGCGCCCGACGGGCGGACGGCCCGGGTTCCGCGCGAGGAGACCGGGCCGGTCAACGCCTGACCGGGACCGCCCCGCGTCAGGCGGTCGCCAGGGACACCTCGGTCGACTTGATCAGCGCGACGACCGTCGAACCCGTCCGCAGGCCCAGATCGCCGACGGCGTCCTTGGTGATCGCCGCGGTCAGCTCGCCCCCGTCGACCGTGACCTTGACGACGGCCATCGCTCCGCCGGTGGCCACGTCGCTCACCGTGCCGGGCAGCTGGTTGCGGATGGACACGCCCTCGACCCGGCTCGTGGCGAGCGCGACCTCGGTGGACTTCATCATGGCGTGCACGGACGTGCCCTCGGTGAGCCCCAGGTCCTTCACGGCCTCCAGCGTGATCGCCGCGGTGAGGTCCTGGCCGCCGGCGAGGCGTACCTTCACCGTCGCCATCACCGCGCCGGGTGTGACGGCGGTGACGGTGCCGGGAATCTGGTTGCGGATGCTCAGGCTCATGACGGAACGCCTCACAGAGAAGAGAAAAGATGTTGATTGCCGGATTTATCACTGATGGTGAGTCCACAAACTAGCCGTTCCGGCCGCGCCCGTCACCGACCTCGTCGCATCCGCCACCTGGGAGTTCGCTTCGGGCTGGCAGATCGGAGGAAGCGGCGAGGAACGGCGCCGACACCGCTTCGACGGCACCGGACATCGTTCCGGCCGGGACCGTCCAGGGAATCGCGTTGCCGGGAACGATCTGCCTGGTTAGGTTCGCCCCATGGCTGACGACGAACCCACGCGGGCCGCCCGCCTGCTCGATGCCCAGGCCAAGGCCGTGCTGCTCTTCGCGGAGATCGAGGAGCGCGGGCTCGTGGCGCCCGGGGAGGGGGAGCGGGCCGTCAGCGACCGGATTCGCGATCTCGCGAACGAACTGTTCGGTACGACCCGGCACTGGCACAAGCGGATCGTGCGCTCGGGGCCGAACACCCTCAAGCCGTACAAGGAGAACCCGCCGGACCGGGTGATCGGCGCGGACGACATCGTGTTCGCCGACTTCGGGCCGATCTTCGAGGAGTACGAGGCCGACTTCGGCCGGACCTTCGTCCTCGGCGACGACCCCGTCAAGCAGCGGCTGCGGGACGACCTGCCCCAGGTGTTCGCGGCCGGGCGGCGCTTCTTCGAGAACACCCCGGACATCACCGGCGCGGGCCTCTACGCCGAGGTCGCCCGCCTCGCGGAGAAGGCGGGCTGGGAGCTGGGCGGCTGGCACGCCGGACACCTGGTCGGCGAGTTCCCGCACGAGACGATCGAGGGCGCCCACGTCGAGTCGTACGTCACCCCCGACAACGAGACCCCGATGCGCCGCACCGACAGGACCGGCCGCACCTGCCACTGGATTCTGGAGATCCATCTCGTCGACCGCGCACGGGGATTCGGCGGTTTCTACGAGGAACTCCTCACCCTCTGACGGCAGTTGGACCGGCTCGACGGAGTCCTGAACGGCGGCCTGGCGCCCCAGAACTCCTCACCGGTGTCGTGCATCGTCCAGGGCTGTGCGCGGGAGGGGCCGGGAGTCCGCCTACACGTCCTCGTCGAGATGCCGCCGCAGTTTCGCCGTCACCGCCGGGATCTCGCGCCGGAACGCGGCCTGGTCGAGGCCGTCGTCCGTCACCACGGCGAGCAGGGCCCGGTCCCCGACGGCCGTCACGATGACATGGCCCGTGCTACAGCTCGCGCTGATCTCGCGGAGATGTCCGGTGCCGCCCTGGTCGGCGAGCCTGTTGCCGAGGGCGAGGGTCGCCGCCGCCACCGCGGCCATGGACTCGGGGTGGGTCTTGGTGGTGTCGCTCGCCACGACGAGCCCGTCGCTGGTGGCCAGGGTGGTCTCGGTGACTCCCATCACGGTGTCCCGCAGGGCGATGAGGAGGTCGGTCACGGGGTCGCTCATGGCGTCTTCTTCCTGTGTGCGTGCATGCGGTGGGACGGCGAGTCAGGAGGGGAACGCGGTGGGGACGCGGCCGGGGCGGGCGGTTCGGGTTCAGTCGTGGGGCCGGTGCGCCGGTACGGAGTTCCGGCCGGGGAGTCGACGGGGGAGCGACGCGGGGCCGGGCGCGGCGGCTGTCGCCGCAGGGGGTGCGACCCGTGGCGCCGTGCTCGGGCGGCGGTCCTGCGGGGGCGTGTGCGGTTCGACGAGGCCGCGGTCCAGGAGGTGGCGCAGGTCGAGCATGACGGCGAAGAGGCCCCGGCCGAGCGTGAAGGCGATGTCCCGTGCCGTGCGGCGGCCGTCCGTGGCGGTCAGGACCGCGCGGTGCCGGGCCGGAAGTCCGCCCGGGGTCTCGGAGAGGTGCCCTGCGGACGTCGGCCGCAGCCGGGCGCGGGCGAGGGCGGCGGCCGAACCGGGCTCCCCGCCAAGGGCGTTGAGACGTCGGGACACCTCGGCGAGGAGACGGTCGGGGGTGACTCCGGCGTTGCGGTACAACGTCGGCACGGGGTCGGTCACCTCCCAGCCGTCGGGTACGGCCAGGGAGAGCGCAAAGGCGGCGTCGAAGAGCGCGCTCAGGCTGACGACCTCCAACTCACCCGCGCCGACGAGTCCTTGGTCCACCAGCCCGGCGGCGAGATGCTCATGTGTGGTGTCGGAGGCGCGGACCGCCGACCAGGCCCGCTCGTCGATCCGGCCCGACCGCAACAGCAGGCCCTCGACGCCCGGCGCCCCCGGCGTCTCCATGGCCACCACCAGACCGTCGCGCACATGGATCGAGCCACCCGGGGTGCCGGTCACGACCACCGTGCAGGAACGCCGTTGGGCCCGGAGCACCGCCAACAGGGCGGGAACGTTGCGGGAGTCGGGCAGCGGCTCCTCGGTGCGCTCCGTCATGCCAGCAACTCGTCGGCGTACAGCCGCAGTTCGCGCAGCGCCGAGCTGAGATTGGTGCGGTCGCGGTCGACCGTCGCGCAGAACAGCAAGGGGTCGCCCTGCCGCGGAAGGTGGATGGTCACGAGGTGCCGTGTCGAGGTGGTGACGACGATGCTCTCCACCTCCCCCTCCGCGCCTGCCCGATTGAGGCGGGTGCGGGTCAACTCCGCTATTTCGCAGGAGTCCTGACCGGCACTCACCTCACCGAGTTCCGCATAGGAAAGGCCGGTGACGGCATCGAGTACCGCGGCTCCGCTGATACCGGGCGTGGTCAGGGCGCGGCCCAGTGCGGCGTCGAGCGATGACAAAGGTCCCCCCTTCAGTCACTCTGGCGAGCACACTACTTTGTTTGCCAACTATCGCAACTCTGACCAAAGATGGTGTTGTCTGTTACCCGCACGGTTCGCATTGCGACCGTTTTCGTGGCGAGATGCTGAATCTCGCCGGCTCGTGAGGGAAACGAGGCACCACGTGAACATTGAGGCGACACTCAAGGAAGCGATGACCATCGACGGGGCGCTGGGGGCGTCCCTGGTCGACTACGAGAGCGGCATGACGCTGGGGGCGCTCGGCGGCGGGCCGCATCTGGACCTGGAGGTCGCGGGGGCGGGGAACACCGAGGTCGTACGGGCCAAGCAGCGCACGCTGAAGGCCATCAACGTGGACGACCGCATCGAGGACATCCTGATCACCCTCGGTCAGCAGTACCACCTGATCAGACCGCTGGCGAGCACCCGCGGCTCGCTCTTCCTGTATCTGGCGCTGGACCGCGAGCGCAGCAATCTGGCGCTGGCGAGGCATCACCTCAAGCGACTTGAGGCAAGCCTGGAGGTGTGACAACAGCCGGGCATATGACAATTGAGTAGTCGTGACAAGGGGCGGTCCCGGAACGGCAATTCGGCACCGGGGCCGCCCGGTTCTCCGGGGCGCCGCATTCAGGAACACGCCCCGGCTTCGGAAACGCCCCCTGACGGGTCGCACGGCATTGAAAGACCGGTCCGCAATTGTCTAGTCCATTTCCCGGTTCGCCATAGGAGTTCACGCGCGGAAGCTGCCATGTCCGGAGTCACTCAGCGGTCAGCCGACGAGTTCGCGTACGAGCGAGGCCACTTGCTCCGTCTCGATCAGGAACCCGTCGTGGCCGTACGGCGACTCGATCACCCGGGGCCGGTCCGCCGAGGGAATCCCGGCCGCCAACTCGGCCTGCTGGTACGGCGGATAGAGCCGGTCGGAGTCCACCCCGGCGACCAGGGTCCGGGCCTTCACCCGGCGCAGCGCGGCACGTGTTCCACCCCGTTCGCGGCCGATGTCGTGGCTGTTCATGGCCTCCGACAGCGTGACGTAGCTGCCCGCGTCGAAACGGCGTACCAACTTGGCCGCGTGGTGGTCGAGATACGACTGGACCTGGTACCGGCCGCCGTCCCACGGGTCCTCCGCACCCTGCGCCGCACGGCCGAAGCGGACCGCCAACTCCGGCTCGCTGCGGTAGGTGACGTGGGCCAGGCGCCGGGCCAGCCCGAGTCCCGCGTCGGGTCCCCGGCCGGTGTCGTGGTAGTCGCCGCCGTGCCAGTGCGGGTCCGAACGGACGGCGTGCAGCTGGATGTCGGCCCATGCGATCTGCTCGGCGCTCGCCGACGCGGTGGTGGCGAGCAGCAGAAGCGCAGCCGTCCGCTCCGGGTACGTCACGGCCCACTCCAGGGCCCGCATCCCGCCCATGGACCCGCCGACCACCAACGCCCAGCGCTCGACGCCCAGTTCATCCGCGAGACCGGCCTCCACGGCGACCTGGTCGCGCTGGGTCAGGAACGGGAAGGCCCCGCCCCACCGCCGTCCGTCCGCACGGAGGGAGGACGGACCGGTGCTGCCCTGGCAGCCGCCGAGCACGTTCGGCGCGACCACGAACCACCGTTCCGTGTCCAGGACGCGGCCGGGTCCGACGAGCGCGTCCCACCAACCCGGGGTGGGGTGACCCGGCCCGGCGGGACCGGCGACAT
Source organism: Streptomyces sp. NPDC096013 (assembly GCF_044763565.1). Lineage (NCBI taxonomy): Bacteria > Bacillati > Actinomycetota > Actinomycetes > Kitasatosporales > Streptomycetaceae > Streptomyces > Streptomyces sp. NPDC096013. Next base: position 126,099 of record NZ_JBIWGK010000004.1, on the reverse strand, counting down.
GACTGTCGCCGGTGAGGGCGTGCAGGACCAGCACGGCGTTCGAGCGGTCCGGCGCGAGCCGCCCCCAGGTCTCGAACGCCAGCCGCACACCGGGCAGTTCACCCCCCGCCTCCAGCGCGAGGGGCTTCTCCCTGGCATGCCACTGACGGCGCCCGGGCGGGTCCCCCACCCGCCAGGCCCCGGAGGCCGGCGGAAAGGGGACCCCTGACGGTGTCGGTACGGTGTTCAGGACGCGCCCTTGGCCGCGCGGAACCCGGCCTCCAGGTCGGCCTTCAGATCGGCGAGGTTCTCGATGCCGACCGAGAGCCGCACCAGCCCCGGCGAGGTACCGGTCGCCGCCAACTGTGCCTCGTCCAGCTGGCTGTGGGTCGTGGAAGCCGGGTGGATGATGAGGCTGCGTACGTCCCCGATGTTGGCGAGATGACTGAACAGCTCGACCGCGTCCACGAACCGCTTCCCGGCCTCGACCCCGTCCCGCAGCTCGAAGGCCAGCACCGCACCGGCACCGCGCGGAAGGTAGCGCCGCCCCGCTTCGTACCAGGGGTTGGACTCCAGTCCCGGGTAGTGGACGGCGGCCACCTCGTCGCGCTGCTCCAGCCACTCGGCCAGGGCCTGCGCGTTGGACGAGTGCCGTTCGATGCGCAGACTCAGCGTCTCCACGCCCTGAAGGAGCAGGAACGCCGAGTGCGGTGAGATCGCCGGGCCGAGGTCGCGCAGCAGCTGCACCCGCAGCTTGACCGCGAAGGCGCCCGGGCCGAGCGCCGGCCAGTACCGCAGACCGTGGTAACTGGGGTCCGGCTCGCTGAAGTCGGGGAACCGTTCCGCGTGCGCGCCGAAGTCGAAGGTGCCGCCGTCGACCACGACACCGGCGATGGTGGTGCCGTGCCCGCCGAGGAACTTCGTCGCCGAGTGGACGACGATGTCGGCGCCGTGCTCGATCGGCCGCAGCAGGTACGGCGTCGGCACGGTGTTGTCGACGATCAGCGGTACGCCCGCCCCGTGTGCGACATCCGCGACCGCACGGACGTCGAGGACGTTGCCGCGCGGATTGCCGAGCGTCTCGGCGAACAGGGCCTTCGTGTTCGGCCGGATCGCCGCCCGCCACGCCTCGGCGTCGTCCGGGTCGTCGACGAACGACACGTCGATGCCGAACTTCGGCAGCGTGTGCCGGAAGAGGTTGTACGTACCGCCGTACAGGGACGTACTGGAGACGAGGTGGTCGCCCGCGGACGCCACCGTCAGGATCGCGAGGGTCTCGGCGGCCTGCCCGGACGCGAGGGCGACCGCGGCGACTCCGCCTTCGAGGGCGGCGACGCGCTGCTCGAAGACGTCCTGTGTGGGGTTGTGGATGCGGGTGTAGATGTTGCCGGGCTCGGCCAGCGCGAACAGGTCCGCCGCGTGCTGGGTGTCGCGGAAGACGAACGAGCTGGTCCGGTAGATCGGCGTCGCCCGCGCCCCGGTCGTCGGGTCCGGTACCGCACCGGCGTGAACCTGCTTGGTCTCGAACGACCAGGCCGAGGTGTCGGGGCCTGCGGGCTCGTCCTCGGGGGTGTGACCCGCGGCGACGGAGTCGATGGGCTGGCTCATGGTTCTCCCTTGTGCGGAGCGTGCGGGGTGCTGGGGTGCGTGGCACGACCGCGGGACCGCCGCCCCGACCGGAGGACGGCAGGACGGAGGACGGCGCGGCGCGATGGTGAGGAGGGGGATCGGCTGCCGGAGCGGAGCGTCAGCTCGCGGCGGAACACCCCGTGCTGGTGACACGCACGTAGTCGACGTGGCGGCGGGTCACGAGCACGGTCATAGCGTGAGAGAACCACAGGCGGTGCCGGAGGACCAGCGTGACGTGGGCAGTTGAAACACGACTGCCACAACCACGCCGGCCCCCGGGTGCCGTCACCCCGTGGAGGCGAGCACCGCCGTGTAACCGCCCAACGCGCGCGAGAAGTGGTCCGTGACCTGCTCCAGCGCCGTCGCGGTCGCGGACGCCACGGTCAGCGTGCCGTCCTCGCCGACCGTGATGTCCTTGTCGAGCGTGAACCACCCCGGCACGATGTGCGACGGCCCCATGGAACTCAGCACCGGACGCAGCGCGTAGTCGATCGCCAGCACATGGGCCGTGCTGCCGCCCGTGGCCAGCGGCAGCACCGTCTTGCCGGTCAGCGCGTACTGCGGGAGCAGATCGAGGAGCGACTTCAGCAGGCCCGAATACGCTGCTTTGTAGACCGGTGTGCCGATCACCACCCCGTCCGCCTGCTCGAACAGCGCCGTGGCGGCGGCGATCGCCGGATGCCCGAAGTCGGCGCCCAGCAACGCCTGCGCGGGCAGCGTGCGCACCTCCAGCGGGGTCACGTCATGGCCTTGGAGGCGGAGCCGGTCGTCCAGGTGACGCAGGAGGCGGGTGGTGCGTGAGGTGGGGGAGGGGCTGCCGGAAACGGACAGGATCGAGGCCATGACGGACCTTCCGTGATCGGGGTTCGGACGACGGACCGAGCGGGCGGCCGAACGCTCACCAGGCGCTCGACCGCACCGTGACCAGCGGCCGCAGATCGTTGCGCAGCGTCTCCAGGAACGTGACGACCTCGGCGGCCACCGAACGGTGCTGGAGGTCGTTCAGCACATCGTGATGAGCACCGTGCACGACCGAAAGCCGCGCGCTGGCACGGGACTTGGCGGCATGTGCGAGCGCCTCGTGATCGGCGAGCGGATCGGCGTCACCGACCAGCAGCAGAGTCGGTACGGCGGTCTTGCTGTCGTAGGCGGCGCCGAGCACGGCCTCCGGCACCACCTCGTCGAGCGAACCGCGCCGCACCTCGGGGTCCTCCGTGAGGGCGCCCCGGTGGGTGGGGCACGCGGTGCGGACGTCGAGTTCCTCGTCCCAGGTGCCGGCGGTCGCGGTGGTGCCGGGGGAGCGGCCGGGCAGGCCCGCGAGGACGACGGCGTCGGGCCGGACGCCGGGTTCCCGGTCGAGCAGCGTGGCCACGGCGGCGGCGCCCGAATCGGCGCCGACGAGGACGAGCGGTCGTACGACACCGTCGTCCGCGGCCGTGTCCTCGGCCGCTTCGGAGAGCCGGGCGGCGAGCGCGGTCAGGTCCTCGGTGTCGAGATCGGGGGCGTCGACGATCCGGACCCGGTAGGCGTCGGCGGCGAGCCGCCTGCCGAAGCGGGTGTAGGTCGAGTGGGTCTCGCCCCGGCCGGGCACGATCAGGACCGTGCCCCGGACGCGCAGGCCCTCGGGGCCGAAGTAGTCGCTGTACTGGGTCATTTCACACTCCTGCGGATACGATCGAGGCCGTCGGCGCGGGCTGCCAGCCCAACGCCGGTGCCACCTCGGTCGCGATGAGTTCGAGGGCACGGACGGCCGCGTCGTGGTTGGGGACGGCGGGGTTGAACTGGGTGATCAGGTCCGTCGCGACGGGCAGCACCCGCTCCTGCCCGAGCGCCGCGACGATCTCATCGGGATGGCCGTAGAAGGAGTGGAAGCGGCGCAGCGCCTCGTCCTGGCCGAGGCCCTTGGGGAACGCGCCGTGCTCCGCCATCCGCAAGGCCGCCCGGTGGACGTCGTCGCCGATCGCCGCGAGTGCGGTCCGCCGGTCCTTGGCCGGGAACACGAACCGCGACAGGCCGATGCGCGGGCGCCGCGGCTCCTTCCAGGCGGCCAAGTAGGCGTCCGCCCATGGGCGTTGGACCTCGTCGGTGGGTGCGTCGAAGCCGTAGGCCGCCCGGTTGAGCAGCAGATTCGAACCGCCCCGCGCGGCGAACGCGGCGCCCCGCCCGCTGAACACCCCTTGCCAGACACGGTCGTCGAAGTCGCTGGGCCGGGGCTGGATGCGGAAGCCGGGCGTGCCCACCTCGCGCCGGTCCAGCGCCTGTCGGACGATGTCGAGGTGCTCGCTGGTCAGTTCACGCTTGCGGGCCACGTCCTTGCCGAACGCGGCGTACTCCACCGCGCTTGACCCGCTGCCCACGCCGAGCTCAACCCGGCCACAGCTGAGTGTGTCGACGGTGGCGATGTCCTCGGCGAGCCGGACCGGATCCTCCAGGGGCAGGACGGTGATGGCGGTGCCGAGCCGGATGCGGGTCGTGCGGGCCGCCGCGTGGGCCAGGAACGTCCACGGCGAGGACAGGCCGCCGCCCCCGAGGGGGACGTGGTGCTGGGCCACCCAGCCCACGTCGAAGCCCAACTCGTCGGCCACGACGAAGAGTTCCTGTGCATTGCGGTAGGTGCGGGCGATGTCGTCGTCACGGCCCTGGACATGGGTGAGGAAACCGAGCCGGAAGCGTGGCCTCTCGCTCGTCATGGTGAGCCGGCCCTCTCAGTCGTTCACGAGCTGGCGCTCGCGGGAGTGACGGTTGGCCGGGATCGGCAGGCCGAGGTTGCCGCGCAGGGTGTCGGACGTGTACTCGGTGCGGAACAGGCCCCGCTTCTGGAGGAGCGGGACGACGCTGTCGACGAAGTAGTTCAGCTCCTCCTCGGTGCGGAAGGCGAGGTTGAAGCCGTCGAGGGCGCGCGCGTCGAACCACTGCTGGATGGTGTCGGCCACCGTCCGCGGGTCCCCGACGAACGGCGACTGCCGGAACTGGTTGATGGACTCCGCCACTTGACGCAGTGTCAGGTTCTCGGCCCTGGCCCGTGCGATGAGCTGCGTGGCCCCCGTGCGCCCGCCCTTCTCGGCGAGGTGGGCGACATCGGGGAAGGGCGCGTCCAGGTCGTGCACGCTGAAGTCGTACGCCCCGAAGGACCGGCCCAGCAGCGCCAGGTTGCGGTCGAAGTCGTCGTCCTCATCGAAGATCTCCCGCTCCCGGCGGCGGGCCGCCTCGTCGGTGGCGGCGACGACCGGGCCGCCGTGGATGAGGATCTTGACGTGCTCGGGGTCACGGCCGTAGGCGGCGGTGCGCTTCTTGACGTCGGCGTAGTAGTCCCGCGCCGATTCCAGGGTGCCCCCGGGCGCGAAGATGCCCTCGGCGACCTGCGCCGCGAGATCACGGCCCTCCTCGGACACCCCGGCCTGGAAGATCACCGGCTGGCCCTGCGGGGAGCGGGAGAGGTTCAGCGGACCCGCGATCTTGAAGTGCTCGCCCTCGTGGTCGAGTCCGTGCAGCTTCGCCGGGTCGAGGAACACGCCCCGCTCGACGTCCGCCGGGAACGCGTCGTCCTCGTACGAGTCCCACAGCCCCTGCGCCACCTGCACGAACTCCAGGGCGCGGCCGTAGCGGGTGGAGTAGTCGAGGTGCTCGTCGAGTCCGAAGTTCCGCGCGGTACCGGTGTCGAAGCTCGTCACCACGTTCCAGCCGGCCCGGCCGCCGCTGATGTGGTCGAGCGAGGCGAAGCGGCGGGCCAGGTTGAAGGGCGAGTTGTACGTCGAGCTGGCCGTGCCCACCAGGCCCAGATGCTTCGTGTGGGTCGCCACGGCCGACAACAGGGTGAGCGGTTCGAGGCGGTTGAGATAGTGCGCCGGGTAGGTGGAGTTGATGAACTGGCTGTCGACGATGAACAGGGCGTCGAACAGGGCGTGTTCGGCCGTCTGCGCCAACCGGATGTAGTAGTTGATGTCGATGCTGGCGTTCTTCGCGACGCGCGGGTCCTTCCACAGACCGTGCTGGCCGGGGCCGCCCACGCCGTAGGGGTGCAGGGCGAGGTGGAGCGTGCGGGACATGGCAGTTCCTTGTCTGTCAGCGGCAGTTGAGGGGGTGTCAGGCGTGCAGAAGGGCACGCAGGGCCTCGCGTTCGGCACGGTCGGCAGCCGCGCTGTGCAGGGTGGGCGCGGACCGGACGAGCAGGCGCGTGTAGGGGTGTTGGGGTTGGTTGATGACGTCGCCGGTGGCGCCGACCTCGACCGACTCGCCCTGGTACAGCACCGCGATCCGGTCGGCGACGCCGGCGACGGAGCCGAGGTCGTGGGAGATGAAGACGAGGGCCACCCCGTCGGCGCGGAGCTCCTTGAGGATCTGGAGTATCTGCACGCGGTTCGCGGAGTCGAGGGCGCTGACCGGTTCGTCGAGGATCACGAGACGCGGTTCGGTCACCAACGCCCGTGCCACCGCGACCCGTTGACGCTGACCGCCGGACAACTCACCCGGCAGCCGGTCGAGCAGCCCGGGGGAGAGCCGTACCCGGTCGAGGAACGCCCGCACCCGCGCCGCCGCCTCCTGCCGTGACACGCCCTGGATCAGGAGGGGTTCGGCCAGCGAGGCCTCGATCGTCACGTCCGGATCGAGACTGCGCAGCGGGTCCTGGAAGACGTACTGGATGACTCCGCGCCGCCGCAGCGCGCGCCACTGGCGAGGGCCGTACGCGCCGACCTCCTCGCCGTCGATCACGATCGACCCGCCCGAGGCGCGCACCAGCCCGAGCGCGGCCCGCGCGAGCGTCGACTTGCCGGAGCCGGTCTCCCCGATGATGCCGACGGTCTCGCCCGGGGCGATGCTCAGGGAGACCCGGTTCAGGGCCCGGCGGCGGCGCCGACGGGAGCCGTAGTGGACCTCCAAGTCGACGATGTTCAGGACGGGTTGGGTCGGTTGCGTGGGCTGCGGCGCCGGGGGGCGGTCGGTGGTGCTCATGCGTCCTCCTCTTCGGCGTCCAGAGTCTCTACGGCGTCCTCGGCCTCGCCAGGGCCGACGGCGAGGAACTTGTCCAGGCCGTACTGCTCGTGCTCGGCGATCAGGAGCCGGGTGTACGCGTGCTGGGGGTTGTGCAACACCTCGTGCGTCGGGCCCTGTTCGACGACCTCGCCCTGCCGCATGACGAGCACCTCGTCGCAGAGCTGGGCGACGACGGCCAGGTCGTGGGAGACCAGGACGAGGGCGAGGCCGGTACGTTCGCGCAGGTCGGCCAGCAGGTCGAGGATCTCGGCCTGGACGGTGACATCGAGCGCGGTCGTGGCCTCGTCGGCGATGAGGATGCGCGGGTCGGCGGCGATCGCGGCGGCGATGAGCACGCGTTGGAGCATGCCGCCGGACAGCTCGTAGGTGTACTGGCCGTAGACGAGTTCGGGGTCGCGCAGATGGACCGTGCGGAGCAGGTCGATCGCCCCCTGGCGGGCCGCGCGCCGCTTCAGGCCCTTCTTCACCCGGAGCACCTCGGCGATCTGGGCGCCCACCCGGATCGAGGGGTTGAGGTACGACGCCGGGTCCTGGAAGACCGCGCTGATCGTGGCGCCGCGCAGGGCCGTCCACTGAGCGGAGGTGAGCCCGGAGATGTCCTGGCCGTCGATCTCGATCGAGCCGCCGGTGACCTCGAAGTGGGCGGGCAGGATGCCCAGCGTGGCCCGGCAGGTGAGCGTCTTGCCGCTGCCGGACTCGCCGACGATGCCGACCGTCCTGCCGGGCGTCAGCGTGAAGGTGACGCCGTGGACGATCTCCTGGCCGGCGGCCTGGTCGCTGATGCGGATGTCCCGTACGGAGAGGACGGGTGTTGACGGGGCGGGAGCTGAAGGGGTCGGACGGTGTCCGGGCTGAGCCGTGGCGGTGCCAACGCCGGTGCCGTCGGTTACGGCTCCGGTGTTCTGCTCGGCGTCGGTGAGGACCTTCTCGGAGAGGGTTGCCATCACGCACCTCCGGCGTGAACGTTCGCGAGGTCGGAGCCGGAGCCGCTCTGTGTCTCGGCCCCGGAGAGTCGATTGGCGCGCGCCCTGCGGTTGTTGACCAGGGCGCGGCCCGCTTCGCCGGAGACGTCGCGGATCGCGTCGGCGAGGAGGTTGCACGCCCAGACGGTGACCATGATGAGCAGGGCGGGGATCAGCGGCGCCCACGGCTTCTGGGTGAGATAGCCGAGGTCCGAGGCGAGCAGGCCGCCCCAGGTGGGTGCGGGCGGCTGGACGCCGATGCCGAGGAAGGTCAGCGTCGAGACGATGACGAAACCGACGCCGATGGTCTGGGCGAGCGCGACCGCGATCGGCGGCAGTACCTTCACCCAGACATGCCGCCGCACGACCCACCCGATGGACGCACCGGAGATGAGCGCCGCCTCCACGTACGGCGAGCGGGCCACGGCCAGCGTGGCGGCGCGGGCCACCCGGTAGAACAACGGGGATACCAACACGCCGGTGACCAGCATCGCTTGGGTGATGCCGTTGCCGAGCAGCGCGACCACGGCGACCGCGAACAGCAGGAAGGGCAGGGCGACAAGGGTGTCGGTCAGCCGGAGGGTGACCCATTCGAAGACCCGGCCGAAGTACACCGACAGGATGCCGGGGATCGCCCCGACTCCCAGTGCGGTGAGGGCGACTTCGAGCGAGCCGAGGACGCTGACCCGGGAGCCGTCGAGCAGTCGGCTGAGCACATCGCGGCCGAGGTAGTCGGTGCCGAGCCAGTGCGCGCCCGATGCGTCGGCGAGGGTGTCGGAGCTGGTGGCCAGCGGGTCGTGGGGCGCGATGAACGGCCCGAGGACGGCGAGCAGGGCGATCACGGTCAGGATCACCAGCGCGATCCGGCCGGACGTGAGGGAGAGCACGCGGCGCACCATGGTCACACCCCCCGCTGGGACGCCGGCGTCACACGCGCCAGCACCAGGTTGACAATCAGGTTGAAGGCGACGACCAGGACGATCGACACCACCAGCACCCCCTGCACGGCCGGTACGTCACCGGCCTGCGCGGAGTCGTTGGCGAACCGGCCGAAGCCCTGGAGCCCGAAGATCCACTCGGTGACGACGGAGGCGCCGACGAGCGTCGGGAACTTCAGGCCCAGCGTGGCGAGTGCCGGACCCAGTCCGTTGCGCAGCACATGGCCGAGGAAGATCCGCCGCGGACTGAGCCCCCGTACGACCGCGCCCGTCACGTAGTTCTCGCGGTAGGCCGCGATGAGGCTCGTGCGCAGTTGCCGGGCGACATCGGCGACGACGTCGAAGCTCAACGCGACCGCGGGCAGGGTGATATGGGCGAGCCATGGCCCGAGCCCCTGCGCCGCCGGGACGTAGCCGGCGGACGGGAACACATGCAGTCCCACCGCGAACACCGCGACCAGTACGATCCCGACGACGAAGGCCGGCATCACCGAGATCACCGTCACGAAGCCGGTGATCGCACGGTCGACCCAGGTCGTACGGCGCAGCGCGGCGAGCGTGCCGAGGCCGAAGCCCGCGATCACGCCGATGATCAGCGCGAAGAACGCCACCGACAGACTCACGCCCAGGCCGAGGCCGATGAGGGTGGAGATGTCGGCGCCGTTGGTCCAGCTGGTGCCGAGCTGCCCGTGCAGCACCCCGCCCAGCCAGTCGGCGTACTGGACCAGGAAGGGCCGGTTGAGACCCCACTGTGCCTCGACTCTCGCAACCGCCGCGGGAGTTGCTTCCTCGCCCAGCTGGATCCGCGCCGGGCTGAGCCCGCTCAGTGACCGCAGCGCGAACGTCACGAACGTCGCGACCAGGAACACGGGCACGAAGATCGCGATCGACCGGGCGAGGGTGACCAGGACGCGGCCCACGGTGTGCCGCGCCCCGGTCGTGGCGACCCGGTGACGGACGTCGGGTGGTGTGGCCGGTGCCTCCGTCGTCGTCATGGCTTGCCCCCTCTCTGTAGTGACCTGTAGTGACCTGTAGTGAGCTGTTGGGATGCGCAGAGGCCGTATCGACCTTTTACGACAGTGGAGTTGACGGAGTGTCAGTTCGTGCCGATGGTCACGCCGGTCCAGTCGATGTGGGCCGGGTTCTTGGGCAGGGCGGAGATGGACTTGCTCTTGGCGATGAGGTTGGGCGACGAGTAGGTGAAGACCAGCGCCTTGCTCTCCAGGCCGGCCCGGGTCGCCGCCTGGAGGACCTTCGTGTAGTCGGGCGAGTCCAGCGGGGTCTGCCGCACCTTGGCGATGGCCGCCTCGAAGCCTGAAGGCTCGTACGGTGAGCTGAGGTTGAGGGGGCCGTTCGGGCCGAAGTGCGCGGTGAGGGTCTGTGCGGCGGAGTCACGCCCCGTCGTCCCGTAGAGGGAGAGCGTCAGGTCCTTGGCGAAGAACGGGGTCGCCCAGTTCTTGTCGACCTTGATGTCGACGGTGATGCCGACCTTCGCCAACTGTGCCTGGACGACCTCGGCTTGGGGGTCCTCGGCGGGGATGACGAGGACCAGCTTGATCTGGCCGGCCCGGTAACCGGCCTCGGAGAGCAGCTGCTTGGACTTCGCCGGGTCGTAGGCGTAGTCGTTGGCGGACTGCGGGTCGTAGGCCACGTAGCCCTTGGGGAACGGCTGGTTCGTCGCCGAGCCGTAGCCGAAGGTCAGCTTGTCCACGAACTCCTGGCGGTTGATGGCGTAGCGGACCGCGTCGACGACCTTGGCGTTGTTGAACGGCGCCTTGTTCACGTTGAGGCTGATGTTGTTGGCGTTGAAGCCGGGCTGGACGAAGACGTCGAGTCCGGCCTTCTTGGCGGCCTCGGCCTGACTGGGCGCGATGTCGGCGAAGTTGTAGACGCCGGTCTGGAGTCCGGAGACGACCGTCGCCGCGTCGGGCGCCGAGGTCAGCTCGACGTTGTCGATGTGGATGTTCTTGGCGTCCCAGTAGTCCGGGTTCTTCTTCAGGAGGACCTTGGTGCCCGGTACGAGCTGCGTGACGGTGAACGGGCCCGCGCCGACCGGGTTCTGGTCCAGCTTCGTGGGTGACGCCGCCGCCTTCGGGCTGGCGATCTGGAGGACGCGTTCGCCCAGGAGCTGGGGGATCTGGTAGTCGACCTGGCTGAGGTGGAGCACCGCGTCCAGTCCGTCGGCGTCCACCGACTTGATCGAGGTGAGGTCGCCGAACAGCGCGGAGTTCTTCTGTTTCTGGGCGCGCACGATGGCTGCCTTCACGGCGGTCGCGTCCACCGGCGTACCGTCGCTGAACGTGAGGCCGGGGCGCAGATGGAAGGTGATCTGATCGCCCTTGGTGTTGTACTCCCAGCTCTTGGCCAGGTCGGGCACGGCCTTGCCGGTCGCGTCCGTACGGGTCAACGAGGCGTAGACCAGGGCGAGTTCGCGGAACTGGGCGCCACTGCCGCCGACGACCGGGTCCCAGTGGGTGGGGAAGTAGGAGGAGGCCCACTTCAGCGTGGCACCGCCGCCGGCCGTCGAGGCGTCGCCGCCGCAGGCGCTGAGCGCGGGGACGAGCACGGTGGCGAGGGCGGTCCCCAGTGCGGCGGCGCGCAGCCGGCCGGGGCGGAAGGCCGTCCGAGGGCTGCGGGGCGTGAGTCGTCCGGGCATCTTGGTTTCTTTCTTCGAGGGCTTCCGGCCGCGCCGTGGCAGCGGAGGAGAGCGCGGGGCGGCGGAAGCGGGGTGAGGTGCGGCGAGAGATGAGCGGGGTGCTGCGGAAGAAGGGCGGAAGCGGCTGACCCGAGGGCCGGACATCACGCGGACCGGGACGACGGGCATGCCGGTGCGGCTTCGAGGCGCACGGGGGCATGCCGCGCCCAGGGCAGGAGGCGTCGGCGGAGCACGGAAGACAGCCGGGATACGGAGGCGGAGAGACGGCGGCGAAGCGCGAAGGGAGCGGCGCGGGAGGACGGGCGCCGGTCGGCGAGGCGGTGGGGCGCCGGTGCCAACGGGGGCGCGGTCAGGCGCCAGTGGGCCGGGGGCGGCGGGTCAGCGACAGAGAGCGCTACAGGTGCGCCGCAGGTCCACGTAGCGGCACACCACACCGGGGTGCGTCGTGAGCATGCTGCACATCCTGGGGCCGTCCGTCGGCGGCTGTCAATGGACACCAATTGGTGTCTCATTCGGCGGGACGATCCCGGGGACGGCCTTTGAGGGACGCCGGGACGGTGCCTGACCCCTGATCAGAGGGCTAGCGGGGTGCGGTGGTTCGCGAGGGAGCGGTGGCGGGGTGCACGGCGGCCTCGTCCGGGTGGAGCCACAGGGGGCCGTTGGCGGTGTCCACGCGGACGGTGCCGGGCGGGGGCCAGGGGGCCGCGTCGGTGAGGTGGATGCGTTCGGGGTCGGTGAGGGTGCGGTAGTGGGCGAGGGCTGTCGCCGGGGGGAGCGGTGTGGGTGCGAGCGCAGGCCGGAGCGGTGAGGCGGGATGCGGTGCGGTGGGTGCGGGAAACAGCCCGCGGCTCAGCTCGGTGACGGCCGCGACGTACTCCTCGTACGGGCGCCAGCCGGGGACGACGCGGTGTCCGGCGGCGGTGCGCACGAGCAACGTCGGCAGTGCGTAACGGCGTTGACCGTCCGAGGCCTCTTTGGCGGCACCGGGATGGGGCGAGTCGCCACCGCGTACCGACAGCACCTCGGCCACGGGGCGACGCGCTTCGGCGTGGTCGGCGCGTACCTGCGCCAGCACCTCGGCCGACGCCGCGTCGGCCGCCAAACGCTCCGCGTCGAGACCCGGTACGCCCGACACCGCGGCCAGCGCCGACTCGGGGGTGTCCGCGGGTTCCCCGAGCACGAACACGCTCTCCCGCAGCCGCCGTAGGACCCGGTCGGCGACTTCCGTGCCCTGCGCCTCGGCGGCCTTGGCGACCAGTGAGGCCGGCCAGGAACTCGCGGCGACACGGCTCAGCCGTAGCGCTCGCGGTGCGTGGGTGTGTGCGCTGATCTCCTCGACGTAGCGCGCGTACCAGGCGGTCTCCGCGGCGGGATCGGGGGCGGGGTCGTCGTCGTGGTCGAAGAGGATGCAGTAGACGCGGCGCCAGTGGACGCGGTCGTCGTCGGTCAGTGCTGCGCGGAGGCGGCGGAAGACGGGTTCGGACCCCCAGGCCCAGGGACACAGGGGGTCGGTGTACTCGACGATGTCGAGGGCGCCGGGGCTGTCGCGGGGGCCGCGTCCGTCAAGGCTGTTGGGGTCGGCGAGGGCGCCGGTGGCTTCGTGGTGTCCGGTGACGTCGCGGGTCTCGTAGTCCTCGCGGCCCTCGGTAACTTCGGCGCCGCCGGTGACTCCCGTGTCCGGCCGGTCGGTGTCCGGCGTCATGCGGCTCCCTGGTGGCTCAGGTGCTCGCCCGGTGAGTGTTCGTGTTCGGCGGCGCTTTCGTCGTCGCCGTTCGCGTCCGTCGCCGTGGCGGGCAGCAGTGTGGCCAGGGTCGTGCCGCCGAGGATGGCGGCGGCCTCGGCCTCGACACGGCGCCACACTCCGGGCAGGCCGGAGGCGGGGCCGGGGTAGTCGAGTCCGGCCAGGGGTTCGCTGCGGAGGGTGATCAACTCCCCGTCCACCGCACGGGCGACGTCCAGCAGCGTGATCTCGGCAGCGGGCCGGCCGAGCCAGTACCCGCCCTCACAGCCACGCTGGCTGCGGACCAGACCGGCTCTGCGCAACTCGCCCACCACGGACTTCAGGAACCGGAACGGGATCTGCTGCGAGGAGGCGATCGCCTCGCACGTGAGCGGACGGGCAGGTTCGCAGGCGAGCTCCAGGAGGGCCCGCGTGGCGTAGTCCGCCTTCGCGGAAATATGCATGCGCACATGATGCCCGACGCGGGCCCGGTCACGAGGGCTTCCCGGGGTACCCCTCACGCGTTCCCCGCATCCGCCCCTCGTACATTGCGGGAACATTGCCGCAGGTGAAGGGCAATGGATACCTCTTGACATCCTTTTCGTGGCGGCTCTAGCGTCGCCCACCATGAGCGAGCCGCTGACAACCCCCGGCGAAGGTTTCCACCCCCATCTCCACGATGCCCCAGGCGAGTCGGCGGCCCCCCTGCGCACCCGCCTGCACCACGTCCGCGCCGACGCCCTCGACGGCGACACCGCGCAGAGCGGTGGCATGCGCAGGTTCGCGGCGGTGTCCGGCAAGACCGTCGGCTCCGAAAAACTGTGGATGGGCCAGACGCATGTAGCCCCCTCCACGGCCTCCTCGGACCACCACCACGGCGAGTCCGAGACCGCCATCTATGTGGTCAGCGGACACCCCGAGTTCGTGTTCCTCGACGACACGGGCCCGCGGCCGGAGGAGATCCGCCTGCGCACGTCTCCCGGCGACTACATCTTCGTCCCGCCGTTCGTGCCGCACCGCGAGGAGAACCCGGACCCGGCGGAAGAGGCCGTGGTGGTGATCGCACGCAGCACGCAGGAGGCGATCGTGGTGAACCTGCCGGGGCTGTACGTGCTGGGGGCCGGGGAGGACTGAGGTGTCGACGGCCTCCTCAGGATGAGGCCGAGGGAGCCTTCCCTACGGCGGCTCGGCGTTCGTGATCGCTGAGCTGAGGACAGGTTCGAACGTCGGCGGTGTTAGACCTCCAGCTGGAGCCCGGCAGGTCGGGACGCTTGTCGAAGAGACGCGGTGCTGGGATCGCCGGGCTTCGGCGACGGACCGGGCAACCGCTCCGGCCACCCGAACGGATCGATACGCGAGGCCGTCCGGCCCGTCGACGAACGCGTCCGCGGCCAGAACCACCGGATGCCACCCACTCCGTCGCGCGGTTCGCCCCGCACCACGACGAGACCATGCCCTGGTCGGCTGGGCCTCGGCGGTGCCGTGGTGATCGGCCGCGACGACGCTCCTACTCGCACCGCGAGCAGTCAGCGCGGAGAGCCCGGTCGACGCGGCGGGGCCGGCCCGCATCGCATCCGGCCGCACGCCAGCCGGGGCGGATCACGCACGCCGTGCAAGCCGCGCGGCCACAGTGATGTATGGCCCCATGTCCGTATCGGGACCTCACAGGCGGCGTCGGACGGCGGCCGGACCCCGCATGGCGTCAAGACGCACAGGTCGGGCCGGTACCTCGTTCGCGTTGAAACGCCCGCGTCTGGAAGGCTGAGAGCCCGGATCGGGAACAGTCGGTCCGGTCGGCACGGTTGCAACGGCTGAGGGACCGGCGCCGCATGGACGGGGAACACGGAGATCACGAGGTCTTCCGCCCCACCAGGGTCCGGACCCCGCGACGGCGGTATGCCCGCCGCGCATGTGAATCACGACGTATTCCTTCAGGAGGACTGTTTCATGACTGACCGGCCCTTGACGCTGATGGCAGTGCACGCCCACCCCGACGACGAGGCCACCGGAACCGGAGGAGTCCTCGCGCGCTATGCCGCGGAAGGCGTCCGCACGGTTCTCGTGACCTGTACCGACGGCGCTTGCGGGGACGGACCAGGGGGTGTCAAGCCGGGCGATCCCGGCCACGATCCGGTGGCCGTCGCCGAGATGCGCCGTCAGGAACTCGAGGCGAGCTGTGAGGTCCTGAAGATCAGCGACCTGGAGATGCTGGACTACGGCGACTCCGGAATGATGGGCTGGCCGAGCAACGACGCCCCCGGAGCCTTCTGGCAGACCCCCGTGGAGGAAGGCGCGGCCCGGCTCGCTGACCTCATGCGGCACTACCGGCCCGATGTGGTCGTCACCTACGACGAGAACGGCTTCTACGGCCACCCCGACCACATCCAGGCCCACCGCATCACGATGGCGGCGCTGGACATGATCGAGCTCACGCCGAAGGTGTACTGGACCACGATGCCCCGCTCGACGATGCACCGGTTCGGCGAGCTCATGCGCGAGTTCCACCCGGAGATGCCGGAGCCCGACCCCGCCGAACTCGCCGAGATGGCCAAGATCGGCCTTCCCGACGACGAGATCACCACCTGGGTGGACGCCACCGCGTTCAGTGGCCAGAAGTTCGACTCGCTGGCCGCGCACGCCAGTCAGGGCGACAACATCTTCTTCCTCAAGATGGGCAAGGAGAGGTTCGGCGAGTTCATGGGCACGGAGACCTTCGTACGCGTCAGGGACACCACCGACGCGGCCCTGCCCGAGAACGACCTCTTCGCCGGACTGCGCTGATCCGTACGGCAGTTGGCGCATCGGCTCGCCCGCATGATATCCCTCGGCCGTCCGACGCTCTGCTGGCACGTGCGTAACCCCCGGCGCTCCTGACGATGTCCCGGTCCGCCTCGCCGGCCGGCACGGCCTCTCACCGCGCGGCGGGCGGCCGGCGGACGCCGTGGGCGGGGTGCTGTTGACGCACGGCGGCAGCGTCACCGCCGTGGACCTTCGGAGCGACCGGATCTCCCCGGAGACGCGCCGCGGGATCGCCGGGCATTCGGACCCGGCGATCCCGCGGCGCGCGCGGACTTCGTCCGTCAGCCGGTCGGGGACAACGAGGCAGGGATCGGCATCGCCGACCTGGAAGAGGCCCGCGACGGCCATCCCCCGACTCGCCGCCGCACCGGGGTCCTTCCTCCGCCGCGGGGCGCCCCGTGACCTCGGGGCCACCGATGCCCCTGCTGGACCAACTCCTGTCGGACCCCACCCCTGCCGTGGCCGTCGCACCACGCCCCAGCGGCACCTTCCGTGTCCGCCCGGGGCATGGGCTCATGGATTCCCACGTGAGGGGGTGTCTGCGCCTCGGGTTCGGGGGCAGACGGCGATGGTCGGGTGTGAAGGCCACCCGACCGTGGACCGCCGCGAGGCGCCGAACCGTGGGAGCCCCGATGTCGACCGCAGTGCCGGGAAGAGCAGCAGAAGCGACCGGGGAGGAGGCTGAGGCGGTCCGGTGGGGCCGCGCGCCTGTTCTGCCCCGGGGTACCGGCGGTGCCGCGGCGCGCATCGGCGCACTGACCGTCTGTCAGGCCGCGGTGATAGTGGGCTTCGGGCTCCTGATCACCGGCCCGGCCCGGAACGTGTGGCCGTTGACGGTGGAGGACCACGTCGACGAGGGGTTCGAGCGGATCCGTACGAGCACGCTGACCACCCTGTCGTACCTCGGCTCGGAGGCGGGCAACACCCTCACGATCATCGCCATCACCCTGTTGACCTGCGTGGCGCTGCTGCTCCTACCCCGGCTGCCGATGTGGCGTCAGGCGGTCTTCCTCGCTGTCGCCGTCTCGCTCCAGGCACTCGTGTTCCTGGTCGTCACGCTGTCGGTGGACCGGACCCGCCCGCATGTGCACCGACTCGACGCCTCCCCGCCCACGTCCAGTTACACCTCCGGCCACACCGGCGCGGCCACCGCGCTCTACGCCGGGCTCGCGGTGCTCGTGCTGTCCCGGGTCCGCAGGCCGTGGCGGTGGCCGCTGGCCGGGCTGCTGTTCCTCCTGCCGCTGATCGTCGGCGTCTCCCGCCTCTACCGGGGCATGCACCACCCCACGGACGTGATCGGCGGAATAGCCAACGGCGCCCTGTCCCTGCTGATCGTCGGCCGTGCCCTGCTCACCGACGCGTCCGTGGCCGCCGTTCCCGCGCAGCGGACCGCACCCGCCGACCCGGCCGCGCGGGCCGAGGAGCGGGCGCCCGGCAGCACCGTCGTGATCTTCAACCCCCTGGCGACCGACGCGGGGGACCGCGAGAAGCTGCGGCGGGTTCTGGAACAACACGGCCACCGCGCACCGCGGTTCATCGAGACCACCGCCGACGACCCCGGCACCGGCCAGGCGTCCGGCGCGGTCCGTGCCGGTGCGGAACTGGTCGTGGTCTGCGGTGGCGACGGAACCGTGCGGGCGGCGGCCGACGCCCTGGCCGGCAGTGGCGTACCCCTCGTCGTGGTGCCCTGCGGCACCGGCAACCTGCTGGCGCGCAACCTCGGCCTGCCGCTCACCCCCACCACCGCGCTCGACGCCGCCCTGTCCGGCACCCCGCACCGCATCGACCTCGGCCGCATCGAGGGCGACGGCCTCGCCCCCACGCACTTCGCCGCGATGTCCGGGGCCGGGCTCGACGCCGCGATGCTGGAACACACCGACGAGCGTGCCAAGTCCACCGTGGGCTGGCTCGCCTACGTACTCGCCACCGTCGGCACCCTGCGCACACCCCGGATGCGGCTGACGGTCCGGCTCGACGACGCGCCCGTCCTGCACCGCACGGCCCGCATGGTGCTCCTCGCCAACGTCGGCACCGTACAAGGCGGTCTGACGCTCCTCCCGGCGGCCCGGCCCGACGACGGGCTGCTCGATCTGCTGATCCTCGACCCGCGCGGCCCCGGCGGCTGGATACGGGCCCTGGGCGCCCTGATGCGCGGTCGCGGCCGGAACCCGCGGGCCACGACCGCGCAGACGCTTCTCCCGGAGGGCGCCGGCACGAAGGTCGTACCGGTGGAGTTCTTCACCTTCCGGCGGGCCGAACTCACCTTCGCCGTACCGCAGTCGCGTGAACTCGACGGGGACCCGGTGACCCACGGCCGACGTCTCACCGCCGAGGTCAGCGCCGGTGCGCTCACCGTGTTGCTGCCCACCCGGGAGAAGTGAATGGGCACCGCCACCAAGGTCCCCGAGACCCGCGACATGACCGGGGACGACCTCTCGGCCGACGAGGCCCTGGCGTCGCTGCGCCGCTACGGCCGCTGGCCGCTGCTGCGCGACTCCTTCGTGCGGTTCCGCTACGCCGACGGCTTCAGCCATTCCCGCGCGCTCGCCCTGCAAACGGTACTGGCGGTGATCCCGCTGGCCATCGCCTTCGTCGGGCTCTCCACGGCGCTGCACACGGAGAACATCGGGAGACTCGCCGAACTGACCATCCATCGGATCGCGCAGGGGCCCAGCGCCGACGTCGTCGACGACGCACTGGCCCGAAGCCGCCGCAGCGCGGGCGACGGCGACCAGATCGCCCTCTGGTTCGGCCTGGCCTTCTCGCTGGTCAACGTCACGACCGCGATGTGCCAGATCGAACGTGGCGCCAACCGGATCTACGGCAACGAACGCGACCGTCCCTTCCGCCAGAAGTACCTGCGCGGGCTCGTGATGTCCCTCAGCGCCGGCATTCCGCTCGGCATCGGGTTCGTCGTGATGGTGGCCGGCGGCGACCTGGCCGCCGCGGCGGCGACGGTGTACCACCTCGACGGCGATGCCAGGACGGCCTGCGAGATCCTGCGCTGGCCCTTCGGACTGGTGCTCGCCCTGATCTCGGCCAGCGCGATCTTCCGCCGTTCCCCCCGCCGCAGGCAGCCCGGCTACACCTGGCTGGCCTTCGGCGCCGCCGTCTACCTCGTCCTGTGGACGGCCCTGACCTGGCTGCTGAGCCTGTACCTGAACATCAGCGGGTCCTTCGACACGATCTACGGTCCGCTCAGCGCGTTCATGTCCCTGCTGCTCTGGGCCTACCTGACCTCCATCGCCCTCTTCCTGGGCCTGTCCTTCGCCGCGCAGCTGGAGGCCGCGCGGGCGCTGCGGCCCGGTCCGATCTCAGCCGACCCGGGAGTCTGAATGGTGGTCCGCGCCACGACCCAACGTCTCGCCGACCTCCGTCGCCGCCGGGCGGCCGACCGGAGATTCGGCATCCATCTCCTCGGTTCGGTCGCCGTCGCCGCCGTAGCCGCTGTCCCGTTCGGCCTGCTGCTCGTCCTGGTGGAGGGCCGTTGGCAGCCGCTGCGGAGTCTCGACGCGCGCGCGGCGCGGCAGTTGAACGAGACCGCCCTCGCGCATCCGGCCTGGACGGATGTCCTGCGTTTCCTGTCCGACCGGGTATGGGATCCGGTCACCCTGCGGGCGATCGTCGCGCTGCTGACCGTGTGGCTGCTGTACCGCCGGGCCTGGCGACTCGCCGCCTGGTCCGCCGTCACGGCCACGGCCGGCGGTCTGATCGGGCTGCTGGTCAAAACGCTGGTCGAGCGGGCCCGGCCGTCCCTGGAGGACCCGGTCGCGCACGCGCCGGGATTCTCCTTCCCCTCGGGACACGCGATGACCGCGACCACCTCGTTCGCCATACTGCTGTTGGTGCTGCTGCCGCTGGTGCCGCGCGCTCTGCGGGCGCTGTGCTGGGTCATCGCGGTGGTGTCCGTGATCGGCGTCGGCTTCACCCGGATCGCACTCGGTGTCCACTGGTTCAGCGATGTCGTGGGCGGCTGGCTCCTGGGCCTCGCGGTCGTGGCCCTCACCACCTGGGCCTTCGAGGCGTGGCGCACCGACGCGGGCCGTCGGCCCGCCGGGTTGAGCGAGGGCCTGGAGCCCGAACTCACCGGCGCCCACCCCGAACCCGCGCCCTCCGTCCGGAAACCTCACGGCGGCTCCGTACACGACTGACGACCGAGTCCGCGAGATCGCTCGGCGTCAGGAAAGGTGGCCGGTTCCGGACGTGAGCCCGGGGACCGGCCTTTCGACTGTGTCCTTCCGACCCATTGTGGTTGGCCCGGCGCCCCTTTACTGTTCGGGTTTGCCTGAGTCTGTTTGATGCTGTTCGCCCAGTCGGTCTGGAGGCCGCAGTGCGGGGTAGTCGGATTGGTTCAGAGGGAGCGAGACCCGGTCGCCGACGGTGGTGGAGGGCGGTCCTCGCGACGGCCGCGACCATCGCCCTGGCGGCGGGCACCATCGCGCCGGCCGTGGCCGCGCAGGACGTCGGCGAGCAGGGGCCGGCCGCTCCCGCCGCCGCTCCGCAGGCGCACACGGTGAGTCTCGACGGCTACTCATTCCTCGTGGACGGCAAACGCACCTATCTGTGGTCCGGCGAGTTCCACTACTTCCGGCTCCCGAGCCAGGACCTGTGGCGCGACATCTTCCAGAAGATGAAGGCCGCCGGCTTCAACTCGACGTCCCTCTACTTCGATTGGGGTTACCACTCGCCCAAGCCGGGTGTGTACGACTTCACCGGGGTGCGGGACGTCGACAAGCTCCTCGACATGGCCCAGGAGGCCGGCCTCTACGTCATCGCCCGCCCGGCGCCGTACATCAACGCGGAGGTCGACAGCGGCGGCCTGCCCGGCTGGCTGACCACCAAGGCCGAGGACAACCGCAGCGACGACCCGCGTTTCCTGAAGTACGCCGACGAATGGCTGACCCAGATCGACCGGATCATCGCCCGCCACCAACTGACCAATGGCACCGGGTCGGTGATCGCCTATCAGGTCGAGAACGAGTACTACGACGGCTCGGCCGCCGGGCGCTCCTACATGCAGCACCTGGAGGACAAGGCCCGGGCCGACGGCATCACGGTTCCGCTGACCGGAAACAACAACGGCACCTTCAACTCCGGTACCGGCGCCCTGGACGTCGACGGCCCGGACTCCTACCCCCAGGGCTTCGACTGCTCCAATCCCTCGAAGTGGAACGGCGTCCCGGACATCAGCTACGACCACCCGGCCGGAAAACCGCTGTACTCACCGGAGTTCCAGGGCGGCGCCTTCGACCCCTGGGGCGGACCGGGCTACGACAAGTGCGCCCAGCTCATCAACGACCGGTTCGCCAACGTCTTCTACAAGCAGAACATCGCCGTCGGCGCGACCGCCCAGAGCTTCTACATGACCTACGGCGGCACCAACTGGGGCTGGCTCGGCATGCCCGAGAACTACACGTCGTACGACTACGGCGCCGCGATCCGCGAGACGCGCCAGCTCGATCCCAAGTACGACGAGGACAAACTCATCGGCTACTTCACGCAGTCGGTCGCCCCGCTGACCAAGACCGAGGCGATCAGGGCCACCCCGCCCGACGACTCCGCGGTCGTCGACACCGCCCGGATGAACCCCGACACCAAGACGCAGTTCCACGTCCTGCGCCACGGCAACTCCACGTCCACGGCCGTCGACAGGACGCACATCTCCCTGGACTTCAACGCCCAGCCGTCCAACGACACCACCTACACCTGGGACGACCCCGACTCCGCGCTCCAGTACGCCGGTTCGTGGTCGCACGTGGCCGACACGAGCTACACGGGCGGCGACTACAAACACACCGAGTCGTTCTCGAACAAGGCCGGTGACTCGCTCACCGTCCCCTTCGACGGCACCGCGATCCGCTGGATCGGCTCGAAGACCGACAACCATGGCTACGCCGACGTCTACCTGGACGGCACCAAGACCGCCACGGTCGACGACTCCGGCGGCGAGAGCCAGGCCGTGGTCTTCCAGAAGACCGGTCTGACACCCGGCGCGCACACACTGAAGATCGTCGTCAACGGGAACCACAGCTCGGCATCCACGGACAACTACGTTGCCGTCGACGCCATCGACGTGCCGACCGCCGCCACCGCCGAGCCGACCTATCCGGTCGTGCCGCAGCAGCCCGGCACCGCGATCACCCTCGACGGCCGCGACTCCCATGTGATCGTGGCCAACTACCGCCTCGGCGAAGCACAGTTGCAGTACTCGACCTCCGAGATCATGACCGACGCGACCATCGGGAACCGGGACATCGCCGTGCTCTACGGCGACCAGGGCAGCGACGGCGAGACCGTCCTGCGCTACGCCACCGAGCCCACCGTTTCCGCCGACGGCGGTACGGTCAGCACGAGTTGGGACCCGGCCACCGGAGACCTGCGGCTCAACTACACGCACCAGGGCCTGATCCGCGTCAGAGTCAGCGGCGCCGGACAGCGCCCCCTCCTCCTGCTCGTCGGCGACAAGGCCACGGCGAAGACCTTCTGGCGTCAGGACACGGCGAGCGGCCCCGTGCTCGTGCGCGGCACCCACCTGCTGCGGACGGCGGCCAGCCCGCACGGCGGTCGCACCGTGGCGCTCACCGGCGACAACGCCGACGACAAGAACATCGAGGTCTTCACCTCCGCCGCCCAAGTCACCTGGAACGGGCGGACATTGGGCACCCGCACCACCGACACGGGGAGCCTCACCGGAAAGATCCCGGTGGCCGCCCCCGTCCACCTCCCGGCGCTCACCAACTGGAAGCACGCCGAGGAATCCCCCGAAGCAGCCCCCGGCTTCGACGACACCAGCTGGCAGGTGGCCGACAAGGCGACCACCAACAGCGTCTCCGGCGTCAACTCGCTGCCGGTGCTCTACGCGGACGACTACGGCTTCCACACCGGCAACACGTGGTACCGAGGCCGCTTCCGCACCACCGGCAAGGAGACCGGCGTCCACCTGGTCTCGGACTCCGGCGGCGGCGCCCAGGCGTTCTCCGCCTGGCTGAACGGCACCTTCCTGGGCAGCTCCACCACAGGCAGCGGTGACTTCACCTTCCCTGCGGGTTCCGTGAAGTCCACGGGCGACAACGTCATCTCCGTACTCACCGTCAACATGGGCCACGAGGAGGACTACAACTCCTCCAACGGCAACAAGACCGCGCGCGGCCTGACCAGCGCCTCCCTCGTCGGTGCGCCGCTGACGTCCGTCACCTGGCGCCTCCAGGGCGTGCGGGGCGGCGAGGACCTCCAGGACACGGTCCGCGGCCCGCTCTCCACGGGCGGCCTCTACGGCGAACGGGCCGGCTGGTCCCTGCCGGGCTACCCGGACGGCGACTGGAACCGCGTCTCCCTCCCGACGGCCGACACGACACCCGGAGTCTCCTGGTACCGCACCGACGCCACGCTGGACCTGCCGCACGGCCAGGACACCTCGCTCGGGCTGACGTTCACCGACGACCCGGCACGCAAGTACCGCGCCACGATCTTCGTGAACGGCTGGCAGGTCGGCAACTACGTCAACTACCTCGGCCCGCAGCACACGTTCCCGGTCCCCAACGGCATCCTGAACCCGAACGGCCACAACAGCATCGCCATCGCCGTCTGGAACCTCGACGGCAGCACCGGCGGTCTCGGCAAGGTCTCCCTCACCGACTACGGCAGCTACGCCTCGTCCCTGCGCGTCGCGCAGAACGACAGTCCCGGCTACGACGCCCGGACCTACGCGATGCCGAAGCGCCCGGGAGCGGACGTCACCCTGGACGTCCCGGACAACGCCCGGCCGGGACAGGCCTTCACCGCCCGGACGACGGTCCGCGTGCCGAAGGACCGGCCGTCGGCCTCCGCACTGACGGCGTCGCTCTCGGCACCCGACGGCTGGAGCGTCAGCGCCCCGAGTCCCACGGCGGTCAAGATCCTGCGACCCGGCGCATCGGCCACCTTCACCTGGAAGGTGCAGCCGCCGGGCGGCACCCTCCCGTCCGCCTCGGCACTCACCACCACGGTGCGCTACCGGCAGAGCGGACGGCAGTCCTCCGGCGGCGACGAGCGCATCGTCGGGGGGATACCGCCCGCCCCGCCGAGCGGGAAGAGCGACGTGAGCGCCCTGCCGTTTCTGTCGTCCACCAACGGATGGGGGCCGGTGGAGCGGGACACCAGCGTCGGCGAACAGGCGGCCGGTGACGGGCGTCCGATCACCATCGCGGGCGTCGGCTACGCCAAGGGGCTGGGCACCAACTCGGTCAGCGACGTCCAGCTCTATCTCGCCGGCCAGTGCTCGCGGTTGACGGCGGACGTCGGCGTCGACGACGAGACGGGCGGCGCGGGCACGGTGACGTTCTCCGTGATCGCGGACGGCAAGACCCTGGTCACCACCCCGACGATCCACGGCAAACAAGCCGCAGTGCCGATCGACGTCGACGTGAGCGGCGCCCAGGTGGTCGACCTCAGGGTCGGCGACGCGGGCGACGGCAACGGCAACGACCACGGCGACTGGGCGACACCGACGCTGACGTGTGACTGACCGGGCGCCGACCGGCGTGTGCCGTGTCCGGGTCGAGGGTGGTCGTACGGGGACAGGAATCCCCGTACGACCGCCTGGGATCAGGCCACCTTCCGCTGCACGTACGGCGTGAGCCGGACCGGTCCGACCAGGCCGTAGGACTGTCTCGCGGAGGTCCCGAACACCGCGGGGTTGCTGATCCGCAGCCGGTTGAACAACGGGGTGGCCACCTCGACCTCGATGGTGTTGGTGCCGCGGCGGAGCCGGCCGCCGAGGTCCACCACCGGGTTGAGCCGGTCGACGGGGTCGAGCAGCGTTCCGTTGACGGAGACCCGGCACGTGTCGCTGACGCTGCCCAGGTAGAGCAGGGCCCCCGTGCCAGAGGTCCAGGTGTCCGGCAGGGTGACCGTTGTCCGGTAGCGGCCGACGCCGCCCACGTCGGCCAGTTCGGGGATCTGCGACCACGGCAGCAGGGCGTCGAGGACAAGGCTGTGCCTGACGATCGTGGTGGTGGTCGCGGTGCCGCCGGGCTGCCAGTCGTCGACCGAGAGCGTCCACCGGTCGAGGGGGACGGCCGCCGGCACCTCGGGGATCTCGGTGGTGACCTTGCGGCCCGTCGACAGGGTGGTGGTGCGGACACCGGCCGTGAAGGCTCGTACGGCCAGCGAGCCGTCCGCGAAGAGCGCGGTGTCCGCGTCGGTCGCGACCGCGTGCGGACGGCTCCCGCAGCGGTCCCCGAACAGTCCCGGGGCGCCCAGCGCGACGACGAGGGTCTCGCCCGGCTGGAGCGTCACCCGGAAGGTGAACGCGTCGCCGTCCTGGGTGTACCGGGCGAGCCGGGTGACCTGTCCGCTCCAGGGGTCCAGCAGGTACGGGACCGCGCCGGTCCCCTTGCGGCGGGTCGCGCGCAGCGTGACGTCGTGGTCGATGAGGGCGACGGCGGGTTTGACCGTCTCGGCGTGCTTGCCGTTGCACAGGTAGTAGAAGTCGGCGTCGTCGGTGATCCGGTGGGCGTTCAGCAGGGTCGACGGCACGGAGTAGACGGCATCCGAGGTCACGCCGAGTTCCGCGAACGCCGCACCGACGAGGGTCTTGTCGGTGAGCTGACGCACGTTCGGCAGAGCGAGCAACTGGGCGGTCAGTGAACGCAGTTCGGCCTGCTCCCCGGCGTCGGGGAGACCGGGGGTGAGTGGCTGGTCGAAGGCGCCGAGGAGCACGGTGGGCAGGCCCGCACGCGCGAACTTCAGGAGTCTGCGGGCGTCGGCGACGGCGAGCGTGGGGTTGGAGCCGTAGAAGAAGTCGCCTTCGAGGAACAGGGCCTTGTAGGCGGGCCCGTCGGGTGCGAGGCGCCCGCCGGAGACCTTGGCGGTGGGCAGGTCGAGCAGGGGGCCGCTCAGGAACTGGTGGGTCCAGCCGAGCGGGACGCCCGTCGAGGTCAGCCAGGAGGCCCCGATGCCGGTGGCCGTGTAGCCGGTCTGCCGGAAGACGGCGATGTCCGCGCGGGCGGTGCCCGACTGGAGGACCTCGTGGACGCGGCCCAGGTAGGCGGCGATGTCGGGCACATGGCGCCAGGTCGGCTGCCTCGGCCCCCACGACTCGCCGTATCCCGGGGCCCCGCTGTACGGGCTGAACGCGGCGAAGCCGGGCCAGCTGACACCCGGTGCGGTGGCGTAGGAGAAGCCGTGGATCACGGTCTGGTTGACGCCCGCCGCGTACGCGCCGCCCATGGTGCGCAGGAACTTGTCCCAGGTGGTGTTGTAGGCGCCGCCCGCGTACGCGCCCGCCTCGCAGGACAGGATGCGGTGGCCGGCCATGTCACGTCCGCCCGCCAGGCAGCGGTAGTCGTCGAGGTTCTTGAAGCCGAGCGACTCGCCCTCGGGTACGTCGAGGACGGCCGCCGACGCGATGGCGTCGGTCTGGAGACCGTACGGCTGGGAACGCATCCTCATGCCGTGTCCGTGCGCCCAGGACGTGAGCGCCCCGAGGTGGTGCTGGTTGAACAGACCGGAGACGGTCTCCCAGAAGTCGTGCCGGATCTCCTGGGTGAGCCGTGCCTCGAAAGCGAAGATCTGGTTGCCCTTGTCGAGGACGACGGCCGGCAGATACGGCAGCAGGTCGCGACCGGTGTGCTCGCGGAAGGCCGCGGGCAGACCGGGCGTCCACTGCAACCCCTTGGTCTCCAGCTCGACGGAGTCCTCGAAGAAGGTGCCGCCCGCCGATCTCAGGAGTTGGCGGAGCGTGGAGTCCAGGATCGCGGAGTCCCAGTAGCGGGTGACGGCCGCGGTCCCCGCCGCGCTGAAGTGGTCGACGACATACGCGGCGGGGGAGGAGTGCGGCCCTGCCTCGGGCTGCTGGCCCGAACCCCGTTGCCAGTACGACAGGATCACCCAGGTCGCCGAGTCGGGCGGCGTCCAGCTCAGACTGCCGTCCGACACCTGGCCGGTGAGGTCGGTGACGCTCTCGGCGTCCAGTCCGGTCGCCTTGCCGCTGGAGTAGGCGGTGTTGACGCGGGCGGCCTGCACGGCGACGAGCTTCTGCTGTGTGACACCCGAGGCGGCCGCGTAGACGGAGGCCGGCACGGGACCGTCGTAGGCCGCGCCGCCGGTCAACGTGGCCTTGCCGTAGGCGAGTTCCTTCACCGCGGCGTCGTCGTCGGGAGTCACTCCGGGCACGGCGACGGGCCAACTCGGGCCGAGGGTGAGGTCGATGGTCAGTCCGCGCCGGGCGGCCTGGCGCAGCGCGGCCTTCACTCCGTCGCGCCAGGCCGGGCTGCCCCACCCGTGGCGGGCGGTGTCCAGCACGGAGGTGTCGGTGATGCTGTGGTGCACTGCCGCGATCTCGGCGCCGCCGAACCCCGCGTCGGCCATCTGGTCGATCTCCCGCGCGATCTCCACCGGGTCCACCAGCCCGTCCGGCCACCACCAACGGAACCTGGGTCGGACCGACTTGGCCGGTCTGGCGAACCAACTGGCCGTTGGCGCGGCCGCGGTGGAGCGAGCCGTACCGGAGGAAGCGGCGGCGCTCGCCGTCGGACCGAGTGTGGCGAGGACGCCCGTCGTCAGAGCGGCCGCCATGACGGACCGGCGGGTCGCACCGCCACGCTGCGGGTGGGTTTCGTGCATGGTTCAGCCCCAACTTGTCACGGGTGAGCAGGTGTTGAATCGTTTCATTCACTACGAGTGCGGGAACCGTAATTCGCCCTCTGAAGTGAGGTCAAGAGGAATGACAACGATTCAGGGCAGTGACAGGGATGTCGGGTCGAACCAGGGCCGTCTGGAGGGTGTGCGTCGGGGGCGGGGTCCGTCGGGTGGGGCGGGGGGCTTGGCACCGGGGCTTGGTCCGCACACCGCGGTGCCGGCTCCGCTGTCCCGCGACCCAGGCGAGGACGCCACGCCTGGGTCACCCCCCCCGTGCTGGGACCTGCGCGGCGACGAAGGAGCGTGCGGCAGCCGTTCCGCTTCCCT
This sequence comes from Streptomyces sp. NPDC096013, assembly GCF_044763565.1. NCBI lineage: Bacteria > Bacillati > Actinomycetota > Actinomycetes > Kitasatosporales > Streptomycetaceae > Streptomyces > Streptomyces sp. NPDC096013. Next base: position 98,478 of record NZ_JBIWGK010000004.1, on the reverse strand, counting down.
GACGCCATGTGGCCGGGAGCGAGTTGGTCCCTCACGGGTGAACGCGGATGATCGTCTTCCCTTTGCGTCGTTCGGTCGGGTTGAGGGCGGCGACGGCGTCGTCGAGGGTTGAGACGTTGTCGATGTTGGTCCGCAGTCGTCCGTCCCGCACCCGCCGCACGATCTCGCCCAGTTCGGCACGGTCGGTCTCGACGACGAAGTCCACCGCCAGGCCGGCGACGGGCTGCGCCTCGACCGGGCCGACGACGGACACCAGTGTTCCTCCGGTCTTGATCAGGGCTGCGGACCGTTTCTGAATGTCGCCACCGATCACATCGAAGACGAGATCGACGCTGCCGACGTCTTCCAGCGCGTCGTTCTCGAGGTCGACGAACTCGTGCGCGCCGAAGTCGAGTGCCTTCTGACGGTCGGCGGCACGCCCGGTGCCGATGACATAGGCGCCGGCCTCGCGTGCGAGCTGGGTCACCATCGTTCCGACTGCCCCGGCCGCGCCATGGGCGAGCACGGTCTGGCCGGCCTCAAGGCGGCCGTGCTGGAACAGCCCCTGCCACGCTGTCAGACCTGAGATGGGCAGCGACGCGGCTGCCGTGAAGTCGACGTCGCCGGGCAGCGGTGCGAGGTTGCGTGCCTCGATCGCGACGTACTCCGCCAGGGTGCCGTCGCGATGCCAGTCGGCGAGGCCGAACACGCGCTGCCCGACCGACAGCCCCGTGGTGCCGTAGCCGAGGGCGGTGACCACTCCGGCCAGTTCGTGGCCCGGGATCGCCGGCGTCCTGTCGCGGCCGGCGCGATCAATCCAGGTCGAGGGCCACTCCATCTCGGTCGGGACGAATCCCGACGCGTGAATCCGAACGACGACATCGTTGATGGCCGGTTGCGGCTCGGGTCGCTCGACCAGCGTCATCCCGGCTGTTCCAGCGGCCTGGTCTGTCACCACGATCGCTTTCATGGGACTCGTTTCCTCGATCGTTTTGTCTCTTCGGTGGAGGTTCCGCAGGGGCGGAAAGCCGGATTGGCATCACCTCTGCGGGGTGGACAGGCGTGGCCGGCGCTCTGGGAGGCGTCGGTCGGACTGCTGTCCGCCCGTCTTCATGTCTCCGACCCTAGGAGTGGAGTAGCCCAGGGGTGTGGTCCATTTCCAGGGCAGATCCTTGGGCCACTCCGGGATTCGGCCTGCCTGTCGATCCGAGCACGGAGCGGGGAGTGAAGGGCACCGAGGGCCCCGCCCGTTCCGTGGGCGAGTGAACCTCCTCGGCCGTTCCGGGTCTTTGAAGGAACGAGGCGATGCCGGAGCGACAGGTGGGGTACGTACCCCGTGTTCCTGCCGGGCCGACGCTCACCCGCAGGGCCGACGTCGACTCGGTGACGTCGGACGGCTCGGGGTCGAGGCGACAACGGGATTGTGGTGGTAGTGCATGAGGACCTGGTTGCCTTTGGACGCCGTGCCACGTCTTGCCGGGGCCTTGGTCCTCGGAGCGGTGGTCGGCGCGGCCGTCGGACCGCCGACCGACGCGGCACTGGGTGTGCTGGCCGGAATCGCCGCGATGGAACTGTTCTTCGTGGTGTCGGGCTGGGCGGTGCTGTGGCCGATGGATGCCGCGGCCACTCACCGCAATGCGCGCCGCGAGGACTTCCGGCCCGTCACCGAGGAAGTGGTGGTGGTCCTGGTGGCTCTGTGCGGACTGGTCGCCATCGTGCTGCTTCTCCTGCGCGGCGGCAAGTCCGACATCGGCCACGCCGCGACCGCCCTGTGCGGGGTCTTCACGGCCTGGGCCGCACTGCACCTGATGTACGCCACCCGATATGCCTACGTGTACTACGAGTCCGAGGGCGGCATCGACTTCAATTCGGACGATCCGCCGGCGTACCGGGATTTCTTCTACTTCAGCTACAACCTCGGAATGACGTATCAGGTGTCCGACACGGATGTCTCCAGTTCCACGATCCGGTCGATCGTGCTGCGGCACTCGCTGATGTCCTACGTCTTCGGCACGAGCATTCTCGCCACGGCCATCAACCTCGTGGTGGGAATCGTGAGTGGTTGACGGCTGACCGGTATCCGGCCAGGCACCGGCTGGCCGTCCGTCGTCGGCGACGCCCATCCGCCGCCACGACATTGTTGATATGGTACGAAATGTTTGTTTTCTGCTTCCGCTCTCCTGTGTCCCCGAGGAGCAGGCATGTCAAGCGAACCAGCGCCGATCAGCGATGCTGCCCGTCACGCTCTCCAGCAGGAGCTTGACGACCTCCACACTGAACGCAGGACGGTCGCGGCGACACTTCAGGACTCTGACTCGGTGGTCGGCGACCGAGCCGACGAAGCCGATGAGTTGCAACGTGGCGACGATCTCAGGCGCCTCGACGACCGTATTTCGGAGATCACCACGCGGCTGCGTGAGGCGGATGTGGCGGGCCCGCCTTCCACGAGCCTTGTCGGTGTGGGCAGTACGGTCACCGTGCGGTACTCCGGTGGCTCGGTGGAGACCGTCCACATCGGTGAGACAGCCGCGGCGGGTGACCAGGCGCTGGTCACGGCCGACAGCCCCCTCGGCAGCGCCCTCCTTGGCCGCGGTCCCGGGGACACGGTCAGCTACGACGCCCCCGAGGGGCAGGCGGCAGCGGTGGTGGTGTCCGTGGGGGAGCCGCCCGACCGCAGCGGTTGAGGGTGCGCTCCCTTTCGTCACGAACACCGGCCGCGCTCAGGGACTCCGTCGGGACTCAGACGCGCCAGTGCACTTTGAACACCCACGCGTGCTGCCCCGCCTTGCGTGCGGCTTCGGGGACGTCGATCACCAGTGCCCCGTTGCTGAGGGTCCAGGTCAGGGGGCGGCCGTGGCCGAGCATCGTCACCTTGTCGCCGCCGCGGATGGGGATCGGCGCTTCGACGGTGAGTCTGGCGCTCGGCCTGGCCAGGGAGTGGATGTAGAAGGCCTCGTCCGGGCGGACGGTGAAGCGCAGGTCATCGCCCAGTTCGGCCATCCGGGACCAGTACGTGGTGCCGTAGATCGCCTCTCCGTTGGTGCGCAGCCAGTTGCCCGTCTCGCGGAGCCGTGTCTGCATGATCTCGGGGATCGTGCCGTCGGCCCGGGGGCCGATGTCGAGAAGGAAGTTGCCGTTCTTCGACACGATGTCGACGAGGTTGCGCACGACTTCCTCGGCGGTCATGTAGCCGTCGTCGGGGGTCGCCCGGTTGTAGCCGTAGCTGAACGGGTCCAGGCCGCGGCTGGACTCCCACTTGGCGACGACGGTGTTGTCGTACGTCGTGTACTCGGGCGTGGTGAAGTCGTGGAAGGCGATCCCCGAACGGTCGTTGACGGTCACGTCGATCGGGCGGCGGCGGTTCTTGGCGTGGTTGAAGTACTCCGCCAGCACATGGAGGCTGTCGTTGGCGCCGCCGATGTCGCACCAGATGAGTTCGGGGTCGTAGCCGTGGATCAGTTCCAGCATCTGCGCGGCCTGATACTCCGTCACATAGTCCTTGCCCGCGGTGTATCCGGTGTACGGCACCGGCTGAAGGGTGTACGGATTGCGAGGGGCGTGGCCCATCCACGGGCTGTCCGGGTTGAACCACTCCGGCATCGAGAAGTAGAGCCCGCGGTGGAGTTCGGGTGTGTGGCGGCGTGACGCGTCGAAGAGTTCTCTGACCAGGTCCCTTCTGGGGCCCATCTTCACGGCGTTGCGGTCGGAGACCTTGGTGTCCCACAGCGCGAAGCCCTCGTGGTGTTTCGAGGTGAGCACGTGGTACTGGGCGCCCGCGTCCCGGAACAGTTCCACCCAGGCCCGCGGATCGAACTTCTCGGCGGTGAAACGCGGGATGAAGTCGTCGTACGCGAACTCCTCGCCGTAGGTGGCCCGGTGGTAGGCGTATGTCGGGTTGTTCGGGTCCTGCAGCTGATCCCAGTACCACTCGGCGTACTGCTTGCCGACCGGCGCCCAGGCGGGCACCGAGTAGACGCCCCAGTGGATGAAGATGCCGAACTTGGCCTCCTGGAACCAGTACGGAGCCTGATGGCCCGTCAGGGAGGTTTCCGTGGGCTGGTAGTCCGCGACGCCGAGGGTCAACCGGCTTGTCCGCGAGGTGACTTGGGTGCCGCGGCCGGCGACGGTCACCGAGCCGTCCTGGGCGGTGCCCGGCGCGGTGCCCGCACGGTTGCGGATGCCCATCCGGATACGGGCCTGCTCGCCGGGGTCCAGACGGCGGACCCGGGCGGCCTCGACGGTGCGCGCCCCAGGAACCTCGACGTGTACCGTCACGTCGTCCGAGGCCAGGACGGCGACCGTCCCCGCGTTGATGACGGTGGCTTCGATGCTCTGGGCGCCGGACGCCTCCAGGAGTGAGTTCGTCGACCGGGCCTCGCGCAGGGCCAACGCGCGTCCCTGGGCGGCGGGTTGCAGGGACAGCGCGAACACATGGAGCGAGGCCTTGCCGGCCTGCGCCGGGTTGGTCACCGGAAGGGTGATCGCCACGGCGTCGCGCTGCGGATCGAGCCACAGCTCGGATATGCCGATCCCTACGCTGTGTTCGTCCTTGCTGCCGTCCGGGCCGTAGCGGTAGGGCGCTGACAGGGATCCGCCCGTGGCGTACCAGTCGGAGCCGCCGAGGGTGGCGGTCGTGGTCGAGCCGTCCGTGTAGTGGACCGTGGCTCGGCCGGCGGCGTTGCCGTAGCTGCCCGCGGTGAGAAAGAGGGCCGAGAGGTAGCGGCCTGCCGGAAGTTCGACGCGTTGTCCGAGGGCGACGACGTTGTTCTTCGCGCCGGTGTCCGAAGACGGGAAGACGAAGGGCGTCCCGTCGACCTCGACACGGCCGGCGGGAAGTTCCTCGCCAGGAAAGGTGTAGCCCGAGCCGTCGAAGTCACCGCCGCGCGCGGAGGTGGTGTCGATGCCGTCGTTGTCGTAGAGGGAGTCGAGGGGGACAGGGACCGGGTCGGGGACGGCGGCCCACGGCCCGGTGTGTTCGGTGAGGGGTTCGGCGGCGTGCGCGGCGGTGGCCGAGGAGAGGGGAAGGGCTGCTGCTACGGCGACTCCGGCGGTGGTGCCCAGGACCTGACGTCTCGGATACGTACCCATGAGCGGCTCCAATTCATCGGATGTCTGATGATTGAGGGGAGGTGGAACCGCTGTCAATGGTGCGAGCGGAGACGGGAGTTGAGGAAATACATAGGATGACAGGGAGGGGGTTGGGCAGGGGCGTTCGGCTGGTGACGCGGAGGAGAGCTGTCGCCAGGCCGCGCGGATGGTCAGGCCGCTGGTGCGAAGGCCGTGATGGCGTCGACGAGGTCGGCCGGAGCTTCCAGCGGGATCAGGTGACCGGTGGTCGGAATCACCGTGAACTCTGCCTGGGACAGGTAGGGCAGAAGGTTGGCGCGGAGCACCTCGGCCGGCTCGACCTGGTCGTTCTCCCCGGCGACGACGAGGGCGGGAACGCTGACCATGCCGGTGCGCCGGGTGATGTCCTCCGCGATGCCGTGCAACGGCCACTCGGTGCGGGCGGCGTCGGCCCCGGCTCGCGAATCGACGGCGACGCGTGCCTTGATCGACGAGGGCAGTCGGGTCGCGGTGAGGATGTGGTCCCGTGCCCCGGCCACGGAGTCGTCGGAGTCGTAGGCGTGGGACAGGGCTTCCTGGAACTCGGGGGTGACCTGTGCCGAGGGTTTCGCCGCTCCGGAGCCGACGAGGACGATGCCGCGCAGGCCGGCGGGTCGGGTCGCCGCGACCAGTTGGGCGACTTTGCCCCCCATCGAATGCCCGACGAGGACGTGGTCGGTGACGCCCGCCTCGGCGAGTACGGAGAGCGTGTCGTCGGCGAGCTGCCCCAGCGTGTAGGGGCCGGGCAGCCCCTTGGAGCGGCCCCATCCGCGGAAGTCGACGGTCAGCACGTCACGGCCCGGGAGACGGTCGACCACGAGGTCCCAGGTGCGGGCCGAACCACCCCAGTAGTGCAGGAACACCAGGGTCGGACCGGTCCCCGGCCGATGGTCGTAAGTGGGCAGCGGCTTCGGTTGCGTCGTGTTCATCGTGGTTCTCCCGGCGACTGTTCTGGGCGATTTGCCTGTGCGTTCATTGAAGCTCGCTCACCCAGGCAGGACATCGGCGTGACTGGTCGGCCGATGGTGGAAACTGGACAGGTGACCGTGATCCGGCAGATGACCTACCAGCCCGCGGAGCGCCGTGCCGCCACGGTCGAGACGATGACGTTCGACCGCCTTCGCGAACTGAACGACGGCGGAACACAGCGCGCCGACTTCCATGTCCTCGCCGTCGTCGACGCCGGGCACGGCTCCCTCACGGTGGACTTTCTCCGCCACCCGCTAAAGGAACGCTCCGCGGTGTGGATCCCTCCCGGCGCGGTGCACCAGTGGGACGACATCACCGGTGTGACGGGACACCTCGTGCTGTTCGTACCGACCGCCCCGGTCACCCACGCCACCCGGGACCTCGTTGCGTCCCCGGACCTGGCCGCGCACTGGAGCATTCCCGACGCCGACTGGCCGTACGTCGACGCCGCACGCAACCATCTCCTCATCGAGGCGTCCGCCCCCGCCGGGGACCTCTCGACGGAGCTGCCGGACATCCTGCTGTCGGCACTCGTCGCCCGGCTTCGGCCACCTCACGCCGAAGCACGGTTCTCACATCCGGTGTTTCGGCTGTTCCGGACCAGCGTCGAAGCGCACTTCCGGGAACATCACGACGTCGGCTACTACGCCCGCGCTCTGGGATACGCGCCCCGCACCCTCTCACGAGCGGTGCAGCAGGTCACCGGCCGTACGGCGAAGGGATACATCGTCGACCGGATCGTCCTGGAGGCCGAACGGCTCCTCGTCCACGACCGCGTCACCGCGAGCCGCTGCGCCGACCTGCTCGGCTTTCCCGACGCGTCCAACTTCTCGGTGTTCTTCCGGAAGGCGACAGGGATGCCCCCGGGCGCGTGGCAGGCGATGCGTGCCGTCACATGAGCAGCGGCACCCGTGAGGGCACTCGGCCGCCATCCTCAAGTCCTGTGAGTGGGGCGGGGGATGAGACTGGGAGGTGCGCCGCCGCAGCGCTGAGGAGAGTGTCGTCACTCCACTCGCCGTGACCGCCTCAGGAGAAGTCTGCCGCGGTGATGCCGTCGGGATGTCCGGACGGCCACTCCACCAGCTCGATCCGGTAGCCGTCCGGGTCCGTGAGCCACGATGTCTTCGGGCCGTGAGGACCGCCCGGGTACTGGAGGGGCCCCGGCTCCAGACCGGCTTCGACCAGTGCCTTGAGGGTAACGGTCAGCGTGTCCACCTGGATCGCCAGGTGGTCGAATCCGCTGCCCACGTCGACGCGTCCGTCGGCGGGACGGTGGACCAGTTCGAGCGAGGCCGCCGGCTCGCCGGGGAAGGCGAGGATCACGAGGTGAGCCCCGTCGCCGACCTCGACTCTGCCCAGTTCGGCGTAGCCCAGGGCGGTGTAGAAACCGAGCGACCGCTCCAGGTCGGTGACGCGGTAGGAGACGAAGAGCGTCTTCACGCCGCCTCCCCGGGCCGGCGTACCTGGTAGCGGAGGTGGGTGACGTCTCGGTCGTCGAGCCGTCGGACGAGGTCGAGCTCGATGTGATCACCACCGATATGGTCGAACAGCCGTCGGCCCTCCCCGAGGAGGACCTGCACCAGGTGGATCTCCATCTCGTCCAACTGCCCCGCCCGGAGCAGCGCTTGGGCCGCCCCCGCCCCATGGACCATGACCGGCCGGTCCCCCGCGGCGGCGCGGGCCTGACGGGCGCATTCCACGACGTCGGTGACGAAACGCGCGTGGCCGGGTGGCACGTCCCCGTCATCCACCTGGTGGGTCAGAACGAGCACCGGAACGCCGTCGTGATGGTCGCCCTGCCAGCGCCCGGCGAGTTCGAAGGTCCGTCGGCCGGAGATCACCGCGCCGGTCGCCAGCGCTTCGCGGTAGACCTGTCCGCTCGGTCCGTCGGACTCCCGGTCGTCCAGCCAGTCGAAAAGCCGTCCGCCGTCGCGTCCGAGCTCCTGACCTGGCCGGTCGTCCGGCCCGGCGATATAGCCGTCGAGCGACATCGACATGTACAGCCGAATCGGATTTCTCATCCTGGCCTCCATCTCTCCTCCGTAGCAATGTGTTCCGGCGATTCCCGATGCACCGATTCCCGATCCGGCGACGGGGCGGCCTCGTCACAAGGAAGACTTCAGGCAACCCGCAGACTCATCGGTCCGACGCGCCGGTCCTGCTGCCGGGTGGTGCGGGGCGGGGGAGTTGAGGTCAGGATCGGTGGACGGGAATTGAGGCAGTTGGGGCTGCCGGGCAATCGGGTCCTTCGACGAGGACCGCTTGGGTGACCCTTGATCGCAGCCGGACAGTCGCAACGGTCCAGCCGGTCGGCCTCGGGGCCCGCAGGTCGCGGCACGGGCACTTCCGCAGGAGCCTCATCACCGGCGGCGGACGCGCTGAGATCCAGGAGGGACGGCCCGACGGCCGCGGTTGATCCCCCGAACAGGCAGACGCCCTCCCCCCATGGGCCGGTGGTGAGGTCAGGATCGTGCTCTCCGTCGACGCCTTCGGACACGCCCGCACAGCCGAACCGGGCGCACACTTGTTCCTCAGTGCTCCTCAAGGCATCCCGGCCGTGAAGGCACAGGCCGACAGGAGGCAGGCAGATGGCCACGAAGGATCGACCGGCGAAGTTCGCGATCGTGGGCACCGGCTGGAGATCGGAGTTCTTCCTGCGGGTCGCCGCCGAGTTGCCCGGGCGGTTCGCCGTCACCGGTGTCCATTCGCGGTCGGCCGCGAGGCGTGAGGAACTGGCGCACCGGTTCGGAACCCTGGCAGTGGACTCCGTCGAAGAGGCGGCCAAGCATGGCGAGCCCGACTTCGTGATCGTTGCGGTGCCCTGGCCAGCCGCGCCGGAGATCACGCAGCAGATCGTCGAACTCGGTGTCGCCGTCCTTGAGGAGACCCCACCCGCTCCGGACCTCCCCGCGATGCGAGCGCTGTGGTCCCGGGTGGGCGCACGGGACCTGGTGCAGGTGGCCGAACACAACATGTTCATGCCCGCGCACCGAGCCCGGCTGCGCATGGTCAAGGAAGGACTGGTCGGCGAGCCCACCAGTGTGCAGGTGACCTCGAACCACCTCTACCACGCGGTATCGATCATGCGAGGACTGCTCGATGTGGGCCGCGGGCCCACGACGGTGATCGCCAACTCCGTCAGCACGTCCCTTGTCGATCCCATCGCCTTCGGGGGCGCCTTCTCGGACAACCCTGATCCCGTCCCGCGTACGGCGACACTCGCGATCCTCGACTTCGGGGGCGGCCGCACAGGCCTGTACGACTTCACCGAGAACCAGTGGTGGAACCCGCTGAGGCACCGGAGGCTCACCGTGCGGGGAACGGGAGGCGAGATCGTCGACGATCGGATCGTCTTCCTCGAAGACCCGCGCACAGTCGTCGAGTCCGCCGTGACGCGCCGTCAGACCGGTGTGGACATGAACCTGGAGGGGTTCTTCCTGGACAGCATCTCGGTCAACGGACGTGCCGTGTACCGAAATCCGTACCGCCCCGCTCGTCTGTCCGACGAGGACATCGCAGCCGCGACCATCGTCGAGCGGATGTCCATGTGGGTTCGTGGCGAGGGTCCGCCTCCGTACCCCTTGGCGGACGGTCTCCAGGACCACCTGCTGGGCCTGGCGATCGAGGAGTCGGCGCGGCTCGGTCACCCCGTGGTCACGGCCACGGAACCGTGGGCCGACGCCATCGGCCCTGACTTCGAGGCGGGAGTGCCGGGAGAATCGTGACGTCGTTCGAGCAGGCGGGCATGTCCTATCGCCGGCACGAACTCACGCCTGGGATGCCCTGTCGGACCGGGTTCCGCGCGGCCCTTGCGGGCAGGCCGACCCGCAGGCGAACACTTCGACGTCAAGGACGTGCACCCCGGAGTTGCCTCGTGCGATCCCCGCGGATACCGCCCCGGAGTCGTGCAGCAGACTCTTGCCGCACCAGCAGCACGCCCACCCGTCGTACTGCGCTCTGCTCAACCGCTCGACCGGGGGCGGCTCGGGGGCTTGCGTCATGGCCGGTCCGCGACGGGAACCAGGTTGTACGCCTCGCGGCAGGAGTTGCAGGCGAAGTGCGCCGCGCCCTCCGCGTCCTGCACGAGACGGGCCGTAGCGCTGTACGCCTGGTGCCAGGCGCACCAGCCGATGCCAATGACCGGCGGGACGGTCGGCCGGCTGCCTGGTCCCGTGGGGTGTTGCATGCCGAGGGCTCCTTCGTCGCGCGTTCTGACGGAACTTCGCGCGGAAGGCCGCACACGGATGCAGCCGGACACCAGATTTTTCCCGGCGATACGGCTGTAGTCGGCGTCGCGGGGGCGGGGGGCGGGGTGCGGGTCGAGGGGGGCCGGGGGCAACCCCGCCCCCCCCCCACCCAACCCGCGCCCCTACCGTCACGCCCCCCCCCCACCCCCGCCCCCCGC